>UCEZ01000071.1 GCA_900471525.1 Hyphomicrobiales bacterium | reverse complement strand
CCGATAATCTTGCCTTATCGGCTGTTTTGCTTTCTGCTGTGCGCATGGCCCGAATCACCGCGCAAAACTCCGAAAATCACCTCCAGGAGAGGTCCGCTCCCTCTGACAGCACAGCGGTTTCCAGCGATGTTTCCGCGCCGCAGGTGTCGCCCGGCATCCCGATGCACGACGCCGGGCTCCCCTCCCCTCTTGCAGCGCCGCGTGCGGCGCGTGCTGCGCTGCCGGCCCACCTCGAACCGCTGGCCGATCGGGCCCGCGCCTATGTCGCGGCGGCCAGCGCCGCCAATACCCGCCGCGCCTACGGTTCCGACTGGACCCATTTTTGCGCCTGGTGCCGGCGCCAGGCCGTGTCGCCGCTGCCCCCGGATCCGCAGCTCGTCGGCCTCTACATCACCGCCTGTGCGTCAGGGACCGCCGAACGCGGCATGAAGGCGAATACCGTCTCGACCATCGAGCGCCGGCTTTCCGCCCTCAGCTGGAACTATGCCCAGCGCGGCGGCCAGAAACTCGACCGCAAGCACCGCGCCATCGCCACCGTGATGGCCGGCATCCGCAACACCCATGCCGCCCCGCCCCGGCAGAAGGAGGCGGTGATGCCGGACGAGCTGATCGCCATGCTGCAGACCCTCGACCGCGGAAGCTTGCGCGGCCTGCGCGACCGGGCAATGCTGCTGGTCGGGTTTGCCGGCGGCCTGCGGCGCTCGGAGATCGTCGGGCTGGATGTCGGCCGCGGCCAGAGCGAGGACGGCCGCGGCTGGATCGACATCCTCGACAAGGGCATGCTGGTGACATTGCGCGGCAAGACCGGCTGGCGCGAGGTCGAGATCGGCCGCGGCTCCACCGACGCCACCTGCCCGGTCGGGGCGATGCAAACCTGGCTTGAGCTCGCCCGGATCCCGCACGGGCCGATCTTCCGGCGCGTCACCGGACAGGGCAAGTCGGTCGGCCCGGCCCGCCTGAACGACAGGGAAGTGGCCAAGCTCGTCAAGCGCACCGCGCTCGCCGCCGGCGTCCGCGGCGATCTCACCGAAGCTGAACGGGCGCAACAATTCTCCGGCCATTCGCTGCGCGCCGGGCTTGCCTCCTCGGCCGAGGTCGACGAACGCTACGTCCAGAAGCAGCTCGGCCATGCCTCGGCCGAGATGACCCGGAAATACCAGCGCCGCAGGGACCGGTTCCGCATCAACCTGACAAAGGCCGCCGGGCT
>UCEZ01000070.1:0-2500 GCA_900471525.1 Hyphomicrobiales bacterium | reverse complement strand
AGGGCAACAACCCTGACCTCCAGCTAAGGTCCCCAAGTCATGGCTAAGTGGGAAAGGATGTGAGGATCCCAAAACAACCAGGATGTTGGCTTAGAAGCAGCCATCATTTAAAGAAAGCGTAACAGCTCACTGGTCTAAATAAGGGTCTTTGCGCCGAAAATGTAACGGGGCTAAAGCCATGCACCGAAGCTGAGGATACGCAGTAATGCGTGTGGTAGCGGAGCGTTCCGTAAGCCTGTGAAGGGAGACCCGTGAGGGCTCCTGGAGGTATCGGAAGTGCGAATGTTGACATGAGTAACGATAAAGGGAGTGAGAGACTCCCTCGCCGAAAGACCAAGGGTTCCTGCTTAAAGTTAATCTGAGCAGGGTTAGCCGGCCCCTAAGATGAGGCAGAAATGCGTAGTCGATGGGAACCACGTTAATATTCGTGGGCCTGGTGGTAGTGACGGATTGCACAAGTTGTTCAACCTTATTGGATTGGTTGGGCAGCGGAGCGGTTCCAGGAAATAGCTCCACCGTATAGACCGTACCCGAAACCGACACAGGTGGTCAGGTAGAGTATACCAAGGCGCTTGAGAGAACTATGCTGAAGGAACTCGGCAAATTGCACGCGTAACTTCGGAAGAAGCGTGACCTCTTCGTACGCAAGTATGGAGGGGTGGCACAGACCAGGGGGTAGCGACTGTTTATCAAAAACACAGGGCTCTGCGAAGTTGCAAAACGACGTATAGGGCCTGACGCCTGCCCGGTGCTGGAAGGTTAAAGGGAGAGGTGCAAGCTTTGAACTGAAGCCCCAGTAAACGGCGGCCGTAACTATAACGGTCCTAAGGTAGCGAAATTCCTTGTCGGGTAAGTTCCGACCTGCACGAATGGCGTAACGACTTCCCCGCTGTCTCCAGCATAGACTCAGTGAAATTGAATTCCCCGTGAAGATGCGGGGTTCCTGCGGTCAGACGGAAAGACCCCGTGCACCTTTACTATAGCTTTACACTGGCATTCGTGTCGGCATGTGTAGGATAGGTGGTAGGCTTTGAAGCGGGGACGCCAGTCTTCGTGGAGCCATCCTTGAAATACCACCCTTATCGTCATGGATGTCTAACCGCGGTCCGTTATCCGGATCCGGGACAGTGTATGGTGGGTAGTTTGACTGGGGCGGTCGCCTCCGAAAGAGTAACGGAGGCGCGCGATGGTGGGCTCAGACCGGTCGGAAATCGGTCGTCGAGTGCAATGGCATAAGCCCGCCTGACTGCGAGACTGACAAGTCGAGCAGAGACGAAAGTCGGTCATAGTGATCCGGTGGTCCCGTGTGGAAGGGCCATCGCTCAACGGATAAAAGGTACGCCGGGGATAACAGGCTGATGACCCCCAAGAGTCCATATCGACGGGGTTGTTTGGCACCTCGATGTCGGCTCATCGCATCCTGGGGCTGGAGCAGGTCCCAAGGGTTTGGCTGTTCGCCAATTAAAGCGGTACGTGAGCTGGGTTCAGAACGTCGTGAGACAGTTCGGTCCCTATCTGCCGTGGGTGTAGGAATATTGACAGGATCTGTCCCTAGTACGAGAGGACCGGGATGGACATATCTCTGGTGGACCTGTTGTGGCGCCAGCCGCATAGCAGGGTAGCTATATATGGAATGGATAACCGCTGAAGGCATCTAAGCGGGAAACCAACCTGAAAACGAGTATTCCCTTGAGAACCGTGGAAGACTACCACGTTGATAGGCCGGGTGTGGAAGTGCAGCAATGCATGAAGCTTACCGGTACTAATCGTTCGATTGGCTTGATTGTTCTCATTGCTTATGTTCATCACGATGAACCATAAGCCATCTGTTTTGTCCTCACGCTGTCGCCGCAAGGCGGCTGCGCTGCGGACGGCGCGCCAAACGATTGGCGACGCGCTCTGCGCTTGCGGTCTTCGACCGGAGCGCGGGCAACAAGACGTGTTCAAAAATATAAGAAAGAGGGTTTCCCTCGCCAGCTTCTCATTTTGGTTTTGCGCTGTCGCCAGCGCAATTCTTGCCCTTAGTTGACCTGGTGGTTATTGCGGGGTGGCTGCACCCGTTCCCATTCCGAACACGGCCGTGAAACGCCCCTGCGCCAATGGTACTCCGTCTTAAGACGCGGGAGAGTAGGTCGCTGCCAGGTCTATTAATGGCAAGAAAATTCCAAAAACATCTTCTCTTCATCCTCCGGCTCAGCCGAAACAACGGGCCGCCCTCAAGCGGCCTTTTTGCTTCGCTAAGATATGCCGGAAAATGAAATAAAGGGGCCTCGGAAACGCTTTCCTCAGTCCCTCACAGGAGACAAACCCCTTCGGGATTTGCTCCGGCAGTAAGCATCACCGCATAGCGGTGACGCAACCGCGACAAATCCCAATAGGGATTTGCGCTGGACGCGACAAGTCCTTCGGACTTGCACAGATGGCGCGGGGTGGAGCAGCCCGGTAGCTCGTCAGGCTCATAACCTGAAGGCCGCAGGTTCAAATCCTGCCCCCGCAACCA
>UCEZ01000057.1 GCA_900471525.1 Hyphomicrobiales bacterium | reverse complement strand
AGCTGCTGGGAACGAGTTCGATCAACGCCACGGGCAACTACGGCAACAATCGCTTGACAGGGAATGACGGAGACAACGTCCTCAACGGCGGCGTCGCCAAGGATACGATGTACGGTGGCAAGGGCAACGACACGTATTATGTCGATATTTCCACGGACAAGACAATCGAATCCCCCTCGAGCGGCACGGATCTGGTCTATGCCTCCGTCAGCTATTCGATCGCAGGCGTCCACATCGAAAACCTGACCCTTACCGGCACGTCCAACATCAATGCCACCGGGAACGGCCTTGCCAATACGCTCACCGGGAACACCGGGGCCAACAGGCTCACCGGCGATGCGGGCAATGACAAGCTCATTGGCGGCGTGGGTGCCGACAGGCTCTATGGAGGAGCTGGCACCGATACATTCCTGTTCCTGTCCGAAAAGCATAGCACCATGTCGTCACGCGACATGATCTACGACTTCTCGCACAGCCAGGGCGACAAAATCGGACTGTCGGTGATCGACGCCAACATCGACAGGGCGGGCAATCAGGCTTTCATTTTCATCGGCGAAAAGGCATTCAGCGGAAATGCGCAGGAGCTTCGCTATTCCAACGTGAACGGAGATACCTACGTTTACGGCGACACGAATGGGGACAAGAAGGCCGACTTTTCCATCCAACTCGACAAAACGATCGAACTCGTCAAGGGAGATTTTATCCTCTAAACGCCGCGGAAAGGCGGGGGGGGCCCCTGCCAGAAGATCTCAGGGTAACGGGCAATGGACTCAAAGCCCCCGCCGCCCGCGCCCCACCGTCCGCGTCAGCATCGCCGCAATCTGTCCTTCGGATTTTCGAAAACTCTGCGCATCCTGCGCCGTCACGTTAAAGACGACGTTCGTCGCCGCCCCACCGCCGGAAGAGGCAACGCCCAGCGCCCCGTCAGCACCGCGCTTCAGAGGCAATATCGCCTCCGAACCCGCTTCGCCCATCAGGCCGGTCTGCCCGTCCATCGGAAAATAGGTGGGCGTCGAAACGACACCGCCAGCGGCAAAGGGCGTCACCCTGCCCGGCATCCCGCCATCGGCAAATGCCGTCGCTCCACCAAGGCTGCCGGCCAGCCCCGAGATTGCCGAGCCGAACAGTCCCTCCAGCGGCTTCAATCCCGCCGAAAGCGCGATCTCCGTCAGCCGCAGTCCGGCACTGCGCAACACATCCTCCAGTCCCTTGCCGCCACGCGTCGCCGAAGCCAGCGCCCCGGTCAAAGCAGAGCCGAAGGAGCGCGACCGCCGCTCCAGATCGTCGAGCACGTCCTTCAAGGCAGCCGCATCGTCCGCCGCCGCCGAAAACCCTGTCTCATCCGGTTCCATCGTCGTCTCCTGAAATCCATTAGTGACGCTCTCAATCCGGAAACGCCCCCATCAGCATCTCCAAACCCGAGCGATCCGGAACTGTCACCCGTGGCCGCAATCCACCAAGCGCCGCCTGCATCTCGCGCGGTGTCATCGCCCAGAAATCCTTCGCTGGAAGCCGCAGCAGGCAAAGCCCGGCATGAATCGCCACGTCCCACGGAAACGGAGGCGGCAGACTGGCCTTGTCGCCCGCTGCGGCTTTCAAGGGTTTGCCGGCTCCTCCGCAACCCCGAAGGTCGCCGCGAGCAATTCACCGGTGAGCCGCGCCAGGCCAGCGATACCGCCCTCGACGCTCATCACGGCGACATCTTCGTCGGACACCAGATTGCCGCCGCCGCGCAAACCGGCGCTGAGGATACGGATCATGTCCTCAGCCTTCAGTCGGCCGGCAGAAAAACGCGCGGCGAGTTCCACGAGATTGTCGGCCGCAAAGGCCGTCTCCAGCTCGGCAAGGCTTCCCAGAGTCAGGCAGAGAATTCGCCGCTCTCCGCCGATCATGGCCTCCACCTCGCCGCGATGCCGGTTTGCCCGGCCCGTAGCCACATTGTGCCGCACCGTCATCACAACGCCGCGAAGGTCAGGACGCCGGCCGATTCCAGCGCGGTCTCGAACAGAATCTCGCCATTGTACTGGCCGGAATATTCCAGCGCCGTCACCTGGAAGAGGCCGGTCAGCGTGCCGAAATCGGGAATGACGATCTGCCAGTTGAGGATCGATCCATTGAAGAAGGCCGAACGCACCAGCGCATCTGAACTCTGGTCCTTAAAGATGCCTGCACCCGAAACGGATGCCCGCTGCACCCCCGCCCCACCCAGCAATTCCCGCCACCGACCCGCCGATTCCGCGTCGGTTGCATCCACCGCCTCGGCATTGAACGCCAGCCGCTTGGAGCGAAGCCCTGCCACCGTCACGTAAGAGCCGCCATTGTCGATCTTCAAAAGAAGATCCCTGCCCTTCTGCGCCACCATGTTTTGTCCTTCCTGAAATGAAAAAGGCGCCCGCAAGGGGCGCCGGTAAAATCACTGCTCAAAGAAGCGGATCTTCACTCCGTCACCGCCCGAAATACCATCTCCGCAACATGCCCCCTGGCTTTGGCGTCCCTGCCGATGCGGGTGCGCCGGTGAAACAGGCTGACCAGCGCAAAGCCATCGAGTTCGAGATCGGCATTGTCGAGCAAAATCCGCACGCGCGCCGAAATCTCCTGCGCCGCCCGGTTGCCGCCTTCACCGGCGTGCACCTCCAGCGTAAGCAGATGCTCCTCACCCGCCTCGCTTGCCGTCGAAGCATCGAGGCTTTCAAGGCCGGCGATGGAGACACAGGGCCGGTGCGACCGGGTTTGCAAATGGTCGTGAACCCCGTCGATGCCGATCATCGCCGTTAACGCCAGATCGCCTGACAGCGTCTCGTAGATCGCCTTCTGCAAGGCGCGAGCGGCGCTCATTGTCCCTCCTCCAGGCAGCGGCAAACCAGATATCTCCTCGTTTCGTCCGGATCGTAGAAAGCCCGCACGGTAAAAACCCGGCCGCCTTTACGAAACCGCATGCCCGCCCTGATATCGTCGCGAAACCGAACCCAGATGCGGTGCGTCACGGCGAACACGTCTTCATCCGCCCGCTCCTCTTCGCCCATGGACACTGGCTCGATCCGCGCCCAGAGCGATGCGACGGCTACAAAACCCGGCACGATACCGCCCTGGCCGTCGCTCGCATCGTCGCGCATCTCCAGATCCAGCCGCGCCGACATCTGGCCCGGATCGAGAATGGCCGCGCCCATGGTCAAAGCCCCCGCCGGCGAAACGGTGCGATCAGCCGGTCGTATCCGGCAGGCACCGCCGCCGGCTGATTGTCCGGCTGCACCGCGCCGCGGAACTCGTAGAGCAGCGCCGCATGCAGCAGCATCGCCCGTTTCAGCGTGTCCGGCACATCGGCACCGGTCGCCCCGAAGCCGGCCGAAAAATCGATCTCGATGCCGTTGAGCGCCTGTCCCGGTTCCGGTTGCCGGGGAAGGATCAGCCGCGCCGGGCGCGCCTGTCCGTCAAGCAGAAAACCGGAGACGTCGATGTCTTGCGGCGCGCCGCCAGCATCATAAACCGTAACTGCCTCAATCGCTTGCACCGGCCCTCTCGCAATCTGAATCACGCGGGACCCCGGCCAGTCGTCGAGATAGAGCCGGAACGTCCGGCTTAAAAGCGCCAATCCCGTTTCCCACTCGATATGCTCGCGCACGATCCGGATCAGCGATGCGATCAGATCGTCCTCGTTGCTGCCGTCAACCCGCAGATGCGCCTTCGTCTCGGCAAGCGTCAGCGGCTCGCCGACGGGCGGCGTCAGTTCGGTCATGGTCATGGAAATCTCCGTCGAATGGCGGGAGGATGGACGGACGCGGCGGGAGGGGAGCCGCGTCCGTCCTCGCGCCATGCGGCAGGGAAGACCGCCGGCGCGAATGGTCGCTGCCCTTGAGAAAGGGCTGCCTTACGCTTTTTCAAGATGCCGCGAATTTGACCAGCTTGATAGCCTCGAAATTCTGCACCCCGCCGCCGACCCGCTTGGTCGTGTAGAACAGCACGTAAGGTTTGGCCGAATAGGGATCGCGCAGCACCCGCACACCGGTGCGATCGACCACGAGATAACCGGCGGCAAAGTTGCCAAACGCGATCGACGTGCTGTTCGCGCCGATATCCGGCATGTCCTCGGCTTCGGCAATCGGGAAGCCCATCAGCGAGGCCTGTTGACCGGCGACTGCCGGCGGACGCCAGAGATAATTGCCGTCGGCATCCTTGAACTTGCGGATTTCGGCTTGAGTCTTGCGGTTCATCACGAAGGATGCGTTCTGCCGGTGCCCGGCCTTCAGCGCGTAGATCGTGTCGATCAGCGTGTCGGACGGCCCGCTCGCCTTGAAGGCGCCGGCAGCGCCCGTTGCGACATAGCCGATATTGCCCCAGCTCCAGCCGCTGTCGGCGACATTGGTGTAGCTCAGGAACCCCTTCGGCTTGTTGGTGCCGTCGCCGGACACGAAGGCCGTGCCTTCCTGCTCGCCGAAAGCGATATCGACCTCCGAGGCAATCCAGTTCTCGATGTCAACCGCGGCGTCGTCGAGCAGTGCCGCTGTTGCCGCCGGCATGGCGTAGAGTTCCATCGTCGGGAAGGACAGCTCGGCCAGCTGCGGCGTCGTCGTCTGCGGCCGGGCCGCCGTTTCCGCTACCCAACCGGTCGCCATGCCGGCGAGCGCAAACGGCTTCTTCAGCACGGCGCCCGAGACCTGGCGCACGGTCGCCATCGCGCGGATCGGCGACACCACCGAAAGCCGGCGGCCGATCTCCGTGTCCGTCTCGTTCGGCACCAGGTAGCCGCCGTCGCTGGAAGAGCCGATGGAAAACGCCTTGGCCTCCAGTTCGCGCAGCGCCTGTTCGTCGCCCCGGCGGATATAGCCTTCGAATGCCGCCTTGTGCTCCATCGCTTCAAGGCTCGTTTCGCCGCTGCGCCCCAGCGCCGGCCGCGCCTTCTTCAGCGCCATCTGGTCGATCAGCCGTTTCTGCTCGTCCATGGTACGCGAGATGCGGTCCATCTTTTCGCGAGTGACGACGTCGGCCGTCAGCTTGCTTTCAAGCTCCCCCAGCCGCCGGTCGTTGGTCTCCTTGAACGCCTCGAAGGCGCCCATGAAATCCTCGAAGGCGGCTGTCATCGTCTCCGGCGCCGTCTTGATTTCGGGCGCTACCTTGGTCTCGGGCACAACACTGCTCGTCTCTGTCATCGCATTGTCCTTGTTTCAGAGCTTCATCATCCTGGCCGCCCGCCGCATGGTGCGCACGAGCTCCGTTTCCTTGTCGCGGAAGAACCGCGCATTCTTGACGTTCGAGACCCTGGCCGATGGCAGCATCGGAAAGGTCACGATCGAGATTTCCCAGAGATCGGCTTCGAGGATGCGGCGCACGCCGCCCCTGTCGGTCTTCGCCTTGACGGTCTGGAAGCCGATCGACAGCCCGTCGAGCGCACCCGCCTTCATCAGCTGGTGCACTTCCTGGGCGCGTGCCACACCGGGCGACAAAAGCCCCTCGACATAGAGTCCGCGCGCGTCCTCGCGGATCGCCTTCCAGGCGCCGAGCGGCTCGCCCGGATCATGCTGGAACAACATGCGCACACCGGAGGCGCCGCGCCGCGCCAGTGATTGCTGAAATGCTCCCGGCTCGATCGCATCCTTGCCGAGATCGACCTCGCCGAAGATGCTGGCATAGCCGGAAAACCGCCCCTCACCGGTCACCCCGGAAAGTGTCAGATTGGCAAACTTCTTCGTTCGCCAGACAGGCAGGCTGTCGGTCGTCATGGAGTTACTCCGATGTTGGGCATTGCAAGCCGGGCGGCAGAATACCGCCGCAGCTTTTCGTCTGTTCCGTCTAACGAGTATCGGCCGTGCGTTAAGCCAGCCGATAGGTCAGGTGGCCCTTGATCACGGCACTGTTTGCCAGATTGGCTTCTGTCAACTGGACGTAGCTCGTGCTCCCGTGCCGTGACAGGGTGATGATCGCCGACCCCGGATTTATCCGGCAGAACGGCGCGGTATTCAGCGATGCTCCACCGCTGATGTAGATCTCACCGTTGCCGGCCTGCCCCGCCACGGGAAGCGGGTTGCCGTAAATGGCGACATTGCCGACACCACTTCCAAGGGTGGTCGCCGTGATCTCGAACCAGAGCGTGACTTCGTTTCCATTGACCTCATAAGTGCCGGTCGAGGATTGCGCGGTGATAGCGGCGCCATTGATGCGAAGTTGGGGTGTCCAAGCCAGCTGGGGCAACATATTCCCCTGTTGAAGCCGGTTGTTGCGCCATTCCATACCGTTGAGCGTATTGGCCGCAACATTGACATGGCTGCCGATGGGCGTGTCCTCAAACACGCTATCGACAACAGAACCGCCTCTCCATCCCGTCTGGGCCTGGAAATTGTGGCTGATCAGATTGCTATCACCAAAGCGCATTCGGCGGGCGAAAACTGCCCCGTCGGCCTTGGCGAGAAGATTTGCCGTCGTGATCGCTGGCCCGCCTGGAACTCGCGCATGACCATTGTCACGCATGTCTGTACCGTCCAGCTGAATCGTTGCTTCGTTTTCGGCAACAACACCATATTCCTGCACCTGCGTAATCGTGCCGCCGCTGAAACGCACCACGCCCGGGCCTGTCGCATAAATTCCGTTCAGTCCATTGATCAATTTGTGATTGTTGAGTTCGATATTGCGCGCGCTTTGATCGAAAATCACCGTTGTCGCACCCGCGGCGCCCCCTGAAATGGTCGAGACGTGAACAACCGTGTCTCCGTCCTCCACCCATTTTGTCGTATAGACAACGCCGCCGACATATTTGACCGGCGTGCCGATGGGATAGCCGAGGGCCGAAGGCGATGATAGCGTGATGGAGGTAGCGTTTGCCACGAAGCCCGTAGCATCCGTGGTCGCCGTCGTCATCTTGCTGCGGACAAAAACGTTCTGTTTGTCCTGGTTCGGCTGCACCGTCTTGCAATTGGTAAAATATACGCCGTCCGCTTCCGTCAGGACAACGCCGCCATACAGGTCACAGCGATCGAACTTGAATTGCCCCCGGCTATTGGCGAGCGTCAGGGACAAGACGCCATCCAGTCCATCGGCGTCGATATCCTCGAACGTGACGTTGCCGATAACGTTCCGCACCCATATCTGCCGTTCGTAAGCCGGAGAACCAGCGGGATTTTTGGGACCGGCCTTCCAGGTGATCTTGCCATAGTGAACATCCCGGAAATTGACTTGCCTGTTGCGCGGCTGGACAGCATTGAAGGGCATTCCGGCATATCCCGAACCGGCATATCCTGCCAGATCGGCCGCGGTCTGCTTGGATGTCGAATAGCCCGAGAGATCGAGAACCGTGATGCCATTGGCACCGGAGCCGAGGGATTCACGCACGTGAATGTTGGTGAACGAATACAGGCTGTAGGTCTGCCCGGCATCCTCGACACTGGCGAACGTATCGGCTTCGTCGCCGACCGGCAGATCGATAAGCTGAACCGGGTCGGTGATCGTGAAACCATCCACCTGGATATTGTAGGATGACGAAGCCGCGAGGATGCGGCCGGTTTTGGTCGCCCGGCAATTGAGTATCTTGATGTCATTGGGATGATACGAATAGCGGCCCGGTTCGAACCTGGACTGCATCTGGTCTTCATATGCCACACCGTTTGCGACGGCAGAGCCGCCAACGCCGTCGACAATCGTCTCATTGTCCTGAAAAGTGCCGACCAAAGCGTTTATATACAACGTGCCGGTCGTCCCGGTTCCGAGCACTTTGACCAGAAAGCCGGTGGCTCCGCTAATCAGGCCCACCACGACGCGGCCTTCGGTAAAGGCGCCTGTCAAATTATCAAAATTGACAGCGTATGTACTGACCCCGTTTGACCACGCCCCCCAATGGCACAGGACGGCGTCGCCGTGATAACCGTCGTCGGTGCCCCGGAAATCGCAGTTGACGATCCGCACGCCGCGCGTGCGCGACATGCAGGCAATGGCATGTCCGGATTTGGATCCCGTCGTTCGCGAAAGACGCATGCTGTCGATGACGATATTGGTGACCGGAACGGGCTCCGGTTCAGTTGGAGGAACGAACCAGTCGCAGGTCGTCACGCATGTGCCGTTGTGCCCCGAACCGTTGATAATTCCGCTTGTGGTGTGCACCTGCAGATCAAAATTGCGCAGGAAAACATTGCTCGTTTTTGCGATATGCAATCCGGGTTTCGTGTTGTCGGTATCGATGCGGAGCCGATCCGAGTGGCTTCGTCCGAAAAACGAAACGGGCTTCTCGAGAACGATCGGATCAAAGGACCTGAACTTTCCATCCACCATAACGAGATTGATGCCAAGGTCATTGGCGACGTCGATCGCATCTCGGATGCGGTCGCCATCGTCTGCCGTGCCGGCTCCGGTCGCCCCGAAATCACGGGGCGTCACATATTGGTTGTTGCGTTGTTCAAGGTTCCAGGTGAACAAGCCCGTCCGCGTCCCGGTCGATGCCTTGGTGATCGTCGATTGATCTGCCATGTAAATCTCCTGTTGATGAAAAGCACGTCCGGCGCGGCCAAGTGCCGATCAACGCCGAATTCGATCAATGAAAACTGATGCTCAATTTTGAGCGGAAGACGCTGGAAACGCTTGCGATACACGATGCTGCGATGTCCGCGGCTACGGTTGCTGGCCAAACCGCTTTGCCACCCGTACGACGGCTCCCAGCCCCCACCAGGCCGAAAGGCTGGCGGCCGCCGATCCGGTGAGCATCACCTCGGTGCCGGAAAGACTGCCGGCAATGCCGAGTTTGGCGACGATCCACAGCCCCGCCGGCCCGCCGAAGATCAGCCCGCAGAGCAGCCCGGTAAAGAAACGGGAGCCCGCCTCGCGCTTGCCCTTGGGCAGCATGTAGACGAGCGATACGGCAGCGCCTGCCGCCGAGCCGATGCCCTTGGCTGCCCAAAGACCCGGGTCATTGCCAAAATCAGCCATTTGTTAAGTCCTTGATGTTAATCTTGGAATTGACGGAACCTGACGAGACGGCAGTCAACTGCCGCAACGTGAGGACCTGCCTTACGCATCGTAAGCATCGACAAATTTCTGAGTCTTTTGAATCGCTTGAGGTTGGATATTCAGACGCTGAATCGGGTAATTCATTTTCTGAATCAGCAAGGTTCAATTCTGATTCGAGAAGCGCCTTTATCCTGCTGGAATCAGTGGCAATTTACGGCGAGTGATTACGTCCCTGCCATTCCCTCAAATTCCCAATCAAACCTTTTCCTGAGATTGACAAGGCTCTCGTCCCAAGTCGGCCGCTCGCATTTTCTGAGAATGTTCAGGATGCTTTGCCTTACGGATGGCCAGTTGAAGTCCTCGACATAGATGTCTGATCTTAGCTGTTTTCCCAATCGCTCGCGCAATGCGTTGGTTACCAGCCTGAATGCGAAATTATTTGTGCCGGAATCGTTATCCCAGCCGATTGCCAAGGTCATTTCCAAGGCGACGCGCCTTGGATCGACGGGCTCCCATTGTTCAAGAATTTCCTCGGTATTGAGCGTCGCAATACCGGAGCGAAATTCATCGAGAGTATAGCCCTCCCGAATAACGCTTTCTTGTCCAGCAACGATGTTCGTGGCGTCGCAGCTTCGAAGTGTCAGCCTGCAGGGAAAGAGAGAGTTTTTCATAGAAGCAATTTTCGCGAAGTTGCGTCTCTTGGCAAGCATTCCTCGCCCCCTCGTCAACACCCTCAATACCCAACCGCCTGCCGCTTCTCCTCGTCGCTCAAAAAATCCGCATCCTTCATCCGCGCCCAGACTTCGCTGCGCTCGCCCGTCAACCCGGTCACCTGGTCAAGATCTGGTACGAGCTTCAGCGTCTCGCCAAACCGTCCCGACAGCCAGCCGGACAGCGCCGATGCGGTGCGGAAGATCAGCGGCAAAACGGTGAGCCGGTAGAGCGCCCGGTTGGCTTCCTGGTAGTTCGCATAGGTATTGTCGCCGGGAATGCCGATCAGCATCGGTGGCACGCCGAAGGCGAGCGCGATGTCGCGCGCCGCCCCGTTCTTCGCCTCGACGAAATCCATGTCCTTCGGCGAGAGCCCCATCGCCTTCCAGTCGAGCCCGCCTTCGAGCAGCAGCGGCCTGCCGGCCCGCATCGGCCCGGAATAGCCCTCGTCGAGCTCTGTCTTCAGCCGGTCGTACTGGTCGGCCGACAGATTGCCGCCCTCCTTCGGCTGGTAGACCAGAGCACCGGAAGGCCGGGCCGAATTGTCGAGCAATGCCTTGTTCCAGGTCGCTGCCGCATTGGAGAGATCGAGCGCCATCTGTGCCGCCGCCAGCGGCGGAAAGCCGAGATGGTCGTCAAGCGGATGAAAGAGCCTGAGATGCAGCAGCCCCTCCTCGCCGGCCGCAATCCGCCGCGCCAGATTGCCAACGCGGTATTCATAGGCCTCGGGCCAGCCGTCCCGGCCCTCGAGGATGCGCACCCGGTCCGGCCGCAGTAGATGCAGTTCACGCACCTCCCCGCCGATCTCCGCGGCATCGACATAGGCGTTGCCCGACAACAGCAGATGGCCATAGAGCGTCTCGAGGAAATCGATCCCCGCCATCCGCCCATTTGGCCGCGACAGCAGCGCCAGAACAGGGTGCTCGGTTCGCTCCTCCGTTCCCTCATAGACAAGCAGCGGCACCGAGGCTGCAGCTTCCGAAATCAACCGCACCGCCCGGTGCGCCACCGGATTGCGCATGAAACCTTCACGGGCAAGGGCGGCATAGGAGCGCCCGGTCCAGTGCGCCCGCCCCTCATGCGCAATCGCGATGAAACCGGAGGCCGCCTTGGTTTCGCGCAAGGCTTCGCTCCCCGCCGGGCGGCGCCACGGCAGACGAAATGGATTTTTCATCAGTCAGTTCCCTTGATTGTCTGCGGTCAGCAGATGCATCAAAATCGGTGCGCGAACGAAAGAAGAAGCGGCAATCACGGTCGCCCCGTTTGCCGATCTTAGGCTATGGGCGGCCACCAAAGATGTCAGGGGTCCCCGGCGATGAGTGAACGTATATATTTGGACCTGCGCCCGTTCCATCCACATCGATTGCAGCGACCGTCCTCGAAAACATGGGCACAGTTTTCGTAGCCATAGAGATGATGTGAGCACTCAGGACAAAGCGAAGCCATCATGGACGACGAAGCAACATACCGGCTGCGACATTCCTCACATCGTCCCCATTCACGCAACTTTTCAGGGTTCTTCATATCGCCCACACTCCCGCATTTGTTTTTGCACGAGCTACGGGTTGGGTAAAGTGGAAGCCATCTGGAGCCGCCTGCACGACGCGGGCGAAGTAATGGCGTAAAGGATTTGGAGCTCGCCAGCGCCTCCGGTTGCCATTGGAACGGCCATCCGGTGCCTACCCTTATAGCCAGCCACACTCACCCCGCCGCGCTGATTGCCGCGAAATACTGCTTGCCATAACTCGCCACCAGCGCCGCCTTGTCGCGACCGTTGATGATCCGCCGGGCACCGTTCCAGTCCTCCTTGGCGGCAGAGAAATAATCTCCAAGCTTCCGGCCGGTGAAGGCACCCGTGTCCATGCCCTTGAACAGGATGTCGACGGCAACCGGAAGCTCCATTGCCCGCTCGGGACGGGCAACCAGATCAATCCCCGTCACGGCCGTCATCTTTTCATAGTTCGCCCTGTGCGTCAGTTGCACCAGCCCACGCCCCAGCCAGCTCTTCCCGTCCGGATCCCGCCGCCAGTAGGGAACCGATACGGACGGAAGCCGGCCCGTTCGAAATGCCCCGTCGAGAATGGCAATCGCCCGGTCGTCGCTCACCGCAAAGGTCTCGCGCACCGGCTGCATCGTCCGGCCGGTCTCGTGATGTGCGGTTGCCAGCATATAGGCAAGCCACCGCCTGTCGGCTTGCGGCATCAGCGCCCAACGATCGAGAATCGCCACCATCCCCTCGACCTGCCCCCGCTTCAGGGCACCCTCGAAAAGTGAAACACGTACCGCTTTGAAGAAAGCTGCCCGATCGAACGCCATCCCTGCTCCGCTTCTGCCCACCACACCTGAAAATGTCGTGACTCTAAATCGATTTAACCAATTTAAATCGTTTAAATTGTTTAATGCCCTGATTTACTTTGCCTTTAAGATGTGAAAACTGAAAACAGCAATATGACATTGCCCATTGATCGAGGAGGATCGAATGAACATCCAGAATAAGATGCAGGCCGACACCACCCGTTCGACGGTACCGCAGCACATCCTCGACCGGTTCGAAAACGCATGGCAGCAAATGCGCGAAAACGCGGCGTCCACGCCAAAATCCTCCGACACCAACGACGACAAGCGCTAATGCGCTAATCGCGGTCCCAGGCCGGGTTCGACGCCTCGAAAACGAATGGCGCCGGGGATCCGCGAAGGCAGTTCCAATACGGCGGAGCCGACGGTATCGTCCCTCAACGCCGGAAACACCCCACCCCATGAGTGGGAGGCTCGGAGCTTGGCTCCGGGGTGGGGTGCTTGTTAAGCTAGGCATTAGCCTCTTTCAGAGCCGTAAAGTCTGGGTATTATCGCACGGGACAGCGGCATACCCGCAAAGACGCTCAGACGCCACGCAGTCTGGGCACTGCAGGCTTCCAATGGCCAAGCAGGCGCGCAACTTTAACCTGTTCCAAATCACCCCTCACCAACCTCTTTGCCACCACGACCGCGCATGCTATCGCGATGGTTCGTCAGAAGCCGGGGTGGAATCATGAAGTTACTTGCACTGGCAGCCGTGTTAACGGCGGCCATTTTTGTTTCGGGTTGTGTCGAAATTTCCGATCGGAAAATGATCGAACAATGCAGGCGCAATCATTGCACGCTGAATGTCATGCTCGCGTTGGAAACGGATGAAAACGCCAAGCTCAAAAGCATAAGGGTCACGCGCTCGTCCGGCATCGCATCGGCAGATCGAAGAGTGGTGGAAATGGCCAAACGTTTCTTTCCGCAGAAGATACCCAAGCCACGGAAAAACTTCACATATATCATGCCAGGACAAGTCAGACCCTAGCAGAGCCACGACCTGCCGGTTCCTACCCCCAGTCGCTTCTGCAAAGGTCGATCCGATGAAATCCGCTGCCGCCATCCTTTTCTGCATCTGCCTTCTCCCCGGCGGCTGTTCGAAACAAGCCGTTGTCCGCATTGAAACCGGTCCCAATGCCGAGATCAGCGTAATTCGCATCGAAAGCTCGTCCGGCGACAGTAAGGCTGACGAAATTGCAATACGCGCCACCAGGGATGCTTTTCCGAAAAAAGTACCGAACCCCCGTCGAAACCATACCTATGTTCAGCCGGTCGATGTCGAGGATTGCTATCTGCTGAACTGGCCGTTCTGACAGCACGTCGCAGCATATTTCACTTCAGATCCCCCTGACCCGCGGCTCGCCGCCGCCTTCCAGCATCAGTGCCGTCAACGCCCAGACCAGCGCATCCAGCCGGTCCGGCGAGCGCCCTGACGACAATCCGTCCGGCCCGAAATCACACATCTGGTCTTCCAGCGCCGGAAACGATCCCGCATGCACCACCCGGCCCTGCTCGTAGAGCGCTGCCACCGGCTCGGCCCGCAGCCATTTGCCGCGCGAAGCCCTGACGGCCGTCACCGGCAGTTGCGCGTCGATGCCCTTCAGCACCGCCGAAACCATGTCGCCGCCCTGGTTGACCTCGGCGACGATCCGGTCGGCATCGAACCGCCGGTAGGCGCGAACCACCGCACCTGCCCACCCGGCGGGGCTAGCGCCCTCCACCGAGCAATCCGCCAAAACCACGCCGCGTCCCGTCCGGTCGAGGCCGGCCACAATGATCCCACAACAGGATTCCCGCCCCATGCCGGCGGGCGGATCGACCGCCACGACGATCCGGCCAAGCGGCCCGGCATCGCGCAGCTTCAGCGCTTCAATGCGGGCACGAGACCACAGCGCGTCCTCGCGATCCTCGATCATCTCGCCGTCGAGTTCCTGCCGCCCCAGCCGCGTGCCGCCATCGCCGAGAGAAATCCGGGCGCCAGATTATCGGCATTGTCCGCTGTGCTTATCCGCAGCGTCCGCGTGCCGGGATCGGCCATCAGCGCCTTCAGCACTGGCACAGGCCTTGGCGTCGTCGTCACCAGCGCCCGCGGCTCGTTGCCAAGCCGCAGCGCAAACTGCAGCATGTCCCACGTCTCCTGTCCGTGTTTCCACTTGCCGAGTTCGTCGCACCAGGCATAGTCGAATTGCGGCCCCCGCAAGCTTTCCGGATCTTCGGAGGAGAAAATCTGCGCCACAGTGCCGTTCGGCCAGACCAGCCGCCGCCGCGAGGCCTCGAACTCCGGCCGATTTACCCTGGCGATCCGGCAAATACCGGACACGCCGTCGATCATCACCTCGCGCGCATCGCCCAGCGTTTCTGCCACCAGCGCGATACGCAAGCCCGGCCGCGCGGTCTTTCCCACCGCCAGCTCCTGCACCCATTCGGCACCCGCCCGCGTCTTGCCCGATCCGCGCCCGCCCATCAGAAGCCAGACCCGCCAGTCGCCTTCGGGAGGTTTTTGTTCGTCGCGGCGCGTTTGCGTCCAGTCCCGAACAAACGTGACGAGGTTGCGAAACCGCTCAAGGCGGCTCGCATCTGCCACAACCGAGGCATCCTCAACCGAACAATCTCCGGTGCCGCAAGCAGCAAGGCTTTGGCCCGGCATTCCAGCAAGTCCGTCCGAGATACCCGTGATGGCAGTGTCTGCATTCAGATCGCCTGAAAGCGCTTGCTCCTCTGGAGGTGCTGCACCTCCGGCGCAGACCTCGGCTGGCAACGGCAAGGGCCGAAGCTGAGCACCAGCCGTTGCGCCGTCCAGATCATTCATCAAGACGTATGCTTCCCCCGTAGCCTTTGCCCGCACTGTATTCACACGTTCCATGCGGATTCCGTGCTTCAACATCCTCTTTTCCAACTGGCGGAATTGAGCGCTGACCTTCCGGCGATCCTCGCGGCGCTCCAGGCGTATTGTCGCCGGTTGCTCCGCCATCGCCAAAGTCAGGACCAATAGCCCCGTCGCTGCAACCGGCATCTGCGATGTATTTGGCTGCGAGTTCCTTTGCGCGTCGTTCAACGCGCTGATCGATTTCCGCAACGAATGCGTTGTAGCTTTCTTCGTCGAAGGCGGTTTCTGCTGCGACCTGCCGGTCATGGGCAATCGTCCTCTGCAGGCTGTCGATCTTCTCCAGCGTCCGCACGATCACCGACATCGCCTCGATGCTTGCTTTCGCGTCGGCCTGGATCAGCTTGCGGTCGATCTCTTCGCCCGCGGCATCCGCCTTCTCGTCGGCGATGCGCCGCAGCCGCTGGAACTGCTGCATCTGTTCGCGCAATTCCTTCGTCATGCCGTTCAGCATGTCCTGCAGATCATCGAGCGGCGATACCGCCTCCGCCTTGGTGTCGAGGATCACGCGACGGGCAACATCCTGAAGCTCGGCATCCTCTTCCCCCGGCCGCAGCCCATCATAAACCGGCGCCTTCGGCCACAAGCCAAAAAGCTCCGGATCGAAATCCAGATCGGACATGACAAGATGATCCTTGAATTTTCCAGCCTACCGCTCGAGGGGCAGGACAATTACCTATGAGTTTCGGCCGCTCCCTCTTCTCCCCAGCGGGGAGAAGGTGGCGCGAAGCGCCGGATGAGGGGGGGCCGAAGGCAGCTTCTTGGCTCCGGGTTGAGTGACCCTCGTTAAGACTACCGCCTAAAAACCCCGGGTGAAGCATCCGCCTCACCCACTTTTCCGACTGTGCCATAACCCTATCAAACCACCGTCACGGCGTCAAGGATTATTTTCCTATTAGGATTATTTTCGTAAATTTGCGCATTCCGGGATGCGTGTTACAATTTTTGCCATGAGAACCGAAGACTTGGAAAAGCGGGCCATGAGCCTGCCCGGCGCGGTTGAAAGCGCCCATTTCGGCAAGCGCGATTTTCGCGTCGGCAATCGCATCTTCATGTCCCTGCCGGAAGCCGGCCGCGCCGTCGTCAAGTTCACGCCCGACCAGCAGCGGCTGTTCCTCGAAACCGAGCCCGGCGTCTGCGCCGCTGTCCCGGGCGGCTGGGGTCTCAAGGGCTGGACCTCGGTCTATTTCGCCGATGCCGAAGAAGATATCATCGACCACGTGATGGAAACCGCCTGGCGCAACGTCGCGCCAAAACCCTGAACAAGGCCTCCGCCAAGATCTGATCGGGTGCCACCGTTTGCAACCCGGCATCCGGTGACTATCTACCGCTCGCCGCGCTCGCCCACCGTCAGCGGCCAGGTCACCAAGTAGTCCTCCAGATCCTCGACATCGATATCATCCTCGGAGACCGTGCGTCCGCGCACGGAGATGCCCGCCTGATGCACCGTTTCCGGATCGCCGGAGACCAGCGGATGCCACCAATAGAGATCGAGCCCGTCGCGCACCAGTCGGTAGCCGCAGGTCGGCGGCAGCCAGGTCAGCGTCTCCACCTCCTCCGGCGTCAGCTGGATGCAGTCCGGCACAGTTGCCTGCCGGTTCGGATAGTCCTTGCAGCGACAGCTCTGTCCGTCGAGCAGCGTGCAGCCGACACTGGTCCAGGCAATCTCGCCCGTATCCCAGTCCTCCAGCTTGTTGAGGCAACAGAGCCCGCAGCCGTCGCAAAGGCTTTCCCACTCGGCATTCGTCATCTCGGCCAGCGATTTCGTCTTCCAGAAGGGCTGTTCGCCCATGCCTGTTCTTCTTTCCAATGTCGAATTTTGACGACAATTTTACAAAAGATTGCCGGTTTTTTAAGGCTCATTACCGATATCGGCGTAGAATAGAAACCCGGCCCATGCAAATATCGGCCTGGACGTGAAGCCAGCAGGACGCGACAAAGTTGCAGGACCCAAGTCAAGACGAGAGCCCGAAGGTGGATAACGGCGTCCCGCAGGATGACCGTCCAAGGAAGCGTCATATCCTGCTGCGCATCGATTCCTTCATCGATTCGACTGTCTGGAATGCCGGCTTCCGCCTCGGTGTCTGGTGGGAGGACATCACCATCTTTTCCCGCCGCTTTTCCGTGCGCGGCTGGAAGAAGGCGCTGTTCGAGGTGCTCGGCGAATGTATGACCTGGGGCACCGCCGGCTCCGTGCTGATGCTGGCCTTGGCGCTTCCGGCGTTTGAGGAAACCAAGGGCAACTGGCGGGCGCAGGGCGATTTCGCCGTCACCTTCCTTGATCGCTACGGCAATGAGATCGGCCATCGCGGCATCATCCACGAGGATTCCGTGCCGATCGACGAACTACCGGACACGCTGATCAAGGCGGTTCTGGCCACCGAAGACCGCCGCTTCTTCGATCACTACGGCATCGATTTTCTCGGCCTTTCCCGCGCCATGACGGAAAACGCGCGCGCCGGCGGCGTCGTGCAAGGCGGCTCGACGCTGACCCAGCAGCTTGCGAAAAACCTGTTCCTGTCGAACGAGCGCACCATCGAGCGCAAGATCAAGGAAGCTTTCCTTGCCGTCTGGCTCGAATGCAACCTGTCGAAGAAGGAAATCCTGCGCCTCTACCTCGACCGCGCCTATATGGGCGGCGGTACGTTCGGGGCGGCCGCTGCCTCGCAATTCTATTTCGGCAAGAACATCACCGACATCAATCTGGCGGAAAGCGCCATGCTTGCCGGCCTGTTCAAGGCGCCTGCCCGCTACGCACCGCATGTCAACCTGCCGGCCGCCCGCGCCCGCGCCAACGAAGTTTTGACCAATCTCGTCCAGGGCGGCCTGATGACCGAAGGCCAGGTGATTGCCGCCCGCCTCAATCCGGCGACGGTCATCGACCGCGCCGAAGTCCGCGCGCCCGATTTCTTCCTCGACTGGGCCTTCGACGAGACGAGACGCATCGCCACACCCTTCGCCCAGCACTCGCTGGTGGTCCGTACCACCATCGACATGGGCCTGCAGCAGGCGGCGGAGGAGTCCGTTGAATCAAGTCTGCGGCAGTATGGCGAGAGCTACAAGGTCAAGCAGGGCGCCATGGTGATGATCGAGAACGGCGGCCCCGTGCGCGCCATGGTCGGCGGCAGGGACTATGGCGAAAGCCAGTTCAACCGCGCCACCAAGGCTCTGCGGCAGCCGGGCTCGTCCTTCAAGGTCTATACCTATACGGCGGCGATGGAAAAAGGCTTCAAGCCGGAATCGGTCATCAGCGACGGCCCGATCACCTGGCGGGGCTGGTCGCCACAGAATTACGCTCGCAGCTATTCCGGCAAGGTCACGCTGCTGACCGCCATTGCCAAGTCGATCAACACCGTCCCCGTGCGCCTTGCCAAGGATGAACTCGGCACCGAGATCATTGCCGCCACCGCCAAGCAGATGGGCGTCGAAACGCCGATCCGGACGGACAAGACCATGCCGCTCGGCACGTCCGAAGTCACCGTTCTCGACCAGGCGACGGCCTATGCGGTTTTCCCCGCCGGCGGCGTGCAATCGCGCCGCCACGGCATCAGCCAGATTCTCAATTACGATGGCGATATCCTCTATGATTTCGGCCGCGACGAGGCTCCGGCGAAACGCGTGGTCAGCGAAGAGGCCAATGCCAAGATGAACTACATGCTCACCCAGATCCCGATCATCGGCACGGCCCGCAAGGCAGCGCTCGACAAAGGCATTGTCGTGGGCGGCAAGACCGGCACGACGCAGGCCTATCGCGACGCCTGGTTCATCGGCTTTACCGGCGACTATACGACCGCCGTCTGGTTCGGAAACGACGACTATACCTCGACCAACAACATGACCGGCGGCTCGCTACCTGCGATGACCTTCAAACGGCTGATGGACTATGCCGAACAGGGCATTGAGCACCGGGCTATCCCCGGCATCGAAAACCCGCTTCCTGACCCCGAAGCGAAGAAGACTGAGGCCGAGACCGCAGCCGCCAAGCCCGCCGACGAAAACGCCCTGCCGCCCCTCGTCCGCCCTCGCTCGCTGTCATCCGACGTCACCCGCCTGTTGAAATCGATCGGCGAGAAATTCAACACCGCGCCACCACTGAAAGCACCCGTCAACGTTCCCGGCAAGGTCGCCGAGATCGACCCGCAATCGACGGGTGATATCGCCAAGGGAGGACGGGATGCCGGGCGGTGATGTCTGTGTTTATGACGTGAATGTGGTGGTCAATCCCGCGCCCAGTCCCCCCCCTCTGTCCCTCCGGGACATCTCCCCCACAAGGGGGGAGATTAGCGGAGAGTTCAGCGTCCCATCCGTAAGTTGGCCAACGAAGTTTATGGCAATCTCCCCCCTTGAGGGGGAGATGTCCCGGAGGGACAGAGGGGGGTATGTTGCGGCATTCTCGAAACTCACGCCTGTCCCACACATCCCCGCAAATTCCCGGTAGCCCATCTTGTTCCGCATCCCCCTCCTCGTTGCCCTTGCCCTGTCCGTTGCCTTCGGCGTCGGCATCGTCTCGACCGTGTCGGCGCTCAAGGCGACGGTCGGCTTCGGGGCGATCGCGCTTGGCCCATGGGTCGCCTTTCCCGAGGCGCAGACGCAAAACACCGACCCCTATGCCAAGGCGCACCGGGCGCGGGCCGGCAAGCTGCTCTATGGCGGGGCGGAAGGCCTGCAGTTTACCGCAGCGATGGACAGCACCGGCGACAAGCTCTCGTCGGGATGCTCCTATGATATTGCCGGGATCACCCCGCCAGCGCGCTTCTGGACGCTGTACGCAACCAATGCCAACGATCAGCCGATGAAGGCCGACCCCGCCCTGCCCGTGGCGACCAATGCCTGGACGGTTCTGCGCAAGCCGGACAGTTCCTTCGTCATCCATGTCTCGCCGGTGGCCCAGCCCGACAACTGGCTTGCGATACGTCGCATCGGCGCCTTCAAGCTGGTGCTGACCCTGCTCGACACGCCGACCGCCGGCTCCTCCGGTCTCATCGATCTCACCATGCCAAAGATCGTCAAGACGGGATGCCCGGATGCGTAGCGTGCTTTTCGCCATTCTCGTCGGTCTCGTCGGCGCAGCGCTGCTCCACATCGTCATCATTCTCGCCTTGCCGCAGTTTACCGGCAAGGATGCCTATAGCCGGGTGCTCGGCCTCTATGAGATGGACAGCTTCTTTCCGTTGACCAGCGAGCCCGGCCCGACCGGCCTTGCCAATGAAGATCCGTACCTGCGGGTGGCCGTCTGCGGCTTCTCGGTCGGCAACGGCCCTGCGCGCTTCGTTGCCAAAGGCGCCATTCCGTTCTGGTCGCTGTCGATCTACGACGCGGATTCCAACGAGATTTTCAGCATGAACGACCATACGGCGGTCAACGGCAATCTCGACCTCGTGATGGCAACACCGATCCAGCTCGTCGATCTCAGAAAGACGCCGCCGGGAAGCCTTGCCCAGTCGATCCTGGTGGAAATGCCGGATGAGGAAGGTTATGCGGTTCTGCGCGCGCTGGCGCCGATGGATAGCTTCGAGGAGACCGTCCGCAATTTCCTGGCGGAATCAAGCTGCGAACCCTTCCGCCGATAGGTCTCGATGCGGAAGTTCAGGCCAAATGGTTCAAACGAGCGAAGTGGCGCGCTTGCGGACAAGCCGCGGGAGCGGCGAAATCCGGGTGATATGGGTGTCAGTGTTTCTTGGCTTTGCCGTGCGCCGGTTTCGCAGGCGTGCCGCCGGGATGATCATCCAGCCGCTCGTAGCGGATACCGGTAAACAACAGGATGACGGCGTTGCTCGGCGCAACGGGTCCCATTGAAGGTTTGGGCGGTGCCCGCACAACGCGGTCCTCCAGTCTGATAACCTCTGCCATGCTCGTCTCCAAAAAGTGGTTGAGACGGATGAACTACCGTATGATTTCACCCTGCCCGTCTTGCGGGCTAACGCATCCCTCAGCTGTCGCTCGGGACATTTTGCGTCTTTCTCGTTTGCTCCTTCTTCCGGGACACCCCGGATTTCATGCCATACTTACACGTGGGCCGTTTTTCGAGTGATCTGCCACCCGTTGACCGATTGAGCCATACGATAGTTAATAGCTTCTTAACGGTCAAAACCCCAATCCTGGCGATAGAAATCGCCGAGACGGTCGATTAGGCTCCGCGCTTATCCAGCCGATAGAACCGGACAAAATCTGCTGCTTGCAAAACCACTATAGACGAGCAACACATCCGCGCTGTTCCAAATGGAACAGGGAAAATAGAACAAGGCAGGGTCTAAAGATCAGCGTCTTGCGAGCAAGCCGATCACGAAGGATATTCCGGCGATTGTCAGCAATGTCGAAACAGGCTCTTCGCGAATCCGCTCCCGCAGGCGTTCGGTCAGCACTTCGGCTTCGGACGTCACCACCGCCTTGGCTCCGGTGCCGATGGCTGACACGGATTCCGTCAATCGGGCAATCTCCGCGCGCAATTCGGCAATCTGGTTATCGAGATCGACCCTCGATGCGCTCGCTTCGATTTCTGCCTCGCTCGGCACAGTTGCGAATTTCTTTTCGACCATAGTCAGGGCTCCTTTTCCAACGCCCCATCAACGCGCCAGCCTGCCTTTGGTTCCCCTCTTGACCGCGAAGGATCGCCGCCGCGAGCTATTTTTTCTCCCCAGTTTTATCAGCCATGCCGCTGAGCGGGTCTGTGGAACGAAGCAAGCCGCTTTCGCGTTTCTCTTCATCGAGAACACGCGCCCGGAAACACTGTCTCATCTCAAAAAAGACACAAAAACAAAGGTGTGTGCACAATAGGGCGCGGACGCGAGAGCAAAGAGGCGCCAGATGGATAGGGATGGATAACTGATGACGATACTGCGACGATATTCACTGAAGTCAGCGTTGGTGGCGATAGCCGCAGCCGCGGCATTTCTGTTGCCGGCCGCTGCACAGGCGGCGGAAGGCTTTGCTACCGCCAACGTCAACATGCGCTCGGGACCCAGCACACGCTATCCGGCGGTCACCATCATTCCGGTCGGCACACCGATCGAAATTCACGGCTGCCTTGCCGACGTCCCGTGGTGCGACGTTTCCTTCTATGACGGCCGCGGCTGGGTCGCGGGGCGTTATGTCCAGGCCGAATACCAGCAGCGCCGTGTTTACGTGGAGCCGGATTATTACGGCTACCTCGGCATTCCGCTGGTGACATTCGAAATCGGAAACTACTGGGATCGCTACTATCGGAATCGCGACTTCTACAGGGACCGCGACAATTATCGCCCAGACTATTATCGCCGGGATCGCGATCGCGATCGGTATACCAACCGCCCGAACCGCGACTACAACACGTTCGATCGTCCGCGCTACAATGATGAAGGTATTTACGTCGATCGCCCAAGACGCGGACGGGACCAGGAACGCATCGAGCGCCGCCGTGACGAGAACGACCGGCAATCCCGGATCGATCAGCAAAATCGGCGCGAACGGGATCGCGAGCGCATCGAACGCCGTACCCGCGACAGTGAACAACGGATCGAACGTCGCAACAACCGACCTGAGCGCAACCGGGATAATGGCGTCAGGTATCGCAACGGCGAGATCAATGGCCGTAAAATCGGCGGGCCACAGGGCGGCGAAGGTTGCCGGCCACGGGATATCAATTGCAATTAACGGCATGTCCTCATGCTTGACGACGGGCGGCGTAATGCCGCCCGTTTCCATTTCGTCGGCGGTCCTCTCGCCAGTATTGGCGCGGCGCCGTCGACAACCAACTCACCGACGTCACGGATGCCTTCCCGGCGACATTTATCGAAGTTGCCGATCCGCTTGCGACCTCCACCGTGGAATCAGTACAAAAGCAGCTTTCATCACAAGGAGAATACATCGCCTGTCTCAGGGTAAACGGAATGTTAACCACGTCGCCGTACTCTGACGCTATCATTCAGCCATGATCGGCAGGGTCGGCATCCTCATCGTCGGCACCAATGTTTTCAGCGATTTAGCGTTATTGACGGTTAGTCATCAGCGGCGTTTGAAGATGTGCCTTCCGATTTTGGCCTGAAATTTCGATACCCCTTCGGATGACCGGCGTGCCCGGGTGTCCGAAATCGGGACTTTGGTGTTTTGCGTGCGAGTGGGTGTATCCGTGGCAGACCGGTTTCGTGAGTTGGAAAGGCCGCAGACAGGGCGGCTGAAGGACGTCGTCCTGATGGCGACCGTCACCGGTTTCGAAGGTCTGCGTCACCCCCGCAGAACCGACCTCAAACAATTTTCCGAGCTGTTCGAGCCACTTTTTTCCGCTTCCAGCGACGAAGCCCGGCGCCAGGCCGCCGCCGCCCTCTCCCAGTGCCAGCATGTGCCGCAATCCGTGGCACTTCAGATCGGCAATGCGCCGATTTCCATCGCCGCGATTTTCCTCACCCGCTCGGTTTCGATCACCGACGCAACGTTGCTGCAGATCATTCGCGCTCAAGGACCTGCGCACGCCACCGCGGTTGCCCGCCGCGACAATCTTTCCGTCCATGTCGTCGATGCGCTCGTCGAGCGCCGCCAGACCGCTGTCGCATCGGCAAACGTGACAGCGCCGGTTGCGCCGAGTTTGGAGCAGCGTAAGCCCGAAGCGACTGCACTGGAAATGACCGCCGCAAAACTGCTGCGCGAAGAAAAGCTGCGCAGCGATATCAAATCGCTGGCGCGCACGACAGGAAAAGCTCCACCGGCTGAGCCGGCCATCGAACCCATCAATGCGCTGCATGAGGCGCTGCTCGTTCGCTTTGCCCGCTCCGGCGAGGCCAATCTCTTCGCAGCCAGCCTTTCCGCCGCCTTGTCATGCGGCCCGGAACTCGGCGAGCGGATTCTGCTCGACGTCTCCGGCCAGCAACTTGCCATAGCCCTGACGGCGCTGGAAATGCCATCGGCAGAGAGCCTTTTCGTACTTTCGGCACTCTATCCGGACCTTGCGGAACGCCTCGGCGGCGCCACGCGCGGCGATGCGCTGCTTTCATCGCTCACCGCGGAAACGAGCCGTGCCCGCGTTCAGTCCTGGCTGCAGGTCGAACAGGAAGAAGCTTCCGGCACGCCGGCGCACCAGCCCTATCTGGCGCCGGACCGCGGTGTGGATCCCCGCCAGACCGCAGCGCGACAGGAGACTGCGCGCAGCGCCAGGGACATCCAGCAGAAGCGGGCTTTCGGCCGCGCGCGCTGAGATGAAGGGTCAGTTGCCCTTTTCGATCGCGACGTCGAACAGATCGCCGCGTGCATCCACTTCGATCTCCACCACCCAGCAATCCGGGTCGAACCGCACTTCGCGGGCAATCGCCTCATCGACCGCCTCAGCGTCCACCGCGTCCAACCGGATTTCGAACAGTCGGCCGGGCACCGGGTCATCGAAGAAACTCTGTGGCGCAGGGGCATAGAGCGTTTCAGCTCCCAGACGCGACCGCTGGCGAATAAAGATCGCGCCGGCCTCTTCCGCCCCCTTTCGCAGCACCGCAGCATAGCCGCCAAGGTTAAAAACCCGGCGGACGAGGGCGGAAACGAAAATATCGGATTTCAGGCGCATGGAGGGCTGATACACCGGGCGGGGCTGGGGTGCAAATCGCAGGCTCCTTGCCAATGAATGCAACGTAACAAACCCGCTCCGGCGTCCTCAGGCACGTGGTTCGTCGTCAAAACCTATCGTGTCAACGCGCCCAACGACGACGCACCTTCCGAGCGGGTGGTGGTGGTGTGCCGATGTAACGGCGGCGACAAAAATTGCCTTACGTCGCCTTCGTCAGCCGGACGCTTCTCGTTGCAAGCAGTGCCAACACGGGACTGACGTGCGATGAACAGCAGAGCAGCGGAGTAAGGTACTATCGGATGGAGGCAATCAACCTTCCGGTTGCAACAAAAGATTAGAACATTGCTTGTAGTAGTGGCTTTAAGGTGCTGGTGAAGCATTGCGGTAGATGTGGAGAAGGCAGAATGCGTCGTAGGCGATTAGGGTGCTGGCCGGTTGCGATGCTGACTATTTTCACAATTTTTGCCGTACCGATCGGCTGGTTCTACTGGTCGTTTCCAGAAACAACTCTGCGATACAGATTGACCGTTGATTTCCGGGTTGCGGGCAAGATCGTGAGCGGCGTTGGTGTCTGGCAGGTAAGGTACGCACCCTCAATCTGCTTCGATGTGTGCAAAATCTTGATCTACACGTCCGGACAAGCGATCCCCGTGGAGCTAGGGCAGGATCGAGGGACACTTTGGGTGCTGCTGCGTCCCAGAAATGACCGTCGCTACGATGACGATCGCTCGACTTCGCCGGAATGGATTGTGCCAGAGTTGTTTCAGCATCCGCCAAGAGCAACCAATTCCAGACCGAGATATGTTAGAAGTTTAAGAGAAATCAGGGGCATCGTGCACCCTACACTGAACCAACTGCCGCAAATGGTCGTGCTTCCGGGTGATCAACTGCCAATTCGTTACAAATGGTTGGGACCGGGTCCCGGTGGCGGAGAAATTAAACCTGCGCCCGAATTCGTCGGGGCAACAATAGAGATTGTAGACGAGCCACCAACAACAGGCATACGTGACCGACTCAGATGGTTAGAACGCCCTGGAGCATTGAGGGCGGCAGAGCGCGTTGGTCTTACTCAGCAGAATTTTGAGCAACGTGGTTTTCAGCATTGATTGTCATCGGAGACACTTTGGGAAAATTGCTCGCAGTGGTGACCGTTCGCAGCTGACCAACACGGGTTCCCATGCTCGTGCCTCTCCCATCACCCTCAAATCTACTGGAGGGTACATAATCTTTGATCAACAGTTCGAGCTGCCTGGGGAGGAAGCCGCGCCGCTAGACCCGGATCGCCAGCCGCAATCCACCCCAGTGGCGGCCATTGACGAAGATCGGCGCGGAGATGTCCTTCATCAGCACGAAATTGCCGGCCCCCATGTCGCGCCGGTAGGTCTGCACGAGGAAAGGTTCGATGCTGCGGCCGGCAGCAAGGCCGACGCGATCGTTGAAGATGCGGCGGTTGCGGCAGTTTGCCGTGTTCCAGTCGGTGTCGCTCGGCCTCTGCGGATGGGAGAATTTACGATTGTGGGTCGGCAGGTAACCGTTCTCGTCGACCGCCGCACAAAAGGCGACACGATCGTCCGACGTCGCGGCCGGTTCCAGGATCGCCGGAAGAACGCGATCGGTGAATTCGGTAAAACGGGTCATCATCTGTACCGGACTGCTGCCGGCGATCTGCCGGTATTGCCTGTCGAACAAGGCATCCATGCCGATGGCGCCGGATGCCACGTTGCGCTCGAACGCAGCGGATATCGTCGCGGCGATATCGCGGGCAGTGCGGATATACGGGCTGTCGGGGGTTTCAAGGCCAGCGCTGGCCGTCACCTGAATGATCTTTTCTGATACGGCCACGACGGCATCGACGCGGGCGGACGCCTTCTGCAGCATGCCGCTCGATGTGTCGATTTCGCCCGCGATGTCGGTCAATTGCTCGGCAAAGGCCGCATATTGCCGATCGACTGCATCGGTCGTGCCGGCAACGGAAGAGGCGCTGTCGAGGATCGCCGACATCACCTGCTCCATGCTGGCAAAAGAGCCCTGGATCTCGCCGGCCTTGTCCTTGACGCCTTCGGCCGACGCAGAAGCCTGCTCGCCCGCAACCGTCAGCCGCTCGATGCGGGTGCGCAGTTCGCCAAGCGTTTTCTGGATCGAAGCAGTCGTCTGCGAGGTCTGCAACGACAGAGCGCGCACCTCGGCTGCGACGACGGCAAAGCCCTTGCCGGCCTCACCGGCTCGCGCCGCCTCGATGGCTGCGTTCAGGGCCAGCAGGTTGGTCTGGCGGGCGATCGTGCCGATTTCCGAGGCGAAGCGATCGACGTCGGCCAAAGCACCGGAGAAAGATGAAATTTCCGCACCGATCTCGCGCGTGGTAGCAACCATATGGTCGATTTCCGACAGCGAACCCTGCAGCCGCCTGCCCTGCTCGCCGAGCACCGTGCGGGCGCTGCTGGCCGAGGCGTCGGTCGCGCGCAGCGAGCGGGCGACCTCGCCATTGGCCGCCGCGATCGAGCGGGCCGTGTCCGTAACGGTGGAAAACACGCTGGCGTGGCGCGCGGAAAGGGCTGCGGCATCCTGGATGGCGCCGGCGATATCGACGAGATCGATACCGAGACCGGCCGCTTCGCGGGCCAAATCGGCGACGACCTGCCTCAAGCCGGATGAACTCGCATCACTGTCATCTTGAACGGGTCCCATTCCCGCCTCGGGCATGCGCAAAGCCATGGCCATCGTCCCAACCGCCTCCTCGTCCGCAAAAGTTTATGGAGACAGGGTTAACGAAGCGGAAACGGACATCTTCGACTTTAGTCCGAGGAATGGCGTTCAGAGCGCGCCGATTTCCTTCATTTTCTTCAGCACCTTGTCGCTCGGCTGGCCGGTTTCCGGCAGGCGGTAGTGCTTCTCGAAATGGCGGATGGCCGAACGGGTCTGCTCGCCCGCCACGCCGTCCACCGAGACGTCCGTATAGGCAAGATTGCTCAGACCCTTCTGGATGTTCATCACCAGTTCGCTGGATGCGGGAATGTCGGCCTTCGGGATATATTGCGGATCGATCTCGGCGTTGCGGATCGCGGCAGCCACCGGGTCGAGTTCACCCTTGCCGCCCTTGACGTTCTCATAGGGCCGCTGGGCGGGCTTGGCAGCGGCAAGTGTCTTTGCCTTCTGCTGCGCCTTGATCTCCTGCCCCCCGGTCACTTGTCCCGCGGTCTTTTGCTCCCCGGCCTCTTGCAACGCGGCAAGCAACGTGTCACTCGCCGACCCCGTTTCCGGAAGGCCGGTCTGCTTTTCAAAGCGCAGGATCGCGGCTGATGTCTTCGGGCCGGTCTTACCGTCCGCCGGGCCATCGTAGAGCCCCCGGCGCGCCAGCTCCTTCTGGATATTCGTCACCAGCACGGAGCCCGCTACGGGCGTCGCTGCCGGCTTAACCTGTGCAACCTCGGGTGTCGGCTCCGGCCGTTCGATACTGGCGGTCTCGGCCGCGGTTTCAGCCTCGCCTTCCCGCTGGATGACGAATGTCGTCACCTTGCGCGGCGAAAGACCGTCGGCATTATCGCCCGGATTGGAAAATTGGGGCTGGTTGAATGGCAACCGCGTTCGCATGAGCGGCGACGGATGCGCGCCCGGCTGGTACCACATGGCATTGGCCGCGACGAAGCTGAAGACGATTGCAAAAGCCATCGAACCGCCAAAGGCGCGCGGGTTGCGCGACGCCAGGCGGCCGGCGAAGGTCAGGCCACGCATCGCTAGGCCAACGGTCACAAGGCCCGGGCCGCGCTGCGCCTTCCTTTTCTTCTCAGGCTGTTTTCGCTTGCGAGCCGTCATGACCAGCGCCCCCGTTCATTCCGTCGGCATCCGTCCGGCTCGTCTCCGGATATGCCTCGTCGTTCCTCTCCCGCGTACGCTCCTTCAGGCGCGGCGGAAACTCCACCATTGTCTGTTCCACAGTTTCCTGTTCGTCACCGCCGCAGATACCCGATCCGTCGAGCGGGATCGTCACCGTGATGACGGTTCCGGCGCCCGGACGGCTACGGATGTCGAACCGCCCGCCATGCAGCGCCACCAGCCCCTTGACCAGCGACAGGCCAAGCCCGGTACCCTCATACTTGCGGGTATAATCGTTCTGGATCTGCACGAAGGGCTGGCCAAGCGTCGCCAGCTTGTTCTCCGCAATGCCGATGCCGGTGTCGCTGACGATCAGGTTGAGATCGCTACCAGCAGTTTCCGCATCGATGGTGATAATGCCGCCACGATCGGTGAACTTGATGGCATTGCCGACAAGGTTGATCAGGATCTGCTGGATAGCCCGCTGGTCGGCATTGATTTCGCCGACGTTGCGCATGATCCGGCTGGTCAGCTGCACGCCCTTTTCACGCGCCTGCAGGCCAAGCATCGCTTCGCAGGCATTGACCACATCGGCAACCCGGAACGGCTCCGGCAGCAACTCGTAACGACCGGCCTCGATCTTGCTCATATCGAGCATGGTGTTGACGACGGACAAAAGGTGCGCGCCCGACTGGTTGATCAGCGAGACATATTCACGCTGGCGATCATTTTCGAGCTTACCGAAATATTCACCGGAGAGAATGTCGGAAAAGCCGAGAATGGCATTGAGTGGCGTGCGCAACTCATGGCTGACGGCGGCCAGGAACCGGGTCTTGGCGTCGTTGGCGGATTCGGCGAGTTTCGTCTTGTAGATGGCCTCGGCGCGCAGCCGCGCTTCTTCGGAGACGTCGCGCGATTGCACGAGGATGGCGAGCTCTCCCTCTCCTTCGCCAAGTGCCGTCATCTCGCACCGCATGTGTACGAACTGCTCGCCTTCGGCAAAGACATTCGGCCGTTCCAGCCGGATGTCGATGGTCGCCTGGCGGCTGCCCTGCCGCAAAAGGTCGATCGCCTGGAGAAAGAGGATACGATCGGAAACGTGGATCTGCTCGATGAAGCCGCGGCCACACGGATTGCGCATCCAGGCAAGATAGGCTTCCGCGTCGCGGCCATGAACCGCGGTGACCGAACCCCTGATATCATGGATGGTGACGAGACCGGCGAAACAATCATAGTGCCGTGCGCCATTGTCGACAGGCGTGGCCCGGCTATCTGCAACCGGCACCACCATCTTGCGGTTGCGCATATAGGCGATGCCACCGACCGCCGTCATCAGCGCGGTAGCGGCGACGAGTGCCGCGCCGACCGGCAGCGCGAGCGAAACAGGCAAGGCAATGGAAAGGGCGAGTGGGACCGTCGGGAAGGCAACGAGAGCAGTGGCAGCGACAGCGCGAACGACGGCGAATTCGCGGCTTGCCTCCGGCTCGCCGGCCACCTGTCGGGGCAGCCAAAGGCGTGCGGCGTCGTCCACGCGGGACGCCATCCTGCCAGCAATGTTACGCAATACGCTCAACGTCTAACCCTGTACGCTCGTTCTTTTTCCGGACCCCGTCATGGTTCCGTCCTTTATATGGAAGCCCTCGTCTGCGGGCCAAGGTGGCTTATCGGACGATGTCTTCCCTTGTCCGAATTTCGCACCGGCGGCTTAATGAAAGGATAAATCAAATTGCGACAAATCCCGCCAAACCGCCGGAAAATCCCATTCCGGGACAAATCGCCGGGGCTTTGTCTTTTGTGGTTAATGGGGTGTAAGCAGTGGATTTCAGGCAGTTTTCGCCGTCACATTAACCTTTGTGGCAGCACTACCCAGCCGCGAATCCCGTGTTTGCAGCCCCGCCCGATCGGCTTCTGCCTTGAACCTTAATGGCGGCCGTTAAAATGTGCGATAAATGCCATTCAAATGCCGATAGTTCCAATTTTACGAAAAGACGGTGCAAATGCCATCGGTTTTGGCAAAGGCATGTTCCGAATCCCTGCCTAAGGTGTGATGACAAGGCGCCAAGGGAGCGAATCCGGCAGAGACCGGACGCAGGTTTGAGTGCCTTACCAAAGGATGGGCAAAACAATGTGGTTTCTGATCAAGGGAACATTCTGGTTTTCGCTGGTGCTGGTGCTCTTACCGTTTCTTGATCCGTCGAGCACCTCGACGCTTGAAAACGGTCCGAAGGTCAATGTCGGCGACACGGTTTCGGCCGCGACCGAGGCCTTCGGCTACATCAGCGCCATCTGCGTCGAAAAGCCGGATGTCTGCGTAAAGGGCGCCGAGACTTTCGTGGCACTGGGCCACCGGGCGCGTGAAGGCGCCAAGATCGCCTATCTCTTTCTCGACCAGCAGTTCGCCGAACCGAGCGACGCCGTGACCACCGGCACGATCGCCATCACGGTCCCAGCCGCCGCTGTAACCGCTGCAGAACCGGTTTCCGCCGAGGGCGAGCCTTTCCTCGGCAAAGTACCGGTACCGGAAAAGCGCATTGAGCCGAAGACAGTGCTGGCGCAGTAAAACGTGATTGAACGCAAGCGGATCGGAGCTTGCCCCGCTCCTAAGTTTCTATATTTCGAAATCGAAATCATCCTCGAGAGAAAGATTGGGTGAACGCTGATGTCCATGGCGAACCGCGAGAACGTCAATTAGGTCGCCCTTTATCTGGTAGTCGATCAAGTAGTCACCCATCACGAATCTGAAAACGCCTGGAATTGGCAGTTCGTCACTCACCTGCCCGAGCTTTGGAAACTCACTCAGATTGCGCTTCAGCCGTTTCAGACTGTCGCTGAAGCGCTGCGCGGCCAGCGGACTTCTTTCCTTGAGATAGGATGCCTCAGACTTCACATAGGATCTGGCGTCCGGCGAGAAGCGAATCCTCAAGCGGCCGCGCCTTTGACGATGGCCTCGACGTCGGCGATGACGTCATCCAATTCAAAGGCTTCACCCTCCTCCATCGCTTTACGCGCCTTTGCAATGTCGAGAATTTCTTTGCCTTCCGCGGCAAGGTAGGATTTCAGCGCCCGCACGAACACCCAACTTCGCGACCGCTCGCATATGGCCGCAATTTCCTCGATTTCGGCCAAGACATCCAAGGGCAACCGCATTGTAAGTGGATCGGAAAGATCACGCTGATTAGACATGGTTTTCTCCTAAATTTGTAATACAGGATAATTCACGAAGCCAGATACGTCAAATCGTGGGTGAACCGTTGGGCAGCTGCTTTCCACTGTTACCGATGCAAACAAAAGTGGCGGGCAAGCATTTCCAGCCGCGCCCGATCACCGAATAGAGCAAGGTAAATCCGAAAACTGCTTCACACTTTTGGGCATCACGCCTATATGAACGACATGGACCAGATGACCAACACATCGCCGATCACGCCGCTTGCCGAGATCATCGACAATTGCGCCTATCTGGACGATTGGCAGGATCGCATGAGTTACGTCATCGAGCTCGGCCGCAAGCTGCCGGAGATGCCGGAAGAGAAGCGCACGTCCGAGACCAAGGTTCAGGGCTGCGCCAGCCAGGTCTGGCTGGTCACCCATGCCAGCGATGCGACAAGCGATCCGATCCTCACCTTCGAGGGTGAATCGGATGCCCATATCGTGCGCGGCTTGGTCGCCATCGTGCTGTCGATCTTTTCCGGGAAGCCTGCTTCCGACATCATCAAGACCGATGCGCTCGACCTGTTCGACCGGATGGGCCTGATCGAATACCTGACCGCACAGCGCGCCAACGGCCTGCGCTCGATGGTCAAGCGGATCAAGGACGAGGCTGCCCGACAGCTGGTCGCCTAGCAACAAGATCGCCTGCCTCCGGCCGGTAGCCTTCCGCTCCCCAGACATGGTTCTGCCGCGCTGTTCCACGGGACGGCGGCGCATAGTGGCGGGCAAGCGCCATCAGGGCGGCGCGCAGCATCAGCTTGGCGGAGCGAACCGGCCATTGCCGCTCCCGCTCGACGATTTCCAGCCCCTTCTGGAAGCAGCAGACGTCGAGTGCGACGCCGCAGAGTTCCGGTCCGATTGCCTCCATCGCCCTGCCGACCCGCTGCCGTGCCGCAAGCGCCGTGTCGCTGAGGTCGGCGGTGCCGCCTGCCCTGCCTTTGGTCTTCGCCGATAGCTGCGGCTCATACGCCATTGTCAGTCGCGGCTGCAATTGCGCGCGGGTGAAATCCGCATGCAATCGCTCTCCCGCGGCAATCGCCTCGGGCGGCAGGAAGACCTGGCCGGATTTCTCCTTCAGGCGGGCGATGGCACCGAGCGGCGATTCCAGCCGGTTGACCCGGACGGTCTCGCGGATGCCGTCCACCGAGATGGTGCGATTTTCGGTCTCGCGGTGCTGCTCCTGAAATGCCTCTTCCGGCGCCAAAAGGGCACGGCGCAGGAAAGCCGGCGCTTCAGCCGTTGCCCGAACGCCGCTGGCGTCGAGGACCACAAGACCAAGCGAGCAGGCTAGGTCAAACGTACCTTGCGGGAAATGCCGCGATGGCCTGTCCCCGCCCGACCGAAGCATCACGCCTGCGTCCGCCGGTTCCATTCGGACCGGGGCGTGGCTTGCGACGTAGCGGACAAGGCGAGGCACGTCCTTGATAGTGGCGGCGCGCGCTTCTTCAATCGCCTTGTCATTCATGTTCGCGGCCTCCCGGCGCACCGAAGACGGAGGTGACGACACGCTCCAGCGAAGCGACGAAATCATCGAAGGCAGGATCGTCGCGGCGATCCTCGACGACGTTGCAGGCATGGCTGACGGTCGTCCTGTCGCGGCCGAAGGAATGGCCGATATCGGTCAGCGAAATCTGCAGCACGACATGGCAGACATACATCGAGATCTGCCGGACATGGCAGCTGGTTCGGCGGCGGTCGCGCCGAAGCGGCACGCGCTCGCCCACCAGCATCACCATCTCCGCAGTCACCTGACGCACCACCCGGCAGCGCAAGTGAGCCGCAACAGGCAACACGGGCCCCCATGGCTCGGCAACGCTGGCAGTGGCGTGCGCAGCCGCAACGTCGGCCGACCTGGTTTGCAGTGTCCGCTGGACAATCGCCGGCGGCGACGGTTTCCTGGACGATGGGAGATGGGAAGCTTTGCTGAAGGGCATGGTTCACTCCTTGAGATAGGAATTAATTCATACACCTTAGTGCGACAACGGGGATGAAAGGAACATCAAGCCCACAACCATCCGTTGTTTTTCCATTGTTTTTGCGCATTTCTCCGAAGAAAATAGGTATATTTTCCTCTATGCAGATTCTTGCCATATCCGATGCCAGCAGCAGCCACAAAAAAAGCCGGCCTGGCAGCGCCAGACCGGCTTTGATGTCTTATCGCTGGAACAACCGGCGAAAGCTTACTTGGCGCGGCGCTTGCGGCGTTGGCCAAGGCCCATTTCCTTGGCGAGGCGCGAACGTGCTTCGGCATAGGCCGGAGCCACCATCGGGTAGTCGGTCGGCAGGTCCCACTTCTCACGATAGTCTTCCGGCGACAGGCTGTGATGCGTCATCAGGTGGCGCTTCAACGACTTGAAGGTGCCGCCGCATTCCAAACAGGTGATCTGGTCATCCTGAACCGACTTGCGCACCGAAACAGCCGGCTTCGGCTTTTCGATCACCACTGCGACCGGAGCCGGGCTGCTGGTATTGTTCAAGGCGGCATGTACATCGCCGATCAGCGTCGAGAGTTCGGCGACCGGGACGACATGATTGCTGACATAGGCAGCGACGATCTCTGCGGTGAGTTCAACCAGAAGATCGTGGCCCGAGCCAAGCGTTAGATCCGTCATTCTTTCTTTCTCCTATCGGAATTGCTTCAAAACATGCCCGCGACGGGTATCGCGAACACAACCAAGACATGCCTCGCAAATGTCCGAAAACCGCGGCATACGGTCGAATCTGAAGGATTTCTCCCCACGGCGACCGTAAAACCTCGACAAACACTTATATTACTCCTAATTCCGAGGTTTGAATACGTCACCAAAGCGCTGGGACAACCTGGCGCCTCAAAGCAACAATCAATACTCACAACCCATGCTGGAATTTCAGAACGAAGTAATATGGAAATGGACACTTTGCCTTTACTCGATTAACATTGATCGACCAAAAGTCCAATAATATTTTGTGCGATATTTAGCCTATTCATCTTGAAATGTGCGGTGAGCCGCTGCGATGGCGGAAACATTACGATACATCTAACGACGAACGCTGCGTTCCGCTGGAAATGAACGACAATCTACTTCCAGCTCCGGCAATGTTTCCCAAAATGAGAATGTCGAGCCTTGGGTGCTACGCATTCTGTCGGCTCAAATCGGCCGTTCCATTCGAATCGCCGGGCCGCATGCTTCGCGGCAGAATGCGTTCGATTAAAGGCAAGGCGCGCTAAAACGCGTCGCGATCTTTCAGATTCGCTTCCGGCGCGTCTTTGATTTACGCATGTCGGTATCGCAAAACCCGCTGTACACTTTTGCGCGACATTCTCTAGATATTGCCGGATTTCTGCTTTGATAGCGGCAATTGATCGGTCACGGACAGATTGGTCAATCTGTAACCCGCCTGGTGGGCCGCCTTGGCCAGAAGATGGGCGGAAATCGGCGCCGTCAGAACGAAAAAGGCAAAACCGGCAAGCGCCCTCAGCAGAATGGCGATATCGAGCGCGTGGATACCTGCCGCCAGCAGCAACAGGCCGGAGCCGATCGTGCCCGCCTTCGAAGCCGCGTGCATGCGCGTGTAAAGGTCGGGAAAACGCAGCAGACCGAGCGCCGCCAGCACGCTGAAGAGAGACCCGACGACAAGGAGGAGGCTGACGGCGACTGCGGTGATCATGTCGATATCGGCTGACATCACCGGGCTCCCTTAAGTTTGCGGCGCCCCGGCTTGTCGCGCTTGGGCTTTTGCACTGCCGGCGACACCTCGCCTGGGCCCTTCTCGGTTTCCGGCGACAGTCCGCGCGCCAGAATGAAGCGGGCAAAGGCGACGGTGGCAAGGAAACCGACGAGGCTGAGAGCAATGGCGATGTCGATATAGAGATTGAAGCCGCTGCGGATAGCGATGACCGCGATGAAGCCGATGGCGATAGCCACCAGCATGTCGAGACCGAGCACCCGGTCCGGCAGCGTTGGTCCGCGTAGGATCCGCGCCACCGTCAGCAACAGCCCGAGCGACAGGGCAATGAGCGCGAAAGAGGTGGCAAGCGAGAGGATGGCGGACGCGCTCATGTCGGAAAAGCCTCCCGGATGCGGCGTTCGAACCCGCTGGAAATCGCCCGTCTTTCAGCCGCCGGGTCATGGCAATCGAGTGCGTGCACGTAAAGGGTCTTGCGGTCCTCCGACACATCTACCGACAGCGTGCCCGGCGTCAGCGTGATCAGATTGGCAAGCAGCGTGATCTCGAAATCGCGCGTCAGCGTCAGCGGAAAAGCGAATATGCCGGGCCTCAGCCGCATGTTCGGCCGCAGCACCATGATTGCGACCTTGATCGCCGAGAGCGACAGTTCCTTGAAGAACAAGACGGCCAGCAACAAGAGCTTCAAGGGGCGGACCCGATGCAGGGTGGCCGGGAGCTGCTCACGCACCAGCCACAGTGACAGCGCGCCCATGGCGAAACCGAGCAGGAGATTGTGGATGCTGAAGCTGCCGGTGACGACCGCCCAGATCAGGGTCAGGATCAGGTTGACGACAATGAACGTCATGGCATGCTCCCCGCCGGAAAGACGGACTTGAGATAGGCCGATGGCTCGTTGAGCGTCAAGGCGGCGTTCTGCACCAGACCGAGCAAGGTTTCGGGAAGGAGGCCGATGAGAACGCTGAGCACTGTGAGGACCAGCAGCGGCAACAGGGCCTTTACCGGCAGAGCTTCCTGCGGTGTCGCCCGGCCTTCGGGCGCCGGCCGCCAATAGGCAAGCAGGAATACACGGCCGGTGGCAATCATCGTCAGGAAGCCGGTGAAAAGCAGAGCGCCCGCCAGCCACCCGGCACCGTTGTCGAGAGCGGCCTTGACCAGCATCACCTTCGGCCAGAAACCGGAGAACGGCGGCAGGCCGGAAACGGAGAAAAACAGCATCAGAGACAACGTCGTAAACAGCAGATGATCCCGATACAGTCCGCCGGCCGTCGCCAGCGAGAAACCGCCGCCGAGGCGGGCGGCCAGACCGCTGGCCAGATAAAGCGCCGTCATCACCAGCATCGAATGCAGCGCATAGAAGACCGCACCACCGATGCCGCCAGCGCCGCCGATGGCAATGCCGGCAAGCATGGCGCCGATGCCGGAGATGACGAGATAACCGAGCAGGCGGCGCGTATCGGTCTGCGCCAGAGCGCCGAGCGCGCCGGTCAGCATGGTCAGCGCGGCAACGATTGCGATGACGAGGCTCAATTGTTCCCGCGCGAACGGAAACAGCATGACGGAGACACGGATCAGCGCGTAGATGCCGACCTTGGTGAGCAGGCCGGCAAACAGCGCCGAAACGACGATGCGCGGCGTATGATAGGAGGCGGGCAACCAGAAATTCACCGGGAAGGCAGCCGCCTTCATCGCGAAGGCGAGAACATAGAGCGCCGTCAGCGTCACCAGCGGCGCTGTATCCTGCAGGCTGGCGGCCTTGCGGGCGATATCGGCCATATTGAGCGTGCCGAAGACACCGTAGAGATAGCCGGTGGTGATCAGGAACAGCGTCGTGGCGACAAGGTTGAGGAAGCCGTATTTTACCGCGCCGTCAATCTGCTCGCGCTCGCTCCCGAGCACCAGAAGTCCGAAGGACGAGATCAACAGCACCTCGAACCAGACATAGAGGTTGAAGATGTCACCGGTCAGAAAGGCGCCGCTGACGCCCGCCATCAAAAGCATCAGGAAGGGATAGAAGCCGTAGCGCCGGCCGCTGGTATTGATGTCATCGATGGCCGCGATGGCGCCGATGAGCGCCACGACCGCCGCTGTCAGCGCAAACAGCGCGCCGGTCAGATCGACCGTGAAAGCGATGCCGAACGGCGGCAGCCAGCGGCCCATGACCATCGTTGCCGGACCATCCTGCGACACATGCCACAACAACCCGGCATCAAGCGCGACGAGAACACACAGTGCGGCGATGGCGATCAGCGGCTGCAGCCCCCCTCTTTGCCGGATCATCATCAGCACGGCGCCGATGCAGATACACCAGGCGACCGGCAGGATCACCAGCCAGTCGAGCGCTGCAACAGGCTCAAGAACGAGCGCTGCGGAAAGATCGATGGGGGAAGTGGAAACGGCCATCGTCTGTCAGTATCCAAGCGGCGGCAGTTGGGCGTCGACTGGCTCGGCCACGCGCATTGCATCGGTGTTGTCGGTCGCAAGACTGCTATAGGCGCGCCAGGACAGGACCAGCAGGAAGGCGAAGAACGAGAAGGAAATGACGATCGCCGTCAGGATCAGCGCCTGCGGCAAGGGATTGGCCGTCGGCCCGGCGGGCACGTCGAGCCCTGCCCCGATCACTGGCGGCACCTCGCGCATGATCCGGCCGCTGGTGAAGATCAACAGGTTGACGGCATTGCCGAGAATGGCGACGCCGAGCAGCATGCGGATGATGAACTTCGACAGAAGCAGATAGACGGCGATCGTCAGGAAGATGCCGGTCAGGACGGCGAAAACGGGTTCCATCAATCCTCTCCTCTTTCTTCCAGCGACAGGGCGATGGAGGTGACTGCGCCGACGACGACCAGATAGACGCCGATATCGAAGGTCATGACGCTCGACAGCGGGATCTCCTCGCCGAGGATCACCGGATAGACCCAGAGCCCGGACATGAACGGCACATGGAAGACCATCGACAAGAGGCCCGAAAGCGTCGCCAGCAACAGCCCTGCCCCGGATATCGCCAGCGGATGGAAGACGATCGCCCGGCGCACGGTTTCGACGCCGAAGGCGATGCCGTAGATCGACAGTGCGGCAACGGCAATCAGCCCGCCGATGAAGCCGCCGCCCGGCTCGTTGTGACCGCGCAAAAGCACGAAGATCGAAAACAGCAGCATGACGCCGACGATAACCGGTGCGGCGGTGCGGAAGATCAGCGATTTCATCGGCCGGCCTCCTCTGCATCCGGGTCATTGTCGGCAATGCGCCGCATCGATCCCGCGCGAAGCCGCACGAGCGACAGCACCGCGAGTCCGGCGATCATGACCACGGCGATTTCGCCCAGCGTATCCGTGCCGCGGAAATCGACGATGATGACATTCACGACATTGCCGCCATGGGCGATGGTTTTCGAATACTGGTTGAAGAAATCGGTGAGCGCCGTGTTGAACGGCCCTTCCGTCACCTTGAGCAGCAGCAAGGTCGCGCCGAGCCCGCAGGCCAGCGCGATCGCCGCATCCGGCAGGGTCTCGCGTCGCGGGCGGTGATCGGACGGCGAAAGCCTGAGCCGCGTCATCACCAGTGCCAGGATGACGACGGCCAGCGTTTCGATCATGAACTGGGTGAAGGCGAGATCCGGCGCCCCATAGAGCAGGAAGATCACCGCGACCGAAAAACCCTGGATGCCGAGCGAGACGATCGCCGTCAGCCGGTCCTTCGCCAGGACGACGGCGAACAGCCCGATCACGGCAATGGCCATAATGGCGAATTCATGCAGCGGAATGGCCGGGAAGATCGGCGGCCGGGCCAGTTCGCCGAACAGGAACGGCGGCACCAAGAGGACGATGGCCACCATCACGAAGGTCACGGCCATGTAGGTATCCAGCCTGCCGTTCTGCAGCCAGCGGGTGACGGCAAAGGACAGGCGCAGCAGACCCCGGATCGCCTGGTCGAAGCCACGATCCGGCCCCCAGCCGATAGCGGCGAGGAGCGCCGCGGTCCCCGCCCGAAGGCGCGCAAGACCGAGATAGAAACCGATACCGATTGCGACGGTCAGCGCCGAAAGGGCCAGCGGCACGCCGAGATGCGGCGTCAGCGACATGGTGACGGTACGCGGTTCACCGGCGACGGCCGAGGCCATGGGCGAGGAAATCAGGGCGTGGACGGTGCTTGACAGGAAAGCAGCAGCAAGACCGGCAAGGGCGAGTACCGCAGGGCCGAGCCAGAGCAGAACCGGCGCCTCATGCGCATGCTTCGGGGTCGCGACGGGTTTTCCGGTGAACGGTGTCAGCGCGACGGCAAAGGCGACGGCGAACATCAGCGCGTTGCCGATGACGGCAAGGGCTGCAAATGTGAGCGAGCGCCAGTCGAAGGCAGAGAGTGCGGCGTAGACTTCTTCCTTTGCCAGAAACCCGAAAAAGGGCGGCAGCCCGCCCATAGAGATGGCGGCAGCAAGCGCAATGGCAAACGTCAGCGGCATCGCCGAGCGCAGGCCGCCGAGCCGCGTCACGTCGCGCGTTCCGGTTTCATGGTCGATGATGCCGGCCACCATGAACAGCGCGCCCTTGAACAGCGAATGCGCGACGAGATAGAGCGTTGCCGCCTCGATCGCATAAGGCGCTCCAAAGCCGGTCAAAAGGACCAGAAGACCGAGCGACGACATCGTCGTATAGGCGAGCATCAGCTTGAGGTCGGTCTGGCGTACGGCCAGCAGAGCGCCGATGACGAGTGTCGCCACGCCGAACACCGGTAGGACGATCTGCCACGCGACCGTGCCGCCAAGCACCGGGTTCAGCCGCATCAACAGGTAGACGCCGGCTTTCACCATGGTAGCCGAGTGCAGGTAGGCCGACACCGGGGTCGGCGCCTCCATGGCGTTCGGCAGCCAGAAATGGAACGGAAACTGTGCCGACTTGGTGAAGGCCCCGCCCAGCACCAGGACAAGGGCCGCCAGATAGAGCGGGCTTGCCTTGACCACAGGACCAAGCGACGTCAGAGCCGAGAATTGGGTGACCCCGGAAATATTCCACAGGAGGATCAGGCCAGCGAGCAGAAACAACCCGCCGCCGCCGGTCACCACCAGCGCCTGAAACGCGGCGCGCCGGGCGGCGTCGCGGTGATGGTCGAAGCCGATCAGCAGGAACGAAGTGATCGAGGTCAGTTCCCAGAAGACGAACAGCATCAGAAAGCTGTCGGAAGCAACCAGCCCGAGCATCGAGCCCATGAACATCAGGAGGAACGAGAAGAAGCGACCTTGATGCGGATGGCCTTTGAGGTAGCCACCAGAATAGAGCACGATCAGCGCCCCGATGCCGGAAATCAAAAGGATGAAGGTCAGCGACAGCCCGTCGATCAGCCAGGAAAAGCCGACATCGAAGGACGGCACCCAGTCATAGCCGCCGGTCACGACCTCGCCTTGGGCGACGTCAGCGGAAAAACCGGCGAAATGCGCGAAGATCGCGACGGGAATGAGGGCAAGCACCCAGGCGGCGTTGTGGCCGAGCGCTCGTGTGAGCAAGGGCGCTGCGAGCGCGCCCAGAAAGGGAAGGCAGAGCGCCAGAAATGTCAGATCGGTGACATTCATGGGTCAGCGGGTTCCTTTCAAGGTTGCGGCGGGGAAAGCGAGGATGCCAGCGACGATTGCCATTGCGGACTTTTGGGATAAGCCAAGCGATGGCCAAACTCAAGGTTACGCAAGGATATACAGACATCCGCCCGGCATCCCCCTAAAACGTCAACCGCCGCACCGATATGCCATGCGATTGCACGGCTCTGGCGATTGCCGGACTGAAAGTCCTTCCTATATCTCCTGCGGGAAATCAGGGAGAGAGCGATGAGCGACACCAGCACCTTGAAAGTGATGAAGACAGATGAAGAATGGCGGGCGCAACTGACACCGGACCAGTACCGCATCACCCGCCAGCACGGCACCGAGCGCGCCTTTTCGAGCCCGGATTTCGATCTGAGCAAGAAAGGCGTCTATCACTGCGTCTGCTGCAACCGGCCGCTCTACCGCTCAGCGGCGAAATTCAATTCCGGCACCGGCTGGCCGAGCTTCTACGAGCCGATCTCCAGCGATGCAGTGACGAAATATCACGACATCTCCTATGGCCTGAGCCGGACGGAAATCCGTTGTGCCGATTGCGACGCGCATCTCGGCCATGTCTTTCCCGACGGCCCGCCCCCGACCGGCCTTCGCTATTGCATGAACGGCGTCGCCCTGACATTCGAACAGGAGTGATCGTTCAGGTCGCGGGTGCAGGTACCGTCCCTCTCAGGACGGTTGCTTCGTACTTTCAATGACCGTATCCGGCACCTGTGGCGTGCCGAAAACATGGGCAAACAGAGCGTAAAGACAGAGTGCCAGCACGATCAGCGCCATCAGCGGCACGAACACGAAGACCATGATGACCGACCAGTTGCGGCCCGAGACATGCTCCTCGTCCGCCTCGCTCCAAAGGGGGACGCCCATGTCATCCAGGCCGTAATCCTGACGCTCGCCTGGATCCTGGCGCTGACTGGCATCGTTGCGGTTTGCGGGATTCCTTCGTTCAGACATTCTCCCTCCTTCGCCGATGTTGTTTTTCCATCGTTTTATCCAGCATAACCGCTTTTTCGGCCAAATGTTCAAAATTACTAATAGATCGTTAATTGGCGGGAAAGGCGGCACCCGATGGTTCTCTACGATGCTTTCGGGAGGGTGGTTTTTCTTCGGTTGCAACTGCCACCGAGTGGTTTGCTTCTCCACGACACTTTCAGATTCTGAGGTCGCTAGAGCCTTTCCGGACATCGCCTCCAAGCGGCCTAAGATGCCGTTTGCCACGGTGCTTACAATTGCGCGTCTTCGCGGAATGATGGCTCAGCCAGCGAACTTGCGAGCGCCGGCAACGCACAGAACAACGGCGAGCGCGGTGACGACCATCGTGACGCTTACCTGTTCGTGCAGGAGGCTGGCGGCCAGCAGGAGGCCGAAGAAGGGCTGAAGCAGTTGCAACTGCCCGACCGCGGCAATGCCGCCCAGCGCGAGGCCGCGATACCAGAACACGAAGCCGACCAGCATGCTGAACACAGATACGTAGGCAAGTCCAATCCATGACGGGGTATTGATGCCCTGCCAGGTGTCCGGAAGCGTGATCATGGCGATGACCGCCATCAGGGGCAAGGACAGGACCAGGGCCCAGGAAATCACCTGCCATCCGCCCAGTGTCCGCGAGAGTTTTGCGCCTTCAGCATAGCCAAGCCCGCAGACGATGATCGCAGCGATCATCAACAGATCTCCCGTGACAGATACTTCTCCGCCAAATGTCAGGGCGAAACCGACCACCATGGCGCTGCCCAATCCGGAGAATAGCCAGAAGGGCAGCCTGGGGCGCTCCCCGCCCCGTAGAACACCGAAGATCGCGGTCGCAAGCGGAAGCATGCCGATGAAGACGATCGAATGGGCAGATGTGATGTATTGCAGCGCCAAGGCCGTCAGCAGCGGAAAGCCGATGACGACGCCGAGCGCGACCAGTGCAAGCGACAGAAGATCGCCCAGGCCTGGTCTGGGCTGGCGAAGCACGAAGAGCAAGGCCGCCGCGAGCAGCGCAGCAATGACCGCGCGAGCCGATGTCAGGAACAGCGGCGAGAAATCCGAAACCGCAATGCGTGTCGCCGGAAGCGAACCGCTGAATATGATGACACCGAGCAGCCCGCTGCCCCAACCTTCCATCGACGCTTTCATGGCACCTCACTTTCCGCCCGACTGTTACGCGCGAACGACTGGCGTAAACAGACACAGATCAATACAATTCCAACGAACTGTAACAGTCTACCCAGCCATACAATTGGGAGTCCCCATGCCACGCAGCGATGCCGGTACACGCACGACGGATGTCATGGTAGCGATCAGGAACAAGATCGCGAGCCGATCACTTGCACCGGGGGATCGTCTCCCTTCCATCCGCAGTTTTGCTACCACGATGGGCGTTTCGCCCACCACAGTGGTCGAAGCCTATGATCGTCTTGCCGCTGAGGGATTGATCCGGGCGCATCGAGGGTCCGGCTTCTATGTTTCGACCAGCGCTTTGCCGCCGCTCAAGCTGGCGGAAACGGAATCACCCCGCGCAAGGGCAGTCGATCCATTCTGGGTGTCGCGGCAGTCGCTTGATTCCGATGATGCGGTGCTGAAGCCCGGATGTGGTTGGCTTCCGTCGGACTGGATGCCGAATGACGCGCTGAGGCTGGCCATTCGAAGTCTGGCGCGAACCGACGACAATCTTCTTGCCTATTACGGCAGCACGCGCGGCTCTTTGGCGCTGCGACGTCTGCTCTTGGCCCGCTTTGCGGAGGAGAGTATTCAGGCTGCGCCGGACCAGGTGATGTTGACGAGCACGGGAACTCAGGCCCTTGATCTGATCTGCCGCTTTCTCCTCCGGCCAGCCGACACGGTCATGATCGACGATCCCTGCTACTTCAATTTTCAGGCCCTGTTGAAGGCCCATCAGGTGAAGATCATCGGTGTTCCCTACACGCCAGCGGGTCCTGATATCATGGCATTCGAAGCGCTACTGAACGCCGAGCGACCGCGGCTGTACATCACCAATTCCGCGCTTCACAACCCGACAGGAGCGACGCTTTCCCCTCAGACTGCCCATCTTTTGCTGAACGCGGCGACACGATATGACGTGACAATCATCGAGGACGATATCTTCGCTGACTTCGAACCTGAGCCGTCAGTGCGCCTTGCAGCGCTGGATGGTCTCAATCGCGTCATTCGCATCGGCAGTTTCTCCAAAACCCTCTCGGCGTCGATCCGCTGCGGCTATATAGCAGCGCGGCCCGACTGGATCGATGGACTGGTGGATTTACAGGTCGCCACCAACTTCGGTGGACCGAGTCCGGTTTCCACCGAACTGATCACCCATGTGCTGGCGGGAGGGAGCTATCGCAAGCACATGGAGGAGTTGCGGCGGAAGCTCGTCAGGGCGCGTCGTGAGGTGGCGGATAGACTAAACCGGCTCGGTATCGAACCCTGGCTTTTGCCTCGTGGTGGCTTCAATCTCTGGTGCAAACTTCCTGATGGGCTGGATTCAGCGCAGGTGGCGCAAGCAGCACTCACCGAGGGCATTGTGCTCGCCCCCGGCAATGTGTTCAGCGTGTCGCAAGGCGCGTCCAATTTCATGCGTTTCAATGTGGCCCATACGCTGGATCCACGCGTCGAGCGGACCCTTGCAGAGCTATTGAAAAGCGTATCACGTCCCGCATAGATAGGATTGCCCGAGCCGCTCGGGCAGGACGAGGGGGGATGATCTTGAGATATGCACTGTTGCTGATCCCGGGCCTTTGCGCCGCATTTCCAACGTCCGCCGCCGATGGCTGGTCCAGCTATTCCAACCCGCGCTTCGGCTATAGCGCCGAGGTGCCACCGGGCTTCACGCTTGAGCAGGAGAGTGACAACGGCGATGGCGCAAGCTTCCGCTCTGATGACGGTCGCGCCCGGCTATTCCTGTTCGGCACCTCGATCGAAGACAATGATTTCGCCGCAGAGGCGCGCCAGCGCATCGGCTGGAACAAGGGCGAAGGCTGGGAGATTACCTACGATAAGGTGACGTCGGGCTGGGCGAGTTATTCCGGCTCGCGGGCGGCCGATATTCTCTATGTCCGCGGCGTCGTCCTTTGCGACGGCAGCGCTGCCTATTTCCAGCTTGAATATCCGCGCGATGCGCTGAAGGCGTTCAACAGCGTGGTCAGCCGCATGGTGACATCCCTGCGTCCGGCCGAAGGATGCAACCAGGCACCACGGACGGCACCGGGCGCGGCGCAGAACTGACGCCAAGCCGGCAACAGGAAAACGCGATCAGGTGGACGCGCCGCTGAGGCAGGTCAACACGGCGGAATAATGCACGGCGGCGGCGGTGACAACGAAGCCGTGCCAGATGGCATTCTGGAAGCGCAGCTTTTCCCAGACATGGAAGATCACGCCGCAAGAATAGATGATGCCGCCGATCAGGATGAGGATCAGTGTCGTTTCGGTCAGTTGCGACAGCAGCGGCCCTGCGGCGAAGACGCCGCTCCAGCCCATGGCGAGATAAAGCAGGATCGCCACCTTGTCGAACCGGCCTGGGAAGACGCATTTGATCAGCACGCCGACGACAGCGATCGACCAGATGCCGATCAGCATGCCGAACAGATAAGGATCGTCCCAGCCCCGTTGAAGGAAGGGCGTGTAGGTCGCGGCAATCAGAACGAAGATCGAAGAATGGTCGAAGCGGCGCAGGAACCACTTCGTCTGCGAAACCGGATAGAGATTATAGAGGAAGGAGATAGACAGGGTCGCCACCAGTCCGGCGCCATAGATCCAGGCGGCTGCCAGTTGTCCCGACGTGCTCCAGACGCTGGCATAGAAGATCATCGCGGTGACGCCGATCAGCGCAAGGGCAAGACCGATGCCGTGAACGACGCCATCGGCGATCAGTTCAGAGCGATCGTAATTCCACTTGATGCCCTTGATCTCCACGATAGCCTCTCAACACTTCACTTCATTCCGGCCCGGCCGCGTATGCCCGCGCGAGCCTCCATTGCAGTCTGCCGTCAACATGGACAGACGGCAAGCCTGATAGCGACAACAATTTGCCACAGGGTTAAGGGCCGAAACAGGGCCGGAAAGATCAATAATTGCAACAGATCGACATCTCACCGGTCGCTGCGCGCCGCTGTTCCCCAGGAGACTTGCGAAAGCAGCGCTTTTCAAGAAAATGACGGCAGCATACGGGCGCGCGCCGGACGGGAGGCAGGCATGACAGCGAGACACTTGCATTCAGGCGCCTTTTCTGCCGCGGCGCTCCTCACTGCCGCCCTCGCCTTGCCGTTGCCTGCCCTCGCCCAGGTCGATCCGAACGCCGATACCGGTTATGCGACGCCGCCGCGGATGGCGCCGCCCGCCGCCAACACCCGCGATGGCGCTTCGATCGGCACGGTGGAAACGGCAAAGCCTGTTGCCAGCAGCAGCAGCGGCATCGATCCCTGCGACGCACTGGCGGCGGATCCGCTTGATCCTGACCGGGTGAAGACGGTGGCTGCCGTCGAGTTCAGTGCGCTCGACGGTGTCGCGGCGCGTTCCGCCTGCGAGACGGCAAGTGCTGCCAAACCGAACATCCTGCGCTTCATCTATCAATCTGCCCGCGCCAGGGAAAAACAGAAGGATTATGCCGGGGCGCTCGATCTCTACCGCAAGGCCGCCGGCCGCGGTTATCCGGCTGCGTTCGCGGCGATCGGTTATGCCTATGACAATGGCGAGGGCGTGGCGCAGAATGAGAAGGAGGCGATGCGCTGGTATCTCGACGCCGCCCAGCGCAACAATGCCTGGGCGATGTTCAATCTCGGCTATTTCTACGATTCCGGCCGGGCTGTGCCGGAGGACGACGCCGCAGCACTCGACTGGTACATCAAGGGCGCCACCGGCGGCAATGCGCGCGCCATGAACGATGCCGGCTTCCTGCTCGAGACCAGTAACACGGTGCCGCGCAATATCGAGGAGGCCCGCCGCTGGTATGTGCGGGCGGCGGAGGCCGGAAATGCCGTCGGCATGACCAATGCCGCCAATTTCCACCTGAACGGCATCGGCGGGCCGGCGGATACCGACCGGGCACTCGAATGGTACAAAAAAGCCGCCGATTTCGGCAATGCCGACGCGATGAACGGGCTCGGCTACATGATCTATTCCGGCCTCGGGGTCGAAAAGGACGTGGCGGAAGGCATGCGCCTCTATCGCAAGGCCGCCGACGGCGGCAACGCCACGGCGCTGACCAATATCGGCTATGCCTATGAGACCGGCGAAGGCGAAACACAGGATTTCAAGCAGGCGATGGACTTCTATCGCCGCGCGGCGGAAGCCGGCGATTCCATCGCCCTCAACAATGTCGCCAATTTCTACGACAAGGGGCTGGCCGTGAACGCCGATCCCGTTCTTGCCGCCGAATGGATGGAAAAGGCGCTGAGGGCCGGCGCCACCTTCAGCCGCAACCAGATGCGCGACAATTCCGCCAACTGGTCCCTGTCGTTTCGCAAGGCTTTGCAAAAGCGCCTTGCGGACCAGAAACTCTATTCCGGCCCGATAGACGGCGGTTTCGGCCCGCAGACGCAGGCTGCGATCGACAGCATTTTCGGGGTTCGGTAAAGCGTGATGGATAACTGCACCGGCGACTTGTGCCGATAGCCATCAGCGCAAGGGGATCCAGAGAGGGCTCTTCCAAGCCTTCAGTTCGTCGAGGAAGACCTGCAGTTTCGCCGGCAGGAACCGTCGTGTCGGGTAGACGGCCTGCACGACGATTTCCGGCGACGACCAGTCCGGCAGCAGACGGACGAGTTCGCCGCTTTCTATCTGGTCGTCGCAATAGGTCGACGGCAGCAGTCCGATCCCGTGCCCACGATAGGTAAACGCACTCGCCGACTGGAAATCCCGGCTGGAAATCGGCCCTGACACGTCGAGTTTCACGGATTTCCGGCCGCTGACCAGATGCCATTCCCCCTCGTTGTTGCGTCCATTGAGCAGAACGCATTGATGGTTCTGCAAATCCTCCGGTTTCACCGGAATGGGCCGCCCCTGAAGATATTCCGGAGAAGCAACGACGTAGCGAACGCTCCTGCCGATCTTCTGGGCAACGATCGTCGAGTCACGAAGCTCGCCGAAGCGAATGGCAACGTCGACATTCTCGGCAATCAGGTCGAGGAAGAGATTTGTCACGAAAAGGTCGACCTGTATCAGCGGGTAGTTTGTCAGGAACGTTGAGAGAAACTCATAAAATGCCTCCTGCCCCAGGATCACCGGCACGGAGATTTTCAACAGGCCTTCCGGCTTCCTCTGCGTTTCCGTCAGAACCCGCTCCGCGTCGAACAGGTGGTTGAGCGGCTCGCCGCATTGATTGTAGTAGGCTTGCCCCTGGGCGGTCAGCGTCAGTTTGCGGGTCGTGCGCTGGATCAACGTAACCCCGAGCTGATCCTCGAGCGCGGACACTTTCCGGCTGACGGTCGATACAGGCATTCCCAGTGAGTGGGCGGCGCGGCTGAAGCTTTCGAACTGCGCGACCTTCACGAAAACCGCAATGTCATTGAGATCGATCATGCGCCGATTTTTGCACACATGCAAAATAGATTCCAGATATTTCCATCTAATCGCTGAATGCGCTTCGGGCCATATTCATCCCAAGCAAGCTTGAAGCTGCTCAACCAGATCGATGGAGATCAACATGCAAGACCGCAAGACTGCTATCATTACAGGGGCCTCCCAGGGTATCGGCGCCGGGATCGTGAACGCCTTCGTCGAGCGCGGATACAATGTCGTCGCGACATCGCGTCAGGTCAGTGCGTCGGATGCGTTCAATGCCTCCAGCCAGCTCGCGCTCGTCGATGGCGACATCGGTGATCCTGAAACCGCAAGGAAGGTGGCGGAAACCGCGATCAGCCGGTTCGGAACGATTGATGCCCTCGTCAACAATGCCGGCATCTTCTTCACCAAGCCGTTCATCGATTACACGATGGAGGACTTCAGAAGGCTATCCTCGACCAATCTTGAAGGCTTCATCCACCTGACCCAACGGGTCGTGAAGCAGATGCTAGCGCAGAAGTCCGGTGGCAGCATCGTCAGCATCACGACGCCGCTGATCGATCATCCGATCGCCGGCCTCTCGGCCTCGGTCGCAATGATGACCAAGGGCGGCATCGACGCCATCTCCAAGAACCTCGCAATGGAATATGCGCGGGACGGAATCCGGGTCAACACCGTCGCCCCCGGCGTCGTCGACACGCCTTTGCACAAGGACAATCCGAAGGATTTCCTGAGGACCCTGTCGCCGATGGGCAGCATTTCCGACGTCCAGGATATCGTCGACGCGGTCATCTTCCTGACCGAAGCACGGTATGTCACCGGGGAGGTGCTGAACGTCGATGGCGGCGCACATCTGGGCAAATGGTAGACCTTGGCAAGGCGCCGGCCGCTGGCGCAGAACAGCGGCTTCAGGACCTCGGGATCACGCTTCCCTCGCCGCCGACACCCTTCGGTGCGTATGTCGAAGCGGCAAGGACGGGCAACCTGGTCTTCTTCAGCGGCATGCTGCCGGTCGTCGACCGTTTGCCCCGATTTATCGGGCGTGTCGGAGGCGCCCTGACGGCCGAGGATGGCAGGAAGGCCGCCGAAACGGCGACCTTGAGCGCCCTGTCGGCCGCGAAAGACTATCTCGGCTCGCTGGATAAGGTCGTCCGGGTCGTCAAGCTCGGCGTCTATATTGCAACCGAGGGCGATTTCCGGGACCATCCGAAGGTCGCCGACGGCGCATCCGAAATGCTGCTCAAGGTCTTCGGTGAGGAAAGGCTCTCCGGTCGGGTGGTGCTCGGCGTCGCAAGCCTTCCGCTCGGCGTGCCGATCGAACTGGAACTCGTCCTTGAGGTCGACGGCTGAAAAGCTGCCGGCACTCCTCATCTCAAGCAATGGCCGGGGGATGGTGATCCCCCGGCCATTGCTTTTTGATATGCGGCAAACCTTGATGCGGGGTTAGTTGGTTGCGGCGGCGGCCTGCTCGATGAGATCAGCGACGGCCTTCGGGTTCGAGACGTACACCGCGTGGCTGCCGGGGACTTCGGTGACGGTGGCGCCGGCGCGCTTTGCCATCAGCCTTTGTGCGGGCGGCGGGATCATGTGATCGTCGGAAGCAACCAGATAGAAGCTCGGCTTCACCTTCCAGGCCGGTTCGGTCACGGCACCGGTCAGGGCTGCAACGCCCCACGGAACCTGGGAGGCGGCCATGAAGGCGGCGGTTTCGGGTTCGACGTCGGCGGCGAAGGATGCGGCGAATTTCGTCTTGTCGAGGAACAGGAAGCCGTCGACCGGCGGCAGGATCGGCGGAACCGAGGCACCTTCCGGCGGATTGGC
>UCEZ01000097.1 GCA_900471525.1 Hyphomicrobiales bacterium | reverse complement strand
GGATGATGGTTGGTTGGCCCTTCATGAAGTTGCTCCTTGCGTTTGAAATTGCTGAAACAGAACCGCCGCCGGTGATGGCCGGCGGCGGTGATCGGTCTGACCATGGGAAGTGGGCCGCCGCTACTCGGCGGCTATGCCAAAAGCGGTTTCGGGATCATCATCGCTCGCATCGGCATCAGCCTCACCCGGTTCCTCGATTTCGGCGTCCTTGGGACCAGCGCTACCGCGGATCTCCGGGACATCCGACTCGACAATTGCCTCGTCGTCAGTCGGATCCTTCGCCCCGCGATCGACCGGTTCGATCGACGCACCGTCGGCGTCATCATCGTCATCGGAGGCCTGCTCCATGTTCTTGGCCAGCCATTCTGCGAGCTTCGCATCGTCGGGTGCAAAGAGTGCGGAGGAATGGACGAAGCGTTCCTCCTTGAACTGCTCGACCAGTGCGGCGCGGGTGTCCCTGACGCGCGGGCGCGGGGCGATGCCGGTGCCCGCGCACGATGCTTCGAGCGCCGGGCGGGAGAGGCACGCGAGGAACTCCTCGGTCCCCATGGAGGGCAAGAAGCCATCTGCGCCAATCGCATCACCTGCGATTCTTGCGACAATGCCGCTGTCCGTGCGGTTGGTCCGCGCCGACAAAGCATCGATCAGCGCGAGGCGCGCCACCACACGTAGCGTATTCATGTCGAATTCGAGTTTACCGTTCTCACCGATGAGCCGGACGGCATGCCGTGCGAACCGTTTTGAGCCATAGAGGTGCTGTGATGTCTCCGACCCTGAGCCGACCGAGACATTTTGTCCGGCGAAGGCGAGGACCAGCATCGCCATGAGCATGTCGTCCTCGATCGGCGCGCGGCCGAGCGCTTCGTGAAGCGCGTCAGTGCGGAAGTCGCCGATCATATCGATCCCTGTCCGCGTCACATCTGGGCGCGCCTTCGGTGCGACGCCAACGGTTTCACCCGCGTCCTCGCCACCGGCAATGTCGTCGTCCCTGCCGTTGGCCGTTTTGGCTTCAGGCAGCCGGTAGTGGACCGTCTTCACCTTTCCCTCGCGGTCGAGATACATGCCGGTGCAATCGGATTTCTGCGGCTTGCCATAGACCTGTTCGGCTTTCTTCGGCAGGGCCGGCTGACCGTAGTTGTTCAGCTCGACAATGGCGCCGCGCTTCGGGAGATTGGCGGTCATCCACTCGTGCTGGGCGCCAAGAAATCCCTCGACATTGGTGGTGTAGCGGCTGTCCTCGTCGGCCGGGGCGAAGAGGTCCTCGACCCATTCGATGCCATAGGCAGCCGCGAGGTCGTCGCCGAAGCTCGCATCCTTGGCATACATGCGCTTCTTGGCCAGCGCGTTGGCGATGGACCACCAGGACGCCGTGTCGCCCTTCTTCGGTTTGTTGGCTTTCCACACCTCCTTCTGCTCGTCGGCCGAGGCGGCTGCGATCGTGCGCAACTGCTGCTCGGAGGGCATGTCGCCGAGAGCGATCTGGTCGAGCATCGCCGGAAGTATATTGGCGAGAAGGCGCAGCTTGCGGATCTGGCGAACGGTCACGGCAAGAGCGACAGCGATCGCTTCTTCGGTCCAGTCCAGCGCCACCAGACGTTCAATGCCACGCCATTGGTCGACCGGGTTCAATGGCTCGCGGGCACTGTTTTCGATCATGCTGCGCATCGCGCCGTTGTCGTTGGCGGCTTCCTCGACAAGCACTTCTATTTCCTCGAGACCGGCCGCGATCGCCAGGCGGACGCGGCGATGGCCGGCATCGATGACGTAACTGTTGCCGCCGTCCTTCTCCGGTGCCACGACCGGGGGCTGGATGATACCAACCGCCTTGATGGTGGCGAGCAACAGCGCGTCAGCCTGGGGCGAGGATTTCGACTGGCGCATTCTATCGGGATTGTCCTTCAGGTCGCGCGGATCGAGCTTCAGAATGTACATGGTTTTCTCCTTCAACCGGGTATTGGGTCGGCTTTTCGCCGGTCCCTCCTGTCTTCATTCTTGCGAAGACAATTCCCGAACCGCAGAGCGGCCGGACCGGCGCAACTGCGGCCGAGCATCCCTGCTGCGAAGAACTAGCGGGGGCCAACGCCCCTGCGAAGGACGAGCGGCCGGGATGGCGCAGGCGGCGGTTGAGCGAACGCGGCGGCGGGAGGACCGATCTGCGATCGGTTCGTTGTTCCCCTTTTTCCACTTCTCCGTCTCAATCCCACTTCACGGGAAGGGTCGTTGGAGGCCAAGCCGCGGACATAGGGAAGCGATGCTCGCGGGACGCGCTGTTACCGCTTGGCCGGAGTCAAAAAAAAATGGGCCAGCGAAAACCGCGGCCCATGAAGTGTGAAGGTCATTTAACCTCCAGAGGGGAACAGCTGCTGCAGCGGCACTGGGAGGAAACCGCCATGTGCATCAGCTGCGAGCACTATGATGACTTTTTGTGCAGCTGCAAACCACTTATTGTGCAGCGCAGCTATGCGCATGCTGCACCGCTTTCAAACTGACGAGGTCGGCGATCGAAGCCCAGGCGTCAAGCTGCTTCTAAGGCGCCTGTCATCGTCTCGCGGGCCTCGGTCGCAAGCGCTTCGTCGACCTCGCGAAGCTGCCGACGCTTCTCAGTGAGTTCCTCAGCAAATGCGAAGGTGCTGCCTTGGCGTGAGCGGTAGGAGGAGAGTCGCCGACGCGCCTCCTCGAGACGCTGTCGATGGCGCAGTTGTTCTCCTTCGAAATCATCCAGCGCATGCTCGAGACGGGAGACAGCCCCGAGCGGCGTCACGGTGACGGACAGATCGACCTCATAGTCGGCGCCGGTTCGCTGGACCACAGTCGTATAACGATAGCCATCACTCTTGCCAAAGCGTTCGCCGAGGAACACAAGATCGAAACCGCCGAGGGACGCCAACGTCACCTCGCCCTCCTGCTGGAGTTGGACAAGCGTCAGGATCTCCTTCATCAGCGCCCGGCCCGCGTCTTTCCGCTCGTCATAGGATTTGCCGAGCACGGCCATCGTGAAGGATTCACCAGTGGTTGGAGCAAGGCGTTCGATGTCCCTGCCGATCTCGCCAATCCGCCGCGTCGAGATCTCGATGTCACGTTCGGCGTCCCTGATCTGGCGGCGAACGGCATAGACGTCATCGTCATGGGCAGCGCGCAGCCGTTCGAGGCGAGCGATATCAGCCTCGAGACCAGCCTTTTTCATCAATCGCTCGTC
>UCEZ01000061.1 GCA_900471525.1 Hyphomicrobiales bacterium | reverse complement strand
ATGCTGTCGGCCCTCTTGGGATGGGCACAGGGCACCTTTGCCTCGAAGGTCGAGATCGGTGACGGCAAGGCACAGGTGACCCGCGAAGTCGACGGCGGCCTGCAGACGATCGAGATCAAACTTCCAGCCGTTGTCACCACCGACCTGCGCCTGAACGAGCCGCGCTACGCCTCGCTGCCGAACATCATGAAGGCGAAGAAAAAGCCGCTCGACAAGAAGACCCCGGCCGATTTCGGCGTAGACACGACGGCCCGCCTCAAGGTCTTGAAGACCGAGGAGCCGGGTGGCCGCAAGGCCGGCATCAAGGTCAAGACGGTCGCCGAACTGGTCGACAAGCTGAAAAACGAAGCCGGCGTGCTTTAAGAAGTCCAGAAAAGGAGACACAGACCATGGCCATTCTTCTTCTGGCTGACCACGACAATGCAACGCTTTCCGACCAGACCGCCAAGGCGCTGACGGCTGCCCAGAAAATCGGCGGCGACGTCCACGTTCTGGTCGCCGGCAAGGGCGCCAAGGCTGCCGCCGATGCCGCTGCAAAGCTCTCCGGCGTTTCCAAGGTGCTGCTCGCCGAGGGCGACGACCTCGCCAACAACCTCGCCGAGCCCTTGGCAGCTTTGATCGTCTCGCTGGCCGGTTCCTACGACACGATCCTCTCGGCCGCTACATCAGTCGGCAAGAACGTCCTGCCGCGTGTCGCCGCCCTGCTCGACATCGCCCAGATCTCCGAGATCACCGAGGTCGTCTCGGCCGATACCTTCAAGCGACCGATCTATGCCGGCAACGCCATCCAGACGGTACAGTCGGGTGAAGCCAAGAAGGTCATCACCGTGCGCACCGCCTCCTTCGCCTCGGCTGCGGAAGGTGGTTCTGCCTCGGTTGAAACCATCTCGGCGGCCGCCAATCCCGGCCTGTCGACTTTTGTCAAGGACGCGCTGTCCTCGTCCGACCGTCCGGAACTGACCTCGGCGAAGATCATCATCTCCGGTGCCATCCAGCACCTGGCCGGCATGAAGGATTCGAAGGTCATCGTCGCCATCAACAAGGACGAGGAAGCCCCGATCTTCCAGGTCGCCGACTACGGCCTCGTCGGCGACCTCTTCACAATCCTGCCGGAACTCGAAAAGGCGCTCTGAGCCTCTGAAAATGGAATTCGCGGCCGTGCAACTCTGCGCGGCCGTTTTTCGTTTTAGAAGCAGCGCCTTTGCCTGACCGCCAATGGCTCGGGCAGCGAATAAAGGCTGGAAAATTGGATGCGATGCCTTTATCACTTGCATCCGAATACACCGCCCCAACGGGCGCATTGCTTTTTGCCTGAACGGAAGCGCAACCGCGCGTCCGCATTGATGATGGAAAATCGGCTCGATGATCAAGAATGTCGGAATTGTGGGCGCTGGACAGATGGGCTGCGGTATTGCCCAGGTATCGGCTGCGGCCGGTTACAAGGTGCATATCTACGATATTTCCGCCGATCGCGTCGAGGCAGGCCTCGCAACCATCAACGGCAACATGGCGCGCCAGGTTTCCTCCGGCAAGCTGACCGACGAAGAGCGCAAGAAGGCACTGTCGCTGATCAAAGGCTCGGCTGATCTCAATGACCTGTCGCCGATGGATCTGGTGATCGAGGCAGCCACCGAGGACGAAAGCGTCAAGCGCAAGATCTACGGCCAGGTCTGTCCGGTCCTGAAGGCCGACGCCATTCTCGCCACCAACACCTCTTCCCTGTCGATCACGCGGCTTGCGTCCGCGACCGACCGGCCGGAACGCTTCATGGGCATCCACTTCATGAACCCGGTTCCGGTGATGAAGCTGGTCGAACTGGTGCGTGGCATCGCCACCGAGGAAGGCACGTTCGCGACCGCCAAGGAATTCGTGGCGACGCTCGACAAGACGATAACAGTCGCGGAAGACTTCCCCGCCTTCATCGTCAACCGCATTCTGCTGCCGATGATCAACGAGGCGATCTATACGCTTTATGAAGGCGTCGGCAGCGTCGATGCCATCGACACGGCAATGAAGCTCGGCGCCAACCACCCGATGGGACCGCTGCAGCTGGCCGATTTCATCGGCCTCGATACCTGCCTGTCGATCATGCAGGTGCTGCATGACGGACTGGCGGATTCAAAATATCGCCCCTGCCCACTGCTGGTCAAATATGTCGAAGCCGGCTGGCTCGGCCGAAAATCCGGCCGCGGCTTCTACGATTATCGCGGCGAAGTTCCCGTTCCCACACGTTAAACGGCGGTCACTGCTAAATCAGCAGTAGAAAATTCAAGCGTTTTTAACCTGTTTCCGCCACGGTCCGAGCGTCAGCAACGGGCCGGGCCATGACAGTTCAGCGCAAAATTCGCTTCGCAGCCTTCGTGCTGTGTTTCACCGGCCTGTTCGCCGGCATTCTTTACTTTGTCCACTCGACCTTCATCACATCCTGGAACGAGAAACAGCTGCGCCAGCTCGCAACGGATATCCTCGCGCGCACTGAACTGGCGATCGATTCCGCCACCATGAAAATGAGCGACGTCATCGTCAACCGCAGCACGTCCTGCGACACTGTCGATCGCATGGCAATGACCAAGGCGCTCTACGGCTCCAGCATCATGAAGAACATGCGCCTGGAAACACCAAACGGCGTCTGCTGGAGTTACGATGAGAAGAACCAGGCGCTCGAACAATCGATTGCCACCGCGCGCCACAACCGTACCAATAGCCCGGGCTATTCGCTTTTCTCCCTTCGTTTCCCGGGATGGAAGGGATTGGGTGTGCGCTGGCAGTATGGTGAGAACGAAAGCATCGTCGAAGTTCTCGCCACCAGTGGCCTCCTCTTTGCAATCCTGCCGGAAGAGCTGCGCGACAACGCGCTGATGCAGCTGACCCTTGCGGATGGCACCGCATTCGCAAGCTACAGTCCACAGAAGAAATGGTTCGCCGACGGCACAAAGCTCATCAGTTTCGACGAGAAATCGGCGCGATATCCCATCAGGTTCAGCTTGAAGGTCGATGCGGCCGTTCTCGCCCAATGGAACCAGGCGCTGTCGCCGCAGACAATCGGGCTCGCACTGGCCTTTGGCCTCGCTTTCGGAGTTCTTGCGGCACGTGGCATGATCCGCAACACGTCGATCCTCGACGACCTTGATGCCGCCTTGTCCGGAGGGCAGATCCAACCCTATTTTCAGCCGATTTTCGATCTTGAGGACCGAAAGCTTCTCGGCTTTGAAATGCTGGCGCGCTGGATCAAGCCTGACGGAACGATGATTCCACCTCTGGCATTCATCCCGCTTGCCGAAAGCAACGGCCGCATCGAAAAATTGACCACCGAACTTCTGAGACAGGCGGGAAGCCAACTTGGCGGGCTTTTGCAGGCGCAGAGCCATCTCAAGCTCACCTTCAACGTAACGCCCGACCAATATCTGGCCGATGGATTCGTCGAAACCCTGGTCTCCAACACCGCGCGCTTCAATCTTCCCCACCGGGCGCTCGTCGTCGAGGTCACCGAACGGCAGGCCATCGCCGACAAGGGCCGCGCCGCCATCGTTACCGGCAAATTGAACGATGCCGGCTTACGTGTTGCCATCGACGACGCGGGAACGGGGCATAACGGCCTCGCCGCCATCCATGCGCTTGGCGCCAACTACCTGAAGATCGACAAATTCTTCGTCGACGGCATCACTCTGGACCGCAAGTCGTCGGAACTGGTGGAGATGCTGGCGTCGCTCGCGCAGAAATTCGGCATGATCGTGGTCGCCGAAGGCATCGAAACGGAAGAACAGATTGCCGCCCTGCTGCAACTGGGTATCCGGGAAGGACAGGGCTTCGTCTACTCCCGCCCGGTACCGGCGACGGCCATCCTTGCCATGGCAACGAACGGCGCAGCGACATCCATGCAGAAAAAAAGCTCCAGCCGCATCTCGTTCCTACTGAGTGCCTGACGGCGGCACTGCGACAGCGGCCTTCACCAGCGCCTTTGCGTCATCGCTGTCCCAGGCCGCCGGCCCGTTCATCGATGAAATCAGGCAGCCTTTCTCGTCCATCAGCAGCGTGACCGGCAGGCCGAAGGCGAGGCCTTCCTTTTTCAGAGCATTGAAGACGCCCATGGATGAATCCCGATAATAGCCGAGATCGTGCACGCCGGTTTCGTTCAGGAAGGCCTTCGGCTTTTCGTCGTCACCGATGTCGATATTGACGGCCACGACCTCGAACTTGTCGCTGCCTTCTGCCTTCTGCAGCGCGTTCAGCGCCGGCATCTCTTCCCGGCATGGCACACACCAGGTGGCCCACAGGTTGAGGAGGACGGTCTTGCCGGTAAAATCGGTGAGCGCCAAGTCCTTGCCGCCCTTGTCCTTGAAGGTCAAACCGGCGAGAGGACGCGGCTCGCTGACCGGCGCCATGGCAGCGACCTGGCCTTTCAGGAACGGTGTAATCGCCGCGACCTTATCTTTTGAGGCCTCGCAGGCCTTCGCACCGGCGGTTTCGACTGCCGCACCATTGCCAGACCCGCTTTCCCTGACGTATACCGCTGCCGCACCGGCGATCAGCCCCCCGAGGGCAGCGATCACCACAAGTCTGGCGGGCGGAAAGCGTTTTTGTCTGTCGGTCACTTCATTTTCCAAAACGGGTCATTCTCCAGGGCGGGCATTCTTCATGGGCGACGGCACTTCCGAAACCAAAAGCTCCAACCAGATGTGGGGCGGTCGCTTCGCAGAAGGACCGGCGGCGATCATGGAGGAGATAAATGCCTCGATCGGCTTCGACAAGAAGCTTTTCGCCCAGGATATCCGCGGCTCAATAGCGCATGCGACCATGCTGGCGCATCAAGGCATCATTTCGCCCGACGATAAAGACAAGATCGTTCACGGCCTGAGCACGATCCTGTCAGAGATCGAAAGCGGCAATTTCGAATTCTCCCGCCGGCTCGAAGACATCCATATGAATGTCGAGGCCCGGCTTGCCGCACTCATCGGTCCGGCTGCCGGACGCCTGCACACCGCCCGCTCCCGTAACGATCAGGTTGCACTCGACTTCCGCCTGTGGGTCAAGGAAGAGCTGCAGAAATGCGAGACGATGCTGACGGCGCTGATATCAGCCTTCCTCGACCGCGCCGAAGAGCATGCTGAGACGGTGATGCCCGGCTTCACCCATCTGCAGACTGCCCAGCCCGTCACCTTCGGCCATCATTGCATGGCCTATGTCGAGATGTTCGGCCGCGACCGGGCGCGCGTACGCCACGCCATCGAACACATGGACGAGAGCCCCATCGGCGCCGCGGCGCTTGCCGGCACCGGCTTTCCGATCGACCGCCACATGACAGCCAAGGCGCTCGGTTTCCGCGAGCCGACCCGCAATTCGATCGACACCGTCTCCGACCGCGATTTCGCGCTGGAATTCCTGTCGATCGCCTCGATCTGCGCCGTGCATCTGTCGCGGCTGGCGGAGGAAATCGTCATCTGGTCGACGCCGCAGTTCGGCTTCGTGCGCCTCTCGGACGCCTTCTCCACCGGCTCGTCGATCATGCCGCAAAAGAAGAACCCGGACGCAGCCGAACTGGTGCGCGCCAAGACCGGCCGCATCAACGGCTCGCTGATTGCCCTTCTCACCGTGATGAAGGGCCTGCCGCTCGCCTATTCCAAGGACATGCAGGAAGACAAGGAACAGGTCTTCGACAGTGCCGAAAGCCTGGAACTGGCGATTGCCGCGATGACCGGCATGGTCCGCGACATGACCATTCGTGCCGACCGCATGAAGGCTGCCGCCGGCTCCGGCTATTCCACCGCGACGGACCTTGCCGACTGGCTGGTGCGCGAGGCGGGCCTGCCGTTCCGCGACGCCCATCATGTGACCGGCCGCGCGGTCGCGCTTGCTGAACAAAAATCCTGCGAACTCGCCGAACTGTCACTCGAAGACCTGCAAGGGATTCACGCCGACATTACCGACAAGGTGTTCGACGTCCTGACGGTCGAAGCCTCGGTTGCCAGCCGCACGTCCTTCGGCGGCACCGCGCCGAGCGAAGTGAGGAAACAGATCGCCTGGTGGCGCGGACGGAACTAGCCTCATCCTGATGGCAAAAGGTCTATTCGCCGAAAAGCATGATCGGGAAGTGCAGAGGCTGCGCACTCAGCAAAGCGACATCGCTGAAGGAAGGATCCTCCGGGATGTCGTCGAGGTTCTGAAACAATCAGATCCCCAGTTGTCGCGGCACATCTTTCTGCTCAACCATGTTCCGGATCGGGCAGAGGATTGCTACACGGTCGTTGTCGGTTTCGAGGTGGTCCTCGAGGTTGAGATACCCCGATCCGGTGGTGGAGCCGTTGTTAAGCGCATGTCCATGCTCGATTTCAGACGGCTGGATCATTCGCGAACCATGAACCGGACGCTTGCGGTGATCGAGACTTTGTCGAAAGAACGAAAGCCTTCCATCGAGGCTGAGTGAGTCAAGAAAAATTCAGGGTGCACAGCGCCTTAAAAACTCGATATGAGTTCTGACGAATTTGCACGAAGGGCTTGATTGCCCGGACCGGGAAGCATCCATGCTCTTACGAAACACCACTTATCTGATTGCGGCCCTTACCATTGCCGGGCTGGCGTTGTCCGGTTGCGGCCGTAAAGGCGATCTCGATCGTCCGGGCTCAAGCGCGCCGATCAACACCAAGGCTGCACCGGGCACCGTCGAAAAGAAGGAAGAAGCGCGCGACAAGCCCTTCCTCCTCGACCCCCTCCTGTAACAGGGCACTCCCTTGAACCATTTTGAATATCGCGACGGCATTCTCTTTGCGGAAGACGTCTCCGTCATCGACATCGCCAAGGCAGTTGGCACGCCGTTCTACTGCTATTCCACCGCGACGCTCGAGCGGCACTATACGGTCTTCTCCAAGGCCTTTGCCGACATCGACGCCATGGTCTGCTACGCAATGAAGGCCAATTCAAACCAGGCCGTCCTGAAGACGCTCGGGCGGCTTGGCGCCGGCGTCGACGTGGTGTCCGGCGGCGAACTGCGCCGGGCGCTTGCGGCCGGCATTCCGGCAAACCGCATCATGTTTTCCGGCGTCGGCAAGACGGCTGGGGAAATGGACCTTGGGCTTGAGGCCGGCATCTATTGCTTCAACGTCGAATCTGAGCCGGAACTGGAAATCCTCAACGCCCGCGCGGTGCGTCTCGGCAAGCAGGCGCATGTCTCCTTCCGTATCAACCCCGACGTCGATGCGAAGACCCACGCCAAGATCTCGACCGGCAAGAAGGAAAACAAGTTCGGCATCGCTTATGAGCGCGCTCGCGCGGTCTATGCCCATGCGGCGACCTTGCCTGGCATCCAGGTGACCGGCATCGACATGCACATCGGCAGCCAGATCACCGAATTGCAGCCGTTCGAGGATGCCTTCAAGCTGCTGCGCGAATTGGTCGACACCTTGCGCGCCGATGGCCACACGATCGATCACGTCGACGTCGGCGGCGGCCTTGGCGTGCCTTACAAGACGGACAATACCCCCCCGCCCCTGCCCGACGCCTATGCGGAGATCGTCAAGGACCAGCTGCGCGAACTCGGCTGCAAGATCATCATGGAGCCCGGCCGGCTGATCGTCGGCAATGCCGGTATCATGGTCACCGAAGTAATCTATGTGAAGGATGGCGGCTCCAAGACCTTCGTCATCGTCGATGGCGCCATGAACGACCTGATCCGCCCGACGCTCTACGAGGCCTATCACGAGATTCAACCGGTGCGCATTTCGGCCGCCAACGCACCGCGCATCAAGGCGGATATCGTCGGCCCGGTCTGCGAAACAGGCGACTATCTGGCACTCGACCGGGAAATGGCGATGCCGAAGCCCGGCGACCTGATCTCGGTTGGAACCGCCGGCGCCTATGGTGCCGTCCAGGCAGGCACCTACAATAGCCGTCTCCTGGTGCCCGAAGTGCTGGTCAAGGGTGATCGTTTCCACGTGATTCGCCCCCGCACCACATATGAAGACCTGATTGGGCTGGATTCTGTTCCCGACTGGCTCGACTGATACGAGCCCACCGGTTTCGGGCCTATCGCTGTTGATAGCCCTGCAACGGACAGCCGAATTCGATCACGATTGCGTTGCCGCCCTCGTCTTCGCCACAAAGAGTGTTATCCTTGACGGCACGTTTCGAACGCTGAAAGGGAACGGATGACGGAAATCCGGCGGGATGCCTCGACCGGGGCAGCAGGCTTCATGAGGAGCCTTGCGGTCAAGCGTACGCTTGCCCGCCTCGTTCTCGTCGCCGAACAGGCCGCCCCTCGGGCGCTGCCGCTGCTTGCAACCGTGTTGTTTTTTCTCTCAGCCGCATGGTTCGGCTTTTTCCGCGTCGCACCCGGCTGGCTGCATGCCGCGGTCCTTTTCGCCTTCGCAGCCGCCTTCGTGATCCTGCTGATCCCGTTGCTGCGCCTGCGTGTTCCCGGCAATACCGACGCCGACCGGATGCTGGAAGAGCGCAATAACCTGCCGCATCAGGCGATCCGCGTGCAGGACGACCAGCCGGCCACCAGCGGCGCCTTCGGCCAGGCACTGTGGCAGGAGCACCAGACGCGCATGGCGCGGATGATCGGCGCGCTGGAAACCGGCCTGCCCAAACCCGACATTGCCCGCACCGACAGTTACGGCCTGCGCGCCGTCCCCGTCCTTTTGGCTTGCATCGCCTTCGCCTATTCCTATTCGAACAAGGCGGGTATGATTTCCGATGCCTTTCATCCGCCACAGCAGATCGCGGCAATGCCTGACGTCCGCATTGATGCCTGGGTGACGCCGCCGGCCTATACCGGCCGTGCCCCGGTCTTCCTCACCGGACGTCAGGATGGACAACAGCCAACAGCCGCGAACCAGGATGCCATGCGCATTCCGCAATTCAGCGAACTGACTGTCCGCATCACCAGCGGCGGCGAGGATACGCCGGTTACCTACCTGGAAAACGGTGGTGACAAGCCCCTCGTCATCGCAGCGCAAGGACCAAAGCCGGTAAAGGACGGCAAAGCTCCGGAGCAAGCCACTGTTGTCGACCCGGCCAAGCCCGGCAGCGAAACACATCTGATGAAGATCACCAAGGACGGCACTCTTGCCGTTGCTGGAGAGAAATGGGCCTTCACGGTGATCCCGGACAGCGTTCCGGATATTGCTTTCGACGGTATTCCGCGCACGACCGTAAACGCTGCTCTGGAAATCGGCTTTGCCGCCAAGGACGATTACGGCGTCCAGGAGGCCTGGGCCGAGATCGTTCCCCTCGACAAGCCGGCGGCTGACGCCCGGCCGCTTTATCCCTTGCCGGAATATCGCCTCGACCTGCCGAAGCGCAATGCCCGCGAGGCAAAGGGGCTGACCAGCCGGAACTTGAGCGAACACCCGCTGTCCGGAAAGCGCGTGCGCATCACGCTCGTTGCCAAGGATGCGGCCGGTCAGGAAGGCCGCAGCGTGCCGCAGGACATGATCCTGCCCGCCCGCCCGTTCTTCGAGCCCTTGGCAGGTGCCGTCGCCGAGCAGCGCCAGGTCTTCGCGCTCAACGCCAACGATCTGCCGCGCGCCATCGACCTCAACGACGCGCTGACCATCCGCCCGGATGAAACCATCCCGAACCTCACGCATTTCCTCCTCCTGCAATCCGCCCGCACCCGCATGGCGCTTACGCGCAACGACGACATGCTGCGCGACGCGGCGAGCTATCTCTGGGAAATCGCGCTCGGCATCGAGGACGGCGACATGGCGCTGGCCGACAAGCGGCTGCGCGACGCACAGCAGAAGCTGTCCGAAGCTCTTGAAAAGGGTGCGTCGGATGAGGAAATCGCCAAGCTGATGCAGGAACTGCGCGATGCCATGAAGGACTACATGGAGGCGCTGGCGAAGCAAGCGGCAAAGAACCCGCAGATGGCCGCCAACCCCAATCAGAACAATGTGCTGCGCCAGCAGGATCTGGAAAAGATGATGAACCAGATCGAAAACCTCGCCAAATCCGGCGCCAAGGATCAGGCACGCCAGCTGCTGTCTGAAATGCAGCGCATGATGAACAATCTCCAGGCCGGCCGTATGCAGCAGCAGCAGGGCCAGGAGAACAGCGAAATGCGCCAGCAGATGGACAAGCTGGGCCAGCTGATGCAGCAGCAACAGCAGCTGATGGACGAGACCTTCAAATACGACCAGGCCCTGCGCGACCGCATGCAGCGCGGCGATCCGCTGGATGGGCAGGATCAGGAACTCTTCGACCAGGACATGCCGCAGCAGCCCGGCCAGCAGCCGGACGAAAATGCCCAGCAGCCCGGCCCGCTGGACAATATGACGGCCGAGGAGCTGAAGCAGGCGCTGAAGGACATGCAGGCGCAGCAGGACCAGCTCGCCAAGCAGCTCGGCGAATTGCAGAAAGGCCTTGAAGGCATGGGCATCAAGCCCGGCAAGGGTTTTGGCGAGGCAGGCCGCGAAATGAAGGGGGCTTCAGGCGCCCTTGGCAAGGGACAGGGCGAGCAGGCCGTCGGCAGCCAGGGCCGCGCGCTGCAGGCCTTGCGCGAAGGCGCCCAGGACATGATGCAGCAGATGCAAAGCCAGGGTCAGGGCCCCGGCCAGGGACAGGGCATTCCGCAATACGGCCAGAACGGCCGCGACCCGCTCGGCCGCCGTCAGCAGAATGCCGGACCGGATTTCGGCGATCAGGTGAAGGTGCCCGACGAGATCGACACCCAGCGTGCCCGCGAAATCCTCGACGAAATCCGCCGCCGTCTGGGCACGAACTCATCGCCGGAAACGGAGCGGCAATATCTGGAGCGGTTGCTGGATATTCGGTAAATTTGACGGATGCTGTAGGCCCGCGGCGCTCGTGCCAAGGGTTTTCTCCAATTGATTTAAGAATCCGTTATATCCGCGCGGAGCTCACAGTACGACCGCGACTGTATCGCCAAGCAGCAATCAAACTTAAGACGCTTAAAATAAGCGGGATCGCGAAAATCGCGACCGTCAAAACGAGCGGCTCGTTTCCCAGAGCAAGAGATGAAGTCCGCAGCCCGATGAGTGCTTCGACCAGCGCGAAAACCGAAATGACAATCACAATGAAAATGCGGCTCTGAAGTGAAAAGAGCCTTCCATCGAAAGCATAGAGGCACACCATACCGCCGGCGAGGCACGACATTAGGTACGAAGTTATCGACCATAAATTTGGTTGATAGGACCCAAAAACGAAATCAACTGCGACCGCTATCGCTAGCACCACATTCAGGCCAGCTAATATCTTCCAACCCATTGTATATTCCTAAATATTATACATAAACGACCATGCCACAGCGTGTCGAACCCGTCGATTACGGCCCGAGTCATGGTTTGCCGGAATAGCAACCAGCTTCGAATAAGTACTAGGCGAGTGCAGACGGGCTAAAAACCGTCGCCGGATAAACGTAACCGGCAATTCCCGATGATCTGACCTAATCCTATTGAGCCAATTCTGTTGCAAACGCTCTATCAGCTCCATCAAAACCAGTCGAGCACGTCCCACGATCTGTACAATTTCAAGCAGCCAGCGCCACCGCGACCGCCTTGCGGATATCCGGAAGCGTGAACGGCTTCGACACCACATCGAGGACCTTGCCGTTGAGATTATCGGCCCGCTCGCGCTGTTCAGCATAGCCGGTCATCAGCAGGATCTTCAGCGCCGGAAAGGCGGCCGAGGCCTGGTGGGCGAGTTCGATGCCGTCCATGACGGGCATGCGGATATCCGATAGAAGCAGGTCGAAAGCTCCGCCCCGAAGGCAGGCGAGGCCTTCGGCACCATCCGCCGCCTCGACGGTTTCATGGCCGTCGAGCTGCAACGCGCGGGCAACGAAACGGCGCAGGCCGTCCTCATCTTCGGTAATCAGGATTTTCGCCATCATGGCCTCCGTTTCGGCAACAACTCCGCCGGGACAGCGCGCGCCTTAGACGCCATGTCCCTCACCCGCAGCACAGCCGCTGCGGGATCAACACCACCAGAGTTTTCTTTGTTTTCCGTAAACGCGGATGGCCAGATCAGAGCTATCCACAGCCGGATGGCTATTCGGCGTCGCCCGTGACGATGCCGACGAAGGGCAGTTCGCGGAAGGCATAGGCGACGTCCATGCCGTAACCGACGACGAAATAGTCGGGGCATTCGAAGCCGACGTAATCGGCTTCGAGGTCGGTCTGGCGCTTCACCTTCTTGTCGAGAAGAACGGCGATGGTCACGGACTTGGCGCCGCGCTCCAGCATCAGTTCCTTGGCGAACCGCAGGGTACGGCCGGATTCAAGGATGTCGTCGATCAGGAGAACGTCGCGGCCATGCACGTCGCTGTCGATATCCTTGATGATCCTGACGCCCTGCGACACGGTGCCGGTGCCGTAGCTCGACAGCGTGATGAACTCGACTTCCGGTGCAAGACCGACAGTGTGCATGGCGCGGATCAGGTCGGCGGCGAAGATGAACGAGCCCTTGAGCACGGCGATCACGAGAAGGTCGTTGAGCGGCCCCTTGGCGATCTGCTCGGCCATTGCAACGTTCCGCTCGGCAATAAGCTCTGCGGGATAAAGAGGTTCGATGTTTTTTCCACGGACGACGGGCATACGGATGGTCTCCAGAAATAGTGTGGAGACTGCGTTTTAGGCCTCCGGAACCTAGCCGCTTAGCACAGTCAGGGGGCCGAATCACCCGGCTGACCGAAGGAAAGCGCCACATCGGGCAGTTTTCCACCTGTGTGTAGAAGCCGGGTGGAAAAGGGCCGGCTTTCTCCGGGAGCAAGAGCGGCCTGCGCGGAATCGATCCGGCTGGCCGTCCGCCGGTGACCGTTGGCAATGACATCGACGAGGATCGTCGGGACCGCCTTCGGCGCATCGGAATGATTTTTGACCGCGCCATAGACCGAAAGAATCTTCATGCCGTTGGCGTCGTTCAGCGACGTGGTGACGTCATTGATGGAGAGAGCCGGTGAAGAGGCAACCGCAGGCTGGTATTGGGAAAGCCCGGCAAAAAGCAGGAAGACCGGAGCGCAGAGACAGGTGACCAGGACGGCAAACGCCTTGGGGGAAGCCGTCTGAAGCAGGCGTTCCAGGTGATTCAGCGCCCATGGAAACACCGATGCAATGCTGACGTTGCGACCAGGCCTTGGCGTGGACGTCGTTGCGCGGCGGAGATTATCGTTGAAGACCGGATAGGCATTGCGCCGGCTGTGCGACGGAACGGTCTCGAACTCGGCATCGACGATGTCTGCGGTACGCGGGACGGCGCCTCTCGGAGCGGCTCGCGCCGGACGTTCCGGCGGCAGCAAATCCATGCGGTGGGCAGCACCGTTGGAACGGAAGGCGTTCATCGTCTCTCCTTCGCAGCCGTATCGGCCGCGCCAGAATGCCCGGCTTTGACAGGCCAGAATCGGGCATTGAAACAAACCTTTCCCAGACGTAAACCTAAATGGTTAATGCTTCGAAAACGGGCATCAGAACCCGCCTGTTTTCATGCAAAATTAACCACTGTTTAACCATGTTGGCGCTGTAACAGCGATGCTGCGTTGCTTGCTGCAACAAGGGCCATCAGCCCGCCGCGAATGCGTGGCATGCTGGACTGAAGAGAAGCTGGACACTGACCCGTTGATTCATTTTGAAAATGTCGGATTGCGCTATGGAATGGGTCCGGAAATCCTCCGTGACCTGACCTTCGACATTCCCAAAAAATCGTTCCAGTTCCTGACCGGCCCGTCTGGCGCCGGGAAGACGACCCTGCTGAGATTGCTTTTTCTGTCGCTGCAGCCGACACGCGGCCTGATCCGCATGTTCGATCGCAACATCTCGACCATCCCGCGCGACGAGTTTCCGATGCTGCGTCGCCGGGTCGGCATCGTCTTCCAGGATTTTCGCCTGCTCGACCACCTGACAACCTACGAGAATGTCGCCCTGCCCCTGCGCGTGCGCGGCAAGGATGAATCGTCCTACCGGGCCGACGTTCTCGAACTGCTCGGCTGGGTCGGGCTTGGCGAGCGCATCAATGTGCTGCCGCCGGTCCTATCGGGTGGCGAAAAGCAGCGCGCGGCGATCGCCCGTGCCCTGATCGACCGGCCTGAAATCCTGCTCGCCGACGAGCCGACCGGCAATGTCGATCCGCCGATGGCGCGGCGGCTTCTCAACCTGTTTCTCGAGCTTAACCGTCTCGGCACCGCCGTCGTCATCGCCACCCATGATCTCTCGCTGATGGATCAGGTCGAGGCACGACGGATGATTCTTTCCCAGGGGCGGCTCGACATCTATGAGTGAAGCCCGCGTCACCGATCGCTCGCAACCGGCAGCGCCACCGGAGCGCAAGGCGGCACTGCGCGTGCGCCCGACGGCACCGATTGTTCCCCCGGGCAACGTCTCCGGCAATGCGCTAATGCTAGTGATCGCCATCATGGCCTTTCTTGCCTGCCTGACGCTCGGCGCGGTCAGCATGGTGCGCTCGACGGCGCAAAGCTGGCAGAGCCAGATTTCGCGCGAGATCACCATCCAAATCAAGCCGGACGAAAAGCTCGACATGGAAAAGGCGCTCGCCGATGCGCGCGACCTGGCCCTCACCTTCGAAGGCACGACCGACGGCACCATCGTCGACAAGGCGGCGACCGCGCGGCTGCTGGAGCCGTGGCTGGGCGCTGGCCTCGATATCGACGACCTGCCGGTGCCGCGCCTCGTCATCATCACCATCGACGAGCAGAACCCGCCCGATTTTGCCGCGATGCGTACGATGCTGACGGAAACCATCCCGCAGGCCTATCTCGATGATCACCGGACCTGGGTCGACCGACTGGTCGCCATGGCTCATACGACGGCGCTGATCGGCACCGGCGTACTGGTGCTGGTTTTTTCCGCCATGGTGCTGACCGTGATCTTTGCCACGCGCGGCACGCTGTCGGGCAATCGCCATATCGTCGAAGTGCTGCATTTCGTCGGCGCCGAGGCCGGTTTCGTCGCCTCGGAATTCCAGAAGCACTTCCTGAAAATTAGCCTGAAGGGTGCGGGTGCCGGCGGGCTTTTGGCCGCAGTCTGCTTCGCGGTCGCAAGCTTCTGGCAGTCGCGCTCACTGGCGACGCCGCAAAGCGACCAGGCGACGGCCATGTTCGGCAGTTTCTCGATCGGTTATACCGGTTATCTCGGCATCGCCGTGATCATGATCGTCATCGCGCTTCTGACGACCCTGACCGCCCGTTTCACGGTCATGCGCACGATCTACGAGATCGACCTCATAAGATCCGATCCCGCGCGCATCGACGGAAACCAGACCTGACGGCCATGATTGCGTTGCCTTGCATCCCTCCCTTGCCGCAATCTGTCTCTATGGAAGAATCAAAATCGCCGGGACACCTGGAACAGAAATGAAGGAAGGCGGCGAAACGCGGCTGAAGGGAACGCTGGTGCGACGGCATGTGAGTCTTCGCCGCCGATTGGTGCGGCTGACATTCTATGTGCTGCTGCTCACCGCCGGCTGCGCTGCGGCCGGATTCCTCTATTTTGCCGATTCCGTTGCGTCGCTGCAGCCGCCGGCCAACCCCAAGGCCGATGCCATCGTCGTTCTGACCGGAGGGTTCCAGCGGATAGACCAGGCCGTCGAACTGCTGAAGACCGGGGCGGGAAAACGGTTGCTGATCTCGGGCGTCCACCCCTCGACGACGGGCGGCCAGATCCGCCGCAACACCCAAAGTTCGGCCGATCTCTTCAGATGCTGCGTCGACATCGGCCACGATGCGATCGATACGATCGGCAATGCCAACGAGACCGCCAACTGGATCAGGGACAACGGCTACCGCAGCATCTTGGTCGTCACCAACAACTATCACATGCCGCGCAGCCTGCTCGAACTCCGCCGCGCTAACCCGGAGATCGAATTCATCGCCTATCCGGTCGTCAATTCCGATCTGAAGAGCACCAACTGGCTGCGCAACCCCATGGTGCTGAAGACGATCCTTTCCGAATACGTCAAGCTGACGATCGCTTCTGCGCGCGATGCACTGGGCGCCCATCCGGCAAGCGGGCTGCGAACGGAAAAGAAGGATGCCGGCAAATAGATCTCGCAAGGGAAGCTGTTTTCCTTCCTGGAATATTCGTGTAGGCAGCGGATCACCCTTTTCGCTGCGAAAGCCTGCCGATGATCATCCTGCGTTCAGTCCTGTTCAACATCGCGTTCTACATCAACCTGATCCTTCAGATGATCGTGATGACGCCGTTCTATTTCCTGGCACCTCGCAAGACGTCCTGGTTCGTTCCGAAAAACTGGGCGCGCAGCAATCACTGGCTGTTCAAGGTCATCGTCGGCACGACCTTCGAGATCGAAGGCCTCGAAAACATCCCGAAGGAAGGGTACATCTTCGCGCCGAAGCACCAGTCGTTCTGGGACGTCTATGCGCTGCTGCCCTGGTTGTCCGACCCCTTCTTCATCCTGAAGCGCGAACTCGTCTGGATCCCACTGTTCGGCTGGTATGTACAGAAGCAGCGCATGGTGCCGGTCGATCGCGGCGCACGCGGCAAGGTGATGGCGGCGGTAATGCAGCGCACCAAGGACGAGATGGCGACCGGCCGCCAGCTGATCATCTATCCCGAAGGCACGCGCCGCCCGCCGGGCGCACCGCCTGAATACAAATACGGCATCGCGCGGCTCTATCGTGACCTGACGGTACCGGTAGTACCCGTCGTCATGCATCCGGGCCTGTTTTGGCCGCGCCGCAAGTTCCTGCGCTATCCCGGCCATTTCAAGGTGCGCATCCTGCCGCCGATCGAGGCGGGGCTTGATCCGGACGTGTTCCTGAAAACGCTGACGGACTTGATGGAAACTGCCAGCGACGCGCTGCTGGTAGAGACAGTGAAGAACAATCCGCATGTGCCCCTGCCACCGACGGCGGCGCAGCGGCTGAAGGAGCTTGGGGCTCAGGCCTGAGGCTGCATCCGTCCGACAAGCGCGGCCACCTCTTCCAGCCAATGATCGCGAATGCCCATCTCCTTCAGATGAGCAAGCGTGTTCGTGACATATTCAGTGTTCGGCCCTGATTTCCCATGGGACACGGCAACCGTCGCCGCCGCTTCCTCGACACCCAATGCACCCGCATACTGCACATGGGCACGGTCGATGGTGTAGGCGAGCGCCGGCACGCGGCGTCCGTCGGCGAGCAACACCGGCATGGTGCGCTCCTTGTAGACATGGGTCACCAGTTCGCGCTCGCGCAGATAGCCGATGACATCTGCCTTGTCCTTGCGGGCCACCTTGAACGCCATGCCACGGCAGGAGCCGCCATTGTCGAGCCCGAGTACGAGACCGGGGCGTTCCGGCGTTCCCCGATGCACGAAGGAGCGGACGCAGAGCGCGCGGCGATAGCCGAAAGCCCGGGCCGTCATCTTGTCCTCGAAGGCAAAGCCGGGGTTCCACATCAGCGAACCGTAGCCAAAGACCCAAAAATCGTCCATATCCACTGCCATTCACATCCATGCCATCCCGGCGCCACAAAACGGGGCCAGAGCGGCGGATAGACCACTGGTGCCTTCCTAGCGCATCTGCCCGGCATTCGGAATCGGTTTCCTGTCGATTGTGGAGCGCATGCGGCGGGGAATTGCCAGATCAGCAGACCGAAATCCCCATGCCGTGGCGTCGAAGACGAACGGCATACCCGGAGTAAACCATGACCGCAGCAGATATTGCCGAAATCCCCGTTGGAAGCCGGAAAATCAGACGTCTGGCCATCGGCGTCGTGCTGTTCCTGGTCCTCTACTCCGGTGCATGGTTTCTCGCAGCAAACCAGATAGAGAGCCGCCTGTCGGCATTCCTCATGGAAAGACAGGCAACGGGCTCGTCGGCGCAATGCGGCGGCATGGACGTGCGCGGCTTTCCCTTCCGCATCGGATTGTTCTGCGACACCGTGCGTCTCGATGATGCGACGCAGGGCGCCTCTGCGACCTTTGGCGCGCTGCGCTCGGCTGCTCAAGTTTATCGGCCCGGGCACGCCGTCATCGAACTGGACGGCCCGGCGGAAATCCGTGTATCGCCCGACCTGTCTGTGTCTGTCGACTGGGCGTTGATGCACGCAAGCATTCAGGCAACTTTGTCCGGCCTCGACCGCACATCGATGACCTACGACAAACTCGCCGGCACCGCTGTTTTGCCGGCGACGGAAGAGGATGCCGTAGCGGGCGCCACGCATAAGCTCGCCTTCAGCGCCGCACATGGCGAAACCCACTTTCGGCAGAACGGTCCGGATCTGGATGCCGCACTCAGCGTCGATCAGTTCGACGCAAAATTGGACAATGGCCTAAGCCTGCTGCCTCCCATCAACGCCAGCGCCGACATGACGCTGGTCGGTCAGGCCGCCTTGATGCAGGCGGGTGGGTTGAAGCCAAAGGCGTTGCGCAACAGCAAGGGCGAGATGCGCAATCTGACGCTCGATCTCGGTGGCGGCATGGTGACAACAGCATCCGGCCCCTTCAGTGTCGATGATCGGGGACTTATCTCGGGTGAATTCCGCGTCACCATGAAGAACATCGAGGGCTGGCGCCAGAACCTGGTGAAGGTGTTCTCCAACGAGGACGGCACCGCCGTGGTCAACAATATCGCCAACATGCTGACGGCGCTCGCCGACGGCAAGAACGAAGCGACCGTGAAGCTCAACGTCCGCGATGGGATCGCGTTTCTGGCGTTCTTCCCGATCGGGGAATTGCCACAGCTTTGATGGTGTCTCGGAGAAGTTTAAGGAAATCTTGTGCATCCGGCATGCCATCATCCCCCTTGCAGTGCTTCCTCCTGGCCGATCCACACGCAATAAGACGTTCCCTTGCCTTTACGAGAACTCAGGATTTATAAGATTGCTCGCGATCGGCCTGCCGATCATGAAAAATAAAAATTTGCGAGATTGTAGACATGGCTACGCCGACGGAAGAGTTGGTGACTTCCTTACAGCGTTTTTTGCGCGCCGGCGATCTATCCATAATAGCATCCGCTGACAGCATTTTTGAAGCATTGGAAGCACACTACCCGATCCTGGGGTCGCAGATTAATTGGCAGAAACTTCCCGGATGGATTGAAGGAAGTGCATACCATCCCGGAGCGGAGGATCGAGAGACGCGATTTTTCAGCGCCATCGTTGATCAATTCACTTTGTCTGGAGACGTACTTTATTGTTGTGATGGATCGATAGATATTGCACTGCATTCAGATATTGACTGGTTTCGCAACAATCTGCCGTCGGTGCTAATTTGGCCCGGACATCACTACTTATTGGCGCCCAGCACTGAATGGTGCTTCTGTTTCAATTTTGAAGGCAATATCGACTTTGGCTTTCGCCCCCTGACAGAACGACCTCCTGCGCGGTAACAGACCGCCCTTCTGCAGCCTATTTCTGATCCATCGCATGCCGCCCAAAATCGGCCATGTCGGTATCCTGGCCGGCCTGGACGATCGAGCGGCGGATGGCGCGGGTGCGGGTGAACAGGTCGAACAGCTTGTCGCCATCGCCCCAGCGGATCGCCCGCTGCAGATAAGCCAGGTCCTCGGAAAACCGCGCCAACATCTCGAGGATCGCGTCCTTGTTGTGTAGGCAGACGTCACGCCACATGGTCGGGTCGGAAGCGGCCAGACGGGTGAAATCGCGGAAACCGGAGGCGGAATATTTGATCACTTCCGATTCGGTCACCGCTTCCAGATCATCTGCGGTACCGACGATATTGTAGGCGATGATGTGCGGCAGGTGCGAAACGATCGCCAGGACCTTGTCGTGATGCTCGGGATCCATGTCATCGACCATCGAGCCGAGCGCTTCCCAGAATGCGCGCAGCTTGGCCTTGGCCGTCTCGTCCGTGTCCGGCAGCGGCGTCAGGATGCACCAGCGCCCCTTGAACAGGCCGATGAAGCCGGCATCCGGGCCGGAATACTCCGTGCCCGCGATCGGGTGGCCGGGGATGAAGTGTACGCCCTGCGGAATATGCGGCGCCATCTGGGCGATGACCGAACCCTTGGTCGAACCGACGTCCGTCACGATCGCACCCGGCTTCAGGTTCGCAGCGATTTCCGCAGCGACGGTGCCGGACGCACCAACAGGAACCGAGACGATGACCAGGTCGGCATCCTTCACGGCTTCTGCGGCGGACGTCGTGTAACGGTCGCCGAGGTTGAGCTCCTGCGCCCGCTTCAGCGTCGCATCGCTTCGCGTCGAGATCACAACGGAACCGGCAAGGCCCTTGTCCTTGATCTCGCGTGCGATCGACGAGCCGATCAGGCCGATGCCGATCAGCGCGATGGTTTCGAACTGCTTTGCCATCACGCCCGGCCCATGAACTCGGTCAACGCGGCAATGACGCCCTCATTGGCCTCCGCCGACCCTATGGTCATGCGCAACGCATTGGGCAGGCCATAGCCCCGCACCGCCCGCAGGATGAAGCCGCGGCTGGTCAGGAATTCGTCTGCATCCGGCGCCCGCTTGCCGTCGACATCCGGGAAATGGATCAGCACGAAATTGGTGACCGACGGCGTCACCCTCAGATCGAGCGAGGAGAGAGCGCCGGTGACCTTGCCGAGCCACAGCTGATTGTGTTCGGCGGAAGCCGCCGCAAAAGCCTGATCGCGGATGGCGGCGGCACCGGCGGCGATCGCCGGCGCATTCATGTTGAACGGCCCGCGCACACGGTTCAGCGCATCGATGATGGCGAGCGGCGCATACATCCAGCCGATACGCAGGGCAGCGAGGCCGTGGATCTTCGAGAAGGTGCGGGTCATCACGACGTTCTGGTTGGACGACACCAGTTCGAGCCCGGCTTCGTAATCGTTGCGACGGACATATTCCGCATAGGCCGCGTCGAGAACGAGGATGACGTTCTTCGGCAGGCCGGCCTGCAGGCGGCGGACTTCGTCGACCGGAACATAGGTACCGGTCGGATTGCCGGGGTTGGCCAGGAAAACCATCTTCGTCTTCGGAGTGACCGCGGCAAGGATCGCATCGACTGTCACGTGGCAGTCGCTTTCCGGAACCGTCACCGGCGTCGCGCCAGCGCCCATGATCTGGATCTTGTAGACGAGGAAACCGTGCTCGGTGATGATGGCCTCGTCGCCGGGGGCGAGATAGACGTGGCAGAGCAGGCCGAGCAACTCGTCCGAGCCGTTGCCGCACATCAGGTTGGCAATGTTCAGACCATAGACGGAGGCGATGGCCTCGCGCAGTTCGATCGCCTGGCCGTCCGGATAGATTTCAAGCTTCGCCGCCGCCTTCTGGAAGGCCTCGATCGCCTTTGGGCTCGGGCCTAACGGGGTCTCGTTCGAAGACAGCTTGTAGACCTTGGCGACACCCGGCGCATGCTCCTTGCCCGGCACGTAAGCGGCAATATCGAGGATACCGGGGCGTGGCGTTGGGCTCGTAAGGTCTGTGCTCATGGGATCAGCTTTCAGCGGCAGGGAAACGACGTTCAGCCAATACCGGTGAAGAGGGTTTTTGTCGAGTGTGGCGCGGCGTCACAAATCGATTCGATGCGCCCGTGCGAATGGCTTTTCCCGCGTCGTTGGAACACCGTGCGGCGCCAGCACCGGTACGAAGACACGCCGCGACGCCCGAGCAGCCACCGGCAGTCCCTGATAGAGCCGTTTCTGCGCCTCGACGATGATGACGCCGGAAAAGACGGGCCAGAGCGAGCGGCCGAGCCGTTCGAAAGCGCGACGCATTTTGAGGATCAGCTTCAGCTTGGAGGGCGGGAAGAACAACGCGTCGGCGGACGCGCCGGGGGTGAAATTGGTTTCGCGCAGAAGCGCCGTCAGCTGCCCGCGCGAATAGGGCCGGCCGGAGCCGAACGGCGTATGCTCCATGCGCGCCCAGACGCCGCGACGGTTCGGCACGACGATCACCAGACGTCCGCCAGGCGCGAGAACGCGCCAAAGTTCCTTCATCGTCTCGCGCGGGTTTTCGGCGAATTCCAGCGAATGAACCATCAGGACACGATCGACTGAGGAATCGGGCAACGGCAGTTCCTCGTCGAAGATCAGCGCCGTCGACGACAATTCGGCAACCGGCCAGTTCACCGCCCCCTGCCCCGCCGGCATGAAGGCAAAGGTGCGCTCGGTATCGGCGCGAAAGCGATCGAGGTACGGAACGGCATAGCCGAGCCCAACCAGCCGCTCCTCCGGCAGCCGCGCCCAGACCGATGACAGCGCCATGCCGATCGATTGTTCGGCAAAGCGCCCGAGGCGTGAATGGTAGAACTGGCGGAGGTCGACGATATCTGCGTGCATGTCCATCATGTTAGCCCGGAACGGGTGGACTTCAAGGCGGCGCTCGCTACATTCGCCCATAACGACCCGTCACATCCAGGAATACCCAGATGGCCAATCTCGAAATCGATCTCTTTTTATGCCGCACCGACAATTTCGGCGTGCTGATCCACGATCCGGAGACCGGGGCGACGGCCTCCATCGACGCGCCGGAAGAATTGCCGATCCTTGGCGCGCTGAAACGGCGCGGCTGGACGCTGACCAATATCCTGACGACTCACCATCATCCCGACCATGTCGAAGCCAATCTGGCGCTGAAGACACGCTTTAACGCGATGATCATCGGCCCGGAAAACGAGGCCTCGAAAATTCCGGGCATCGACATGACGATCGGCGACGGCGGCGATTTCGAATTTGCCGGTCATAAGGTGCACGTCTTCGAGACCCCCGGGCATACGGCCGGGCATATCTGCTTCCATTTTCCCGACGACAAGCTGCTGTTTTCCGCCGACACGCTGTTTGCGCTCGGCTGCGGCCGCCTGTTCGAAGGCACGCCGGCCCAGATGTGGAACTCGCTACAGAAACTGATGGCCCTGCCGGACGACACCAATGTCTATTTCGGCCACGAATATACACTGTCCAATGCCCGGTTCGCGGTGACAGTCGATCCGCAGAGCGAGGCCCTGAAAAGCCGTGCCGCAGAGATCGAGGCCCTGCGTGCCAAGGCGGGTTCACCGCACCGACGACGCTGGGGCTGGAGAAGGCCACCAATCCCTTCCTGCGCCCGCATGACGCTGGCGTAAGGGCACATCTGGGCATGCAGAACGCATCGGATGCCGAGGTCTTTGCCGAGATTCGCAAGCGCAAGGACAATTTCTGATGGACGTTCAACTGCCGCTGTCGGCGCAAGCCATTGTCGAGACGCTGAAAATGCAACGCCATCCGGAAGGTGGCTGGTATATCCAGACTTTCAAGGATGAGGCTGGCGGCCCGCGCGGCCACTCCACCGCCATCTATTATCTGCTGGAGCGCGGCGAACGCTCGCACTGGCACCGCGTTCGTGACGCCGTCGAGGTCTGGCATTTCTACGCGGGCGCGCCGCTGGCGCTCAGTATTGCCGAAGACGGCAAGCCTGCGACCAGCATCACGCTCGGCTCCAATATCCTGATAGGTGAACAGCCGCAGGGCATCGTGCCGGCCAACTGGTGGCAATCGGCGACATCGCTCGGCGCCTGGACGCTGGTCGGATGCACCGTTTCACCGGGCTTCGACTTCGCCGCCTTCGAGATGGCGCCGGCGGATTGGCAACCACCGGAAGCGTGACCCCTATTCGGCCGGCTGTGCGGCCGCCTTGCGATCGCGGAAGATGATGTCCTTGGCCGCAAGGACCGCACCGCCTGTGACGAACAGGCAGGCGAGAGCGATCCGGAAAGACGGCTCGGCAAAGCCGAAGGCGATGAGCACCAGCGTCGAGAGAACCGGCGCGGCGTAGCTGGCGACGCCGAGAATCTGGATGTTGCCGTTCTTGACACCATGGTCCCAGGCGTAGAAAGCCGCACCGACAGGCAGCAGGCCGAGACCCGCGACGGCGATCCATTGTGTTGCCGTCTCCGGCCAGACGGTCGTTTCCAGGGCGAGATGGCAGAGGAAGGACAGGGCCGCCGTTGCCAGGCAGAAGCCGGTGACGACATCGGTCGAGACGGCCTCGAAGCGGCGCGTCAGCAGCGAATAGCCCGACCAGGTGAAGGCGCAGGCAAGTGCTGCGCTATAACCCATGACATAGGCATCATCGAACTGAACACCGTTGCGCGCAACGATCAGGATGGTGCCGGCAAGACCGCACAGCGCGCCGGCGACGTGATACCAGCGCAACCGCTCGCCCGGCAAAAGCGCCGAACCGACGACGATCAGGAGCGGCCAGAGATAGGCGATCAACCCGGCCTCGACGGCTGGCGCGTTGCGAAGGGCCGTGAAATAAAGGAAATGATAGCCGAACAGGCCGGCAATGCCGACGATCCAGACCTTTGCGGGCTGTTTGAGCAGCGCCAGCCGCTCCGGCTTCAGCGCCAGCACCACAAGGCCGGGAATGCTGCCGATCGAGAAGCAGATCGCCGAAAGCTGGAAGGGCGGCATGGTGCCGGACGCTGCAGTAAACAGCGCCAGCAAGGACCACATGAGGATCGCCGAAAAGCCGATCAACGTTGCCCGCAAACTCATTACCGATCCCTCGCGATATTCGACTCAATGCGCAGAAAGCTTATCTATTCGCAATCGGGCGCGCGCAATGGCCGTTTGACCACATTCTGCGCCGAACTGCGACATGATCGAATGAATCACCGGCGCGAAGGATCGTCAGCTTCCGAACCGCGTCGCCCAGATGGTGACCGCGCCGAGGCTGGTCGGAATGCGGACGTAGACCGGGGCATAGACGTTGACCGCATCCGCCTTGGCAAACCAGATTTCCATCGTTTCCAGCTTGCGCAGGTAATCGACGTCGTCACGCCCCTTGCGATAGCCGGATTTCGGCACGAATTTGATACCACAGACGATGACATCACCCTGGAATCCCTCGGTTTTGAATGGCCTGGTACCCTTTGCCGAGAGTTTCAAATCCATGCGCGATTCGCCGTCGAAAATGGGCACACTTTTCGGGCAGACCCTTGTATCAGCGGGAAAGATCAGGCCGGAAAGCGGATCGACGACATTGCGCATGTCGGCTTTGGTCACCGGAATCCAGTTTTTCGGTATCCTGCGCGCCGGATTCATCGAGGCAGACATCACGTCGCCATTGCGGAACCGCACGTCGATCGCCCTGCCCTTCTTGCCGGTCTGGTAGCGGACCCGATATTCCGAGGCGCTCAGCCGGTCGCGGCCGACGACACCGGAGACCGAGGTCTCGCCCGACGTCTGGGCGAAGATATCGGCGAGCCCCGCCGAATTCATCGTGCCGGAAATAGTATAGCGGTCGGCGTTGAGTTCTGTGTGGAACGACGCCCGGGCAATCGGCAAGCCGGCCAGCGAAATGCTGTAGTCCGTATTATGCGTGACTTCGACGGCATAAGCCGTGCCTGTGGAAAACGTCGCCGTGGCAAAAGCCAGAAGTGCCGAGACACCGATGCGCCAGTTCATTCCAGATGCCCTTCCATAGCCGTTCACGCAATACTAGCCGATACGGCGGGTTTACGGCATTTCTGCGCCGCGAAACACGCTTTCGCCACAAGCATTAACCCAAGGCTATATAGAGTGGAATTGGCTGCCGCAAAGATGTATAGGAGCGAGAAGAATTCGACCCGATCGACACATCCGGCTTGAAAAACCCACGCGGTTTTCAAGAGTTTTCCCGGAAAGTGAAGGTTTGGCTTGACGCCGCGGCTGTCTCTGACTATAGAACCGCAACTTTCCAATCATGGCCAACGGAATGCGGCCTGGGCTTATGGCCCGCCAACGCATGGACCGAAGGCGAAAAGAAAAATAGGTGCATCATGTCCCGTAGTTGCGAATTGACCGGCAAGGGCGTCCAGTCGGGCAACAATGTGAGCCACGCAAACAACAAGACCAAGCGCAAGTTCCTTCCGAACCTGTGCCAGGTCACGTTGATTTCCGACGTGCTCGGCCAGCGTTACCGTCTGCGCGTTTCGGCTGCAGCCCTGCGCTCGGTCGAACATCGCGGCGGTCTCGACGCATTCCTGATCAAGGCTGACGAAGTCGAGCTGTCGATGCGCGCTCGCCTGCTGCGTCGCCAGATCGTCAAGAAGACGGCTGAAGCTGTCGCCGCTTAATCGGCACACTTGCGAATAACAATTTGAAAGGCTTGCCAGGGCAACCGGCGAGCCTTTTTCTCGTGTCATTCTCCGTTCGCAGTGACGGCCGGGCTTTGCGGTCCGAAGACCATCGCGAATATATAGCCCTCCAACTGGTGGCATACCCCAGGATAAAAAAATGCTGACGAATCGCACGTTCCTTATTTATGTCGCGCTGATGACCCTCGTGGTCGTGGCATCCAATTTCCTCGTCCAGTATCCCCTGCCTGGCTCGATTGCCGGCATGCAGCTCGGCGATCTCCTGACCTGGGGCGCTTTCAGCTATCCTGTCGCCTTCCTCGTCACCGACCTCACCAATCGCCAGTTCGGACCGCGCACCGCCCGCAAGGTAGTGATCGCAGGCTTTGCCGTCGCTATCCTGCTTTCAGTGCTCGTTGCCACGCCACGCATCGCAATCGCCTCCGGCTCAGCCTTCCTGCTCGGCCAGCTTCTCGATATCTCGGTGTTCAACAAGCTGAGGGCGCAGAGCTGGTGGCGCGCGCCGCTGGTGGGCTCGCTGTTCGGATCCTTCCTCGACACGGCGATCTTCTTTTCCTTCGCCTTCGCAGCGCTCTTCGTCTTCTTCGGCCCGAACGATCCCTTCGCGCTCGAAAGCGCCCCGATCCTCGGCGTCATGACGGCGGAAGCTCCACGGTGGATCTCCTGGGCGCTCGGCGACCTCAGCGTCAAGATCATCGTCGGCCTCGTGATGCTCCTGCCCTACGGCGCGCTGATGAGCGTAATCAAGCCGATGCCGGCCTTGAAGGCCAGCGCTGGATCGCGTGAAACGATAAACGACCGCTGAGCAAGTTCGCCCCCCTCTGTCACTCCGTGACATCTCCCCCACAAGGGGGGGGGGGAGATTGACCGAGACTTCGCAGCTCCCTGACAAGGTTGAGCAACTTGAGGCGAGGCCGTAAGGGAAAAGAACAATCTCCCCACTTGTGGGGGAGATGTCAGCGCAGCTGACAGAGGGGGGCGCGCTTGCTCGGGGTTCCCGACTCAGTCGGCCTGTCGTCACTCGACCAGCCGGAATTCCAGCATCAGGTTGCGTTCGAGGATGGAGTGGTTGTCATCGGAGACGACGATGACGCGGATATCACCGCCGGGCTCGACGATGACGTCCAGGCCTTCCATGTTGTCGATCTGGTAACCCATGTCCGTGTTCAGCAGAATCTCGCCATCGACCGCGGCGCCGGGCTTGATGTCTGCACCCTTGATGCGCCGTATCTGCATGCCGATGCCTTCGGCAAAGCTGAAACGGCGTTCAAGCAGCAGGAGATCGCCATTCGGCAGGAATGCACCATCAGTGATGGCGAAGGGGTCCTTCTGGACGACACCGAAGACACCCTTGCGCGGGCCGTCGAGGACGGCGGCAAGCAGGTGATTGGCCTTGTCGAAGCTTAGCTCCGACACGACCACGACACCGCCTGCAAGCGGGCTATCCTTCGGTGAAACCGCGATGGTTTCGAGCCCGCGATTGCCGCGCAGTGATTTCGGCGGAATAAGGATCGGCAGGGTTGCGACCGGCCCCGACTGCGCAAACCCGGGATCGGGATAGATATCGACGCGGTGAAGCCCTTCGTAGCTGGCGAGAACCTCGCCGTCACGCAGCGCCACACCTTCGCTGTCCATCCGTTCCTTGACCTGCTCAGACCGTCCGTTGGCATCGATCATCGAGGTTACCGTCAGATCGCTTGTTCCCGACAGCCGCCCCTTCTCGTCACGCTGGACCTCGCCTTCGACCCAATGTCCGGTATCCATGATGGCCAGAAAGGACTTTCGGTCGGGGCGAAAACGAATCGACGAGATGGCGCCAAGCAGTGCGTTCGACGACGACATCTCAATGCCGCCGACGAATTCCAGCTTGCCGAACCGCTTCTGGTCCGAGCCGATCTTGAAGTTTTCGATCTGCCGGCTTTTCACCGGAACGGTTTCCGAGACCGCGGACGTTGCGGCTACGGACGGCATGACGGCCAATGTCAGGGAAAAGGCGGCAGCCTGGATCAGTGTCGCGTTCAAACGGGTTCCTTCCGGCACGCCGGGCGGAGCGCTCGAGGCAACTCCAAAAAAATCAACAAGGCAATACGCAAATGAAACCGGGGCAATATGCGATGCCCCGGCCGGAAAATGTCTTAGCCCGCGCGGCGTCGCGGCGCCACGGCTCGCCGGCGTGAACTCTCGTCATCAAACAAGGAGGCAAGCTGCTCGGTCATCGCACCAGCCAGCTCGTCTGCATCGACGATCGTCACGGCCTTGCGATAGTAGCGCGTCACATCATGACCGATGCCGATCGCCAGAAGCTCCACCGGGGAACGCGTTTCGATCTGCTCGATGACGGCGCGCAGGTGGCGCTCCAGATAATTGCCCGGATTGACCGACAGGGTCGAATCATCGACCGGCGCACCATCCGAGATCATCATCAGAATGCGGCGCTGCTCGGAGCGACCGAGAAGGCGGTTATGCGCCCAGATCAGCGCCTCACCGTCGATGTTTTCCTTGAGCAGGCCTTCGCGCATCATCAGGCCGAGATTGCGGCGTGCGCGGCGCCATGGGGCATCCGCAGACTTGTAGACGATGTGTCTGAGGTCGTTGAGGCGGCCCGGTGTCTGCGGTTTGCCGCTGGCCAGCCACCGTTCGCGCGATTGCCCGCCCTTCCAGGCCTTGGTGGTAAAGCCGAGGATCTCGACCTTGACGCCGCAGCGCTCCAGCGTCCGGGCAAGGATATCGGCGCAGGTGGCCGCGACCGTGATCGGCCGGCCACGCATCGAGCCGGAATTGTCGATCAGGAGCGTCACCACCGTATCGCGGAAATTGGTGTCCTTCTCACGCTTGAAAGACAGCGGCTGCATCGGGTCGATGATCATGCGCGTTAGCCGCGCGGAATCGAGATAACCCTCTTCCAGGTCGAATTCCCACGAGCGGTTCTGCTGCGCCATCAGGCGGCGCTGCAGGCGGTTTGCCAAACGGCCGACCGCACCCTGCAGATGCGCCAGCTGCTTGTCGAGAAAGGCCCTCAGGCGGTCGAGTTCAGCCTCGTCACAAAGCTCTTCAGCGGTGATGGTTTCGTCGAATTCCTCGGTGAAGACGCCGTAGTCGACCTTTTCGTTGAAATCGTCGAAGGGATGGCTCGGGCGCTTCACCTCACCGGGCGTCTCGCTGTCGTCCTCGCCGTCATCCGACATCTCGTCTTCGGAGATCTCGGCGCCGTCCATCTCGCCTTCGTCCATCTGCTCGTCGGCAGATTCGTTTTCGTCGGCAGGGGCAGCGTCGGAACCGGCATCTTCATCGGAGCTGTTTTCGTCCTGCTCCTGGCTGCGCGGCTGGTCCTCGTCGGTCTGGCTTTCCTGATCGTCGGGCTCGACCTCGTCGTCGCCGTACTTTTCTGCGACCTCCATCGAGGTCAGCATATCGCGCACCACACGGGCGAAGGCCTGCTGGTCATTGACCGCAGCCGACAGGTTTGCCATGTCGCCGGCGGCTTTTTCCTCGATGAAATCGCGCCAGAAATCGAGCACCTTGCCGGCGGAAACCGGAGGCTTCTGACCGGTGAGCTTTTCGCGCACGATCAGGGCGACAGCTTCTTCCAACGGAGCATCCGCCTGCCGGTCGATATTTCCGAAATTGGCGCGGGCATACTTGTCGTCGAGCATAGATGTCAGATTACTGGCGACGCCGGTCATCCGCAGCGCGCCGATCGCCTCGACACGAGCCTGCTCGACGGCGTCGAAGATAACCCGCGCATCGGCACCCTGAGGTGACATCGTCGCATGAATGCGGGGATTGTGGCAGGCCTTGCGCAGCGCCATCGAATCGCCGAGCCCCCGGGTGATCGCCAGCTCCTGACGTGTCGGCCGCTTGGAGATTTCCGGCAACCGCACGCGCTCGCCGGCAAGCCCCGGACGCTCGTTGGCAAACACGACCTCGATTTCCGAATCCCCGGCAATCGAACGGATGCAGCCAGTCAGGGCGCGGCGGAACGGTTCCACATCCACGACCCCGGCCGGTCTTGCTTTCGAATTGTCGCCCCGGCCTGCCATGGATCAGGCCGTGGCTTCGAGCACGATATTGGCAGCGCTTTCCTTCAGCTCGACGCCAAAGGCGCGCTGATAATGTTCCGCCACCAGCGCGCGCTCGAGTTCGTCGCACTTGTTGAGGAAGGTGACGCGGAAAGCAAAGGCGATATCGCCGAAGATATATGCGTTTTCAGCCCAGGTGATGACGGTACGGGGGCTCATGACGGTCGACAGGTCGCCGTTGATGAAGGCAGCACGGGTGAGATCAGCAACACGCACCATCTTCGAGACGGTGTCGCGGCCGCGATCCTTGGTGAAACCCTTGACCTTGGCAGCGACGATATCGACCTCGTTGTCATGCGGCAGATAGTTCAGCGTGGTGACGATCGACCAGCGGTCCATCTGCGCCTGGTTGATCTGCTGCGTGCCGTGATAGAGGCCGGTGGTATCTCCGAGACCGACAGTGTTGGCCGTTGCAAACAGCCGGAACGCCGGGTGCGGGCGGATGACGCGGCTCTGGTCGAGCAGCGTCAGGCGACCGGAGGATTCGAGCACGCGCTGGATGACGAACATCACATCCGGGCGGCCGGCGTCGTATTCGTCGAAGACGAGCGCGACATTGTGCTGGTAGGCCCAAGGCAGGATGCCGTCCTTGAACTCGGTAACCTGCATGCCGTCCTTGACGACGATCGCGTCCTTGCCGACGAGGTCGATACGGCTGACATGGCTGTCGAGGTTGACGCGCACGCAGGGCCAGTTGAGGCGGGCTGCGACCTGCTCGATATGGGTCGACTTGCCGGTGCCGTGATAGCCCGACACCATGACGCGGCGATTGTGGGCAAAGCCTGCAAGGATGGCCAGCGTGGTCTCACGGTCGAAAAGATAGTCCGGATCGAAGTCCGGCACATAGGCATCGGCCTTGGAATAGGCCGGCACGCGCAGATCGCTATCGATGCCGAAAGCGTCGCGGACGGAAACTGTCGTATCGGGAAGGTTGGAAATATCGAGGTCTACCTTGCTCATCATGTCTCCAGCACGGAAGGCCCCTGATTTGCCTGGCGGCGGGCATCCCGTCTATGCCTTTATAAATGTGTGACCGTAATAAAACGGGTTCCTAGCAGAAGCCAGCCTGTTTTAACAATTGATATGCCTGGATCACGGCGCGAAAACGCTCTTCCGATCCCCTGTCTCCGCCATTTGCGTCGGGGTGATGCTTTTTTACAAGCTCCTTGTAGGCAGTTTTGACGTCGGCGGGTGTGGCATTTGCATGCAGGCCGAGCGTTTCGAAGGCCTTGGCCTCCAGCGTCTTGAGCTTGCGCAGGCGCGGCTCCTGCCGGGGAGCGCGCGCACGCGCCTGATCGACAAAGCCGAAGGGATCGCGCATACGGGCCTGCGCGCCGGCCGAGCCGGATCGCTGCTGCGACTGCTGCGGCGCATTCTTGGCATTCTTGTTCACCCCCACCGTCCAGGTCGGACGGTGACCGGTGATGGCCTCTTTCTGGTAGCGGGCGATCTCGGTATCCGAGAGGCCGGAGAAATAGTTGTAGCCCTTGTTGTATTCCTTGACGTGCTCGAAGCAGAACATGAAAAATTCGTTCTCGGCATTGCGACCGACCGGCGCACGATGGACAGCATTCTCCTCGCACCCGTCCCACTGACATTTGGGTGCCATCGGTTCCGGTTTCTGGTTCACCTTGCGGCGAGTCCGAATCCCATCGAAATATTTTGAATCAAGTTTCATGGCGCTAATTATGGGGCGTGGCGGGCGCCACAACAAGAATTGACAAATCGGAATGTTACAGGCTTTGTGAAGCCATTTTGCACCGCGCAAAAAGCATTCCGGGACGGGTCTTTTGTTTAATACCAAGTCTCGATGATAGGTTCCTATCATCGAGACTTGGTATAAGATCGGCGCTCACGGAAAAGCCAGAGAAACGGGGCTAAAACATGTCGCTTCAAAGCCGCATCGAAACAAAGCTCAACGCGGCCTTTTCACCCGAACGGCTGATCGTTGTCAACGAAAGCCATCTGCATGCCGGCCATCAGCCGGACCTGGACGGCACGGGCGAAACCCATATGCGCGTGCGCATCGTTTCCAGCGCTTTCATCGGCATGAGCCGCATCGCCCGACATCGCGCCATCAATGAAGTTTTGAAGGCGGAAATCGATGCCGGACTTCATGCCCTAGCACTTGAGCCGGCTGTTCCCGGGGAAACAACCCGCTGGTAAAAATACATATAGATTAATTTGCAGCAACGAGCTTAGATCAAAGGGTCTAGCTCCTGTTGAATTGACTAGACTGTGGCCGGCATCTACAATTGTAGATGAATATATAGAATAATCGGATCGAACGATCCGTTCATTATTACAACATACAGAAAATTTTCATCATAGGCGGAGCCGGTTCAAGGTTGTCCGGCGGAGCCTTGTTTTTCGAGGTTGGGACGATGCTCAGGAGGTTTGGGCTTGTCGCGGTGTTCATCGCCGCGTTTCTATCATTCGGTCCGGTATCGGCATCAACGCCGTCCGGCAAAAAAGTTGCGCTGGTGATGGGCAACAGTGCTTACAAGCACGCAGTCGAATTGCCCAACCCGAAAAACGACGCCAAGCTGATGGCGGAAACATTCCGCACGGCTGGCTTCACGGTGATCGAAGGGGAAGATCTCGACAAGACGGCGATGAGCGCCCTGGTCGATCAATTCACCGAGATCGCCTATGACGCGGATGTTGCGGTTGTCTACTATGCCGGCCACGGCCTGCAGGTCGACGGGCGCAATTACCTCGTACCGATCGACGCGCAGCTGGAAAAGGCGGCACAGCTGCAGACGCGCACAGTTCCGGCCGAAAAATTTCTCGCGGCCCTGCCGCCGGACCCGGCGGTCAGCATCATCATCCTCGACGCCTGCCGCGACAATCCGCTGGCCCGCTCGCTGGCAAAGGCGATGCCCGCCAGCCGCTCCGCCTCGATGGGCGTGGGACTGGCTCCGGTCCAGGCCAACAGCCAGACGCCGGGCTCCGGTGGATTGCTGATCGCCTATGCGACCGACCCCGGTGCAGTGGCCTATGACGGCAAGGGCATCAACAGCCCATATACGGCCGCACTTGCACGGCATATCACAACGCCGGGCCTTGAAATCCAGAGCGCCCTGACGCGGGTCCGCGCCGACGTAGCAGAAGCAACAGGCGGTGCGCAGCACCCCTGGCACAATGCCTCGCTTTCCCGTGAAGTGTTCATCGGCGGAGAGCCTGCAGCGCAGACCGCGGTGGCCGTCCCGACACAAGTGCAGCCTGCGGGTGAAGCAACTTCGGGCAATGCGAACGAAGTCAACTGGACCGTCGAGCAGAAATTGTGGGAAGAAGCCTCCAAGCGTAATACCGTCGCGCACTACGAGCTTTACCTGCAGCAATATCCGAACGGCAATTTTGCCACGCTTGCCAAGCTCAATCTCGATCAGCTGAAGGCTACGGCGACCACCGAAGTTGCCTCAATTGCTCCCGCTGGTGAGACAACCGCCTCGGCATCACAGGTTCGCACCGCCGTCGCCATGCCCGATGACGTCAAGCTCAGCGTCGGAACTCTGGAAACGGAAACCGCCCTGAACCTCGACAAGGACGGCCGGATCGATCTGCAATTGCGGCTCGGCGCGCTCGGCCACGTCACCGGCGGCGCAGATGGTGCGCTTGGCACCAAGTCACGGACTGCGATCGGTGCATGGCAGCGGCAGAACGGCATGGTTGAAACAACCTACCTGACGCAGCAGCAGCACATGTTCCTTGTCGTTCAGACCGACCCGATGATGCCGCAGATCCGCGCCCAGTATGAGGCACAGAAAGCTGCCATCGCCGTTCGCAAGGCGCAGGCCCCGGCTCGTCAGAAGCAGAAAGTTGCTGGACAACGCGTTAGAAGACAGCACGATGGCGCAACGCTCGAAGGCCGTGTCGAACGTAGAAACAGCGGTGGCATGGACCCGGCGGGAGCAGCCTTCGCCGGCGGCCTGATCGGCGGAGCTCTCGGAGGACTCCTCGGCCGCTAAGACTTAAACAACTCGTGCCCGGGCCTTATTCAATGCCTTCGCTCTTGATCGGGAGCGGAGGCATCGCCGCATCGTCCGCCGGCCTGATCCTCAGCCGCGTGATACGGTTCTTCACCCGCTTCATCACAATGAAGCGCTTTCCGTAAAAGGTGAATGCCTGCCGCTCTTCGGGAATGGTCTTTGATTCGTGAATGACGAGGCCGGCCACCGTCGTCGCCTCCTCGTCCGGCAGGTTCCAGTCCAGCGCCCTGTTAAGGTCGCGGATCGGCACGCTGCCATCGACGACGATCGAGCCGTCTGCCTCCTGGCGTACGCCCTGGATTTCCAGATCATGCTCGTCGGAGATATCGCCGACGATCTCCTCCAGAATATCCTCCAGCGTCACCAGCCCCTGAACCTCGCCATATTCGTCAACGACGATGGCAAAGTGTGCTTTGCGGCGCAGAAAGGCGTTCAATTGCTCCTTCAGGTTGGTCGTCTCGGGCACGAACCAGGGCTTTTGGGAGATACGAATGATATCGAGATTTTCCGGCTCGACATCCGGCTCGGCGAGCGCGCGCAGGAGGTCCTTGGCATGGACGACGCCGATGATGTTGTCGGTCGATCCGCGCCAGACCGGCATGCGGGTATACGGGCTTTCGAGAACCGCGCGAACGGCGACTTCCGGCGCGTCGTCAGCATTGATGCCGCGCATCGAGGTGCGGTGGATCATGATGTCGGAGACTTCGAGCTCGCCGAGATCGAGCACACCGCCGAGCCGGTCGCGATCGGCCTTGATGACGGAGCCCTCGCGGTGGAGGAAGTCGACCGCACCGCGCAATTCTTCATGCGCCGTCAGCATCGGCATTTCGGACGACAGGTTGATACCGAACAGGCCGAGGATGCGCCGCACGATCCAGTTCACCAGACTCGAGATCGGGCCGACCACCATAACAACGACATTGACCACCCGCGCGACCGCCAGCGCAAACCGGTCCGGTGACGCGATCGCCCAGCTCTTGGGCAGCACTTCGGCGAAGATAACCAGTATGACCGTCATGGCGAGCGTCGCATAAGCAACGCCGGACGCGCCAAAGAAATGCAGGAAGAGGCTGGTGGCGATGGAGGACGACAGAATGTTGGCAAGGTTGTTGCCGATCAATAGTACACCGATCAACCGGTCGCGCCGCTCGATCAGCCGGTTGACGAGGCCGGCCCGCTCGTCGCCATTGTTCTCCAGTGTGTGCATGCGTGCCCGTGACGCAGCGGTGAGCGCGGTCTCCGAACCCGAAAAGAAGGCTGACAGCAGGATCATCGCGAGAATGATCAGGATGCCCGGGCCGTAATCCGTCAGGAAAACCGTGAATGTCTCGTTGCTCATCCGGGATGTTTTTCCTCAAGAAACCGCAACACCTCGTTGGCAGGCACATCGTCCGCAACGAACGATTGACCGATGCCGCGCGTCAGGATGAAGGTCAGCTTGCCACCCTTCACTTTCTTGTCCTGGGCAATGGCATCCATGAGCTTTTCCGCAGGCGGCAACGCACCCGGAATGTCATTCATACGGGTCGGCAGTCCGACGGCCTTCAGATGGGCTTCGACACGTCCGGCGTCATCCGGGCTTGCAAGATTCATGCGTGCGGAGAACTGATGTGCCAGCACCATGCCGATTGCCACCCCCTCGCCATGCACGAGCCGCGTGCCATCATACTGTGTCGCCGCTTCCAGCGCATGACCGAATGTGTGGCCGAGATTGAGAAGCGCACGCAGACCGTTCTCGCGCTCGTCGGCAGCCACGACATCGGCCTTGGCCTGGCAGCTGATGGCGATCGCCTCGATTCGGGCTTCGCCGCCGGCGAACACCGCCTGCCAGTTCTTTTCCAGCCATGCGAAGAAATCAGGTTTGTCGATCAGGCCGTATTTGGCAACTTCCGCATAACCGGCCTTGAATTCGCGCGGGCTGAGCGTGTCAAGCACGTCGGTATCGGCAAGCACCAGGTCCGGCTGATGAAAGACGCCGATCAGGTTCTTGCCGTGCGGCGAGTTGATGCCGGTCTTGCCACCCACGGACGAATCCACCTGGGCGAGAAGCGATGTCGGTATCTGGATGAAGCGCGAACCGCGCCGGGCGATGCCGGCGGCAAAACCGGTGAGATCGCCGATGACACCGCCGCCGAGCGCGATGACCGCATCGTTGCGTTCGATCCGCGCGCCAAGGATCGCCTCGCAGACGGGGATCAGGTGTTCGAAGCTCTTGGTCTTTTCGCCCGCCGGCAGGACGAGCGAAACGGCATCGATGCCCTTTTCCTTAAGGCTCGCCATCAGCGGCTCCAGATAGAGCGGCGCGACATGCTCGTCGGTAATGACCGCCATCCGGCGGCCCTTCAGCCGTCCGGCGATTTCGCTAGCGGCGGTCGCGATCAGGCCGGGGCCGATGAGAATATCGTAGGAGCGGTCGCCAAGGTTGACGCGGACGGTTTTTCGAGCGGCGGATGGGCTGGCACTGGTCATGGCTTCACTTCTTCGGGATCGTGGCGAGAGCGGCAAGAACCTCTTCCACCATCACCTCCTTTTTGACATCGCGGGAGAGCACCGTCAGGTCCGCCCCGGCATAGATCGGGTAGCGGGCGTGCATCAGGTTTTCGAGCGTCTGCTTCGGGTTTTCGGTCTTCAGCAGCGGCCGGCTATCGCGCTTGTTGACACGCTCCCACAAAACGTCGAGTTCGGCGTTGAGCCAGACCGACAGGCCATGCTTCTTGATATGCTTGCGCGTCCGCTCATTGATATAGGCGCCACCGCCGGTGGAGACGACGCGCGGGCCGGATTGCAGCAGCCGCTTGATCACACGGGCCTCGAGCGAGCGGAATTCCTCTTCGCCATAGGCCGCGAAGAGCTCGCTGATCGTCATGCGCGAGACACGTTCGATCTCATGGTCGGAATCGATGAAGGGGACGCCGAGGGCTGCGGCGGTTATCCGGCCGATCGCCGATTTGCCGGCCCCCATCAGACCGACGAAGACGAGGTTTCGTCGCCCGAGCGCGGCCTTCGCCTGCTCGATCAGCGCTTCGGAAACCGGTTCGATCACGTCGGTCATGCAGTTCAATTTCCCCATTCCGCTCCGGTATCGACAAATCGGCGGGAAGCGTCAAGACATGGCGGCATACATGACGCCGCGAAACCGGCAGTGCCGCGCGGTTCTTGCACTTGGAAACAGGCATGTTCATATAGACGGCAAGTCAAGGAGTTGAAAATGCCCACCCTGTTCCGGTTCCTGTTCATCTGCGCCATGATCGCCGGAGTGATTTACGGAACCATGGTGGCACTGGTGACCTTCGTCAATCCGGTGGAGCGCGACGTCACCATCCGCATCCCCTCCGAGCGGATCAACACGCCGCAATGACCGATCTTTCCGCCGCCCATATGGAATCTTTCCTGGAGATGATGAGCGCCGAACGCGGCGCCGCCAACAACACGTTGCTTTCCTATGAGCGCGATCTGGAGGACGCTTATTCCTTTCTCAAGCAGCGCGGCGTCAAGCCGACGGCGGCGACCTCGGACGATCTTCGCGCCTATCTCTCGCATCTGGCGCAGCAGGGCTTCAAGGCCTCGTCGCAGGCGCGCCGGCTGTCGGCACTGCGCCAGTTCTTCAAGTTCCTCTATGCCGAGGGGCTGCGCACCGACGACCCGACCGGCATTCTGGATGCGCCGAAGAAGGCCCGTTCGCTACCGAAGGTGCTCAGCATCGACGACGTTTCCCGGCTGATTGGCCAGGCGGAGCAGGAAGCCGCGAAAAGCGACGGCGACGTCGTTGTCCGGCTGCGCATGCACGCGCTGATCGAACTGCTCTACGCCACCGGCATGCGGGTGAGCGAACTCGTCTCCCTGCCCGCCTCCGTGCTTGTCCAGAACGGCCGCTTTCTGGTGGTTCGCGGCAAGGGCAACAAGGAGCGGATGGTGCCGCTGTCGCATTCGGCGATCCGGGCCATGCAGGCCTATGGCGTTGCGATGGCGAGCGACAATGCCGCGCAAAAAACGCCGATACCGGAAAGCCCGTGGCTTTTTCCCTCTTCAGGGAAAGCCGGCTACCTGCCCCGACAGGTTTTCGCCCGCGACCTCAAGGATCTGGCAGCACGTGCCGGCATCCGGGTGGCGGCGATCTCGCCGCATGTGCTGCGCCATGCCTTTGCCAGCCATCTGCTGGCCAATGGCGCGGACTTGCGCGCCGTACAGGAACTTCTCGGACATTCGGACATTTCAACGACACAAATCTACACGCATGTGCTCGAAGAACGGCTGCATCAGTTGGTCCAGAACCATCACCCCCTTGCCAAACAGGCGAAAAAACAGGATTAGGAGCGCCAGAACACTTGGCTGGAACGACCGGGATCGTGTCCGAGGCCGCTAGCGCAATATGATCGGAAACGCATCACATGCACAATTATCTCGATTTCGAAAAACCCATCTCCGATCTCGAAGGCAAGATTCACGAGCTGAAGAAGATTGCCAGCGAAGATGAGAGCATCGACACGGCAGACGAAGTCGAGCGCCTTGAAGTGCGCGCCCGCGAAGCGATGGCCGAAATCTATTCCAAGCTGAACCCCTGGCAGAAGACCCAGGTCGCGCGCCATCCGCAGCGCCCGCACTTCCAGGAATATGCCGCCAGCCTGTTCACCGAATTCACCCCGCTCGCCGGCGACCGCAAGTTTGCCAATGACGAGGCGATCCAGGCCGGTCTCGCACGCTTCCGCGGCACGCCCGTCGCCGTCATCGGCCAGGAAAAGGGCAACGACACCAAGTCGCGCATCAAGCACAATTTCGGCAGCGCCCGTCCCGAAGGCTACCGCAAGGCGATCCGCGTCATGGAGATGGCCGACCGCTTCGGCCTACCGCTGATCACGCTGATCGACACTGCGGGCGCCTATCCCGGCATCGGCGCCGAGGAACGCGGCCAGGCGGAAGCCATCGCCCGCTCGACGGAAATGTGCCTTAACATGCGGGTCCCGATCGTCTCCGTCGTCGTCGGCGAAGGCGGTTCGGGCGGCGCGATCGCGATCGCAACCGGCAACCGCGTCTACATGCTCGAGCATTCGATCTACAGCGTGATCTCGCCGGAAGGCGCTGCCTCCATCCTCTGGCGCGACTCGACCCGCGCCAAGGAAGCGGCGACCAACATGAAGATCACCGCCGAAGACCTGAAGTCGCTGGGGATCATCGACGGCATCATCGGCGAGCCGGTGGGCGGTGCCCACCGCGATCCGGATGCCGTGATCGAGAAGACCGGCACCGTGATCGCCGACGCGCTGAAGGAACTGTCCGGCCGCACCGGCGACCAGTTGCGCTCTGATCGGCGGCAGAAATATCTGGCCATCGGGCGCCAGCTTTAATCACATTTGCTGGAATCGATCGGGTTTGCAAGATAAACGGAACGCTCGGTCCAACCTTGGCCATATTCCTGCGCTCAGGAACGGTTGGCGTAAGGCGGGCCTGCAAGGTTAAGATTTTGTGAAGTATAACGACGTATTGATTCCCTGTGGTCCGCCTGCATGGGAGCGTCACGCTTAGTAATTTTCTCAATGGGCCTTTGCCGATGCGTTTGACACATCTTGTTGCCACCGCCGCCGTCGCCGTGCTGCTTGCCGGCTGCACCGCCAATGAGGCGATGGATACGGTCGATGTCGACCTCAAGAAGGTCTCCAGCAAGGTCAACTACCAGCTTTCCGGCAAGATCGTCCAGAAGATGCAGGCGATGAGCATGGCGAAGGAATCGCCGATCATGCTGCGCATCTTCAAAGAGGAAGGCGTGCTCGAGGTCTGGAAGGCCAACGCTTCCAATCGCTTCGAGATGCTGCGCCAGTACAAGATCTGCGCCTGGTCGGGCAAACTCGGCCCCAAGGTGAAGGAAGGCGATCGGCAGGCACCGGAAGGCTTCTATCCGATCTCGCCGGGCCAGATGAACCCGAACTCCAGCTATTATCTGGCGATCAACACCGGCTATCCCAATCGCTTCGACCAGGCCAACGGCCGCTACGGCTCGAACCTGATGATCCACGGCGCCTGCTCGTCGTCCGGCTGCTACTCGATGACCGACGAGCAGATGCAGGAAATCTTCGCGCTTTCTCGTGACGCCTACAAGGGTGGCCAGCAGGCGATCCAGCTGCAGGCCCTGCCCTTCCGCATGACGGCGGAAAACATGGCGCGTCACCGCAACAGCCCCAACATCGACTTCTGGAACATGCTGAAGCCCGGCTACGACCAGTTCGAGATCACCAAGCGTCCGCCTGAAGTGAACATCTGCGAGAAGAAGTACGTCTTCAACCAGCAGACGGACGGCAAGTTCAGCCCGACCGGCCAATGCCCGGCGATGTCGACTCCTGCGGTCATGCAGGGAGCACTCGCGGCCTACAACAAGAAATACAATGAGGAATACGCCCAGGCGATCAAGAAGCTCGACGGCATGGTCTGGTACGAACCCACTGAGGCCGAGCGCAAGGCGATCGTTGCCAAGCAGCGCGTCGGCAAGGAACTGGCCTATGCGCCGACCGGGACTTCGCTCGATGCCGGCAAGCTGATGAAGGTCGCCGATCTCCAAAAGCAGGAAGCCCGCCGCGCCGAGCTGGAAGAAGCCAAGAAGGCGATCGAGATCCAGAAGGCCGAACTTGAAAAGTCCACGCGCAACGGCAAAAGCGTGCCGGTCCCGGTGGAAAATCCCCTGCCAAAACCCGTGGAAACGGCCTCGGTCGAACAGACAACTGCCAAGAAGGGTTTCTGGGGAAGCCTGTTCTCCAAAAGCGGCGATGATGCACAACAGCTGGAGCCGGCTGCCGTAGCGCCTGCTGATACCGTCCAGCGACCGGCTACAGTCGCCACTGCGCACGCCGCTGGCGCAGAAACGGCACAGAAGCCGGTCGAGGCGGCGAGACAAGTGGCCGCCATACCCGAAACTGCATCCGTGGCTGAGCAGAATGTCGATCCGGCACCTGCCAGGAAGGGTTTCTGGGGAAGCCTATTTGCCAAGGGCAGCGACGATGCTCGGAACCATCAGCCCGTGGCCGTAACGCCCACCGACACCGCAATTCAGCAACCTGCCGGGCAAAAACCAGTCGCGGATAGCGCTCAGCGCGCCGCCGCCGAAACGGCGAAAAAGCCTGCTGAAGCAGCAGCGCAAGCAACGGCTGCGACCGAGGCGGCGCCGGAGACAGTTCAGATTACTGCCGAACAGCAGCCGAAGAAGCGCCCGTTCTGGAAAATCTGGGGCAATTGATGCCTGAGACCAATGGCCTGATCTATGATCTCAAGGGGCTGAAATGCCCCCTGCCGGTCCTGAAGACCCGCAAGCGCATGCGGACCCTCGCCCCCGGCGCGCTGATCACGGTCGAAACGACCGACCCGCTGGCCATTATCGACATCCCACACTTCTGCAACGAAGACGGCCACAGCCTGGAGCAATCCGAGGCGCTGGCCGGCGGGCATAGGTTCGTGATCCGCAAGAGGGCATGAGGCCCGCGCTTGCATGTCGGATAGCTACGCTGGGTTCGATTGTGATCGTCGCACCAACCCGTTCCTGTCACCTGACTTTCACCGCCATGACCCTGTTCTGCTTGCTGATCGTGACCTAAATCTTTTTTTGCAAAAAGTTTCGCCGGGCTGTCGATCGCGCGAAGGCTCGTTCGTCGTATGATCAGGAAGGCCAGTCTGGCTTCCATAAATCAGAGGAGAAGACGATGCGTGTAATGGTTATCGTAAAGGCGACGAAGGACAGTGAAGCAGGCATCATGCCATCGACCGAGCTTCTGGAAGCCATGGGCAAATACAACGAAGAGCTGGTCAACGCCGGCATCATGATGGCCGGCGAAGGCCTGCATCCGTCGGTCAAGGGCAAGCGGATCGCGTTCGACGGCCCCGGCCGCACCGTCATCGATGGCCCGTTCGCCGAGACTCGCGAGCTGATCGCTGGCTTCTGGCTGTGGGAGGTCAAGGACATGGCCGAGGCCGTCGAGTGGGCAAAGCGCTGCCCCAACCCGATGCCGGGGCCGAGCGAGCTCGAAATCCGTCAGGTCTTCGAGATAGCCGACTTCGGCGATGCCGTGACGCCGGAGATCGCGGAACAGGAAGAGCGACTGCGCGAAAAGACCGCCAACCGCTAAAGCCGACCCTTTGTCGCCAGCTGCCGCTGCTGCTTGACGTAGCCCTTGCTCCTCGCTTAAGCGGGAGGCATGGCGGCAACCGAAACCCATCAAGCGATCGAGACGGTTTTCCGGATCGAACAGGCTAGGCTCATCGGGGGCCTGGCACGAATGGTGCGCGACGTGACCCTTGCCGAGGAGCTGGCGCAGGACGCGCTGGTGACCGCCCTGTCCGAATGGCCGAAGACCGGGGTTCCGAAAAACCCCGGTGCCTGGCTGATGGCTGCGGCCAAGCGCCGGGCCATCGACGGGTTTCGCCGCAAAAAGATGCTGGCGCGCAAACATGCCGAGATCGGTCGGGATCTGGAGGATGAGCGTGATACCAGCGTCGAGGATGTCGAGGCGGCACTGGACGACGACCTTGGCGACGAATTGCTCGGCCTCATTTTTACCGCCTGCCACCCGATATTGTCGCCGGAAGCCCGCGCAGCCCTTACCCTTCGCCTGATCGGTGGATTGACGACGGACGAGATTGCCCGCGCTTTCCTCTCGAATGAGGCAACCGTCGCCCAGCGCATTGTTCGGGCCAAGAAGACGCTCGGCAATGCAGGCCTCACCTATGCGGTCCCACGTGGGCCTGAGCGAAGGGAACGCCTCGCCTCGGTTCTTGAAGTCATCTACCTGATCTTCAACGAGGGCTATTCGGCCACCGCCGGAGAGGACCTGATCCGGCCCGCCTTGTGTGCCGAGGCGCAGCGACTGGGCCGTATCCTCGCCGGCCTGCTGCCCGAGGAACCCGAAGTTCTCGGCCTCCTCGCGCTGATGGAAATCCAGGCCTCGCGTCTCCATGCCCGCGTGGCCCCGGACGGTTCGCCGATACTGCTGACCGAACAGAACCGGGCCCGTTGGGACCAGCTCCTGATCCGCCGGGGGCTTGCCGCTCTTGAGCGCGCCGAGGCCTTGGGCGGCGCCAACGGCCCTTACGCGCTGCAGGCAGCACTTGCCGCCTGCCATGCAAGGGCACGCAAGGCCGAGGACACGGACTGGAAGAGGATGGCAGGGCTTTACGACACGCTATGCGAGGTCATGCCGTCGCCGGTGGTCGAACTCAACCGCGCCATCGCCCACAGCATGGCCTTCGGCCCTGAGGCAGGCCTGACGCTTCTGGACGAGATCGAACAGGGCGCGATATTGCGCAACTACGCGCCCCTGCCTGCAGCTAAGGGGGATTTCCTTTTTCGGGCTGGGCGGTTGACGGAGGCCAGGATCGAATTCGAGCGGGCGGCGGAACTCACCCGCAACGAACGCGAGAGGGCCTTTTTTCTGGCCAGAGCCGCCGCCTGCAGCGGTTGACCTTTTCGCAGCAACTATCTGCTTTAATCGGCGGGACCATCGTCCGCCGACAGATTGTGATCTTGCCAGTTGCTTTTCGGAATCTCGCTGCCCACAACAAAGGCGAACGAGACAACCTGCGTCAGATCCGGCGTAACCTCGCAGCTGAAACCGATATTGTACCAGCGGCGCTTGCTGCGAAATGCGCCGCCGTCAGCCTGCAGCTTTTCGCCGGACAGCTTGGTATCGGCCATCGCATAGGCCACTAGAAAATCCGGCTTGAATGCGGATTTCCAGTTATGGACCTGCTCCATCGCCTCGATGTTGCAGAGCTGGACGATGCGCTCCGAGGATGCCAGTTCCTGCAGCGTCTTGCGCGCCTTGGCACTGCGCGGATCCGCCAGCACTTTTGCCGACAAAAGACGTGTCACCCGGATCATGCCGCCAGCTTCCGGGCGCGGTTGGTCCGTTGGAAGTCGGGCAAACTCAGGCACAGGATTTTCGGTCGATGGCTTGGACAATCCATCGATCAATGGCTCCGCACGGTTTTCAGCAACCGCAGGTTTTCTCGCGGCTTCGAACTGTTGCGATGTCAGAACATCGACAGTGACGCTGTCCTCCATCGGAGGGACCTGCCGGCGCGGTGCTACGACAAGCAGGAGAGCAAGCCCGATCAGAACATGGAAGCCGAGCGAGGTACCGAGACCCCACGAAGCTGGACTGCTGGGCCGATAAGCCGGCGCCCGCATGTTGCCGATGACTTCGCTCGTCTCGAGAAACATGCCAGCCCCTGCCGGTGAAGCTACATTCTGAGCCCGGGAACAGCCAAGGGATTGTCCTCCAGCGCCTGCCGATCCGGACGATCGATGCTCGGCTTGCCGGTAAAGGCGTCGAAGAGATCGCGCACGAAGGCTTCCGGCAGATCCTTGGTGATCAGCACCATGCGGGTTCGCCGGTCGGATAGATCCGGCCAGGCGGCCATGCGCTGCGGCGCGTGGAACACGGTCTGCACGCCGTGCAGGATCAGCGGTCGGTCCGGATTGTCGGACATGGAGACGATCGCCTTCATCCTCAAGAGCTTTTCGCCATGGGCGGAGCGCAACAGGTCGATGAACATCTCCAGTGCCATCGGGTCGATCGGCCGGTCATGGACGATGCTGAAGGAGCGGATATCCGCGCCGTGCCGATTTTCGTCATGATGGTGGTGTCCGTGATCATGGTGGTCATGGTCACAGTGTTCATCATGGTGGTGATCATCGTGCTGATGGCCGTCGTGAACGTGGTGATGATCGTGATCCGCAGCAGCCTCGTCCTGAAGCCAGCGGCCAACATCGGCGATCTTGCTCGCCGGGTCGTAGAGCCCACAGTGGAAGAGTTCCGCCTTGCCGGCCTCCGGCAGGTCGCCGTCGATCATGGCTGCACGTGGATTAAGCTCGCGCAGTCTGGCTTTCAGGGAGATGACCGCATCCGGCGTTACCAGCGAAACCTTGCTGATCACCAGCCGGTCGGCCATGGCAACCTGCTTGACCGCTTCCTCGTGATTGTTGAGTGTCGAAAGCCCGTTGACCGCATCGACGACGGTGACGACGCCATCGAGCCTGTAGCTCTGGGCGATGACCGGATTGCCCAGCACCGACTGCAGCACCGGCGCCGGATCGGCAAGGCCGGTGGTCTCGATGACGACGCGCTTCAGCGGCCTGATCTTGCCCGTCTGCATCCGGTCCATGAGATCAGCCAGCGTATCGACCAGCTCGCCGCGCACCGTGCAGCAGAGGCAGCCGTCGGACAGCTCGATGATGCCGTCGCTCGACGCCTCGACAAGGAGATGATCCAACGAGACATCGCCGAATTCATTGATGATCACGGCGGTATCGGTGAGATCAGGATCTTTCAGTAGCCGATTGAGCAGCGAGGTCTTTCCCGCACCGAGGAAGCCGGTGAGGATCGACACCGGCACGGCGTTGAGAACTGGGCTCATGGTTTATCCGATCGGGATGCGGGAGGTCAGAAAACGGGGCGAGGAACCGGGATAGGCACATTGGCGACATCGCCTTCGGCCACTTGGCCCTTCGCATCTGCCGCCTTTGCGTCGCTGCCGGCAATGAGGCCTGCAGCAACGAGGTTCAGCGGCCGGTTGATTTCGTGGATATAGGGCGACTGCAGTTTCTGGCGGCCGACTTCGTCGCGGTTTTCCGAGCGGATCTTGGCCGCCTTCGGATTGCAGATTTCCTTGCTGACATCGGCGACCATATCGCGGGTCTCGCCATAAGGTGCGATCTGGCCGAGGCCGGGCTTGCCGGCGCCGCTCGATGTCAGACCGAGTTGCAGCAGCCGTGCCGATTCATCCGCCCGGCCGCCAAGGCTGTCGGCGCCTAGCACGACGGAGACGACGGCTTTGCCGTTGCGCGTCGCTGATGACACCTGGTTGAAGCCGGAGGCGCAGATGAAGCCGGTTTTCATGCCGTCAGCACCGTCGAAACGGCCGATCAGCATGTTGAGATTGGGATAATTCTTCTTGCCGGTGGTGAAGCCTTCATAGGCGAAATAGGGCGCATATTGCGGAAACTCGCGCTTGATGGTGACCGCTAGCACGGCAAGATCGCGCGCCGTCGTGTACTGCCCGGCGCCCGGCAGGCCATTGGGATTGATGAAATGCGAGGAGGACATGCCGATCCGCTGGGCCTCGACGTTCATCTGGTTGACGAAGGCGGACTCGGAGCCGGCAACGGTTTCGCCGATCGCGACCGCGATGTCGTTGGCAGACTTGATCAGCATCATCTTCAGCGCGCTGTCGAGCGTCAGCGCCTGGCCGGGCTTGTAGAACATCTTGCTCGGCGGCTCTCCGGCAGCGTTCTTCGTCATCACCACAGGCGATTCAAGTGTCAGTTGCCCGGACTTCAACGCGCGGAAGGTCGTATAGGCCGTCATCAGCTTGGTGAGCGAGGCCGGATACCACTTCTGATAGATTTCCCGCTGCTCATAGACCTTCAGCGAATTGACGTCGACAACCAGTTGCGGATTGGCGGTGCTGGGGAGAGTAGCCGCCAGAACCGAAGCGCAGGCGCCCGCAAGGACTGCCACCAGCTTCGCCGTACCGCTGTTGAAAATTCCAGTTGTCACCACAATCAAACCTCGAAATTTCGGGAATTGCCTCGTATCGTCCGGCTATTTAACCTATATGGCGAGGTGATGGCAAAGACCATTCTTCAGCGTCGATACCAAAAATCCCGTCCCCATGCCCCGCAATGGACCAACAGGAAGCAAAAATGCCTATTCTGAACCGCGCAGCAGAGCTCCAGAACGAAGTCACCGAATGGCGGCGCCACCTTCATACGAAGCCGGAACTCCTGTTCGCCGTGGAAAATACGGCAGCTTTCGTCGAAAATAAACTGAGGGAATTCGGCGTTGACGAAATCGTGACCGGGCTTGGCCGCACCGGCGTCGTCGGCCTGATCAGGGGCAATCTGGGCGAAGGCCGTACCATCGGCCTGCGCGCCGACATGGACGCCCTGCCGATGACCGAGACCAGCGGCAAGCCCTGGGCCTCGACGACATCAGGCAAGATGCACGCCTGCGGCCATGACGGCCACACCGCCATGCTTCTGGGTGCGGCGAAATACCTCGCCGAAACGCGCAACTTCAAGGGAGCGGTCGCTGTGATCTTCCAGCCTGCCGAAGAAGGCGGCGGCGGCGGCAACGAGATGGTCAAGGACGGCATGATGGAGCGGTTTGCCATCGAAGAAGTCTACGGCATGCACAACATGCCGGGCATGCCGCTTGGCCAGTTCGGCACCCGCACCGGCCCGATCATGGCCTCCACCGACGAATTCACCATCACCATCGACGGCCGCGGCGGCCACGCGGCCCAACCGCACAAGACGATAGACCCGATCGTCATCGGCTCGCAGATCGTGGGTGCGCTGCAGACCATCGCCTCGCGCACCGTCGATCCACTGGCCTCGGTCGTCGTGTCGGTCACCAAATTCAATGCCGGCTTTGCCCATAACATCATTCCCGAACAGGCCGTGCTCGCCGGGACCGTTCGCACGCTGATGCCGGAAGTGCGCGACCTCGCCGAACAGCGCATCAAGCAGATTTCCGAAAGCCTCGGCTCCGCCTATGGCGCCAAGATCCGGGTGTCCTACGGCCGCAACTATCCGGTCACCGTCAATCATCGCCAGGAAACCGCGCATGCCCTGGCCGCCGCGGCCAATGTTGCCGGTGAAAGCCAGGTTTCGGGCGAACTCGATCCGATGATGGGCGGCGAGGATTTCTCCTACATGCTGCTTGCCCGCCCCGGCGCCTTCATCTTCATCGGCAATGGCGATACGGCCGGCCTGCACAATCCGGCCTATGACTTCAACGACCAGGCGATCCCGCACGGCATTTCCTACTGGGTGAAGCTTGCAGAAATGCGGCTGGCAGCCTGAGCCGGCACACGGACGGAAGGATTAGGGGATCGCGCCGATGCACGAGATAGACAAGATCGACCGGCGGATCCTCAACATCCTGCAGGCAGATGGCCGGATCACCAACCTGGAGCTGGCCGACCGCATCGGGCTGTCGCCGACCGCAACCAGCGAGCGGCTGCGGCGCCTGCTGAAGGAAGGCTATGTCTCCGGCTTCGGCGCCAGGCTCGATCCGCACAAGCTGGGTTTCGGGCTGCTCGTCTTCATCGAGGTCATGCTCGACAAGACAACGCCCGAAGTCTTCGACAAATTCGCCGCCGCCGTCAAACAGGCATCCGCCGTACTTGAATGCCACATGGTGGCCGGCGGTTTCGACTATCTGGTCAAGACCCGTTTCGAAGACATGAACGCCTACCGCAGCTTCCTCGGCCAAGTGCTCTGGACCCTGCCCGGCGTCAAGGAAACGCGGACCTATGCGGTGATGGAAGAGATCAAGAACGACGGCCCATTGCCGTTGGTTTAAGTGGCAAAGAGAGTAACGATTTTGTTGGAAGTCGTCATTCGTCAAGCCTGCGCGCCATCGCTCGCCCGGCTATATGCCCGAACACTGCCAGCACCACGCCCACAGCAATGCACAGCAAAGCAATGGGCAGCACGCCCATCATGACGAAACCATCGACCCCAAGGCGTTCGCTGAAAGCGATCGCTGCCACGATCCAGAACACAGGTAACGCGACCATCAGCATGCCGGTTATTTTCAGAAACTTATCCACGACCAGCCCTCATCTTCTGAAGGTAGCCAATATCCCCAATTTCGTAATGCCCGGCGACATAACGCAAGCCGATAGGAACATCAGCCTCCCCTTCCAAACCGCCGAGATTCCGCTTACGCTCCGGCGCCGCTCGATCGTCGAGCCATTTTTTTGAGGGGTTCCATGAAGAAGATCATATTCGCTGCCGCACTCTTGCTCGCGGCCGCATCCACGGCGAATGCGCAAACCGTCAACGCCGGAAAATATACGGTAGAAGGCACCAATCTCGATGGGTCGAGCTATTCCGGCACGGCGGAAATCACGCTGGCCAGCGAGACGACCTGCGTCATTGAATGGGATACCGCCGGCGTCAAATCGTCCGGCGTCTGCATGCTCAACGGCAACGCGTTTGCAGCCGCCTACGTGCTCGGCGACGCACTGGGGCTCGTCGTCTACCAGGTGAATGGTGACGGTTCTCTCGACGGCAAATGGACCATCACCGGCAAGGACGGCTCCGGCACGGAAACCCTGACGGAAGCCAAGTAACCTGTTGGCGGAAGGCTGAGAGGAGTACCAGGAACCTCTCGGCCTCTGACCACGCCGCCCAACACGGTCGCCTCCCCCGCCTTTCCGCAAAATTCGAACGGGCAACGACCTAACGTCGATTGCAATGGGACACCTCGAAAATTTGCGCGGGCAAAGACTTGCGTGTTCACATGACAATTTTCGAATATAAGAAATTAACGACAACAAATTGGAGTTGTAAAAGAAGAAACGAAGATCAGACTGCGTGTGTCATTGGATGCACCTGGAGGATTACTTGTGCCCAAAGATCGATATGTGACCGAGCTTCTTTACGCTTCGCGAAGCGCAGCACTTTTGGACGACGACGCTCTGCTGGTTTACTTGATCGACATGGCCATCGAGCGTTCAAAGAGCCAGAACACGAATGCCAAGAAAATAACCGCCTGATCGCCTTTGGAAGACGACAGCAGGCACTCTCGCGTCTTCTAGGCCAGCCGAACTTCGAAGGTGAGGGCGTCCTCATGCGGAGAAGTCGTTTCGATCCGGTCGCAAAGTTGCTGATCGCTGATCATCCGCGCCAACATCTTCAAGGATTCCGCCGGCGGCGTACCCTTCCTCACTTCCGCCTGAATGCGCCGGAGCCTCAGCAGCATGAGCGAGGAATCCACAAAATCGTCTTTCAAGCTCATCTAACGGTCCGAATACGCTGAAGGAAATCTGGCCTGAGTGTAGCTTGCTCGCTGACTTTCACAATTGTCAGTTTGCGTCGGTGAATTTTTGCCCGATAGACTTACGTTTGCCCATCGCACCGCTGCAAAGGTGTCAGGTTTTTGGTAGGCAAATCGCATACTAACCTGTTTGAACCGTTGGCAGACCGGCGCGCTTGAACGTGCCGGTCTGCCCGAGCCTTCAGACTTACAGGGTCGCCATGTCGATGACGAAGCGGTAGCGCACGTCGCTCTTGATGACGCGCTCATAGGCTTCGTTGACCTGATCCATGCGGATCAGTTCGATTTCCGAGACAATGTTGTGCTCACCGCAGAAATCGAGCATTTCCTGCGTTTCCTTGATCGAGCCGATCATCGAGCCGGCAATGCTGCGGCGCGACGGGACGAGCGAGAAGGCATGCACCGGCACCGGTTTTTCCGGAATGCCGAGCAGCACGAGCGTGCCATCGACCTTGAGCAGGCCGAGATAGGCGTTCCAGTCGATTTCCGCCGAGACGGTGCACAGGATGAGGTCAAACGTGCCGGCCAGCGTCGTGAAGGTCTCCGCGTCACTGGTGGCGTAGTAGTGATCGGCACCCAGCTTCAGGCCGTCTTCCTTCTTCGACAGCGACTGGCTGAGGACGGTGACATCAGCGCCCATCGCGTGAGCAAGCTTGACGCCCATATGGCCAAGACCGCCCATGCCGACGACCGCGACCTTCTTGCCGGGACCGGCGCCCCAGTTGCGCAGTGGCGAATAGAGCGTGATGCCAGCGCACAGAAGCGGTGCCGTTGCTTCGAAGGGCAGGTTCTCCGGAATGGAAAGGACATAGCCTTCCTTGACGACGATATGATCGGAATAGCCGCCCTGCGTCGGCGTTTTACCGTCTGCTTCGACGCCATTGTATGTCACGACGAGGCCGGGCATATACTGTTCGAGATCGACATCGCGGCTGGCGCAAGTGGTGCAGCTGTCGACGAAGCAGCCGACGCCGACACGGTCGCCGACCTTGAACTTCGAGACCTTCGAGCCGACGGCCGTGACGATGCCGGCGATCTCGTGGCCGGGAACCATCGGAAACATCGAGTTGCCCCATTCGTTGCGGGCCTGGTGAATGTCCGAATGGCAGATGCCGGAATATTTGATACTGATGACGACGTCGTCCTCGCGGGGTTCGCGCCGTTCGAAAGTGAAGGGCTCAAGCGGTTTCGACGCATCCGTCGCCGCATATCCTCTTGCCAGGGCCATGGGTCACTCCTTTATTCTGTGAGGCGGGGATTGCGATGGAAGCACGAATGGCCTCTCCCCGGAGCGTACTATGCAGAAAGCGGCGAACAGGCGTTACAGCGATCCTGCAAAATTGTTGTACGATCCTGCAAAAGATGTCGTCGGCGTTTTGCAAATGCGAGTTAAGAGATTAACTTCCGGACTGCACCATAGAGCCTAAATCACTGGAAAGACTTTTGATTATGACAGATTCAAGAACTGAGCGTAGTCAGGAACTGATTGATCTTATTGCCCGTTTCGCCCAGAAAGATGGCGATCATCAAACCGCTATCCCCGGTTTGAGTGTGCATATGCGCTCGACGACTGGCTCAAAGGCATGCGGCTCCTACAAGCCGAGCCTCGCTCTGATCGCGCAAGGGGCAAAGCAGGTGGTGCTCGGCGACGATATCTACCGCTATGGCGGAACGGACTACCTGCTCACCTCGATCGACCTGCCGGTCACCACCCAGATCGTCGAAGCATCGACGGAGAAACCCTATCTGAGTGTGATGTTCCAGATCGATACGGCCCGGATCGCCAGTCTGCTGGAACATGCCGGCCATCAGGACAGCGCCCCTGTCCCGGCCGCCCGCGGCATGGCGGTGAGCACCGTGACGCCCGAACTCGAAGATGCCGCAATCAGGCTGCTGCGGCTGCTGGACCGGCCCGGCGACATCCCGGCTCTGCTGCCGCTTATCGAACAGGAGATCATCTACCGGATTTTGACGGGACCCCAGAGCGGCCGTCTGCGCCAGATGGCGATAACCGAGAGCCAGTCGCACCAGGTGAGCCGGGCCTGCATCTGGCTGAAAGAACACTATGCCCTGCCGCTGAAGATCGAGGAGCTGGCCAATCGGGTGAGCATGAGCGTTTCCTCGCTGCATCATCATTTCAAGGCGATCACCGCCATGAGCCCGATGCAATACCAGAAACAGCTGAGGCTGCAGGAAGCCCGCCGGCTGATGCTGGAGGACATGCTGGATGCGGGGTCGGCAGGCCATCAGGTCGGCTACGAAAGCCAGTCGCAGTTCAGCCGCGAATATGCCCGCCAGTTCGGCGAGCCACCGCTGCGCGATGTCGGCCGCGTCCGCCGCAGCCTGATGGACAGGCTGACCGGCGGCATGGAAATGCTCAGCGAGGGATGAGCATTATCGGGCGGTGTCATCTGTACTTCTTAGTCATAGCCTTGCCGCAAACAAGAAACTAATCCCTCATAACCGTTTCGGCGAAGCAGTTTTTCCGTCTTCCGGCAAAACATATCACCAATATTGGGGATCGACGACGCACCGATACTTGGTGATAGACTCGGCATCGGAAGGAGAATCACCAATGATGCCAATCATCGTACGCATGAGTTCATGGCAGCAGGGTCAGCTCGTTCGGGAACCGACGCTGCTGACGGCGATCGGGTTGCGCGAAACCCTGCTTGTCGCGCTCGACTATGACGAGGCCAAGGTCAACTTCGTCTGTCGGCAGGTGGAAGAAACAGGCGCCTACGAGCTCGGCGACCTCAATGAATCCACCACAATGATCGAGAAGATCCTGCATTCCTGAGCGTTGCCGCACGTCGCGACCTGGGTTCGGGTCGATCCACAGGATGCAACCGGTGATTTTCCGGTCGGTACAATTTTAGCCTTTTTTCCGGCGCTTCCTTAACAGCGTTTCCGTATCCTTATTCTACACAAGCGAAGGATCGTGCCATGACGGAACACCCTAAAGATGCCTATTCGGTATTCGCGGAAGATCACCGGGAACTCGGTGCATCGAAAGGTGCGTTTTCGCCGACGTTGCGCATAAAGGCCATCACTGCCGCCGTGATCATCGGCGTGTCGTTCTGGGCCGCGGTGATTTATTTCGTCGCGCGCTAAGGCAACCGTATCCCACCTTTTGGCGCCGATCCTGTAGAAAAACCGTTGCACTCGGGTTCGCGTCCGCCCCACTCGCCGGGTTAAAATCCGCGCCGCGAACACAGGCCGAAATCTCTTCTGTCGCGGCCGCTCCTGCCCGCCATTCCAGACGACCAACCGAAAATCCTGTTACAGCGCGAAACAATTTGCGATGACTTTTTTCGGAACGATCGCTCTCCCTCTCGCATTGTCGATCACATGGCCATGACAAACGAAAGGAGTGAGCCATGAAAACCAAGATCCTGATCCTTACCACCGCCGTTCTCGGCATGATGTCCACAGCTGCCCTTGCAGAAGACGGCGCCATTACCGGCGCTGCGGGCGGCGCGGTCACGGGCGCCATCGTCGGCGGCCCTGTCGGCGCTGCCGTCGGCGGCACCGTCGGCCTGATTGCTGGTGCCGCCATCGATCCGCCGCCGCAGAAGGTGGTGACGTATGTGCAGCAGCAGCCGGCGCCGCAGTCGGTCGTGATCCAGCAGCCAATCGTCGTCGGCAAGCCGATCCCGCAGGACGTCGTCCTCGTTCCCGTTCAGGAAGACCCGCGCTACGCCTATGCGGTCGTCAACAACCAGCGCGTGATCGTCGATCCGCGAACCCATACGGTGGTGCAGGTCCTGCAGTAATAATGGCAATCGAGGGGCGGACGGTGGTCCGCCCCTCACCGTTTCCATTCCGTCAAGAAATCGCCGGCACCTCGATATGATCCGGCTCAAGCCCGTTGCGGGCGCGATCGACCATCAACTCGAATGCGTGTTCCAGATGACGGGTGAAGCGCGTCGTATCGAATAGCGACGCGGCTGAGCGTTGTGCGGCAATTTTGTCTTTCGTGGCAAGCAGACTGTCCACGTCTTTTGCCAGAGACACACACAACTCCACGTAACGCTCGGGACCGTCGGCCACCAGTTCGGCGACGCCGAGCGCGCGCAGCAGGCTCTCGGTGACTCGGGAGGCAAAGTGCGTGCCTTTGTAGGTCGGCACCGGCAGGCCTGCCCATAATTTGTCCGAGGTTGTCGTATGGCCGTTGCAGGGAAAGGTATCAAGCCCGATATCCGCCGCCTGCAGACGGGCGATATGATCCGGATATGCAACCGGATCGGCAAAGATGATCCGGTCGCGATTAACGCCCGCCTCCTCCATCCAGCGCACGAGATTTTCACGGGCAAAACGATCGGGACACATCACCCACAGCACGCTGTCATCCGTCCGCCGCAGGATGTCCGCCCAGAGCCCGGCCGTTGCCGGCTTGATCTTGCGGTGGGCGTTGAACGAGGCAAAGACGATGCGGTTCTCGGGCAGGCCGAGCGCCCGGCGCGAGGTTGCCGGCAGCAGCGGCCGGTGAACATTGTCGTTCGCCTGATAGCTGTCCGGAAGCAGGCAGAATTTCTCGTGGTAGAAGGGCCGGCTCGTTTCGGGCGTCACGACCGCATCGCTCAGGATGTAGTCGCAATCGATACCCGTGCCGGTCCCGGGATAACCGAGATAGGCCACCTGGATGGGTGCCGCACCATGATTGACCAGGCCGACGCGGGCGCCTTTCGTGTGCCCCTTGAGATCGACCAGAATATCGATGCCGCAACCGCGGATTAAAGCGGCTGCATCCTCGTCCGACAGGTGCCCGATCCGTGTCAGGTTGGGATAAGTCTCCCGCAATCCGCTGTCGATCTTGATCAGGTCGTCTTCGGTATAGCAGAACAGCGTGACATCGAACTTTTGCCGGTCGTGCTGGAGGAGCACGCTCTGCAACAGGCGCATGGTCGCATGCTGATCGCTGAAATCTCCGGAGAGATAGCCGATCCTGATCCTGTCCGCGAAGACATGCGGCACGGCCCGCCGTGCCGCCCTCGACATGTCTGTGAAGGCAACCGCCCCGTGAACCTTCGTCTGGCGTGCATTCAGGCTTTCGTCGGCGCACCAGCCGATGTGGCGATGAGGAAATTCCGCCGCCAGATAGCGTTCGTCACCGGCCTTCAGCCGGTCCAGAAACCGCTGGTCATCCATCAGGGCTTCATCGAGGCACAGAAACTCGTGCAGATAACGCCGGTAGGTTTCTTCCGCATTGGCATCAAACTCGCCGGATTTGGCGGCGAGCCGGGCTGTATTCAGCGAGGCGAAGGAATCGTCGGCCTGCTGCAGCATGTTTGCCGCAAGCGCTCGGAGCATCGCCTGCTTCGGGCCGCCCAGATCGGCCGCCTTGATATAAAACGCCGCCGCCTCGGCGAATTTTTCCGTCTTGGCGTAACACTGCGCGATTAAAAGCAACTCATCAGGTGCGAAGGATTGCCGACGCTGAGGCGACAGGATGCTCAAGGCCCCGTCATAGTCCTTCGCGTTGTAGCACCGAAGCGCTTTTGGAAGAGATGCCGACATCGATGTTTCCGTATCCGATGAGAGACTACTGCTAGCGAAACCGGCTGGTGCAAGGCTGGACTGGCGGAAACGCGCGGAACGCAAGCCTCGCGCACCCGAAGTTGCCTACATCGGGTAGACCCGATCCTCGTGGATACACCTGATGACACAGCTCACTCTCTGCATGCCGAGCAATCGCAACCTGCGAAATTCCGCCGGCGCGATCGAGACCGCGCTCATCTATGCCGACAAGAGGGATTGCCTTCTGGTCGTCTCCGACAATTCCGGCGATGCGGAGAAACGCGCCCGCTACGAAAACAGTTCGCCGCGCCTGACCTATGTGGTCCCGGATGGCGAAAACGCACTGCAGAACATGGCCTATGCCCTCTCCCATGTCGAAACCGATTTCCTCCTGCCGATGGGCGATGACGACGAGATTTACGGCCTCGACGACAGGGAGCCGTTCGACTTCGCGAACCTTCCCGACGACGTGATCGGCGTTCGCCCGCAGACATTCGTCTGGACCAACGACAAGGGCGTCCAGCGCGCCGACCGGTTTTCGATCACCGCCGAGGATCCCGGCAGCCGGCTGCTCGAATATAACGAAAAGGCCAGGGGCAATAACGGGCTCTATTACAGCGCCTACCGCGCGGACCTGTTCAAGAACCTGTTCTCGCTCTTCTCGAAAGCCCACCCGACGCGCGGCGGCTATTGCGACTGGGCGCTGAGCTTTGCGCTCTGCGCTGCCGGAAAATTCCTCCACGACCCTTCGACCATCTATCGTTACGACCTCGGCCGCTGGGCAAAGGGCCAGAATCTTGAAGCGACGAAAGCCAGCGTCTACGTGCAGGCCGGCCTGCCCGACACCGCCGACCGCTTCTCCGCCCTGCTCCGCTTCATCGACACCCACGTCTTCGTAACCAGCCTGCCACTTTCTGACCAGCAGCGCCAGAACGCCCTGATGACCAACGCGCGGCTCGCCCTGCGCACCTTCCTGCAGGAGGTCGCGCAGGCCCCGGACCAATACGATCCAGAAGTCGTCTACCTCGCCGAACTGACCGGCCAGACGCCCGACCTGACCTCAGCCTTCCAGATCTCGCTGTTGATGGCTGACCGGCTGCAGGAAGGGCTGGCGGGGAAATATGTGCGGTTCGTTCAGGCGGCGGGTGGGGTGGTTTGAGGGTTGGGCGATTGCCGCTGCGAAAGCAGAGGCAGACTGAAGAGCTGACCAGACAGGAAATGGAACGCCGCGGCCGGTGATTGGCTTCACCGCCGCCAACGCGATCATCTATTTTCCGGTCCGTTTGATTTGTTCGGCAAGCATTTCGAATGGTGAAGCGAGACAACGAACGCCGCCACGGAACATTTGCAGTTGTGAACAGTTATGCCTCGGAGGAGGTGTGACATGGACTACGCTACCTGGATGTTTGCATTGCTCGTTGGCACCACCATCATAGGCTCTGCGATCGCATATGGCATATTCACCAACCGCCGGTGCAATTCCGAAATGAAGCCTACTCGGCAGGACAGAATAGATGAGATGACCTGGCGAAGGGAATTGCTGGGTGAATAAGCAATCGAGGCTCAGCCCGGTCGATGAGTTGACAGCGCAGATGAACGAGGATGACAGCGCGCGATGTGCTGCTTTTGTTTTTCACAGCGTTTTACCTGGCTTCGCTTCTGCTCATCTATGATGCCTACTACAGGCCCGTATCAACCGGCAATGTTGGATTGCCGGCTGTCAGCGAGCCCTCTTGGGACCTATTGCTGCCATATCCCGGAGCCAGCGCTATGACACCCGGTATCGCAATTGGCATTGGTTTGGACGCCGCTCTTGGAACCATTCTGCGCGACAATGCCGCCACCGGCATCGTTATGGGTATCGCTGTTGGTGCGGCCTGCGGATATTTCTTCCCCCGAAAACAATGAATTCTTTGGCGAGATGAGAACCCGCCAACCGCGAAGAGGACACGAGCATCAGGTTGATGCCTCACATTTTACAACCGTTCTCTTGACAAGCAAAATATTACGGCTCTCTAAACCAACCGCGAACGATCGTTGAACGGATATTGTACGGTTGCTGAATTACTGCAACGCAATACGCCTTTTGGCGTAGCGTGAGGATACGGGGATAATAGGATAGTCGTATAGAAAGTAATAACTAATTTAGCATTCAATTAATAAATGGACACTAGCCTCTGTAGGCACTAGGTAAGCAAGTTCCTGGGAGGATATGATGCCATGCGAGCTTTCGACTGTCGCACATTCACTCGCTGACGATTTCACGATTTCAGATCTAGAATTCGAGATTGCAATCGAGCATCTGGACCGGACACTGGTCGTTTCCGAACAAAATGGAAAGCCGCCGTCATTACAAATTCATCGCGTGAAGCGCGTGCTTGAGCTAGCGGTGCAGTACCGCCATTGCGCGCTCTCATAAAATTATGGAGCGACGTATCCCGCTCAGAAAAAAATGAAGTTTTGTTGGTAGCGGGAGAGGGACTCGAACCCCCGACACGCGGATTATGATTCCGCTGCTCTAACCACCTGAGCTACCCCGCCGCCGGGACGTTTGACAAGGCCTTGGCCGCTGTCGTCGCCGTCAGTGGGGCGGCTTATAAGGTGCGGTTCATGCCGGTGTCAAGCCGAGCCGTTTTAAAAAAATGGAAGTTTTCCAAGGGATGGTGGACGGAAGGGGTAGCCGGGGTCGCGACAAACACCCCCGGCGCCGGAATGAAGCTTTGGATCAGGCCGCGGCCACGCTCTGCAGCAGGTCCTTGAGGGCAGCTTCGGCTGCGGCTTCGCGTTCCGAGCGCAGGATGAAGCCGCCGCCATAGACGCGGGCGTCTTCGCCGATGCCGGAATAGAGCGCGCAGGCCTGGCCGGGGGCAACGCCCGCCTCGCCTTCCAGAAGCTCGACCGAGATGCCGCTGGCATCGGCGCGCAGGATGGCCGGTGCCGGCTGGCGGGTGGAGCGGACCTTGGCGAAACAGGCAAAGCCGTCGGCCGCCACATCATGGATATCGCCGTCACCGAGCCAGTTGACGTCGCGCAGGTAGACGCGGCGGGTTTCCAGCGCTTCCTTCGGGCCGACGATGACGCGGCGCGAGCGGGCGTCGAGATGGACGACATAGAGCGGTTCGCCGGTGGCAACGCCGATACCGCGGCGCTGGCCGATCGTGTAATGCAGGATGCCGTCATGGCTGCCGAGCACGCGGCCGTCGAGATGGACGATATCGCCGGCCAGAGACGCGTTCGGCTTCAGCTTGTTGATGATATCGGCATATTTTCCCTGCGGCACGAAACAGATGTCCTGGCTGTCGGCCTTCTTGGCGACGACCAGCCCCATGTCTTCGGCAAGCGCGCGGGTTTCGGCCTTGGTCAGGCTGCCGAGCGGAAAGCGCAGGTAATCGATCTGTTCCTGCGTGGTGGCAAAGAGGAAATAGCTCTGGTCGCGGTCGGCATCCGTCGGGCGAAACAGCGCGCGGCGGCCAGGCGCGCCAGGCTGCGGATTAGCCTTCGAGCGGATGTAATGGCCGGTCGCCAGCGCGTCGGCGCCGAGCTCGCGCGCGGTCGCCAGAAGATCGGCGAACTTGACGGTCTGGTTGCAGGCAACGCAAGGAATCGGCGTTTCTCCGGCCACGTAGCTTTCGGCGAAGGGATTGATCACCGTTTCGCGAAAGCGCTGTTCGTAGTCGAGCACATAATGCGGAATGCCGAGCACGTCGCAGACGCGGCGTGCATCGTCGATATCCTGGCCGGCACAGCAAGAGCCGGCGCGGTGCACGGCGGCACCGTGATCGTAAAGCTGCAGGGTGATGCCGAGGACATCATAACCCTCGCGTTTCAGGATGCCGGCCACAACGGAACTGTCGACGCCGCCGGACATGGCAACAACGACGCGCGTATCTTCGGGCTTGCGATCAAAATCGAGACTGTTCACGGCATCCAATCCGGCATTCCGGTCCATCGGCGGGTTTTCGGCACTTTTTGCGCGACCATACCCTGTTTCCTGCAAACGGCCAACGCCGCAGCGACGCGGCTCCGGTTCAAACACACCGTGCCGCAAGGCCGCTATATAGAAAGTCGCGGGGAATTGAACAAGGGCATGGGCAAACGGCCCTTGTGGCCGTTCAGATCAGCTTCATCCGCATGGCCCGCGCGATCGCCTGCATGCGGTTGACGGAATCGAGTTTGCGAGTTGCCGTCTTGAAATAGCTGGAGACAGTATAGACGGAAATGCCGAGGATGATGGCGATCTCGTCGCTGCTCTTGCCGGCCGCGGCCCAGCGCAGGCATTCGATCTCGCGTGACGACAGCTTGTCGCGGGCCGAGCCGCCGACGTCGAAAGTACGCTCGAGAGTTTCGAATATCTGCAGCAAAGTCAGATAGAGATCGGCAGTCTCGGCCCTGTCGGGTTCACTGCGCGAGCCGGAAAGCAGAATGGCGAACGCCTCGCCATAGGTGGTGTGCAGCATGGCTGCGAAGGTATTGCGCATCGCCTGGCCTGCAAACAGCGCCTCGACGGCATCGAGGGCGGCAGGAGCCTCCGGGTTGAGCAGGGACCTGGTTTCGCCGAAGAGCGGCAGCTTGGTGTTGCGCAGCCGTTCGATCAGCGCGCTTGAGTGGAAAACCGTGGCGCTGTCATATTCCCGCACGAGTTCCGACGACCAGCTGCTCAAAACGAGGCGCTCGGCGAAGCGCTGCTGCTCGCCGAAGGGGATGCGCGCGATCATGAAGTGACTGAAGCCGAACTGCGCCGTGCATTGGCGCATCAGGTGGAGCACTTCATACTCCGTCTGGACTGCGGAACTGTTCATGCCCGAAAGGAAATCAGCATAAGCCTCGCTTCGCAAGGCCAGCTTGTCAGGGTCTCTCATAATTTTGATCACCAACTTGCCGGCCTACACCGCCGGCACCTCAAAAAATTCTCAATCCGGAATTTTTTAGAATCTGCTTAGTTAAACCAACGACGGACAAAACTCCGAAGGCGCCACAATGAGGCACGATCGAAGCAACAGGCCAGGGGTTGGAAATAAAACGATGCAGCGAGAGCATTCCGGAGCATCAAAAAAGACGCTTATGCTCAATTACCAGCCATCTATAGCAATAATTTTAGGCAAATTGAACCATTACATTTGCATAGCTCCCATGCAGATGCTCGGCTTACCTCTTCCATCATCTTCAAAATTGGGAAAAAGACAATGTCAGCAGGGAGTTACCGATGGGCGCCGCAGCATCTTGATCGCCTCCTCGCCTTGCCGTCAAGCAGGCGCGGCAAATCACCTGGCGATCGACGCAGGTCCTCGAAGTCTCTAAATTTATTAGCAAATTGTTACCGTGCGCTTAGGCAAATGTTAAATGTGGCAGGGTAAGTTGAACCCATATGGTCTTGAGTATGTGTAGAGAGTCCAATGACCGAAATGATACGACCCCGCGTGAAATATGTCATCGGACCCGATGGCAGCCCTCTGACAATTGCTGACTTGCCGCCGGCCAATACCCGCCGCTGGGTAATACGCAGAAAGGCAGAAGTCGTCGCCGCCGTCCGCGGCGGGCTTCTCAGCCTGGAAGAAGCCTGTGAACGCTATACCCTGACCGTCGAAGAATTCCTGTCCTGGCAGTCCTCGATCAGCGACCATGGCCTTGCCGGCCTGCGCACCACCCGCATCCAGCAGTACCGCCACTAGCCCCATCCTTCGTTGCAAGACCTTACGCGGCCGCACTCAATGCGGCCGCAACCGCATCTGCAGAAGTCCTGTCAGCACCGCCGATGCCGCATAAAACCACAGCCCTGGCTGGGTGAACGCCTGCGCCATTCCGCTGGTCTTGGCCGCGAAGATGACGAGCGCTACCAGCATCACATCCATCATCGACCATTTGCCCAGGATCGGCATAAGGCGGGAAACCATTCCGTTGGCCCTCTCGTCGTCCGCCGGCACTGTCGCCTCGAAAGCGATGCCGATCAGTTTCGCGAATGGGAAGACGATGGAAAAAAGCGCCACGACAATCGCCAGCATCTGATTATCCTGCCCCCACAGTGAGGACACGATCCCGAGAAGCGACGGCGTTTCGTTGAAAAAGACGAGTTTCTCAAACCGGACGAGTGGCAGCACGAGACCGAGAGCGAGGAAAAATGCGGAAAGCACCAGGAAAAGCGGTGTGATGAGGCGCATGAATCATGTCTTCTGTTGCACGGGCAGGATTACATACCATCTTTCCCGATATCGAACAGTGCGGGTCCTGCCCCTTCCCTGTCCGGCAACGAAACACCGGAGCCATCGAGACGGCTTGGCATGAACAATCTGAAGAGAGAGATGCGATGGATATTTCAAGTACGGAGAATGGATCGCACGGCCGCTATAGCACGACGGTCGAGGGTCATACCGGCGAAATGACCTATTCCAGGTCATCCCCGCATCTGATCATCATCGATCATACCGCCGTTCCGGATGCGTTGCGCGGCAAGGGCGTTGGCCAGGCGCTCGCGGCCCATGCGATCGAGGAAGCCCGAAAAGGCGGCTGGAAGATCATTCCGCTTTGCCCCTTCATGCGCGCCCAGACCCAGCGCCATCCCGAATGGCAGGATGTGATCCAAGCCTAGAACAAGTCGGCACGATCCCAAAAATGCACAAGGCCCTTCTCACGGACTTGAGACAAGTTCGTGAGAAGGGCCTTTTGGCCTTGAGCAATTCTCAAACGCGCCTAAGCGCGCATACGAGCGCCGCTGTCCCGCTCTTCGAGCGCTGCGGCCTTGGCGAACTCCGCCTGAACCTCTTCCAGCGCAAGTTCCGCTGCATCCTGCTGCACCTTCAGTTCCCGAACCGAGACCTGGAGATTGTCGGCCCGCTGCCGGGCAGCCTTGGCAAAGGTCGGATAGGCAAAATGCGCGGGATCGGAGATCCCCGACTTCTTTTCCTCGAACGTGATCTGGTTTTCCAATTCCTTGGTCATCCGCTCAAATTCGGACATCATCAGTTGCAACTGGCTCAACTGACGCTGTTTCTCCTTCACCTGAAATTCCTTCAGGCGAACAAGGCTCTCACGTGACTTCATACGCAATACTCCCGTGATGCGAGACCCCGGTTACTGGATTTGGCCCGTTTAACCGACCTTACGGTGTCGGAAACAAAAAAAATTCAGCGATCTTAACAAAATCCTACCGCTGGTAACCTTTCGTTTACGGGCATCGTTAATCATAGGGACGATCATTTAAGGGTCAGTAAATGTCGGACGCTAAATTTGATGTTCGACATAGATTGAGTCAGATGAGTCAGATAGCTGATTTTCTTAACGTTGTGCATTAAGGATGTCATTCTAGATTCACATGCAAAATCAGAGGACTGCAAAAAATATTTAACATTTCCGATACACCTTGCCAGAGTGAATCAGAATTTGTTAACCATTTGCTGGCAGCCTCCAAATCAGGCAACGACTGGATCCGTATCGCGTAAGGGGGCCACAACGACCTTTCGGCGGCGGAAAAGGGGACAATTATGCGGGTTCTATTGATTGAAGACGACAGCGCGACAGCGCAGAGCATCGAACTGATGCTCAAGTCGGAAAGCTTTAACGTTTACACCACCGATCTTGGTGAAGAGGGCGTCGATCTCGGCAAGCTCTATGATTACGACATCATTCTGCTCGATCTCAACCTGCCGGACATGTCCGGTTATGAAGTTTTGAGAACGCTGCGCCTGTCCAAGGTCAAGACACCTATCCTCATCCTGTCCGGCATGGCCGGCATCGAGGACAAGGTTCGCGGTCTCGGCTTCGGCGCCGACGACTACATGACCAAGCCTTTCCATAAGGACGAACTGGTCGCACGCATTCATGCGATCGTCCGCCGTTCCAAGGGTCATGCGCAGTCGGTTATCTCGACCGGCGAGCTCATCGTCAACCTGGATGCAAAGACCGTCGAAGTCGGCGGCCAGCGCGTTCACCTGACGGGCAAGGAATACCAGATGCTGGAGCTGCTTTCGCTCCGCAAGGGCACGACGCTGACCAAGGAAATGTTCCTCAACCACCTCTATGGCGGCATGGACGAACCGGAACTGAAGATCATCGACGTGTTCATCTGCAAGCTGCGCAAGAAGCTCGCCAATGCCGCCGGCGGTGCAAACTACATCGAAACCGTCTGGGGCCGCGGCTATGTGCTGCGCGAGCCGGAAGGCGATTTCGCCGAAAGCGCCTGATACCGGATCGGCATTCCAGCCGGCGGTGTTCCGCATCCCGCATAATGCAGGGATGCCGCGGCTGATCGTGCCGAGACTTTCGTAAAAGCCCGCCAATGAAGGCGGGCTTTTTCGTTTCTGGAATAGAAGCCCCTACCCGTTCGGCACGAAAAAAGCCGCGGCCCTCAGGGCAACGGCTTCGTTCAAGAATTATAAGCTTTAGCGAAGAGATCAGGCAGCGATCGACAGGGCGCCGAAGACACTGGTGAGGATCTTGCGGTCGAACGGCTTCAGGAGAAAATCGTCGGCACCGGCGCGCTTGCCAGCCATCATCTTCTTCAGGTCCGCCTCGACGACGCAATAGTAGATGCGCACGGTCTTGCCGTTCGGCAGGTTGCGGATGTTGGCAATCAGGTCCAGCGCGCCATCGAGTGCCGCATCGACGATGATGATGTTCGGAAGTTCCGCTTCGCACCGCACGAGGGCTTCGAGGCCGTTGGCAGCTTCGGAAACGAGAAAATTCAGGCCGGAGAGTATGCGCTTTCCGACCTTGCGTACGACGTCTGAATCATCGGCGATCATCAAGCGTTGCATCTCTAGCTCCTTGTCTACAACCAGGCGGGAGTTCATTCCCTATCAACAAACGTATGCCGGTTTGGCAAAGATTCAGTTACCGAGGGAACTAAAAGCCAATTTATCTCTCAGCTCAGGCTGCAACCATCTTCGCGGAAAAGACGATTTCCTCCGATGTCGAGTTGACCTCGATCTCCATGCCGGCTTCCTCGGCGAGCAACACTGTGTAGTACGGCTGGATCGTGTGAGCATCGACAGCTTCTTCAAGCGTACCGGAGAGAAGCTCGACCAACTTCGGTGGCACGCGCATCATCCGGCCGCTGCAGATCAGCTTGAAGGCCGCATCATATTCCGGATTTTCCAGGATGACCTCGATCGAGCCGCCGCGCGGGATGGCGCCGTAAGCGATCAGGAACAGGTTGAGCAGCAGCTTGACGCGGTTCTTGGCGATGATGACGCGCGGCCCGGTCCAGGTGACTTCCGTCTTTTTCTCGACCGAGGCGAAATCCTTCGCCGCCTTTTCCGCCTCGCCGGTATCAATCGATGCGCCGACGGAGCCGGAAGCGCCGAATGCCAGCCGGGCGAACTTCAACCGCACCGAGGCATTGAGCGCGCTGGTGCGGATCAGGTCCATGGCATCGGCATCCGCCCCGCCCTCGTCCAGAAGTTCGAGACCGTTGTTGATGGCGCCGACCGGAGAGATGATGTCATGGCAGACCCGGCTGCATAGAAGCGCTGCGAGATCAGGACCGGTCAAGGTCAGGTTCGGGTTCTTTCCCATGGTCGTATCCTCAATAGCCTTCGTCCGGCTCATAAGCGTGATCAGGCGGCCTTCCGCGATCTTTTTACCCAGCGTTGTCTAGCCTGCGAAGATTGCGCGGGCATAGCGTCAAGGCGAAGATCATAAAGACACCACATTTGGTAAACCGATTGTTAAGATCATCGGTTCAAATTGCTGACAATCAGCCCGAACCCCGTGACGACCAGGAACGGGACAGGACAGCGGCCCATGGATGCTCAATCCCGGCCGTTCCTGACTTTACGGAGAAAACCATGCAGCGGATTGCCAGTGCCGTGAAAACCACCTGCCTCAAGGCTTTCGTGACGTTGATGGCTGTCTTCAGCCTCATGCCCGCAGCGCTCGCGCAGAATGCCAACGGGACACAATATACGATGCAGGAAATCGTCGATGCCGGTCACGGCTTCTTCGGATCGACGTCGGGCGGCCTTGCCAAAGTGGTCGAGAACGCATTTTCGAAGTACGGCCTGCCGAATGGCTATATCCTCGGCCAGGAAGGCTCCGGCGCATTCGTGGCCGGCCTCACCTATGGCGAGGGCGACCTCTATACGAAGAACGCCGGCCAGCACAACGTGTTCTGGCAAGGCCCTTCGCTCGGACTGGACTGGGGCGGCCAGGGTAGCCGCGCGATGATGCTGGTCTACAACCTGCCGGCCGTTCCCTCGCTCTACAAGCGCTTCGGCGGGGTATCGGGCTCGGCCTATGTGGTCGCCGGCGTCGGCATGACGGTGCTCACCGACGACAACATCGTGGTGGTGCCCATCCGCACCGGCATCGGCGCCCGGCTCGGTATCAATGTCGGCTATCTGAAGCTCACCCAGCAGCCGACCTGGAACCCCTTCTGAGACTCAAGGAATCTCATTTCCTGCCTAAGTCCTCTCAGGTGCTGTTGTGTCTTGCAAAAAAGACGCATTCGCGAATACTTGAAGTGATATTATCGTTATGCTTTCGAGCTAATGAAACGAAAACCCATAGGGTAATAGCGTGTTGCCGCGTGCTTCGAATTGAAATGGCCAGCCCGTGATTGAATTCGCACTCCTGTTTGCCTTGGGCTTCCTGACCGCGGCGATCCTCGGCCTGTTGGCTGCACCGGTCGTCCACAAGCGTATCGTCCGCTTTGCCGAAGACCGGCTCAAGGCGACGATGCCGCTGTCGCCGCAGGAAGTACGGGCCCAGAAGGACGCCGCCCGTGCCGGTTATGCCGCTGAAAACGCCCGGACCAGCCAGACGCTGAAACGCGAACGCGACAAGAACGTCGCGCTCATGACGCAGAATGGCAATGTGCTGAAGGAGGCCCAGCGCCTCGCCGGCGAAAACGCCGATCTCCATGCGCAGGTCGCCGACATGAATGTCGAAGCGGCGGACCTGCGCTCTGCGGCACGCCAATTGGAGCAGACGATCGAGCGGCTGAAGTCGAGTTTGGCGGATGTCGAGCGTGACAACGTCAAGAAGAACATCGACATCAAGACTTTGACGCGCCAGCTGGACCATATGTCCGCCGACACGGACGGTTTGAAGATCGATGTTGCGGCCCACGATGCCGAGGCGGAAAACCTGAAAAGCCGCATTGCCGGCTTGAGGGACGAGCGGGAAAACCTGCGCAACGAACTGAAGGCTGAAAGCACCAGGGCGCGGGAATTGGAAGTCCGCCTTGCCCGCGACGAAACCCGCCTTCGCCAGTTTGAAGCCAGGCTCGCCAGGGAGATGGCCGCAAGCGCCGACAAGGACAGCTTCCTTGAACGCAGAGGCAACGAAATCGAGCGGCTGAAAGCCAAGGTCAAGGATGCGGGCTCAGATCTGCGCGACGCATCGAAGGCATTGCGCGCTGCCGGCCTGACAATGCCTGTGCGCCGGGAGAAAAAACCGTCCTCCGCGGATATTCCGGCAGGCGGCGCACCATCAGTAGACGGGGCAAACGGCGCTGGCGCAGAAAATTCGGACTCGCCAGTGGCGGCCATTGATCTGACCATACCGACCGAATATGCGCGCAACCGCGCGGCAGCTCTATCGGAGCGGTTGATCACCTCGACGACTGCATCGCACGACGATGCACTGCGGGAAGAAATCGCCGACATTGCGGCAACCATGGTGGCCTTGACCGCGGCCAAGGAAGGCCGGGGATCGCCGATTCCCGCTCTTCTCAAACCGGCAGGCGCACAGGCCGACGCCACCGGCAAAAGCCTTGCCAGCCGCGCCCGGGACATGCTGCCGCCGGAACACCGGTAAGCGCCGCTCGCAGCCGTCAGATGAGGGCGTTGATCATCGCGACCTGATGCAGCGCAATGCCTGTCGCCGTGGCGACATTCAAGCTGTCGAGACCCGGCCGCTGGCGGATGCGGGCTGTCTGGATTGACGCCAGGATATTCTCCGGCAGCCCCTCGCCCTCCGTGCCAACCAGAAGGGCGGTGCGCGGCGACGGCGGAATGTCGTGCAGATCGGTTTGCCCGCGCGGCGACAACCCCCAGATCGCAAAACCTTCCGCCTGCAGGCACCCGACGAGTGCCATGACCGCGCCCTCACGGGCAAAGGGAACGCTGAGCACCGAGCCGACGGACACGCGGATCGCCTTGCGGTACATGGGATCACAACTGGTTTCGTCCATCACGACGGCATCGACACCGAAAGCAGCGGCGTTGCGGAACATCGAGCCCATATTGTCATGGTTGGAAATGCCGCAGGCAGCCATAACCAGGCTCTTGGCAGGAAGGCAGCCAATGAGTGCGTCCAGGCGCGGTGCGGAATCGCGCCGGCCTAGCGCCAAGACGCCCCGGTGCATGTTGAAACCGGCAATAGCGTCAAACACCGAAGCACTGGCGACATAGACTGGAACGGAAACCGGGAACTCGGCAAGAATATCGCCAAGACCGGCGACCCGGTTTTCGAGCAGCAGGATTGCTTCGGCCTCGATGCCGCGACCCGAGCGATGCGCGGCCGCGAGCATACGCAATACGACCGTTCCCTCCGCGATGAACCGGCCGTGCCGACCGGTCAAATCGCGCTCCTTGATCGAGACGAAGCCGGCAATGCGCGGATCAGCGGGGTCGTCGATACGGACCGGGGGGATCACGGCGGAGGCTTCCCTCAGTTTGTTTTGACGGAAACATCCGCGACGATGCGGCCGGCGGCGATATCGAACACGATCGCCTTGCGGTCTCCACCGGCAACCGCGCCATAGAACAGTATCTGGCCGCCAGACAGGGCAATATCGGAAACCTCAAATCCGGCAGGCAGCGCTGCGATTGCCGTCACCGGGGCATCGCCCGGCACCGCGACGGCAGCCGTCTGCGGCACATCCGTCTTGCCCGGGCGCGTTAGCTTGTAGACAATCGCTCCAAGCACGACCATAAGCATCACCAACATGACACCGGCCGAGACCAGTTGCAGACGGATCATCTTGCGGCGCACGTTCTCCATCACCGGATCGAGCGGCTTTTCTTCCTGTTCGTCTGGTTTCTTGGTCGACATGGCTGGCCTTACCTGCGGAATGGAACGAGAATGAACGACCCCTTTAAACAAGCCCCGGCGATTAGGAAAGTCCTCACGGCAAATGAGGACGCGACCGGCCGCATGGACGCGTTTCTCACCGAGGCGCTGGGGGGTGAATTTTCCCGAAACCGCATCAAAAGCCTGATCGAACAGGGCGAAGTCTCCGTCAACGGAAAGACCATCAAGGAAGCCAAGAAGAAGGTGCAGCCCGGCGACGTCTTCGAGATCGGCCTGCCCGAAGCCGAGGACCCGGAGCCCAAGGGCGAGGATATCCCGCTTGACGTGCTCTATGAGGACGACGACCTCATCGTTCTCGTCAAGCCACCGGGACTGGTCGTGCATCCGGGCGCCGGCAACTGGACGGGCACGCTGGTCAACGCGCTGATCCACCATTGCGGCGCAAGCCTCTCGGGCATCGGCGGCGTCAAGCGGCCGGGCATCGTCCACCGTCTCGACAAGGACACCAGCGGCGTCATGGTCGTTGCCAAGAACGATATCGCCCATCGGCACCTCTCCGACCAGTTCGCCGACCACGGCCGCACCGGCCCGCTTGAGCGCGCCTATATGGCCCTCGTCTGGGGCCGCCCACGCGGCCTGAAAGGAACGATCGACGCGCCGCTCGGCCGCGCTGGCGACCGTGTTAAGCGCGCAGTCAAGCAGGAGGGCACGGACGACGCGCGCGAGGCTATCACCCATTACGAGGTGATGGAGCGCTACCACGAGAAACCCGATGCGACGGCGCTTGCGGCAATGATCAAGTGCAATCTCGAAACCGGCCGTACCCACCAGATTCGCGTGCATATGGCCCATATCGGCCACCCGCTGATCGGCGACCCGGATTACGGCGCCGCCTTCAAGACAAAAGCCAATCTGCTGCCGGATGCGGCAAAAGCGGTCGTCAACCGTTTCCCCCGCCAGGCGCTGCACGCCTTCATGCTGGCCTTCGAGCACCCGACCACTGGCGAGACCATGCATTTCGAATCGCCGGTACCCGATGACATGCGCGAACTGGTGGAAGCCTTGCGCGGCTGAAGCAAGGCCATGGCGATCCGGTCATTCGAGGAGTATAAGGCTCCTCGATAACCCGGAGCGCCCATGAGCCAGTTTTCCGTCAGGAAAATTCTCGAAACCGAGATGGTCACCGTCCACGACGTTCTGTGCAACGGCGAATGCCGGCACAAGAGCGACGAGGAATGCTCGTGCGTGACCAGTCTCGTTTTCCCCTATCGCGGCGTTTTCCTGCGCCATGTCGGCAACAACGACGCGGTTGCCGAGGCAAATCAGGTCCTGTTCTTCAATCGCGACGAGGACTATCGCATCAGCCATCCGGTGGAAGGTGGCGATGCGTGCCTGAGCATGAGCGTGCACGAGGCAGCACTCGAGGAACTGGTACCGAAAGTTCATCGGGCAGCGAGGAGCCCGTTCGCCTTTAACAAGCAGCGCCTGAGAATAGACGCCCGCACACAGGCGCTCGTCGCCCTTTTGCGCCATAGCCTGCTCCGAGGTACCGCGGAAACGCTGGAGGCCGAAACGCTGGCGATGACGCTCGTGCGCCGCGCGGTCGGCGAACGGACGGCCCGCGCTGCGACCGCCAGCCTCGGCCGGCAGAAACTGGTGGACCGGGCCAAGCTCATTCTGTCCTCCGATCTCGCCCGGCGATGGACGCTGGCGGAGATCGCCCGGGAAGCCGGCGTCTCGCCGGTCTATCTCACCCAGGTCTTCCAGCAGGTGGAGGGAACGCCGCTCTATCGCTATCATCTGCGGCTGAGACTGGCGAAGGCGCTTGACTTGCTTGGGAGCTATGACGACCTGACAGGACTTGGGCTCGACCTCGGCTTTTCGAGCCATAGTCATTTCTCATCTTCATTCCGCCAGGCCTATGGCCGTACCCCGGCCGAATTCCAGCGCTTCGCCGGCCTGCGCTAAACCTCCTCGTTTCGCCGGCCAACAAGATCGCTAAAGATTCTGACAGCGCCGTAACAACCAAAATGGTTTTCTCTCCTGGTAGAAACAAACCAGATCGGAGGAATGATCATGACGGAAAACACATGCGCTGCCTGTGACTGCGAACTCGATGCGAGCCGCATCGCAGTAAAGATCGGCGGAAAGACCGTCGAGGTCTGTTGCGAAGAATGCGCGCAGGCCCTGCGCGAAGCAGACGCCGCAATCCACACCACGCAGGTGTCGAAGGGATAGGACCGGAACCGGTCCCCCTGCCCTGCGCGCCGGCCCGATAGGGGGCCGGCATCTTCCGGAGAGAAATTATGAAGAACGAAGCCCATGTGATTGGCGATCGCGTGCCGAATGAACGCGACCTTATTTTGGAATTGAAACTCGCTGCGCTGAACGCCGAAGACGAAGGATCGGTCGTTGTACCGACACCTCGTTCCGCAACACGACTTTCCCTGACGCGCCGGTTTCTCGGCTTCGTCATGAGAACATTGCGCGAGCGGCACAATCGACTGGCGCTCCTTGAGCTCAACGACGATCAGCTGAAGGATATCGGCGTTTCGAGATGCGAGGCCTATTATGGTGGATACAGTCGCTATCGGCGGAGCGAGGCGGTGACAGGGAGCGGAGGCCTCGGCGATGGTTCGGGTACCGGAGCCCGCTGAACGACACGCCAACCGGAAAAGACAGGTCAGGATTTTTCGTACCCCTTGTGCATCCTTTTCCCGGTCTGGCGCGTTGTCGGGGACAGCAAAAGGAGAAGCCCGATGTTTGATGTTACACAGATCAGAGAACATGCCGAAGTTATCAGTGCCGACGGCCTTCATGTCGGCACGGTCGATCGCGTTGAAGGCGACCGCATCAAACTGACCAAGAAGGACAGCGGCTCCGGCCACGAAGGTCACCATCACTTTATCGCCCTCGAACTCGTCGAAAGCGTCGATGACAATCGCGTCCGCCTCAGCGCCAATGGCGATGTCGCAGTGATGTTCGAGGAAGAGAAAGACAATTCGCCGGTCCATTGATCGGAACCGCCGAAAATCGTCAGAATTGATGTTTTCCGCCCTTGATATTTCGAGGGCGGGCACAATTTACACGCTGTAACCTAACTGGAGCATTCGCTTCTCCGGCCTCACATCTCTGTGAAACCGGAGTGCTTGAATCATGCTTTCGCCGCACTTATCTATGAGCATGTGGGGTCGGACAGACCCACAAGCCCGGCCTGCCAGAAGGAGGCCGGAACGCGAAAGGGGGGTGCATCATGGCCCGCAGTACGTTACCGTCCATTACCGCCGGAGAAGGCGGTCTTAATCGTTACCTCGATGAAATCCGCAAATTTCCCATGCTCGAGCCGCAGGAAGAGTACATGCTCGCCAAGCGGTACCAGGAGCATGACGACCGCAAGGCGGCCCATCAGCTCGTAACCAGCCATCTGCGCCTCGTGGCGAAGATCGCCATGGGTTACCGCGGCTATGGCCTGCCGATCGGTGAAGTCGTGTCCGAAGGCAATGTCGGCCTCATGCAGGCCGTCAAGAAATTTGACCCCGAGCGCGGCTTCCGCTTGGCCACCTACGCGATGTGGTGGATCAAGGCCTCGATCCAGGAATATATCCTGCGGTCGTGGTCGCTGGTGAAAATGGGGACGACCGCCAACCAGAAGCGGCTGTTCTTCAACCTGCGCCGCCTCAAGGGCAAGATCCAGGCACTCGACGAGGGGGACCTGAAGCCCGAGCAGGTCGCGCATATCGCGACGACCCTGAAGGTTTCGGAAGCCGAAGTGATCTCGATGAACCAGCGGCTCTCCGGAGACGCCTCGCTGAACGCGCCGATCAAGGCAGGCGAAGGCGAATCCGGCCAGTGGCAGGATTGGCTTGTCGACGATCACGACAGCCAGGAAGACATGCTCATCGAGCAGGACGAACTGGAAAGCCGCCGCAGCCTTCTGTCGAGTGCGATGAAGGTTCTGAACGATCGCGAGCGCCGCATCTTTGAGGCCCGGCGCCTGACCGAAGATCCAGTGACGCTCGAAGACCTCTCGACCGAATTCGATATCAGCCGCGAGCGCGTCCGCCAGATCGAGGTTCGTGCCTTCGAAAAAGTCCAGGACGCTGTCCGCAAGGCGGCCCTGGATCGCCAGAACGCGCTTCGCGTCGTCGAAGACGCCTGATCTCGGTATCGACAAAACCAACAAAAAACCCGGCTGGATCACTCCAGCCGGGTTTTTTTGTCTGCTTCCGCCGTTCGTTATTGACCGGCGGGATTTGGCTTCGCGACGAGGCTCCAAGCCTGCATAGCCTTGGTGAAGGCTTCGGTGCCGGCTGTGCCCTTTTCCAGGGTAAGCAGTGCACGGCGGCCGTTGCGATAGGTCAAGGGAATGTCAATCCAGCTGCGAGTGCGCAGAAGCTCGGTATTCGTGGCGACGGCTTCCGGGAAATCGTTCAGTGCGATCATGTGGAAGTCGTCGGTGATCTTGGCCGGAACAGCGATCAGCGGGTCGCCGCGATCCTGCTCGTTGCGCTTCATCGCCACGCGCTGAACGCTGTCTATGCTGCCGCCCTCGAAATTTTCCGGCAGAGAAAAGACGAATTCGACCACATGGCTCGCGGGCAGCGACGAATCGGCGTTGCGCTTGATGGTCATCAGCGCCGTCAGGCCGCGCTCCGGCACATTGATCTGCGCCTGCACGACCGGCTCCGGCTTGGCATCTCCACCGGGTGATTCTTCCTTGACGGACCAAGCGACATTGCCTTCGATCGCGGTCGGCGCAGATTGGCCGAGCCGCTCTTCATAGAGGAACATCTTCTGAGCACCGGCGGGAACCTGCTGCGTCGCCGGGTCGGTCGCAGTCTGCTGCCCGGGTACCGGTTGCGCGGGCTGTGCTTCGCCTGTGGTTTGGCCCGCCGGGGTCGTGGGCGTCGCCTGCGCGGTATCAACCGGCTTGCCGGCCTCTGTCTGCGCGGCCACCGACTTGCCTTCTTCCGTGGGGTTCTCACCAGCGGGCGCGGCGGCAGGGCCAGCATCGATCTCGGTGCCATCCTGCTGGAGGCGCTGTGTAAACTTGGTATTGCCCTCGACGGAAGCGACTTCGGTGTTCGCCGGCGTCTGGGTCTGATTGTTGGTCTCCGGCGTTGTCAGGTCCTTGGAGGCGTCTTCCGGCACGGACACATCCGGCTTGGTCTGACCGGGAATCTCCGCAGTTACCGACGCGAGCATACTGGACACCCAGGCGTTCACCGCGGTCTGATTTTGCCAGTAAGCGTAGCCGGCGCCGCCGAGGACGGCGAGTAGACCGGCAGCAAGGCCGATGGCCTTCACATTGAAGCGCGAACGCTTGGGCTCGACGCGATAGGAAACGGGCCTTGCCGGCACTTCCATCTCTTCGTCCAGCGCCGAAGTCGTATGTCCCCTGCCTGCTTGCGATGCCGCTGCAGCGCCAACGGCGGCGGTGCTGCCGTGCTCCAGAAGTTCGTCGATTTCGTTCCAGCTGTCGCTGGACGCCTTCTTCTGCTCCTCCGGTTCCACGACAGCCGGTTTCTCGACAGGCCAGGACCAGTCGGAAATGGCCGGCTCCGAAGTGTCGGCGGCGGCCGGTGCCGGGCTCTGGGTAAAGGGATCGCTGTCATCCCACGCCCAGGAATGCGAAGGCTCCGCAGCAGCTTGATCCTTGCCTCCAGCGTCAGCCCGCAGCGGCGTTACCGTTTCGACCGGCTCGTAGTTCGACAGATCGGGGATCTCGTCGACGACCGCCGTGTCAGCGGCTTCGGTCCAGACGGTCTCGTTATGGGCGGCAGCCGGAACCGGATCGCTCCATTCCGGCAATTCCCATTCGGAAGACGCCGGCGGTGCCGATTTGTGTTCAGCCGGTTCGTCATGATGCTCGGCGACCTGTTCGGCTTCAACGGTTTCCGCAGCATGGCCTGCATCCCGTGACCCGGCTTCGCCATCGTCCGGCTGCTCGAATGCGACAGGGGCTTGATGCTCCGGCTCGTCGGACGCCACACTTTCCGGTATCGCTTCAGGCTGATGCCCTTCCGGCTCTGCCGGAGGGACAGGCTCGGCTTGCGGATACTCATCGCCGAAGGAAGTCGCACTATCCGCTTCGGCCACCGTCTCCGGTTCTGGCTGACGATCCCCGTACTCTTCCACGATCGGCGGCTCGGAGACCTCGACCGGCGCGACATGCTCGTCGTACTGCTCTACGGGTTCGACAGGCGCGTGAGACACCTCTTCCACGACAGTGTCGCGATCCTCGTGGCTGTCCTCGGCGGCTTCTACCGCCGGCGCTTCATCCTCGGCAGTTTCCCGCTCGGCGGGTTCGACCGCATGTTCCTCAGCATCGACGGCTTCGGGTGTCGAATCAGGCTGTTGCTCGTCAAGCGAAGGCAGTGCCTCGGCGTGATCATCTTCGACCTCGTTGATCGCCGCTTCCAGCTTGACCATCTGGCGTTCGATCATCTCGTCCGAAGGACGGGGCTTCATGCTTTCGAGCTGACGGCGGACGGCGCCCCTGGCCTTTTCGTAGACCTTGGCCCGCATCTCGGGAACATTGTCCGACAGACCATCGACGGTCCTTCGAATAACTGCAACAAAATCCGCCATCAGAACTTTCTCATACCATCGGCGTGTTTACGCCAAACTCTTCCCTATTCGTAAACGTGAGACTAGTCCTCAAACGGGTCTGTCACAAGTATGGTGTCGTCACGCTCCGGGCTGGTCGAAAGCAGCGCGACCGGCGCCCCGATCAGCTCTTCGACCTGACGCACATACTTGATCGCCTGGGCAGGAAGCTGTGCCCAGCTGCGGGCGCCAACCGTCGATTCCTTCCAGCCTTCCAGGGTGATGTAGACGGGCTTTGCCTGTGCCTGCTGCGCCTGGCTTGCCGGCAGATGGTCGATCTCGACGCCATCAAGCGTATAACCGACGCAAATCTTCAGTTCATCGAGACCGTCGAGCACGTCAAGCTTGGTGAGCGCGATGCCGGTAATGCCGTTGGTCGCAACCGACTGACGCACCAGCGCCGCATCGAACCAGCCGCAACGGCGCTTGCGGCCCGTCACTGTGCCGAATTCATGGCCCTTTTCGCCGAGGAACTGGCCGATTTCGTCGTGCAACTCAGTCGGGAACGGGCCTTCGCCGACGCGGGTCGTGTAAGCCTTGGTGATGCCGAGGATATATCCGAGCGCGCCCGGGCCCATGCCGGAACCGGCTGCCGCCTGCCCTGCCACCGTATTGGACGAGGTGACGAAGGGATAGGTGCCGTGGTCGATGTCGAGCAACGTGCCCTGCGCGCCTTCGAACAGGATGCGTGCGCCCTTGCGGCGCTGGCGATCAAGCAACAGCCAAACCGTTTCCATGAACGGCAGCACGCGGGCGGCGACGGAGGACAGTTCCTCCATGATCGCCTGATGGCTGACTTCGGCTTCGCCAAGACCACGGCGCAGCGCGTTGTGATGTGTGAGCAACCGATCGACCTTGGCGGGCAGCGTGTCGAGATCGGCGAGGTCCATGACGCGGATGGCGCGGCGACCGACCTTGTCTTCGTAGGCCGGGCCGATGCCGCGGCGGGTGGTGCCGATCTTGGTGCCGCTGTTGGACGCCGCATCTTCACGGATACCGTCCAGCTCGCGGTGCAGCGACAGGATCAGCGTGGCATTGTCGGCGATGCGCAGGTTTTCCGGCGTGATGGTCACGCCCTGCTTGTCGAGCTTCTCGATCTCGGCGATGAGCGCATGCGGGTCGATGACCACGCCATTGCCGATGACGGCGAGCTTGCCGGGACGCACCACGCCCGACGGCAGAAGCGAGAGCTTGTAGCTGGTACCGTCGATCACGAGAGTATGGCCGGCATTGTGACCGCCCTGGAAGCGCACGACGATATCGGCACGCTCGGAGAGCCAATCGACAATCTTGCCCTTGCCTTCATCACCCCATTGCGATCCGACCACCACGACATTCGTCATTTCAGATTTCCTGTTTCCTTGGCGCCAGTCATTGCGCTGTCTTCAAACCCGCGCATCTATACTGTTTTGTTTTTTGGAAAGCGACCCTGTTTAGGCCCGGATAAGGGGTTTTTGCATGGCAAAGACGGCATTTAGCTCTAAAGGATTGCGCGGACACCCTGCCGGGCAAGACCGGATTGACGGCGGATACTGGCTAGACGGACCGGATCGACCGAATATTCATGCCGCCTCGCGCTCCCCAAGCGATGCGAGTACGTCTGATCTTACGACACACTCGCACCTTCTGCGTCCTTATTTCTTCTTCCTGCCTTTCGTAGGCAATGATCGTGGCATCGCGGCACGAACAAGACTGACGAAGGCCAATAATGCGGGGTTGCCATATGGCCACCGGATTGATTCAATGCGCACGTGAATGCGGTGTCATGAAGGATCGATGCGGCCGCGCCATTCTGTCCATCATTTTATTCCATATGCCCCATGCAGGAACACCGTGCCCGTAAATCTCCAAGCCTATGTCATTCTTTGCATCACCACATTGATCTGGGGCGGCAATTCGGTTGCCGGAAAAATGGCGGTCGGCCATGTCAGCCCGATGATGCTGACAAGCCTGCGCTGGGTGATCGCCTGCATCGTGCTCCTGATATTTGCAGCGCCGCAGGTCCGCCGAGACTTGCCTGTCATCCGCATGAACTGGCTGCTTCTGCTCGGCTACGGCACAGTCGGCTTCACCGCCTTCAACGCCTTCCTTTATTCCGCGCTGCAATTCACCAGCGCCATCAATGCGGTCATCGAACAGGCCGGCATTCCGATGGTGATCTTCGTCATGAACTACGTACTGTTCCGCACGGCCTTTTCGATGGCGCAGATCGCCGGGTTCACACTGACGCTGTTCGGCGTGGCGCTGACCGCGTCGCATGGCGATCTCACGACACTGCTGTCGCTCAAGCTCAACCAGGGCGACGCGATGATGATGGCGGCCGTGCTGGTCTATGCCGGCTATACCGTGGCGCTACGCTGGAAGCCGGAAATCCACTGGAAGAGCCTGATCGCGATATCGGCCTTCGGCGCGCTGGTCAGCAGCATCCCGCTCGTCGGCTGGGAGCTAGCCACGGACCGGGTCATCTGGCCCGACATGCAAGGGTGGGTCATCGTCGCTTATGCCGGCCTCCTGCCCTCGCTGGTTTCGCAGATCCTTTACGTGCGCGGCGTCGAACTGATCGGCCCCAACCGCGCCGGGCTGTTCATCAACACCATCCCGATCTTCGGCACGCTGTTGTCGATCGCGCTGATCGGCGAAGCGCTACAGACATTCCATATCGTCGCCATGGTGCTGGTGCTCGGTGGCATCGCCGTTGCAGAACGGGGTCGCCCACGCCCGGCGGTCAACGAACAGACGTAGTAGGCCGCCATATACTCGCCCGGCCGCGATTCTGTCGCTACAGGCTGCGCTCCATATAAACGGCCTGACCGCCATAGCTTTCGAGCTTCCTGGCCAGCGTATCGTCCATGCGCACCGAAAATCCCTGCCGCTCCCAGAACCCCTGCGACCCGTTGACCGACACCAGCGCGACTGTACGGTATCCGGCGAGCCGGGCCTGCTTGGCAAGCAGCGCCGAAACCTTCGCGCCGGCGCCGGAGCCGCGTGTTCCGGGCAACAGCGCCAGATCGTGAAGGTACCACGCGTCGGCCCCTTCCGGGATCGCCCCCAGCCGGGTGTCGATCGGCGGCGGCGCGCGCCGGAGCCAGGGATGGCTGAGAACATATCCCGAAATGACGCCGTTCTTTTCCAGGACGAAACACCCATGCGGGCAAAGCTCAAGCCGCTCCAGGAGCACGCTACGCTCTTCCGGATGGTCGGCATGGGCGACGCACTGGATGTCATAGATGGCGTCGATATCCGCCAGCTCTGCAGGTCGCCACCGATAGGCCGTGTTTTTCGCGCTCATGCCATTCGCTTTCTTCAACGACAGACGCGCCGGAGGTAAATCCGGCGCGTCTCAATGTCAGCCTTTGGGATTATACGCGCTCCGAAAACCGCGTGTCGGGATCAATCGACATTGAACACCAGCGGCTTCGCCTGGCGGATCGCCGGGTTGGCCCGCAGCTTGTCGAGCACCGCTTCCGAAACCGCACCATCGACATAAAGAAGCGCGATGGCATCCGAGCCGGCGCCGTGGCGACCGAGCTGGAAGTTGGCGATATTGACGCCTGCGTCACCCAGCGTCGTGCCGATGAAGCCGATCATGCCGGGAACGTCGGTGTTGGTGATGTAGACCATGTGGTTTCCAACATCGGCGTCCAGGTTGATGTCCTTGATCTGGATGAAGCGCGGTTTGCCGTCCGAGAAGACGGTACCGGCGACGGAACGCGTCTGGTTCGCCGTCGTCACCGTCAGCTTGATGTAGCCGTCGAAGACGCCCGACTTGTCGCGCTTGACCTCGGACAGGATGATGCCCTTTTCCTTGATCATTACCGGCGCCGAAACCATGTTGACGTCGGAGACCTGGCTGCGGATCAGACCGGCAAGGGCCGCACTCGTCAGAGCCTTGGTGTTCATTCCTGCGGTCGAGCCATCATAGAGGATCTCGATTTCCTTGATGGCGCTTTCCGTCACTTGGCCGACAAAGGCACCGAGAACATCGGCAAGCTTGATGAAAGGCTTCAGGATCGGCGCTTCTTCAGCAGTGATCGACGGCATGTTGATGGCGTTGGAAACGGCACCCTTGACGAGGTAATCCGACATCTGCTCAGCCACCTGAAGGGCAACGTTCTCCTGCGCTTCCGTGGTGGAAGCGCCGAGATGCGGCGTGCAGACGACGTTCGGCAGGCCGAACAGCGGGCTTTCCGTTGCGGGCTCCACCTCGAAGACGTCGAAACCGGCACCAGCGACATGACCCGACTTGATGGCATCGGCAAGGGCATGTTCATCGACGAGGCCGCCACGGGCGCAGTTGATGATGCGTACACCCGGCTTCGTCTTCGCCAGCGCTTCGCGGTTCAGGATGCCGCGCGTCTTGTCGGTCATCGGCACGTGCAGGGTGATGAAATCGGCCTGGGCGAGCAACTCGTCGAGCTCGACCTTGGTGACGCCCATTTCCTCGGCGCGCTCCTTCGACAGGAAGGGGTCATAGGCCAGCACGTGCATCTTCAGGCCGATGGCGCGAGCGCAGACGATGCCACCGATATTACCAGCACCGATGACGCCGAGCGTCTTGCCGGTGATTTCGACACCCATGAACTTCGACTTTTCCCACTTGCCAGCCTGGGTCGACGTATCGGCCTGCGGCAACTGGCGGGCAACGGCGAACATCAGCGCGATCGCATGCTCGGCCGTGGTGATCGAGTTGCCGAATGGCGTGTTCATCACGATGATGCCGCGACGCGAGGCGGCCGGGATATCGACGTTATCGACACCGATGCCAGCGCGGCCGATGACTTTCAGGTTGGTCGCAGCCGCGATCAGCTTTTCCGTCGCCTTGGTGGCGGAACGGATGGCAAGACCGTCATAGTTGCCGATGATTTCGGCGAGCTTGTCCTTGTCCTTGCCGAGCTTCGGCTGGAAATCGACGTCGACGCCGCGATCGCGGAAGATCTGGACGGCGGTTTCCGACAGTTCATCGGATACGAGTACGCGAGGTGCCATGAGAGGCCTCCATTGGTTTCGTCAAAATTGAAAGGATGAAGAACCGCGCCCTGTTGGCGCGGTCATAAGCCGGTCAGGCCGCAGCCTGCGAAAGCGTCGCCTTCTGGGTCGCAAAAGCCCAGTCGAACCAAGGCATCAGCGCCTTGAGGTCCGCCGTCTCAATGGTCGCACCGGCCCAGATACGGAAACCGGACGGTGCATCGCGATAGGCGCCGATATCGTGCGCCACGCCCTGCTTTTCGAGCAGTGCCACCATGCCCTTGGCAAAGGCGTCCTGGCCGGCAGCGTCAAGCGCTGCGACGTCCTTGTCGACGATCTTCAAGCAGACCGACGTATTGGACTGCGTTGCTTCCACGGCAGCCAGATTGGCGATCCAGTCCGTCTTGGCGACGAAATCATGGATGACCTGCGCATTGGCGTCGGCCCGCGCGATCAACGCCTTGAGGCCACCGAGCGACTTTGCCCAGTTGAGCGCATCGATATAGTCCTCGACGCAGAGCATCGACGGCGTGTTGATCGTTTCGCCCTGGAAGATGCCTTCGATGATCTTGCCGCCCTTGGTCATGCGGAAAATCTTCGGCAGCGGCCAGGAAGGCTCGTAGCTTTCCAGACGCTCGACAGCGCGCGGCGAGAGGATGAGGATGCCGTGTGCGCCCTCGCCGCCCAGAACCTTCTGCCAGGAGAAGGTGACGACATCGAGCTTGGCAAAGTCAAGGTCCTGCGCAAATGCGGCAGACGTCGCGTCGCAGATCGTCAGGCCCTTGCGGTCAGCCGGGATGAAATCGGCATTCGCAACGCGAACGCCCGAGGTGGTGCCGTTCCAGGTGAAGACGACGTCGCGGTCAAAGTCGACTTGGCTGAAATCGACGAGCTTGCCGTAATCGGCAACGAACTTGCGGGTGTCAGGGAGTTTTAGCTCCTTGACGACATCGGAAACCCAGCCGGAACCGAAGCTTTCCCAGGCGACCATGTCGACGCCGCGCGGGCCGAGCAGCGACCAGAGCGCCATTTCGACGGCGCCGGTGTCGGACGCGGGCACGATTCCGATACGATAGTCTGCAGGAACTTGCAGTACTTCGCGTGTGAGATCGATGGCTTGCTTGAGCTTGGCCTTGCCAACCTTGGCGCGATGCGAGCGACCGAGGGCTGCATCAGAGAGCGCATCGAGCGACCAACCGGGGCGCTTCGAGCAGGGGCCAGAAGAAAAATGGGTGTTTGCCGGACGCAATTCCGGCGTAGCAGGGGTCGTCATCTGAGCTATCCTTCCAGATAGAAAGCCTCTCGTTAGGGAGAGGTGGCCTGCCGCCGTGAATATTGCGGGCCGGGAAGGAAGTCAAGAATGATGTGTCGTTTCTGAAAAGATTTTTGGCGTAGCGAGCATCACCGAGGCGGATGCCCGTCCACCTTCTACCAAAGCGACAGCCGCAGGCCCGCGCGAATTTCGTGACGGGCCAGGCCATCGTCGAGACCGTCGATATCGCTGCTGCCGAACATGTCGCCGTCATCGATCTGCGAATAGCGATAGCCGACATCCAGCTTCAGCGCTTCGGTCATGTTGTAGGAAACACCTGCCATCAGCGCATAGGTGAAGCGCCAGCTGCTGTCGCCGTCGAAAGACTGGTTGACGGGATCAGCGCCGGAGCAGCCGGCCGCACCGGGTACGCAGCTGGTGCGCAACGCAACGTCGTTCCAACGCAACTGTGTCATGCCGAGGCCGGCACCGACATAGGGCGTCAGGCCGGAAACCGTTGCGATATCGACATAGCCGTTTGCCATGAGACCCAGCGCCTTGTAATCGGCGCCTAGACGTCCAGCGCAGGTCGTGCCTGCCGCTTCGCCGCCGCAGGGAATGTCCGCCTCTCCCGACCCGCGGACATCGCCCTCGAAATAATCGCCGGTCAGGTCGGCACGGAACATGTCGTTGAACTGATAGCCGACACCCAAGGTCCCGGAGAACGGCTCGTCGAAGTCGGGATCGAAGGAAGCAGAATTCGTGGTACCGGTTCCGGCATCGAACAGGCGCAGCGACGGATCGCCCCCGTCCGTCCAGCCGGCATAACCAAGATCGCCGCGCAGATAGAAGCCCTGGCTTCCGGATTCCGCCGCCGAAATGCTGACTTCCGGTGCTTCGAGAAAGTCAGCCGCCATCGCCTGACCGCTAGCAAGCAGCAGCGTGAGCGCAGATGCATTGAGGAGAGTGTGCCGCCAGTTCATTGTGCCGTCCTTGGAAAACCGTGCGCAGCAGCGGGAACGCCCCTATCGCTCGCGTCTATGAGCGCTCATCATCGCACCCGGCGGTTAACCCCAAGTTAAGCATACCTGTTAACCAATCCGATCCGCAAAAACTGAAAAAGCCGCCCGGAAACCGGACGGCCTTTTGCAAATGAAGAGCACGATGCGCTTACTTGTAGACGATCGGTTCTGCCGGTGGAACGTAGGCTTCCGGGCAGCCGCCGAAGGAGTAACGCAGACCGGCGCGGGCTTCGTGAACGTAGATGCCTTCGTCTGAACCCGGACCACTGTTGGCGTTGTAGCCGAACATGTCACCACCAAGGACGTGGCGGAAGCGATAGCCGACGTCGGCCTTCAGGTTGCAGGTCAGGTCGATCGCCGTACCCGCCATCAGGCCGTAGGTGAAGCGCCACTTGCTGCGGCCGTCATGATCGAAGGACGGATCGCAATTGCTCGGATCAGCGGTTTCGCAGCTCGTGTTGCGCAGCGTGTCCCAACGAACCTGCGTGCCACCGATACCGGCGCCGACGTAAGGGGTGAAAGAGCCGTAGGTGCCGATATCCACATAGGCGTTGGCCATCAGGCTCCACGCGGCGATTGACGAAACATCGCGCGAGGTACAAGCGACGGCAACACCGCAGCTACCCGTTGTCGAGCCTTCGAAATCGGCGTTGCCGAGATAATCGAGCGTCACGTCCGTGCGCAGGTAGTTGTTGATCTGGTAACCGACACCGACGCCAACAGTCCAAGTGTCGTCGAGATCCGCATCGTCGAAGTCCCGGACGAAACGGCCCGGGCCTTGGTAGAAATGAGCGCCGCGAAGATTGGTGAAGGCGTAACCGACGTCGCCGCGCAGATACCAGCCGCTGGCTTCGGCGATCTGGACCGGCTCCGCAATTGGCTGCTCGATGGGCGGCTCATAAAGGTCCGCAGCGAAGGTTGCAGTGCCGCCGAGCATAGCTGCAACAACGCCAATCAATATAGTCTTCATGGCCTCACTCCAATATATCTTGTTGCTTGGTCAGCCGAGAAACCGGCCTCCAATAAATGGTGTTGGAGTGGATCATGGATAGGAAAGGTTAAGGTCCGATTAACTACAAAAATTTACCGTATCTGTTAATAAGCTCGTTTCATTGCCAAGCAACGCCACGCTCCATCCGAGCAACGGACAAAAAAAGACCGGGCAAAACCCGGTCTCTTCAAGTTTCTTCAAAAGACAGAAAGATCAAGCGACGTTGCGGAGGCCGCCGATCACGCCGATCAGTTCGTCGACGATCCGCTCGACCTGCGCCCGGTCGTCGCCTTCTGCCATGACGCGGATCAGCGGCTCGGTGCCGGACGGACGGATCAGCAGCCGGCCGTTTTTGGCAAGCTCGGCCTCTGCGTCAGCGATCGCCTGACGGACGGTGGCATTTTCGAGCGACACGCCGGTCGAAACCCGGACGTTCTTGAGAACCTGCGGCACAGGTTCGAAGCGATGGCAAACCTCGCTGACAGATTTTCCCTGACGCTTGACGCAGGCAAGAATCTGCAACGCCGCGACAAGACCGTCGCCGGTGGTACCGAAATCGGAGAGAACGAGATGGCCGGATTGCTCGCCGCCGACATTGAAGCCGTGCTGGCGCATATGCTCGACGACGTAGCGGTCGCCAACCTTGGTGCGATGCAGATCGAGGCCACGTCCGTTGAGATAGCGTTCCAGACCCAGATTCGACATCACGGTGGCAACGATGCCGCCACCCTTGAGCATGCCATCGGTTGCCCAGCTATCGGCGATCACCGCCATCAACTGGTCGCCATCGACAACGGTGCCGTTCTCATCGATGATCAGCACGCGATCGGCGTCGCCGTCGAGCGCGATGCCGATATCGGCGCGCACCTCGTGTACCTTCCGCGACAGCGCCGCCGGATGGGTCGATCCGCATTCAAGGTTGATGTTGGTACCGTTCGGCTCGTTTCCGATCGTCACGACTTCGGCTCCGAGTTCCCATAGCGCCAGAGGTGCAACCTTGTAGGCGGCACCGTTGGCGCAATCGATGGCAACCCTCAAGCCCTGCAGCGTCACATCGCGCGGCAGCGTGCGCTTGGCATGCTCGATATAACGATAGATATCACCTTCGACGCGCTTGGCCCGGCCGATTTCCTGAGACTTCGCCAATTGCGCGGTCATGTCCTTGTCGAGCAGATCCTCGATCTGCCCCTCGATCTCGTCGGAAAGCTTGTAGCCGTCCGGGCCGAACAGCTTGATGCCGTTGTCTTCAAAAGGATTGTGCGAGGCCGAGATCATCACGCCGACATCGGCGCGAAGCGACCGCGTCAACATGGCAACGCCCGGCGTTGGGATGGGGCCGAGCAGGAAGACATCGAGCCCAGCCGCGGTGAAGCCGGCCACAAGCGCGTTTTCGAGCATATAGCCTGATAGCCGCGTGTCCTTGCCGATCACCACCCGGTGACGATGCCCGCCGTTGCGGAAGATCGTGCCGACGGCGATGCCGACGCGCATGGCAAGATCCGGCGTCATCGGAAACAGGTTCGACTGACCGCGGATACCATCCGTCCCGAAATATTTGCGCTTCATAAAAACTCCAGTTCTTTGTCAAAGGGCCAGCGCACCATCGCTGGCGGGGCTCGCTAATAGATTGCTCCGGCTAGGCTGGTCTTGAGATTCACATCAAGACTACATGCCGCCATCACAGAAACCGTAATCAAGTACCGTGACTGATCGGTTTCCTGCTGTCCTCATGAGCTCCCTGTTATGCCCGTCGTTCAACCAAAATCCGATGCATACTTTTGGTCGACCTGTTCTACGTCTTGCCACAAAATCTTTAAGACAGCATCCCGGTGTATCATCAGAATTCATTACAGCGCGTTACCAAGCTCGAACCGGCCGAAACTACGCTGAGATTCTTCAGAACAAAGAAAAACCGCCGCACCCCAGGGCGCGGCGGTTTTATTTCGGTTTTGTACTCCGCACAAGTCTATTGCGGTTGCGGCTCAAATCCGCCTTCCGGTTCATCGCCCTTGCTGCCGACGGAACCGTCTTTCTTGGTGCCGGTGGACGGAACGGCCGAGCCGCGATGTGGCGTCGAATCGTCGCCGAGGTCACGAGCAGGCTTTTCCCCGCGGATCAGCGACTTGATCTCGTCGCCGGTCAGCGTTTCGTATTCGAGCAGGCCTTCGGCGATGGCAACGAACTCGCTGTGCATCTCTGTGATGATCCGCTTGGCTTCCAGATAGGCTTCGTCGATCAGGCGGCGGATTTCGTTGTCGATCTTCTGCGAGGTCGCTTCGGAAACATTCTTCGACTGTGACACGGAGTGGCCGAGGAAGACTTCCTGCTGGTTCTCGCCATAGGCAACCTGTCCGAGCTGGTCGGAAAAGCCCCATTGCGTGACCATGGCACGGGCAAGCTTGGTTGCCTGCTCGATGTCGGAGGACGCACCGGAAGTGATGTTTTCCTTGCCGAACGTGATTTCCTCGGCAACACGGCCGCCCATCATGATCGCAAGACGTGAGACCATCCACTTGTAGCTCATCGAATAGCGGTCGCCTTCGGGAAGCTGCATGACCATGCCGAGCGCACGACCACGCGGAATGATCGTCGCCTTGTGCAGCGGATCGGCAACAGGGACTTTCAAAGCCAGGATGGCATGCCCGGCTTCGTGATAGGCAGTTAGCTTCTTTTCGGCTTCGGTCATGGCGGACGAGCGGCGTTCCGCGCCCATCATGATCTTGTCCTTGGCGTCTTCGAATTCCTGCATGGTGACGACGCGCTTGTTGCGGCGCGCAGCCATCAAGGCAGCTTCGTTGACGAGGTTCATCAGGTCGGCACCGGAAAAGCCGGGGGTACCGCGCGCCAGAACCTTGAGGTCGACATTCGGTGCCAGCGGCACGTTGCGGATATGGACCTTGAGGATACGCTCGCGGCCGTTGATATCGGGGTTCGGAACGACGACCTGGCGGTCGAAGCGGCCCGGGCGCAGCAGCGCCGGGTCGAGAACGTCCGGACGGTTGGTCGCGGCGATCAGGATGATGCCTTCATTGGCCTCGAAACCGTCCATCTCGACCAGCAACTGGTTGAGCGTCTGTTCGCGCTCGTCGTTACCGCCACCAAGACCGGCACCGCGATGGCGGCCGACCGCGTCGATTTCGTCGATGAAGATGATGCAGGGCGCGTTCTTCTTCGCCTGCTCGAACATGTCACGCACACGCGATGCACCGACGCCGACGAACATTTCGACGAAGTCCGAACCGGAAATCGTGAAGAACGGTACATTGGCTTCGCCGGCGACCGAGCGGGCGAGCAGGGTTTTGCCGGTACCGGGAGGGCCGACGAGCAGTACGCCGCGCGGGATACGGCCGCCAAGGCGCTGGAACTTCTGCGGATCACGCAGGAATTCGACGATTTCTTCCAGATCCTGCTTGGCTTCATCCACACCGGCGACGTCGTCAAACGTCACGCGGCCGTGGGCTTCCGTCAGGAGCTTGGCCTTGGACTTGCCAAAACCCATCGCGCCGCGCGAACCGCCTTGCATCTGGCGCATGAAGAACAGCCAGACACCGAGGATGAGAAGCATAGGCAGAAGCGTGCCGACATAGCTCAGGAAGCCCGAGGAACCGTCGGTTTCGGGGCGAACCGTCACGGTCACGTTCTTGGCTTCCATGCGTTCGGTCAGGGTCGTGTCGATCGCTGGCGCATAGGTCTGGAACGTCGCGCCGCTTTCGGCGTAGGAGCCGATCACCTTGTTACCGGTGATCACCACTTCCTTGACGCGACTGCCGTCAACATCCTTCAGGAACTGGGAAAAGGGAACTTCCTTCGACCCGGTACGCTCGGTCGGCTGCTGGAACATGCTGAAAAGCGCGATCAGCAGCAGCGCAATGATTGCCCAAAGGGCAAAATTTCTAAAATTAGGGTTCATCGAACTCCCCGGAACCTCTGTCGCAACCTGCAATGATTTGTGGCTGCATTCTTGCGCCTAACATAGGGTTGCGTGACCAGCTTGCCAAGGCAAACTCAAGCCCAAGCTGTCTTTTCCGTCAAAACATCGTGAACCGGAGGAGCAAGATACCGATCACGGCCGAAGAGCGCGGCGATGCTATTGGCCATCATCAGGTCGAAACACGGCAAAAAGGTGTCGTAAAGGCCGATACTGGTTTCGATACGGGGACTTGGCAGCAAAGGTGCCGCCGCAGCCGGGCGGTCGTTTAGCTGTGCTGTATTCGTGCAGGTCAAACCCGATTTGACAGCGCGCTTGGCCACCGGCTCGGGCAGGCCTGCGGCAATCAGTCTCGCGTGCAATTGTGCCGTTTCACCCCCGGCGCGGACCACGATGGGTTCACGACCGTCATTGGTGACGACAAAGCGCCCGTCCCATACCGCTTTCCGACCGGGCTGAACAGCGATCTCCGGCAAATTCCTCGCCTCGCGATAGAGGTAAAGGCCTGACCGGCGGCGATCGAAAACCACGCGGCCGGCGGTCATTCGTCCCCCCTCGTCACTGGCGAGAAACACAGCGAGCCGCGCCGCCGTCTCGCGACCCGACAGATGTTGACGGCCGCCTATCACGGCGGCAATGGAAAGAATGGCGCGCTTGCAATCCGGGTCGGCCATATTTGCTGCGAGCACCGGATCGAGCCGTGCCACAAGGCCTTCGAAGACATTGACCTGCCAGGCAAGAAGCCCGGCGACATGCTCGCTGGAGCGGCGGCGGGCTTCCCCTGCGGCAGCATGTAAATCCGCAGCCGAGCCGACATCCTCGCTCAGCGCCTGCCTCACACGCACGCGCTCGAAGCGAGGGTTGGTATTGCTGGGGTCGTCGAACCACCCCTCGCCCCGCGCGGTGAGATAATCGCGAATGTCGGCCTTGCGCAGGCGGAGGAATGGCCGCAGGACCCAGGCGCGACGATCGACAAGCACGCCGTCCGCCATGCCGGCAAGGCCGGGCGCATCCGGCTCCGAGCGGCCTTGCCGCATGGCGATGGTTTCGGTCTGGTCATCGGCGGTATGGGCTGTGACGATGCACAGCGCGGCCATGCCCTGTGCAGTATCGGCTAGAAGGCCGTACCGCGCTGAACGAGCGGCGGCCTGAATACCCGCTGCCGGTTTCTCGCCGTGCCATTGGCGAACGACATGAGGAACGCCTCTTTCGGCACAGAAAGCCGCGACGGCGCACGCTTCATCGGCCGATTCCGGCCGGAGTGCATGATCGACAGTACAAGCAGACAGTGAGAAAGCCGAAAAGCCGCAATGCGTGATCGCTTCGTGCAGCGCCAGAAGCAAGCCTTTTGAATCGCTGCCGCCGGAAACAGCCGCGAGGATCAAGCCGGGCGTTTTGAACGTTGATAGAAACTGTTTCGCCGTTTCGACGGCGGCGTGCGGCGCGGGACGTTCCGCGTCAGCAGGCAAGGCGGCTCTGTTCGCTGGTCACCTTGGCCTTCACCGCCGGCGATGCCTTCGGATAGCGCTTGTTGACCTCGCGCAGCGTGGCGCAGGCGGTGTCCTTGTTGTCGAGGGCGGCGAGCGACATGCCGAGCTTCAACAGCATTTCAGGGGCCTTGGGCGATTTGCCATAGGTCTGGTGCGCGTTCAGGAACGTCTTGGCAGAATCGTTGAACTTGCCCTGGGAATATTGTGCCTCACCCATCCAGAAGCTTGCATCCGCCGCTTTTTCGCCTTGCGGGAATGCTTCCAGATAGCTGCGGAATTCGTTTTCGGCCTGGCTGTAGTCACCGGTCAGCACATGACCGTAAGCCGACTGGTAGAGATCGCCGGGATTGTCGAGCGCTGCCGTCTGCTGCTGGGTATCCGGCGTCTCGTTGATGCCCTGGTCCACGCCCGGAAGCGCCGTATCGAGGCTCGACGTGTCTTCGTTCGCAGCAACGGGATTGCCTGCATTGTCAAAGATGATCTGTCCGAGCGTCGAAGGCGGCGCGCCGGCATTTCCGTTGGCAGCGGCATCCGATCCCAAACCTGCGTTGGGATCGGTTGCTGTTGCCTGATCGGACGTTGCCGGCGCAGTGCCGGATGCCTGATCATTCGTGCGCGGTGTTTCCAGCTGGCTCTTCTTGGTCGAGCCCGACTTGCCGCTTTCCAGATCCTGGAAGCGGAATTCGTTGTCTTCCTGAAACTTGCGGATCTGCTCCTGCATCTGCAGAAGCTGGAAACTCATTTCCTCGATACGCCCGTTGAGGGAGCGGATCTGTTCCTCAAGCTGCCCGATCCGTCCAACCTCGTTCGACTGGACTTTCAGCAGCGGCGCCTTTTCCGGCGACTGGGCTTCGCCGTGAATGACACGGTTGAATAGTGCGGAAAGCGGCATGGCGGTGGCTGCCTGCCCGAAACCCGCAAGGGCGGTCAGGCCGATCAATCCCGCCACGACAAAATGTTTCATGTCATGTGTCCTGTTTGTCTATCCCACTCTCACCCGAAACCCGGTTCAAATCGGTCCTTGGATGATTGCCGCACAGTTTTCCAATTGGCCTCAAAAAGCAACGGAGTTCGGTGAAAGTGTGACAAAAAAGAAAAGGCGGCCCGAACGACCGCCTTTTCGTGGAAGCTTTTCGAAAGTCCGGCAATTACATGCCGGCACCACCGAGAACCGTGACGGCGCGGCGGTTCTGCGACCAGCAGGAAATGTCATCGCAGACGGCGACCGGCTTTTCCTTGCCGTAGGAGATCGTCTTGATCTTGGAAGCCGAGATGCCGCGCGAAGCTAGGTAGTCGCGGGTCGCAGCAGCGCGGCGGGCGCCGAGAGCAAGGTTGTATTCGCGGGTGCCGCGTTCGTCGGCATGGCCTTCGACCGTGATGGCGTAATTCGGATACTTGGCCAGCCACTGAGCCTGGCGATCAAGCGTCGCCTGCGCATCGGCGCGGATCGAGGTGGAGTCCGTATCGAAGAAGATGCGGTCGCCGACATTGACCGTGAAGTCCTGGGTGGAACCCGGGGTTGCCGCGTTGGCGCCGAGGCCGAGATCGCCGGCGCTGTTCATCGGCTTCTTGGCGCAAGCTGCGAGTGCCAGACTGGCAACGAGTGCGATCATGACCGGATTGCGGGCGAGGGATTGCATGCGGCCTGTGGCCTGGGCGTGAATGCGGCTCATGGGCCGGTCTCCTTGGATGGTCTGAATTCAGGGTTGCCAGACTGTAACCGGAAGCGGTTAATCCCATTTCAACGGATATGGTTAACAGCCTGTTAAATTTGGATGAAGGCTTGCTAGATCAGTCATTTGCGGCGAGAAAGCGGCGATTGCCACATTTCCCGCCGCATTGTCACAATGCTATTCGAGCAGCGGCGACCAGGCCGGATCGGACGCAAAGCCCTGGGTCTGGACCTGCTGTTCGTTATAACCGGTGAGGTCGATCGAGTAGAGCTGCGGGCCGCCGGCGCCGGCATTCTGGCGGAAGAACATCAGCACGCGACCGTTCGGCGCCCAGGTCGGGCCTTCATTGTGGAAGCCCGTCGTCAGGATGCGTTCGCCGGAACCGTCCGGCTTCATCACGCCGATCGAGAACTTGCCGCCCGACTGCTTGGTGAAGGCGATCAGGTCTCCGCGCGGCGACCAGACGGGTGTCGAATAGGAGCCGTCACCGAAGGAGATCCGGTTCTGTCCGCCACCACCGGCGCTCATGACGTAAAGCTGCTGGCGACCGCCGCGGTCGCTTT
>UCEZ01000064.1 GCA_900471525.1 Hyphomicrobiales bacterium | reverse complement strand
CGAACTCGTTCCCAGCAGCTCCAAGTTATCGACATAGCTGGGCAGCAAATAGGAGATGGTCGATCTAACGGTATCGGTACCTTCCCCCTGGAATTCCCATACGATGTCGCGAGAGTTGTCGACGTAGTAGGTGTCGCTACCATATCCGCCGACCATAATGTCTTCCCCGGCTCCTCCGTCCAGGATATCATTCCCATAATCGCCATCATCCTCAACGCCTCCCTTGAGAAGATCATTTCCGGCGAAGCCAAATAACGTGTCATCTTTATCAGAACCAGCGATTGTGTCGTCGCCTGCAAAAATCGCCGCGCTGATTTGGGCATCTGAGAGGTTCTGAAAATCGATAACGTTAAGCGAGAAATTGCTTATCGTGTAACCGCTATATTGGCGCGACTGAAAGTCTGTTAGGGTCCACTCTCGGTATCCAATGAAGCTGACTGTTCCGGTGACGCTCGAAACATCCGAGCCGGAAAGTCCGTAATCGAAATCACCTTCAAATTTTGTAGTATTTCCGCTGTATTCCATATCGTAATCATACTGAATAAAAGAATTGTCGTAGGTTACTGTAGGATCGCCGGGGCTTTGGAAATCAGACGGATCCAATTTCTTCCACGATATCGCGCTCATATCCGTACCATTCCATCCATATGCTTTAAATTCTGCCACGATGTCTCCTCGCTATCGCCTTTGCCGGTTCAGCTTGTGATATAATTTTACGTGATCGTAACATACTGGCGGATTAGCTACCACTTCCTTTGATGGTGTCGACTCCGGCTGTGATGCGGTGTGCTTTGTTCGGCCCGCTGCGTCCGTAGCCTCTTCCCATGTGGGAGAAGGGCCGATTGAGGCTGGAGCCTCCCTATGGGCAACGGAGGCTGCCGCTTGTTCCTTCGCCCCACTTGCGGGGAGAAGGTGCCCGATAGGGCGGATGGGAGGCGCCACTGCCGCTCGTGCAGCGATCTGTGAAGACTTCCCGCCAACCGATTCCAGACATAACGGAAAACATCATGACAACAGGATTTCACGAAGTCCGGTTTCCCCTGCGCCTGGCGCTCGGAACGAGCGGCGGGCCGGTCAGGCGGACGGATATCGTCAGTCTTTCGAACGGGCGGGAAAACCGCAACCGGCGCTGGCGCGATGCGCGCCGGCACTATGATGCGGGCTCGGGCATCAAGTCGATCGGCGATCTTTATGCCGTGCTTGAGTTCTTCGAGGCCCGGGCGGGGCAGCTTTACGGTTTCCGGTTTCGCGATCCGCTGGATTTCAGATCCTGCGCGCCGGGCGGCACGGTTGCTGCCAATGATCAGGCGATCGGAACAGGGGATGGCGTGACGGCCGTCTTTCAGTTGAGCAAAACCTATGGCGATACGGGTGGCGTCAGTGTTCGCGAGATCGCCAAGCCGGTTGCGGGCACGGTGGTGATCTCGCTCAGCGGTACGGCTGTGGCACCTGCTGATTTTACGCTGGATGCGGCGACCGGCCGTGTGACGTTCCTGCCGTCGAAAATTCCGGCAAGCGGCGCGGTCATTCGGGCCGGCTTCGAATTCGATGTGCCTGTACGCTTCGATACGGACCGGATCGACGTCGATCTGGCGCAGTTTCAGGCTGGGCGTATTCCGTCCATTCCACTTGTGGAGATCAAGCCATGAGAACGCTTCCAAACGCCCTTGCCGCACATCTTGAAGGCGATGCCACGACGACGTGTCATTGCTGGCGGGTGACGCGGCGGGACGGGGTGGTGCTCGGTTTTACCGAACATGATCACGATCTGAGGTTTGACGGCACCGATTTCCTGGCCGCCAGCGGTTTTCAGGCCGCAGACAGCGAGGCGGCAAGCGGGCTTTCGGTCGAGGCGGGCGAGATTGCCGGCGGGTTTTCGAGTATTGCGATCAGCGAGGTGGATGTGGTTGCGGGGCGCTATGACGGCGCCAAGGTCGAGGTGTTCCAGGTGAACTGGCAAGCGACGGACCAGCGCATCCTGTTGCGTGTGCAGGAGATCGGCGATGTCGTGCGGGCGGGAGGCGCTTTTCGCGCCGAGCTGCGGCGGCTGACGCATCGGCTGGATCAGGTACAGGGGCGGATTTATGGGCGTCGTTGCGACGCAGCGCTGGGAGATGGGCGGTGCAAGGTCGATCTCGGTCATTCGGCCTATCGCGGCGGCGGCACGATTGCGGCGGTTCTCGGAGAGACGCGGATCCGGGTGACGGGGCTTGATGGGGCGGTGGCGGGTTTCTACCGGTATGGCCTGTTCCGGTTCGTGGATGGTGCGAATGCCGGGCACAGCGCCGACATCGAGGATCACCGCAAGGACGGCGATGACGTCACGCTGTCGCTGTGGCTGCCGCCGCCGTTGCCGCTTGCGGTCGGCGATGCGTTCGTCGTGATCGCGGGGTGTGACAAGAGTTTTGGCACATGTGGCGAGAAGTTTGCGAACAGGCTGAATTTTCGGGGGTTTCCGCATATGCCGGGAACGGATTTCGCGTTCGGGTATGCGGATGGCGATACGGTGCATGACGGGCGGGCGCTCTATGAGTGAGGCTGCGCGCAGGGATCCCCCCACCCCGGCGCTTTGCGCCGACCCTCCCCCTCAAGGGGAGGTTGAAGAGGCCGTGTTTACCGGACGGATCGTTGCGGCCGCTCGAAGCTGGATCGGGACGCCGTATCGGCATCAGGCGAGCTTGAAGAGCGTCGGCTGCGATTGTCTGGGGCTGGTGCGCGGGGTCTGGCGCGAGATTTACGGAGTGGAACCGGAACTGCCGCCGGTCTATCAGCCGGACTGGGCGGAGCGTAGCGGCGAGGACCGGTTGCGCGCGGCGGCGCGGCGGTATTTCGGGGCGGAGTTGGTGACAGCCGACATGCGACCGGGCGATATGCTGCTGTTTTGCTGGCGGCCGGACCTGCCGGCCAAGCATGCTGGAATCCTGAGTGCCGGGGACCGGTTCATCCACGCGTATGAACAGGCAACGGTCATCGAGTCTGCGCTCGTTCCATCCTGGCGGCGGCGGATTGCCGGGGTTTTTCGCTTTCCTGAAAAGGTCTGACAGCCATGGCTACCATCCTTCTGCAGGCTGCGGGCGCAGCGCTCGGCAGCGTTTTCGGTCCGGTTGGCGCTGCACTTGGCCGCGCGGCAGGCGCGCTTGCCGGATCGGCCATCGATCGCTCGATCATCAACGGGATGACGACCGTATCCGGTGCGCGGCTTGGCGATGCGCGCATACCGGGGGCGGAGGACGGGACGGCCATCACGCGCGCCTACGGCACGGTCAGGATCGGCGGCACGCTGATCTGGGCGACACGGTTCGAGGAGGAGGTGCGCGTCGAACGGCAGGGCGGCAAGGCGAGCGGGCCGCGGGTCGAGACGTTTCGCTATTTTGCCAATTTTGCACTGGGAATTTGCGAGGGCGAGATTGCCAGTGTGCGCCGGGTCTGGGCGGATGGGCGGGAACTGGACCTGACCGGTATCGAGATGCGGCTTCACCGCGGCACAGGTGATCAATTACCCGATCCGCTGATCGAGGCCAAGCAGGGTGCGGGGAAAGCGCCGGCCTATCGCGGCCTGGCCTACGCGGTGTTCGAGCGGTTTCCGCTCGACGGCTACGGCAACCGCATTCCGGTCATCCAGTTCGAGGTGCTCAGGCCGGTCGGGACGCTGGAAAAGGCGATTCGGGCGGTGACGATCATTCCAGGCTCAAGCGAGCATGGCTACGACCCGGTGGTGGTCAGGGAGAAGACGGGTGCCGGGGCGAGCCGTCTGATCAACCGCAATGTCTTTCATGGCGGTTCGGACTGGCAGGCATCGATCGATGAGCTGCAGGCGCTTTGCCCCAATCTGGAGCGGGTCGCACTGGTCGTTTCCTGGTTCGGGACCGACCTGCGTGCCGGGCACTGCCGGGTCGCCCCAGGCGTTGAGACGACGGTGCGGGACGACGAAAGCAGAGCATGGTCCGTTTCGGGCGTATCGCGGGGCGGCGCCATGCTGGTCAGCCGGAGTGGCGGCGGCCCGGCCTATGGCGGCACGCCCAGCGACGCGAGCGTGCTGGCTGCGATTGCCGACCTGAAGGCCAGAGGGTTGAAGATCTACCTCTATCCCTTTGTTATGATGGATATCCCGGCCGGAAATGCGTTGCCCAACCCCTATGGCGGAACGGTGCAGCCGGCCTATCCCTGGCGCGGGCGCATCACATCGCATCCGGCACCGGGATTGCCTGGGAGCGCCGACAAGACGGCTTCTGCCCGCACACAAGTCGAGGCATTTTGCGGCAATGCGAGCGCGGGGGATTTTCGGTTTCCGGCATGTCGGTCGTGTCGACCGGGGCTGACGAAGGATATCGGCGGCTGGTGCTTCATTATGCGCTGTTGGCAGACGCGGCGGGTGGGGTCGATGGGTTCATCGTCGGCTCGGAACTGCGCTGGCTGACGCAGTTGCGCGACGGGGCGGGAGCATTTCCGTTTGTCGAGCAGCTGATCGGGCTTGCAGCCGATGTCCGGGATATCCTCGGACTTGGCACAAAACTGACCTATGGCGCCGACTGGAGCGAATATTTCGGCTACCAGCCGCCGGATGGTTCCGGCGAGGTGCACTACAATCTCGATCCCCTGTGGGCCTCGGCTGCGATCGATGCCGTGGGGATCGACAACTACATGCCGCTGTCCGACTGGCGTGACGGCGACCTTTCGCAGGGCAATCCGGATGGCTTCAGGCTGGCGGAGGACGTGGACGCGATGCGGGCGATGGTTGTCTCCGGCGAAGGTTATGACTGGTACTATGCCAGCGATGCCGATCGGCGGGATCGGGTCCGTACGGCGATCACCGATGGGCTGGCGAATAAACCCTGGGTCTATCGCTACAAGGACATCGCCAACTGGTGGGGGCAGGCACACCACACCAGGGCCGGCGGTGCGGAACAGGAATTGCCGACGGCCTGGATACCCGGCTCCAAACCGGTCTGGTTCACCGAGCTTGGTTGCCCGGCGATCGACAAGGGTGCGAACCAGCCGAACGTCTTTACCGATCCGAAATCGTCGGAGACGGCGGTTCCTTATTTCTCGAACGGTGCGCGCGGCGATGCCATGCAGCGCCGGTTCCTTGGGGCGCAGCACCAGTTCTGGCAGGAGCCGGATGCGCCGGAATGCGTCGATCCGGATCACATGTTCGTCTGGACCTGGGACGCGCGACCGGTGCCGGCCTTTCCAGAAAACACTAGCCTCTGGTCCGATGGAGCCAACTGGCAGACGGGGCACTGGCTGAACGGGCGGCTTGGTGCCTCGACGGCGGCCGATGTGATTGCGGCGATGCTTGCCGATCACGGATTTGAGGGAGGCGACACGAGCCTCGTCAGTGGCGATCTCGGTGGCTATGTACAGTCGGAGCAGGCGTCGGCGCGGGATGTGCTCGAACCGCTGATGGCGGCACTGCAGATCGATGCCGTCGAAGATGGTGGCACGCTGCGATTCCGGTCCCGGATGAAACAGGCGTCTGCTCCGCAACCCCTGTCCGTTCTCGCTGAACTCGACGAGCAGCCGATGTTCGAGGAGACGCGCGGCCATGACAGCGATTTCGGTAGCGAAGCCATTCTCGATCATTTCGATCCGGGCAACGCCTATGAGCGGACCACGGCGCGGTCGCGCCGGGTATCGCCAGCGAATGACCGGATACTGCGGCTTCCCGTACCGGGCGTCCTGCATGACGGGGCGGCGGCGTCAGCTGTCGAGGATGCGCTGCGGGATCATCAGGTGTCGCGCAGGAGTGTTCGATTTTCCCTGTCTCCGGCAGCGCTTGCGTTCGATCCAGGCGATGTGGTTGCCTTTGATGAGGGGCCGGCGGGCAATTTCATCATTGGCCGAATCGAAGACGGGGCGGTGCGCTCTGTCGAGGCACGAGCGTTCGTACCATCCAGCGGCGGCGGGTCGGACCAGCGACCGCATTCGATCGATCTGCCGCGCACGCCGTCGGACGGGTTTTCGCCGATCGTGCATCTGATGGATCTGCCGCAATACGAGGCTGGTGAGCCGACCGCCTTTGCGTGTGGCGCAGTGTTCGCGCGGCCCTGGCATGCGGTGACGCTATCGTCGTCGGCTACGACGGAAGGTTATCGCACCCGGGTGAGGCTTGATCAGCCGGGACAGACGGGCGTTCTGACGGAGGCCCTCGAAGCTGGTGTCTTGGGGCGGTTCGATAGGGCGAGAACCGTCACGCTTGATCTGTACTTCGGCGGGCTGTCATCCGCGGGCACGGTGGCCGTGCTGAACGGGCAGAACCGCATTGCCGTGCTTGCACGGAACGGCGCCTGGGAGGTCATCGGATTTCGCGTGGCAGAAGAAATCGCCGCTGGACGCTGGCGGCTTTCCGGGCTCTTGCGCGGGCTTCATGGAACGACGGATGCGATGCTTGCGGGGGCCACTGCCGGCACATCCGCTGTCGTGCTCAATGCGGCCGTCAGGCCGTTGGGGCTCAGTGCCGACGAGGCTGGGCGCGCCGCCAACTGGATCGCGGAAGCCGGCGGGCAGACGGCTACTCCCGCAGGGCCTTTCGCCTTCACTGGCGGCTTGAGAGCGGAAATGCCGGTTGCGCCCGTCCATCTGCGCGCGCGGCGCACCGACACCGGCGGTATCCGCATCAACTGGATCCGCTGCGCCCGCCGCGATGCGGACCATTGGCTTGACGGCGATATCGCGCTCGACGAGCTCCACGAGCGGTATCGGATCGACATTCTCGATGGTGAGGTCGTGAAGCGATCCGTCGACGTGTCCGAGCCGACTTTCGAATATACGGCCGACCTGGAGATCGAAGACTTCGGCGGGCCGCAGGCGGCCGTGTCGGTTCGCGTGCGGCAGAGGGGCCAGAAGGTTGCCTTCGGCGTGCCGGCGCAGGCGCTGCTCGACCTGTGAAGCCCGGCCACATGATTCAAACAAGGAGCGTCAAATGAACGAATTGAAGAACTGGTATATGTCGAAGACCGTCTGGGGCGGCTTGATTGCAATCCTGGCATCCTGTGGCAATCTCCTCGGGCTGGATATCGCGGCGGAGGACGAAAGCGGGCTTGTGGATGGGCTGACCGCGCTTGTCGCGGCGGCAGGCGGACTTGTTGCCATCTGGGGGCGGATTTCAGCGCGCACGCGATTGCGCTAGACATTGCCCGAGGTTGCGCAAAACGCGGCGTTATCGGGACATTCATTTGCCATTCAGACTGTATCGTTTATTGAATTTGCAACGATGCTTCCACGTCGATAATATTGTTTTCCAAGCCGAAAGTGCGTTTATGTCCTCACCCTTGATCATAGCAACGCTTGCAGCGGGCCTTTCCGGATTCGCGCCGCCGGCGATTGATGTGCCATCGATGGTTGTCGAGGTGGAGGGCGATTGTGGCCAGGCCGCCGCCGAGGTCGTTGCCAAGACCGGTGGCGAACTCCTGTCCGCGCAGCCGACAGGCGACGGCCAATGTGTCGTCACCGTGCTCATCCCCGGCAATGGCGGACGTCCGAAAAAGGTGACGATGCGGGTACCGATGTAGCGGAACCGGCGGATGCTTGCCTTCAAATCATTCTCGAACCGGATGAAATAGGATAAGCAGTAAGTCTCGTGTTGCAGCGCGGCGGCAGTCCCAAGAGGTGTCGGCGCGGAAGGGAAGAAAGTCTGTTCATGCGCATTCTGGTGGTCGAAGACGACGTCAACCTCAACCGTCAGCTGACGGACACCCTGAAGGAAGCGGGATATGTCGTCGACCAGGCCTTCGACGGCGAAGAAGGTCACTATCTCGGCGAGGGTGAACCCTACGACGCCGTCATCCTCGATATAGGCCTGCCGGAAATGGACGGTATCACCGTACTGGAAAAATGGCGCGGTGGAGGCAAGGCAATGCCCGTCCTCATCCTGACGGCGCGCGATCGGTGGAGCGACAAGGTCGCCGGCATCGATGCCGGCGCGGACGACTATGTGACGAAACCGTTCCACGTCGAGGAAGTGCTGGCACGTATCCGCGCGCTGATCCGTCGCGCTGCCGGGCATGCCAGTTCCGAGATCGTCTGCGGCCCGGTGCGGCTGGATACCAAGGGTTCCAAGGCGCTGGTCAACGGGGTGGCGCTGAAGCTGACCTCGCACGAATTCCGGCTTCTCTCCTATCTGATGCATCACATGGGGCAGGTGGTTTCGCGCACGGAACTGGTCGAGCATATGTACGATCAGGACTTCGACCGCGATTCCAATACGATCGAGGTTTTCGTCGGCAGGCTTCGCAAGAAGATCGGCAATGATCTGATCGAGACCGTGCGCGGCCTTGGATACCGCATGCAGGCGCCGGGTATGGCCAGCAAGGAAGCGAAATCCTGAGCGAGGTCGACATGAGCAAGTTCAGAGTTCGGTCGCGTCCACGCGCAGGCCAAAAGCGCCCATGATGCTGCGACCACAATCGCTCACCGCGCGTGTTCTACTCGTCTCTACCATCTGGGCGGTGGCGGCGCTGGTGGTGATCGGCGTGGTGATCTCTGCGCTTTACCGGCAGGGCTCCGAGCGCGGATTTCAGGACCTGCTGCGTGCGCAGCTCTACAACGTCATCAACTCGATCGTCGTCAACGACAAGTCGGTGCTTGCCGGAAGTCCGCAACTGGGCGACCTGCGCTTTTCCCAGCCGCAGACCGGCTGGTACTGGATTGTCGAGCCGATCGGTGAATTCAACACGCCGCCGCTGCTTTCGACCTCGCTCGGCTCAGGAAAACTGCCGATTGCCAGCGTCGACGAAGTGCCTTTCGATATTCGCTATGAGCGCTTCTATACCACTGTCGATTCCTTCAACAACGAAGTGGAAGTGGCCGAGACGGAAGTGGTTCTTGACATCCAGGGGCATACGGCGCGTTTCCGGGTCGCGGGCAATCGCGACGTGCTGGAAGCCGACATCGACGACTTCAACCGCAATCTTTATTTGGCGTTGGCAATCTTCGGTTTCGGCGGCCTGGGTATGAATGCGCTCGCCATTCTCTTCGGCCTCAGACCCCTCGACCAGGCAAGACGATCCCTGGAAAAGATCCGCGGCGGCGAGAGCGAGCGGCTGGACGGTGAGTTTCCAAGGGAAATCCAGCCTCTGGCGAGCGAAGTTAATGCGCTGATCGATAGCAACCGGCGCATCATTGAACGAGCGCGCATGCAGGTTGGAAATCTTGCCCATTCGCTGAAGACACCGCTCGCCGTTCTGATCAACGAGGCGCGGGTGCTCGAAGCGCCGCATGGTGACCTCGTCAAGGCGCAAGCCGACGCCATGCAGATGCAGGTGCAGTCCTATCTCAACCGGGCACGGATCGCCGCGCAACGGGAATCCGTGCTGGCGCGCACCGAGGTGGAGCCGGTGCTTGAACGGCTGGTCCGGGTGATGCGTCGATTGCATCCGGAAAAGACGTTTCTGCTGACGGTATCCCCACCCGGTTTGATCCTGGCGATGGAGCAGCAGGATGTCGAGGAGACTGTCGGCAACCTGTTGGACAATGCCGCGCGTTATGCCGCCGACCAGGTTAGGGTGACAGCGCAGATCGCGCCCGAAGGCGTGCAGGGTAAGGACCCCGGACGACGGAACTGGATTGCGATAGACGTGGATGACGATGGCCCTGGCCTGGAGCCGGAGCAGATTGCCGTTGCAATCAAACGGGGCAGGCGACTGGACGAAAGCAAGCCGGGCACCGGACTTGGGCTTTCGATCGTTAGCGAGATCGCGGGTGAGTATCAGGGGACACTCGGACTGTCGCGCGGCGACCGCGGCGGGCTGAGGGCGCTGATCGTGCTTCCGGCTGTTTCATGACAAAACGTGTTTTCGCCGCTGCGTGACTTTTTTGACGGGATCGCAGGCAAAATTCGGCAATGCGGCGGCTTTGACCTCTCCCGTGTTGCCTGCCCAAGCTGGGAATGTAAAAAGATAGTAAGCCATGAATCGGCCCAATGCCGAGCCATGATCTGCCCATGCAACGGAAATCGCGAGAGCTGCCCGACACGATGAAGAACCAGGCCCGTTTACCGACCATGCTTTCTGCTTCTCCGGCCGCGTGCCTGATCGCCTCATCGTTGCTTCTCTCCGGCTGCGGCACCACGTCGCGTGATGCTGCCAAAGTCGGCGGTACTGTCACATCGAACACCTCCGCTTCCTATATCGCAGCATTGGACGGCGGTGTTATCGGCCGTCAGGCGGGACTTGCTATCAGCAAGGCCGATCGCCAGCGTGCATTGGAGGCGGAATATCGCGCCCTGGAAGCTGCGCGTGGCGGACAGCCGGTGGTTTGGCAGGGATCGGGCATCAGCGGGTCGGTCGTCGCGGCGGCTCCCTATCAGGTCGGATCCCAGAATTGCCGCCAATATAGTCATACTGTGACGGTCAAGGGGCAGGACAGCATCGCGCGCGGAGCTGCCTGCCGGAACACGGACGGCACCTGGACGCCGCTGACCTGACGTTCCAAGAGGTTCGTTGCGGCGAAACGCCTCAAATTTCCGTCATTTACGGTTTTCCGATTGGAATGGCGTGCTCAGCATAGTAATTGAGCGCTCATGCTATTCTGGATCCTCGTTGCCACTCTGACGGCGGCCGTTGCCGCTGTCCTGCTGCTTCCGCTGCTGCGCGCCGCCGCCGGCACTGAGGCTCCTCAATCCCATGACGTTGAAGTCTACCGCGACCAACTCGAAGAGTTGAAACGCGATGAGAAAGGCGGCCTGATTTCCGGCGAGGACGCGGATTTTGCACGCGCCGAAGTGGCCCGCCGTCTGCTGGCCGCGACCGATGCTGTCAAGGCCACAGCACCCGTTCAATTACAGCGCCGTAGCAACCGCCTGGCGCAGCTTGCCGTCATCCTCATCCTTCCAGCCGTCGGTCTCTGTCTTTACCTGCGAACGGGGAATCCGGACGTGCCGGATGCGCCGCTCGCAGCACGTCTGGCAAATCCCGGCAACGACATGAACATCCTGATCGCACGGGCTGAACAGCAGCTTGTGGCCAATCCCAATGATGGTGCCGGCTGGGATGTGCTGGCACCGATCTATTATCGCGCCGGCCGCGTCGAGGATGCCGCTGCGGCGTTCCGCAATGCGCTACGGATACTTGGCGCGACACCGGCACGCCTTGGCGGTTATGCCGAAAGCCTGATCGCGCTTTCCGGTGGATTGGTGACGACCGAGGCACAGGAGGCATTGCAGAAATCACTTGCGATCGAGCCCAACGATCCGCGTGCGCAGTTCTATCTTGCTCTTGGTCTGAAGCAGGAAGGCAAGGCGACGGAAGCGCTCGCGGCATTCGAGCAGATCGTCAAGACGTCGCCCGCGGGCGCGCCCTGGCTACCGCTGGTCAATGAGCATATTGCCGGCCTCAAGGGCAATGGCGCTACGGCGGCGGTCGATCAACCCGGCGCCAAATTGGGCAATCCGACCGGTGCGGACATTGCCGCGGCTGAGGATATGAGCGCCGGCGATCGCGCGGCGATGATCGAGGGCATGGTCGGCAGCCTTGCCGAAAAACTGAAGGCCGATCCTAAGAATTTCGAAGGATGGATGCGCATCATCCGTTCCTATTCGGTGCTCGGTCAGAAGGATAAGGCAGCGGATGCCCTGAAACAGGGGCTGGCGGCCTTTCCCGCGGATGGGGACGAGGGTAAACAATTGCTGGCGCTGGCAAGCGAACTTGGGCTGAAGACCGATGGAGGCGTCAAGTGACCCGCAAGCAGAAGCGCCTGGCGATCATCGGCGGCGGCGTAGGTTTCATCGTTGCCGCAGTACTTCTGGTGATGTTCGCCTTTAGCCAGGCAATCGCCTATTTCTATGTTCCCGGCGATCTTGCCAAGGCGCATCTGGCGCCGGGCACGCGCATCCGGCTTGGTGGCTTGGTCGAGAATGGTTCGGTAAAGCGCGGCGACGGGATGACCATTACTTTCAGCGTCACCGATACACTGGACCGTGTACCGGTGACCTATACTGGTATTCTGCCGGACCTGTTTCGGGAGGGGCAAGGGGTCGTCGCCGAAGGCAGTTTCAGGGAGGGAAGTCCGGTTTTCATAGCCGACACCGTTCTTGCCAAGCATGACGAGACCTATATGCCGAAGGATGTCGCGGACCGGCTGAAGGCGCAGGGCGTTTCTCTCGGCGGCAAGGAGACCATCCGATGATCATCGAACTCGGCCACTATGCGCTAGTCCTCGCTCTTGCGGTATCGCTGCTGCAGGCGGTTCTGCCGATCGTCGGCGCGGTGCGAAACGACCGGGCGCTGATGGAAATCGGCACGGTCGCGGCAAAGGCGAGCTTCCTGCTCGTTGCGATGTCTTTCGCAGCGCTCACATACGCCCATGTCACATCGGACTTCTCGGTCCGGAACGTCTGGGAAAACTCGCATTCGCAGATCCCGCTGATCTACAAGTTCTCCGGCGTCTGGGGCAATCACGAAGGCTCGATGCTGCTCTGGATGCTGATCCTGACATTCTTTTCGGCGCTCGTCGCCGTATTCGGGGACAATCTGCCGGAGAGCCTGAAAGCTAATGTGCTGGCCGTCCAGGCCTGGATCGCCGCGGCCTTCTCGCTGTTCATCCTTTTGACGTCGAACCCGTTCAATCGTTTGCTGGATGCGCCTGGCGAGGGGCAGGATCTCAATCCGGTGCTTCAGGATGTCGGCCTCGCCATCCATCCGCCGCTGCTGTACCTCGGCTATGTCGGCTTTTCCGTCTGCTTCTCCTTTGCTGTCGCAGCCCTGATCGAGGGCCGTATCGATGCGGCGTGGGCGCGCTGGGTGCGACCTTGGACGCTGGCCGCCTGGACCTGCCTGACGGCCGGTATAGCCATGGGGTCCTACTGGGCCTATTACGAACTCGGCTGGGGTGGCTGGTGGTTCTGGGATCCGGTCGAGAACGCTTCCTTCATTCCGTGGCTTGCTGGCACGGCGCTGCTGCATTCGGCGCTAGTGATGGAAAAGCGCGAGGCGCTAAAGATTTGGACAGTGCTTCTGGCGATCATGACGTTTTCGATGTCGCTGCTCGGCACGTTCCTTGTTCGCTCCGGCGTGCTGACATCGGTCCACGCCTTTGCAACCGACCCGACGCGCGGCGTCTTCATCCTGATGATCCTCATCCTCTTCATCGGCGGCGCGCTGTCGCTGTTTGCCTTCCGCGCCGCGCACCTGAAGGCCGGCGGACTTTTCGCGCCGATTTCGCGCGAAGGTGCGCTGGTCTTCAACAACCTGATCCTGACGACTGCGGCTGCCACCGTTTTGACCGGAACGCTCTATCCTCTGGCACTGGAGGCCGTGACGGGCGCAAAGATCTCCGTTGGTCCGCCCTTCTTCAACATGACCTTTGGATTGCTGATGCTGCCGTTGCTGCTGGCGGTGCCGTTCGGCCCGCTGCTGGCCTGGAAGCGCGGCGACCTGCTCGGTGCCGGACAACGGCTTTTTGCAGCTGTGGCGATCGGACTTGTTGCTGGAAGCGCAATCTACTACGCGCAGAATGGCGGGCCGATCATGGCGCTGTTCGGCATCGCGCTCGGAGCCTATATGATTGCCGGTTCGCTGACGGAGCTTTTCCTGCGCTCAGGACTTGGCAAGGTGACTGGTGCCGTCGCGTTGCGCCGTTTGTCAGGGCTGCCGCGATCTGTGTTCGGGACGGCGCTGGCGCATATCGGGCTCGGCGTCACGCTGATCGGCATTGTCGCGGTGACGGCTTTCGAGACGGAGCACATCGTCGAGATGAAGCCGGGCATGACGACGGATGCGGGCGGTTACACGCTGCGCTTCGATGGATTGCGCAACAGCAATGGCCCGAACTACAGCGAGCAATCGGGGCATTTCGTCATCAGCCGGGCTGGCGTTAACATCGACGAGGTCTGGTCTTCCAAGCGGCTCTATACCGCGCGGCAGATGCCGACCACTGAAGCCGGCATTCGGACATTCGGCGTGAGCCAACTTTATGTTTCGCTGGGTGACGGTATGGCGGATGGTGGCGTCGTCGTGCGGATCTGGTGGAAACCGATGATCCTCTGCATCTGGGGCGGCGTTCTGTTCATGATGGCCGGCGGCGCCGTTTCGCTGAGCGACCGGCGCCTGCGGATCGGTGCTCCGGCGCGGGCCAAGAAGCAGACGAAACCTGTTCTGGAGCCGGCGCAATGATCCGCCGGCTGCTATTCGTTGCCTTCATGCTGCTTTCGGCATCGCCAGTTTTTGCCGTCAATCCGGATGAAGTGCTTGATGACCCGGCGCTGGAGGCACGGGCGCGGGCACTATCCGCGCAATTGCGCTGTATGGTCTGCCAGAACCAGTCGATCGACGATTCCAATGCCGAGCTTGCCAAGGACTTGCGCCTTCTGGTGCGCGAACGGATCACCGACGGCGATAGCGACGAAGCCGTCATTGCCTATGTCGTTTCGCGCTATGGCGAGTTCGTGCTGCTCAATCCCCGCTTCGAGACAAAGACGCTGTTACTTTGGGGGACTCCGGTCGTGCTGCTTCTGGCCGGTGCGGCAGCGATGCTTGTTTCCGCCCGTCGCCGGGCCGGAAAAACCACGGGCACAGCGCTTTCCACCGAGGAACAGGCGCGGCTGGACGCAGTGCTGAAAGATTGATTTCATTCTCTTTTTCGAATGCCGGAAATTTCCAATGGCGTCGAGATGACGACGCGGCCGAGCATGGACCGCCAGGCAGCGTGGTTCTTTGGCCAACATTACCAAAAGTTCATTCTACGGACACCAGCCAGTAAGGTGCGTTCGACTATTCCTTTCTCATCGGCTGTTCCTCCAGTCAGCCAATGCACATGAAGAGAAAAGGCAAATCGGATGTTTAAGACAAACGCACTGCGTCCCTCCCTCAAGACCGTTTTGAAAACCTCGACCGTCGCGGGCCTCGCGGCCGTCATGCTGTCGACCGGCATTCCTGCCGCCATCACTCACTCGTTTGCCGCCGCCGTCAAGATCGAGGCGCCGCAGGTTCCGAGCTTCGCCAACGTCGTCGATGCCGTTTCGCCAGCCGTCGTTTCCGTGCGCGTGCAATCCCGCGCCAACCCCGTTTCCGATGATGCCAGCAACGGTTTCAGCTTTGATTTCGGCGGCCGCGGCCTCGATGAACTCCCGGACGATCATCCGCTGAAGCGCTTCTTCAAGGAATTCGGCGGTCCGAACGGCGACAAGCGCGCCGACCGCGACCATGGACCGCGTGACGGCAAGCCGGGCCGCCTGCGCCCGACATCGCAGGGCTCCGGCTTCTTCATCTCGGAAGACGGCTATCTCGTCACCAACAATCACGTCGTTTCGGACGGGTCCGCTTTCACCGTCATCCTGAATGACGGCACCGAGCTTGATGCCAAGCTGGTCGGCAAAGACAGCCGCACAGATCTGGCCGTACTGAAGGTCGATGACAAGCGCAAGTTCACCTATGTAAACTGGGCTGACGACAGCAAGGCGCGCGTTGGCGATTGGGTCGTCGCTGTCGGCAATCCCTTCGGACTTGGCGGTACCGTCACTTCGGGCATTATTTCGGCCCGCGGCCGTGATATCGGCTCCGGTCCTTACGACGACTATCTGCAGGTCGATGCGGCCGTGAACCGCGGCAACTCGGGTGGTCCGACCTTCAACCTCAGCGGCGAAGTCGTCGGCATCAACACGGCGATCTTCTCGCCATCGGGCGGTAACGTCGGCATCGCCTTCGCCATTCCAGCATCCGTTGCCAAGGACGTCGTTGCCGACCTGATGAAGGACGGGGAAGTGTCCCGCGGCTGGCTCGGCGTTCAGATCCAGCCGGTCGACAAGGATGTGGCTGAATCGCTCGGTCTTGCCGAAGCAAGCGGCGCGCTCGTCATCGAACCGCAGGCCGGGTCTCCCGGTGAAAAGGCCGGTATCAAGAAGGGCGATGTGATCACCGCCGTTGACGGCGACACGATCAAGGGGCCGCGTGAACTGGCCCGCAAGATCGGCGCGATGCGCCCTGGTACGAGCGTCGATGTCGCCCTTTGGCGTGATGGCAAGGCCGAAAGCGTCAAGCTGGAAGTTGGAACCCTGCCGGCCGACAAGGAAGCGTCTGCCGGTGCAGACCAACAGCAGCAGCAGGAAGAACAGCAGCCTTCGAGCGAGAAGGCGCTGGCTGATCTGGGCGTCACCGTGACCCCCTCGGACGACGGCAACGGCGTGACGATCTCCTCGGTCGATCCGGACTCCGATGCCAGCGACCGCGGGCTGAAGGAAGGCCAGAAGATCGTCTCGGTCAACAACCAGGAGGTCAAGTCGGCCGACGACATTCTCAAGGTCATCGAGGCTGCCAAGAAGGACGGACGCACCAAGGCGCTGTTCCAGATCGAGGCCGACAACGCCAGCCGCTTCGTGGCGCTGCCGATCAACCAGGGTTGACGCGGTTCCACTGAACAACCGGGCGCCGCGAACCTCCCCCAGGGTTTCGCGGCGTCCGGCGTTTCAGGGCACGACCTGCCTGCGCAACCGGCTAGGCGGACGTGATTTCCCAAGGGCAAACCGGTTGTGGAAGATATGGGTCCGGGACTATGGTCACACGCATGAAGATTCTGATTATCGAAGATGACCTCGACGCCGCCGCCTATCTGGCGAAGGCCTTTCGCGAGGCTGGCATCGTCTCCGACCATGCCAGCGACGGCGAAAGCGGCCTGTTCATGGCAAGCGAGAACAGCTATGACGTGCTTGTCATCGACCGCATGCTGCCGCGCCGCGATGGGCTGTCGGTGATCTCGGAGCTGCGCCGAAAGGGCGTCCACACGCCAGTCCTCATTCTTTCTGCACTCGGCCAGGTCGACGACCGGGTGACGGGATTGCGGGCAGGTGGCGACGACTATCTGCCCAAGCCATATGCGTTCAATGAGCTTCTGGCTCGGGTGGAAGTGCTCGGGCGCCGCAAGGGTGCTCCGGAACAGGATATGGTCTATCGCGTCGGCGATCTGGAACTGGATCGGCTGTCGCACACAGTGCGCCGGCAAGGCCGGGAACTTCTGCTTCAACCACGCGAGTTCCGGCTGCTTGAATATCTGATGAAGAACGCGGGCCAGGTGGTGACGCGTACCATGCTTCTGGAAAACGTCTGGGATTATCACTTCGATCCGCAGACCAACGTCATCGATGTGCATGTGTCGCGGCTGCGTTCCAAGATCGAGAAGGACTTCGACCAGCCACTGCTGCGCACGGTGCGCGGTGCCGGCTACATGATGAAGGAAGACGGACGCACCGACGCATGAGCAAGGTGAGCGTCCTTTTCCGCACAACGGCGGTCCGCCTTTCGGCGCTCTATCTCCTGCTTTTTTCCCTCTGCGCCGCGTTTCTCGTCTTCTATGTCACCGCAATGTCGCAGCGGTTGCTGGAACAGCAGACGAAGGATGCGGTCACATCGGAAGTCGCGCAGATTGAGGAAGTCTACAGCCGGGCGGGCGTAAACGGCCTGCTGCGGACGCTGGAGCGACGGGCGCGGCAGCCGGGTGCCAATCTCTACGTTATTGCCGGACCGACCGGCGAAATTCTTGCCGGCAACGTCGCGTCGCTGCAGCCCGGCCTGCTGGACAAGGAGGGCTGGACAGGCGAAGCCTTCCGCTATCAGCGTTACACGGACGAAAGCCGCAAGGAAGCTCACGTCGCGCTCGCACATGTGCTTGTGCTCGACAATGGCCTGCGCATCCTTGTCGGGCGCGACCTGCAGGAGCCGGAAAAATTTCGCGTGCTTGTGCGACAGGCACTCGTCGTTGCACTCGGTATCATGGGCATTGGCGCGCTGATCATCTGGTTTGCAATCGGCCGCAATGCGCTGAAGCGGATCGACCGGATGTCTGACGCAAGCACGCGGATCATGGCAGGCGATCTCTCCCAGCGGTTGCCGATGAGCGGCTCCGGTGACGAATTCGACCGGCTGTCCGAATCGCTCAATGCCATGCTCGGGCGGATCGAGAAATTGAACGAAGGCCTGCGGCAGGTCTCCGACAACATCGCCCACGACCTGAAGACGCCGTTGACGCGCCTGCGCAACAAGGCGGAGTCTGCGCTGGCGCACAAGGCGACCAATTCCGCCTATCGCGCTTCGCTGGAAGAGATCATCGGCGAATCCGACCAGTTGATCCGCACGTTCAATGCGCTGTTGATGATTTCCCGTGTCGAGGCCGGGGCCGCGGCCGCGGAGATGAGCGATGTCAACCTTTCGCAGAGTGTCGCCGACTGCGTTGAACTCTATGAGCCGGTGGCCGACGAACAGGCATTGAAACTGGAGGCCGACGTGCCTGCCGATATTCACGTTTCGGGCAACCGGGAACTGATCGGCCAGGCGCTGGGTAATCTGATCGACAATGCCGTCAAATACTCCGATGGCGGCGCAAATCCTCTGATCAAGGTCAGCCTCGCAAGGCGGGATGGAGCCATTGTTCTATCCGTGTCGGATCATGGTCCAGGTGTGCCGCCCGATAGACGCGACGACGTGGTGGAACGTTTCGTACGGCTGGACGAAAGCCGCAGCAAACCGGGAACCGGGCTGGGACTATCGCTTGTCGAGGCGGTGATGGAGATGCACCAGGGCTCTCTCGAACTGAGCGACACGATTCCGCACGCGGAAAACAATCGTGGTTTGACCGCCAGCATGGTTTTCCCGGCCCGCTCCGGCTGATAGGCATGGGACAGCCGAAATTGGGAGCGGCTGGGAGAGACCAATATGCAGACGGATACGCGGCGGTTATCGGACATCGGCACATACGCGCTGCGGCCGATGAGCCAGACGGACGCCAAGTCCGTACTCTCCAGCCTCAAGGATATGGCAAAGAGCCATCGCGACATTGCCGATCTGCTGGCCACCGAAACACCGCTCAAGGACTTCGTCGTCGCGGCTTTCTCACTCTCGCCGTCCTTGCGGGATACGGCCGTTTCCCATCCACCCGTGCTTGTCCGGGCTCTCGCCGGACCGATTGTCACGCATCTTGAGCTTTGCGTTCAGGCAGCGCGTGACGCCTGGAAGAGCGGCGAGGCCGGCAAGCCGCTTTCCGACGCCGAGATCATGACGCGCCTGCGGCAGGCCAAGCGCGATATAGCCTTTTCGATTGCCCTTGCCGATCTCTCCCGCCTGTTCGATGCACGCGAGACGACGCGGTGGCTGAGCGATTTTGCCGGTGCGGCTGTTTCGGCCACGATCGACCACCTGCTTCTGAGCGCGCATGACGGCGGTAAGCTCCATGTCGTCAATGTCGAGTATCCAAGCGAGCAGTCGGGTGTAGTCGTTCTCGGCATGGGCAAACTCGGCGCCTTCGAACTGAATTATTCCTCCGACATTGACCTGGTAGTTTTTTACGAGCCGCACGCGCGGTTGATCTCGGATCCGCAAGATGCACCAGAGACCTTTGCCCGCCTGCTGCGCCGGCTGATCCGCATCCTGCAGGAGCGCAGCGGTGATGGATATGTGTTCCGCACGGACCTGCGTCTGCGCCCCGATCCTGGGGCGACGCCGCTTGCCATCCCGGTCGAGGCGGCGATGCTCTATTACGAAAGCAGGGGTCAGAATTGGGAAAGGGCCGCCTTCATCAAGGCGCGTCCCGTGGCAGGCGATATCAAGGCCGGCGAGGCTTTTTTGCGCGAACTCACCCCGTTTGTGTTCCGCAAATATCTCGACTATGCGGCGATTGCCGACATTCATTCGATCAAGCGGCAGATCCATGCCCACAAGGGGCACGGCGAGATCGCGGTCAAGGGCCACAACATCAAGCTCGGTCGGGGCGGCATCCGGGAAATCGAATTCTTCGTGCAGACGCAACAATTGATCGCCGGCGGGCGGATGCCGGAACTGAGATTGCGTGCGACGGAACCGATGCTGCAAGGCTTGGCGAGGGCGAACTGGATCGATGCGACAACGGCCGAAGAACTGGTCTCCGCCTACTGGTTTTTGCGCGATGTCGAGCACCGGGTCCAGATGGTGCGCGACGAGCAGACACATGTGCTGCCGACTACCGACGCGGAGCTGAAGCGTATCGCCTACATGATGGGCTTTGCGGATGCTGCGGCGTTTTCAGCGGAGCTGTCACGCATGCTCAGGACGGTGGAGCGGCGCTATGTCCAGCTCTTCGAGCAGGAGGCGAAGCTTTCGACCGAAACCGGCAATCTGGTTTTCACCGGCCAAAAGGACGATCCCGATACGCTGAATACCCTGAAGAGGCTGGGGTTCGAACGGCCGCAGGATATTTCCCGAACCATCCGAACCTGGCATTATGGTCGTTATAGGGCAACGCAGTCGGTCGAGGCGCGCGAGCGGCTGACGGAACTGACGCCCGAGCTCTTGCGCGTTTTTGGAGAGAACAAGCGCGCCGACGAGGCGCTGCTACGCTTCGATCATTTCATTGCGGGTCTGCCGGCCGGCATCCAGCTGTTCTCGCTGCTCGGCAACAATCCCAGGCTCTTGTCGCTGATCGTCAACATCATGTCATCCGCTCCCCGGCTGGCCGATATCATTGCCGGCAAGCCGCATGTCTTCGATGGCATGCTCGATCCAAGACTTCTCGCCGAACTGCCGACACGCGATTACCTTGCCGATCGCATCAAGGGATTTCTGGCTGGCGCCCGGCATTATGAGGATATTCTCGACCGGTTGCGGATCACCGCGTCGGAACAGCGGTTCCTGATCGGAATACGGCTGCTGACGAGCGTTATTACCGGCGTGCAGGCGGGACACGCTTTCACCGATCTGGCCGACCTGATCATTACCGCCGCGCTGGACGCTGTGCTGCACGAGGTGGAGACCGCGCATGGGAAATTTCCGGGCGGGCGAGTGGCCGTTATCGGCATGGGCAAGCTGGGCAGTCACGAGCTGACCGCAGGCTCAGACGTCGATATTATCCTGCTTTACGACTATGATGATGAAGCGATGGAATCCGATGGCCCAAAACCGCTCGATTCCATGCGCTATTTTACGCGCATTGCCCAACGGCTGATCTCGGCCCTCTCGGCGCCCACCGCCGAGGGTGTTCTCTACGAGGTCGACATGCGCCTGCGCCCGTCCGGCAACAAGGGGCCAGTCGCCACCCGTATCAACGCTTTTGCAAAATATCAGCGCGAGGAGGCCTGGACCTGGGAGCACATGGCGCTGACACGTGCCCGCGCGCTATGTGGTGAAGACAGTCTGATTGCGGAAGCGGAGACGATTTTCCAAGAGGTTCTCGGCCAGCGCCGCGATGTTGGAAAGATCACGGCGGATGTCGCCGAGATGCGTGGGCTGATCGACAAGGAAAAGCCGCCGAGCGATTTTTGGGACTTCAAGCTCATTCCCGGCGGGTTGGTCGATATCGAATTCATTGCGCAATATCTCGCGTTGATCGCGCCTGCGCGCGGCGTCGAACCACCGCCGAGCGGAACATCGACGGCGAACGTGCTGCGGGCTCTCGGACCGGCGCTGATGGATGCCGGCGACCTCGATACGGTGCAGGAGGCACTTGCGCTGTTCACCGACCTGTCGCAGATCGTGCGTTTGTGTATTGAAGGCGATCTGGAGTTGAAGGACGCCCCAGCCGGGTTGGTCGAGCTTCTGTACCGAGCCGGCGATGCGCCGGACGCCAAGGTGCTTGAGGCAGATGTCCGGCGCCTGTCAAAGGCCGTACGCCGGATATTTCAGACGGCGGTCAAGCCCTGAAATTGGCATGCAGACTTAAGCATAGACCGGATTGGCCCTGATCTCCGAAACCGCACGTGGAGCCGTATCGGGAATGCGCAGCGAAATGATCGTGCCGACATTTTCCTGCGAATAGATCTTCATGGCGCCGCCATGCAGGTTGGTCAGCGATCGGGAGATGGCAAGGCCGAGACCGGAACCGCCCTTGCTCTTGGCATACTGGCTCTGGACCTGTTCGAACGGTTGGCCGATCTTCTGCAAGGCAAGGCGCGGGATGCCGATGCCGGTGTCGGCGATGGTAAGCGTCACGGCGCCGGCGACCTTGCGGGCGCGGAGTGAAATCTTGCCGCCCTCGTTGGTGAACTTGACCGCGTTCGACAGGAGGTTCAGCAGCACCTGTTTCATCGCACGGCGATCGGCGGTGATCGTCAGGCCGGACGAGATCTGCTGGTCGACGCAGATGTTCTTCTGCTGCGCCGGAATGGTGGTGAAGCGCAGTGTCTCCTCGATCAGCGGCGCGAGATCGATGGTTTCCCGATTGATCTTCATCTGCCCGGCCTCGATCTTCGACATGTCGAGAATGTCGTTGATGACGTTCAGCAGATGTTTGCCGCTGTCGTGGATGTCGTGGGAATACTCGTCGTATTTTTCCGAGCCGAGCGGCCCGAACATCTGGTTCTGCAGGATTTCGGAAAAGCCGAGAATGGCGTTCAACGGTGTCCGCAGTTCGTGCGACATGTTGGCGAGGAATTCGGATTTTGCCCGGTTGGCGGCCTCCGCCCGTTCCTTTTCCGCCTGATAATTGGCGTTGGCGACGGAGAGTTCGGCCTTCTGCCGCTCCAGCGTGATGCGAGACGTCGAGAGGTCGCCGATGGTGGCCATCAGGCGCCGTTCGGATTCGCGCAGGCGCACCTGATGACGCTTGAGCAGCGTGATGTCTGTGCCGACGGAAACCAGACCGCCGTCGCGCGTGCGCCGATCGTTGATCTGCAGCCAGCGCTGGTCCGAAAGTTGCACTTCCGACGTTTGTGAATGATTGGATCGGTCGGGATCAGCGATTCGTCGCTCGATGATCGGGCGGGCCGCAGCCGCGTTGACCACGGAGCGCTCCGTGCCGGCAACGAGAACCCGGTCGGGCAGCTTATAGGCCTGCTGATAGTGGGTGTTGCACATCACCAGCCGATCATTCTTGTCCCAGAGCACGAAGGCCTCGGAGGTGCACTCGATGGCATCGGCAAGGCGTTGGTCTGCCTCGGCGTAACGCTGGGCGAGCCGATGCTGTTCGGTGACGTCCATGGCGATACCGATCAGGTGCACTCGGCCGGATGCGGTGCGGATGACCTGCGCGCGGGCCCTCATCCAGACATAATGGCCGTCGGCATGGCGCATCCGGAAGATCTGGTCGATCTGGCGGGCATCGCCCTTGGCGATAGTGCGGGCGACCTTGTAGATGCTGCCGTCATCCGGGTGCATCAGCCGCGCCGCGTCACCGAACGAAAGGACGCTGCTCTGAGGCGGCATGCCGAGCATCTCGTACATCGACCGTGACCAGAAAAGCCGGCGGTTGGGCATGTCGAAGTCCCAAAGGCCGCAGCGTCCTCGCGACAGCGCCGTTTCGACCCGCAGGTTCGATTCTGCGAAAATCTGATCCGCGTCGCGGGCGCGCTTGGCCTGGATGTAATAGGCATAGAGCACGACGAGCAGGATAGCCGAGATACCGGCAAACAGGGTGACGTTCAGCGATACCTCGTCGCGCCACAGCTTCTCGATCCGTGCCAGCGGCGTCGCAACGAGCAATGTTCCGGCGCCGCCCGGCACCTGCATCAGCGCCACGATATGCTCAGCGCCGCCGATGAAGGTCTTCATGACCGACGAACGTTCACCGAAATACTGGAAGGCGGCCACTTCCGGCGCCACAGCGGTCAGCGTCCGCCCGGTATAGGCCGCGCCCTCCGGAGAACTTGCAAAAATCCGCCCATCATTGCGCACAGTCAGAACAAAGGCGCCGGCTTCGAGCATGTCGGGAGACAGGAAGGTGTTGAGCCGCTGCTCGACATTCCATTTCTGCGCCTTATCGAACAGGGCTACCCCGTTTTCCTGAAGTGCAGCACTCGCTGTCGCAGCAGCAAGCACCGTCACCTGGCGGGAGCTTGCCTCCATCCGGGCATATTCGACCATGATGCCGCTGATGCGGGAAATGGCGACGACGAGAAGAAACGCGGTAATCAGGATCGGGATCGAGCGCTTCAGCAATGGTTCGGCACGCGCCAGGCGCAGCGCTGCCGGCTCGGTAAAAATCCGTGCGCGCTGGATGACGTCCCTCTCCAGCCTCGAAAAGCCCGGAAATTTTGGACGCAGCCGCTCACCGGCTGCGCGACCCCGCTGCGCTTCCGCCATCTTCGTCAAATCTGTAAATCCTCATGTGATTCGATGCGCCGCTCGCTCGAACCTGACCCAATGAATCAATTGTGATTCGCCTTGTCCAGAGGAAAACGTAAAACTTTGTTAACCATTTATCATCGTTGGAAAATTGTATTGCCGAAGCGGGCGGGCCGACGGCAACGAAAAAACCCCGCAATCGCGGGGTTTGTCTCACGTTTCTGCTTGATATTTCCTAGCCCTTGAGCATGCGCTCGACGATGTCGCTGACATCGACGGACAGTTTCTTGCCGGCTGCGATTTCGCGTAGCGCATTGCGGGCATGTTCGGCGCGAACTTCTTCAAGTGAACGCCAGGAGCGCATCGACGTCAGGATGCGGGCAGCCAATTGGGGATTGCGTGGGTCGATGTCGAGAATCTGGCGCGCCAGGAAGCGGTAACCTTCGCCATCGGCACGGTTGAAGCCGGTCGGGTTCGAAAAGGCGAACGTGCCGACGAGGGCTCGCACCCGGTTCGGATTAGAGCCGTTAAACAGGGGATCGGCCATCAACGCGGTGACGCGGTCCAGTGCTGCCGCACCGGGGATGGTCGCCTGGATCGTGAACCATTTGTCGATGACGAGCGCATTGTCGGCAAAACGCGTCTTGAACGCCGCAAGAGCTTCAGCAGCTTCTGCCGATTCCGGGAACCGGTGCGCCAGAATTGTCAGGGCCTGGCTGAGGTCGGTCATGTTGTTGGCGGACCTGAACGCGTCCACCGCCCGCGCCGGCTGATTTTCAGCATAGACGAGATACGAAAGGGCAGTGTTGCGCAGTGCCCGGCGTCCGGCACTTGCCGCGTCGGGGCTGAACGGACCTGAGACGACCATCTCGTCGGCAAGCTTGGTGAAAATATCCCGGCCGGCTTTGGCAACCGCTGACATGATCTGTTGGCGTCCTGCGTGGATGGCATCCGGGTCGTTGTTGCCGCCGATTTCACGGGCGATGTCAGCTTCACTCGGAAGGGCCAATGCCTGCGCCCTGAAAGCGGGCTCGAGATTGCCGTCCGCGGAGGCAGCCAGCAGGGCGTCGATCAGGGACGCATCGCATTGGACAGGTTCACCTGCCTTTGCACTGGCCGCAGCGGCGACAAGGTTCGGCAAGGCAAGATCGTTCAGCGCCTGCCAGCGTGCGAAGAGATCGCTTTCGTGTTTGGCGATATGGGCGCGATCGGCCGGCGTCTGTTCGAAATGCAGGTTGATCGGCGTCGAGAACCCGCGGTTCAGCGACAGGACCGGGCGGGAGGTGATGCCGCTGAATGTAACGGTGTGCGTGCGCTCGACAAGATGCAACACATCAGCGGTCATTTCGGCGCCGGCGACAGACGCAACCTGAGCTTCCGAGCCATCTTCCAGCAGGAGTCCGATGCGCAACGGAATGTGCATGGGGTCCTTGACGCTTTGCCCCGGCGTCGGCGGAACCATCTGCTCGAGTGACAGCGTGAAGGTTTGCCTGGCGGCATCATAGGCCGTCGAGGCGCTGACGAGCGGTGTGCCTGCCTGATGATACCAGAGCGAAAACTGCGTCAGGTCGCGCTTGCTCACCTCGGCGAAGCAGGCGACGAAATCCTCGATCGTCACTGCCTGTCCATCGTGGCGGTCGAAATAAAGATCCATGCCTTGTTTGAACAGATCGGGGCCAAGCAGTGTCGCGATCATCCGCGTGACTTCGCTGCCCTTCTCATAGACCGTCGTCGTGTAGAAATTATTGATTTCACGGAATTTTGTCGGTCGAACCGGATGGGCGAGGGGGCCTGCATCCTCCGGAAACTGCTCGGCCTTCAGGTGACGAACCTCGGCGATGCGCTTGACGGTGCGCGAGCGCTGGTCGGCCGAGAATTCGTGGTCGCGATAGACCGTCAGGCCTTCCTTGAGGCAGAGCTGGAACCAGTCGCGGCAGGTGATGCGATTGCCGGTCCAGTTGTGGAAATATTCATGGGCAATGATCGCCTCGATATTGGCATAGTCGGCATCGGTCGCGGTTTCCGGGTCGGCGAGGACGTACTTGTCGTTGAAGACATTCAGCCCCTTGTTCTCCATGGCCCCCATGTTGAAGTCGGACACGGCGACGATCATGAAGATATCGAGATCGTATTCGCGACCAAACCGTTCCTCATCCCATTTCATCGAGCGCTTCAGCGCATCCATGGCGTAAGCGGCGCGCGGCTCCTTGCCGTGCTCGACATAGATCTTCAATGCGACCTCGCGGCCGGACATGGTCGTGAATGTGTCTTCGATGATGCCGAGGTTCCCGGCAACGAGGGCAAAAAGATAGCTCGGCTTCGGATGCGGATCGAACCAGGCGGCGAAATGCCGGCCGTCACCCATGCTGGCGCCACCGAGATAATTGCCGTTGGAGAGCAGCAGCGGCGCGGTCGCCTTGTCGGCGATGATGTTGACCGTGTAGACGGCAAGCACATCTGGCCGGTCCGGGAAATAGGTGATGCGGCGGAAGCCCTCTGCCTCGCACTGGGTACAATAGACATTGCTGGTGCGGTAGAGGCCCATCAGCTTGGTATTGGCCTCGGGGTTGAGTTCAGTGGTGATCGTGACTTCGAAGGGGGCCGCTGCCGGCAGGTGGCGGATGGTCAGCGTGTGTTCGGCCGCATCGTAGTTGGCCGCCGCGATCTCTTCCTGGTCGAGCAGCAGGCCGGTCATCTTCAGCTCGTCGCCATCAAGGATCAGCGGTGCGTCGGCGCTGACGCCCTCGCGCCGATGGAAGATCAGGCGGGCTTCGACCTTGGTTTCCTTGGGATCGAGTTCGAAGGTGAGGTCCACCCTCTCAAGGACGAAATCCGTCGGCCGGTAGTCTTCCAGATGAATGATTTCGCCCGTATCTGTCCGCATTGTCTGTCCCGCTTGCATCGCCCGCCGCGTCAGGACGCCAGGGGTGAGGCTTGGTCTTGGTGAAGAGGCTGCGCTGATAACGCGGAGCTTCCGGTGTGATCGCAAGGCGGTTCTTTTCGTCGGCGCTTGCCGTGTTGCGGCGGGCCTGATCAGTCCCATTCCTGTGCTTGCATCAGAGACTTACGAAATTCGCCCTAACAATATTTAAACCAGTCGTGTGTTTTTGGCACAGGTTACGCAATTTTACAGCTTGTCATTCGTGTTCTCGTCCCGGGCCGGGGATATTTGGTCAAGCGTTTCCTTCCACCGGAACTTCCCACGCTATTGTATCGATGCGATGGCATCAAATATTTCCGCCTCGCATCACGAAAATTGATCCCTCTTTTGATCGTCGCACGTTAAGGTGACATGGTCTTGGCGACGGATTCTCCGATCGCATCTCCCCGCAGCCCGTCGTTTCCACCGATTTCCGGCCCGCTGCCGTCAGTCCGATGAGTACGACCCGCATGGATGCCGAATTTTCCCAGCCGATGAAGGGTATTTCCCTCAAGGTTTTCTCCGTCGTGATTTTCGTTTGCATGGCAACCCTGATCAAGGCGGCGGGCACCGGGATTGCCACCGGCCAGATCACCTTCTACCGCTCCGCCTTCGCCATGGTACCGATCCTCGGCTATCTCGCCTTTAAGGGGCATCTGCGCACCGCCTTCTATACCAAGGACTTTTTTGGGCATCTGGCGCGCGGCTTTATCGGCATCCTGGCCATGAGCTTCGGCTTTTATGGCCTAGTGCACCTGCCGCTGCCGGAAGCGATCGCGATCGGCTACGCCATGCCATTGCTCGCCGTTGTTTTCGCCGCCGTATTCCTGAAGGAGACGGTCCGAATCTACCGCTGGTCGGCGGTGCTTGTCGGGCTTGTCGGCGTCATGATCATCACCTGGCCGCGCCTGACACTGATGCGCGACGGCGGATTCGGCTCGCAGGAAGCGCTCGGCGCCCTGGCGGTGCTTTTGTCGGCGGCACTCGGTGCCGTTGCCATGGTCCTTGTGCGAAAGCTGGTTGCCAAGGAGCGCACGCACACGATCGTGCTCTATTTCTCCCTCTCGGCCTCCTGCTTCTCGCTGCTGACGCTGCCCTTCGGCTGGGAGCCCTTGCCGTGGAATGCTTTCCTGCTTCTGATGGCAGCCGGTTTTTGCGGCGGTGTCGCCCAGATCCTGCTGACGCAGAGCTATCGCTACGCCGACATGTCGACGATCGCGCCGTTCGAATATACGTCGATCATCCTTGGCTTGATCATCGGCTATTTTCTTTTCGACGAGGTTCCGACCGGCGTCATGCTGATCGGCACAGCGATCGTGGTCGGCGCCGGCATCTTCATCATTTTCCGGGAGCATCAGCTCGGTCTCGAGCGCAGAGGCGCACGCAAACACGTCACCCCGCAGGGCTAATCATCGGTCTGACGCGTCAGGATGATTGGGCTGGAGCCGTGTCGTCTTCAATCAGGTCGGCAGGTCGTATCGCCTGGTTCATGGCGTTGACGGCCTCTGTACCCGGTGTCGGAACTGTGTTGGCCTGGAAATCGGTCTTGGCGACAAGCCCGTCCCTGTGGCCACGCTGCGCGATGCGCCAGGCGGCATAGGCGGCATAGAGCGCAAAATAGACGGCGAGCAGCACAAAGAGCGCCGGCGGGCCAAAGCGATCCATTACCGGCCCGACCATCAGCGGGCCTGAAATGGTCCCGATGCCATAGGTGATCATCATGCCGGAGGACACCTCGACATATTCGTTCGGACGGGCAAGGTCGTTGGCATGGGCGACGTTGAGCGCATAGATCGGAAACAGCACCGAACCGACAAAGGCCGCGATCACATACAGTACCAGCGGGCTGGAGCCGACGAAGGCCACCATGGCAAGGCAGGAGATGACGCCGACGATGCCGCAGGCCACCATGACGATACGGCGATCCATCCGGTCGGACGTTCGCCCGATCGGGATCTGCGAGATGGCGCTGCCTGCGAGGAGGGCTGCAAGCAGCGTCGCGCCCTCGGCGGTCGAAAGCCCTATCTTCTGGGTGAAGACACCACCAAGATTGAGCCAGGCGCCCGACATGGCACCGGCAAGAAAAGCGCCGACCACGGCGACCGGCGAGCGGCGAAACAACCCAGGCACATCGAAATTCGCCTGCACCGGCGGTGCGGGCATTGCCGAGGACGAGAGCGCCGTCGGCAGTAGCGCCAATGAGAACAGCACGCCGCACAGAATGAACAGTGACGAATTGGTGGGATCGCCCAAGGGCACCAGATACTGGCCGCCGATGGTACCGACCATGGTGGTGATCAGGTAGAATGAGAACAGCATGCCCCGGTTCTCATTGGTCACCCGCTCGTTGAGCCAGCTCTCGATGACGAGATAACTTCCCGAAATCGCAAAGCCGGAAATGGCGCGAAAGAAGATCCACGCCCGCCAGTCGACCACCAGCCCGCACATCAGGATGGCGATGCTCAGCAGTGTGATCAGGGCGGCGAACACCCGCACATGGCCAACGCGCAACACGAACTTCGGCGTGACAATGCAGGAGAGCGTGAAGCCCAGCGTATATCCGGTGGCAATCCACGAGATGATCATCGTCGACCAGCCCTCTGCCACCGAGCGCACCGGAAGCACATAGCTCGCCAGCCCGAAGCCGACCATCATCAGCAGTGTCGAAAGCATCAGGCTGAACACGGATCTGAGGCTGGCCAGCATGAACGCTCCGGTGCGCCGCCTGCCGGATGCTCGACGATTGCCAAGCGGTCCGGGATGCGCTGAAAAGGTTGGAGCGGATTGCGCGATCTGAAAACGGAATTATCCGGCACGCCGCTCTGGAATCGATGAACGAGTGTCGCTCTATCCAGTTTTGCTGACGCTGTCGATTGCGACAGGCTTTGGCGCAAAGATCCCGGAGCTGTAAATTAGCTGACCTTTATTGCTGCGATGCCATGGCTGGCACCGCCTGCAATAACTTTTCTCCTTCGAAGTAGTTCTCGGAGAGAGCCACCATTATCAGCGTTATGAAGATCGCATCGATGATATAGTCTAAAGCGGCCTCCAAGCCCATTGAGATGGTGGCCGTGCCGAAGAAGCCGGCCAGAAATATTGGCGAACTGGGAACCGTGACCGCACTTACTCCCCAGGAAATAAGCGGAAACACGATCAAAATCGCGGCGATCCTGAAGAAGCTACGCCGGAATGTATGCATTCCCCGGGGCGCGGCCTGAGAAAAGAGCGGATTTACGCCATACATCGTTGCCGGCAACCATGTTCCGAGCAGTGCAAGCACAGCCGAGAAAATTATCGTCGCGCCCGCAAAAAAGACCAAAACAAACCCTGGAACCGTCCCGGAAGTTGCTGAATCTGGAAGGAACACGAATGGAGCTTGCTTCGCAAAAGCGAAAAATATCGGCGCGCATATGGCGAAGGAAATGAGATACAGCGCGAGACTTTTCGCCACAAAGGGCAGGAACTTGCCGAGTGCTTTTTTCCCGTCGGGACCGCTTATAGCAGGCTGGCCTTGAAGAACGGATGCCCTGAGGACGAAGAAAGTAAAAACGAGCCAAAGCAGACTCGTCGCCCCCGTGAGCGACATAGACAGGGCTAAATTCCATTGGCTGATAGCGACAACGCCAAAGCCTGTCAGGGCAACGTCGAGTGCACAAAACAGCAAATAATAATGCCAATTCCGCAGAACCAGCGAAACGGTTTTTAAAAGCACGGACATCTCTAACTTTACATCGCGGAAACGATACAGCCGAAGCGGGAATCCCACTCAATCAACGTTCCGACTGGATGTCAAACGTACAGTCGACAGGCCGTACCGCACGCACGCAAGGTTGTCCGACGCCCGCATTCCGGTCGTCTTGTCTCATGGCGTCGATCAAATTTGGAAGTGTGGTGATGTCTGTGGCTGGCTGAGTCGCGCAATGGCTATCCACGGCCCACTGACTGAATACCTCGGATGTTCAGCGCGGCAGAAAGCCGCTGACCGCATGACGGTCGGCATTGGCAGCCGGCGCTTCCTTGCTCAGGCGCGTATATTCGCGCGAGGCGCGTACGGCGGTGCCGATGTCGTCGAGGAGGACCCGGAGCGAGCGGATGGATGCTGACATGATCGGATACCTTTGGAAAGTTACGGCAAGACAAGGGCGCGCTGCTGCGCATGCCCTTGCTTTTTAGCGCTGGATGAATTCTGCGAAAATCTGGGCCGGGCGCGTCGTGCGGCCGTAGCCTGCGGCAGTCATCTGTTCGTTCGCAGCAGAGCCGAAGTTATGAAACGGCGTGCGCAGGGCCGAGCCGGCGTGGCGGAGCGTTTCAAAGCTCGAGTGCAGAGGGCGAAAACGGGCAGTCATGGTTCAATTCCTTATTCCAGTCCTCCCGTCGTTTTATATTGCACCGCAACATTGATTCCACAACGGGCGCATGCGCGTTGCTGGTATGCGCAATCCGCATGGCTTTCTTCATCGTTTGTTCACAAATCAGGCAGGCGCTGGCTTCAGATGGCTTTAACCACGAATCCGGGCGCGAAACGCCAACAGGTCCTGCCAGGCCAGCCGTTTGCTGGCCGGTGCCGAAATCAGATCCTGCGGATGCAGGGTGGCAAGGGCAGGAATCGTCGATCCACCCACCTGAATGTCGCGCCATTCGCCCCGCATGTGATGGATCATCTCGTTGCCGCCGAAGAAGAAACGGGCGGCGAAATTACCGAGGATCAGCAGGTGCCGGGGCTCAGCCAGCGCAATCTGGCGCTCGATGAACGGGCGGCAGATGTCGGTCTCGCGGAGTGACGGCGGGCGGTTTCCCGGCGGCCGCCAGGGAATGACATTGGTCAAAAGCACCGATGATCGATCGAGCCCGATGGCCGCCAGCATGCGTTCGAGCATCTGTCCCTGCTTGCCCGAAAAGGGAACACCCTCGCGGTCGTCGTCGCCATTCGGCACAGGGCCGATCACCATGATGCCGGATGACGCGTTTCCGTCGGCAAAGACCATGTTGCGGGCACTGTTTCTGAGATTACAGCCGGAAAAGGCCTCCATCGCGCTCTTCAGCTCAGTCAGAGACCGCGCCGAATCGGCCGCGGACCGCGCTTCGGCGATCGCCTGCTCGTCCGGAATGGCCATTTGAGGTGCGGCAGCCGGTGCCGCCGGCGCCTTGTTGGCTGCTCGATTGCCGTTTTCACGAGCGACCGGCACATTTGACGCATCGTTTCGCTCGGAGGTTTGCGTTCTTTGCATGGCTTGCGGAGCGCCATTGCTGCGCGCCGCCTTCGCCAGGGCGAACTCCGCGAAGCGATCGACCGGCTCGTCTTCCAGCAGCCATTCGACACCCGCTTCCGCATGGAAATGCAGAAGGGCGGCAAGTTCGGCCGGGCTCATGGTATCGCTGGAGATCATGGTTTTCTTGTACAGAACCGCGGGCGGGCAGGGAAGGGGAG
>UCEZ01000058.1 GCA_900471525.1 Hyphomicrobiales bacterium | reverse complement strand
TGGTTGTTCTTCAAGGGCAGCGTCGCGAAGGGGCCGGCGGGCAGGAAATGCTCCTCCGCCGTGCCCTCATGCGGGCGCTCATGCTCGACGGTCGTGACGATGCCCGACTGGCCATAGTCGAAATCGACGGTCTTGATGCCGGCGGCATCGCGCAGCTTCGAGCGTACGCCATCGCAGGCAACAAGCAGGCGCGCATCGAGCACTTCGCCGCTCGCCAGATTGACGGAGACCAGATGATCGCCGCTGTTGAAATCCGTGGCTGAAGTCGACTGCCGGATATCGACGCCAAGCGCATCCGCCGCCTTGCGCAGCGCGCCAACCAGCGCCGTGTTCGGCACCATATGGGCGAACGGCCGGCCTTCGATGGCCTCGTCCTCGAACGTCAGGAACACAGGACGAACCGGATCGGCGGTCTTCGAATCGGTGATGACCATCCGCTTGATCGGCTCCGCCTCCAGCTCGATTTCGGCCCAGATCCCGAGAACATCGAGCATCTGCGAAGCGGCGGCGATGATCGCCGAGGCGCGCTCGTCCTTCTGCCATGCGCCTTCCGGCGCACCATCGATCAGGGTCACGGCAAGGTGTGGTGCCGCCTTCTTGATGGATACGGCCAGCGACAGGCCGACATAACCGCCGCCGGCAATCAGCACATCGATCATCTCTCATTCTCCCTGTCGCTCTTGAGCATTGCTTGCCTCCTATATAGATCATTGGTGTGCTCCTTCCTACCACCGGGGCCGTTCTATCTCTGGAGATTGCCGAAATGTCGCGCCCCAACCCCGCCCCGATGGACGTCCTGCTTCAGACCCTCGATCTGGAGAAACTGGAGGAAAACCTGTTTCGCGGCCGCTCGCCGCAGGTCGGTTGGCAGCGGGTCTTTGGCGGACAGGTCATCGGCCAGGCGCTGGTGGCAGCCCAGCGCACCGTCAGCGAAGGCCGCTACGTCCATTCGCTGCATGCCTATTTCATGCGGCCCGGCGATCCGACTGTGCCGATCATCTATGATGTCGACCGCATCCGCGACGGTTCGAGTTTTGCCACCCGCCGCGTCGTCGCCATCCAGCACGGCAAGGCGATCTTTTCGCTGTCGGCCTCCTTCCAGTTCGACGAGGAAGGCTTCGACCACCAGATCACCATGCCGGATGTGGCTGCTCCGGAAACGCTGATGGGCGAACAGGACATCAAGGACAAGTTCCTGGCGAACGCGCCGGAAGCGATCCGCCGATACTGGGAACGCCCGCGGCCGATCGAAGTCCGCCCGGTTTCGCTCAAGCATTATTTCTCGCGCGACACACTGGAGCCGGTGCAGGACGTCTGGGTGAAGACCGTCGGCGCCGTTCCGGACGAGCGCCATATCCAGGCCGCCGTGCTTGCCTATATCTCCGACATGACGCTGCTTGATACGGCGCTCTACGCCCACGGCACCTCGGTCTTCGACCGCGACCTGCAGGTGGCGAGCCTCGACCATGCCATGTGGTTCCACCGGCCCTGCCGCATGGACGACTGGCTGCTCTACACGCAGGACAGCCCGAGCGCCTTCGGCGCGCGCGGCATGACGCGCGGCAGCCTTTTTGACCGTTCCGGCGTGTTGATTGCCTCCGTCGCCCAGGAAGGCCTGATCCGGAAAAAGGCATCTGAATAAAAAAGCGCCACTTTTTTATTTTTGCCTGTTTTTTCATCGTTTAAATTGACGATTTTTTAACATTCCGGCGCCAGCAACCGCCGGAATGTGGCATTTCCGTGTCTTTTCATGAGGTTAGAACCTCTGCCCGAATCTGGCACGCCCCTTGAATAGTAGTGGGCGGTCGTTGGGGATTTGTGCTCGGCGGCAAGGAGAGACGGCCCCGAGCCGAAGATGAACAAGGATGGGAAACCAGATGAAAATTGTGATGGCCATTATCAAGCCGTTCAAGCTCGATGAGGTTCGCGAAGCCCTCACTGCCGTTGGCATCCAAGGCCTGACCGTGACCGAGGTCAAGGGTTACGGGCGCCAGAAGGGACATACGGAAATCTACCGCGGCACGGAATACGCCGTAAGCTTCCTGCCGAAGCTAAAGATCGAAATCGCCGTCGCCACCGAAATCGTCGACAAGGCCGTAGAGGCGATCGCGTCGTCGGCCAAGACCGGCCAGATCGGCGACGGCAAGATCTTCGTCTATTCGATTGACCATGCCGTGCGCATTCGTACCGGCGAAACCGACACAGAAGCGCTGTAAGTCACGGCCGTTCAGGGAGCTACATTTCAATGTCCTCATTTAAACTTTCCACCTCTCTCGGACGCGTGAGCGCTGCAGCCGCAGCCTTCCTCGCGCCGGCCATCGCGTTCGCGCAGGAAGCCGCGCCCGCCGCCACGGAAGCCGTCGCAGCCGCAGCACCGGCCATGACGGTCGACAAGGGCGACACGACGTGGATGCTCGTATCGTCTGCTCTCGTCCTGCTGATGACGGTTCCCGGCCTCGCACTTTTCTACGGCGGCCTTGTGCGCAGCAAGAACATGCTGTCGGTGATGATGCAGGTGCTGATGATCGCCTCGGTCGCGATGCTCGTCTGGGTTGCCTACGGCTATTCGCTGGCCTTCACCGCTGGAAATTCCTTCGTCGGCGGCTTCTCGAAGCTCTTCCTGTCCGGCGTCGACGTGACGACGGTATCGGAAAGCTTCTCCAAGGGCGTGGCCATTCCGGAACTCACCTTCGTGGTCTTCCAGATGACCTTCGCGGCAATCACGCCCGGTCTCATCGTCGGCGCCTTTGCCGAACGCGTGAAGTTCTCGGCCGTTATCCTGTTCACCGTCCTGTGGCTGACCTTCATCTATTTCCCGATCGCCCACATGGTCTGGTTCTGGGGTGGTCCGAGCGCCTATAGCGATCCATCGGGCCTCATCTTCGGCTTCGGTGCAATCGACTTTGCCGGCGGTACGGTCGTGCACATCAATGCCGGCATCGCCGGTCTCGTCGGAGCCTTTATGGTCGGCAAGCGCACAGGCTTTGGCAAGGACATGATGGCGCCGCACTCGATGACGCTCACCATGGTCGGCGCTTCCCTTCTGTGGGTCGGCTGGTTCGGCTTCAACGCCGGCTCCAACCTCGAAGCCAATGCCTATGCTGCTCTCGCGATGATCAACACCTTCGTTGCAACGGCCGCTGCCGTTGTCTCCTGGTCGCTCGTCGAAACCTTCACCCGCGGCAAGGCTTCGATCCTCGGCGCGGTTTCCGGCGCCGTTGCCGGTCTCGTCGTTATCACCCCGGCCGCCGGCTTCGTCGGTCCGATCGGCGCTATCGTCATGGGCCTCATCGTCTCCCCGATCTGCTACTTCTTCGTCTCCACGGTGAAGAACAAGTTCGGCTACGACGATACGGCTGACGTCTTCGGCGTTCACTGCATCGGCGGTATCCTCGGCGCGCTCCTGACCGGCGTCTTCGTCAACCCGGCTCTGGGCGGAGCAGGCATCGTCGACTACTCGACCGCCGATTTCGCAGCCAGCTATGCCGGCACGGCGACACAGGTGTGGTCGCAGTTCAAGGGCGTCATCGTGACGCTCCTGTGGTCGGGCATCGGTTCGGCGATCCTCTACAAGATCGTCGACGTGATCGTCGGCCTGCGTGTCCCGGTGGAAGCCGAACGCGAAGGTCTCGATCTCTCCTCGCACGGCGAAGCCGCTTACCACTCGTAAGAAATTTGTGGAGCCGGAACACCGGCTCCGCATACGATCCCGTCGCGGTTTCGCCTCGTGCGAAACCGCATTTGACCCGGACACTTTGTCCGGGTCTTTTTTTGTGACCTCAGCTGGCGGTAGGGTGAGGGTCGGCTGTTCGTCCTAAGCTGACTTTGAGGCCCGTTAGCCGGGGTAGTGTTCGGTATTATCTTTTTGTGGAAATATAGCTCTTTGTAGCTGATACATACCGAACATTAGAAGACCCAGAATGAACACTCCTACAGCCCAGATCCCAATATACTGCCAGAATATAAGGTGCTTTCTCGGCAGCACGATTTGCGGATTTGACGGAGAGTAGACGACCTCAACCGGCCTTCTTTGCCGTTTTTTGTCTAAGTGGACGCTGGTATGGGATTTGGCAGTTACTGTTTTCTCGTCATCTGGGAGAGAGAACTTAAAGATGGGATAGGATTGACTTCCACGACCGCTCCCGACTGTTTCAACTCCAACCACAGTTGCCTGAGCGGTCACGCCGGACACCGCCAAATCAAAATAAACCTGCGACGTCGCGTAGTTCTGGAAAGCAATCAACAGTGCCGCCCCAATAGCCGCTACACCCCAGATGAACGTTTGCACTCGCTCTACAAGTTGCAATTTCGTAGCCGCCTCATTTTGAGGGAGTTCTTTGCCATGCCAAGTATCCTAGCGCCGCAAGAAGGCGTGCTGCCTAACCGTGTTCTTGGTGAAACGTATAAGTGTAGTCGGAGCTTATCCGCAATCACTTGGAAAATCCCTAATATTGGCTGCAAGCAGCTCCCGCCGGCAGGGGCAGGTTAGAGGCCGCTTCCGGAATCCGGCGTTGGATGATCCACGGAGCAAATCAACCAGAAACCGCGTCGTCGCTCGAAAACCAAACGCCGTACACAGCTTTCCCGTAAACGAAGCGTCAAGGTTAATAGGGCTTTAACCCTCCTCTGCTTACCTTCGAAGCATGCGCGCATTGCGTTTTTGGGAATAACGGGCAGCAGGTCATCATGAGCAGAAGCAATCAGGCGGTATACGACAACCGTTCCAACCGGTTTGTGCTATCCACATTCGTCTGGAAGCAGATCGCCGCCCTGGCCGGCTTTGCGGTGTTCGTTGCCCTCGGTTTTGCGGTCGCGGCTCTGTCGACCTGGAATGTCGCGGACCCCAGCTTCTCCTATGCAACCTCGGATGCACCGACCAATATCCTCGGCTATACCGGCGCTGCCTTCGCCGATATCTTCATGCAGTTCTTCGGCATCGCCAGCGTCGTTGCCCTGTTGCCGGTCGTTGCCTGGGCGCTCGTCCTGATCTTCAGCAAGCCCTTCGACCATATCCTCAAGCGCGCCGCCGCCTGGTTCGTCGGGTCGGTGCTTGCTTCCGCCGCCCTCGGCTGCCTTCCCGCCCCCGTCACCTGGCCGTTGCCCAGCGGCCTTGGCGGCGTCTTCGGCGATATGATCCTGCGGTTTCCGGCATTGTTCATCGGCGCCTTTCCGACAGGCACCGTCGGCATGGTACTCGCCGCCCTGTTCGCCCTGCCTGCAGCCTATTTCCTGATCTACAGCGCCGGCCTCATCGGTGTTGACGATCCGGAAGAAGATGTATTGACGCCAGCCCCGGCGCCGAGCAAGGCCCGCACCGTCAGCGACGAATCCGAAGAAGACGAATCCGAAGGCATCATCATGGTCATGGCCGGGGCGCTCACGCATATGCGCTTCACGGCACAGGCGCGCCTGCGCCGCCTGTTCGGCCTCAGCGGCCGCCGCAAGCCGGCATCGCGCCACTACGACGAACCCTATGACTTCAACACCGATGAATTCGGCACGCTGAACGAACCGGTGCGCCCGAAGGCGGTTGCCCGCTCCGAACGGGTCGAACCGTCGCTCGACCGCAACGAGCGCCGCGTCGTTACGGCACCGCCGATGTCGATCGACGACGACGAAGACGATTTTCCGGCCCCGGACATGCGCCGCGCGCCGGCGGATATCCTGCCTGACGACGAGGACGACGATATCGATGCCGCCGCCGACTGGGCGCCGGTGCCTGCACCACGCAAGCAGCCGCCGGTACTACCATCGGCCACCGCACGCGTGGTTCCCGCAGCACCCCGTCCGAAGACCGGCCAGCGCATCGAGCGCGAGGCGCAGGCATCGCTCGTCACGGACGACGACGATTTCACCCTGCCGCCCTTGCACTTCCTCGCCGAACCGAAGAACGTCGCTCGCGACGCGACGCTCTCTGCCGATGCGCTTGAACAGAATGCCCGCATGCTGGAAGGCGTGCTGGAGGACTTCGGCGTCAAGGGCGAGATCATCCATGTCCGCCCCGGCCCGGTCGTGACCATGTACGAACTGGAGCCGGCGCCCGGCATCAAGTCGTCGCGCGTCATCGGCCTTGCCGACGATATCGCCCGCTCGATGTCGGCGATCGCTGCCCGCGTCGCGGTCGTGCCCGGCCGCAACGCCATCGGCATCGAACTGCCGAACCAGCGCCGCGAGACCGTCTACCTGCGCGAATTGATCGGCTCGAGAGATTTCGAGACCAGCAAAACCAGGCTGGCCATGGCGCTCGGCAAGACGATCGGCGGCGAGCCCGTCATCGTCGATATCGCCAAGATGCCGCATTTGCTGGTCGCCGGCACCACCGGCTCTGGTAAATCCGTCGCCATCAATACCATGATCCTGTCGATCCTCTACCGGTTGAAGCCGGAACAGTGCCGCCTGATCATGATCGACCCGAAGATGCTCGAACTCTCCGTCTACGACGGCATTCCGCACCTGCTCTCCCCGGTCGTCACCGATCCGAAGAAGGCCGTCGTCGCGCTGAAATGGACAGTGCGCGAGATGGAAGAGCGCTACAAGAAAATGTCGAAGATCGGCGTGCGCAACATCGACGGCTTCAACAGCCGTGTCGAGCAGGCGCTGGCCAAGGGCGAACAGATCAGCCGCACTGTCCAGACCGGCTTCGACCGCCAGACCGGCGAGGCCGTCTACGAGACGGAAGAGTTCGACCTGCAGCCGATGCCCTATATCGTTGTCATCATCGACGAAATGGCCGACCTGATGATGGTGGCCGGCAAGGATATCGAAGGTGCCGTCCAGCGGCTCGCCCAGATGGCCCGCGCCGCCGGCATCCACGTCATCATGGCGACGCAGCGCCCGTCTGTCGATGTCATTACCGGCACGATCAAGGCCAACTTCCCGACCCGCATCTCCTTCCAGGTCACCTCGAAGATTGACAGCCGCACCATCCTGGGCGAGCAAGGCGCCGAACAGCTGCTCGGCATGGGCGACATGCTCTATATGGCCGGTGGCGGCCGCATCCAGCGCGTCCATGGTCCCTTCGTTTCCGACACCGAGGTCGAGGACGTCGTCAAATATCTGAAGTCGCAAGGCTCGCCGCAATATCTCGATGCCATTACCGAGGACGACGATGATGACGGCGAAGGCGGCGGCGGTCCGGCAGGCACCTCCAACCTTGCCGAATCCGACGATCCCTACGATCAGGCCGTGGCCATCGTGCTGCGCGACGGCAAGGCCTCGACCTCCTATGTCCAGCGCCGTCTCGGCATCGGCTACAATCGTGCCGCATCGCTGATCGAACGCATGGAACAGGAAGGCATCATCGGTGCCGCCAACCACGCCGGCAAGCGCGAGATCCTGGTGCCGACGGAAAGCGACATCACCGGTAGGTAGAGCCGCAGACGACCCTGTCGAAGCGGCCGGATGCGGGAGACCGCGGGCTTCACGGGGATTTGAAGAGGGACGCTTGGAACGCCTTGAAGGCGCCCTAGTTGCGCTCCACATGAGACTGGAATTGAAGGAGAATGCCATGACAAACGCAAAAACAGGCAGACACGCACAGGAAACCGGGTTTTCGTCCCTGTCACGCCGCTCCTTCATCGGCGCTCTCGCCGTTTTCGCCGCCCTGACCTTCGTCGGTGTTCCCGCAGAACCCGCCCGTGCTCAGGCGGCCGTCGCCCAGAAAATCGCCGATCATTTCGCGTCGGTCAAAACCATGAGCGGTGAGTTCGTGCAGTTCGGCCCCCGCGGCGAGCAGACCGGCGGCAAGTTCTATATCAGCCGCCCCGGCAAGATCCGCTTCAATTATGAGGCACCGTCGCCGATGCGCGTGATCTCCGACGGCAAGTCGGTTGTCATCGGCAACCAGAAAATGAAGACCTGGGACATCTATCCCCTATCGAAGACCCCGCTGAAGCTGCTTCTCTCCGACAATATCGACCTGACGGGCAAGATGGTACGCGACGTCAAGGAAGAGGCCGACCTGATCACCATCGTTCTTGGCGACCGCAGCGTCTTCGGCGATGCGACGATCACGCTGATGTTCGACCCGAAGACCTACGACCTGCGCCAGTGGACAATCACCGACGCGCAGAAGAAGGACACCTCGGTGATGATCTTCAACGTCAAGAACGGCGTGCCGATGGACAACAAGGTCTTCACGATCCCCTATGACGACATCAACAATCGCGGCAAATAGCACAGCCGAATCCAGCCGAGATTGAGGCGGCACATCAGCCAGGCGACGCCTCGCCGTCGATGCGGCGCAGCATCAGGATTTCCTCGATTTCCCGGTCCTCGTGGATGGTGCCGGCAGCGATGCGGCCGACGTTGGTAAAACCCTCGCGCTGATAAAACCGGACAGCTGCCGGGTTTTCGCCACTGACGGCAAGCTCCAGCTGCCGGATACCGACTGCAAGGGCATGACGGACGATCGTATCGAGCAGCGCTTTCGCGTGACCGCCACCACGCCTGTCCTTGCGGACATAGACCATGATGACGGTTGCACGGTGCGCCATCTTGCTCGCGCTCTGCCGCATGAGTCCCATGATGGCGACCGGCTCATCCTCGTGAAAATCGACAAAGACGGCATTGGCGATCAGGCGGCGACGCCATTCTGCATCCGGCAACACCTCCCAGTCCTCGGCGCTGCTGGCAAAAGCGGCAGGTTCCGCGCGCAGGGCCTCGAGCCGGATGCGGCGGAAGATGTCGAAATCGTTGGGGCCAAGATGCCGGATCATGTGGGGACCTTTCCGGGAAAGCCAAGCCGCACCTTTCTCGGAAAGAGAACGGAACGCAAGGGATAGCACAGCAAAGCCGATGGCCAAGCCTGCAAAAAGTCCTTATGACATGACGCGCGGACGGGCGACGTCCGTATCAACCGTCCAAGGAAAAATCCCGCATGGCATTGTCGGTCGCGACCTGGAACATCAACTCGGTGCGCCTGCGCATGCCGCTGGTCGAACATCTCCTGAAAACCTGGTCGCCGGATATCCTCTGCCTGCAGGAGACCAAGGTTGCGAACGAGCTGTTCCCCTTTTCGCCGCTGAAGGCGCTCGGTTACGAACACATCGCCATCCACGGCCAGAAGGGCTACCACGGCGTCGCCACCATTTCCCGCCTGCCGCTGCATGAACTCACCGACCGGCGCGATTATTGCGGCGTCGGCGATGCCCGTCATCTCTCGGTCGTCTTTGAAAAGTCGGCCAAGAAAATCCGCCTGCACAATTTCTATGTGCCCGCTGGCGGCGACGAGCCGGACCGGACGATCAACCAGAAATTCGGCCACAAGCTCGATTTCATCGACGAGATGAAGCTGCTGCACGCCGAAAGCGACGCCGGCATTTCATCCATCCTGGTCGGCGACCTCAACATCGCACCGCTGGAGCACGACGTCTGGTCGCACAAGCAGCTCCTGAAGATCGTCAGCCATACGCCGATCGAGACAGAAGGTTTGACGGCCGTGCTGAACGGTGGCGCCTGGGTCGACCTGATGCGCCAGCATGCACCGTCTCCGGAAAAGCTCTACACTTGGTGGAGCTACCGCGCCAAGGACTGGGAAGCCGCCGACCGCGGCCGACGCCTCGATCACGTCTGGTCCTCCGCAGATCTTTCACCGCATCTGACTCGCGTCGACATCCTCAAGGAAGCACGCGGCTGGGAACGTCCGTCGGATCATGTTCCAGTCATCGCCCATTTCGATCTGTAGGCAAAACGCCCGCTTTTCCCTGGCGATTCATTTCGAAACAAAAATATGACTCTTTAAGTCATATTTAACTTGAAGACCGAATCCAAACCGCATATCCCTTGTGCCGACGGCGGGGACACCGTCTCCAGCGGCGCCTGCCGCTGTTTCCATTGATGATTGGGCGCTTTGCTCTGGCCGCCGCCGGAGGGTTTTCGTGCGCCTTGCAACAGGGGCCAAACCATGCTCGCACCAAACCTTCCATTCGCGCAAAACCGCAACCTCTGGAAAAGCTCGACGGTCCTTTTCGGCCTCGTTGCCGTAGCGCTGTCGCCGCTTACAGCACTGGCGCAGGAGACGACCGAGAAAACCACGCGTCTTGAAAAGTTGACCGTCACCGGCGGATCCGCCGAGACGATCGCCGAAGACAACGACACCGTCGTCCCCACCCGCAACATCTCGGCACTGAAGACCGATACGCCGCTGGTCGAAACGCCGCGCGCCATCTCCGTCGTCACGCGCAAGGAACTGGAGGAACGCGGGGTCCAAGACATGATCCAGGCGACGCGTTACACCGCAGGCGTCACCACCGGTGCCTTCGGCTTTGATCCGCGCTTCGACCAGATCTACATCCGCGGTCTCGAGACGACCACCGCCAGCGATTTCCGCGACGGCCTGCGCCAGCCCTATATGAACTTCAGCACCTTTTCGACCGAGGTCTACACGCTCGACCGTATCGAGATCCTCAAGGGCCCGGTCTCGGTGATGTATGGTGCGGCCAGCGCTGCCGGCATCGTCAACCGCATCTCGAAGATGCCGCTTGAAGAGACCCACCGCGAAGTGGAGCTGCAATACGGCACGATCGGCCGGGCGCAGGCGGCCTTCGACTTCGGCGGCCCCGCTGGCGACGGCATGTTCTACCGCGTCGTCGGCCTCGCCCGCGATGCCGAGACCAACTACGACATCGCCGACGATCGCTACCTGCTCCAGCCATCCTTCACCTGGAAACTGGACGAGGCGACATCGCTGACGATTTATGGCCTCGCGCAGAAGGGCGAGACCGATGCAAGCCCGCGCATGTTCGAACATGACGGCGAACTGCTGCGCTACAGCGATCCCGACTATGACCACCAGAAGGTGACCCAGTATCAGCTCGGCTATCAACTTGAGCACGAGTTCGACAACGGGCTGACCTTCCGGCAGAACGCACGCGTCAGCGACGTCGATCTCGAAGCTCGTTACGTCGATACGTCGAGCAGGTTCACCGATCCGACTGCTGCCTATACGACCACGGCGATCACCGACGAGCAGCGCGCCTACCAGATCGACAACCAGCTGGAGGCGAAATTCGACACCGGCGCCGTTTCCCATACGCTGCTTGCGGGCCTCGACTATACCTGGATCACCTCCGATTTCGGCCTCGGCTTCGGCAGCGTGGCGCCCGCCGCTCTTTCCAGCGCGCCGACACCGGAGCGGACGATCTTCAGCGGCCGCGATCTACGCCAGACCGGCGTCTATGCCCAGGAACAGGCGGAATTCGGCAATTGGCGGGCGGTCGGCGGATTACGCTATGACTGGGTCGACCAGACGGCCACGGACAAGGTGGCTGGTACGGAGGACCGCAAGGACGACGGCGCGCTGTCCGGCCAGGCAGGCCTTCTCTATCTCTTCGACAACGGCATTGCGCCCTATGTCAGCTACGGCACGTCCTTCGTTCCCTCAACGCAGCAATCGGCCGATGGAACCGTGCTCGATCCGACGGACGGCGAGCAGATCGAGGCCGGTATCAAGTACCAGCCGGAGGGCGAAAACTACTCGCTGACCGCCGCCGCCTACCGGCTGGTCGAATCCGGCAAGCCGCAATACGTGGCCGACAGCACATTGCCGGCCGGCTACTATTACAAGTCATCCGGCGAAAACACCTATAAGGGCTTCGAGCTGGAAGGGCGCACGGAATTCGACAACGGCATCAGCCTGATCGCTGCGTACACCTACAGCCACGCCGAGATTACCGGCAATGTGAACCCTGCACTGATCGGCAACACGCCTTCGACCACGCCGCGCCACACCACATCGCTCTGGGTGAACTACGCGGTGGAGGAAGATACCCAGCTTGCAGGCCTTACCCTCGGCGCCGGTGTCCGCGTCACCAGCGGCTCCTATACGTCGGACGAAAACACCGATCGCAATCCGGGTGCCGCCTATCTCGACGCGTCCGTGTCCTACGATTTCGGCAAGCGCGCACCGCAGCTCGACGGCCTGAGCCTCGCCGTCAGCGCCACCAATCTCGCCGATCGCCGCGAACGCGTCTGCACGGAAGGATACTGCTACTACGGCCAGGGCCGCACGGTGCTGGGATCGCTGAAATACAAGTGGTGATATGGCGCAGGTGGCGATGCGACGCGTTTACCAGATCCCGCACTGCATCCCACCAGCGTCTATCGACTCGCCCATCTTATTCTTAACCGCGACGGCCTGTCTCACCGCCAGCCGAGCGGCGGTGCGACATGCTTCAGGATCGCCTCGATGACATGGGCGTTGTATTCGACGCCCAGTTGGTTCGGGACGGTGAGGAGCAGGGTGTCCGCCTCGGCGATCGCCTCGTCCTCCGCCAGCTGGCGTATGAGAAGATCAGGTTCCGCGGCATAGGAGCGGCCGAAGATCGCCCTTGTCTGGTCGTCGATATAGCCGATCGTGTCCTGATCCTTGCCGGAGCCGAAATAGGCGCGGTCGCGATCATCGACGAGTGCAAAGATGCTGCGGCTGACGGACACCCGTGGCGTGCGGGTATGGCCAGCTTCCTTCCATGCGTCGCGGTAGGCCCGGATCTGCGCAGCCTGCTGGACGTGGAAGGGTTCGCCGGTTTCGTCGTTCTTCAGCGTCGAGCTCTGGAGGTTCATGCCGAGTTTCGCCGCCCATACGGCCGTGGCGTTCGAGCTTGCGCCCCACCAGATGCGGTCGCGCAAACCTTCCGAATGCGGCTCGAGCCGCAGCAGGCCCGGCGGATTGGGAAACATCGGACGCGGGTTCGGCTGGGCAAAACCCTCGCCTTTGAGAACCTCAAGCAGGACTTCGGCGTGTTTGCGGCCCATATCCGAATCCGTCGAGCCTTCCTGAGGCTCGAACCCGAAATAGCGCCAACCGTCGATCACCTGCTCGGGAGACCCGCGACTGATGCCGAGCTGCAGGCGGCCGTTCGATATCAGGTCGGCGCTGCCTGCATCCTCGGCCATGTAGAGCGGGTTCTCGTAGCGCATGTCGATCACCGCGGTGCCGATCTCGATCTTTTTGGTCCTGGCACCGACGGCGGCCAGAAGGGGAAAGGGCGATGCGAGCTGCCGGGCAAAATGATGGACGCGGAAATAGGCACCGTCGGCGCCGAGCTCTTCGGCGGCAACTGCCAGATCGATCGACTGCAGAAGCGTGTCTCCCGCCGAGCGGGTCTGCGATTGCGGTGAAGGGGTCCAATGCCCGAAGGAAAGGAAGCCGATTTTCTTCATTGTCTTGTACCCTTAGGATGGCGATGCGTTGCCGGATAGATGGGAACGGAGCGCAACGCAGGGAAGAGCGCGACTCGGCTGCAGAGCCTGCACCATCGAAACACACTGTCTCTTGTGAGAAACGTCTAGACGAACCGCGGCGCCAACTTCTGCATGTTGCGGATCATGGTCTGCAGATTGTCCTTTATTCGCGCTTCGACGAGAACGGCCACCTCCGGATATTCCTCCAGCATGCGGCGAAACAGCGGCCGGTTGATGCGGATGACTTCGCTGTCTTCTTCCGCCGTCGCCGTGAACTTGCGTTCGACAAAGGATATCATCGCCAGTTCCGAGAGAAGCGTCCCGCGACCGACCGTATCGACGACCTCGACGCCGCCGTCAACGAGGCCACGAGTGAGGCTGAACGAACCGCTGGCAACGGCAAAGGCGCAATCGGCCGGTGCGCCCTCGCGAAACAGCTGCTGGCCCCTGTTGAGCCGGCGGCGCTCGGCGCCGAAGGCGATCAGCCGTAACTTGTCGTCATCGATATCCGCAAATAGCGGCACGAGGGACAGAAGGGCGATATCGTCAGTCAGCGACAAAGGGATACCTCTGAGCGGGCATGACGCCTGATCGCGTCGCGCCCCATGTCGTTAGGGAACTATCTTGTAGCCACCATTCTCTGTCACCAAAATCTCCGCATTGGAAGGGTCGCGCTCGATTTTCTGACGGAGCCGATAGACATGGGTTTCGAGCGTATGGGTGGTCACGCCAGAATTATAGCCCCAGACCTCTTCGAGCAGAATATCGCGGGTGACCACCTTCTGGTCGGCGCGATAGAGATAGCGGATGATTGCCGCTTCCTTTTCCGTGAGCCGGATCTTCTGTCCGTTTTCCAACGTCAAGAGCTTCTGGCCCGGCTTGAACGTGTACGGGCCGACGGTGAAGGTCGCGTCCTCGCTCTGCTCATGCTGGCGCAGTTGCGCCCGGATGCGGGCGAGAAGGACTGCAAAACGGAAGGGCTTGGTCACATAGTCGTTAGCACCGGCTTCCAACCCAAGGATCGTGTCGCTGTCGGTGTCATGGCCGGTGAGCATGATGATCGGCGGCTTGAAACCGCCCTTGCGCAGCAGCTTCACCGCCTCGCGGCCGTCCATGTCGGGCAGGCCGACATCCATCACCAGAAGCGCGATCTGCTGGTTGCGGGCGGTGTTGATGCCCTTGGCGGCCGTCGCTTCCTGAAGAATGGTGAATTCCTCATAGAGGGCAAGTTGTTCCACCAGCGTTTCGCGCAGGTCGTTGTCATCATCGACGAGAAGAATGGTGCGGGCCGACATGCTGAAATCCCTCCTTGCTTCCGGTTTGAAACTAGCTCAATCGGTGCTTTTGGCAAGCAACGGAACGCTTCACCCGTTTGTTACATATTGTGTAGTGCTATGGTTATGTTTCAGATCACGGACAACGCAAAAAACTGTGAGTAAAATGCGACTGAAACCCCGCGAATCCGCAAATCCGGCCAACATCATCACCGTCAGACCGAAGCCCGGACACCGCACCAGAGCGCTGGTCACCTTCGCCGGACGCACCGAGGAAGCGGCGATCGGCCGGAGCGGTGCGACCTCGCGCAAACGCGAAGGCGATGGCGCCACCCCGATCACATCCATGCGCCTCATCGGCGGTTACATCCGCCATGACCGTGTCACCCTTCCCCCGACCGCCCTGCCGCTCCGCTTCACGCCCAAAGACCTGCTCTGGTGCGACGAACCCCGCCACGCACTCTACAATCGCCCCGTCCACGCCCCCTTCAAGCCCAGCCACGAAAAGATGCGCCGTGACGACGGCCTCTACGACATCTGCCTGGTGATGGACTGGAACCTGATGGCCCGGAAACGATATGGCGGCTCGGCGATCTTCTTTCACCTCGCCAAGCCGGGGTATCAGCCGACCGAAGGCTGCGTCGCTGTCAGCCTGCCGGTGATGAAGCGGCTGCTGCGGTTCATGCGGCGGGGGACTGTGGTGAGGGTGACGGGATGACTGGCAGGGTCAGCGCTCAAAATACACCCGTGGTCACGCCCCTTTACATCGCCATGGAAAAATTCGACCCCTCGAAAGGAGCGGAATGGCGCAAATACATTACCTGGTCAGGCCTGACGCAACTCGATGAAGTCGTTACCCTCGACGGGATGATTTGCCCGGTCATTCTTGACGAAATAAAGGACAGCTATTGGGATCACATCGTCAACGAAGACGGCATGCTGAACTTCTTCACGGACTTTGATTTTTTCAGGCAGGAACTCGGTTCGCCCGCGAACGTCAACATCCTCGCGGTTCTGCGCAATCCCACAGAAGAGGCCGTCCAGGAAGGCCTGGGCGATCGCTTTCAATTTGTCGGGTACGACCTCCTGGATCAGGACCACAGCGTCAGTGCGCTGTGCAACTGTGGCGGTTTTCCGGATGTCTTTGCCAATGCAGAGCTTTCAACAAAGGGTTTGCTTGAAAATTATGGCAGGGCAAGGGAAATTCAGCGTCACCTGCGGGAACTTTACCCGGGCGAGCGTCACGCGGACTGCAACGTCTGGGCTATTTTTCGGATGGACGCGGTGTGAAATGTGCTTGCGGTGATGATGCTGTGCCACGCGCATGGGGCGTGCGGTCGTCGCCGCTCAGCCCAGAGAGCGCGGCGCCACGAACCGCTCCAGATACCCCGTGCCTGCTGCAACCTCGTCCCATCCTTCGAGGTCGAAGTCGATGACGGCGAGACCCGCAGTGGGGAACTTCTCTTTCATGCGATCCAAGGCATCCGCATCGCCATCTTTCACGAGCAGCGACGCCAGGTCCTCCATGCCGGGGTTGTGCCCGACCATCAGCAAGGTGCGGATGCCGGGCTTGACCGTCCGGATCACCTCCAGAATGCGCCCCGCCGCTACCTCGTAAATATCAGGCGTATCCCGCTCCGCGACCTTTTTCGACAGGGGCCCGCGCACGAGTTCCCACGTCTCCTGCGCCCGGCGGGCAGGCGAGACGAGGGCGAGATCGGGGATCAGCTTTTCGCGTGCCATATAGGCGCCGATGACCGGTGCCGACTTGCGGCCGCGGTCCGCCAATGGCCGTTCCTCGTCGGCGACACCGTCGGGCCAAGCGGATTTGGCGTGGCGCAGAAGGATCAGGCGGCGCCTCGGCTTTGTGGGTTTCTTGGTCATCTGGTACCTCCCACCTCCCCCTTGAGGGGGGAGGTCGCAGCGTAGCTGCGGGTGGGGGTGACAACCGCGAACTCCGATGCAGGCCGTATATCACCCCACCCCGGCACTGCGTGCCGACCCTCCCCCTCAAGGGGAGGGTAAACCACTTACTTCCACTCGCGAATATCGACGAAGTGCCCCGATACCGCAGCTGCCGCAGCCATTGCCGGCGACACCAGATGGGTGCGGCCTTTAAAACCCTGGCGGCCTTCGAAGTTACGGTTGGAGGTCGAGGCGCAACGTTCGCCCGGCTTCAGGCGGTCGTCGTTCATGGCAAGGCACATGGAGCAGCCGGGCTCGCGCCAGTCGAAGCCGGCCGCCTTGAAGATCTTGTCGAGGCCTTCGGCTTCCGCCTGTTCCTTGACGAGGCCGGAGCCCGGAACGATCATCGCCGATACGGTGGCGGCGACCGTCCTGCCCTCGACGACCTTGGCGACTTCGCGCAGGTCCTCGATGCGGCCATTGGTGCAGGAGCCGATGAAGACGCGGTCGATGTTGATGTCGGTGATCTTCGTTCCCGGCTTCAGGCCCATATAGTCGAGCGCGCGCCATTTGGAGGTGCGCTTGTTCTCGTCCTGGATTTCGTCCGGATTGGGAACGATGCCCTGAACGGAGATGACGTCTTCCGGCGAGGAGCCCCAGGACACGATCGGCGGCAGGGCGGCGGCATCGAGCACGACGACGCGATCATAGTGCGCGCCTTCATCCGTCTGCAGCGTCTTCCAGTAGGCGATCGCCTGTTCCAGCTCTTCGCCCTTCGGTGCGCGCGGCTTGCCCTTGATATACTCGAAGGTCTTTTCATCCGGCGCGATCAGGCCGGCGCGGGCGCCGCCTTCGATCGTCATGTTGCAGACCGTCATGCGGCCTTCCATCGACAGCGCGCGAATGGCTTCGCCTGCGAACTCGATGACATGGCCGGTACCGCCGGCCGTGCCGATCTCGCCGATGATGGCCAGAATGATATCCTTGGCGGTAACATGCTCCGGCAGGACGCCATCGACCCGCACCAGCATGTTCTTGGCCTTCTTCTGGATCAGCGTCTGGGTGGCGAGCACATGCTCGACCTCGGAGGTGCCGATGCCGTGCGCCAGAGCGCCGAAGGCGCCGTGCGTCGAGGTATGGCTGTCGCCGCAGACGATGGTCATGCCCGGCAGGGTGAAGCCCTGTTCCGGTCCGACGATATGGACGATGCCCTGGCGGATATCGCTGGCCGAATAATATTCGACGCCGAAATCGGCCGCATTCTGGGCGAGCGCTTCGACCTGGATGCGGCTTTCCTCGTTCTTGATGCCGAGATGGCGATCCGGCGAGGTCGGCACGTTGTGGTCGACGACTGCAAGCGTCTTCTGCGGAGCCCGCACCTGACGATTCGTCATGCGAAGGCCTTCGAACGCCTGGGGGCTCGTCACTTCGTGAACGAGATGGCGATCGATATAGAGAAGACAGGTTCCGTCATCCTGTTGATCGACCAGATGGTCGTCCCAGATTTTATCGTAGAGAGTCCGCGGTGCGCTCATGGCTGTGCATCCATTTGAAGAAGAAGGTCAGGAAAATTCCGGCAAAAGGCGCCGGCGGCCGGTCGGGGTCAAGCCCCGACGGTCAGATAAGTCGGCTGCTAAGGGCGCCGGAAACGCACGCAAAAAACCGTGCCGGCAGACGCTTGTGGTCCTGCAGCACGACGATTTTCTGCTCGTAACATCCGAATTTGGATTCCATGGGCGGGGATATAGCAGTTTTGTGAATAAGCGGCAATATCGGCCCAACATTCAGACTTGATTGTTTCCCTGACCCAAATTGCCTTTGCGGATGCTCTAACTATGGCCGAACGGCTCCGACAAGAGGTTCGGCAACCTGCAATCAGACCGCGTCGCGCTGGGTGCGCAGGTTGGAGACGACGCGCCGGTTCTGCACCCTGCATGAGCGGTCCGTGCAGTCGCGAACTTCGCGGTCGTTGCCGTAACCCTTGGCCCACATGCGCCCAGCGTCCACGCCCTTCGACGCGAGATAGGCCATCACCGCATCGGCACGCTTCTGCGACAGCGCCTCCATTTTGGATGCGGATCCCGAATCGTCGGCAAATCCTTGCAGCTTGAGCAGCCAAGTCGAGTTCTTGTTGAGCCAGGCGGCCTGGTTATCCAACGTTGCCTTGGCGACGGAATCGAGCGCGGCTGAGTCCTGCGTGAAATAGATCCGTCGGCCGACATTGAGGATAAAATCCTCTTCGCTGCCAGCTGCGACATTCTCGAAACCAGGCGCGGGATCGTTGGTCTGGCCAGTCATCGGCACCGCAGCAGGCTCTTCGACAGAAGCGATATCGGTGGTGTTGCAGGCGGCGAGCGCCAGGAGCATGGCCGCGGCGGCAAGACGCCTCGTGAAACCGGTCGTAGCAGACATCGGGGTGATTTTCCTTACTCGACCAGGGTTGCTTCGCTGACCTGGGGGGCCTGGTCGGCAATGTGCGGCAGAACCTGCACAGCGGTGCCGATGGGGCAGCGCTGGTAAAGGTCGATGGCGTCTTCGTTGAACATGCGGATACAGCCGCTGGAGGCATCCTTGCCGATGCTCCCCGGCTCCAGCGTGCCGTGGAAACGGTACCCGGTATCGACGCCGTCGCGAAGCAGGTACATGGCGCGGGGGCCAAGTGGATTCTTCGGCGAGCCTCCGTCGACGAATTCGGGCAGCTCGGGATGGCGTTTGCGCATCTCCGCCGGCGGCGTCCAGCGCGGCCAAAGCGATTTATTGTCGATCGTGGCACGGCCAAACCATTTGAAGCCCTCGCGGCCGACGCCAACGCCGTAGCGGATGGCGGTCTTGTTCTCCATAATCAGGTAAAGAAAGTGGTGCCTCGTATCGACAACAACGGTGCCGATCGGCTCGCTGCTGAAATATTTGACGACCTGGCGGTGCCACTGCTTGTCGATCTTGGCGAAGTTTGTCGCTCTAAAGGTCACGCCATTGTCGACGGCGGTGCCGGAAAAATAAGAAGCTGATGCGGCGAATGCCGGTTTCTGGATCGCGCCTGCGCCAAGTAACGCCAAGCCACCAAGCAAAATATCCCTACGAGTCCCCACCATCGGCAATATCCCCTGAAAGCCAAGCAGCGAGGCGCCAGTAAATCAGATTTTTCATTTGCCACAACAGAAAATTCCTCGGCATCGATTCTTTCGCCGAACTGATGAGCAAGCAGTGTCTTATTCGATGGCAGCAAGGATATCCGGGCTTATCCCGTTCGCGCGGGCGTTAAACGCAAACCAGAGCTCAGGCAAATCCACCCTTTGGCCCTGCCGCCCCCTCATACCCTGTGTCCCCGCCGCATCCTTTGCTCCAGCCGCCGCAATGCCAGCGAAAGCCCGATCGTCAGGATCAGATAGACGTAGGCGACGATCGAATAGGTCTCGAAGAAGCGGAACGAGCCGGACGCATAAACCTTCCCCATCTGGGTGATATCGGCGACGCCGAGCACCGAGACCAGGGATGAATCCTTCACCATCGCCACGAAATCGTTGCCGAGCGGCGGCAGGATGACGCGGATCGCCTGCGGGAACACCACCAGCCGGAAACGCTGGTAGCGCGATAGTCCCAAAGCCTTGGCCGCCTCGATCTGCCCCTTGTCGACCGACAGGATGCCGGCGCGAAACACCTCGGCGATGAAGGCGGAATAGCCGATGGACAGCGCGATGACCGCGCGCCACATCAATGACAGGTCACGCACCAGCATCGGCTCCATCGAGCCTGAAGAAATCAGCGGCGACAGGATAAGATTGATCAACGCCACCAGCGCCGGCGCACCGACGAAGGCGATGTAGAACAACAGAACCAGGATCGGAATGCCGCGGATCACCTCGGTGTAGAACCGGGCGATCTGGCGCAACGCAGCACGCTCCGACAGCGCCATCAGCGCGATGCCAAGACCGAGCGCGGTGGCAAAGAAGAAGCCGAGCAAGGTGACGAGAACGGTAATGCCGATGCCGGCGGAGACGATGCCGAAAACCTGTCGGTAAATGCCGTTGGTGGCGATCACCACGGCAAGCACGACTGCGATCACGGCAAGGGCGACCAGCCACCAAGGATAGTCGCCCTTTTGAGAGTTGTCCTGCGCAGGCGTCATCGGGCGGCGATCATTCGCCCATCTTGTAATCGACGAACCATTTCTGGTTCAGCTTGTCGAGCGTGCCGTCTGCCTTCAGCGCCGCGATCGCAGCATTGACAGGCGCGACAAGATCCGAGCCCTTCTTGAAGATAAAACCGAAATCTTCAGTGCCGAGCGGCCCGCCGATCACCTTCAGGGCGCCGGCCGAAGAATCGACATAGCCCTTGGCCGCCACGCTGTCGGTCAGCACCGTATCGACATCGCCAGCCTTCAAGGCCTGCACCGTCGCGCCAAACGTCTCGAACAGCTTGACCCGCGGGTTCTGCTCGTTGCCGTCGAGGATTTCATAGACCGCCGTGTAGAACGGCGAGGTGCCCGGCTGGGCGCCAACAAGCCCATCAGCGAACGCGCCAAACGTCTTGGCGTCGGTGAAACGGCTCTCGTCGCCGCGCACCAGCATGAACTGCTGCGAGCGCATATAGGGATCGGAAAAATCCACCTGCGTCTTGCGCTCGTCCTTGATGGTGATGCCGGTCATGCCGATATCGTACTGGCCGTCGGAGACCGCCTGGATCATTGCGTCCCAGGAGGTATTCTGGATTTCCAGCTTGAAATTCAGCCGCTTGGCGATCTCTTCCATCGCGTCATATTCCCAGCCGATCGCCTTGCCGCTCTTCGGATCGACGAACTGCAGTGGCGGATAGGCATTCTCGGTGACGACCACGACCGTCCGGCCAGCCAGATCCGGCAGATCGGCGGCTGAAACGCTGAGCGGAGCGAGAACGAGGGCGGTCAGGCCGGCGAGAACGGTGCGGCGGGTAAACATGGATGGGCTCCTGAATTGTGGCGGTTGGAACCTGTCACAGAAGCCGACAGGCTGGCAAGGGATGAGAGGCCTTGCCCGCTGGTTTCGCGGGCAACATTTTCAAAATAGCCGAGAGACAGATGACGGCGCGCGGGACCTGGTTATCTTTTTGGCACCATCAGCGGAAAAACTGCCTTCTTTCCCAAGCGTGCGCTTGTTCCTACTTTCCATTGCGCACGACGGCGCGATTGCCACCCCAACTCTTGCCCGATGCCGCTCATCCATCGCCGAAAAGGAAAAACATCCGATGAAACGAATTTTGGTCCCAACTGCTTTTGCTCTTTCGCTGAGCGGATTGATGATGGCCGGCACGCCTGCATCAGCGCAGGAAGCGGTGGTCGCCGCATCTGACGCGGAAGCGCTGTTCACCAGTCCGGACCCAAAGCTCAACGCCAACAAACAGGTGGTCTACGGCATCATTCGTGATCTGCTCGAAGCCAATCATTGGAACAAGGCGGATCAGTATCTGACCGAGCGCTACCTCCAGCACAATCCCAATGCCGCGTCGGGCAGCGCCGGCGTGGTGCGGTACTTTACCGAAATCCTCAACGCCAAGCCGTCGCCCATTCCGGAAAAGATCAAGACACCCGTCGCCTTCGTCACGGCGGAAGGCGACCTCGTTACCGTCGGTTATGTACGCGAGGTCAAGGACGAAACAGATCCGGCCAAAACCTACACGACTACGTGGTACGATACATGGCGGATCAAGGACGGAAAGGCGGACGAGCATTGGGACCCTGCGACCAAGCCGTGATAACGCGGCAGCACCCCTTAGCACCCTGGATGGCAAAGGAAGCTGGCTTCTATGGCTTGCTTGCCCCGATCGAAAACGACAGCGGAATGCGCGGATATCCCGGCCCAAGCTCGAACTGGTCTTCGCCGGTCTCGATCATGCCGGGATAGTGTCGCCAGGTGAGGATCTCGTGCTCGTTGAGAAAATCGAGCGTCAGCCCGGCCTTCAGAAGCGCGTTGACGGTATGGCTGATCGGATGCAGCCATTCGTACATCCGCTGGTGCGTCAACGGCCGTTCGTCGCCGGTATAGGTATGGGTTTCCGTAAACAGGAGCGGCGCATGGGCCGGGGTGCGCCAGCTATGGGTCAGCGACAACCGTCCGTCGACGCCCTCGTACTGATACATCTGCGGATGCCCATCTAGCAGGTAGAGCCGGCCGCCGGGACGCAGCAGGCTGGAAACGACCTCCGCCCACCGAAAGATATCCGGCAACCAATGGATGGCGCCCCAGGTGACGAAGACGATATCGTAGGTCCGGTGCCCCAGCGCCGCCGCCGCATCGTAAACCGACGCTTCGACAAAGGTCGCCTCCGTCACGGCCTTTTCGGCAAAGTCCCGCGCAGCGGTTATGGCAATCGGCGAGAAATCGAGCCCGGTGACCGAGCGTGCGCCCAGATGCTTGAGGCTCAGCGTATCGAGCCCGATATGGCATTGCAGATGGACGATATCCTTGCCCGTGATATCCCCGATCTCGCTCGCCTCCAGCGCATGCAGTGACGAGCCACCGGCAAGCACCCTGTCGATGCGGTAGCTGCCGGTCGTGTCGGTCGCGTGCAGTGCCGCCCGGTCGTCCCAGTTCAAAAGATTGGTCCTGAGATAGTCGTCCATCGTTTTCTTCCCCCAAAGAAAAAGGCGACCCGAAGGCCGCCTTGTCCAACAATCCCGATGGATTGAAGCTTATTCTGCTGCTGGCTCGGCTGCTGCTGCAGCGGCAGCTTCTTCAGCGGCCTTGGCAGCTGCTGCTTCTGCGGCAGCGGCTTCTGCTGCTGCCTTTTCGGCGGCCAGAGCCTGTGCTGCTGCGACCTTTTCAGCTTCCAGACGTGCCTTTTCGTCGGCAACGGCTTGGCGCTCGGCGTCGTTCAGCTTGCGGGCGCGAACGCCGGTGTCTTCAACGATACGAGCCGACTTGCCGCGACGATCGCGCAGGTAGTAGAGCTTGGCGCGACGGACCTTACCGCGACGAACGATCTCGACGCTCTCGACGAGCGGAGAGTAGACCGGGAATACGCGCTCGACGCCTTCGCCGTAGGAAATCTTGCGAACCGTGAAGTTCTCGTTGATGCCGCCGCCGGAACGGCCGATGCAAACGCCTTCATAAGCCTGGATACGGGTACGGGTACCTTCCGTCACGCGGACGTTGACGCGGACGGTGTCGCCGGCGGAAAATTCAGGCAGGGAGCGCTTGGCTTCGATTTTGGCAACCTGTTCGGCTTCCAGCTGCTGGATGATGTTCATCGTGTCTAACCTTTTCAAGTTCTTCTGAAACAGCCAGAGCGCTCGAATGACTTATTGGTCACCCTCTTCTGAGAGGCGCCGCCAAGGTTTGTCCGATCAGGACAGGAGCGAATTCACTATTCTTTGTTTTCGGCTGACGGGATTTTTCCCGAACCGGTCGGGCGAATACACCAAAGATCGCCACTTGTCATCCCCAGGCGACAAAAATTCTCCGTGCTGCAAGCCTGCGGATGGCGATTTCCGCGTCTTGCCGCCGGATAACCTGCGGGATATGTGCATTTGTACCGCTGGAGGAGCGTCATGTCCATAACAACTGCCATCATGCTGTTTGTCGCCGGCTTCCTGTCGAGCGCCGTCAATGCGGTTGCCGGTGGCGGCACGTTCCTGACCTTCGGCGCCATGACGCTGGCCGGCCTGCCGCCAATCGTCGCCAACGCCACATCCTCGATCGTCCAGTTTCCGGGCTACGTCACTTCGGCACTGGCTTATCGCCGCGAAATCATTACCGACCGCCGCGAAGTGATCGTCCTCGGCATCCTCTCGCTGATCGGCGGGCTTGCCGGCGCGCTGATCCTCCTGTCCCTGTCCAATCCATCCTTCCGAGCAATGGTTCCCTGGCTGCTGATCGCCGCGACCGCGATCTTCGCGCTCGGGCCGCTGTTTCGTCCCAACCCGAAGGAAGGCGGCACGCCCGTCGGTTTGCTCGGGCTCGTCGGCCAGTTCGTCACCGCCATCTATGGCGGCTTTTTCGGCGCCGGCATGGGCATCATGATGCTCGCCGTGCTCGGCCTCTCGACCGGCGGCGACTATCACCGTGTCAACGCGCTGAAGAATTTCCTCGCCATGGTGATTGCCGCCGTCGCCATCGCCGTCTTCGCCGGCGGCAACGTCGTCGGCTGGCTGCACGCCGCCTTCATGATCCCCGGCGGCGCGCTCGGCGGCTACGCCGGCGTCTGGCTCGCCCGCCGCGTGCCGCAGGCGCTCATCCGCGCCATCGTCGTTGCGGTGGGGCTGCTGCTCGCGGCTTATTACTTCGTGACGGGGTGATGCATGGCTGGGCCAATATTGCCGGTTCGTCTATCATCGTCGAATGCACGTTCTGACCAGTAGTCGGTTTTCGCCTCAAAGCACTATTAAGAGCGCATCGCATCCAAACGGAGCTTGAGATTGAGCGTCGCCTTCACCAAGGAAGAGAGTGCCGAAACTGCTTCGGAAACCCTGCTGCCCGGCCGGCCCATTTCACCTCACTTGAACCTTGTTACGCAAGCGGGATTGAAGGCTCTGGAATTGCAGCTTCAACAAGCCCGCGAGGCATACGATGCTGCAGGCACAATCGAAGATGTGAATGAACGACGCCGGCAAGCAGCAAGCCCCTTGCGTGATCTGCACTACTTTGCGGAAAGACTTCGCACGGCACAGGTTGTTCCTGATCCGACGTCAACCGGCGCCGTCGCCTTCGGGAGCACGGTCACCTTCAGCCGTGACGATGGAAGGGTGCAGAAATATCGTATCGTGGGCGAGGACGAAGCCGACCCCAGGGCCGGATCCATTTCCTACGTATCCCCCGTCGCAAGGTTGCTGATGGGCAAAGCGGTTGGGGACGTCGTGAACCTCGACGATCAAGAACTTGAGATCATCGCCATCTCGTAGAGAGCCATTTTTGCCATCGTGCGAACGCAACGGGGCAAAACGACAATCTCGCGTCACGACCAGGATTTTGCCTTCGAACCGAACTTGATAACGAGTGCAGCAAGCGTCGCAACGAATAGCACGTAGGCAAGCGCCGCCTGCCAGGCGCCCGCGGGCAGACCAATCAGCAGCAGCGTATCGTTCCCGCCGGGAATGAGCACCGCGCCCAATCCCATGAGGGTGCCGGCCAGCAATCTCTTGGCCATGGCCTTCACCGTCGGCCATTTCAGCATGAATCCATGCTTCCTCAGTCTTGCGGAAACAAGGCTGCCGGAGAACATGCAGACTGAAATCACAGCGCCCGCAACAGGAAGCGAAGCGATCGGGCCGACCGATGCAGTGATCGAGAACCCGGGCGCAAGAACCGCCAGCACCGTAGAGGTGATGCCGATCGCCGCCATCACTACCGTCAGCCGCCGGAAATTTGACTCGGATTTGCGCGACACGCCGAACCTCAGAGCCACGATGGCTGGCAACGCAAGCACGAGAAGCGCCGCCTCAAACGACGGAGCACTTACCGGCAGCTGACCCGAAGGCAGATCAAACAGAGATTCAATGTAAAGGACCGCATAAATGCCCAGAAACGTGAATGCGAATTCGATTTCGCCATTTCCGATATGCCCGACAGACCCGAAGACGCACGCGCCGTTCACATAGTTGCCGATCCCCAGTAAAATGGCTGCGGGAACCAGGTAGCCGAGTGGCGACCAACCTTTGTTCATCATCGGCGCCGCATCCAGGAGCGCGTAGACGAGGGCCGCCCAGACGGCGCATTCGATCAGCGCGATGAAACGTGCCGGTCTCTTCTCCGATACCAATTCCTTCGTGGCGATGACGGTGCAGATCGAACCACGGTTCATCGCGAAACCGAGAACAAATCCCAGCGCCGCGATCAAAGCCAAGCTCGCCCAGATCTCCAAGCTGGCGGCGACAGGACCCATGCCTGATATTTTAATGAGAGATTCGCTCATTCGGCAAACGGACGCGCGTCCCGCTCCAGCTTCAGACACATCCAGGGATTCATCTTGGTCACCATCGCTGCGGTTTCAGCGACCGCTTCCAGTGTCTCTCCAACACACGTAAAAGAGCCGTTGGCAGCGAAGGACCTCAGCCGAGATGCTCTCCCGCTCCATCGGGTGTACAACTGTGCCTCAAATCTTTTCGGGCGGACAGCACTTTGGTTGTTTCGATAATACTATTCGCGTTGGAAACGCCTGCACAGAAGCTAAACCCGTGCGCCAGCTGTCAGACCGTCCCTCAGCGACTGAACCTTTTCGTTCAGATCGATCATCTGGGGGATGGTAAATCCGGAGCCGCGCAATAGCGCATCGGTGAGACATCCGGTCTTGGGGTGAAGATCCGTGCCCTTCTGGGTGAGGAAGACCTCGACCAAGCGTTCGTCCACCGTGCTGCGCCGTCTCGACAGGAAACCGGCGACTTCCAGCCGCTTCACCGCCGGCGTGATCGTGCTCGGTTCAAGGCCGAGCCGGTCGGCAATGGCGGAGATGCTCAGACCGTCGCGTTCCCACAGGGCGCTGAGGGCGAGATACTGGGTATAGGTGACGCCGAGGTCGTCGAGCATGGGCTTGTAGGCCCGGTTGATGGCAATCGCGGCGGAATAGATCGAAAAGCACAATTGGCTGTCGAG
>UCEZ01000083.1 GCA_900471525.1 Hyphomicrobiales bacterium | reverse complement strand
CATCAGGGCGGCGGCGAAGGGGGCCATCAGTCCGAACAGGATGAAGCGCATGGCAAGGGCTGCCGAGATTTCTGTCGCCTCCCAGCCAAATTCCTTCTGCAGGGGCAGGATCAGGACCGACGGCGCGCCGATCGTGCCTGCGGTCACCAGCATGGTGAGGAATGCGGTGGCAGCGACGATCCAGCCGTAGTGGACCTCGCGCTGTTCAAGGCGCCTGGAGAGTGTCGTTGAAAGCATCGTGGGATCTTCCTGTGACGGGCGGATAGGGGATGGTATCCGCAGCTATAACTATCGTTATGCTAGTCACTAGATGAGAAACTTTCATTATGCAAGTCTATCGCGGGAAATATGGACGAGTGATGAGGCTCAGGGACATCGGGAGAAAAGACATCTCAACGCGCAATTGCCGCCTAACGCGCTTGATTGACAGGAGTTTATCGCATCCCGGAAGGGTGGGGAAAATTCAGGCCCGGCGGACCGATTTCAGGGAGAATGTGTCGGCATCGATCGGCTTACCGGTTAGGCTGTCGACGTAAATCGGCGCCGCCGGCGCCCCCGTTTCCTTGTCGGTGAGCCGCATGGTCACGCCGCGATCGGCGAAATGCCGGTTGCCGAACATGGAGAGCGCGATCAGCAGCGGCTGCAGTTCGCGGCCCATGTCGGTCAGGAGATATTCATAGCGGACCGGACGATCCTGATAAGCGCGCTTTTCCAGAAGACCGGCTTCGACCAGCGACTTCAGCCGGCGGGTAAGGATATTGGGAGCGATGCCGGTGCTCTTCTGGAATTCGTCGAATTTCGTGCGGCCGAAGAACACGTCGCGCAGGATGAGAATGCTCCACCATTCGCCGACCCGGTCGAGAGTACGGGCGATGGGGCAATTCATCTCGTCGAAGTTCTTGCGCTGCATGGCTCTTATGTAGAGCCCCGGCTTGCACGATGCAAGTCAAACGGCGGGAACGCGGCCGCCGCCACAATTCGATCACTNNGTGGCGGCATCGCGGCCATCATCGCTGTCGAGCACCGTGCGTGTTTCCTCGCACCATTCCTCGAGCGCGCCGCAGACCAGTTCTATTTCACTCTGATTCAAGGCCATGTCCGACAAAAACGACATTGCTTCACCCTATCGCTCGAAACACACCCGGTTTGGAACGACAGTGTAGAATCATCGTGCGCGATAACAATTCCCAAATTTAGGGGGGTGGCAGCCCGGCGATTGAACCGGGGCCACCGAACGGAGATCTGGAGCCGACAGCCTGTCCTGTCAGATCATTCCGCCGCGACGGCGGATGCCTCGAGCAAGGACGCGGCTATGGCCATCGCCAGCAGCTTTCCCTTTGCCCGAATCGTATGGCTGTCAAAACCGCGAGCCGACAGCGCGAGGTCCATACCCTCGCGCATCAGAATTTGTTGTGCCCTGTAGACTGCCCAGTTTTCGACCTCGTCGCGCTTCCGCATGGCGCTTGCCCCCGGCTAAATCATTTAGCGTTGTCGTCCAGCTCTCAATCCGGCCTGAACGCAGGCACATGCGGCGAATCACCTGAGCACATGAAGAGAATGCGACATTTCCTTGATTTCGGAAGCAGAACTTTTGAGCGATGAATAATTGGGGTGAAACGCTGCTTCAAGCGTTGCGCAGCCTGCCCTCCAGGAGGTCGAGAATGGCCCGGCCTGCCTCCATGACATTGGTTCCTGGACCAAAGACGGCGGCGACGCCGTGGTCCATCAGGAACTGGTAGTCCTGCCTCGGCACGACGCCGCCGCAGACGACGATGACATCGCCGCCGCCCCTGGCTTTNNCGGCGGCGAGCGACGAGACACCGACGACGTGAACCTTTGCTCCAAGCGCCATGTCGGCGGCTTCGTCCGGCGTCTGGAACAGCGGGCCGGCGAGCACGTCGAAACCGATATCACCGAAGGCCGACGCGATGATCTTGGCGCCGCGGTCGTGGCCGTCCTGTCCGAGCTTGGCGACCATGATCTTCGGCTTGCGGCCAATTGATTCTGCGACCGTCGAAAGCCGGGCGGCAAGCGTCGTCAGCTCGGGCTCGTCCTTGTAGGCATGGCCATAGATGTCGCTGACGACTTCCGGAATGGCCGTGTGATCGCCGAAGACGGCGCGCATCGCATCGGAGATTTCGCCGACGGTGGCGCGGACGCGGGCGGCAGTGACTGCAGCTTCGAGGATATTGCCCTCGCCGCTGCGGGCAACCTGTGNNCAGGGCTTCGAGCGCGGCGGTCACTTCAGCCGTGTCGCGGCGGCGCCGGGTTTCCTCGATCCGCTTGATCTGGGCGGTGCGGACGGCAGCGTTGTCGATGTCGAGAATGTCGAGATCGTCCTCGATCTCGAGTCGGTACTTGTTGACCCCGACGATGACCTCCTCGCCCTTGTCGACGGCAGCCTGGCGGCGGGTGGCGGCCTCCTCGATAAGGCGTTTCGGCAGGCCATCGGCCACCGCTTTGGTCATGCCGCCCAGTGCCTCGACCTCTTCCATCAGCGCCCAGGCCTTATCAGCCAGTTCCGCCGTCAGGCTCTCGACATAATATGAGCCGGCTAATGGATCGACGACCTTGGTGACGCCGGTTTCGTGCTGCAGAATGAGCTGCGTGTTGCGGGCAATGCGGGAGGAGAATTCGGTCGGCAGCGCGATGGCTTCATCGAAGGAGTTGGTGTGCAGCGACTGGGTGCCGCCAAGCACCGCCGACATCGCCTCGAACGCAGTGCGGATGATATTGTTATAGGGGTCCTGCTCCTGCAGCGAGACGCCGGAGGTCTGGCAATGGGTGCGCAGCATCAGCGAGGATTGTTTCTTCGGCGAAAACCCTTCCATGATCCGGGTCCAGAGCAGCCGGGCGNNAAGAAGGAGAGGCGCCCGGCAAACTCGTCGACGTTCAAGCCCTTGGCGATGGCGGCGCGGACATATTCGCGGCCGTCGGCAAGCGTGAAGGCGAGTTCCTGTACCAGCGTCGCGCCGGCTTCCTGCATGTGATAGCCGGAGATCGAGATCGAGTTGAACTTCGGCATTTCGCTGGCCGTGTAGTCGATGATGTCGGCTACGATCCGCATGGAGGGTTCCGGCGGATAGATATAGGTGTTGCGGACCATGAACTCCTTGAGGATGTCGTTCTGGATCGTGCCGGAAAGCGCGGCGCGCGGCACGCCCTGTTCCTCGCCGGCGACGATGAACGAGGCAAGGATCGGGATGACCGCACCGTTCATGGTCATCGACACCGAGATCTTTTCAAGCGGAATGCCATCGAACAGGATCTTCATGTCCTCGACCGAATCGATCGCTACGCCCGCCTTGCCGACATCGCCGACGACGCGCGGATGATCCGAATCGTAGCCGCGATGAGTGGCAAGGTCGAAGGCGACGGAGACGCCCTGCTGGCCGGCCGCAAGCGCCTTGCGGTAGAAGGCGTTCGAGGCTTCGGCGGTGGAGAAGCCGGCATATTGCCGGATGGTCCAGGGCCGGCCGGCATACATGGTGGCGCGCGGGCCACGGGTGAAGGGGGCGAGCCCGGGCAAGGAGCCAAGATGAACGGCGGCTTCGAGATCAGCCTCGGTATAGAGCGGCTTGACGGCGATGCCCTCGGGCGTCTGCCAGGTCAGCGTCTCGGGCGGGCACCTGAGTTCGCGTTCGGCGAGGGCGGACCAGTCGGCGAGGGTTTTCTTATCGGACATGGCTCTGCATCCCTTGGTTCGTGAACGCTCGACGGCGGGTTTGGTCTGATCTCCCACCTTGAGGGGGAGATGTCGG
>UCEZ01000056.1 GCA_900471525.1 Hyphomicrobiales bacterium | reverse complement strand
TTCACGGGGAGAAGGTGGCCGACAGGCCGGATGAGGGGTAGCCCTTGTCTCGATCTGCGACCTTATCGCTTCTGCCCAACTGAGCGACCGACGCCTTCGGGCTTCGGCAAGCTCGCATGCGCTTCTGCAATTGCCGTTACCTTGGCAAGCACTGCAGGCAGCGCCGGTACGGCCTTGCTCGCCTTGGAGTCCACATGCAGCAGCATCTGCTCGGCCGTCGCGACCGGCTCATTGTTTGCCGCGTTGTAGATGGTCGAGAAGATGTGCAGGCGCTTCTCATCGTGCAAGAGGATCTGGCAGGTCGAGTAGAGCGCGTCACCGAGCTTGGCTTCGCCGAGATTACGGATGTGCGTCTCGACCGTGTAGTAGCTGTGGCCGTTCTTGACGTATTCGAGATCGACTCCGATCAGGCGCAGCAGGCCGTCCGATGTGTCGCCGAAGACCTGCAGGTAGCGGTGTTCGGTCATGTGGCCGTTGTAATCGACCCAGGCGGCATTGACCTTGGTGTCGAGAATGCGGATCGGCTGTGCGTCGCCCAGATCGGTCGACGGCTTTTCGGCATTGGCCCAGAGGCTATGCTCGAAATCGGCGAGCAGCTTGCCGGCGCCCCAGCCCTTGCCGCCGTCGCCGCTTTTCAGGGCATGCATGATGCCGACGAGGTTCTCGTCGCGTATGCGTTCCAGTTCGCGGATGCCGCGGGCGCCGGACTGCGCGTCGGACTGGCCGGCGATCTTGTCGACCAGCTCGTCATCGAGATCGACCACGTCCATCAGCTTGGTCCAGGGCCACGACAGGCAGGGGCCGAACTGGGCGAGGAAGTGGCGCATGCCGGCTTCGCCGCCGGCGATGCGATAGGTCTCGAACATGCCCATCTGTGCCCAGCGCATGCCGAACGAATAGCGGATGACGTCGTCGAGCGTCTCGGTGTCGCAGATATCGTCCTTGATCAGCCACAGGCCTTCGCGCCAAACGGCCTCCAGAAGGCGGTCGCCGACGAAGGCCTCGATCTCCTTGTTGATGATCACGCCCTTCATGCCGATCGGCGCAAGCTTTGCCTTGGCGTCCTGCAGCGTGGCTTTGCTGGTCTTCTCGCCGCCGACGAGTTCGGCGAGCGGCAAAAGATAGACCGGATTATAGGGATGGGCGACGAACATGCGCTCGGGATGTTTCATGTCCCGCTGCAGTTCCGTCGGCATGATACCGGAGGTTGAGGAGCCGATCAGCGCAGTCGGCGAGGCGGCGGCATCGATCTGGGTGATGACATTGCGCTTCAAGTCGATCCGCTCGGGAACGCTTTCCTGAATCCAGTCAGCGCCTTGCACGGCCTCTTCAACGCTCTTGACGAAGGTGAGCTTACCCTTCTTCGGCAGCGGTGCCATGGTCAGCATGGCATAGGCGCGCTCGGCATTCGCAAGCACTTCGCCGACGATGCGTTCCGCTTCCGGATGCGGATCGAACATTGCGACATCGATGCCGGCGAGAAGGAAGCGCGCCGCCCAGGCCCCGCCGATAACGCCGCCGCCGATGCAGGCTGCCTTGGTGATTTTGGTCATGCTTGTTCCGCCTTCAATTTTGTTAGTTCGTTCCTGCATCGGGTATCGTGCATCACCCCTCACCAAGCGCGCCCAGGCACTCAGCTTTGCTTCGTGCGGGCTTGCTATCCTCTCCCACAAGGGGAGAGGCAAGAACCGCGGCAACACCCCGCCTCACGGCAGAGCGAGAGCTTGCGGCAGGCTACCTCTCCCCTTGTGGGAGAGGATAGTTCGTCCCCCAGAGGCGAAGCCGATGGGGTGGACGAACTTGGTGAGGGGTAAACCCACCCGGAAGCAGGAACGAAATTTCCTACCGCTTCGTCAGCTTCAGTTTCTCACGCACTTCAGCCGGCCCGATCACCCGGGCGCCCATGCCCTCGATGACGGTCACGGCCTTTTCGACGAGCTGGCCGTTGGTGGCGAGCTGGCCCTTGCCGATATAGAGATTGTCTTCCAGCCCGACGCGGACGTTGCCGCCGGCGAGCACGGCAGCTGCCGGATAGGCGAGCGCGTTGCGGCCGATCGAGAAGGCGGAGAAGGTCCAGTTGTTCGGCACGTTGTTGACCATCGCCATGAACGTGTTCAGGTCGTCGGGCGCGCCCCACGGAATGCCCATGCAGAGCTGGATGAGCACCGGATCCTCGATCAGGCCTTCCTCGACGAGCTGCTTGGCGAACCAGAGATGGCCGGTGTCGAAAGCTTCGATTTCGGGGCGAACGCCGAGCGCCGTCATCTGGCGCGCCATTTCACGCAGCATCGACGGCGTGTTGGTCATGACGTAGTCGCCGAGCGAGAAGTTCATGGTGCCGCAGTCAAGCGTGCAGATTTCAGGTCGGCACTCGGCAACGTGGGCGACGCGCTCGGTGGCGCCGGCCATGTCGGTGCCCTGCGGATTGAGCGGCAGCGGGCTTTCAATATTGCCGAAAATCAGGTCGCCGCCCATGCCGGCGGTGAGGTTCAGCACCACATCGACATCCGCCGAGCGGATGCGGTCGGTCACTTCCTTGTAGAGATCGAGGCGGCGTGCGGCAGCGCCTGTTTCCGGGTCGCGGACATGGCAGTGTGCCACGGCAGCGCCAGCTTTGGCGGCCTCAATGGCAGCGTCGGCGATCTGCTTCGGCGTGATCGGGACATGCGATGATTTGGAAACGGTGTCGCCGGACCCGGTCACGGCACAGGTGATGAAAACGTCGCGGTTCATGCTCAGTGGCATAAAAAGCCTCCCCTTGTTCTTGGTGTCCATTACGAGCCAAGAATTTCCAATCTGCTTTCCATTTTCAGATGTGTGTTATACATTTCAGGAACTCGTATGTGAGGAAAGACGAATGCTTGTGCCGAAGGACGAGACCCAGCACATCGATCTGCTCGTGCTGCCGGAGACCAATCTGATCCTCGTCGCATCGGTGGTCGAACCGTTGCGTGCCGCAAATCGCATTGCTGGAAAAGCACTCTACGACTGGGACATCTTCAGCCCCGATGGCACGGCGATTGAAACCAAGAGCGGCATTCCGATCCCGGTTGCGGGTGCTTTCCGGCCGCAGAAGGAAACATCTCCGCTCTTCGTCCTGTCGAGCTACAACTGGCAGGCCTATACGACATCGCATCTGCGCATGCAGCTTTCCCAGACAGCGCGACATCGTGAGGTGATGGCCGGCATCGAGTCGGGTTCGTGGATGCTGGCCGAGACCAGCCTGCTCGACAATTGTTCGGCCACCACCCACTGGGAGGATTTCGAGGACTTTACCGCCTCCTATCCGCAGATCACCATGGTGCGGGAGCGCTTCGTCATCGACGGCAAGCGGATCACCACCGGGGGCTCGCTGCCGACGCTCGACCTGATGCTGGAACTGATCCGCCGCCAGCACAGCTATTCGCTTGCGCTCGAAGTGTCGCGATTGTTCATCTACGAACAGGAGCGTACCCGCGGCGACCTCTTGCAGGTGCCTGCCATCGGCAACATGCGCATTCTTGATGCCCGGGTTGGTGCCGCCGTCAAGCTGATGGAGGAAACGGTCGATGCGCCTCTGACGCTGACCCGTCTCGCCCGCCGTGCCGGCGTCAGCGCCCGCCACCTTCAGGACCTGTTTCAGGAGACGATGGGTGTGGCGCCGCATGCGCATTACCTGGCGCTCAGGCTGAATGCGGCTCGACGCAAGGTCATCGAGACACGGGCCGATTTCGCCGATATCGCCGCCGCCACCGGCTTCAACTCATCCTCGGCCTTTTCACGCAGCTATCGCGCGCATTATCGCGAGAGCCCGAGCGAGACCCGACGGCGCCTCAAACTCAAGAACTGATTCAATTTGTTCATGCGTCGATTCAATTGATGACGAAATCGCGATTCGTATCAGGCGCTTGGCGATCGCTTTGCAGGAAGTGAATCAATCGAGGGCAGGCGCGAGGCCGAGTTTCTGATCTCCGAGCATCATGCCGAGCATTGATTCCGCTACCTGCCGGGACAGCGCGTTTTTTTGCCAGGCCAACGAGAGGCTCTGCATGTAGTCGGCGCCAAGCCTGCGCATCGCCGGGGCGTTTCGCACGCGCGCGGCGGAGCTTTCCGGAAGCACCGAAAGATAGCCGTGGTCCATGACGAGGTTGAGGATGACGGGGATGGAATCGACCTCGGTCAACGTCAGCCTGCTGCGTTCCTGTTCGTTCAGCGTCGCTTCGATGAAATGGGTCGCCTGCTGGCGTAATCCGCTCTTCAGGCTTGGGACGGCGATGGGGTTGGATTGAAGCACGCCGCGCATATCGTCGCCATGCCTTGCAAACAGCGATGGATGACCGGCCAATGCCAGCGGCGTGCGCGAGATCAACCGGCCTTCGAACTCGGACGGGAAAGTTTCGAGATCGAGCAGCACCACGTCGAAGCGGCGGTTCTTCAGTCCCGAGATCAGTTCGTCTGCCGTGGTACTCGAAACGAACAGCGGTTGGCGCGGGCGGGCGCGATGCCACTCTGCTGTCAGCGCCGCCAGCATGCGGGCGATTTCACTTTCAGGGCCAAGCGGCATCACAGAACCGAAGCGCCAGGTCGCAGCTGCCCGGCGGAACCGGTCGTTGGACGCGCGCGACAGGCGCCGCCAGATGTCGAGCAGGTTTTCGGCAATCGGGATCACAGCCAGTCCTTCGGGGGTGCAGGCGATGCCGGACGGCGAGCGGATCAGCAGCTCATAACCGAGATCACGTTCAAGATTGTTCATCTGCCGTGTCAATTGCGGCTGGCCAGCGCCCGAAATCTTCGATGCGCTGCGGATGCTGCCGCTGCGTGCGACGGTGACGAAGCGTTCGAGCGCGATGAGGCTAATCGAGGGCGTTGGGTCCGGGTTTTCGCCAGAAGGATGTGGCTGCAAGGATTGGATAGCCTGATTTGCAGACGCCAAATCCGCCATCCGGCTTTGCGCTTCAAGCGTTGGAACAAGGTTGCCGCGCTCGCGCCGAACAAGAGGCACGGCAATGGCGGCTTCGAAACGCTTCAGGGCTGCACTGACACTGGCGACCGGCCGTCCGCTCGCCACGGCAGCCCTGCGGATTCCACGCTCTTCGAGGATCGCATGGACAAGAGCAAGCGTCGCAATGTCCATGGCCGATTGGTCCTCCCTGGGCGAATTGGAGAGCTGCAAACAGATGTACCGTTATCGGCATCTGATGTTTCATTTTTGGGATATAACATAGGCGAGTGCATTGGGCATAGCATATCGGCCAACAAGGTGAGTCAAAGCATGCATGCATCGGTGAAAACCATCCTTCTGAACGGCAATCCGCTCGACTTCTCCTCACTGGAGAAAATCGGCTCCGGTCTGTTTGTGCCTGCCGTGGCCGAGCAGTCGTTCGAGCGTGTCGATACCGCCCATAAGGTCATTGCTGACCGCATCGCCATGGGGCTGCCGGTCTACGGCGCCAACACCGGCGTCGGCTCGATGAAGGACCGCCTGTGGACCGTCGATGATCTCGCTGAATTCAATACCGCGCTGGTCAGGGCGCATCACTTCGGCACTGGCGAGCTTTTCTCACCGGCGATCGTGCGCAAGGCCATCGCTATCCGTATCAACACCGCTCTCGGCGGGCATACGGGATGCAGCGTCGACCTCATCAAGGCATTCCTCGCGCTTCTGGAGCGCGGTGTCGTGCCGGCCGTCCATCGCCATGGCTCTATCGGCTGTGCCGATATCGGCCTGATGGGGCAGGTGGCCTCCGTGCTTACCGGGATCGGCGAGGCATTTTTCGACGATGAGTTGCTTGATGCCGGTGAAGCCCTGCGCCGCGCCGGGCTTGAGCCCTTCGTGATGCTGCCGCGCGATGCTCTGGCAGCCCTCAGCGTCAATGCGACGGCCTTTGCCGCCTCGGCCGACGTGCTGCGCGAGGCGGCCTCGGCTGTTCGGGTTTTGATGACGACCGGCCTGATGTCCTCCCTGGCGCTCGGTGCTTCCGCCGATCCATGGCGCGTGGCGGCAACACTCGGGACACGCGGCGAAGCGCTTGTCGGATCCTGGCTCTATGGCCAGTCCGATTGTGTCGACTGGCCGTTGCCGACCGCCATTCACGATCCGCTGAGCTTGCGCATGACCGCGCAGGTTTTTGGCGCTGCCGTCGACACGCTTCTTGTCGCCGCGGAACGCCTGGTCGACGCTACCTATCTGTCGGATGACAATCCGGTGGTGCTGGGCGGACAGGTGCACGCTTCCGGCGCCTCGCTGCCGCTGACGACGACGCTTTATATCGAGACGGCGCAGATCGCTTTTTCGCATGTGGCGCGGAATGTGCTCAACCGCTGCATCTTGCTCTCCAACGGGGTACGGCGAAACCTGCCGATCAATCTGGTGGCCCCCGGAGAGGTCGCAAGCGGCCTCGGCCCGCTGATGAAGCTGGTGGTGGAACTCTATATGCGCGTCCAGTCGTTGGCGGTTCCCTTGTCGGCGCAGTCGATCGTCGTTGCTGGCGGTCTCGAAGAGGAAGCCACTTTCCTGCCGTTGATCGTCGAGCGCATGGAAACGCAGGTGCGAGACATGCGCCAGATGGCGGCGATCGAGGCTCTGTTATCTGCACAGGCGATCGATCTTCTCGGCGATACGCCGCAGGGCGTCAGCCAAATCGCCTATGACCGGGTGCGGGCGGTCAGCCCGATCTATCTGAAGGACCGGCCGCTCTCGAAGGAGATCGACGTTCTGCATCGAGATTTCGCCTGCGGCCGCCTGCTCGAGGCGATCGTCGCGGCCGCCCCCATGCCCGAATTCGACGATTTCTTCGCGCTTGGCAAATAAGGGAAACACAGATGTCTGATTTCGATCTGGTTTTGAAAGGCACGGTGGTTCTGCCCGATCGCATCGTCGAAGGCGGACATGTCGCCGTGCGCGACGGCAAGGTCGCTTTTGTCGGGCAGGGCGCGATGCCCGCTGCGCGCGAGCGTCACGACCTCGGGAAAGCCCTTATCCTGCCCGGCGCCATTGATGCACAGGTGCATTCGCTGAGCCAGAAAGATCAGGAGGATTTCATCTGGTCGACACGCTCGGCCGCCGCCGGCGGTGTTACGACAATCGTCGACATGCCCTATGACGAGGGCAATCTCGTCTGCTCGGCCGAGGCTGTGAAACGCAAGATCGATCATGCCGGGAATCAGGCCCGCGTCGATTTCGCGCTTTATGGCACGATAGATCCGGAGGAAGGCCCCGCACGAATTTCCGAAATGGTCGAGGCGGGTGTCGCCGCTTTCAAGTTTTCCACTTTCGGAACCGACCCGAAGCGCTTTCCACGTATCCCGGCCGCGTTGCTGGAGGATTGTTTTGCCGCCATCGCATCGACTGGGCTGACTGCCGGCGTGCACAACGAGGACGACGAGGCGGTGCGCGCGGCGATCGACAAGGTCAAGGCGGCTGGCGTTACCGACTACCGCGCCCACGGCCTGTCGCGTCCACCGCTGACGGAATTGCTTGCCACCAACCAGATCTATGAGACGGGTGCCGCAACGGGTTGCCCGGCGCATGTGGTGCATTGCTCGGTTGGCCGCGGCTACGAGATTGCCGCCGCCTACAGGGCGCAGGGTTATCGCGCCACGATCGAATGCTGCATCCACTATCTTGTCCTCGACGAGGAAAACGATGTGAAGCGGCTCGGCGGCAAGGCCAAGATCAATCCGCCGATCCGGCCGCGCGCCGAAGTGGAAAAGCTTTGGCGGCATGTGGCCGCTGGCAACGTGACGCTGGTTTCGACCGATCACGTCAGCTGGTCGGAAAACCGCAAGACCAATCCGGATATGCTGGCCAATGCCTCCGGCGTGCCGGGGCTCGAGGTGATGATCCCGCTGTTCGTCAAGGGCCTGCTGGAGCGCGGTATCCCGCTGACCCGCGCGGCCGAACTGATGTCGCTGAACCCCGCTCGTCATTTCCGGCTGGACCATCAGAAGGGCGCTCTCGAAGTCGGCAGGGATGCCGATATCGCGGTGTTGACGCCGGAACCCTACACCTATGATGCGGTGGAAAGCGGCAACAATGTCGTCGGCTGGTCGCCCTATAACGGTATCCGGCTGCCGTGGCGTGTGGCCGCGACCTATAATCGCGGTGTCAAGGTTTTCGACGGGAGGACAGTGCTTGCTGCCCCCGGCGTCGGCCAATTCGTCCGGCCACTCCCGAGCCTGCCATTGCGCGAGGGTGTCTGATGGTCGCCGTCGAGACAAACCTTCCGGTCGATGCCCGGCGCATCGCCGATATCGTCAAGGGGCTCGCCCGCATCACCGAACCGGACCGGCCTTATACGCGCCGCGCTTTTACGCCATTGTTTCTGGAAGGTCGCGCCTTTCTCGAACAACGCTTCAAGGCGGCCGGTCTTGAAACCCGGATCGACGCATCCGGAAACCTGATCGGCCGCCGCAAGGGCCGCAGATCCGGCCTCGGCACGATCATGCTCGGCTCGCATTCGGACACGGTGCCGGAAGGCGGTCGGTTCGACGGCATTGCCGGCGTGGCCGCCGCGCTTGAAGTCGCGCAGGCGTTGAATGATGCCGGCATTCGGCTCGATCATGATCTGGAGGTGGTCGATTTCCTCGCTGAGGAAGTCTCGATCTTCGGCGTTTCCTGCATCGGCAGCCGGGGCATGGCGAGGCTGATCCCGGACGGCTGGCTGAGCCGGACGCACGGTGAGTTGACTCTACGGCAGGGGATGATCGATGCCGGCGGTGACCCGTCGCGGCTGGCGCGGCAGAAGCGGTCGGACATCAAGGCGTTTCTGGAACTGCATATCGAGCAGGGGCCTGTGCTTGAAGCCGAGCGCTGCGACATCGGTATCGTGACCGCGATTGCCGGTATCACCCGTATCGAAATTCTCTTCGAAGGCCAGGCCGATCATGCCGGCACGACGCCGATGGGCCGCAGGCGCGACGCACTGACGGCGGCTGCCCGGATGGTCGGCGAGGTCGAGCGGTTTGGCCTCGAGTTTTCGAAGGGCGAGGGGCATTTTACCGCAACGGTCGGCGAATTCTCAATCGAACCGAATGCGGCCAATGTCGTGCCCTCGCGCGCCCGTGTCCTGATCGATGCCCGCGCCGAACTGCGGCCCGACATGGAGCGTTTCATCGCCAAGATCGATCAGCTTGCCGTCGATATCCAGCGCGATACCGGCGTATCGATCGCTTCGCCGAAGCTGATCTCCGACAATTTCCCAACGCCCGCCGATCCGTTGGTGATGCGCAATCTGGAAGAGGCCTGTAATCGCGTCGGTGCACGGCGCCGTCGCATGGCGTCCGGTGCGGGGCACGATACTGCATGGATGGCGCGCATTTCGAAGGCCGCGATGATCTTCATTGCCTGCCGCGAAGGCCGGTCGCACACGCCGGACGAATGGGCTGAAAACGACGACATTGCGCTTGGAACGGCGACCTTGTTCGAGGCCGTCAAGAAACTCGATACCGATCTACAGGAGCAGCAGTGATGGGCCGGATACTGACAGAAAAAGACGTCGAGGCCGCGGTCAAGGGCGGCTCGGTCTATGCGGCCGGCGGCGGCGGCTGGGCAGACCACGGACGCATGCTCGGCTATGCGGCGGTGTCGATCGGCAAGCCGGAACTGGTGTCCATCGATGAGCTGAATGCAGATGACTGGGTGGCGACGGCGGCGGCCATCGGTGCGCCGGCCTCGACCACGCCTTGGGAAATGCGCGGCGTCGATTACGTCAAGGCGGTGGAACTGCTGCAGGAGGCGCTGGGCGAAAAGGTCTCGGCCCTGATGGTGGGGCAGAACGGCAAGTCGTCGACGCTGAACGGTTGGTTGCCTTCCGCTATCCTCGGCACGAAGGTTCTGGATGCGGTAGGTGACATGCGGGCGCATCCAACTGGCGACATGGGGTCGATCGGCATGGCCGGGTCGCCGGAGCAAATGATCCAGACGGCGGTTGGCGGCAATCGCGACGAGAACCGCTACATCGAAGTGGTCGTGCGCGGCGCGACGGCGAAGGTCTCGCCGATCCTGCGCACCGCATCCGACATGTCGGGCGGCTTCATCGCGTCGTGCCGCAACCCGCTTCGCGCGTCCTATGTGCGCAGGAACGCCGCACTTGGCGGCATTTCGCTGGCGCTGACTCTGGGTGAGGCGATCATCGCCGCGGAAGGAAGGGGCGGCAGCGCCATCATCGATACCATCGCGAAAACCACCAACGGCACGATCCTTGCGGAAGGCGTCATCACCGACAAATCCGTCGTCTACACCAGGGAAGCCTTCGACATCGGTACGGTGACTCTGGGCAAGGGCGATAATTCTACGGTACTTCATATCATGAACGAATATATGGCGGTCGAGAATGCCGGCGGCACGCGGCTCGCGACCTTCCCGGATGTCATCACCACGTTGTCACGCGAAGGCGAACCGTTGAGCGTCGGCCAGTTGCAGGTCGGCATGAAAATCTTCGTGCTGCATGTGCCGAAGACCGTCATACCGCTGGCATCCAGCGTGCTTGATCCGAGCGTTTATCCGCCGGTCGAGAAGGCGATGGGTATTGAGATCGCGCGTTACGCTTTGTCCGGCCGTACATAAGGAGATGCCATGGCGCGCGACGCTGGTCTCGAGGAACTGATCAGGCAGGAGCTCGGCGGAAGGTCGGGGCTTTCCGAGAAGCCGATGTTCGGTGGCCTTGCCTTTCTCCTCGACGGCAATCTTCTTTGCGGCGCGCGCAACGACGGCATGCTGGTGCGCCTCGGCAAGGGCAACGATGGCTGGGCGCTGTCGCTTGCCGGCATCGAGCTCATGGTGATGGGTGATCGTCGGATGAATGGTTGGGTGCGTGCTGGCCCGGCAGCTTTCGGCGATGACGCCCTGCGCAAGCGCCTGCTTGATGCGGCACTCGCCTATGTTCTCTTGCTGCCGCCGAAGTGAATGACAAAACGGTGCCGTACCACGTCCTTGCGATAACTTTTCCCACGGGAGCGGTGCGAGGGGCAGGGATGCGATCGCAGATAAGAAGAAGGAAAGACCACGATGCCGAAGCTGAACCCTCGTCACCCGAACTTCCCCATCCCCGGCGGCCCCGAACTGCGCGCCAAGGGCTGGCGGCAGGAGGCGTTGCTGCGGCTACTGGAAAACGTGCTTTCGGTCGGCGAGGACCCCGACAATCTGATCGTCTATGCGGCGCTCGGCAAGGCGGCGCGCAACTGGGCGTCCCACAAGGCGATCGTGAAAACGCTTCTGGAAATGGACGAGGACCAGACGCTGGTGATCCAGTCCGGCAAGCCGGTGGGGCTATTGAAGACCCATGCGAAGGCGCCGCTCGTCATCATGGCCAATTGCAATATCGTCGGCCAATGGGCGAAGGCCGAGGTGTTCTATGAGCTGGAAAGGCAGGGATTGATCTGCTGGGGCGGGCTGACGGCCGGCGCCTGGCAATATATCGGCAGCCAGGGTGTCATCCAGGGCACCTACGAAATCTTCATGCGCATCGCCGAAAACCGGTTCGGCGGCGATCTTGCCGGCCGCTTCATCCTGACCGCCGGTCTCGGCGGCATGGGCGGCGCGCAGCCGCTGGCCGGCCGTATGGCCGGTGCTGCGATCCTGTGCATCGATATCGACCCTGTTCGGGCCGAAAAGCGCAAGGCGATCGGTTATCTCGAACATGTCGCGCCGGACCTCGATACGGCGCTCGCGATGATCGATCAGGCGGTGAAGGAAAAGCGCGCGACTTCCATCGGTCTCGTCGGCAATGCCGCCGCTCTGTACCCCGAAATCGCCAGGCGCGGCATCGTGCCCGATATCGTCACCGACCAGACGTCGGCTCACGACCTCGTCTACGGCTATGTGCCGAAAGGCATGAGCATCGAAGAGGTCAAGCGCCTGCGCGTCGACGGGCAGGGGCAACTGATGGCCGCCAGCCGCGCCTCGATTGTCGACCATGTCAAGGCGATGCTTGAATTCCAGGTGAAAGGCTCCGAAGTCTTCGACAACGGCAACCTGATCCGCACGCAGGCGCGGGAGGGCGGCGTCGCCAATGCCTTCGACATCCGAATCTTCACCGAGGCCTATCTGCGGCCGCTGTTTGCCCGTGCCATCGGCCCGTTCCGCTGGATGGCATTGTCGGGCGAGGAGAGCGACATCGCCCGTATCGACGACCTGCTACTGGAAATGTTCCCGGACAACAAGATCGTCACCAACTGGATCAAGCTGGCGCGGGAAAACGTGCCCTTCGAGGGGCTGCCCGCCCGCATTGCCTGGCTCGGCCATGGCGAACGCACGGAACTGGCGCTCGCCGTCAACGCGCTGGTCGCCTCCGGCGAACTCAAAGGCCCGATCGCCTTTTCCCGCGACCATCTCGATGCCGGCGCCATGGCGCATCCGAACATCATGACGGAGCGTATGAAGGACGGCTCCGACGCCATTGCCGACTGGCCGCTGCTTGATGCCATGCTGCTCTGCTCCTCCATGGCCGACCTCGTTGTCGTCCATTCGGGCGGCGGTGGCTATGCAGGTTATATGACCAGTTGCGGCGTCACTGTCGTAGCCGATGGGACTGAGGCCGGGGCGGAACGGCTGAGCCACGCGCTAACCAACGATACGTCGCTCGGCGTCATTCGCTATGCGGATGCGGGCTATGAGGAGGCGCTGGACGAGATCGGGAAGAAGGGGGTCGGCTATGTGCCAGTTTGACCTGGTTTGGTCGCGTAACCTTTGCGTGAAAAAATCTGACTTTCAACTTTTCATGGTCGATGCCTGAGCGTATCTTCTTCCGTTAAGGACGGAGGGACGACCATGGGGCTGAACGATGGATACGGGCTCGTCATCGGGGCCAAGCTCAACTACTTTCGCGACGATCCCGATGATTTCGGCCGTTTTTATCACGGCAATCTCATCGTCGGTACGCCGCAAGGGTCCTATCGCTGCGCGATCGACGTTGATCCGAAGAACATGCCGAACGGCATCGAATGGCGGATCGTGTCGCTGAAACCGCCCGCGATGGACGCGTTCAAGAAAATGGCGAACGGATGGCATTCGCTGGCGTCGAGCGGTACGTCGGGCGCTCTTGACTACATCCGGTCGCCCGTTCTCCATCCGCCGCTTGGCATCGTCTTCGTCCGCTACGACAGCTGCCTGTCGTGGTTTCTCGAATTCATCCGATGGAATCCGCCCTGGAAGAAGGGTACGGGCATTCAGGCGCTGACCGACCTGGAGGCCGTGCTGGCGGATGCTGCCCGGTGCTATGTTTTTGGCGAACCGTTCACGCAAGGGCTCGGCGTCCACAACGTCCATCAGAATCAGGGCGACCCCGTCGGGTCCGGTTTCGACGCAGAAAACGCCATCTGGCAGGATGGTGCGACGATCATCGAAAGCAGCACAGGCAAATTCACGGCCTTCCTGAACAAGTTCAAGACGCAGGCCTACAAGACGGATGCGCTTGGCCGTCCGATCTGAGGAGTAGTGTCTCTCCGACAAGCTCTTCGGCAAGCGGATCGGCTCATGCCTTGGCAGTGACTGTGACGCGAGATAAAATATCCCTCTGTCTGAGGGAGGCTTCAATGACGTCGAGCTTCAATGTTCGCAGCGCATCTGGTTATGAGCAACTCATGGGGCGTTGGAGCCGGCAGCTCGCGCCTCTTCTGGTCGACTTCGCGGGCCTGGCGGATGGCGAACGTGTCCTCGACGTCGGGTGCGGGACCGGCAGCCTGACATTTGCGCTGCCGAAAGCTGCCAATGTCAGCGAGATTGCCGCGATCGACTATTCGCCGGTCTTCGTCGAGGAAGCGACACGGCGCAACGCCGATCCGCGGATCGTGATCCAGGAAGCCGATGCGTGCGCCCTGCCGTTTCAGGACGGTTACTTCGATCGCGCGCTGTCGCTTCTGGTGCTCCATTTCGTGCCCGAGGTGGACAAGGCGGTCTCCGAAATGCGTCGCGTCGTACGTCCGGGTGGCGTGGTCGCAGCTGCGGTTTGGGACCATCTTGGCGGTATGCCGGGCATGCGGATGATGCTGGACACCGTCGCCATGCTGGACGAAAACGCGCGCCAACTGCGGAGCCGATATTGTTTCCAGCCGATGATGCGACCGGGCGAAATGAAGCAGAGCTTCATCGAGCACGGGCTCACGCAAGTGGAGCAGACCTCGTTATTGATCCGGATGGATTATCAGTCTTTCGCAGACTACTGGGAGCCTATTGCCGCGGGCGAGGGGCCGCTGGGCAAGTATGTGGCTGCGTTGGGCCTGGCCTCACAGGGCAGAAATCGATGCTGTCGTGAGGGCCGCGTATGAGGCGGGCCAGCCCGACGGCCCAAGGTCGTTTGCAGCGGTGGCCTGGGCATGCCGGGGCGTCGTTCCTTCCGCCTGATCAGCGACGTTTCATATCAACCCAGCGCGGCTTGCTCCCTGCCTGATTGCTGCGAGGGCGGGAGGATTTGTGACCGGATAGAAGTCGATGAATCCGCTTGCCGTAAATCCCTGGAAGTGCGTCCGCAAGCGGCGGGCAATCTCCGTTGCCTCGCCTTCCTCGTCCAGCATCGCATGCGCCATGGCAAGAAAGAACAATGTCGTCGGAGCGTCGGCCGTCGTCCTTTGGAATGCGGACAGGCACTCGTCATACAGGCCCAGAACGAACGCACTGCGACCAAGCATGCCGTGATACCAGCCGATCAACGGATTGAGCCGGACTGCGCGCAGGGCGAACTCGTAGCCGAGATGCGGATCACCTGATATCAGCGTCTGGCTCCCGGCAAACATGGCGATCGTATCTGCATCGTGGGGGGCGATGGCCAAAGCCGCCGAATGTTCTTCAGCCGATCTTTTCAATCCGATTTGCGGTGCATTCAGGTCGGCGAGGCAGATCCGCGCGACGCTGTCGCCCGGATCGAGCATGAGGCTGTGCTTCAGGCACGTCTTTGCCTGATCGAACGCAATGGCCGGAGCCTCGGAGAAACCATTGCAGGCATTGACTGCATACGCCAAGCCCAGGGCTGCCCAGGCGCGGGCAAATCCGGGATCAAGATCGACGGCGCGGGTATGCAGACGGATCGCTTCGACGTTGCTGTCGCGGGTGAAGGTGTCCTGCGCCTCGACGCCAAGCAGATAATAGTCGTATGCCTGCAGGTTGTCGGGCTGTTTGCGCCGAACGTCGTTACGGCGGAGATTGAAAAGTTCGCCGTGGCAGGCGGCGAGAACATTGATGACGCTCTCGACAACGCCGTCCTGCATTTCAAACAATTCGTCCGCTGTGCGTTCATAGCGCGCGGCCCAGAGAGCAACGCCGGTGGTCGCGTCTATAAGCTGCACAGATACCCGGACGTCGCCGTCTTCTGCCTGTAGCGTTCCGCCGATCACATAGTCGGCGTTGAGTTCCCTTCCAATGGATTTAACGTCGTGGTGGTGTTGGACCCAGGAGAGGATCGTTTGATGCGCGATAACCGAAAGGTCGCGATAGCGCGCAAGATCGGTCATGATATCGGCTGACAGAGCGTCCGCGGCCCTGCTCCAGCGTTCGTCCGTGCACAGATTTTCGAACGGAATGACGGCGATGATGGGAGGGCCTGATCGTTGCGGCAAAGCATGTTCATTCGCAGCCAGCGGATCGCCTGCCTGTTGGGCGAGGCGCATTGCCAAAGCTGCCTTGGTGCGGACGCCCAGTCTCCGATAGATCGCGGACAGATGCGTTCGAACGGTAGTCGGAGCGATGAACAATTCCTCGGCTATCTGGCGGTAGGTCAACCCTTGCGCAAACTTGAGCGCGATCATGTGCTGTCGATCGGAAAGATCGACCCGGGTGCTCTTGTTTTTCGCATCCACTGGCAAAATCAGGACCTCTGGGGGATCAGCAGCAATCCGTCGCACAATACTACATGTCCAGTCTCTAAAATACTGCATCTGTACGATCCCGCCTGACTGCTTGCCATTCTATGATCGGTTTCGAAAGCGGGGGCGGACTGGCCGGCTCCGCCTCACCGAGGGAGGCTATGGTGAGAGCGGCATTCATGGGGTGCATCACGCTTGCTCTGGTTTTCTCGGGCACGTCACCTTGCCTGTCGGGAGACGGGGCGACTCCCGGCAAAGTGATTTCGCAGGAAGACGCCCGGATTATCAGCGCTCGCCTGTATTCGGCTATTCTCATCCGGGCTTGCCAGAATGGGTGGCGTTACCCCTTGAAGCAGGTAAGAAGTGGTTTCAAGCGTCATTTCGAGGAGTTCAAATTGCAGCTTTCCAACGATGGTTACACCATCGTCTCCACCACTGCTGTCGACGGGGAAAGCGGGCGCCAGGCGCCTTTGACCCTAGCTGACATAACACGGACATCGGCGCGGTTCGGGTGTGCCCGCCAATTTTGGCCTGAGGATTAACCCAGCAGACGTCGGCCGCATCATCAGGTGGAACCTGCCGCGTGCACTGCAGGACACGCCCGGCAGGCCCGCGTGATAAGGCCGGTCAAACGACGGCTTCGCCTCCGTCCACCACCAGAATCTGTCCCGTCATGTAACTCGACCGGTCGGATACGAGAAACAGGATCGACTCCGCGATCTCGTCGACGCTGGCCCAACGGCCCATCGGCACCTTTTCCCGCACATAGGCTTCGATGGCGTCACGCCCGCCCATCTGGGCGATGAAGGGGCTATTGAACGGCGTATCGACCCAGCCGGGACAGAGGGCGTTGACGCGGATACCGAAGCGGGCATAGTCGCCGGCCATCTGTTTGGTCATGGCGATGACGGCATGTTTGGTAGTGGTATAGGCGATCATCTCGCGGTCGTAGAGCACGCCGGAGGAGGACGAGGTATTGAGGATGACGCCCGTTCCTTTGGCCTTCATCACCGGCATGACGAAGCGGGCGGCCATGAAATGGGCGCGGACGTTGAGGCTCCAGGAACGGTCGAAACCTTCTATTTCCACCTGTTCGAGGTTGCCCGCGACCTGCGCGCCGGCATGGTTATGCAGGATGTCGACGCGGCCGTGACGCTTGAGAACGGACGCAATGCCCGCCTCCAGCGAGATATCGTCGGTCACGTCGAGGATGAGGCTTTCGGCACTGCCGCCGGCATCGCGGATCATCGCGACGGTCTCGGCGGCGCCTTCGCTGCTGCGGTCGGCGACGGCCACATGGGCGCCTTCGCGCGCCATGATCGCAGCACCCGCCCGGCCGATGCCGGAGCCGGCGCCGGTGACGATGGCCACCCGGTCTTTCAGGATCATGGTCTACTCCCCGGCTTTTATTGTCTTGTCCCGCATCAGCACGCGGGCAATCAGGATCATGAACAGCGAGGCGACCAGAACCATGGTCGCGATCGCGTTGATCTCCGGTGTGACGCCGCGGCGGATCGAGGCGAAGACGTAGATCGGCAGCGTCGTCTTCGAGCCCGCGACGAAGAAGGCGACGATGAAATCGTCGAACGAGAAGGTGAAAGCGAGCAGGAAGCCGGCGAGAACCGACGGCAGGATCTGCGGCAGCACGATCTGGCGGAAGGTCGTGAATGGCGTGGCATAGAGATCGCTCGAGGCCTCGACGATATCGCGGCCGAGGCTGGCGATGCGAGCTTTGACGATCATCGTCACCAGCGCCAGCGAGAACAGGCCATGGGCGGCGATGATCGAGCCGTAGCCGAGGCCGAGTTGCGGCGGCTTGTCGCCGGGCCAGATCGCGGCGAGCGTCGGGTTGAGGAACGAGAAGACCTCGACCAGCGCCACCAGCGTCGCGATGCCGATGACGACGCCGGGAACGACGATTGCCGCGGCAAACAGGCCATCGAAGATGGCGCGGCCACGGCTGCTCAAGCGCTGCATGCCGAGCGCTGCCATGGTGCCGAAGACGGAGGCGAGCACGGCACTGGTGAAGGCTATCATCAGGCTGTTTTGCAGGGCGGTGATCAGGAACGTGTTGCCGAGCGCCTTGCCGTACCACATGGTCGAGAAGCCGGTGAACTCGCTGGCGCTACGCCCCGCGTTGAACGAGAACAGCACGACCAGCGCAATCGGTGCGTAGAGAAACAGGTAGACGAAAGTGACGAGCGCGCGCATCAGACGAGATCCACCTGTCTGGAGCCAGAGACTTTCCAGGCGATACGCATGGCGACGCTCAGCACGATCACCACCACAACCACCAGCGTCACGGCGATCGCCGAGCCGAAGGGCCAGTTGCGCGATTGCAGGAAGAGATCGACCAGCGCATTGCCGATGAAGAATACCTTGCCGCCGCCGAGCAGCTGCGGGATCAGGTATTCACCGAGCAGCAGGATGGTGACCAGTGCCACGCCGGTCATGACGCCGGGCAACGACAGGGGCAGGGTGATGCCGAAGAAGGTCGAGACCGGCTTGGCGCCGAGATCGGCGGAGGCTTCGAGCAGGCGGCGGTCGAGCTTTTCGAGGCTGACATAGATCGGCATGATCATCAGCGGCAGATAGCCATAGACGATGCCGAGCAGCACCGCGCCGGGCGTGTTCAGGAGCCGCACATCCTCGATGCCGATCATGCCGAGAAGGTTCGGGATGCCGCGCGAGCCGAGGATGTACATCCAGGCATAGGTGCGCACCAGCAGGCTGGTCCAAAAGGGTACGACAACGAGCGAGACGAGCACCAGCCGGTATTTCGGATTGGACTTGATCGCCAGATAATAGGCCACAGGGTAGGCGACGATCAGGCAGAGGAAGGCACCGACGGGCGCGATCATCAGCGTGTTCCAGAAGGCGGCCGCCCGTGACGGGAGATTGGCGAATTGCGCGAAGGTGAAGGCGGCCTGATAGCCGCCTTCCGGTGCGCGCTCGCCGAAGGAAAAGACCACCATGGCCATGAACGGCAGGACGAGGAAGACGAACAGCCAGAGCCCTGCCGGGGCCACTAGGGCCGCGGTGATGAGCTGTCGTTTTCTATCCGGGCGCATGGGCATAGTGCTTTTTCGACTTTCGGGATCTTTATCTTGTGTCGGTTATACGGTTTGGATTTCAGCCGCGAACTCCCTCTTCTCCCCAGCGGGGAAAAGTGCCGAACGCAGTGAGGCGATGAGGGGGGCGACGGCGTAGCCGGAGCCACTGAGAAATTGCCTTCGGCCCCCCTCATCCGGCCCTACGGGCCACCTTCTCCCTGCTGGGGAGAAGAGAAGATCAAGCCGACTTGAAGCGGGCCATCAGTTCGGCGCGGGCCGGGTCGGTCAGCGTCACTGCGGCGCCGAACTCGAGCTTGGTGAGCGATGCCTCGTCCGGATAGACGATCTTGTTTGCAGTCACGTCCGCCGGAAGCAAAGCAAGGACGCGGCTGTCGGTGGTCGGAGCGCCGTTGGCGATGTGTTCCTTGACGGCGTTTGCCGGCGTCATCAGATAGTCGAGCAGGGCGTAGCCGGCCGGCTTGTTGGCCGCACTCTTCGGGATGGCGTAGAAATCCGTCCAGATCTCGCCGCCGTCCGTGCCGAGGATGTAGGCGATTTCCGGCATGTCGCGGTTGAGCTGGGCGCCGTCATTGGTCCAGCACATAGTCATCCAGGCGTCGGTGGCGCGCATGCCCGGTTGGTAGTCGCTGTTGATGCCGTAGAGATGCGGCTTGACCTTGATCAGCAGTTCCTCGGCCTTGGCGAGTTCTTCCGGCTTGACCGAATTGAAGGAATAGCCGAGCGACACCAGCGCGCTGCCGATGGTGGTCAGCTGGTAATCGTGGACCATGGCGCGGCCGTCGGCCTCGGTCATGGCGACCTCGAAGAAGTCCTTCCAGGAGGCGATCTTCGTCTTGATCTTGGAGGTGTTGACGGCCATGCCGGTCGTGCCCCAGTTCTTCGGCAGGGCATAGGTCGTGCCGTCGATGGCGCCTTCCGAAGTGAAGCGAGCCGATTCCGTGGCTTGCGAAAAGGCCGGGAGCTTCGACATGTCGAGCGGGTCGATCAGGCCGAGCTTTACATAGGTGGAGATTGTATAGTTGGTCGGAACGAACAGGTCCCAACCGGTGCCGCCAGCCTGCAGCTTCGCCAGCATTTCCTCGTTGGAGCCGAAGACGTTGACTTCGACGGCAACGCCGGTCGCAGCCGTGAAGGCTTCGAAACTTGCCGGATCATGGTAATTCGGCCAGGTGGCGAGCGACATGGTCGTGCCGAGGTCTTCGGCATAGGCGGTGGAATTGAACAGGCCCGGCTGGCGGGCGAGCACTGCGGCCGCAAGGCCAAGCCCGGTGACACCGAGGAAGTGGCGGCGGGTGACCGAGCCGCGCTTCAGGCGCATCCATTCGTCGGTCAGGTTTTCGGCTGATATCGGGGCATTTTCTCTGTACCACTTTGTCATGACTTTGTTCCCTTTTTTGTCTTGACGTGTACGGCCGTTCCTCAGGCCGGAAAAACATGCACTTTGCCGGGATCGAAAGTGAGTACGACCCGTTCGCCCGGTTCGACGAGGTCGCTTTCCTGCACGCTGCGCCGGTCGGCAGTGACGAGGAAATCGCCAAGTCCGTCGACGTTGATCTGGTATTCGGCGGTCGAGCCGAGGAAGATGCGGTGGGTGACTATGCCGATGAGCTGGCTGTCGCTGCCGTTTGACTGCCGGACAAGTTCGATCGCTTCCGGCCGCAATGCTACCGTTGCCGCGCCGGGCTTGAGGCCGGTCTTGCCCCCGGCTGCAAGCGCCGTTCCGTTCGACAGCCGCAAGGTCGCCCCGCCGGGTTCGACGGTTGCTGCTATCCGGTTGGTCTTGCCGACGAAGTCGGCGACGAAGAGATCGGCGGGCTTGTCATAGACGTCCTGGGGTTTCGCCATCTGGACGATGCGGCCGGCGTTCATGACGCAGACCATATCGCTCATCGACAAGGCTTCTTCCTGGTCGTGGGTGACGAGGACGAAGGTGATGCCGAGCTCGCGCTGCAGCGTCTGCAGTTCGATCTGCATGGCCGTGCGCAGCTTCTTGTCGAGGGCCGCGAGCGGCTCGTCGAGTAAAAGCACCGAAGGCTTATTGACGATGGCACGGGCGAGCGCGACGCGCTGCTGCTGGCCACCGGACATTTCATGGATGCGGCGCTTCTCGAAACCGCCGAGGCGGACCATTTCAAGTGCCTGACGGGCGCGGGCGGAAATCTCGGAGGCGGGCAGTTTCGGCCGGGCTTGCTTCAGGCCGTAGGCGACGTTCTGCTCGACGTCGAAATGCGGGAAGAGCGCATAGTGCTGGAACACCATGTTGACGGGGCGGCGATAGGGCGGAACGCCATTCATCTCGCGGCCGTCAATCTGCACCGTGCCTTCGCTCGGCTGCTCGAAGCCACCGATCATCCTGAGGCAGGTTGTCTTGCCGCAGCCGGAGGGGCCGAGCAGCGCCACGAAAGCGCCCTTCGGTACGGCAAGGTTTATGTCCGAAACGGCGGTCACGCTGCCATAGCGCTTGGTGACCGAACGGAACTCGATGTCGTTTCCTGGAGCGGCTGTCACGTCTCAATTCCCCGCGGTTGTTTTTCAGAATGCCGGACAGTTTTGTCCTGTCCCGCTTCTCACCGTCTGACCAGCAGCCTATTCAAAGCCGCCATTGGCGGTATATACCCCGAGAGAGGTATTTCAAGCCGATCGCCGCTGTGGAAGGTGTATACCCTGAAGGCAATTGCCGTTCTTTTTTGCAAAGGCTGGACAGGAAGCATGGGCGTTGATCTCGAAGCATTGTTCAAAACGATCGGGCCGATGATCGGCGGAGCCTCTACAGGTGACGAGGAGGCAGGCAATGTCTTCTGTTCGCTGATGCGCGCTCTGGTCAGCTTCGACTACGCCGTCATTTTCGCCTATCGCGAGAAGGAACGGCCGATCGATCTCTTCAGCACCTTCACGCCGGACGAGCATGTGATCTTCGTCAGCATGTACCAGGCCGGCCCCTTCCTGCTCGACCCGTTTTATCATGCCGCCCGCGAGCCGAAACCCGGTGTCTGGCGGATGCGCGAGCTTGCGCCGGACCGCTTTTTCTCCAGTGAATATTTTCGCAGTTACTACACCCAGACCGGGCTGGCTGAAGAGATCGGATTTTTCGTCGCGCTTGGGGAAGGTGTTACCGTTGTTCTGTCGCTGATGCGGCGCGAGACATCAGGAGCATTCAGTGTTGCCGAGTTCGGGCTGCTCAAAAAGGCTGAACCCATGGTGGCCGGTCTGGTCCGTCACGCATGGCCGGACCTTGGTCGCCGTTTCGATGCAGCTCTTGCAAAGAGAGACAAGGGCGGGCGCAAGTCTGCACATTCGGCGGCGGACCGGGTCTGGCGCAATCTCAACCTGACGGAACGGGAAGCGTCGATCATCGAGCTGGTGCTGCAAGGACACTCATCGGAATCGATCGGATTGCGGCTCGGCATCTCGACGGGGACGGTGAAGGTCCATCGGCGCAACGTCTACCGCAAGCTCGGAATTTCCTCGCAGACTCAGCTCCTGTCGATTTATTTGAAAAATCTCGGGCAATAAAGGCGGCGCGGCACCGTTCGCAGATACCGCGCCGTTGATCGATCAGGCGTTGACGAGAACGAGTTGCGCCCGTGCGGCCAGGATCTGCGAGCAGGCATTGGCCGCTTCCACGCCCTTGACGACGAAATGGTCGCGGAAGAAGCGGATATGCTGTTCCGATTCCTGGAAATTGTGCGGCGTCAGCACGGTCGACAGAACCGGGACGCCGGTGTCGAGCGCAACCCGCATCATGCCGTCGAGCACAGTGCCCGCGACGAAATCGTGGCGGTAGATGCCGCCATCGACGACGAAGGCGGAGCCGATGATGGCGGAGAAGCGGCCGGTTCTGGCGAGCGTCTGGGCGTGCAGTGGGATTTCCAACGCACCGGGAACGTCGAAGATTTCAACGTCCGATGTCTTGCCGCCGAGTTTTTCCCAGTGGGCAACGAAGGAGTTGACGCATTGATCGACGATATCGGCGTGCCAGCGCGCGCGGATGATGGCGATTTTCTGGGTGGGATGGGAAACGATTGTCATGTCGGTCTGGCCTTTCAAGGTTGCCATTTTTCAATGATCCCCTTGGGCGAACACGCAGGCGCAGTGACCCCTTGAAAAGGTGCCACCTGATCTGCTTGCTCTCTTTCATCCGGACTTTAACCGTCGGCTCCGGAATTCAACCGGATCTGCTGACCTTCATGCCTGTATGCGGACATACGGGTGCATGAAGCGCTCGCGGGCTCCGGGAATTGCTTCCCGTTACCGCCGGTGGGGAGTTTCACCCCGCCCTGAGAACGTGCAAGGCCGACTATAAAGGTTGGCAAACGGGCGTCAAATGCGGGGAGCGACGCGGACAACGAAAAAGGCGACAGATTTTTTCTCAAAATCCATCGCCTGAAACATATTGTTCCGATTGATCCGGTCTTATACCAAGTCTCGATGATAGGACCCTATAGGATGGCTTATGGCTGGTCTCCGGCTAGGCGCGGTGCGCAGGGCGATGCTTGTGCATCGGACAAGCACCGCAACAACGCCGGAGACCAGCCATAAGCCACACCTTCGGCCGGCTTCTCGGGCTTTCTGGCGTCGTCGAGGTCCTTGACTGATGCGCAAGCATCGCTCCGCGGACCTCTCCTAGCCAGCAAGCCCGATCGAGCCGGTCCTATAGGTTCCGATCATCGAGACTTGGTATTACTCGCGGATGATCAAAAGGTCGCTTGCCGTGAACCGCAATGTCGCAACGTCGCCGACGGCCGGCGGGTTAAGGCCCGGCGCGTTGAACATATCGAAGGAGATGACGGCGGTACCAACCTTCATGCGGGTGCGGATGACGGAGCCAAGGAAGTTGCTGGAAACGACTTCGCCGGTCAGCGCCGTATCGCCCTTGGCGCCTTCGGCGATCGAGCCCGCTTCCGGGCGCAGCGCAAGCGACACCTTGTCGCCAGCTTTGACTGAGCCAAGCGGCTCGCGAAGCGTGATGCCCTGGTCGCCGATCGAGATGCGGTTGGCTGCCGGATCGACGACCGTGCCCTCGATCAGGTTCAGGGTGCCCACGAAGGAAGCGACGAAGCGGGTTGCCGGCTTGTTGTAGATATCGAACGGCGAGCCAATCTGGTCGGCGCGACCGGCGTTCATGACGACGATGCGATCGGAGATCGACAGGGCCTCTTCCTGGTCGTGGGTGACGAAGACGGTGGTGATGCCGAGTTGCTGCTGAATCATGCGGATTTCTTCGCGCAGAGACACCCGGATCTTGGCGTCGAGCGCCGACAGCGGCTCGTCGAGCAGGAGCACCTGCGGCTTCGGTGCCAGTGCCCGGGCAAGCGCCACGCGCTGCTGCTGGCCGCCGGACATCTGATAAGGGAAGCGGTCGGCGAGGTGGCCGAGATGGATGAGGCCGAGCATTTCCTTGACGCGGGCGTCGATCGCCGATTTTTCCATGCCGGCGATTTTCAGGCCGAAGGCGACGTTGTCATGCACCGTCATGTTCGGGAACAGAGCATAGGCCTGGAAGACCATGCCGATATTGCGCTGGTTCGGCTTCAGTTCGTTCTGGTTGCGGCCGTTGATGACCACCGTTCCCGCCGACGGCGTTTCAAAGCCTGCGACCATGCGCAGGATCGTCGTCTTGCCGCAGCCCGATGGCCCGAGAAAGGAGACGAATTCTCCCTTTTCGATGGCCATGTTGAAATCTTTGACGACCTGGACGGGGCCGAAGCTCTTCTGAATGCCGGTGAGTTCGAGAAAGGACATGGACGATCAATACCTCAGGGCTTGGAAGGAGCCGATTTGCTGAAACGGGAGACGAGTTGCAGAAGCGCCATGCATCCCCAGGTGATGGCAAACGCGATGATCGCGAGCGCCGGGGGCTCATAGGCGCGGTTGGCGCCGATTAGCTGCAGGTACGGGCCGAAGGCTGGACGATTGAGCAGCGACGGCATGGTGAACTCGCCGATGACGATGGCAAAGGTGATGAAGGCGCCGGACAGAACGCCGCTCATGACATTGGGGAAAATACATTTGAACATGATAGTCGGCCAGGTGGCGCCGAGACTTTGAGCTGCTTCCGTCAATGTGCCGACGTCGATGGTGCGCATGGCGGTATCCACCGAACGATACATATAGGGCAGCGACAGCGTCATGAACGAGAACATCAAGAGCAGGTCGGTGCCGCGCGCTGAGCCCGTGAAGGGAATGAACGACGACGAGTTGTACAGCCTGAGATAGCCGAAGACGATGACGATGGCCGGGATGACGAGTGGCATCAGCGTGATGAACTCGACCACCGGCCGCATCGACGGCAGGCGCAGGCGGACCCAATAGGCCGTCGGCACGACCAAAAGCACGCCGAAGATGATGGTCAGGACCGCCATCACGATCGAATAGCTGAAGGATTCGCGGAACTGGATGTCCGAGAAGACTGATCGATAGGCATCGAAGGAATATTCGCCGCGGCGCATGCGCAGCGAGAATTCGAACGTGGCGATCAGCGGAATGATAAAGTAGGAGGCACCGAACAGGACCGCGATCCAGGCACCGATTTTTTGTGTCTTCATTTCTGCCACCGTTCGGCGCGCATGCGGAGCCAGATATAGATGAGGTTGGAGATACCGGTGATAACGATCATGCCAAGCGCCAGGGCGTAGCCGAGGTTCGGATTGTGCAGAACGTCGCCGCGGATCTGGGCGTAAAGCTGGATCGGCACGATGTTGAAGGTCGAACCGGTCAGCGAATAGGCGGTGGCGATTGCACCGAAGGCGTTGGCAAACAGAAGCAACGTCGTGCCGAGGATGCTTGGGAACAGGATCGGCAGGGCGACCTTGGTCCAGTACTGGCCGTTGGTCGCGCCGAGGATTTCAGCAGCTTCGCGCCATTCCTTCTTCAGGCCATCCAGCGCCGGCGTGATGATCAGCACCATCAGCGGGATCTGGAAGTACATGTAGGTCAGCGTCAGGCCGACGAAGCTCAAGAGATTGAAACCAGTTGCGTAGAGATTGATACCGAACCAGTTGTTGAGGATCATCGTGACGAGGCCGGTGCGGCCGAGCGTGGCAAGAAAGGCGAAGGCCAGCGGCACGCCGGCGAAATTGGAGGCAACGCCGGAAAAGGTCAGGAGCGAGGAGCGAATCCAGGAGGGCAAACCGCCGAGCACCACGGCCCAGGCAAGGGCAAAACCGATCAGTGCGCCGCCGATGGACGAGGCGAGGCTGACCTTGATGGAAATCCAGTAGGACGCGAGGATCTTGTCGGTGAAAAGACCGGCAATGTTCTCGAAGGTGAACTCGCCAGCCGGATTAACGAACGCGCCGGTCACGAGATAGAGCGTCGGGGCGATGAGGAACATCACTGCGAAAAGCAGGAACGGTGTAATACCGAGCCAGTCGATGGCCGTCTTCTTCAAATCAATGGCCTGTTTGGCACTCATCCGGAAACCATTTTGTGAAAATTGAAAAACAGCCCTCCCGCGCGAACGCGGGAGGGCCTCGCAATAGCAGTCTTACTGAACGTTGGCGCCGACGACGGTGTCCCAGCCCTTGGTGATGACTTCCTTGTAGGCTTCCTGTTCGGCGAGCGTCGGGAACACGGCCTTTTCATAGGCAGCGGCCGGCGGCAGCTTGTCGAGCAGGTCCTGCGGGATCTTGCCGTTCTTGGCGAGATCGTTGAAGCGGATCGGGTGGCAATAGCCCTTCAGCCAGCCGAGCTGACCTTCGTCGGAATAGAGGTATTCCATCCAGAGCTTGGCAGCGTTCGGGTGCGGAGCGAAGGCCGAGATCGCCTGAACGTAAACGCCGGCTACGACGCCGGAAGCCGGGATGATGACGTCGACCGGCGGGTTGCCGGCAAGCGTGTCACGGTCGGCAAGGGCGTTGTAGTCCCAGCGCAGGATGATCGGGGTCGTGCCCTGAGCGAGCGGAGCGGACTTGCCGATGACCGGTACGAAGTTGCCCTTGGCGTTCAGTTCCTTGAAGAAGGCGAGGCCAGCTTCGCCGGACTTGGCAACGTCACCGGCAGCGCCGGAAAGACCGGCAGCGAAGACGCCGGAGATGGCCTGGTTGGCGGTGCGCGGGTCACCGGCCAGGGCGACCATGTTGGCGAATTCCGGCTTCAAGAGGTCGGCCCAATCCTTGGGGCTTTCCTTGACGAGGTCCTTGTTCACTTCGAAGGACATGACGCCGTAATAGTCGCCGTACCAGAAGCCATCGGCGTCCTTGGCGGTATCCGGGATCGAATCCCAAGTGGAGACCTTGTAGGGCTGGATCAGGCCGTCAGCCTTGGCGGACGGGCCGAAGGACAGGCCGACGTCGATCACGTCGGGAGCCTGGTCGCCCTTGTTGTCCTTGTTGGCCTTGATGGCTTCGATTTCATCGCCCGAGCCGGCATCCGGGTTGAGTTCGTTGACCGTCAGGCCGTACTTGGCCTTGAAGCCGTCGATAACCGCGCCGTAGCCGCACCAGTCGTGGGGCAGGGCGATCGTGGTCAACGTGCCTTCGGCCTTTGCTGCGGCGATCAATTCGGCGCTCGGCTCGGCAGCAGCGATTGCAGTCGATGCCATGACCATGGCGGTCGAAAGCGAAAGCAGGCGGCGCATATGTGAAATCACTGGTCTTCTCCTTGTGGTTATATATCAGTCAACTTCGATGGAAGCTGATACTGGGGTCCGATGAAGCTTATGTGACAGCCGATGTCCCTTTTGCGACCAGAGGTTCGCAGGCAGAACACCTTCATTTTATTTTCAAAATTAACATCCCGCTGCGCAGCGGGCATCTCTTGTCTAGTGCCTGAATTGCGGTTCGTGACATCCCTGCGCCGGGCGATGCCGGCGCCACGTTCCATGCCTCTTGCTCCTCCTAAAGCGGCTTTCGAAAAAGCCTTGTTGAATCGAACAGTCCTTCGAGCGTTTTCATTCGGTCGTGCGTCTCGTCCCAGATGGAACTCTGCACGGCCTCGATCAGCGCTTCGACGGCAAACAGAATGACGACCGAGCTGTCCCAGGCCGAAGGTGCCTCGATCTGGATGCGGAAGACTCGCCGCGCGGACTTGGCGACGGGCGAACTCCACTGGTCGGTGAACAGGATGATTTCGACGCCACGCTCGCGGGCGATCTTCGCGAGCGTCTCCATCTCCTGCTCGTAGCGGCGGATGTCGAACATGATCAGGACATCGCCCTTCTTCATATCGAGCACGTAATGCGGCCAGGAACTGGAATTGGAGGCGATCTGCGTGACGCCGGAGCGGATGACCTGGAGATGGGTGAAGAAATAGTCGGCCAGCGCCCGGGTGATGCGCCCGCCAACAAGATAGATATTGCGCTTGCGGTCGGCGATCATCGCCGCTGCGCCATCGAACTCCGCCGTTTCCAGCTGCGCCAGCGTGGCGCGCATATTGTTCATCGTCGCATCGGCGAAGCGATTGAGGATATGCGTGCCCGGAGCGTTCGCCGCCCAGCGATCATGCTTGCTGATCGGGTTGGAGATCGTTGCTTCCAGCTCCTGGTGGAGCCGCTGCTGGAAATCGGGAAAGCCGCGGAAACCAATCTTCTGCACCATGCGGGCGACCGTCGGCGTCGATACACCAGCGTTCTCGGCAACAGTGGTGATGCTGCCGAGTCCGGAAACCGGGTAGTTGTCGAGAAGCGTCGCTGCCAACTGCTTCTCCGCACGGGTGAGCACGGTGAAGTGGGCATTGATCACATCCGACACCGTCATGGTGCCTGTACTGTTGGTCAAAATCGATCCCCTGTGCCGGTCTCTGCCAGCTTTATGACAGAGTAAACATCGCTGTCATAATTCGAGTCAATGGATTTTTTGAAGAGATCGTTTCAGATTCCGATTGACATGGGGCAAAACGTGAAGAATTCTTTTCAGTATCGAGCGGTCACATTCGCGTTGCCGCAATAAACTGATCGCTCGAACCTGATTTTCACGGTTGATTTCATCGGCTTCTCGCCTTTTTCGAAACAATACGTGGCGCCAGACAGGCAACCGGAAGGGGACCGGAGTTGACGGGACTTTTGACAGAGGCGGATGGTTCGCCCGTAGCAGTAGAGAATCCCGAGGCGTTGAGCCCGGTGCTGCTGGTTTGCGAACACGCGTCGCGCCGTCTTCCGGAAAACATGGGGTCGCTTGGTCTTTCCGCTGATGCGCTCGAAAGCCACATCGCATGGGATCCCGGTGCGCTCGCCGTGTCGCAACTGTTGGTCAAAAGCCTCGATGCCGCGTTGATTTACCAGCGCTTTTCTCGCCTTGTCTATGACTGCAATCGCCCGCCCGAAGCGGAAGCGGCCATGCCGCCCGTCAGCGAAGTCTTCGAAATACCCGGCAATGCCAACATCTCTGCTGCCGAACGTCTGGCCCGGACGGAGGCCCTCTATATTCCGTTTCGTGACGGTCTGTCGGATTTCATCACGACGCGGAAGGCCAACGATCGTCCTCCGGTGCTTGTCACAATGCACACATTCACGCCCGTCTATCACGGCAAGCAGCGTGACGTCGAAGTCGGCATTCTTCACGACGAGGACCATGCGCTCGCGAACGCGATGCTGGCTGCGGCCGAAAAATCGACACGTTACGTTGTGCGGCGGAACGAGCCCTATGGACCGGCCGACGGCGTGACGCATACTCTTATCGAGCATGGCTTGAAGAATGGCCTGCTCAACGTAATGATTGAGATCCGCAACGATCTCGTTCGGGATGAAATCGGTCAAAAGGTCATGGCCGATTATCTGACAGGCCTGTTGGGCGAAAGCCTGGCCGCACTGTCGCAATAAAAAGACCTGGGGAGCGGCATGTCCGCGGAGACTGGTCCATGGGCTTCCATGGACAACGGCACTTCAGCCGGCCGGCAATACCGCCGGAGGCTGGTCGATACAGGGGAAAAAAATGTCAGACTATACAGATACAGACAAAAATCAGGATATCCACGTCCTGCATTCGATGGGCTACGCCCAAGAGCTCGAGCGGAGCATGAGCTCCTTCTCGAATTTCGCAATTTCATTCTCGATCATTTGCATTCTGTCGGGCGGCATCAACTCGCTGGCGCAAGCAACATCCGGTGTGGGCGGCGCTGCAATCGGGATCGGCTGGCCGGTCGGATGCATCATCTCCGGCTTCTTTGCGTTGGGCATGGCTCAGATCGCGTCGGCCTATCCCACGGCCGGCGGTTTGTATCATTGGTCGTCGATCCTCGGAAACCGCTTCACCGGCTGGTTGACAGCATGGCTTAACCTGCTCGGGCTGATCACCGTTCTGGGCGCGATCAACATCGGCACCGCGCTGTTTCTTGGAGGCACCTTCGGCGCGCAACTCGGTCTTGTCGGAGCAGACGGTCTCGTTTCGCCCGGAACGCAGGTTTTGCTTGTCGCAGGCTTTACACTAGTGCAGGTCGTGATCAACCATTTCGGTATTAGCCTCACCGCCAAGCTTACCGATTTTTCAGGCTCTCTTATCCTGGTGACCGCAGCCGTTCTGACGGTTGCATGCTTTTATTTCGCGCCCACCTGGGAGTTCAGCCGTCTTTGGACATTCACCAACAATTCGGGTGAGATCGGCGGCAATGTCTGGCCGCAATCCGAAAGCATGTGGTATATTTTCGGCCTCGGCCTTTTGCTGCCGATCTATACGATCACCGGATATGACGCGTCTGCGCACACGTCCGAGGAAACCAAGAAGGCGGCCCATTCGGTTCCACGCTCGATTGTATCTTCTGTCGTCTGGTCGTCGCTTGCCGGCTGGATCATGCTCAGTGCCTTCGTCATCGCCATCCCGGATATGGCGGAAGGCGCAAAGCAGGGCTGGAACGTGTTCTTCTACACGGTCAACACGATTATGCCTGCATGGCTGGTCACCATCCTGTTCATCGCGATCTTCATCGCGCAGTTCCTTTGCGGCCTCGCTACGGTCACGTCGGCATCACGCATGATCTTTGCGTTCTCGCGCGACAAAGGTCTGCCGGTTGGTTCCAAGGCGCTGTCCTCGGTCAGCCCGAAGTACCGCACGCCGGTCACGGCGATCTGGACGGCCGGAATTCTCGAAGTGCTTTTCGTCTGGGGTGCGCTGTTCATCTCGGTCGGCGAGGCCAGCCTCTACGTGACGGTGGTCAATGCCACGCTTATCTTCCTGTTCCTGTCCTTCGTGTTTCCGATCGTGCTCGGCATCTTTGCCTTTGGTACGTCGAAATGGCCTGCGGCAGGTCCGTGGAATCTTGGTGCAGGCGTCTACAAGCTGGTCTCCGTGCTTGCCGCCCTTGGCATGCTCGTCATCATCTACATCGCCATCCAGCCGCCGAATGACAAGGTCTTTGCCGTGACGCTCGGCTTCATCGTGCTGGCGGTCGTCATCTGGTTCGCCTTTGAAGCCAAGCGCTTCCAAGGGCCGCCGATCGGCGACATGATTGCCAAGCGCAAGGCGGAGATCGCCGCCGCCGAAAAGGCGGTCGGTCAGATCTGATCACATCAAGACGAGACGGAAGCCGTCTTTAGGCGGCTTCCGGACCACGTCCAACGGAGCGCGCACCTGCGCCGTTCCAGCCAATCACGGGATTTTTTACCATGAGCGCGAGCTACTCGTTTGAAGAGTTGAAGAAGGATGTCGCCGAAGGCCGCATCGATACGGTTCTGGCCTGTCAGGTCGACATGCAGGGACGTCTGATGGGCAAGCGGTTCCACGCGCAGTTCTTTGTCGACGGCGCCTGGGAAGAAACCCATAGCTGCAACTATCTGCTGGCTACCGATATGGAGATGGACACCGTCTCCGGCTACAAGTCGACCAGCTGGGAAGCAGGCTATGGCGACTACACGATGAAGCCTGACCTCTCGACGCTTCGCCGCATTCCCTGGCTCGAAGGCACGGCGCTGGTTCTTTGCGACATGCTCGACCATCACACCCACAAGGAAGTACCGCATTCGCCGCGCGCCATCCTGAAGAAGCAGGTCGCAAGGCTCGAGGCCATGGGCCTGAAGGCCTTCATGGCGACGGAGCTCGAATTCTTCCTGTTCGATCAATCCTATGACGATGCGCGCGAAAGCGGCTACCGCGACCTGAAGCTCGTCAGCGGTTACAACGAGGATTACCACATCTTCCAGACCACCAAGGAAGAAGACGTCATGCGGGCGATCCGCAACGGACTGCAGGGTGCTGGCATCCCGGTGGAAAACACAAAGGGCGAGGCTTCTGCCGGTCAGGAAGAGGTCAATGTCCGCTATGCCGACGCGCTGACCATGGCCGACCGGCACGTGATCATCAAGAACGGCTGCAAGGAAATCGCCTGGTCGCGTGGCAAGGCGATCACCTTCCTTGCCAAGTGGAACTACAACGCGGCCGGTTCGTCGTCGCACATCCACCAGTCGCTCTGGAGCGTTGATGGCAAGACCTCGAAATTCTTCGACAAGGAAGCCGAGTATGGCATGTCGGAGATGATGCGGCACTATGTGGCCGGTCTTTTGGCCCATGCCGGCGAGATCACCTATTTCCTCGCGCCCTACATCAATTCCTACAAGCGCTTCGTGGCCGGCACCTTCGCGCCGACCAAGGCGGTCTGGAGCAAGGACAACCGCACTGCCGGCTACCGCCTGTGCGGCGAAGGCACCAAGGCCATCCGCATCGAATGCCGCGTTGGCGGCTCCGACCTCAACCCCTATCTCGCCATGGCCGCGCTGATCGCTGCCGGTATCGCCGGTATCGAGGGCAAGATGGAACTGGAAGCGCCGTTTGTCGGCGATGCCTATGGCGGCAAGAACATCCGCGAAATTCCGCGCACACTGCGTGACGCGGCTGCTGCTCTGAACAGCTCCAAAATGCTGCTCGACGCCTTCGGCGAGGATGTCATCGAGCATTATACCCGGGCTGCCGAGTGGGAGCAGGAGGAATACGACCGCCGTGTGACGGATTGGGAAGTTGCGCGCGGTTTCGAGAGGGCGTAACGCCATCGCTCAGAATCGACCTCGATCCGGTAGTGCCTGGAAGGGTGGTGCCGGATCGCAATTTTTGACGACAGAACAGGAAAACGATCATGACCATGATCCAATGTATTTCTCCGGTGAACGGGGAAGTTTATGCGGAACGCGCAGCCGTTGACGCGGCTACCGCTTCGGCTGCCGTTGCGCGTGCACGGGCCGCACAAAAAAGCTGGGCCAAGCGTCCGATCGAAGATCGCGTCAAGCTGGTGCTTGCCGGTGTCGCACGGCTGAACGAGATGGTCGACGAGGTCGTGCCGGAACTTGCCTGGCAAATGGGGCGTCCGGTGCGCTACGGCGGTGAGTTCCGCGGCTTCAACGAGCGGTCGAACTATGTCGCCTCCATCGCCGCGGATGCGCTTGCGCCGATCGTCGTAGAGGACAGCGCCAGCTTCGAGCGTCGCATCGAGCGTGTCGCCCACGGCGTCGTCTTTGTCATCGCGCCCTGGAACTATCCCTATATGACGGCGATCAACACTGTGGCGCCGGCGCTGATGGCGGGTAACGCCGTCGTCTTGAAGCATGCCAGCCAGACGATCCTCGTTGGCGAGCGCATGGTGCGCGCCTTTGTCGAGGCCGGTGTTCCGCAAGATGTCTTCCAGAATATCTTTCTCGATCACGCAACGACCTCGCAGCTGATTGCGGCCAAGAGCTTTGATTTCGTCAATTTCACGGGTTCGGTCGAAGGCGGCCGATCGATCGAGCGGGCAGCGGCCGGCACCTTCACCGGACTTGGCCTCGAACTCGGCGGCAAGGATCCGGGCTACGTCATGGAAGACGCCGATCTCGACGCTGCCGTCGATACGCTGATGGACGGCGCGATGTTCAATTCCGGGCAGTGCTGCTGCGGTATCGAGCGCATCTATGTCAATGAAAACCTCTATGACGATTTCGTCGAGAAGGCCGTTGCCTTTGCCTCGGCATATAAACTCGGCAATCCGTTGGAACAGGAAACCTCGCTCGGGCCGATGGCGCACCAGCGCTTTGCCGCCGAAGTGCGCGCGCAGACTGCCGAGGCTGTTGCCAAGGGCGCCAAGGCGCTGGTCGATCCGAAGCTGTTTCCGCAGGATGACGGCGGTGCCTATCTCGCACCGCAGGTTCTTGTCGACGTCGATCATTCCATGAAGGTCATGACGGAGGAAAGTTTCGGTCCGGTCGTCGGCATCATGAAGGTGAAGAACGACACTGAGGCGCTCGCGCTGATGAACGATTGCAAATACGGACTGACGACGTCGCTCTGGACCAAGGATGCCGAACGCGCCGCTCGTATCGGCCAGGATCTTGAAACGGGCACCGTGTTCATGAACCGCGCCGATTATCTCGATCCAGCGCTGTGCTGGACCGGCGTCAAGGAAACCGGACGCGGCGGCTCGCTGTCGGTCATCGGCTTCCAGAACCTGACCCGCCCGAAATCCTATCACCTGAAGAAAGCCTGACCGATGACCATTACAGCCAACTGGAGCTATCCGACATCCATCAAGTTCGGCGCCGGCCGGATCAAGGAACTTGCCGATCACTGCAAGGCGCTCGGCATCAAGAAGCCGCTGCTGATCACCGACCGTGGCCTCGCGCCGATGCCGATCACGCAGAATGCGCTCGATATCCTCGACGCCGCCGGCCTTGGCCGCGCGCTGTTCGCCGATGTCGACAGCAATCCGACCGACGTCAATCTCGATGCCGGAGTGAAGGCCTTCAAGGCCGGCGGCCATGACGGCGTTATCGCTTTTGGCGGCGGTTCCGGCCTCGACCTCGGCAAATGCGTCGCCTTCATGGCCGGCCAGACCCGTCCGGTCTGGGACTTCGAGGATATCGGCGACTGGTGGACCCGTGCCAGCGTCGAAGGCATCGCGCCGATCATCGCCGTGCCGACGACGGCTGGCACCGGCTCGGAAGTCGGCCGTGCCTCGGTCATTACCAACTCCGAGACACATACGAAGAAAGTGATCTTCCATCCGAAGTTCCTGCCGGCAGTCACCATCTGCGATCCGGAACTGACGGTCGGCATGCCGAAGGTGATAACCGCCGGTACCGGTATGGATGCCTTCGCCCATTGCCTGGAGGCCTATTCCTCGCCGTTCTACCATCCGATGTCGGCCGGCATCGCGCTCGAAGGCCTGCGTCTGGTCAAGGAATATCTGCCGCGCGCCTACAAGGACGGAACGGATATCGAAGCCCGCGCCCATATGATGAGTGCCGCCGCCATGGGGGCCGTCGCCTTCCAGAAGGGCCTCGGCGCCATCCACTCGCTGTCGCATCCGGTCGGCGCCATCTACAACACCCATCACGGCATGACCAATGCCGTTGTCATGCCGCCGGTGCTGCGTTTCAATCGTCCGGCGATCGAGGGCAAGATCGGCATGGCCGCCGCCTATCTCGGCATTTCCGGCGGCTTCGATGGGTTCTACGACTACGTCCTGAAGCTGCGCGAAGAACTGGGTGTGCCGGACAAACTGTCGGCACTGGGCGTCGGCACCGACCGAATCGATGAGATGGCCGCTATGGCGATCGTCGATCCGACCGCCGGCGGCAATCCGGTCGAGCTGACGCTCGATGCTGCCAAGCAGTTGTTTCACGACTGCATCTGACCTGAACCCGGCGTGCACCCGCGCGTCGACAGTTTTTGATCATTTCTTGGAATGGAGCCGGCTGTTGTGGCCGGCTCCATTTTTCATTTTCCGGCTAATAAAAACCACATCATGAAAAATGCTACTTTCCCTCATGCGGTTTTGTCGTAAAATCGTCATCGAAGTGTCATGGAACGTGCCAATTCGGGGAGTTCGTTTCCTCTTCGTTAACGGTGTTTTGTAAGGCTTGACGTTAGAGATCGCTGTTTCGTGAATGGAGACAGCAGTAAGCAATGGCTGCTCCGGCACGCCGGCAGGAACGATATGGCTGTAATTTCAGTAGCGAACGCCAAGGGTGGAGCCGGAAAGACGACCGTTGCATTGCTTCTGGCCATGGAGTTTGCGCAAAGGGGTGAAAAGGTCGTTGTTTTCGATTGCGATCCTCTCGCATTCGCAGCCAAGTGGCATCGGTTGCCCGGTGCGATTGACACCATATCCGTGGTCACCGGCATCACATTCGCCAACCTCGGCAGCAATCTGCGTACCCAACAGGGGCAGACCACCCACATCATCATCGACCTGTCCGGCGCCCGCGACGCATTGATTGCGCTCACCGCAGGTCTGTCCGATCTTGTTCTGATCCCGGTGCAGGGATGCGCCATGGATGCGCAGGGCGCAGCACATGTGCTCGATCTCATCGGGCAGGTGGAAAGCAATGCGCGCGGCCATATCAATCACGCGGTGGTCCTGACCCGTGTCAGCTCTTTCGTGACGACGCGCGCCCTGCGCAGCGTCAAGGCGCTGCTTGCCCTGCGCAATATCGCACTTCTCGATACGCCCATCATTGAGCGCAGCGCCTATCGTGACATGTTCGAGCACGGCGGATCGCTCTATACGATCGATGACGCAATGATCAGTAATCTTGCAAAGGCGCGGCGAAACATGCAGGGGCTGGCGCTCGAGGTCCAACACCGTGTGGCCGCTCCCGCGTATCCGCTGTCGAGCGGCCCCTTTGCCCGCATGTGCCACAAGGCGCCGATAAGCTCTTCGCAACCGATGAAACCGGCCGAGCATTCCGTGATGATGCGGGCCGCACTGCCACTCGAACGCGACGTACTGCACGCCGATCACTGATTTCCTTCGATAGAAAATTATCTCATCGCCACTGGTCTCCGATGCGATCTGCATGCCTGTGCAGACGGGAATCGTTAATTCTGGGGAGGTGCATCTTCAGACTTTCTTAACCACGATCTGAAAGGTTTGATTAACCGAGGCGCGATGGGATTTTGCGCCTTTTGCGGGAGCCATGCCGGGGCTCGGACTTCTTTTCAGACGAGGACAGGACATGCCAGTCATTACATTTGCAAACACCAAGGGCGGCGCGGGCAAGACGACCGCCGCATTGATCCTGGCGACGGAGCTTGCGCGAAACGGCGCGCGCGTCACCATTCTCGATGCCGATCCACAGCACTGGATTTCCCATTGGCACGATATTTCGGGAAAGGTCCCGAATGTCGATGTGATCTCCTATGTGACGATGGCGTCGATCCAGACGCATATCAACGACAACAGGGCGAAGACCGACTATTTCATCATCGATCTCGCTGGTGCGCGCAATACGCTGATGGCGACCGCCATCGGCCTGTCCGATCATGTGATGATCCCGATCCAGGGCTGTGCCATGGATGCCAAGGGCGGTGCCCAGGTTCTCGAGTTGCTCGGCTATCTCGAGGAAAAGGCGGGCATCCGCATCAACCACTCCGTCGTGCTGACACGCGTCAATTCGCTGGTGACGACGCGCGCGCTGCAGGTGGTCAAGCAGTTGCTCTCCGAGCGCTCCGTCCCCGTCCTCGATACGCCGATCATCGAGCGTGCGGCCTTCCGCGACATCTTCGACTGTGGTGGCACCTTGCAAACGATGGATCCGAACCGGGTGAGCAATCTCGACAAGGCCTGCGAGAATGCCCGTGCTTTCGGTGACGAAGTCCGCAAGCTGGTTCCGCTGAGGCTTACGGGCGGCATGCGCCGCGCTGCGTGAGGCAAGACGTTGAATCTTTCGGCGCCGCGCGTTTTCGCGCGGCGTTTCTGCGTCTGCGAGTGGGCTAAAACCTTCGGTCGATGAAATGCTTGGCCTGTGCGCCGGCATGATAGAATGCCGATTTGACGTTGCGCCAGGGATCGGGCGTCAGCGGTGTTTCGACAAGCGGCAGCGCGTTCGGTTCGCCCGTGACGTGGTTGGCCAGTGCACGACCGAAGACGGTGCCCGGTGCGATGCCGCGGCCGTTGTAGCCGCTGACCGAAAATACGTTCGGCGCCATCACGTGCATTTGCGGCAGGTTGTTGGTCGTCATGCCGATCCGGCCGTCCCACCAGTATTCGAAACGGAAATCGCCGATCGCCGGGAAAAGCTTGCGTAGCGAACGCTCGGCAAAAGCCCGGTGCGTGCCTTCAGCGAGCGCATCGAGGCGGCCGACGCTGCCGAAGATCAACCGGTTCTGCTGGTCCATGCGGAACGATGTCATGACCAGACCCGTGTCCCAGCAACCCTGCCGCTCCGGCAGGATGGACCGGGCAATATTGTCGGACAGCGGGTTTGTGGCGAACTGGAAGTAGGGCAGGATCGTCAGTTCCTGCGTGTAGGCCGTCCAGGGCGTTTGGCTCAGCATGTCGCCATAGGCATTGGTCGCGACGATGACGGATTTGGCTGTGATTGTGCCGTTTCCGACAGTCAGTTTCCAAAGGTCACCCTTGCGCTCGGCAGACCGCAGCGGGGTTTCTGTGTAGATCTGCGCACCGGCGGCGAGAGCTGCGTGGGCAAGGCCGCGGGCATAGGCAAGCGGCTGGATGGTCCCAGCCCTCCGGTCGAGCAGCGCGCCGGCGAATCCTGGCGCACCGGTCAGCGATTGGGCACGATCAGCGTCAACCACTTCAACGGGCGCGCCGAACGTTTTCCATTGCCGCTCGCGATCCTGAATGTCCTTGAGGCCCTCGGTTCCGACGGCCAGATGCAGCGTGCCGTTGCGAACCGCTTCGCAGGCGATGTTGTGTTTTTCGACGAGCTTGTAGACCAGCGACGGACCGTCGCCAAGTTCGGTCAGCAATCGTGTACCGACCTCGGTGCCAAGCGTTGCGATCAGGTCTTCGGGTTTGGTCCACATGCCGGCATTGACGAGGCCGACATTGCGACCGGAGCCGCCAAAGCCGATCATCTTTGCCTCGGCAACGGCGACAGTGACGCCTTTTTCCGCAAGGTGCAGCGCCGCCGAAAGTCCGGTGAAGCCGCCGCCGATGACGGCAACGTCGACGCTTATATCCGTGGAAAGCGGCCTGGTGTCGGGAGCCGCAGGCGCCGTTGCATGCCAGAGGTTGGGAAGGGAGCGTTCGGCGGCCATCAAGGCATTCCTCTGTCTGTCGGAATTGGTCTTCAAGTTCTCCGACAGATAGAGCATCGCGGCAATGTTTTTTAATGACAATATCTGATGAGGTCATGAAGCTGCGGGATATTGCCGAACAGGGGTCGCGGTGCTTCCAAGCTTTAACGCCGCGACCCCGACCTTCGCCTTCGCGAAAGTGTGCCCAATGAATCGCGATTGCCGGACCAGCGAAGGTTTTATGCGCAAACCGCCCAAGCTGCGATTGATCGCATTCCGGCGCGAGCATTTTCACTGGCTTGCGGCTTTCGTCACTCCCCCAAATGGGGGAGGAGCCTGCGATTTTTCCGGCCTCAGTCGAGGAATTCGACGGTCGTGCCGACGCTGACCATCTTGGCGAGTTCCGTTGCGTCCCAGTTGGTCAGCCGCACGCAACCATGGCTCTGTGTCTTGCCGATCTTCGACGGCTCGGGCGTTCCGTGGATGCCATAGGTCGGTTTCGACAACGCGATCCAGACTGTGCCGACCGGGCCGTTCGGGCCTGGCTGCAAGGTCAGGATCTTGTCGTTTTCGCCCTGCTTGAAATTGATCTTCGGATTGTAGGTATAGCCGGGATCGAACGCGATGCGGTCGACCTGCACCGTGCCCGAGGGCGACGGTGTGTCGGAGGAGCCGATCGTTGCCGGATAGGCTGAGATCAGCGTGCCGGTGTCGTCATAGGCAAAGACCTGCTTGCGGTATTTGTCGGCGACGATGCGGGCGACCTTGCCCTTCTTCATTTCACCGGGGTTGATCACCTTGATGATGGTACCCGGAATGGTGAAATCGACGCCGGGGTTGAGTTCACGCAGATAGGTCTCGTCCATATGGAATTTCTCGCCGAGCATCTCCGTCGTCGAGGTGAAGGAGAGGTGCGGCAGGGCAGCCTTGTGGGCGTAGTCTTCCGGGATCGAGGCGACGTAAGGACCTGCGGCATCCGCTGCCGTGATTGTGTAGGTCGTGATCGGCAATCCGCCGGTAAAGCGCAGGCGCTCGAGAATGTCATCGGTGTTGTTCGGGTCCAGCGTCTCGCCGGTTGCCTGCTGCCAGGCTTCGATCGCCTTGGTGACATTCGAGCCCGTTTTGCCGTCGATCACGCCCGGCGAAAAGCCTTCGCGATCGAGAAACACCTGAAGCGCGGTGATTTCTGCGCTCGATTTCTTGGTGATCTGGGCGGCTGAGGGCAAGGTCTGGCGTGGCGGGGCCTCTTCCGCTGGTAGGGCCGCCATGTCGTTCTCGTCCGGAAGGCTTGCCGGCAATTCCTCGCGATCGACGCTCGGCGGCGAGGCATCGCGGAAATCCGGGATTGAGCCGGTCACATCGCCGGGCTCGGAAAAGCCCTGGTCCGTAAAGGCTGGATCGGAGTAGCCGTAACCCTGATTGATATAGACGTCGGGGTTCCTCTCGCGACGGCGCACGGTGTCGCGCTGGCGCCCCGATCCCATGACGGTCGCTACGACATTGCCCCACGCGTCGACCAGTACAGTGCGGCCGCGACGATCGCGCATCATCTGCACATCACCAGAATCGGGAATGTAGTCGAGGATTTCACCTTGCGGCGTGACCAGAACCGCGTTGGCAGGCAGGCGGCCGAAGCTGTCCTGCGCCTTTGCGGCGGAGGCGAGTGCGAGCACGCTGGCGGCGGCAAAAAGGGCAAAGCCGGTTCTGAAAACGAACGTCACGGTGAAACCTGTTGTCTGGCAGTTGAGCTCGGGGCCTACAAATCAAATGGGACGGTAATATGAATAAACTGAATTCATTATGAACAGTTCCCTAAAATCCATCTAATTCTGTGGCTTGCCCGTTTCAAGGAGGTGATGCTCGCCTTTCTTTACGATAGTTTCGGCCGATGAATTCCCGTCGATTCCGGCTGGCGGAAAGCATTGGAGAAACGACGATGCCGATCAGGATATCCGGTGGCGACCGGGACGGTGACTTCCAGATTCTCCTCGACCGGCAATCGGCGCTGGATATCGGTGCCTTCGTCGTTGATGGCATCGATATTTCGCCGGGTACTGCAATCCCTTCGGACGGAGACCGGCGCATCGACCACGCGCTGCGGGGTTTCTTCTTTACCTGCGGCCCGGATCATATCCGTCATCCGGAGATGATCGAAGGTTTCGAAGACGGTCGGACATTTCCGTTGCATGGTTCACTTTGCGGGACACCGGTCGGGCGAACGGAGATGTCCGGGCAGGGCGAGCCGCCCGGATGTCTTGCCGAAACCGAGGTTCAGCTCGCCAATGGCGGAGTGGCGCGCGTCTTGCGGAAATGGACCGTGAAGGCCGATACGGCGGAAGTCGTGCTGTCGGACCGGATCACCAACAGCGGGGATACGCCATTTGCACCGATGCTGATGTATCACATGAACATCGGCGGCTGGCTGCTCGGCGAAGACACTCATATCGTGGGAACGATGTTCGGAGATGAAAAGCGTCGCTGGCGATTCGGTGAGGGTGAAAGCGCGCATTTCTGTGTGCCGGCCGCACCGACGGCCGAAGACGGCTGGGCACAGGTGGTCCTCGGGCCGTTCGATGCGTTGTCCGGCCGTTCGCTGGCCGTCCGGTTCTTAACCCAAACCCTGCCGTTCCTGCAGATGTGGCGATGCCAGCGCGGTTCGGGTGATGTCATCAGCATCGAGCCCGTTTCGCACCGGATCGCCAGACGAACGGAACTTGCCGCTGCCGGCGAAATGCCGATGCTCGCGCCGGGTGAGGCGATCGAATACGGACTGGCGTTCCAGATCCGCTGAGCTGCCTTTCCAATTGACGCATCCGGCTGCCGGTCTTACATCAGTCCGGACATTATTTTGAGGAAGGTTTTCCCATGGACATTCGCCAGATCAACGATGAATATTCGGTCACCGGACAGATTTCCGTCGAGGACCTCGATGCGATCAAGGCGCTGGGTTTCAAGTCCATCGTCTGCCATCGCCCGGATTTCGAGCAGCCGGACCAGCCGCAGTTCGAGACGATCGCTGCCCGCGCCAAGGAACTCGGCTTCGACATCACCCATATCCCGGTCGGCCCGATGGGCGTAACCGCCGATGCCGTGCGCGAAATGGTCGACGCGCTGGATACGTTCGAGCGCCCGATGCTCGGCTACTGCCGCTCCGGCGCCCGCTCTACCAATGTTTACCAGCAGACCCAGCACATTCGCGGCTGAGATATTTCACCAACGTCGCGCATCCTTCCGATTGCGCGCCGCGCGAGCATTCGTGACGCTTAGCCGGCTCTGATCTGGCTCAGCGTCCGCGTCGGCGTGATTGCTTCCGGATCGAGCCTGATCTCGATGATCGAGGGTTTGCCGCTTTGCCGGGCGCGTTCAAAGGCGCCAGCGAATTCCTCCGTCTTTTCCACCAACTCGCCGTGGCCGCCATAGGCGCGCGCGAAAGCCGCAAAGTCCGGATTGGTAAGATCGGTTCCGCTGACCCGGCCCGGATACTCCCGTTCCTGATGCATGCGGATCGTGCCGTAGATACCATTGTTGATGACCAGCGTGATAACAGGCAGATCGTAGCGCACCGCCGTGGCGAATTCCTGCCCGTGCATCATGAAGCAGCCGTCACCTGCAAAGCAGATGACCTCGCGCTGCGGAAACAGATGCTTGGCAGCAACCGCGGCCGGCAGGCCGTAGCCCATCGAGCCCGAAGTCGGCGCGGCCTGCGTATTGAAGCGCTGGAACCGGTGGAAGCGATGCAGCCAGGTCGCGTAGTTGCCGGCGCCGTTGGCAAAGATCGTGTCGTCCGCCGTGTTTTCCTCGATGAACCGCATGATCGGTCCCATCTGAACGTCGCCGGGACCGGTTTCCGGCGGGGTGGACCAGGTGAGATAGGCCTGATGCATTCTTGTAGTTCGTTCGCCGCGGGCAGGGCTCTGCGTCGGTTTCAACTCTTCCAACGCTGCTGCGAAATCGGCGGGCGAGGCAGCGATTGCCAGATCCGGGCGGTAGACGCGGCCGAGTTCACCGGGATCGGGATGGATATGCACCAGCGTCTGGTGCGGGTACGGCACGTCAAGCAGGGTGTAGCCTGAAGACGGCATTTCGGAAAAACGGCCGCCGATCAGGAGCACCAGATCCGCCTCGCGGATTTCCTTGGCCAGCGCCGGATTGATGCCGATGCCAACGTCCCCGGCATAATTGGGATGCAGGTGATCGAACAGCATCTGACGGCGGAAGGAGCAGCCGACCGGAAGGCCAAAGCGCTCGGCGAAAGCCTGGAACTGTTTGACTGCCTGCTCGCTCCAGCGCGTACCGCCGAGGATGGCGATCGGTCGCTCTGCTTTTGCAAGCAGTGCTTCCAGCGCCCGCATCTGGCCCGGTCCGGGATGACTTTCCACCGGCTGATAGGGTCTCGCCGCCACGGTTTCCGTCTTCTGGGTCAGCATGTCCTCGGGCAAGGTCAGCACCACCGGACCGGGACGACCTGACGTGGCGACTGCAAAGGCACGGGTGACGAACTCGGGAATGCGGGCGGGGTCGTCGATTTCGCCGACCCATTTGGCGATCTCGGTGAAGGCGCGGCGGTACTCGATTTCCTGGAAGGCTTCGCGCTCGCGCGCCTCGCGCTGGACCTGGCCGATGAACAGGATCATCGGAATCGAATCCTGACGGGCGATGTGCAGGCCAGCGGACGCATTCATCGCGCCAGGACCGCGCGTCACCATGCAGATGCCGGGCTCGCCGGTCAGCCGGCCCCAGGCATCGGCCATCATCGCCGCCCCGCCTTCCTGCCGGCAGACCACCACGTCTATGTCGGTATCGTAAAGCGCATCCAGCACGGCGAGATAGCTCTCGCCGGGCACGCATGAGACTCGCTTGACGCCGTTTGCCTTCAGCGCCTCAACGATCAATTCTCCACCTGTCTTCATGTCCGCTCCTCCCAAAGCCTTTTGAAAACTATATCCGTCAGATGGCCGGCGATACCGGCGCGACACTGGCGCTCTTGTTCACCCTGCGCTCTCGCCAGATGATGTAGAGGCCGGACGCGATGATGATCGCGATGCCCAGCCATTTCAGCGCGTCCGGCAAATCTCCGAACACCAGCCAGCCGAAGATCGTCGCCGAGACGATCTCCAGATATTGCAGCGGCGCCAGCACCGAAGCGGGTGCTGCGCGATAGGCGTAGACCCCGAGCACGCCGGAAATCGTTGCCGTGACACCGACGCCAAGCAGATACAGGCCGGCTGTCATATCCGGCATGACGGGATCGAAAATCTCCGAGCCGGTGCCGTCGCCGACATAAAGCAGGATGCCGCAGAACACCGCGCCCCAGATGCCGGCGTGAAACTGCATCGACCACGGATCCTCGTTCTGCGCGACGAGGCGGGTGACCAAAAGGAACACGGCAAGTCCGAAGGCTGAGACGATCGGCAGAAGGGCGATCCAACCCACCTCCTGCATGCTCGGCTGGATGACCAGCAGCGCACCGAAAAAACCGACCGCGCAGGCGGTATAGCGCCGCCAGCCGATGGTCTCCTTCAGGAAGATGCTGCCAAGGATCGTCAGGATGATCGGCTCGACGAAGAAAATGGCGATGGCATCCGCCACTTCCATGGCTTTCAGCGTGGTGATGAAGGAGAGCATGGTCACCACCAGAAGGCCGCCGCGCAGCATATGCAGCCCGGTCTTCTTCCAGGTGAGGTCGAGCAGCGTACCCCGGACGATGACGATCGGCAGGATGAAGATCACCTGCAGCACGAAGCGGACGGCGGTGATTTCCGCCGACGGAATAGTGGTGATCGCCAGCTTGGCAAAAATATCGATCAGCGGCGAGATCAGCACCGCGATGACCATCAGGCCTAGTCCGAAGGAAACGTCGTTGCGGCCTTTCACGGCCTTTGCAGAAATATCGGTCATGCCATGTCTTCGCTTAGGTCCGCCGCTCCGCAACGGAGAGGCACCAGCCGGCAAAATCCCGCATGGCGCCGTCGCGTTCCGTTTCATTCAAGGTTTCGTGGCGCATCGCCGGGTAGACGACCGTCGTCACGCGCTTCAGCCCCATCTTTTCCATGCGCCGTGCCAGCCAACGGGTTTCCCGAGCGCCATTGGTAGCCGGATCCTCGCCGCCGCCGACAAGATGGATGGGCAGGTTTTCAGGCAGCCGTCGCAATCGATCCGGCCGGGCGCCGGCGAAAGTCAGGTTGAACAGGTCGATCCATAGCGAGACGCTGGCGTCGAAACCGCAGAGCGGATCATCGATATATTTTGCGACCTCCACCGGGTCGTGCGACAGCCAGTCGAACTCGGTCTTGTGGTTGGGGATCGATTTGCCCCAGGTGCCGAACGTCAGTTTCGGCAGAATGCCGCTCGGCACATCCGAGCCTTTCAGCATCTTTTCGATGGCCAGGATGACCTGCGCTGCACGACCGGCAAGACCCGGATTAAAATTCGAATTCCAGACCGCAAGGCCATCATAGAGGCTCGGATCGTTTGCCGCGGCATTGAGTGCGATCAGGCCACCCATGGAATGGCCGAACAGGATGACCGGAAGGCCTGGATGATTGCCCGCGGCCATATCGCGCATCGCCCGGACATCGTTCAGGACCTTGTCGATACCCTGCGACTGCGCATAGCGGCCGAGCGGGGCATCGGCAGCCCTGGTCGCGCCGTGGCCGCGATGGTCGTGTGCATAGACATGAAATCCTTGCAAGGCCATGAAATCGACGAAGCGCGCATAGCGGGCGGAATGTTCGGCAAGTCCATGGCTGACAATCAGCACGCCTTTTTCCGGCGCGGCCGCAGGCTGATGGCGCCAGGCAAGGGCGGCTCCACTCGGGCTGTGCAATGTTTCGACCTTGGCGAACACCCGTTGATCCTCCCCAGGCGAAGTTCCTGCGCTTAACCGCTATCAACTTGATTTGTCAGCCAAACGCAATCGGTGCTTGGTGCTTGTTTGGCATCAGGTCAGGAAATAATCCGCGGCACTGAGATTCCAGGTTGCATTTTTCCTGTTTTAGTCTCTATATGATCTTGTTTTGTTCTTGTTCAAAAGAGGGCTGTCATGAAGGGAAATGTGGAGAATATCCGATTGGCGCTGCTGCGGCGCCTGAGCCTCGCATTGCTCGCAGTGATGGCCGCTTGGCCGTCTCTTGCCGAGGAGAAAATGGCGCCGGCGAAGGGAAAGACCGAGTACATTCTCGCTGTCAGCTGGCAGCCCGGCTTCTGCGAGACGCGGCCGAACCGCAAGGAATGCACCGGGCAGACCGCAGAGCGTTACGATGCGACGCATTTTTCCCTGCATGGCCTTTGGCCGATGAAGAAGAGCTATTGCGGCGTGGCGGCGGATATCCGGGCGCGCGACAAGAAGGGTGATTGGCTGGAACTGCCGCAACTGGCCATGGCCGAGGACACGGCTGCCAAGCTGCTGGTCGCCATGCCCGGTACGCAATCGGGTCTCGACCGGCATCAATGGCTGCGCAGCGGCACCTGCCAGGGCGGTACGGCGCAGGACTATTTTGCCCTGCAACTGCGCTTTCTCGATGAACTAAACGGCTCCGCAGTGCGCACATTGTTTGCTGATCGTCTGGGACGGGATGTGACGGAAGGCGAGGTGAAGCAGGCCTTCGATGCGAGTTTCGGCAATGGCGCAGGCGACCGTGTGCGGATGCGGTGCCAGAAGGCGGGCGCGCGTAGCGTTGTCACCGGGCTGACGATCGGGCTTTCGGGCGACATATCCGCCAGTGCCGGTCTTTCAACGCTGATCCTTGCAGCCGGCGATACCGATTTCAAATGCAGGAACGGAACCGTCGATGCTGCAGGCATTCAGTGAATGGCTCTGCTAAAGCCGGTTTCTTCATTGCTCCGCCGGGATAATTCGCCTACATAGCGGGCAAAATCCCCATTCCGTCGGAGCAGTCTCTCTATGGCACGTCAATTCATTTATCATATGTCGGGGCTGAACAAGTCCTACGGCACCAAGAAGGTGCTGGAGAATGTCAACCTATCGTTCTATCCGGACGCCAAGATCGGTATCCTCGGTCCGAACGGCGCCGGTAAGTCGACCGTGCTGCGCATCATGGCCGGCCTCGACAAGGAATTTACCGGCGAGGCCTGGGTCGCTCAAGGCGCAACCGTCGGCTACCTCGCGCAGGAGCCGCAGCTCGACCCGAACAAGACAGCGATGGAAAACGTCATGGAGGGCGTGGCCGACAAGACCGCCATCCTCGAGCGCTACAACGAGCTGATGATGAACTATTCCGACGAGACGGCGGAGGAAGGTTCCAAGCTGCAGGACATTATTGACGGTCAGAACCTCTGGGACCTCGAAAGCCAGGTCGAGATGGCAATGGAAGCCCTGCGTTGCCCGCCGGGCGATGCCGACGTGACCAGCCTGTCGGGTGGTGAGCGCCGCCGTCTGGCGCTGTGCAAGCTGCTGCTCTCCAAGCCGGACCTTTTGCTGCTCGACGAACCGACCAACCATCTCGACGCCGAAACCATCGGCTGGCTGGAAAACCACCTGCGCCAGTATCCCGGCGCTGTGATGATGATCACCCACGACCGCTACTTCCTCGACAACGTCACGGGCTGGATTCTCGAACTCGATCGTGGCCGCAGCATTCCCTACGAGGGCAATTATTCGGCCTACCTGCTCGCCAAGGCCAAGCGCATGCAGCAGGAAAACCGCGAAGACGCTTCCCGCCAGAAGGCGATCAGCCGCGAGCAGGAATGGATTGCGTCCAGCCCGAAGGCCCGTCAATCGAAGTCGAAGGCCCGCATCAAGGCCTATGACGAACTGGTCGAAGCAGCCGACAAGATGCGTCTTGGCGACGCGCAGATCATCATTCCGATCGGCGAGCGTCTCGGTCAGGTGGTCATCGAAGCCGAGAACATTACCAAGGGTTACGGCGACCGCGTCCTGATCGACGACCTGTCGATCAAGCTGCCGCCGGGCGGCATCGTCGGTGTCATCGGCCCGAACGGCGCCGGCAAGACGACGCTGTTCCGGATGATCACCGGTCAGGAGAAGCCGGACAGCGGCAGCTTCCGCGTCGGGGATTCCGTCAAGCTCGGTTATGTCGACCAGAGCCGCGATGCGCTCGACGGCGCCAAGACCGTCTGGGAAGAAATTTCCGGCGGTGCCGAAGTCATAAAGCTTGGCAAGCTGGAGATGAATTCGCGTGCCTATTGCGGCGCCTTCAACTTCAAGGGCACCGACCAGCAGCAGAAGGTCGGCAATCTCTCCGGCGGTCAGCGCAACCGCGTTCACCTTGCCAAGATGTTGAAGAATGGCGGCAACGTGCTTCTGCTCGATGAGCCGACCAACGACCTCGATACCGAGACGCTGGCGGCTCTCGAAATCGCGCTGGAAAACTTCGCCGGTTGCGCCGTGATCATCAGCCACGATCGCATGTTCCTCGACCGGCTGGCCACGCATATCCTGGCCTTCGAAGGCGACAGCCATGTCGAATGGTTCGAAGGCAACTTCGAGGACTATGAAAAGGACAAGATCCGTCGTCTCGGCCCGGAATCGGTCAACCCGAGCCGCGTCAGCTACAAGCGTCTGACGCGATAAGTGGTGTGGGCGTCGCTGCCCGCAAACAACCAGGAAAACACCAAGGCGGTCCGTTCGGGCCGCCTTTTTTGTTTCAAGCAATCTCGGAAGAGGTTTGCTGCCACATTTCAACTTGCAGCATTTTCGAAAATCACATAAACATATCTTTATGTGTTGATGAGGTTGACGATGGCGCGGGAACACGGGTTGGGGCTGGACGAGTTGGTCGATGTTCTGAAGGCGGCGGGTGAGCCGACGCGCATGCGTCTTCTGGCTCTGCTGGCCGCTGGCGATCTGACCGTCACCGATCTTACCGAAATTCTCGGTCAATCGCAGCCCCGAATTTCCCGCCATCTGAAACTGCTTGCCGAAGTCGCGCTGATCGATCGTTATCAGGAAGGCGCCTGGGCCTATTTTCGCTTGCGGGGCGAAGGCGCGGGCGTTGCGCTGGTGCGGGATCTACTCTCGGCCTCCGATATGGCAGATGCGGTGCTGATGCGTGACGGCGAACGGCTCGCGGCACTCAAGCAGGCCCGTTCGGAAAAGGCCCAGGACTATTTCAGCCGCAATGCCGCCGAATGGGACGAACTGCGCCGTCTGCATGTCAGCGAGGCGGATGTCGAGGCGGCGCTGAAAGCCGTCGTCGGCACGGAGCCTGTCGATGGTCTGCTCGATCTTGGCACCGGCACCGGCCGTATCCTGCAACTTTTCGAGGGAATTTACCGACGCGGCGTCGGCGTCGATGCCAGTCGCGATATGCTTGCCGTGGCCCGCGCCAATCTCGACCGCGCCGGCATCACCAAGGCGTCCATCCGGCATGGCGACATCTTCAACCTGCCGCTCGACGGCCGTCAGTTCGATCTGGTGATTATCCATCAGGTCCTGCACTTCCTGCAGCAGCCGGAAGCGGCAATTGCCGAGGCCGCCCGCATGCTTGCGCCCGGCGGCAGGCTGGCGATTATCGATCTCGCGCCGCACGCGCTGGAGTATCTGCGTGACGAGCATGCCCATATGCGCCTCGGCTTTTCGCGCCAGACGATGGCCGACTGGTTGGAGAAGGCCGGGTTGAACGTTGAAGAGACAGTCGATCTGACCCCGGACACGGATCGTGACCGGCAACTGACGGTAACCATCTGGCTTGCCCGCGACCAGCGGCAGGCCGTCACCGCCGATACACCAGAAGGCAAGCGTACGCTCGCCTATGCCGGGAGGACATGACATGGCGATACACACCCTTTACCCGGCCGAACGCGGAAACTTGCGGCTCTCCTTCGAATATTTCCCGCCGAAGAACGACGATATGGAGGCGCAGCTGTTCCACACAGTCGCAGACCTTTCTGCCTTTGATCCCGCTTTCGTGACGATGACCTATGGTGCCGGCGGCTCCACCAAGGCACGTTCGCTGACCGCCGTGCGCCGGATGATCCACGATGAGGGTATCGCCAATACGGCCGCTCATCTGACCTGCGTCGGGGCCACCCGGGCGGAGGTCGATGCGATCGTTTCGGAATTCATCGACAGTGGGGTTCGCCATTTCGTGGCGTTGCGCGGCGATCCGCAGGGCGGGATCGGTGCACGCTACGAGCCGTTTCCGAACGGGTACGAGAATGCGGCAGCGCTTGTCGCGGCAATCCGGGCGGCCGGCGATTTCGAGATTTCCGTGTCCGCCTATCCGGAAAAGCACCCGGAAAGCCCGGATGTCGATGCCGATATCGATATGCTGAAGCGCAAGGTCGACAACGGCGCGACGCGGGCGCTCACCCAGTTCTTCTTCGACAACAATGATTTCGAGCGTTATCTCGAACGTGTGCGTCGCGCGGGGATCAACATCCCGGTTGTTCCCGGCATCCTGCCGATCAACAATCTCGCTCAGGTCAGCAAGTTTGCCGGGTTGTGCGGGGCGAAGGTTCCCGAGGCAATCGTCACGCGCCTGGTCCATCTCGACGAAAGCCCTGAGGAGCGCTTCAAGGAAGCAACCCATATCGCGGCCGAGCAGATCGTCGATCTCGCCCGGCGCGGTCTGCGCGATTTCCATATCTACTCTATGAACCGGTCGCCGCTGGTGGCGGCAGTGTGCGATCTGGTCGGTTTCGAACGGGCGGTACCGGCTGCTGGTCAATCCCTTTCGGCGGGTGCTGCGGCCTGAACCAGGCCGGATGAGCGATCTCCAATAGAAAAAGACCTTGAAACCGAATGGTTTCAAGGTCTTTTTATCTGGCAGCTCTAGGTTTGCGGTACTCCGTGGAGCGCGTTGCCTTGCTGGATCGTGCTGCAATAGGTTGCGGTATTAAAGTCCCTTTTTCACCGTTTGGACTGTTCGCCTGATGCTTTCAGATGAAAAGCATGGTTGCTACGAATACGAACGCTGCACTTATCATGAGGACATTCAACGAATGTGTAATTCCCATAACCGGCCCTCCTTGCGTTAACGTTCGAAACATAGGGTGAAAATGTCACGCATGAAAGGAAAAGTTATGCTGCGGTGCGGCAAGGAAAACGTAAAAAAGGGTTATGCACAGGTCTAACTACATGATTAAAAATAACTTTGTTAAGCGCCACAATTTTTTCACAATGTCTTTCATCTGGTTAATGTAACGCACTGAAATGCGCCGTGAGTGACCGATTCGACACAGCCAAGATCGTCAAAAGGCGTAGTTGGTTCCTCAAATTAACCTTGTTTGCGCCGCGCCGGCAGTATGCGGCCGTCGAGCACGATCAGACCAACGGCAATCAGCAGCATGCCGGCGATGTCCGTCGGCTCCAGAGTCTCTCCAAGGAACAGGAAGCCAAGCAGGATTGCACTGGGCGGTACCAGCAGCGTCACCAGCGACGTGTTGGTGGCGCCGGCACGGCTCATGATGCGAAAGAACAGGATGTAGCCGTAGGCGGTGGACAGCAGCGCCAATGCCAGGACGGCAAGGACCGACGTCATCGGCGGCATCGGCAATTGCCAGGGGGTATCGATGATCAGGGAGAGCGGCAACATGATCAGTGTCGACGCTGTCAGCTGACCGGCTGCGGTCACCGGCGCTGCCAGTCCCCGAAAGCGTTTGCCGTAGGTTGCGGCAAAACCGTAGCTGACGGCTGCCGCCACCGGAAAGAGCAGTGCCCAGAGCGGGACACCGCTGCCTGTTTGCGTCAGGCCGGCCAGGGCGCTCGGGCCGATCAGCACCGCCGTCCCGGCAAGGCCGAGAAGGCAGCCGGCGATCTTGGCAAGGCTCAGCTTCTCGTCATGAGTTAAAGCGTTGGCGATCAAAACGGTCCAGACTGGCGTCGTCGCGTTGAGAATGGCCGCGAGGCCCGCGCCGATCTGCGTCTGGCCGAGGAAGATGAAGGTATGCGGGATGGCGTTGTTGATCAGGCCAAGCAACAGGAATTGCGGCCAGCGGGCCTTGAGCTCGCGGTAGATATCGTGACGGCCGAACACGTAGATGTGCAGCGCGAGGGCTGCCAGCGCCACCCGCAGGAGAACAAGCGTAAAGGCAGGCACATGCTGGATGGCGATGCGGGCAAAGAAGAACGAGCCGCCCCAGATGAGCCCCAGCAGCGCAAGGAGGCCCCAGGTGGCAAGCGTCATGCGGTTCTGTAAACCGTCGGCTTTTGCGTGCATGCGACTTGACCTTTCCCTGCCTCATTCGGAACATACCGAGGGTTAAGGCTTGAGGCGGGATTTATCCACCCGATTCTTGACCTCACCACAGACATGAAGGATGAGCTGCTGGAGCCTCTGACGACACAATCCATCGCCGCCGCGCATGAAGGACAGGGGCTTATCCCCATCGCGATCGTGGTGGCGGTCGCAGCTCTTCTGGGGCTGGGTTTCCTGCGTTTGCGCCAGCCGCCGCTGGTCGGTTTTATCCTGGCGGGCGTCGCTCTCGGCCCGACCGGCTTCGGCTTCATTTCCAGCAACGGCAATGTCACGCTGCTCGCCGAAATGGGCGTCGTCGTCCTCTTGTTCTTCATCGGCATGGAACTGTCGATCAAGGCTTTTATACTCAGCCTGCGCCAGGCGTTGCTCGTTGCGGGCGGTCAAGTGGTCGCGGCGATTGCGGCCGCAGGGCTGATTGCGCTGATCACCGGGGCAAGCCTTGCGGAGGGGCTGATCCTCGGTTTCGTCATCGCCATGTCCTCCACCGTCGTTGCGATGAAAATGCTCGAGGACATGGGCGAGCTGCGCAGCGAAACCGGGCGGATCGCCGTTGGCGTGCTGATCGCCCAGGATATCGCTGTCGTGCCGATGCTGATCCTGGTCTCGAGCCTTGGCGGCGAAGAGCCGCATATCGCCACGATCGCGGTCAAGATGATCGTCGCCATTGCGATTCTTGCCTGCTTGCTCTGGTGGTTCGGCCGCCACGGCAAGCTGCGGATTCCCTTCAGCGAGGAGGTCGAGGACAAGGTGGAAATCCTAGCGCTGGGCGCGCTGGCTGTCTGTTTCGGCGCAGCTGCGATCTCCGGTCTCGCCGGCATGTCGCCGGCCTATGGGGCGTTTCTCTCCGGCATCGTCATCGGCAATTCCACCCTGCGCAGCCGCGTCATCCCGGTGATCGAGCCGATCCAGAGCGTGCTTCTGGTCGTTTTCTTCCTGTCGATCGGTCTTTTGATCGATCTTACCTTCATCGGCGAGAATTTCTGGTCGGTGCTGAGCGCGGCGCTGATCGTGATTGCTGCCAAGACGGTGCTGAACATCTTCCTGCTGCGCAAGACCGGCTCGTCGCCGCAGATCGCTCTGATCGCCGGCTTGTCGATGGCGCAGATCGGTGAGTTTTCCTTCGTGCTGGCGGCGGCCGGCCTCGGCGCAGGCGTGCTGCAGTTCGATACCTACAGGGTGGCGATCGCCGTAACTGCCGTCTCGCTGCTGGTCTCGCCGCTTTGGGTCAGCATGATGCACAGGCTTGAAAACATCGCATCCGAACATTTGCTGACATATCGCAAGGCGTTCGCAGTCGCCTATGCGCGCGAATTGAGTGAGGTATCAAAGCAGGGAGCGGCACTTGCAGGTGCGCGGTGGTCGCTGAAACTGCGCTACCGCGCTTTCCGGCTTGCCCGCCACCATAGGCGGCGGGCGCGATTGAACGACAAGGCTGAAACGGACGTCAGAGAGCGTTGAGGACGGCTTCCGTTGCCCAGCCATCGGCAGGCAGGCCGAGCCGCAACTGCTCTTTCTGAAGGGCGGCACGTGTACCGGAGCCGAGGATGCCGTCGATCTTGCCGACGTCGTGGCCCTTCGCCTGTAGTTTCGCCTGCAAGGCCTTCATGCCGTCGTCGCTCAGTCCCTGCTCAGGGGTGCGTGTCTCATAGGAGGGCGCACCGGCAAGCCGGGTGGCGAAATAGGCGGCCGAAGTCGTGTAGATGAACGACTGGTTCCATTCGAGATAGATGTTGAAGTTCGGGTAGGTCATGAAGGCGACGCCGTGGCGTCCCTGCGGAATGACGACAGAAGCGGCCAGCTGCGGAAAGCCGGTGTTGCCGTCGCGCGGCGTGACGCCAAGCGTAAACCAGTCGCCGGCGGTCATGCCAGCTTGCAGCCCGGTCTTCTCCCAGGGCAGGTTTTCCGGCAGACTGACTTCCTGAATCCACGGCTGGCCGGCCGTGAAGCCGAGGCTCTTGATGAACTTGGCGGCCGTCAGGATCGCATCCGGCGCGCTTTGCTTGAGGTTCACATGGCCGTCGCCATCGCCATCCATCCCTTGGGCGATAATGTCTTCCGGCAGCATCTGGACCTGGCCGATTTCGCCGGCCCATGCGCCGGTCGTCGTTGCCGGATCGAGATCGCCGTGTTGGACCATCTCGATCGCGGCGATCAGTTGCGGGCGGAACATTTCCGGGCGGCGGCAATCATGAGAGAGCGTCACTAGCGCGTTGCGGGTGTTGAAATCGCCCTGTACCGCACCAAAATCGGTTTCCATGGCCCAGAAGGCAGTGATCACGGGTGCAGGAACGCCGAATTCCTTCTCGGCACGTTCGAAGACGGCGGCATATTCCTTCATTTTTTTGGCGCCGATATCCAGCCGTGCCTTGCTGACAGTGCGCTGCGAGAACTCGGTGAAGCTCTGCTTGAAGACGCCTTGTGCCCGATCGCGGCTCAGCACCTTTTCGGAAATTGCAGCGCCAGCAAGAGCACGGTCGACCGCTTCAGCCGGAATGCCCTTGGCGATCGCCTCGGCCTTTACGCCCTGCAGGAAGGTCGCAAGATCGCCACCGCAGGGGGCGGCAGGTGCGGCTGCCTGTTGCGCGAGAGCCGACGAGGCCAAAAGGGTGAAGAAGCCGATCGAAAGAACGGAGCGCCGTGTGCCGCGTGTCATCGCAAGTCCTTGTTGTGTCGGGCCGGAATCGGCGCGAAGGCGGCCTCCTGAAAACCGGCCGCTGTTGTCGTTGAAAATATGAGAGCCGCTGTCGCACGGCAATGGGGCGGAAAGAAGAAATACACCCTTTTGGGAGCTTAATTCTGGGCTTGTTCGCGCGCCTTTGAGACAGCTGCTACCCATTTCTTCCAGTTCGTCGGCGACCCCGCGAATACGTTGATGTCAGCATTGCCGTCGATGCCGGGGATCACGCCCGTGCTGGTATACTGCCAAAAAGCCCAACGGCGCTCCGGATAGATCTCCGTCGGGTGCGCGGCAACCGAACGGACCCAGTAATGATAGTCGTTGAACTGGCCAACGAGGTTATCACGGTGGAAATCGACCGAGGTATAGATGATGGGGCGTTTGCCGTAGTGCTGTTCCAGCCGGTCCATGAAGCGCTTCATCTCGGTCTGGACAGTCAGCGGGGACGGCCGGTAGTGGCAGGTCTTGGATTCGCCGTTCCATTCCACATCGAGAACCGGCGGCAGGTAGACCGCGCTCTTCGGCACGTTGGCGATGAACCAGTCGGCCTGCTGGTCGGCCGTCGAGCAGAAATAGTAGAAATGGTAGGGCGCATAGGGCAGGCCGGCGGCACGCGCCTGCTGCCAGTATTCGCTGAACTTCGCGTCGACCCTATCCTTGCCTTCCGTCGCCTTGATGAAGGCGAAGGAGACGCCGGAGGCCTTTACCTTGACCCAATCGACGTTGCCCTGCCATTTCGAGACGTCGACACCATGGATATTGTGAAGCTGCGGCGTGCGTGCGCCAAAATCCTGCGGATCCTTGTCCTGGAATTTGGGCGAGATCGATGCCGTGGAAACGAGATCGTAATCGGTCGAGGTACAGGCGGAAAGAAGCGTCACGATAGGCAGAAGAGCCAGGAATAGCCGGCGCATGAGGTTTCCGTTCTGAAGCGATCGACGATGCTGCCTCACACGATGATATCCGCTGATGTGAATCCCCTGGGAGGCGTGAACCTCATTTTCACCATATCAACGTAAAAATTGAGTTAGTTTCAAGCAGCAATTGCCGAAACAGCGCCCGCAGACCCAAAAAGTCGCGGGTCTGCCCGTCGAATAGCGGCGATCATTGTACGGACTGCATCCGCTTATTTCGCCACGCGGCGGTAAGTGAAGAGCCAGGCGTAGCCGCGACCGATCGGCTTAAACTCAAGCACATCGTGGGATTTTGCGGTTTTGGCCTTGAGCACGGTCACCATCGTATTACGCGGCGTGACATGAAACCGCTTCAACCAAGCCTGAAGCCCGCGCTGAAAGAGGCGAGGCAGGCGCTCCTGCTGGCCGAAGTCTGCGATATGCAGCGAGCCGCCGGGATTGAGCGCGGCAATGGCCGCATCAATCGCCTTTTCCCAATCCGGGATCATCGAGAGGGCATAGGAGACAACGATGCGGTCGAAGCCGGTCTCGCCGAATTCGGACGGTTGGAAATCCGTCGCGTCGGCGACGCGCAGGACTGTCCGGGTCCGTCCGGGTTTCCCGAGCTTGGCCTCGGCCGAAACGAGCATTTCCGCTGAAATATCGAGCCCGAACAGCCGTGCCTGCGGAAAGCGGCGGCCGATCAGCGCCAGGTTGCGGCCCGTGCCGCAGCCGATTTCAAGCACGCTGCCGCCGGCCGGAACCTCCAGCCCGTTGATCAGCGTATCGCGCCCGAAGAGGTAATATTTGCGGGTCAGGTCGTAGAAGTGCCGCTGTGTGCGGTACATGCGGTCCATACGGTCCGCATGGCTGCCTGCTGCTTCCGTCTCGATGGCCGTCATGCTGCCTTCCTGTAAATATGGAAGCCGCCGTAGATCGCCGAGCGATCTTTGAGGTTGAGTGCCTGCGACTGGTCGGCATCATACTGCCACTGGCCGAGCAAAGCCTGCGACACGCGGCCTTCCAGGATGCTGGCTTCGGCGGCGGTGCGGAAGATGACGACGGCACCGTCGGCCGCGGTACGCGTGATTTCCGTCCACAGATCGTTGAGCTGACGGTCGTTCATCCAGTCCTGAGCATCGAGGAGGACATAGCGATCGACGGAGCCCGCCGGCTTCTTCGCCAGCAGTTCGGTGAAGCTCGCATGATGCACATGCACCCGCTCGGCATTGTTGCGGATCGTTTCGTGGCGCCCGGCCTGCAGGTAGACCGGCAGTTCGCCCTCATGCGGCATCGGGTAGCGACGGGCGAAGGCCTGCCAGGCGAAATAGTTTTCCTTCAGCGGAAAATGGCAGGAGAGTTTTTCGAGCCGCTGGCGCAATACGCCGGCAAGCGACTTCTCGTCGCTGAGGCTCGCCAGCTCGTCGAATTGTTGGGGCGGGATACCGAGACCGAACAGCGAGCTCTTGCGGCTGGTGATCCAGCGGATAACCGGGCGGTCGAACAGCGGAGCCAGCCGCTCGTCGAAGAACTGGCGCTGCTCGCGCATCGAGCGAGCATTGGCAAGCTCGCTCGGATCGACGCCATGAAGGCGCGCAAGCAGGTGGCCAAGCCCGATGAAACGGCCGAGCAGGCCGGTGCGGTAGATGTTCTTGCCGAAAACCTTAATCCGGCGTTGACCGGTAAGACCGCGGCTGTTCCAGTATTTTCGCGTGGCGCTGTCGAGCTTCGGCGCGATGAAGAGATCGTAGGCCTGTACATTGCTGGCTTGATCATGGCGGGCGAGGAAGCGGACGATGTCCGCATGGCCGGGCAGGTGGCGGAATGCAGCGAGTTTCAAGCGGTTCAGGGCCACATGGTGCGGGTTGAGATCGACCACGTCGATGCGCTCTGGCGCTGCGGAGAGATAGGCGAGCATGTTGCAGCCGCCGGAGCCGATGGTGACGATATGATGCTCCGGCCGGATCTGCATGGCCGTCATGTCGACGGCCGGGTCTTCCCAGATCTGCGGATAGACGAGGCCGGTAAACAGCAGGCCGAAAAGACGCTCCGACAGGCCTTCAAGGGTCAGTGCCTTGTGCTGGATCAGAGCGGTTTTCAGCTTGCGGTTTCTTTTGCCGTAGCCTGCATCGGGTGCGAGATCGGTCATGTCATCCTGCCATCCGTTAAAGTTGGAGGAGCTTCTAAGACGAGTCCGCTACACTTTGATGACGGATGGCTTATACAAATTCTCATCCATAAGAATTGATTAAGTTTGTATATGTTAGATGTAGCCATCTTTTTCGGGGCGCTAACATGATGTTAAAGGCTTTTCTGCCGAGGCCGGAGCAGCGGTATGCTGCAGCGGGCGCGGTGATCGGGGCGTTGTTTCCGGTATTTTGCATTTTTTATGACAGAGTAAACGACGGCGTCCACGGGCTTTGGGGCAGCGGCACGCCCACGTCCGCTTCCGTCGTCGTCGTCCTGATGCCGCTTATCTGTGGCGCGCTTTTCTATCAGGGAGGACGTGCGCGAAGCCGCCTGATGCAGGAACTCGAGCTGCGCCGGAAAACGGAAGAGGAGCTGTCGCGCACCGTGCACACCGATCAATTGACCGGTATTGCCAATCGTTTTGCCCTTGAGCGCGATCTTCGCGAACTGTTATCCACAGGAACGATGCCGGCCGGCCGCACCGCGCTTCTCATGCTCGACCTTGATCGCTTCAAGTTCGTCAACGATTCGATGGGGCACGATGCCGGCGACGAATTGCTTATTGCGCTCGGCAGAAGACTGATCCAGGCCATGTCGGGTATGGCGACCATCTACCGGTTGGGGGGCGATGAATTCGTCATCGTGGTTGCCGGTTCGCCGTCTGACGGTAAAATCGACGACATCTGCGCCACCATCAAAAGTCTGTTTTCAGAGCCCTTCCAACTTTCCAATGCGCAATTCTGGACTGGCGGCAGCATTGGCGTCGCCTTTGTCGAACCGGATGACCGGTCGATATCGGCCGTGCTCAAGCGCGCCGACCTGGCACTCTACAAGGCCAAGGAAATCGCCGGCAACAGCCATGTGGTGTACGAGCCCGATATGGCTGCGGAGGCAACGCGGAAGGGGGAAATCGAGTATGATCTTTCCCGCGCCCTGGCGGCCGGTGAATTCTTTCTGGAATACCAGCCGATCGTCGGTATCGAAAGCCGGGCGATCCGGTCCTTCGAAGCACTGATCCGCTGGCGCCATCCCGAAAAAGGCATTATTCCGCCGGATCATTTCATCGGTGCGGCCGAAAAGACCGGCCTGATCTTGCCGATCGGCAATTGGGTCCTGAAAACCGCCTGCCTGGAGGCCGCCCGCTGGCCGGCACCCACCGGCGTTGCCGTCAATGTCGCGGGCGACCAGTTCAAGGACCGGGCTTTCGTTCCGCATGTGAAGGCGTGCCTTGCCGAAGCCGGGCTTGCCCCCGGCCGATTGACCATCGAGGTGACCGAATCAATCTTCCACGTTGATGCCGCCGTGATCAGCGAAAGTCTGACCGAGCTTCGCGCCCATGGCGTGCGCATAGCCCTTGATGACTTCGGCATCGGTTTTTCGTCTATCAACAATCTGAGGCGTTTTCCGCTCGACCAGCTCAAGGTCGACCGCTCCTTCACCAAATCGATGCTCGGCAACCCGCGTGATGCCGAAATTGTCGATATCATTCTGCAACTCGGAAACACGTTCCAGGTCTCGACGACCATTGAGGGAATCGAAACCGAGGGGCAGATGGAGTTCGTGCGGGCGCTTGGAGCTTCGGAAGCACAGGGATTCCTGATATCCAGGCCGGTATCGGCAGCGGACGCCTTCACCATTCTTCAAAGAGAACCGGGAAAGCTCGCGGTGCGATCAATAGGTTAGAAACATTTCTCGCACCAAAGTGATTGCCATAAAGCCTTCCTAAATGCGTGAAATCCTGTTTTGGTGGCCGTAGCGAAGCAGGGGCGGTGCGTATGCGCAGAAAATGGTTGTGGCTCCCGGGCTCGGTGTCGGTCGCTATTGCGGCCGTAGTCGGGTGGCTTGTCGTCTTGCCGCCCGAACTGTTGCGCGTCGGCGACGGCTATGCGGCCAAGATCGTCTGCTCCAACGTCTTCGTGGCCGGCAGGGACGCCAATACCGTGCTCGCCGAGGACGTGCAGGCGCCGGGACATCCTCTGTTGCGCCTTGTGCGCATATCGGTCGATGAAACCCGCAAGACGGTCACCGCCCGCATGTTCGGATTTGCCGCTCCAGGTCATGCGATCTACCGTGAAGGTCTTGGATGCACCAACGTTACTCAAGGCGAGTTCGCGGCGTTTCCCGGCAACAGGCAGCTTCGCCGCCGGTCGCCGCAATCTGACGAAGGAAAGCCCTGGCCGGACGGCAGCGGTACAGCCGTTAATCCTGCGGTCCAGACGCTTTTGACCGATCCGCAGCTTGCCGGTCCCGGAATGCGTGCGATCGTCGTCGTCAAGAACGGCAAGATCGTCGCGGAAAACTATGGCGAGGGGTTCAACAGCGCCACGCCGCTGCTCGGCTGGTCCATGACCAAGTCGGTGACGGCTGCCCTGATAGGCTTGCGCATCAGGGACGGGCAGATGGCGCTCGACCGCACGGAGCTTCTACCGCAATGGCGCAACGACCCGCGCAGCCAGATCAAGCTCGCCGATCTGATGGCGATGCAGAGCGGGCTTCAGTTCAACGAGGATTATGGCGACGTGACCGACGTCACGCGCATGCTTTACCTCGAAGGCGACATGGCCGATTTCTCGGCCGCCAAACCGCTGGAGGCAAAGCCTGGCGAACGTTTCAGCTATTCCAGCGGCACGTCGACCATTCTGTCCCGCCTCTGGATGGACACGTTCGGCAGTGTCCGCGAAGCCCTGACCTTTCCGCGTGCCGCGCTGTTTCGGCCGCTCGGCATGACCAGCGCGGTGCTGGAGCCGGATGCGCATGGCACCTTTGTCGGCTCCTCCTACATGTATGCGACCGCGCGGGACTGGGCCCGGTTCGGCCTCTTCCTGCTGCAGAACGGCAGCTGGAACGGCGAACAGCTTCTGCCGGAGGATTTCGTCGGTTTCATGCGCACCCCGACAAAGGCATCCGGCGGTCGTTACGGGGCAGGGCAGGTCTGGACCAAGTTCGGCAATGACGGCGGCCCACCGTTGCCCGCCGACGCCTACTGGCTGCAGGGGCATGATGGACAGACGGTGATGCTGGTGCCGTCGCTGGAGCTTGCCGTTGTCCGCCTTGGATTGACACCTTCGCGCAGCGGTTACGACGTGCGCCAGCTGGAGGCCAAAATAATAGAGGCGGTCAACTGACCGCCTCTAAACCGGAAATTCAAAGAGAAGGGGTCGCGGGACCTACTTCATGCCCAGGGTTTCGAGCAGGCCTTTGCGCTTGGCGTGGTAGTAGTAACCACTGGCATAGAGCTTGACGGCGCCGTCGTTCTGGTTGTCGGCCACCATCCAGGCGCCGGCCAGATATTTCGTCGCATATTTCAGATTGGTTTCGGCATCGAAGAGGCCTTCCGCCGGGCCTTCATAACCAAGGCCCCTGGCCGTGTTGTAGCGAATCTGCATCAGGCCGTAGTTGCCGGCGTGATAGGCGCGCGGATTATAGGTGCTCTCGCGCTTGACGACACGGTGGACCAGTTCTTCCGGAATATTGTTGAGTTTTGCGTAGTAGGCAATCAGCCGGTCGAGTTCCGGACGCGAGCTTGTCGGCTTCTCGACGATACCCAGGGAGGCCGGGATGTTTTTGGCCATCGCAAAGGCGGTTGCGCCGATCGAAGGCTTGGGCATCGGAACGATCATGCGCTTGGCAACCAGTGTTTCCAGACCGACAGGTTCGCCGGTGTCGAAATCCGATTCCATCGCTGCCATCACCATGCCTTCCGGGATTTCCGGAGAGCGGGTTGCATTGGCCGATACCAGTGCATTGGCCGTTTCTGGCAGTGCGACGGGCGTTGCAGCCTGGGCGGTCGCCGAGGCTTGCGGTGTCACAAGTGCATTGGTTGCGGAGACTGCTGGCGTAGCCGCTGTTCCACCCTGATTGACAAAGGCGACCTCAGTCGCTGCGGTCTCGCCGGGCTTCATCATGGCTGTTTCGGCCGCAAGCGCTGCTGCGGTCGTGGTCGCGGCGCCATCGGGGGTCGGCAGAGCGTAAGCCGTCATTTCCGTTCCAGGCTTCGGCAGCGGCGTCACCGTCTGCACCGCCATCAACTGTTCCATCGGCGTTCGCTCGACGCTCGAACAACCGCCGACAAGCGATGCCGAAATCAGAGCGCAGGCCGTAACAGCCGGTTTTGAAACGGAAAAACGGAAATTAGCCATGCTGTCGCTTTCGTGCTGCCAGGCCCCACAGCCCCTGCAAATCAGCAGCCAGAAGCTGCCATGCGCAAATCTTCATTAACCTATGGGCCAAGGAACCGCAAGCACGCGACGCCTTTTCAGGCACCGGCGCGCCGGAGGCCCGCTGTCAGAAGGCCCGCGCCGATCAAAAGGGACCCTCCGGTGCGGTTGACGATGGCCTGAATCTTCGGCTTTCGAATCGTCTTGCGTGCTGCCGATGCCATCAGCGCGTAGGTCGTCGCATTGACGGTGGCGAGCACCAGGAAGGTCGTTTCGAAGATCAGCATCTGATTGAACAGCGGGCGGCTGAGATCGAGAAACTGCGGCAGGAAGGCGACGAAGAAGACGATGCTTTTCGGGTTGAGCGCGGTGACAATATAGGTGTGCAGGAAAATCCGCATTGGCCGTTCGACCGGCACGGACATGGTGCCATCCGCATCCTCGAAGGCGATCGGCGCGCGCCAAAGCTTGATGCCGAGCCAGATCAGATAGGCGGCACCGACCCATTTCAAAACGGTGAAGATCGCAGCCGAGGTGGCCAGCAGTGCACCGAGGCCGAGCATCGAGGCCGTCATTGCAGTGAAATCGCCGAGTGCAACACCGGCAACAGTCGCACTCGCAACCTTGCGTCCGTGCCCAAGCGCATAGGAGATGACCAGAAGAATGGTCGGGCCTGGAATCGCGAGCAGTATGGAGGAGGCGGCAACGAAGGCCAGCCAGTGTTCGATCGACATGAAAACGGCTCCGTTTGAACGTGGTCTTCTATCGAGGAAGCCATGTGCAAACGGAGCCGTCAATAGGCCCTGTCAGGAGAGAATCAGGATGCCGCAGACCATTTCTGTCCGATGACGTCCATGACCTCGCCGAACCACTTCACCGAAGTATCGAAGTGCTTACCGCCGCGAATGCGCGGGAACTCGATGGTCCTAAGCTTGCCGCCCTGGTCTTCGTCGTGGCCGGTGACGCCGGAAACCTTGTTGAGGGCGCTTTCGACTGCGAGATCCACCATTCCCTGGATGAGGCGCAGGTCATCGGCGTTGGCAGGAGCGGAGCGGGCGTAGTAGCCGGACTTCTGGACCATCGAGCGTTCGGCACCAAGAAGGGCAGCGAACTGCTTGGAGAACCAGCCGCCGACGTTGATCGTGTCGATTTTGACATGGCCGAAGGCGTCGCGCTTGACGGATTCACCGGCGGCCTCGCGTTCGGCAACGACCGCGTCGAGGCAGGCACCTTCGGAGACGAACAGCGTTACGAAGCCTGTCTTGTCCATCGTGGCGCGCAGGCGGGCGGCCTCGGCTTCGAGGTTGAACGCGGTCTCGGGCAGATAGAGGCCATCGATGTTCTTCATCTGCCGGTTCATCATGAAGCCGTCGACGAATTCCCTGTCGTCGATATGTTGGATGTAGGCGCGGGCCGTCGCGGCGGTGAGCCAGCCGCAATGGCGGCCCATGACTTCATGGACGACCAGGGTGCGCGGCGCTGCGCTCTGTTCGTTGCTGACATTGTCGAAGAATTTCGCGCCGTATTCGGCTGCTGTCCAGGCGCCGAGCGACTGGCGAATCGGAACGACGTCATTATCGACGGTCTTCGGCAGGCCGACCACGGTGAGGTCGTAGCCGTTTGCGCCGAGGTAGGCGGCGAGATCTGCCGCCGTCGTGTTGGTGTCGTCGCCGCCGATCGTGTGCAGGATAGTGATTCCATCGGAAGCGAGGCGCTCTGCTGCGACACGAAGCGGGTTCTGGCCTTCCTTGACGAGGCCGCGCTTGACGCAATCCGCGGTGTTGGTGAGCTTGACGCGGCTGTTGCCGATCGGCGAACCGCCATGGCGGTGAAGGATATGGGCTTTCTCCCGCATACCGCGGGTGATTTCGATGCGGTCGGCGAGAAGCAGACCCTGATAACCGGAGCGGTAGGCAACCAGTTCGATATCCGGCGCAATGTCGGTATAGCGTTCGATCAGGCCACCGACAGCGGAAGACAAGCAGGGCGCGAGCCCACCTGCGGTCAGCATTGCAACTTTCTGTTTGGCCATGGATTCCTCCTCGGGATTTCGGCAAGATCGTTCGAGGTCTCTCTAGCGCAATTCCCATGGAAGTTAAATGACATGATGTCAGTCAAGCCGGGAGGGATGCCTCAGGCGATGCGCGCCTTGCGTCCGAGCCAGACGACGAGTGCAACAGCGACCGCAAAGCTGATCGTCGCCGGACTGATCACTTCACCCAGCAACACGGCCGATACGGCGAGGGTGACGAAAGTCTGCAACAACTGCACCTGCGCCACACGGGCGATACCACCGAGCGCCAGGCCAGCATTCCAGAAGACGAAGCCGCCGAACATCGACATCAGACCGAGATAGGAGAGGGCGCCCAGTTCGGCGCTGGTCGGGGCATGAACGCCATTCGCCATGACCAGCAGGGTGGCGACAAGTGACAGCGGTGCGGTGATGACGAGCGCCCAGGAGATCACTTCCCAGCCCGGGATGATCCGAGACACCTTGGCCGACAGAACATAGCCGAGCGAAGCCGTGATGGCAGCGAGAAACAGCCAGACATCGCCTGCCTGCAGATGAAAGCCGCTTTCGCGGATGGAGAAGAAAACCACAAGGGCGGCACCGGCGAGGCCATAGGCCCAGAATGCCGGGCCTGGTCGTTCGCCATCGACGAGCGCTGCGAAGATCGAGGTCAGGAGCGGCAGCAAGCCGAGAATGACGCCGCCATGGCTTGCCGGGATGGTCTGCATCGCTGTCGTGGAGAAGATCGGAAAACCGTAGACGACGCAGATGCCGGCCCCGAGCAGCATTGCGCCCTGTCCTTTCGGCCAGCGCTTGCCGAGCAGCAACAGCGTCAGGCCTGCGGCCATCGAGGCGATGACGGCGCGGCCGAAAGTGATGAAGAAGGGCGAAAAGCCACCAAGGGCGATATGCGTCATCGGTAGCGTCGCGCCGAAGATGGTGACGCCGATCAGGCCAAGCGCCATGCCCATGGCCTGCGGGTGGGTGGAAATGCGCATGGGAGCTCCGAGAATATGCCACTTTCGCTCGCACCCCGGCGGGTTCGAAGTCAAATTCATTTGCATGATCGACGGATCAAGGCGATGAATGGAAAGTAGTGAGGGGCCATCACAAATTCGTCATTTGGACCGAATCGGCGGGTCTGAAGCCTTGCAATCCGCCTCAACATCTGGTCATGCTGTCTTCAAGAGTTGCCCGCCTATTGCGGCCGCACCGCTGTGTCTGCCTCTTTGCACACGCGCATGGACGTTTGCCCATGCTGCCGCCTCCCGAACGCAACGTGGATCAGCTAGCATGGGAAAGAACGTGCCTATGTCATTCTGGGATAGCATCCTCAGCATCGTCACCGCGACGGGCAATGCGCTTGCAGGCGTGGTCGAGGCGATCCGGACGCTGTTTGAAGGAGATCCGGAAACACGCCGCAAGGTGGCTTTCTCCGTCGCCATGATCGCGCTGTCCGCCAAGATGGCAAAGGCCGACGGCATCGTCACCGAGGCTGAAGTGTCCGCCTTCCGCGACATCTTCAAGTTTCCCGACGACCAGGCCCGGAATGTCGCCAGACTTTACAATCTGGCCCGTCAGGACGTTGCCGGCTACGAGGCTTATGCCGAGAAGCTGGCGTCTCTCTGCGTCTCCTGCGAGCAGAATTGCCCGGTGCTGGAGGATATCATCGATGGACTCTTCCATATTGCCAAGTCTGATGGTGCCGTCCATGACAAGGAACTCGCTTTCCTGATGCGTGTCGCTGAAATCTTCCACATGGACGAAAAGCGGTTCCAGGAGATCATGTCTCGCCACGTGCACAGCGCAGGCGCAGACCCCTACAAGGTTCTTGGCGTATCGCCGAAGGATGATTTTTCGATCATCCGCAAGCGCTACCGCGTACTCGTTTCGGAAAACCATCCCGATATGCTGGTTGCCCGCGGCGTACCGGAAGAGCTTCATGCGATCGCCACTGACCGCATGGCGGAGCTCAATGCCGCCTATGAGGCGATCGAGAAAGAACGCCGCGCCGCATGACGGACTTCGCCTGCGACTATCCTGCCGCGCGCGCCATGCCTTCGCCCAACCACGGGGAACGGGCGGGCGGGCAGAAGCCGGACATGATCATCCTGCATTATAC
>UCEZ01000055.1 GCA_900471525.1 Hyphomicrobiales bacterium | reverse complement strand
CCATTCGTTGCGCTCACGGTTGATCAACGGAAGAGCTCCGGGCCATCCGTCGAAGTTGAACCGCACCCAACGCAAGGCACTGGTGAAGCTCGTCGAAACCGGGCCCATTCCCGTGATCCATGGCATCGTGCGCTGGCGGCGCAAGGACCTGGTCCAATGGATTTCCACGAGTTCCGGATATCTATCGACGAAACGACAGTCGGACAGGAATTGAAGGCATTGGGCCTTTGCGAAGCTCTCAGCTCGTCTGCGCTACTACGGCCAGAACGAACTGGAAGGCGAGGTTTTAAAATGACTTCCCCGCCGCTCTAGACTGGCAGAGATCAAACAAAAGCAGCCGCCCGGCAAGGAGACCGAAATCTGGTGGGCCGAATAAGCCGGGATAGGCCAGAAGAACAAAATCACCCGGCGCTGGGCACGTCGGGGAACCCGGCCATCCGCACCACACGATCAGCGAGCGATGTGGGCCTACATCTTCGGGGCTATCTGCTCGAAGAAGGGCAAGGGGACCGGTCTTGTTCTGCCCTATTGCGACACCGAGGCCATGCAGACGCACCTCGGCGAGATCAGCCAGGCCGTTAATCTAAGGCGCGTTGACATTCATTTGATGGCTAGGTGTGTTGCACGCAGAAAGATGAAGGCCTCGAAGCTTTTATCGGTCTTGTCGTAGCGCGTTGCGATTCCTCTGAACTGTTTGAGATCACAGAAGAAATTTTCGATGAGATGTCGCCATCGGTAGAGAGCGAAGTCGCACGGGATCGAGGTCTTTCGGTTGGCTTTCGGCGGAATGACAGCCTTTACTCCGGTCGTCTGCAGCAGCGCCCGCAGGCGATCGTTGTCGAAGCCCTTGTCGGCCAGAAGCATGTCCATCTCAATACCGTCGATCAAGCCCTCTGCCACGATGCAGTCATGGCGCTGGCCAGGCAGGAGCACGAAGCGGGCAAGGGTGCCGAGCGCATCGACGAGGGCGAAGATCTTGGTGGTGAGACCACCGCGCGAGCGGCCGATGGCCTGATCGCAAGACTCCCTTTTGCACTCATGCCATGCTGGTGGACGCGCACGATGGTACCGTCGATGAGCGCATATTCGAAATCGCGATCGCCGGACAAACGATTGAAAAGCTTCTCGAAGACGCCTTTCGGTGCCCAGCGGCGGAAACGCTGGAAGACCGAGTTCCACGGCCCAAAGGCGTCCGGCAGGTCGCGCCAGGGCGCCCCCACCCGCACCTTCCACAAAACCGCTTCGAGAAAAAGACGATTGTCTCCAGCCGATCGGCCCGGATCGCCATTCTTGCCCGGAAGAAGCCCGCTCAGCCGCTCCCACTGATCATCCCGCAAAACAAGTCGCAACATCATCACCTCCTGTCGTCCACAGGAGTCACATCAACAGATCAGCTTTGCCTCAACCTTGCCGAAGGTGAATGTCAACGCGCCTTAGCACTACTTTGGCAGATTCGGACAAGCCTGGTTTGAGATGATTTGCGCTCTCACTTTGGGGCGCGATATGGCGGATTGGGATACGGAGCTTTCAGCATTTTTGCAGCCGTTTCTGGAGAAGCTTGGACACAAGAAACGACGCCAGATGCGTCCCCTTTATGTGTCGGGGCTGATTGGTCCCGGTGACCGCAAGAGTATCGAGCCGATGGCCGAGCGGTTTGCTCCAGGCCAGTACGACCGCCTCCACCATTTTATTTCCGATGGCCTTTGGGATGCAGCGCCTCTTGAGACCGAGCTTGCGCTGCAGGCGGACAGGATCGTTGGCGCATCCGATGCATTTCTGGTGATCGATGACACTGGTCTGCCGAAGAAGGGCGATCATTCGGTCGGAGTCGCGCCGCAATATGCTTCGATGCTGGGCAAGAGAGCAAATTGCCAGACGCTGGTGTCCGTGACGCTTGCGCGAGACGAGGTGCCGGTCCCGGTCGGCTTGCGTCTGTTCCTGCCGGATAACTGGATCGGTGATCAAGAGCGCATGGCAAAGGCTGGGGTCCCAGACGACATGCGGGTATCTCGCACGAAGCCGGAGATTGCTCTCGCCGAGATCGATCGGTTGATCGTGACCGGCGTCCGGTTTGGCACAGTGCTGGCTGATGCAGGTTACGGCCTGTCGGCTGCGTTCCGAAAGGGGCTGAGTGGGCGTGGCCTCACCTGGGCGGTCGGCATCCCCAAGCATCAGAAGGTCTATTCCGATGATGTCGGATTGATCTTTCCCGTCTCCGGTCATGGCCGTCCGCGCAAGCATTCGATCCCCGACACCCTTTCGGTCGCCGCCGAAACGATGTTGGCATCTGCAAGCTGGAAGAAGGTCGGTTGGCGCCGCGGCACAAAAGGTCGCCTAACCGCACGGTTTGCAGCATTGCGCATCCGGATCGCCGATGGCACACCGCAGCGCATCTATGACAAGGGACAGCAGCATATGCCGGGCGAAGCGGCCTGGCTAGTTGGCGAATGGCGATCAAACGACGAGCGCAAATACTACCTGTCCAACTTGCCAGCCGATGCGACATTGAAAGTGCTGGCGGCCGCGATCAAGGCGAGATGGGTCTGCGAACAGGCGCATCAGCAGATGAAAGAAGAGCTCGGTCTTGATCACTTCGAAGGCCGATCGTGGCAAGGGCTGCACCGACACGCTCTGATGACGATGATCGCTTACGCGTTCCTCCAGCACCAGAGATTGCAAACTGCAAAGCGGGAAAAAAAAGAAGCGACGAGTTCGCCGTGGGCCACCTGAACCGACCTTGCCAGCCGTCCGTCGAGCCGTGATCAATGCGCTTGCTATACCGACAGCAAAGATCCGATGTCCGCACTGTCAACAGCACTTTCTAAGCAAAAATTCAATTCTGCCAAAGTAGTGTTGGGCTGCATGCAATGCTCACCCACGGCTGCGCCGCGTGGAACAAACTCGTCGACCAGCCATGGTAGAGTATGTCCATCGGACGCCGTGAATGGACATAGGTCATGATCAGTGACCGCTCGTATGAGTGGGGTCTTGTCGCATCGCGAACGCACAGATGCACCGTAGCCGGCTACGGAGAGGTGTGCTCCCCAGTGATGTCATCAATTCGGTGCTGTGAGCGGAATGGCCACAGCTGATATAAAAAGCGGTTATGCAAAAATATTGAACTGTTACGGAAAATATCGAAGTATATGTTATTTTCTGTATTATAATAATTGCCTCTAAATTGTATTTCTTGGTAATTAGCCATATTTTTGCCACAAATAAGCTAATATATATTAGTGCATATTATGACGTAATCTTATTATAGTTTTTTTGAAAGCAATTTATATGTCTTCTATTGTTGAAGCGCGCACAAGGTATAGTGGTATATTTATACCAGCGGTCTATGCTTCGGCAGCCGCCGCCTTCCTGGCCGGGCAGGTACAAGACGTCCGGGCCGGTGTATTTGAACAAACATGTAATGGAAAAGTAATTGCGATTGGGAGCGGCACGCTGCTTGGCGTGCCGCTTCATCACCAAGCACGATCCACTGAAAACGGCCAACGGGCCGTTGTGAGTTCGGTTATAGAATTCGGTCTGCCGTCTGCGGCAGACCCATCAGACGTTTCGGCCGGCGCGACTTTGGCAGCAGATGCCGCCCCTCCCTCCATCTGCGCCGATCCGCCGGCCGAGACGACCAATCTGAACTCTGCGGCCCTAAAGGCCATGCGACGTATCGAAGGCAAGTTGTCGCTTCCCGAACCGCAGCAGCTTTCGCGCAAACTCTCCGAACAACAGATAGAAATGCGTGAAATGGCGGCCGATGTCGGGCTTCGCTTTGCGCGGACGCCCGGCGTGCACAAGGCAAAGCTCGACACGCCGGCCTTCATAAAGCTGTTTACCACGCTGGTTCACCGCGAGAGCAGTTTCAAGCCGCAGGCTGTCTCGCCCGCAGGGGCGCGGGGTTTGGGCCAGCTCATGCCAGCGACCGCACGGGGGCTTGGGGTGAAGGATTCGTTTTCCCCAAATGAGAACCTTGTCGGCGCGGCAACCTATCTGACCGATATGCTCGACAGGTTCGGATCTCCCGAACTGGCGCTTGCCGCCTATAATGCCGGTCCGAATGCCGTCGAGAAGTATCGCGGGATACCGCCCTACCGGGAAACCCGGCAATATGTGGCCGACATTCTTCATGAGGTTCTGCGCGAGCCGCACCCGCAGTATGTAACGGCCAGGCTCAAGCAGCCCGTTACCCCGACAGACTCAAACATCCAGCCCACTGCCTTTGCGGCTGGACCGAGCACCGGTACTGTCGATAAGGATCCATTTACGGCCGTCCTGACCGAAACGCCTCAAGCCGTGCAGCGCGACGCCAGTATTGAGCTTGCTGCCTACGCAAGCACCCCGGAAACGGCGACTATCCAAAAGGCCTCATTTGAGGTGGCTCAGGGGACGGAAATCTTGCCCACGCCGGAGTCGAAGCAAAACACCGACAAGACACGGGCATCGAAGGCCGGGGATGTCGCAACGCGTGCGACACCTCTGCCCCCGGATCTCACGAAACTCCCTGAGCCGCGTGCATTTCTTGGCGAATTGTCAAAGGCACAGCTCGTCAATCGCGATCTTGCCACCGATATTGCCGTTCGTCACGCAAACGTGCCTGGCGTTGCAAGGTCGGGGTTGAGCGAAGAGGCGTTTGTCACGCTGTTCGTCGCCTTGATCCGGCGGGAGAGCAGCTTCAACAATCGAGCCGTCTCGCCAGATGGCGCAAAAGGGCTCGGGCAATTGGAACCGGCGACGGTTCGCGAACTGGGCATTAAAGACCCGCTTTCCGCGCAGGAGAATCTCGAAGGGTCGGTGAAATATTTCAACCGCTTGCTCGATGAATTTAGTTCGCCGGCACTTGCCCTGGCGGCCTACAATGCCGGGCCGGCAATCGTGCGGGAAAAAGGCGGCATTCCGGGTGATCGCAAAACCCGGCAATTCCTCGCCAATGTCCTGCATGACATCAAGAACGATCCGCTGCCCGATTTTGTTGTTGCGCGGTTGAGCAAAAAAACCAGCGTAACCGTTGCCTCTTCCGAGGAGACTGCAAAACAGTCCACGGACAGGCAGGTAGCAACGAAGGAGTTGGCCAAGTCCAGGCAGCCGGCACGGATGCACAGTGCGGAACAGAAGATTGAGCGCCCCGTCTTTGCGGCGACGATCAATCCGATTCCGTTTTCCGGGTGGACCACGGGCGGATTGACGTTCGCCAAGTTCATCGCCGCACTGGGGGTTGCTTTTGTCATCACGGGATTGTGCAGCGCCATTGCCGCGTCATCGGGAAGTGGCCCGAGCGGGGCGCCCGGTTGGAAGAGGGCACTACGTTGGCCCTGGCGTCGAGGCCAGGTGAGTAAGATCGACGATGCGTCTCAGCCCACTGTTGCCGCGCCTGAAGGGGTAGACGGTCCTGCGATCGAGCGGGTCAGCTCGCCTGCTGGTGCCGTTGCTTAATTTTTATTGAATTCATTCTGTTAATTTATTTAGTTTTATCTAGATAAGATATTTCTTACTAAGCATATTACGAATCTTTATTCGAATTATATTCAATTCCAAATCAAAATTTTCAGCATAATTGTGAGGATAACGCTGATGTCTATGCTTAATGCAAAAATCAATCCTTCCAAAATTCTTCGCGTTGCAGGCACTGCAGCTGCATTGACTTTATTGTTTGCCAGCCCAAGCGCGGCCCAGGATTTCGCTGGCGTAACCACGTTTCTGGAAGCCATCGTTGAGGCCATTACCGGGCCGATCGGTATCGCTGTATCGGCGCTTGCTGTCATGGCCGTCGGTTTTTCCTTTATGACAGGTCGAATGGACTGGACATTTGCCGTGTCGATCATTCTTGGCATCGCGATCGTTTTCGGTGCTGCCAGCTTCGTAGAGGGCATTACCGCGGGTTGACGAACAGTGGCGGCTACGAGCCGCCGCAAGTCGCCAGGGCTGACAGCGCCAAGCAGAGTTCCGGCATTTCGCCGTCGATGCCGGTCCGACGAAGGATTGACCCAAGGGAGTGACGATCATGCAAACGACAACCCTGTTCATAGGCCTCACGCGCGAGGTCAGTTTTGCCGGCCTGCCCATCATGTATCTGGTCTTGCTGATCTGTATCGTGATGCTTGGCTTCTTCTTCACGGGATCGTTCATCTATTTCATCGTGATGAGCAGCCTTGGCTATACGGCGTTGCGCGCGCTGGCCGCCTACGACCCCAAGATTATTGATGTTTTCATTGCCACGATGAAGAGCACCCGGATGAGCCCGGCGCTCCTCAAGGGCGAAGGGCTGGTGTACCGTGCTTGAAGCGCCATTCACGCGGGCGACGCGCAGCGTCAAAGATAAACACATCGACAAGAGCGAACGCCTTGTCAGTGGCTTACCCTATCTCAGCGCCGTAGACAACGGCACGATCATGCTGCGCGACGGTGATCTGATGGCGTCCTTTGCAGTGGAGGGCATCAACGCCGACACGATCGACAATCGTCGAACCATGGAACTGAGCAACGCCTTTTCACGGTTCATAGCCCAACAGCGCGGCGATGTTGCCTATTATGTACACCGGATCTCGGTCGAGACCAGGCCGTCAATCAAGCCAGTTGACGGTCATCAGTTCAATGAGGAGATCGACCGGCGCTGGCAGGACTATCTCCAGACGATCGGGCTACGCGACCGTATCACAGTCGTCACGATGGTGATGCGTCCGCCGAAGCGTATCGTAAAGCTGATGGGCATGTTCAGTGGCAAAGAGAACTACAATCGGGCGGAAGTGGCTGTCCGGGCTGTGCGCCTTGACCAGATGATCAACACCTGCATGGTGGGCGTCAGCGACGCGAAACCGCGCCGTCTGACCGTTTCTGATGGCGAGTGGCTCGGACTGTTGCGCACGCTCATCGACGGATCCAGCGGGCGCCTGATCCCCGGAGGCAAATTCATCCCTCTCGCGGATCTCATGGCAAGTTCCCCCGTGACGTTCCGAGGTAAGGTCTTTGAGTGTGATAGTCCCGATCCCAGCCGTAAACGCTACGGCACGATCGTTTCCGTCAAGGACTACCCGACCGAGACCTATCCCGGCATTTTTGACCGGCTCAACCTGCCGTACGATACGGTTGTCACGCAGAGCTTCACGCCAACCGACAACATTACCGCCCAGGGCAAGATCGCTCGTGTGCGCAAGCAGATGAAGGCGGCCGAGGATGCCGCCATCTCCTTAATGACCCAATTGGAGGAGGCCGAGGACGACGTGGCGTCCGGACGTGTAGTTTTTGGCGATCACCATTGCAGCATTGCTCTCTTTTGCGAAAGCCTGGCGGAACTTGAAGAGGCCATGGCCTATGTGACCCGCGCCATGCAGGATGCGGGCGCGGGGGTCGTGCGCGAGAACTTCTCGGCCAGGGCCGTTTACTTCGCGCAGCATCCCGGCAACTTCACCTATCGCACACGCCCAGCGATGATTTCGTCGCAGAACTTTGCCGGATTGTGTGCCATGCATGGTCTGTCGAAGGGCAATCCTCCGGAAAAATGCCCCTGGGGCGACTGCATCACGATTTTCCCGACAGCTCGTGGCGAGACGTTCCGGTTCAATTTTCATCTGGCCGGCAAATTTGGCCAACGCACCGTGGGTCACTCCCTTGTTCTCGGTCAGACCGGTTCGGGTAAAACGCTCGGCACGGCGTTTCTGCTCAGCCAGGCGCAACGGCTCGGCGCCCGTATCATTGTCTTTGACAAGGACAACGGCTTTGAAATGGCCATTCGCGCCATGGGTGGACGCTATTCCTCCGTGCGCATGGGCGAGGAAACCGGGTTCAATCCAATGGGCGCCGAAGCCGACAACCGGGGCGCTGCATGGCTTGCTGACTGGTTGACCGCGCTTGCCGACAATGAAGGACACCATCTGAATCCCATCCAGATACAGGCGCTGAATGATGCAGTGCAGGCCAATACATCGGCTGATCCACGCTTGCAGAATTTTGAACAGTTCCGCAGCCAGCTGCGGGCGACTGATGATGACGGAGATCTTTACAACCGCCTGGGCCGATGGGACGAAACTGGCCAGTTTGGCTGGCTATTCGGCGGCAAAGGCGGCGATCCGCTTGCCTTTGACAGTGGAATTACCGCTTTTGACCTGACCGAAATTTTCGACAACGATACCGTGCGCACCGCATGGCTCAGCTATGTCTTCAGACGCATAGAGCGTCTTGTCGAGGATGAGAACCCCACTCTTCTCGTGCTTGATGAAGCCTGGAAACTTCTCGACGATCCCTACTTTCAGCAGCGGTTGAAAGACTGGATGCTGACGATGCGCAAGAAGAACGTCGCCGTCGTTCTTCTGACCCAGCGCGTCTCGCATCTGACGAACAGCGCTGCCGGCGATGCGATCCTAGAAAGTGCGGTTACCCGGCTCGTTTACCCAAGCTCATACAATACGGAAGCCGAGCTTGCGCCACTCCATCTCACCCCCACGGAAAGCGCCTTCCTGCAGACCAGCAACGTGGACAATCACCTCGTTCTCCTGAAATCGGGTTCGGACAGCGTCGTTCTTGATTTCGCGTTGAACGCTCTCGGCAAGGGTGTGGACATTCTGGGCGGCGGACGGGGCGAAAAGGCTCCTGCCGGCTGGCGAGATCGGCCCGATTTTCAAATGGAGATGTTGCGATGAGATTGATTTTGATTGCGTTTGCAATGATCGGCGTCCTGAGCGGGTGCCAGAGCGTTCCGAAGGAACGCAAAAACAATTGCGCATGTAACTGGGAAATTTTGCAAGCACGCGAAGGAGCCGTCGCATGAAATCTCTTTTCAAGCCTCTTTTGATGTCGGCGGTGCTTGTTTTCGCGCCGATCGGGCCATCACTTACTTTAGCCCAAGCACAGAGCACGTCGATCACCCCAGTTCCGTTGCCAGGGATTGGGGCGGTTCCTGACGCAGCGTCGGGTGAGCAGGAGACCCACGACAAAAATGCCATCGAGCAACTCATGCATATGGTTGAGCTCTCTCGTCTGATTGGCGGTGGAATTTCGCAGTTGTTCGCCTCATCCCAGTCCATGACCAGTCTGCTCGGCCTTATCCGGGACACGGCTAATGCTCAACTGACGGCGATAACCGGAGCAAAAACTATTCCACTAGCAAATGGGCCAGATAATGTCTCCGCGCGTGAGGGTGGGACCAGTCTTCGAGAAATGGCTGCTGAAGGGATTCAAGGCAGCGTGGCTGGCCCAGTCGATGTGGCGTCCGCTTTCTCAAAGTTTAGCACTGCTTACAAACTGGATAAAGCATTTGCTTTTCAAAGCCGAGATACGCTCGCCCAAGTCGTCGTGGCTCATATGGCTGCACATGGAGCCGTCGCAGCCTCGACAGCGGAAAGCTCTTACAAACGGTCTAATGAAAGTATGGGCCGGATTGACGGCTACATTACAGCGCTTAGCACAAGTGCGGATCTCAAGACAAGTTTGGACATCAATACGCGCGTCAACATTGAGGTTAGCCAACAAATTAACGAATTGATTAGAAGTCAGGCCGCCCTCACAACGCTTGCTGGCTTCTACTTTATGTCCGCGGCCGGCGTACAAGCTGAATCTGAGAAGGTTCTCAACCTGGACAACTTCAATCGGAATTTCCAATGATATCGTATCTAACCGACCTCATTGAGACAACTCTGATGCAATATCTTCAGGTTGTCTTTACGTCAGTCGCAGGGCCGCTCGGTGTACTATTAAAAATAGTCGCCCTTGTGGCGTTACTATTCGTAGCTATTAATCATATTACGCAATTTAGGCATATAAACTACTCCGTATATCTCATGTGGGGTATCCGATATATACTGATATATTCATTTGCTCTTGTATGGGAAAACTTCAGCGGTATCTATACGTTGATCACAGAGGTACCGGAAGATTATGCGGCGATTCTCGTGAAAGCTGTCGCCGTAGATTTTGTTACGCATCGCGCAGATATTTTGGATCCTGGGCGAATAACGGACCAATATACAGCCATGGATGAGTTCAGCCACGCCTTGTTCTGGATGGCCGGAGATTTTTTCAGGGACACTGCTGTCACAAATATGGGTTTGACGTTTAAAAATATCGGCTTGGGCATCGTCATGGGTATCATCGGTGGTACCTGGACCGCAGTTGCGACAATTGTCGTCATGATCGCGCGTATTGGTTTCATGATGGCATTGAGCCTGGCACCCCTTGCCATCTGCATGCTGATGATGGAGCAGACGCGGCAGTACTTTGAGGCTTGGTCCCGGTTTGTTCTGAGTTTTCTTGTTATACCACTGCTGTTGTCGGCGTTGATTTCAATTGTCCTTTATATTGCAAGCCAAGTGCTTGTGCAGTCCGACGCTGGAAGCGACAATAAGCAAGCTTACTTAATGTTTGGCTGCGTCATGATTGCCGCATTTATTTTGTTGTGGAAATTGCCGGAAATGGGACAGGCGATTGCCGGGTCCGCCGTTGGCGCAGCCGGTGTCGGAATGAGCCGGGCGATGACCTCGTTGGGAATGCGGTCGCCTGCGATGCTTCACAGTGCGGGCCAGCGCATGCGCGATGGTGCTCAAGTGGCCAATGCGGCGCGTAAATCAGGCGCATCCCCGGGTCGGATCCTGTGGGCAACCATCAGCGGCATGCGCCAAAGCGCGATCGCCCGTCAGAACCGCCGAGACGATCGCCTCGCCGGGCGCACCAAGGGGTCGGCGGGAAGTGAGACAGGCAAGGCGCCGCGGCGCAAGAATAGCCGAGGATATAGCATGGATGATTACGACGGATAATCTTCGGAACTCTGTAAATTTGATAATTTAGATATTTTCAATTCTCTTTTTCAAGCAAATGTCGATTGGATAAACTATGGGAATCCAGGAAACGAAACACGCGTTTGAAGATGAAATATTCTTCACCTTGCAGCAGCAGCGCAACAATTGGGCGAAAATTGCTATTGGCTGTGTCGCGGTCGCCCTGTTTTGCCTCGCCTGCCTCGTCGTGATCCTGCCTCTCAATGAGACAAAACCCTTCGTGATCATGGTCGACAAGACGACGGGTGAGGCCGAGAAGATCGTCCAGGTGCGGCCGGCTACGCTGGATCAGCAGGACGCGGTGCTCCAGGCTGAACTGGTGTCTTACGTGGTTGATCGAGAAACCTACGACCCGGCCGACAACCGCACGCGCATTCCCGATGTGATGACGCGCTCGTCCGAAAACGCGGCAGAGACCCTGGCGGATATATGGAAGTCGAGTTCCACACAGTACCCGCCAAATGTCTATGGCCGTGATGTGCGTGTCCGGGTTGTCGTGAAGTCGATTTCCCTCGCGCCGTCTGCGAAACGTGGCGAAGCGCGGCTCGCGCGGGTGCGTCTTACCAAACATCGCGAGGAGAAGGGCCGGCGGACGGCGCAGCGAACCTTTGTGGCGACCGTCGGCTACGACTTCGCACCCAAGGAGGACGCCACCTTGGAGACGGTCTGGAAGAATCCGCTGGGCTTCAACGTTTTGAGTTACCGGATAGATGCGGAGACTGTCGAATAGAAAGTCGTATTAGAAAGTTGGTTTTGCCATGAAGAATAGATTTTATTTACCAATACTTTGCTTCTTGAGCTTCTCCCAGCCCGTTCTCGCCGAGCAAGCGGCCGTGGGTTTTAAAGCGGATATTCGTATCAAGCGGTATGTTTATGACGAGAATAACGTCTATAAGCTTAATCTATATTTGAAATCCGTGACCGCCTTGCAGTTTGCAGAAGGTGAAAACGTCGAATCCATCTTGATTGGTGACAGTGCCTCCTGGGAAGTGGTCAAATTGAAGATGGGCAACGTCATCAGCCTGAAGCCGATCCTCGATGACGCGCTGACCAATATGACAATCTACACGGACAGGCGCGTCTATACGTTCGAGCTGATCTCGGCGGGTGAGATCAAGGCCGGGATGAAGGCCGGCGCCGACCAAGCCTTCCGGACGGTGTTTTCCTATCCCGAGGAGTTCACCGCGGTCGACAAGAGCCTCGTCAAAGGCGGGCCGGTGAACCAGAACTACATGGTGTCGGGGCAGACGCCTTTCCGGCCGATCGCTGTTCATGACAATACCCTGCAGACGACATTCTTCCTGCCCAAGGGATCGCCCAGGCCCGCAATCTTCAAGGTTGGGCATGATCGGCAGGAAAAGCTGGTCAATTCCCGGACGGATGGAGACCGAATCATTGTCGACGGCACCAGTGATTTCTGGGTTCTGCGCATCGGCAACGAGATGATCTGTGTCGGCCGGGCAAGTGCAATCGAGACGGCCGAGGTGGGCAGAAAAGGAGCGAGCCATGTCAAGTGAGATGACTCCAAAGCCGACCAGTTGCACTCGGGTGGCAGAGAAAGTGCTTCGGAAGGAGTGCGGCAATGACGGATAACACACACGAGGGCGGCCACCACGGTGCAGACAACACGGATGGCGCGCGCACGGAGGCCGAAGCGCAGCGAGCCGCAGAACGGGATGCGCTTCTGGAGCAGCGCCGGGCTCAGCAGATGGGCGGCAGCAAACGGGGCAAGAATGGCCGGTTGCTGCTTGCCGGCATGTTGTCCGCTGTCGCAGTCCTTTGTTTTGTCATCGCGGCCGGCCCCAAAGCGGCCTTGCAGATACTCGGTATCGTCGCAGTGGACACGGACCCGAAGACGTCACAAGTCGATCTGGAAGTCGAAAAGCTGAAGAAGGGCGGCGCCTCACTCGATTTTATCGTGCCGGCCGACGCGGAGGAAAAAACCGAAACGGTCGATCCCAATGTCGAATGGAGCAAACGCTTCGAGCTGCTCAAAAAGGAACTCGAGGCGGTGGCGCGTGCCAACAACAAACCGGAAGTCTCGCTGAGTGACGTGAAGGACATGCTGCAACGATACAACCAGCAGATGGCCGACAGACTGGAGGAAGAACGACGGAAAATGGCCATGGAAAACAAGCGGCTCCGAGCCGAGGCACAGCGGCTGCAGGAGGAGAAGCGACGCGCCGAGGACGCGGCCAGGAGTGAAGAACAGCGTCGGCGAGAGCAGCAAGAAACCGACGACCTGCAACGGCAATCGAAAGGGGTCGTTGTGGATGAATCGAGCAATTCGCTCGCCTCTCTCGGCTCCTTTGAAGCAAATCCGGAGGATCAGGATAACAATGACCGCTTCTTGGCCGCGGCCTCCAGTTCGGTCTTCGAGACATCGAAGTCCAGTTCCCTTGCCGATCCGTCGCGAACCGTTGTTCAGGGCACGATCATCTCCGCAGTGCTGGAAACCGCGATCAATACGGAATTGCCCGGCAATCTCCGCGCGCAGGTTATCGAGCCCGTCCTTTCGTTTGACGGCAAACGGATCCTCATGCCGGCAGGCACGGTGCTGATCGGCACGTTCAACAACAAGGTCGACGTGGCGCAGAAACGCGTCCTGATCGCCTGGAACCGGGCTGTCACTCCGGAAGGCAAATCGGTGGCGCTCGGCTCCACCGGGACCGATGTGCTCGGCCGCGCCGGCACTGAGGGTAATGTAGACAACCGGCTCAAGATGAAATTCGGCGCAGCCGCTCTCATCAGCACGATCACCGCCATTCCGACGGCACTGGCCAGCATCGGCGGCGGTGGTAAGTCCAACAGCGGCACCACCATCAATATCGGTGGCGGCACAGGATCCAGCGGCGGGCAGGATGGAGGCTCGGGCCAGCAGATCGTCGGCCAGATGGCTGCCAATGCCAGCGGCCAGCTTGCCGAACAGAGTTCGGGCATTCTGGAGAAATATCTCTCCCTTCCTCCCGTCATCCGCGTTCCCCAGGGGGAGGAAATCCGCGTTTTCGTCAACAGGGACCTCGTTTTCAGATGAATTTCCATCACCCAAACCGGGAAATTTCCTATGTCGAACAATATCTTAGCCCGCTTCGCGAGTATCTTGTCGATGATGGCATCAACGAGTTGTCGATCAATCCAGACGGGTCGATCTTCGTTGAAGCTGCGGGCGCCGTGCACATGGAGCAGGTTGATGTCACCCTCTCGCCCAATGCGATCAAACGTCTGGGCGCGCAGCTTGCCGGCGAAACGCGCAATACGCTCGGGGCGCTGCATCCGATTGTCTCGGGACGGGTGATGGTCTGGGGCAATCCGCAACGTGTTCAGGTCGTCGTCGAGCCTGCAATCGAACACGGGGTATCGTTGTCGATCCGCAAATACCTGACACGAACGCTGAACAGCAGCGACATCACCTTTGTCGACGGTGGCCAGATCAGGGTCGAGGAAGCCCGACGGGAGCGCCATCGGGCGATTGCGGATCTCGCTGAGGCTGGCGATCTGCAGACATTGTTTCGTCAGGTGATCGACGAAAAGTTCAACATTCTCATATCGGGCGGCACATCTTCCGGTAAAACCACGGTCGCACGCGCGCTTCTGTCCATGTCAGATCCCTGCGAGCGTATCATCACCATCGAGGATGCGCAGGAGTTAAACCCGCCTCACAAGAACCTCGTGGGCCTGATATCGGACCGCAAGGACAAGTCCGCACGCAGCCCCTCCCGCTTGCTGGAAAGCTGCCTTCGCATGCGCCCGGATCGCATCATCGTAGGCGAGATTCGCGGTGTGGAGGCCTACGATTTCCTTGAGGCCATCAACACCGGTCATCCTGGAGCGATCACGACGATCCATGCGGATAGTCCCGAACTCGCTTTCGACCGCTTGGCCCTCATGGTCATGCGGTCGGGCGTTCAGATGTCGCACGGGGAGATCATCCAGTATGCCAAGAAAACCATCGATCTGGTCATCCAGGTCGGCCGGCGCCACGGTCAGCGCGGGGTTCTCGAGATCTACCTGCCGTCGCAGAATCCGGCTTGATCCGGCGGTGTATGCCCCGGGGCATCGCCGCGGCGATGCCTGGTGCGATGCAAGCCACTAAAAAGCGAAAGCTGGCAGAAGTCTGCGCGGGTTCTTCCGTCATGCGCTGCGTGACCCGGCCTGCGATAGAGACAAGTGATTTTTAAGGGATATTGCGATGCAGCTGTTCATTGCCGAAAAGCCGGAACTTGCCAAAGCCATTGTCGCCGGGCTTGGCGGCGGGCAGCGCAGGGAGGGGTATTACGATTGCGGCGCCAATTGTGTGACCTGGTGTTACGGCCACATGCTGAAACTGCTGAACCCTGAAGACTACGACGTGCGATACAGAAAATGGACGATGGACGACCTGCCGATCATCAACATTCCCTGGCACCGCAAGCCTGCCGACGACGCAGGACGACAGGCTCAGCTGAAAACGATCATCCGTCTATTGAAAACGGCGAACAGTGTTGTTCATGCGGGCGATCCGGACGAGGAAGGCCAGCTTCTGGTGGATGAAATCCTGGCCTATGCCGAATGCCGCGTTCCGGTGCAGCGTCTGCTGATCAATGACAACAACATTAAAGTCGTGCGCCGCCAGCTTGGCGCAATGCGCGACAATCGCGATTTCGCGGGCTTGTCGGCCGCCGCTGACGCAAGAAGCGCCGGAGATCAGCTCTATGGCTTCAACCTCACGCGCGGCTACACTCTGGCAGCCCGTGCGAAGGGCTATCAGGGTATTGTGAGTGTCGGCCGCGTGCAGACGCCGATCCTGGGGCTGGTCGTCCGTCGTTGCAAGGAGAATGCCGCGCATAGACCGGTTTTCTACTACGAGGTCCAGGGCACGTTTGCCTTCGGGGACATTCGCTTTCCCGCCCGCTATAAATGTGCCGACGAAGACCCGGTTGATGACGAGGGCCGACCGAACAATCTGGAGCACGCAACACGCATCGCCGAGAGGGTCAGTGGGCAACCGGCCAAAATCCTGGCTGCTGCCACGCGGCAGAGTGAAACGGCCCCTCCCTTGCCCTACAACCTGCTGAAACTCCAAATCGATGCATCGCGCAAGTTGGAACTTAAACCGCACGAGGTAAAAGCCATTACCCAGACACTGCGGGAGAAGCACAGACTGATCACCTATAATCGATCGGACTGCGAATATCTGAGCGAAGAGCAGCACGAGGATGCACCCGCGGTGCTGGCAGCTGTGGCGAAAACTGCACCGCTGCTCGGTATCGCGGCCGGGCGCGCCGAACCGGCCCTTCGGAGCAGGGCGTTCAATTCTTCAAAAGTGTCCGCCCACCACGCCATTATTCCGACAGATGCAATGGCGGATTTTGCCGCGCTGACGGACGACGAGCAAAACATCTACCTGTTGATCGCCCGGGCCTATATCGCACAGTTTTGGCCGAAGCACCGCTCCGACCTGACCGAAGTGCTGGTCGAAGTCGCGGGCCACAGGTTTGCCACCACGTCGGCTGTCACAACGGCACTCGGCTGGAAAGGCCTCTATAAGAATGATGCCGGCAATGAGGCTTTGCGGGATAGTGCCGCAGATACGCACGAGGATTTACGGATTCTTGCTGCGGCCCGGACCGGGGCGTGTCTTTCGGCGATTGCCGAACGCGCGCAGACGCGCCCGCCAGCGCTCTACACAATGCCGTCCCTGCTTTCCGATCTGACAAGCGTTGCGAAATATATCCGCGACAACCGGTTGCGCCGGGTGCTGGTCGAGAAAGACAGCAGCAAGGAGGGGGAGCACGGTGGCATCGGAACACCAGCCACACGGGACGCGATTATCAAGACACTCTTTGACCGGGGATATTTGGCCGAACAGGGACAATCCATTATTGCCACGCCGGCAGGCGCGGAACTGTACGATGCCTTGCCCGATGCGGCGAAGTATCCCGACATGACCGCCATATGGCATGAGCAGCAGAAGGCGATATCGGCCGGGGCCTATGACATGCGGTCCTTCATCCGGCAGCTGGTAGAGCACATTGCCGAAGAGATCGCCGCCATCAAGCAGAATGGCGTCAAAATGCAGGTTAGCGCTCCCTCCTGCCCGTCTTGTGGCGAGCCGCTGCGCCGCATTGGAAAGAAGGACAAAAAGGGGTTTTTCTGGGGGTGCAGCGGCTTTGCAGACGGGTGCGCATTCACCTGCGGCGACAAAGCCGGCCAGCCCTACCGGGCTTCGCCATCCCGGGGACGGCGACGGCGCAGGCCTGATGGGAGAAAGAGGCCTGCGCTGCCGAGCGCCATGGGCTGATCATTCGGATTTGGACCAAGGTGCAGACGCATATCGAGGGCAGGCCGTCGGAGTGGAGGGGTCTCCGGTATCCGAGACGAAACAGGTTGACGCCCGATCAAAGGCTGCAGATAAGGTGACCCTCTGTGACGGTGGACCAAGTTGGCAATGGCGATCTCACCTCGCTGAGACATGGAAAAAATAGATCAAACCGTGTTCCCAAACCGGGTGCGCTGCGCACATTGATGCCTCCGTTCAAGCGCTTGACAACGCGAAGAACCATCGCGAGCCCGAGCCCCGTCCCTCCCTCCTGCGACTTCGTCGTGAAAAAGGGATCAAATATTTGCCGCAGGTCGATTGCAGGAATGCCGGGACCGGTATCGGCCACGCTCACGCGGACGTAGCGCCCGCAAGCAAGGCGGCCATGAGAGGTGACACGCGGAACGCTCTGCTCGACCACCGTGACGCCGACGGTAATGGTGCCACCGCCGGCGAGGGCCTCGCCGGCGTTCTTGCACAGATTGACGACGGCTTGCTGCAATGCAGTGGCGCTGCCGTGAACAAGGACCGGGTCGTCCGGAAGGCTAGCGCGCAAATCCGTCGATGCGGGAATGCACATTTTCAGGTCCGGCAGAATTTCGGCCGTCGCAGCGGCGGCGTCGAACGAACTGTACGGGTTCTCTTGCTTGCTGGAGGTCAATATCTGCTCGATCATCCGTTTTGCCCGCTCACCGGCACTTTGGATGCGCTCGACATAGGTGCGCGACGAAGAGCCGGGATTAAGCGCATCGGCGGCCATCTCCGCATAGCCCATGATCGGCATGAGAAGGTTGTTGAACTCATGCGCTATGCTGCCGGCGAGCTCTTCCCCGTTTACGCCCGCCGCACGGGCGAGGGAACTCGACGTGGGCAGCGTTGTTGGGCGGAAATGCCCGTCGATGACGAGCGCCAGCAATTGCGTAGCGAACTGCAACGCCTGGGCGTCCGTTGACCGTACACGCCGACCGGGTCGGCATTGCGCGATCAACATCGCGCCCATGCGATCGCCAATCCAGACCACTGATGTGACGGCATCAGGGGGTGAGCCACTGGTTGTGGGGCGGTCCGCTTCTGAAAGACCCGCAGAGCTCGGGTGGCGCCAGAGTGTCAGGTCAGACGGCTCCTCACCAAGGTTGCGGATCTCCGAAATAGCTTCCTCGATCAGTTCAATCGGCAAGGGTGCCTGTTGCTCAGATGAATAGGCGCATTGCACTTCCAACGTCACCGGCTGAAGCAGGACGACTGACGTCGCGCAAAGACCATAAGCCTCCTCAACCCGTTTCAGAACTGTGCTGACATCGGCCTGAAGGTTGCGTCCCTCCAATGCCAGGTCGGCGATTGCATCGTAGATCGCCTTCTCGGATCGGGTGCGTCTTCTCGACAGGCGTATGTTGACCCACTGGCGGTAGGAAAGAACCCCCAGAATCAATGCAAGGCAGGCTATCACCGTCTCACGCGTCAAAGGTCGGTTGAACAAAAGGGCTTCTGTTTGCTCACTAATGGCAAGAATGGGAACCGGCCGCAGGTTCTGGCTTGTGGAAACGGTCGAAGGGCGTGACCGCGGAATGGCAATCCGCTCGACCCCGATCTGGCTGGCCTGCCACGCTGCCGTGGTGGCGACGGGATCGTTCAGGCGCTGCACAACAGAGCCAGACTTATGCTTGCCGCCCGTGGTCGGTTGTTGCGAGCCAGTGAGATCTTTTAACGTCCGGCTGATCGAACGCTGCAACTGATCGATGCGCGTCTTGCTAAGCAGGCTCTTCCAGTCTTCGGACGCGGAGGCAACGCGGCGGGACCGTGAACTCGGGTGCAGTTCATCCGCAATTTGCGGGATGCGCAAGGACCTCGCGAGTTGCCCGATGTGCTTCTCGGTCGGGTAGCACGGGACCGGGCGGGTCCAGTTGCCATTCATACCGGGAGCAGCCAGCATATCGAACCGCATATCGGTTTCCCGGGCTGCTGCGAGATCGGCCATCGCAAGGCACAAGACGATGACGCTCGATCGAACAAGGGCACGTCTCATCGTTGGCCTCGTTTTTACCGTGGCCCTTACCGGGTAGTCGAAGGTGTTGCCGGCGCCGCGAAGCGTGCTGGCATGGCATAGGTCTTCGTCGCCATGCTGTGCAAGCTTTCCGTGCTTGGCAAATTCGGGCGAGGTGACCTTCTCCACCGCATTGCGGTAGTCACCGGTCGCGATCGGGATTGGTGCATTGTTCCGGTTGGTAAGATTTCTAACAGTTCCCATGTCGCCCCCTATGTAAGTTCCCTGGCCTTTGCCTGACATCGCGCGTCGTCTTACACGCGAACGTTGCCAGGCAGAGAGGGCGCCTTTCTCCGCTGAAAACCAGCCGGCCCACTCCCCGCGCAATAAACTCTGGTGGATTCAACCGTCAGATCGCCACCTACAATGTATTTACATCCTAGTTGTAACGATACACATTGGATATGTCCAATGAACTCCGGGCGACGAGGAAAGTTCCATCGGCATTCCCAGGGTGCACCGTTCGGTGGACTTTAAGGGTCGAGAGTTCAGTTCCCTTGCAGGCCCCAAGTGTTTTGGCAGGGACGAATTCCATTTTGGGTTGATCTCCATTCATAGGGGCACATTTTTGACGAGACGGTTGAGACAGGCATGCAAGGGTTTGACTCAAGCGAGACGCAGCGCGCACGGATTGCGCCGCTGCTGCTCGACAAGACGGGCGATCCTTGACGCTCGAACGCAAGCGGTGTTTTACGGACTTGCGCTCAGGTTCGCCTCTAGGTTTGTGCAGTCCTTCGGCAAGCGCTGCTCTTGGCAAGCCGCTGCACGATCGCTGAAGCTTGCAAAGCGGCGACCGTGCAATTTAAACTCCGTCGGCTCTGCCGACCCGCCCAAGGTAAAGTGATAAAATGAGCGAGAAAAAAGGGACCACGGTTGGCTAAGCGCGGTAATCACCCCACTTTGAAGACGATTGCCACGGCCCTCGGCCTCGGTGTCACCACCGTATCCCGCGCATTAAAAAACGACGAGAAAATCAGCCTTAAAACGCGGACGTTGGTTCAGGAGACGGCGCGGAATCTCAGTTATCATCCCAATCGGGCAGGTCTGCGCCTACGCACCGGCAAGACGAATGTCATTAGCCTTGTGCTTGATACCCAGGAACAGGTCGGCAGTTTCGTGTCCGAAATGATCTTCGGGATCACCGAGTCCCTGGCAGATACATCCTACCATCTCATCGTCACGCCCTATTCAAGGCTGAAAGATCCCATGGAGCCGATCCGCTACCTGGTCGAAACGGAGTCGGTAGACGGCATCATCATCTCCCGTATCGAGCCGGATGACGAGCGTGTCCGCTACATGCTTGAGCACAACATGCCGTTTGCAACACACGGAAGAACATTCACGGGAGTGCAGCATCCCTTTTACGATTTCGATAACGAAGCCTTTGCAAGGATCGCGGTGCGAAGGCTGGCCAATTTGGGACGGAAGCGGATAGCGTTGCTTGCGCCGCCGGCGGACCTGAGCTTTCACGACCATATGCGCGAGGGATTCCGGTTGGAGTTGAGAGCTTGCGGTCTGGAGGAAGTGCCATTCCACGTCGTCACGAACGACAATTCCATCGAGCAGATCAGATACGCCGTTCGGGACCTTTTGAAGCAACCCCTCCATCCGGATGGCATCGTCAGCAGCTCTGGCGGTGTCAGCGGAACCGGTGGTGCGCTACTTGCAGTCATTGCCGGCCTGGCGGATGCAGGAGCATCTCCGGGACGAGAAGTCGATATCGTCACCAAGCAGCTATTCAAAAAGCTGCCTATATTCAGAGAGCAGTACCACATCGTTCATGAAGATGTGCGTGAAGCCGGGCGGGAACTCACAAAGGCGCTTATCGGAGAAATCGACGGCAAACCTGTCACCCAACTTCAAAATCTTGCCGTACCAACGGATGTGATATGGCAGATCCCGGACAGTCTGGTGCCGGTGCGCCGTGAAGATTGAGAGATGCAGCTTGGTATCTTATGGGCGCGCGAAGAGCATGTCTATTCGCCACTGCTCGAAGGTCCTTGCGGCGATTGCTGCAGGCCGGGGCCACGCCCCGGGATTCAGGTGCTGGCGAAATTCGATCCGCGTACCGAGCAGAATACAGGCTCCTCACGGCGCACCCCTGTTTTGATGATGGCCGCCGAAGGGTTCTTGTGTGCTTCCTTCACTCAAGTCTTGCATTGCTTTGCCGGACAAGTGTTGTTGGAAGAGCGCTCCTTTCCCTGGAGCGCGTGCGAGGGCCGGGCCGCAATCGCTGCCTCGGCAGGGCACATTAACTCGATTGGCGGCCATCTCTTTGATCTCAACGGCGTCATCTGGCGCAAGTACGTCAGCCTCTGCCCAGCGAACGCGACCGGTCCCGCTGATCCAGCCGCGGGCGTTGAGCAGGACCTTGTTCGCTGTCCCCACTATCTTCCGAACGCGCGCGTTTGTTTCGGTTTTGTTGAGTAGGGTAGGAGTCCCTTTCTAAGTCAGAAGCCTGTGAATCTTGACTTTGACCCAGCTCGGTGTGAGGAGGGTCTGCACTCGCTAGAGGATCCGTCCCGGCCTGTAATCCCTGTTGATCCTCAAGATATTGCTCGACATCCCTCCAATCCGGCTGCCGATTGTGCGGCCAGTTTTCCAGCAGAGCTTGATACGCCTCTTCTTCTGCGAGAGATTGGTCCTGTTCTCGCCCTTCAATGTTCATTTCAGGGATAGGAGAAGCGGGGCTCCCCCGTTCGGGGGAACTATAGGCTTGCGAGAGCGGTCTTTCCGAAGTGTCGGGTCTTGTGGCGGGGCCAGGGCTTTGCGATTCTGGTGCAGAATCCGTCTCGGCTAGAGAGCCCAATACACTTCGCTGCGCCGCCCGCCGAAGCTCATGCAAATCATCCCAGTCCGGTTGTCGGCTATGCTGCCAATGAGCCAACGACGCTTGAAATGCCCTTTCTATCGCGCTGGAATGGTCCTGACTTGCAGGATCCGCATGGCCGGTGTCGGTTTCAAGGATATGAGAAGCGCGTCTCTCCCGTTCGGGAGAACCATAGCTTTGCGAAAGCCGCCGTATAGGGCCACGTCCCACCGGGGAGCCGGGTTCCCGAGCGGGGCCAAGGCCCTGCGAGTTTGGAGCTGAATCGGTTTCCGCTCCAAGACCCGACCCGCCTTGCAGTTCCGCCTGCTGAGCCTGCCGCAAATCATCCCAATCCAGCTGATGATATTGCTGTGAATCGGTGCTGGCGGTGCTCGATATTCTGCCCTCTGTCGCAGCCCCGCCGTCTACACCCGTCCGACTGTCCACAACGTTGGATTCGTAATTGGGAGAGTCTCGCGAGCTAACGGGGTGGAGTCTCACTGGGTGTTGCTCCGAAACTGTATGCGGCAAACCCTCGCCTTGTTCTGCTATCGATTGGGGGGAACTTTTCTCGCTATCTGAGGCGGTATGCGCCGTATCCCGATCCGAACGCAAGCGGTGTGCGTCATCAAGCTGCGCATTGCGCTCCGCAAGATGACGCTCCAATGCTGCTATTTGAACGGCTTGTTGATTGAGCCGTCGCTCTGCATTGTGCAATTGCTGTTGCTGTATCAGTCCTTCGCGCTGCGCGGGTGTTTGGCTCGAGTAAGCTGGCGGGGGATCCGCTCCAGCATCTGGATAGGGAGGGGGCGCGGGATTGAGAGCATCTACACGCTGTGCAGCCGCAGCGTCCAGCTCCTCAGCTTCCTGAATTCGGACCATTGCACCATATTCGGCAGCGTCGGCTTGCTGTTGCAAGTAATCTACATCCTGCTCGAACCGCTCCTGGATCTCTGCAATTGCCCTATCAGCTCGTGCTTGAGCGCGAGCTATGCGCGATTGAGCATCAGCTTCAGGGCCGACTGCTTCATGCGCACTCTGGCGCGCAGCACCTGGCTGTCCTGCGCGCCCTCTGGCTCGTCCGCGCGCTGGTAGCCACTCTTCATCGCTGCTTTCCGGCATGATCTCTCCTGCATGCTTTCGGATTCGAATTCACGAAATCGCTTACGTTTTTTACCGCAAACTACGGAGAATATCGAAGAATCCATCAATAACTCTTGTCAAAGAAAATAGACTGATCGATACAATAACTGGGATTTCATATATTTTATCTATAATTTACGAATATATAACGAAATTTAATCCCACGGTGCGGCGAATGCCAATAAAAAAGAGTTACATTCGTAACCAAATGGCATCAATATTGTTGTTGACAGCATGCTCAGTGAATCAGGCTATTATTGCTTTCTCTACGAGCGATCCACCGTGATCGCTCACCAGTGCGGATTTGTACGGTCTGATCCTTCGCAAGTTTGCCCGCCAGTTCAGGGGCTTGGAGCGGTTCAAACCATCGAGGCGCGAATCGCAGCCAAGTGGCCGTAGTGTCCATTCCCGGCATCCGCGTCTCAGTGCGGGCTGGCACCGATGAGCCGCCAGTCCGGGCGATGGAGCGGACGCGCCATCATCGCCGGCGGCAGGGCCATCGTGCGCCAGGCGCTCTGCATGCCGGCCCTCTTGCAGCCGCTTCAATCCGGACCTCAAAGCCAAATACAGGCTGCTCACTGAAAACCATCCAAACTCGCCATCACGGTCGTCATGCGAAAACCCATCGTTCTCGCAAACGCCCTCATCAGAGAGCAGAGAAACGGCGCCAAAACCGGCTTGACCAAAAACGGATACTTTAGAGTGCGTAGAAGCGCTGGGCCGCCCAATGGAGCGTTGGCGCCGTGCAACCGATCTTGGCGGCGACCGAGGAAGCGTTGCCCACCGCGATGAACATCCGGCTTCGTGATCCAAAACCATCCGCACCGCAAGGCGCGGTTCATACCCTCAATTCCGGTGCTCTGGCCGGCGGCAAGCTGCGTTCGAGCATTGATCAGCCAGCGGCCGAGATCGCGCGCGCATTATTCCAGTGCCACGGCGTGGATTCCAGTGCCACGGCGTGGCCAGCAGGCTAAGCGCGGAAACGCCGCAACGGCATGATGGCTGGCAGGATATATCCTGATGTAAACATCAGAATGCAATTTCTTAGGCGCTGAGGCCGGCGATATTTTTGGGCGGTTTTTGACCCGAGTGTTCGACGCTTATGTAAGCGTGTTCATGTCATATGAGATTTTAGCTGAACCCCAGTTTCCGGGATGTGACGCGTGGTGAGTACTCTTGACGGTGGAAGCAGATTCAATTTGGTGTGCGTGGTTTTATAAATAGAAATATGAATTAAGGTACATTAATTAAACCTATCCCTGATGATTCCATCTCTCCCAAAGTTCATCTGCGGCATCTATGAAGTACGTATTTGCCTCTTCCGGAAGATACCATCCGCTACACTGATCCGTCCCGTCATAAAGTCCACTAAGCTCAACAAAATTCCCTAGTTCTCTGGGTGGCACTTTGTAATAAATCCTGCCACCCTCTTTTCTGGACGTTTTGAGCCTCTCAACTATAGCATCCACACCCTGCGGATCTGGAATACTTGTCCCCGTTTCGGGATCAAAAAAGGAGGCCGTGCTCTCGCGTCGCAATTGGGGCTCTGAGAAGGTAGGCTCCACTTGTATAACCGAAACCCGTTCCCTGTAGAGACGACGATCGTCTGGGTTGCGATAAGCATTAGGTGGCGTGCTCGGAGGGGCGTGTGGTTGGTAATCCAGGCTCGGGTGCTGGTTGTCGTCGTACGGAGGGCGTTGCTGGTGCTGAAACGAGGGGGGGGCTGTCTGCCGTCGTTGTCGCGATAACGAGAAAGGGGAAGACAAGGTAGGAGCGTCCGGGCGGTACTGCAGGTTCGGGGAGCGCCGGGATCGCGAACCACGGTACGTGTAAACCGTGGGAACGGTAGGGTGCCGGGAATCTTCCTCATCGTCCGGATGGGCAGGAACCACATTGATCGGCATGATGTTGCCGAAGAGCGTATTGGATGAGAATGGTAGAGGATAGAGGGATACGATGCGTGGCTGGGGATTGTGAGAGGGGAAGGGAAGGGAAGGGAAGGGAAGGGAGAGGGCTTTCGAGGCTTCTTATAGAGAGGCAAACTCACAGAGGTGCCGTGCCGCGGAGAAGAGACGCTAATATCAAAATTTGGCTGACATTGGCTTGGGCGCATTTTCGATCGCCGTCGGCTTTGCTGCCTCCATCAAGGTGTCGCCGATTGTCTTGAAAATTCGCTCACCTGCAGATCGAACACCGGCGGGAGCGCCCGGATGCAAGGTTTCTAATTTTGGCGCCACACCTTTTTTCTACGATCGACGATGTGTCGCTGTTGTGCCACGAGCGGGACGAAGTAAGTCCCGCGTCATCTCACCCCTGTTTGCACAATTTACGCATGTGGGTCCGGAGACGCCGGCGTGGCGTCGGCGGCGGTGGTTCCGTGTGACACGCAGGGGTGTTTGCCGGATACGAGTTTTAAATTGGCACCACACTACGATCGGCGACGTGCAGCTGTTGTGCCACGAGTATCACGGAGTAAGCCCCGCGTCATCTCACCCCTGTTTGCGCAATTTACGCATGTGGGTCCGGGAGACGCCGACGTGGGGTCGGCGGCGGTGGTCCCGTCTGAGACGCAGGGGTATGTGCCGGATACGAGTTTTAAATTGGCACCAAACCTTTTCCCACGATCGGCGATGTACGGCTATTGTGATACGAGCGGGCGGAGTAAGCCCCGCGTCATCTTACCAACCCTGTTTGCATAATCGCGCAAGGGGCGCGGACACGCCGAGGGTGGGGTGGGCTGACGTGGGTTCAGCGGAGGAGAGTTATCTAGGGCCGCAATCGCCCGTCTCCATCCGCCACTTTCGAGAACACCACAGCGACCTCGTTGCTCAACGGAACATCACGCCAACGTCCATTCATACCCAACACGATCCCAATCCCTTCCATCGCGCTTCACAATGGATTCTCATCAAAAAACGACCGCCGAGATGATCGGCCAACTTTCTTTTCTCGTTCAGACGGCGCGATCGCTCGAGAGCGCTAAGCGCCCCGGAATCGAGTCAGAGAGAATTAAGGCGAAAGACGAACTTGTTGGCTATTGCGTAGAATATCTTGCTCACGAAGCCCACAAGCACATCACCGACGACGAGAGATCCCTTTCGCGAGCGACGGACAGCGTCTTTGCCGCGGTGAGCGAGATCCTCGACGCGCATCTCCCCAAAGGACCCGAAGGTTTCCACAAGCGCATAAGAATTCTGGCTCTAGCCAAAGCATTCGACCCGCGCGACCGTACCGAAATCCGCACATACATCGCTGCCCTCAACGCAACCGAGCCGAAGGAGAAATTTAGCGAACACGATGCCTTGGCCCTCATCAAAAAACTTGGCCTTCTGCGCGACAATATCGAAGAATTTTTGTCGGACACCTTCCCAATCCTCGCTTCCAGGCGCCTAGACGAAGAGCCCGCACCTCCGTCTTCGCAGCAATCGACCCGGGGTCTGCCGAAGCGTGGAGCAGCCCGTGGCTCCCGAACTGCCGCTCCCTACCGCGTTACCAAGCCGGCGCCAAAAAAACACCTCCCCCCTTCGTCCTCGGTCACCTCCCCTTTGTCTCGGAAGAAGCCTACTGCAACTTTCGACATCTTGGCAGATAACAGCAAGTCGGGTCAGGTCCGTGTGAACACTTCGGTTGGTAAGGGCGGGGCGCGACGGGGGATATACGACTTGTCCAACGGTTTTTTCGCAGCGGTGGCTGCCTCTTGTGGGGCCGAAGAAGATGAGGATGTGGAAGGGGAAGCTGCTGAAAGTGCCATGGAGACAGGCTCAGAGACGGAATAAGGAAGGGATATTGAATGCAGCTAGATATCGTCTGTTTAGTTCAATTGATTTTTTTCAACCGAGATCACAGTGCGATTTTTGAATCAACCCATAAGCAATTTCTCTGTACCCGTGATCTGCCCGAACGAGCACGCTCGAATTCAAATATCAGATCTTTCTAAAGATGACGAATATTCATGCAGAGGCCATACCTAACTCCTGGTGGTGGGCCTGTGATCTGCCGTTCTATGGTTTGGTTTTTTTGGCTATATGAATCCGATAGTCCGTCTTGGCATGGTCACGTGAGTTTTTCTCGGCGGTCTCTATTTTGGGAGCGGGATTTGGCGCCAAGCCGCTAAGTCTATTTCGGAAGGCAGGATAGGGTGATGGTAATCTTTGTTTATTTGTTTATTTGTTTGTGGGTTCGTTTGTTCGTTCGTGTGCTTACGGGCACCCGGCTGTCGCGCAGCCTTCAGATCGGACTTATGGAAGACATTCTTATGGCGGACCGCTCTGCCGAGCTCGCTAATTTTAGATGCCATGGTTGAAGCCTAGTCGGTCAGTCCCGGCATCTGGGTGGATTGGATCGAGGATGAATCTCTCTGGCTCGAAGTCCAGACCTTGCAGACGAATTCACAGAACCTGGGGCCTCTGAGCGTCTTGAGACGTCGCGCAAAGTTGTATGCCGAGACGAGGCCGCCGAGGTGTAAGACCGTCGTCTAATAGCGAGATTTGCAAGCGCCTTTTGGGTGCAGGCGGTTGTTTGCCGGGAGCATGGTCGTCTACGCGGTCGACATGGGTCGCCGCATCATGGGGCTTCGCGGGACAGTCCTTCCAATGTATGTCTCGCACGCTCCGAGCTATCTTCGTGGTGCGACGGTCTTAGCGGAATGGACCAGCCTCGGTCCCGGCAGGGACTCCTCTTCACGCCATGGGCGCTGCAGAGATGTATTCCTCCGCCGAAGGCCGTCTGCCCAAATTTGCTGATTGGCTTTAACAGTATGCGGAAAAAGGCGCTTGCAGCGATCGGACTGCCGTGATTCCCTGCCTGAGTGATTGGTCGGGAGGAGCAGGACATGCGCGGCAGTGATATCCAGACGGCGGGTCTGTTTTCTTATGTGAGCTGCGAAGCACGCGTTCCGAGCAGCCATCCGCTGCGGGCAATCCGGGCGATTGTAGACGAGGCGTTGGACGTTCTGTGCCCGGATTTCGAGGCGATGTATTCAGGGATCGGCCGTCCGTCGATCCCGCCAGAGAAGCTGCTGCGCGCGCTGTTGTTGCAGGCCTTCTACACGATCCGCTCGGAGCGTCAGCTGATGGAGCAGATGGACTACAATCTGCTGTTCCGATGGTTCGTCGGCTTGGCGATGGACGCACCGATCTGGGACGTCACCGTGTTCACCAAGAACCGTGAGCGCCTCTTGGCGGGCGACATCGCAGCCAAGTTCCTGGCCGCGTTGCTGAGCCAGCCGCGAGTTAAGGCTCTCTTGTCAGACGAGCACTTCTCGGTGGACGGAACCTTGATCGAAGCCTGGGCGAGCATGAAAAGCTTCAAGCCCAAGGACGACACGGATGGTGGCAACCCTGACGACAGCGGCTCTGGCGCTGAAGCGAAACAGCCGCCAAAGGCCGCAGGCCGCAACCCCGAGCGCGATTTCCACGGCGAGAAGCGCAGCAACGCAACTCACGCGTCGACCACCGACCCGGATGCCAGGCTTTACAAGAAGGCCCGTGGTCAGGCGGCCAAACTTTGCCACATGGGCCACGTGACAATGGAAAATCGCAATGGTCTGGTTGTCGCCGCCACGCTGACCCAGGCGAGTGGAACCGCAGAGCGCGAGGCAGCTCTGGATATGCTGGGCCGCATGGATGGTCGTCATCGCATCACATTGGCTGCAGACAAAGCCTACGATACTGCCGCCTTCGTTGCCGCCTTGCGGGACATCAAGGTGACGCCACACGTCGCCCAGAACACGGCGAACCGACGCTCGGCCATAGAACGGTCGAACCACCCATCATTCCGGCTACGCCGTCAGTCAGCGCATCCGCAAGCGCATCGAAGAAGTGTTCGGCTGGGCCAAGACAAGCGGCGGAATGCGCAAGACCCGCCATCGCGGAAAGGATCGCGTCGGCTGGATGTTCACCCTGACAGCCACCGCTTATAATCTGGTGAGGCTTCCAAAGCTGCTGACGACGGCATAATCGCGCCCGGAATCCGCCAAAAGAAGGCGGATGACGACAAAATGGACCGAAAAGCCCGATGAAAAAGCGTCATCGCGGCTCGTCTTCCAGCCATCTATCGAAGATCGGTGGAAAATTTACTGCTATTTCCGCAAACTGTTAAGTCCATGCCTTATGTCATGCGCTAATGAAGCGCAGCCGTTTCACAGACGAACAGATTATCGGCATTCTGAAGGAGACGAGGCGGGCACGCCGGTCTCGGAGCTTTGCCGCAAGCACGGCGTCAGCGATGCCAGCATCTATAAGTGGAAAGCCAAGTTGGGCGGCATGGACGTGTCGGCGCATGCCGACATAGCGCTTGAGCGCAGTGCGAAGCCGGCTCACTGGACACCTCCCGGCCAAGGGAGGCTCAGTTCGCGCAGCTTCTCGATATCGAGCTTGGCATAGATCCTTGTGCTGTCGATGCTCCGGTGGCGAAGCAATTGGCCGATCTCGGCGAAGCTCGCCCCAACGAATATTGCGAGGACGAAGGTCGCAGCGACCACGTACCAGCCGAAAAATGGTGCCGTCTTAGATGCTAATAGAGATGTCATGACGTGGGCTCCAATGGTGATTGGCCCTTATTGCAGCTTCCAGGAAGCGAAGCTTCGGTCATGATCGAAGTGTTTGCGTTTGGCTGCTATTGGCGGATATCGTTGAAAAACTCGGCCAGTTAACTGTTCATCGGGCTGTTGCAGCATCTTTCCGGTAGGGATGATCGGTTAGGCGAAGAAGGCATGCCCCTTATGAGCACCTGTTCACTGAGCTGCCGGGTCGGATTGCGAAATGAACTTCGGCGTCACCGGCGAGGCAGCGCCAAAAGCAGCGTCATCCAGAACCGCCAAATACTCCTGAACCGAGCGGCCAGCATCGTCTTCGGCTTTCCATTCAGTGCCGGGCACCGAACGCTGCTTGTTGGCGTCCGCCGCGATCGGGCTGGCATCAACCGCAAAGCCTTCTGCTCCCACCAGCCCTTGGGCAAGGCACCGTTCCACCACAGTCTCAAACATGTGCCGGAGGATATAACTTTGCCGGAACCGGCCATGACGGTTCTTCGAAAAGCCGGAATAATCCGGTACCTTTCCGTCCAGGCCAAGGCGGCAAAACCACCGATATGCGAGATTGAGATGGACCTCCTCGCAAAGTCGCCGTTCCGACCGGATACCCATGCTGTAGCCGATGATCAGCATTCGCATCATCAGCTCAGGATCAACTGAGGGCCGACCAGTGTTGCTATAGAAAGGCTTCAACTGTGCTCGAACGCTATCGAGATCGAGGTGACCATCGATCCCGCGCAGCAGGAATCACGCGTCCCAAGCATCGGCAATGCCGATTTTTTCAACAATATCGGCGCATAGTGGTCGTGTCCATCAAGGCTGCGTTCCCCAACACCGCATCCAAGATTCACTGTAAAGGTGCGAGCAGAACACCGCTTTCTCTGCAACCGCACGGTGCTACAGACTATCTCGGTCATTGTTGACCCGTTGGCGTCGGGAATACCGCAGCGGGCTTCTGGTTGGTTCCTCTCGGCAAGTTTTTGTTCCGCTGGCGGTTTCGCCGCCGGAAGCCTCGCATTGCGATGTGAGGGCAAGACTTGTGTCGGGTGGCGATGCTCAGATCACGGTCGATCTGGTGAACGGTCGTCGCCTGACGATTCCGTCGACGCTCGATCCCGATAGTCTCGCCCGTCTGTTGCCGGTTCTCCGAAGCCATCGGCATCAACTCTAACGACCTTCAGTTAAAGCGACAGCACCCACAAGTGCTGTTGCACGGTAAGGACGCAGAAACCGCGTCATCCCCGTTCCTCAGGATCTGGTGCGATCGCTGGCGAACTTGTTGGGCGAACGCGGAATCGCGAAACACGAGCCATGACCGATCTTTATCGGCGCCCGCCACGAGCGCCTGACGCGTTTCGGAGCGACCCATATCGTACAGCGAGCGGTGGCCAAGGCTACGGCCATCAGTCCGGACTTGGCCGACAAACCGCTGCCCACCGCGATGAATATTCGCCTTCGTGATAGAGAACTTCCGCGTCCCAGCGCCACGGCGTGGTAAGCAGGCCAAGCTGCGGAAGCACCGCAATGATATTGGATGGCAGGATAGATCCTGATGTAAACATCAGAATATTTCCGGCTAATCCTAGTCTAATTATTAAATTCGGGCATCGGGTCTGCCGAGGACAAACCGGCTTTGGACGGTTTCACCGAGCGCACACGAAAGTTTACGGTAAAGCGCGAAAGCGCGAATCTCAAATTCCATTTCAATACAAATACGTGATAAATCCAGCAGACAGTAAGGATACCCATGACCAGCCAAGCGCAAACCCCTTCTCCAACCAAGACTCAAACTTTACCTGCAATGATTTCGAAACAGCTGATTGGATCATCAGTCATAACGACGTCGGCCTTCTCCAAGGCGTAGCGGATGCCGGCAGCGGCGTCTGTGAGGTATCGCTCCTCGGTTCCTTCCTCGGGCCAAGCCACCGGCTTTCCAGTGGCCATTGAGAAGAAGTAGGGCTTTCCCTCGTGGTAGAAGTCGGCGGTCCGGGCCATGGCGATGCGCATGACGTGGGGATGTTCGGTACGCAGGCGGGCATTGTAGTTGTTGATTGCCTTGATCGCCTTGATCGTTTCGATGACGTTGGACTTCTTGAAGACGTATCCGGTCTCGGGATGCGTCGCACTTTGTTCATCATCGGATAGCCAGTTTCCGGCGTCGCCGATGCCCAAGTTGGCGGCGAATATCTTCCAGGGCTGCTGCATCCAGGGGGTGTAATAGTCCTCGAGAATGGCTTCGAGATTGCGGACGCTCGTATCGGCAATCGGAAACTCGGACTGAGCGGCAATGGTGTTCGCCATCATCAGAAGCGTTTCGGCGGTCACACAGGAAGTCATATTGAAGGAACTCTGCCAACCGGTCTGCATTGGGCGAATGTTGAGAACGTAGGCCTCGAATTCATTGTACGTCTTGAGGTTGTATGGATAGGTTTGGATCAGGATCTGCGGAAGCTGGCGCTGCAAGTTTTGCCAGGCGTAGATGATGAAGTCGCCGCCGTCCCAGTTGCGTGCGTCCACGATTTCGTTGTAGCCAGGCGGCCCCACCAAGGCATGGCGGAGTTGCGTATCATATAGCTCGATGGGTTCATTCGTCGAGTGCTGGGTACCGGTGAACTGGCCATCGGAGATTTGCTGAATGACCCGCTTCTTGCCGACGAGCTGCAGCCAAGAGGTCGTGGCGATCTTGAGGCTTTCTCCAGGTAGGAACCGGCCGGTGCTCATCGGGTGCGCCGCAATGAATTCGCGGTCTTTGGTTTTGGTAACGTCCCGTTCGCCCAAATTGAAGCCGGCTTTCTGCAAGGCCGCGCACGCTTGGGCGCTATTGTCGTCAATGCCGCGAGACCAGTCAAATAGGAGCCGATGGAGTGCCAGTTGAGGGCCGTGGCTTCTGACGCTCGCCGGGTCTTGCGCCCATGCCGCGAAGATGTTGGGGAGGCTGTGTTGCTTGATCATCCCATCGAGCTGGCCCTGGGTGAGCGAAGTGGTTTCGTATCGGCGGGCTCCCATTCCCAGGGCCGAAATCACGGGCACCTTGTTGATCGGAAGCTCGGCAGGCATGATGAAAGATGGGGAGATGGAAAGTAGTCAGAAAAAATTTTTGGAAGGCGTAAGTGTTGAGGGGAAGAGAGGAGGTGAGCACGGATGGTTTGGATTGTTGCCCATGAAGGGGGGAGGCGAGGCCTTCTTGTAGGCGCGCGTTCATCCCTTGGTTGGAGCGACCTTCATCTGTCGGGAAAATGGACTTCGTCGATCTGCGCTCGGCTGAGCAAGTTTCGGCGTCATCGCCGCTGACCGGAAACCACGCACGATCCCAGTGTGTCAGACGGCGCATTTTCGTGCAGATGCGTTGTATTTTTAGCAGCGGGGCTGAGGCCGCGTCAGCTNNCAGCGCAGGCCAGAGATCATGCAGGATGCAGGTGTGACAGACGGTGCAGATGCGTTGTATTTTTAGCAGCGGGGCTGAGGCCGCGTCAGCTTTCGTTGGTGAATACGAGGTGGGTAGTGCATGCGTCGATCTGCGTTCAGCTGAGCAAGTTTCGGCGTCGCCGCCGCTGACCGGGGCCATGCAGGATCCCAGTGTGACAGGCGGTGCATATTCGTGCCGATGCGTTGTCTTGGTGGCGCTATGATTGGCAGGGGTAGGGGCCGCGTCAGCTTTCATCTGCGAATACGAGCTGCGCCGACCCGTGTGTCATGAAATGTGCCGGTCTCCGCGGAAAAGCATTGCGTTTTGGCAATGTGGATTGTGCAGCATAGGCCGCACAGTTTGGTGCTCGAAGAAGAGCCGTCCCCGTAACGGAGCTACGTTTGCACGCCTGCCGAGTTCTGGCGGGCTATAAATTGCAGCTTCTGCGTCGGTGGAGATGACAAAATCACCAACGATCCATCATCATCAAACGAAACAATTTTTCCAACGCCAAACTCTCTCTCAGAAACACCCGCTATTCTCATCATGTCCGCCCCCGCCGCGTTCGACCCCGCCTCCTTTCAAACCTTGCGCCCCGGCTTGCAGAAGGGCCTTCGCCTTCTCGCCTCCGCGCTATCGACCAACGCGCAAGACGAACTCTCCCGTAAATCAACGGACGAACTGCTTGACGCGATCGGAAGACCCGATACGCCCGAGGATCAGAATGCCTTACTTATGCTTGCCAATGCCAGGGCCCAAGACCTTGAGGCGTCCGCCGTCTTTACAGACTACGATTCGACGATCGGCCGGGCTTTCGACGCGATCAAAGCGGTGCAAATGTCCCTCGACGAAGAATTGTCGCTGCTCTCCCCCGATGAGAAAACACGCTTTGAGACGCTTTCGAAGGACGCTATCAAAGGCATGACCCCGCTCGTGCGGGCAGCGACTCCAAGTGTCAGATGGGGACTTGCTGCGGCCAGCTCCGTGGTTGTTGGAGGATCGCTCGGCGTCATTCTGAATTCGGCGGAGAACGCGTACAAGATTAGGGCGCCCACGACCAACGTCATGTGGCAACTGGAAATCCTCACCCTTGCTCTCAGTCAAACGGGTGACTCCAGGCAGTTCTGGGACGCTCTCGTCATGCGGTTCGGTGTCTCCGCGGCAACCCAGATTGTTGCCCTTATCGAACTCTTCATCACCGTCGAAGACAAGCCCTGGAAGAGCGCCGCGATCATTCTTCCCAACCTCCTGGTCTTGTTCGGGCATGTCATCTATCCGATTGGAAGCGGCTACGTGACGCGAGCCTTCGATCGGCGCCGGGCAAAGGCCACGGCTCCCGCAGTCAGCGAGAATGCCATCGCCGCGGCATTTGTCGAACGAATTGGCGAAGCCCTTACGACTTCTCTTCAGGAGATCGAAGCGCAGGAGAAAGAGTCCCCCCCCGACAACAAGACGCGTGCCCAGGTTACTGGCGCGAAGGCAGCTATCGGCGAGTTACGCAACGCCATCAATCTTTACCGCACTGAGATCAGCCAATCCAGCAGCACCGGTGGGGGGGGCGACAGGGCGCTCAAGGTGCCGACCGTCATTTACGCTCATAGCGTCGCTGTTCTCCAGCTCATCAGTGCGCTCGGAAATGTGAAGACGCTCGGCGACAATTCCGTCTTCTTCGTTCTCATTCTGTCGCTCACCTGGGAGTCGTTTTTCAACCCCAATCATTCCCCCGAATTCATGGCCACACGGATCATGAGATACAGCGCTGGAATGTTCATCTCGTTCTTTACGGCGGGTATCCCTCTGCTGAAACACGGACGCAACGTTTTCGACGAAAATCCCAGCTTGACGCGCAACATGGCCATCCTCACGGCCGTCCTCAATCTGACGATTGCGGTGCACTTCATTCCTGCTTTTGGCTTGTTGATCAAGGGGTTCTCGGCACTTGCGAAATGCGGGCGAGGCGACGGCTCTCCACAGCAAGAGCGCGGGCATTCGGAGCTGGGCAGCGAAATGGCGCGTTTGCTCGTTGATTACGAGAGCGACGATGAGACCTCCGAAATCCCCCTCGCCGATGTTGGTTCCAGGCTGGCCTGGCTGGATATTTTGGCGAAGATGGCAGGGCGACGAAGCGAAGACAGGGAAGGGGAGGAGCAGGAAGGTTTGGAAGGAGAAGAGCGGGAGGAGCCTTTGACCTTCTACGACATGATGGCGGTCGCCGACGCGACTGATGACACGAAGAAGGCCACGAGGGATGTGCTTTCTCTTCTCGGAGCCTTTTTGGACCCCGCTTGTTCACCTGACGATGTGGCTCTTTCCTTGGGGAAATTGGGGTTTTGAATGATCTTTGCCGTAGCAGCGTCGATGGAAGTTTAGTTTTAGTTTAGCCTTAGGAGGAAATGGAAATTGATTTTTGATAACTGAGGAACATTCGTATTATTTCGCTTCTTTTTACCGTATCCCATGAATGACAATTGCGTGTTGGCCTCATGATTTGGTAACCATAAGATTTCTGTTTTGGGATAAAATGTGACGTGCATGTCACGTTATTAGTCGATGGCAGGATAGATGATTTGTAATCTAAGTATGTTTATTCGTATGTTTGTATGTTGATTTATTTGGACGAATGTCGCCGAGTATCTTTGATATGTCGAGAATTCGGCCGCCGGTGAAGGAAATTGACGCGGCACTGCATCAGGCGCAGGAGGCGATCCGGTCTGAGCCGCAGGATCGCTGTGTGAGTGTGTCCAGAGACAGTCTAACCAGTTGGGATCCCGCGGTCGGCCGCACGCGATGCGCCGCTGTAGGGGCGTGATTCAGTCTATCGCCGCGTTTGGGCGCAGGCGGCTTTCGCTGAGCAGGCCGCTCTCCTCGAGGATCGGGTGGGCCACCGACACGATATGGGCGTTGATGCGTTTGAGATCGCGCAATATGTCAAGATGCAGCGAGCTCGTCTGAAAGCTTTCGATACGGCCGTCACGCAATCGCTCCAGGTGGCGGCCGGAGGACTGTTTTTCCATGCGCCGCACCTCGACCTTCACCTCCATGAGTTGGTGGGCGAGATTGAAGTCGCGTGTCACGAAGATCGTCTGGGCGATACGCAGATTGTCGATTGTCAGGTGAAAAAGCTTCTTCAGTTCGCCGTAGCCGTCCTCGGAGAATTGAAGGCCGAGCGACGCCTTCTTGGAGAGTTGCGGCAGGAGGCCCTTCTCAATGATGTCGCCAATATGCTCAAGATTGATCGCATAGTCTATGATGACGATCGCACGGCGCCCGTTCTCTTCGCTGAGCCCCTGGCGCCCGAGCCTGGAGAGATAGACCTTCACCGCTTGCTGCAGGCCATCGACACGTTTCTCCAAATTGGGAATAGCTTTGAGTTTAGCAGGTTCATTCTGTTCGAAAGCTTCGGATGCCCCCACCAGCATGCGCTCGATCAGGTCGCCAACGCCGAGCGTTTCGCGTGTTGCACTGGCAAGTGCGATCACCGGTGTCGAAAGTTCGACTGGGTCGAGATATTTGGGCCCATCCACAACGTGCGCCACATCGGGCACGAGGCGGTGCATCAATCGCGATAGAAGCCGGGAAAAGGGCCAAGCAACCACGGCGAGTATTAAGTTGAAGGCGAGATGGGCATCGACCGGCAGCTTTTCTGGAGCAAGCGGCAGCACTTCCATGAGCGCAGCACCGTATCCTGAAAGCGGAAGAGCGACGGCACAGCCCGTGGCGCGCACGATCAGATTGCCGAGCGTCACGCGTTTGGCGGATGGCGACATTGCGAGTGATGCGATGACCGGTGGGATTGCTCCGCCCAGATTGGCCCCGAGTACGAGTGCGATGACGAGGCCCTCAGACAGGATACCGGTCGAGGCAAGCGACAAAATCAAGACGACCGCAGCCAAGCTGGAGGACGACAGGAAGGCAATGCCTGCCGAGAGGGCGAGCGCTACCGGCAAGGCATTGTCAAGTAAGCCGACGAAGGCGGCCAGTGCAGGTGACTGGCGCATCGGTTCCGTCGCCCCGCTTAGAAGATGGAGAGATAGGAGCATGAGGCCAATGCCAACGAGCGCCGTGCCGCCGCCCTGTCGGCCCGAAGACCCGCTGCGATAGAGCACGATACCGACAAGGATAACGAGAGGAGACAGCCATTCGATGCCGGTGGCGACGATCCAGGCGGTGATGGCGGTCCCGACATTGGCGCCGAGCAGAACGATCTGTGCCATCCGCGGCTTGACCAATTCCCGCTCGACGAAGGAGGCGACCATGAGCGCGGTCGCCGTCGAGCTTTGCAATGCGATCGTGGCGATCAAACCGGCCAGAAAAGAGCGCGGGCTGCTTCTGGTGCCAGTCGCAAGACCAGTCCGGAGCCGCGCACCGAAGGCTCGCGAGACGCCGTCTTTCACCTGCGCAAGCCCAAACAACAGCAGGGCAATTGCGCCAAAGAGGCTTATGAGGGCGATCAACGAGGCCAATTTGGTATCCTTACCCCGGCGGCGGGCACGGGAAGACGCCTATCAGTCAAGACGCTTGGCGACTGCCAGGATTCCCGCGTTTCCGCAGACGAAGTCGAGCTTCGACGCAAGCCCGGCGGTCCGCCAGTCAACCGTCGTCACGATGCCCAATTGCTCCAGGCCCGGCAGCATGCCTAGAATGTCCCAGCACGGGATGCCGCGGCCGACATAGCCGTCGACGGCCCCCGTCGCGATGTCGATCAGAGAGATCACGGACGAGCCGGTGACGCGGTAGGCCACGTTCAAATCGTTGACGATTCCAGCGAGCAGTTTCAGGCCCTCTTCCTTCGGGATGGTGGGGTGAATGCCAACGCCGATTACCGCGGTTTTCCGGTCGAATGCGCGCAGGCTCGGGAGCTTTTCGCCGTTTATCGATGCGGCACTCCTGCGGCCGCCGGAAAAGACCTCGCGGCGCGCAGGTGCATTGACCACTCCGAACGCCGGGCCGTCCTTTTCGAGAAGGCCGATGGAAATGCCCCAGTCCTTGCTACCGCGCACAAAGTTGAAGGTTCCGTCGATCGGGTCGATGACCCAGGTGCGGCCGGAGGTGCCGGTAACCGCGCTCCCCTCCTCCCCAAAGACGCTGTCGTCGGGAAAGGCGCGCTTCAATTCGCTGCAGATGAATTCCTCGACTTCACGGTCGGCCACGGTGACGAGATCTTGTGGCCCCTTGGACTCCACGCCCAGCGTCGAGATCGTGCGAAAATGCCGCATAGCGATCTCGCCCGCCTCCACGGCAATGGAATTTACCCGAGCGTACTGGTTGTTCAACATCTCATTCCTTCAATCAAGGGCTACGAAACGCGTGTGAACGGTGAAACTGCCGGTCTCATCGATTCGGTAGACGTAATAGGCATAGGGTTCGCTCACCTGGCCGGGCTCATGCTCCGATACAGCAAGATCCAGTGCGATCTGAAAGGCGGGGCTGCCAGCGACGGCGCAATAGGCGCCGTTCCAGACCGCTTGGAATGGCCGGTGGATATGGCCCGCCAGGATGAAAAGTGGCGCCCGATAGGCCCGTAGTATCTCCACCATTTCCTCGCGTCCGACGGTCAACGCAGCGCGATCCAATGAAGCGATACTTGAGGGAAAGGGCGGATGATGCAGCAGCAGAAGTGTCGGTCCACGCGCTGGCAAAGCCAGCTTTCCGGCGAGCCAATCGAGGCTTGCGGGGGCAAGCGCCCCCTCGCTACGGCCCTCGATCAGTGTGTCGAGGGCCAGGATTCGAAGGAAGCCGAGATGGGCCTCGTAGTTCAGGAAGTGGCCTTCCTCGAAGGGGATACTGTCACCGAAAGTAGAGCGCAACGTTGTACGCTTATCGTGATTGCCCGGCACCGCGAAAACCGGAACCTTCAAGGGGGAGAGCACGTCTCGAAGTAGGCCATAATCCTCGGCGGAACCGCCATCCGTGAGATCGCCGGTGAAGGCCACGGCATCGAAGCCGGGGGAAAATTGCGCCATGTCCTCGACGACGCGCCGCGCGGCGCGCGTCGCATCTGGTCTCACCAGCGGCGTTTCTGCCCTGTCGTGAAAGACATGGAAATCCGAGATGTGGGCGATCAGCATTGGGTGTGAACCTTTCGGACCGGCCAGGACATTAGCGGATGCCGGCGCGCATGAAGCTCTGGACGAACTGCCGCTGGAAAATGATGAAGGCGATGAGCAACGGTGCGACTGAGAGCAGTGTTGCTGCCGTTACCCTGCTCCAGTCCACGCCCTGTTCGACCGTGGCAAAAACCTGGAGGCCGACGGTAACGGGGCGCGTTTCCACTGAGTTGGTAACCACGAGCGGCCAGAGGAAGTTGTTCCAATGATAACTGACCGTCACCAGGCCGAAGGCTACATAGGTCGGTTTCGCCAGCGGCACGAAGACGCGCAGAAGGATCTGCAAGGGGTTCGCTCCTTCGAGACGAGCGGCTTCCTCCAGTTCCTTCGGTACGCTCTTGAAGGTCTGCCGGAACAGGAAAATGCCGAAAGCCGACGCCAGATAGGGCATTCCCATGCCCAGAATGGTGTCGCGCAGTCCGAGGGCGGCGAGCGTGCGATAATTTTCGACAAGCAGGATCTCCGGCATGATCATCAACTGAATGAGCACGAGCATGAAGAGCACTTCCGAGCCGCGGAAGGGGAAGCAAACGAAGGCGTAGGCCGCCATTGTGCACACGACCAGTTGGCAGGTCAGAATCAGCGTCACAAGCAGGAAGGTATTGAGGAAATAGCGAGGAAACGGCGCAGCGGCGAGCACCTCTCGGAAATTGTCTAGCGTCAGCGGGGCGAACAGGCCGAACGGCGCCCCGTGCGAGGATGGATGGAAGGCCGCCCAGAACGCGTAAAGTAGCGGAGACACCCAAAGGAGCGCCAGAAACCAAGCCCCAATCGTCACGGTGACCGTCGAATTTGCGGGGGTCGCGTTACTCATCGATAGTGAACCTTCTTGTCGAGATAGCCGAACTGGAAAAGCGCGACGACTGCGAGAACGACGAGCAGGAACACGGTCAGCGTCGCCGCGTAGCCCGTATCCCAGTACTGGAAGCCGACCTCGTAAAGATAAAACAGCAGGAGGGTGGTAGAGTTGTCCGGACCGCCCTTCGTCAGCGCGATGACATGATCGACCAGACGGAAGGCGCCAATCAACGCATTGACCATGACGAAAAGAGTCGTGGGCATGATGAGAGGCACCGTAAGGCGGCGGAAAACCTGGAGCGCCGTGGCTCCTTCAAGGCGCGCGGCCTCGATGAGCGTTGGCGATATTTGCTGTAACGCGGCCAGGTAGAAGATCATGAAGAAGCCAGCTTCCTTCCAGATCGTGATGACAATCAGCGCCCAGAGCGCGGTGTTCGGTGTGCCGAGGAGATTGTTGTGGCCGAGACCGAAGAGGCCAAGAAACTGGTCGATCGGACCGTGGGACGGGGCGTAGAAGAACAGCCAGATGTTGGCCACGGCGACCATGGGCAGCACCGTGGGCGTGAAATAGGCCATGCGCACGATGCCTTGCCCAGCCATGCGACCGTTGACGAAAAGCGCCATGGCTAGCGCAAGCGCCATGGAAACCGGTATGGTCACCAGCGCGTAGACGACATTGTTCGACAGCGCCTGCCAGAACACAGGATCGTCGATCATGCGCGCATAGTTATCGACGCCTATGAAGACGGCGGCACGCTTGCCCTTCGCGGTCGAGAAAAAGCTATGATACAGCGTCGTCAGAATGGGCTGATATGTGAAAATCCACAGAAGCACTGCCGCCGGCAACAGCAGCAGGCTCCCGTATAGGACGTTGCGGGAATCTCTCATCTTGGACCTGCCGGTTCGATCTACATTCATGCTCTGTTGCCGGGCGGGCAGCATACGCCGCGCCCGGCAGCCCGGTCTTAGCGATACGGCTTCAGGACCTTATCGATCTCTGCCTGAGCATCGCCCAGTGCCTCTGCCGGCGTTTTGTTGCCAGTGAGCGCCGCTGCGAGAGCATCGTTCAGGATCTTCGTGGTGCGCGCATTCTCATGGGTCGAGAACTCCGGCACGGAGTCCGGTATCTGCTCGAGAGCCACCAATGCTTGTGGCGCTTCCACCATGTAAGTCTTCAGGGTCTCAGTTTTCCAGGAGTCGTCTCGCGGCGCGACGTAACCAGTCTGCACCGCCCAGTCGGCTAGGATCTCGTCGGACGTCAGAAACTTGATCAGCTTGAACGCAGCGGCCTTCTGCTCGTCCGAGGCGTCCTTGAAGATGTAGAGATTGCCACCACCGAGCACGGAGGCTGGCGTCGGATGTCCCGGGAACGGTGCCACGCCAAACTCGAAGGTCGCGTTCTTGCGGAGATTGGTGAGGTTGCCAGTCGTGTGCCAGATCATCGCGACGCGGCCGGCTAGGAAGTCGGCTGGCGCCGTTCCCCACTCGAAGATGCCCGGAGGATGGATGCCGTCTTTTGTCGACAGATCGACCCAGAATTGCAGCGCCTCGACGACCTTCAGATCCGTTAGGTAGGTTTCCGTGCCCTCATCGTTGACGAGCTTGGCACTGTTCTGCGCGGAAAGCGCGCCGAACAACCATTGCGCCGAGCCGACATTGCCTGCGATGCCCACGCCCCAGCGGGTTACCTGGCCGTTGGCATCCTTGGCAGTCACCGCTTTCCCTGCCGCCACCATTTCCTCCCAAGTCGTCGGGTACTTCTCCCCGTCGAGTCCGGCATCCTTGAAGGCCTGTTTGTTGTAGTAAAGGACCGCGGTTGAGCGCTGGAACGGCACGGACCAGAGCTGGCCGTCCGTCTGGGCGCTCTTGAGGTAGGCCGGCATGAAGCCGTCGATCCAGGCCTTGTCCTCCGCGGAGGTCGCGAAGCTGCCGACAGGCTCGATCACATCCTCGTCGATGAGTGTGAAGACGTCTGTTGCTAGCAGCACTGCAACGGTCGGCGGCGTGCCGGCTTTGGCGGCGGTCAGAGCCTTGGTGGTCGTGTCATTGTAGTTTCCGGCATAGATCGGCGCCACCGCGATATCGGGATTGGCCGCCATGAATTTCTCGACATAGCCGTCGATGACCTTCGTAACGGGGCCGCCGACCTGGACGGGGTAGTAGAAATCGATCTTGGTTTCGGCCAGCGCCGTGGTGGCGCTGAGGGCCAAGTAGGACAAGCTGATTGCTGTCAGCCTGAGAGCACTGCGTTTGTTGAAAAGCATGTCACTTCCTCCTCTTGAAATTGTTGTACGGGGGGTATGTCCTCGCGCCGCCGCCCACTCGGCGTCTCGAAGAAATGCGTTGCAGCCGGTTCCCACCCGAGCTGAACTCCGGATCCTTCTGCGATACCCGGCCGGCCAGGAACCCGGACCTGAAGAGATTGCTTGCCGATGCGGCATGTCAAAATCGTATCAGCCCCAAAATATTCGCTGGACTCCACGGTGGCGGGCTCGCCTGCCTCTACGAGCCGCACGTGTTCTGGTCGGATGCCGAGTCGCAGGTTCTCCGGCGGAGCCGCAGTAACCGGCCGGTTACCGCCGGCGATGACCGTTCCGGCAGGGCCGGAGGAAAGCTCGAGGATGTTCATCGGTGGCGTGCCGATGAACTGCGCAACGAAAATGGAAGCGGGCGTTTCGTAAAGGCCGGATGGCGAGCCCGATTGCTCGACGCGGCCCTTGTTGAGCAAGATGACCCGGTCCGCCATGCTCATCGCTTCCGTCTGGTCGTGCGTGACGTAGACCATGGTGATGCCAAGCCGCTTCTGAAGCGCCCGAATCTCATTGCGCATGCCGGCTCTCAGCTTTGCGTCCAGATTGGACAATGGCTCGTCCAGGAGGCAGACTGGCGTTTGCGAGATCAGCGCGCGGCCGAGGGCGACACGCTGCTGCTGGCCGCCCGACATTTGGCTCGGACGACGGTCGAGCAGATGCTCGAGCCCCAGAAGCTCGGCCGTCTGCGCCAACCTCTTTTTCTGCTCCGTCATGGCAACACCGCGCACAGACAGGCCAAACAGGATGTTCTTGGCCACTGAAAGATGCGGAAACAGCGCATAGGACTGGAAGACCATCGAAAGGTTGCGCTTGGACGGTGGGAGATGCGTCACGTCACGCCCAGCGATCGTGATTGTGCCCGACGTTGCCGTGTCGAGTCCTGCGATCAGGCGCAGCGTTGTCGATTTCCCGCAGCCGGAGGGACCAAGAAGTGCGACGAACTCGGCCTTGTCAGCCTGAAAGCTCACCGCGTCCACCGCGCGAAACGCACCCCAATCCTTGATCAGGTTGTTGACTGATATTCCTGCCAAAACTTCCTCCCGTTTGGCGCCTTACGCAAAGATGAACTTGGAACGCAGGTCGCCTCGTAACTTGCGCGTTAGGCCGCGCGTTTCCTCGTTTGTGACGATGTGCGTGACTTCGCGCAGCGACGCGATCACCGAAAGCGCAGTCCGCTGGAACTTGGATTGGTCGGCCACCACGATCACCGTGCGGGCAACCTCGATCATGGCCTGCTGCACTGCGCCGATCTGCGGGCTACCGGTGGCGATAAGTCCGCGGTCGAGATCGACAGCCGTGACGCTCAGGATCGCCTTATCGACGCTGAAGCGCCTGACCGTGTCGGCCGCCATGGGGCCGCCAAGCGACCGGTTGACCTCGATATATTCGCCGCCGATAAAATGGATGTTGCGGGCACCGCCGGCGACAAGTTGCGACAGGGTGTCCATTCCATTGGTTACGAACGTGAGCGATTGCCGCGCCGCCAGATTTTTTGCGACCTGGAGGGACGTCGTTCCGCTGTCTATCATGACCGCGTCGCCCTCGACGATGAGATCGGCTGCGGCGGATCCAATTCGCGCCTTCTCCCCAGCATTGGTGATCTCACGCACCGAAGTGGTGTAATCGCGGGTTGCCTGATTGATGATGGCCGCCCCGCCGTGCATGCGCTTCAACAGTCCGCGGGCTTCCAGTTCGCTCAGATCACGCCGGACTGTTGCGATCGACACGCCGAGCGCGTCCTTCAGCTTCTGCGCATCCGCAAAGACCTCAACCCGCAGATGATCGAGCAGTCGCGCCTGACGCTGCGCGGCTGATTTGTACTGGCTGTCAAGCAGGCTCTCGCTCATCCGGCAGCCTCCCTCTGCAAGTGTGATCGTATTCAAGCGTTTTATGATCTTATTCGATCTTGTCAATAGTTCTTTTCTGCTGTTTCTTGAAAAGAACGCTAATCACCACACCTTCTTTCATGAGAAAAAATGCACAAGTTCATCGTTTTGGAAATCCGATTGCGGTCGTTTTCGCATATGATCGTTATCGATAATACAGCGCGATTTTTTCAGCTGGACACCTTGAACTCATCCAGGAAGTCGCCAGAAACTCCGACAACATCGACTACGGCGAGATGATCCACGCCCACGATGGAACCGAAGAGGGGATCACCACCTTCACGGACCGTGGCATCGAGAGCCTGCAAGAGTTTCCTTGCAGACGTGCGGTCCTGTGACGGCGGTGTACGGTAAGCGCCGTCTCCGCCCC
>UCEZ01000117.1 GCA_900471525.1 Hyphomicrobiales bacterium | reverse complement strand
GGTTTTCGGGCGGCGAGCCTTTTGTAAGCGAAAAACACCCGGCCGGCCGGGCCAGGATCGTTACCAGCGGCCGTGAGCAAAAGCGCATCACGCAACGCGTGTTCGTCCTCGGTGCGGCCCATCAGCCGCACGGCGACCGCGGCGCATTTCAGGGCCTGGCGCACGCGCCAGCAACCGGCCAACGTGGGCGTTTAACGGACAAGATCATCCAGCGATTTCAACGCGATGCCGGCGGCGAATACGGCGTCGAGTTCGCTTGGTNNCCCGGCCGCGCGGCAGGGTCCAGCCGGGCGGTTGCGGAAGCGGCAATGAGATCGACGGGGATGGGGCCATGCGCGAACCCATGAAGGACAGTCTACATCGCTCGCGCGGTTTATACCATATATTTTGCCTAAAAGGGCACAGCCTGTCTGTTCAGTATAACGACCGATAATCTTGCCTTATCGGTCCTTATGGTTTGTCGCGGCGAGAATGCTGATATCATCGTACAGAACCCTAAAAATACCGTTTCCGAGACGCTGCGCCGTCTCTCAGCACAGCGCTTGTGTGGCTTTGGCCTCAGGCGACTGCCTTCCCTGCCAGATTAATGTCCCACGAACATGAGGAGGCCGAGCTGGTTAAACGCAGGCGCTTGCCGGCGACAATCTTTCTGCGCCGCGGGTGTCGTCCGACAATGCCGTCCTCCACTCCCCTCCCCGCTGGCTGACACGCTCGCTTGATTTACCTCGCTATGATAGCGTGGGGACTTGCCCGTCTGGAATCAGGGTCTACTGTTGCTCAACCGTATAAATCGCTCAGTATCCATCTTGTTCGCTCCTCTGTTTCTCACGGCGCCCGCCTTAGCGATCGAGCTTGGACTGCCGGCGCAATGCGAGCTCGGCAAAACATGCTTTGTGCAGCAATATCCGGACATGGCAGCAGGCGATGCGGTGGCCGATCCGCTATGCGGCTCCCTGACCTATGACGGCCATGCGGGGACGGACCTGCGCATCCTTTCGATGAAGGATATGGAAACTGGATATGCAGTCGTCGCGGTTGGCGACGGCAAAATCCTTCGGGTTCGCGACCAGGAGCAAGATTATCTGATTGAAACAGAAAGCGACCGGGCGAGCGTTGCGGGACGGGAATGCGGCAACGGGTTGGTCATGCAACTTCAGGACGGCTATGAAGTCCAGTATTGCCACCTTCGAAAGGGCAGTCTGGCTGTCAAACCGGGAGACGTCGTCCGAACTGGTGACCGGCTCGGCGAGGTCGGCGCCTCCGGCCTTGCTCAGTTTCCCCACGTTCACATCACGGTCTCCCGGCACGGCGACACTATCGACCCACTGACGGGTCGAAAACTTTCGGCGGGCTGTACATCGACATTCCGTCCAGAGGAATCGCTTTTTGCACCGGAAATCGTCGCAAAACTCGAGCCGACAAAGCCGGATATTCTTGCGTTCGGGGTGGCTGGAAGACCGGTCGCCTATGACACACTCGTCCGTGAAGGGCCACCGCCGGTCGTCTCGACCAACGACAGCGTGTTTGTCACGTGGGCGTGGCTTGCAAATCTCAAAAAAGGCACTGCGATCAGGCTCATCCTAAGGGATGCGAAAGGTGAGACGCTGGTCGACCACACAAGCGAGCCGCTTGACCGGAACAAGGCTGCATATGCTGCTTTCGCCGGTAGAAAGCGACCCCTGTCTCCGGGCCAATACCAGGTTGAAGTTTCCGTGACGCTGGACGGTACGCTCCTCAGAAAGGCCGTTTCAGAGGTCGCGGTTCGGTAAAGATTTCACAGCCAAGGTATGATTGGCACATATGCGCCTCTTGAACGCGCTGATCGATAGGCAGGGTTGCTATCAATCAAATTTCTGGGATATCATGAGTTATAGGAGGAGGTCTCTATAACTCATGATCTGGAATTGGGCACAAAAAGGCTGGCCGCAGTTCACCACCGCTCAAATTGCGCGCGACGAAAACCGATTTCTTTCTTCTTGACCGCTTCAAGGTCAATCTCACTAGCTGATTGCCTTGGAACTCCGCTACGGAAGATGTGGGTTTCGGCGCGATTTGCCTCAAGCGACAGCCCCCTCCCCTGCCCGGGGAGCGCGAATACCATGTCGCTCGCACCTGACTTTGTGAACCGTCAACTTCGTCCAACAAAGCCTGGCGCATGGAGCAACCGCAGTGTTCCTGAGCGATTTGCCTTGAAGGTTTCTGCGTTGGGTGGCGAGTGAGAAGCCGAACGTGGGTTCTCACTCGCTGTTGTTCTAGGCTGACCTTGGCATTCATGCAGCCTGGGGTGCCGATAGCGTATCTTCGGCGATCTTGCGTGCGGCGACGAAATCCACTTTGCCTGAGCCCAGCACCGGTACTTTGCCAATGGTCACTTCGGCAGGCACCATCATGTCCATCGCTCCGTTCGACTTCGCGAAGGTCAGGAAATCAGCGCGGGTGGCATTCGGGGCGTCGGTGAGGAGAACCAGTCGCTCGCCCTTCTTTGCATCCGGCAGTGACGAGACGACCGAGAGGGCGTCTGGCCAGAGCTTACCTGCCAGCGCCTCAATGGCAGCAAGCGACACCATTTCACCGCCAATCTTAGCAAAGCGCTTAGCACGGCCGCGGATCCTGATAAAACCGCCCTCGTCGATCGTGACGATATCGCCAGTATCGTGCCAGCCATCGACAAGCGGCTCGAGAACACCGGGATTTTCGGCGCGCAGATAGCCCGCCATCACATTCGCGCCCCGCACGTGCAGGCGCCCGCCCTCGTCGATGCCCGGTATGGGTTCAAGCTTCCACTCCATGCCCGGCAGGATCTTGCCGACTGTACCGGACTTGTTGAACATCGGTGTGTTGATGGAAATCACCGGCGCGGTCTCGGTGACGCCATAGCCTTCCAGAATGCGTAGGCCGAACTTCTCCATGTAGGTCTCCCTGGTCGAGGCCTTCACAGGTTCTGCTCCGGAGAAAATATAGCGGATCGAGCGGAAGTCGTATGGGTGGGCGGTGCGGGCGTATCCATTGAGAAATGTGTCTGTACCAAAGATAATCGTGGCATTCGAGGCGTAGATCAGCTCGGGGACGATACGGTAGTGCAGCGGCGAAGGATAGAAATAGACCGGCACGCCGGAGATCAACGGCAGAATGGTGCCCGCGGTAAGCCCGAAGGAGTGGAACACCGGCAGGATGTTGAAGACCTTGTCGCCCGCATGGAAATCGATGCGTGAGGCGGCCTGAGCGGCGTTCGAAAGAATGTTGCTGTGCGTGAGCACCACGCCCTTCGGTGTTCCCTCCGAGCCTGATGTGAAGAGAATGACAGCCGGGTCGTGCGAGGTCGCCTTCACCAGCGGACGGCTCCTGCGCAACAGGCCCAGGATCTTGTCAAAAACGCTGAAGGATGTTCGCAGTTCGTCGAGCCAGACGATCGTCACATGTTTCTCCAAATCCGCGATCACCGGTCCGAGCTTGGCCTGCGCCACGAAGGCACGGGAGGTGAGCACATGCTTCACTTCAGCCGCTTTGCAGGCCGCCAAAATATTGCAGGAGCCAGCCGTGAAGTTCAGCATTGCAGGAACTTTACCGGCCGTCATCACGCCGAGAAGAGT
>UCEZ01000053.1 GCA_900471525.1 Hyphomicrobiales bacterium | reverse complement strand
GCCCGGCTGATCGAAGCCCTGCGCGGTGCCGGGGCGAAGGCGATCGGCGTCGATGTGATCTTTGCCGAACGTTCGGCTGCCCCGAAGAACGACGCCGCCCTTGCGGGCGCGCTCGGCCCGGATGTCGTTCTGGCGGGTGACGAGACGCTGATCGTGACACCGCAGGCGGACCAGTTCATCCGGACCGAACCCTTGACGGAGTTTACCGCGCGCGGGGCGCGGACGGGCATCGCATCGGTGCAGTTGAGCGGCGACGGTACATTGCGGCAGGTGCCGACCTATACCGACGGTTTTGCCGCGCAACTGGCCGAGGTCGCCGGGCGACAACAGCAACCCGTATCCGGCTCGGCATTGCTGCAGACGGTCGGCCCGGCACGAACCTATCCGACGGTTTCCTACTATCAGGCGCTCGATCCCGGCCAGTTCCTGCCGGACGGTTTCTTCCGCGACCGGGTCGTCATCATCGGCCTCAGCCTGCAGAATGCGCCGACGCTTCAGGCCGGCGGCGCGGATGCCTTTGCCACGCCGTTCACGGTGCACAGCCGCCATCTGGTGGCCGGCGCCGAAATCCAGGCGACGATCTTCGACAATATTACCCATGGTTTGTTCATCGAGAGGGCGGGGCACTCGTCGGTGATCGCCGCGATCGTGTTTGGCGCTTTGCTGGCAGCGGCCCTGGTTTTTCGTTCGACGGGGTGGACGACAGCGGTTTTCAGCCTTCCGCTCCTGCTTTTCCTTGTGGCCGCAAGTTACGCGATGCTGCGGCTCGGTCATGTTTTCATCTCTCCGGTTGGCCCGGCGCTGTCCTACCTGTCCATCGTCGCCGGCCAATCGGCTCTCGACTATGCCGCGGAACGTCGCAGCCGCCGCGATATCATCCGTGCCTTTTCACGCTATCTTTCGCCGGCAATGGTCGAACGCCTCGCCAATGATCCGTCGCAGCTGAAACTGGGCGGTGAGCGGCGGATGCTGACCATCCTTTTTTGCGACGTGCGCGGCTTCACCACCATTTCCGAAGCCCTGAAGGACGATCCCGAACAACTGACGACGCTGATCAACCGCCTGCTCACGCCGCTTTCCGACATCGTGCTCGAAAGCGGCGGCACCATCGACAAATATATCGGCGACTGCCTGATGGCCTTCTGGAATGCACCGCTCGACGACCCCCGCCATGCAAGTCACGCGGTCGGCGCGGCATTGAGAATGCTGGAGGCCATCGCGCATCTGAATGAGGAGTTGGGCCGAGAAGCAGCGGCGCTTGGCGCCGAGCCGCGAGTGCTGAAGATCGGCATCGGCATCAATACCGGCGATTGCGTGGTCGGCAACATGGGATCATCGCGCCGCTTCGACTATTCGGTGCTCGGCGATTCCGTCAATCTCGCCTCGCGTCTCGAAGGCGAATCGAAGAACTACGGTGTGCCACTGCTGATCGGCGAGCAGACGGCAACCTTGAGTGCCGCGGATTTCACCATCGCCGAACTCGACAGCATCACCGTCAAGGGCCGCACCACGCTGTCGCCGATCTTCACGGTGCTTCAGCCCATGGAAAACCAAACGCTCGATAGGCATCGGCAGCTGATCGCCGCAAAATACGCCGGAAAACTGAGCAGCAACGATCCGGTTTTCGGGGAGCTCGAACGCGATATTCCGCAACTTGGAACTTATTACCGGCTGTTGCGGTCCCGATTGAGCTGACGGGCGCGATTGGGCGCAATCATCGTGAGGGCTTGAAGTTCTGCGCCTCCGCAGGAGGCAAGCTAACGGTGTCGGCGGGTCCCTCTTTTCGTCATTTCACTCCGCAAGCCACTTGTAATAGGCCAGTCGACTCATTAGATGAGTGATCACTCACTTTATTAAGAACGCCACTGCGACAGAATCGAGAACCGCGTTTTTGCGCAACGATCCGATTTTCGCAGGGACGGGAGCATAGAATTGACTGGAGCAAGAACATGAACATTCTGTTGTTCGGCGCCACCGGCATGGTCGGGCAAGGTGTGCTGCGTGAATGTCTTGGCGCCGGCGATGTCGAGCGGGTCGTAGTCGTCGGGCGGACCGCGACAGGCATCGATCACCCGAAGTTGCGGGAAATCATCCATCCGAACCTCTTCGACTATAGTGCGATCGAGGCAGAACTGACCGGTTTCGACGCCTGCTTCTTTTGCCTCGGCGTCTCCTCCGGCGGAATGAGCGAAGCGGAGTACAGCCGTACGACGTTTGATCTCACACTCGCGGCGGCAACGCTGCTGGTGCGGCTCAATCCGGATATGACATTCGTCTACGTTTCCGGCGCCGGCACGGACAGCAGCGAGAATGGGAGGATCATGTGGGCGCGCGTCAAGGGGAAGACAGAGAATGCGCTGCTGCGGCTGCCTTTCAAGGCGGTTTATCTTTTCCGTCCGGGCGTCATACAGCCTCTGTACGGCGCGACATCCAAGACCACGTCCTACCGCCTACTCTACAAGGTCCTGCAGCCGCTGCTACCGCTTCTGAGAAGGTTGATGCCCGCCGCCGTGCTGACCACCGAAATCATCGGCCAGGCCATGCTTGCCGCCGCGCGACGCGGCGAGGGCGGCGGTGTCCTCGAAAGCGCTGATATCAATACGCTGGCCGCTGAACGGGCGCGATGAGACTCGTGCCCGTAAAAGAGTGAGACGCAGGCAAACCTGCGCCAGCACCGATCAGCTCCGCAGGCCCGGCGCCTCATGGCCGCTCCGCGCCACATATTCCGTGTAGCCGCCGCCATATTCATGAATGCCTTCGGGCGTCAGCTCCAGCACGCGGTTCGACAGGGCGCCGAGGAAATGCCGGTCGTGCGAGACGAACAGCATGGTGCCCTCATATTCGGACAGGGCCTTGATGAGCATTTCCTTGGTGTCGAGGTCCAGATGGTTGGTGGGTTCGTCGAGTACGAGAAGATTGGGCGGGTCGAACAGCATGATCGCCATGACCAGCCGCGCCTTCTCGCCACCCGACAGTACCCGGCAACGTTTTTCCACATCATCGCCGGAAAAACCGAAGCAGCCGGCCAGCGCCCGCAACGGCCCCTGCCCGGCACGAGGGAACTCGTGTTCCAATGTCTCGAACACGGTGCGCTCGCCATCGAGCAGATCCATCGCGTGCTGTGCGAAATAACCCATCTTGACGCTGGCGCCCAGCACAACTGTACCCTGATCCGGCTCCGTCGATCCCGTCACCAGCTTCAGGAGCGTCGACTTTCCGGCACCGTTGATGCCCATGATGCACCAGCGTTCCTTGCGGCGGACCATGAAATCCAGCCCCTCGTAAATGCTGCGGCTGCCATAGCTCTTGTGAACGTTCTTCAGGTTGATCACGTCCTCACCGGAGCGCGGTGCTGGCTGGAATTCGAACGCGACGACCTGACGGCGCTTCGGCGGTTCGACGCGCTCGATCTTGTCAAGCTTCTTCACGCGGCTCTGCACCTGCGCCGCATGCGAGGCGCGCGCCTTGAAACGCTCGATGAACTTGATTTCCTTGGCCAGCATCGCCTGCTGCCGTTCGAACTGTGCAAGCTGGTGCTTCTCGTTCAGCGCCCGCTGCTGCTCATAGAATTCGTAGTCGCCGGAATAGGTGGTCAATCCGCCGCCGTCGATCTCGATCAGTTTGGTGACGATCCGGTTCATGAACTCGCGGTCGTGCGAGGTCATCAAAAGTGCGCCCTCGTAATTCTTGAGGAACTCCTCCAGCCAGATCAGACTTTCCAGATCCAGGTGGTTGCTCGGTTCGTCGAGCAGCATGACGTCGGGGCGCATGAGGAGAATGCGGGCGAGCGCCACGCGCATCTTCCAGCCGCCCGAAAGCTTGCCGACATCGCCGTCCATCATCTCCTGGCTGAAGCTCAGGCCCGCGAGGACTTCGCGCGCACGTCCGTCAAGAGCATAGCCGTCCAGTTCCTCGTAGCGCGCCTGGACTTCGCCGTAACGCTCGATGATGGCATCCATCTCGTCCAATCGGTCGGGATCGACCATCGCCGTTTCGAGTCCGTGCAATTCAGCGGCAACAATGCTCACCGGGCCGGCACCATCCATAACCTCGGCGACGGCACTGCGACCTTCCATCTCGCCGACATCCTGATTGAAGTAGCCGATGGTGACACCCTTCTCCACCGCCACCTGCCCCTCGTCGGGCAGCTCCTCGCCGGTGATCATCCGGAAGACCGTCGTCTTGCCGGCACCGTTCGGGCCGACGAGACCGATCTTCTCGCCCTTGTTGAGCGCGGCGGAAGCCTCGATGAAGAGAATGCGGTGGCTCAGCTGCTTGCTGATATTTTCGATACGGATCATTTGTGCGGTGCCCAAGAATGTTGCGGCGCCCTTATGCCACGTGTCTCAGGGAATGTCGCAGGTTTTCCGCATTGCAATACGCGGCTTTTTTTGGAGCCCTTTTTCGCGCAGCCGTCTTCACTGTGCTGCCGTCGAGGGCTACAGAGAGGCACCTGCCGTATATGGAATGGAGCCAGCCATGACCGACACCGTTATCGACCGCTTCCTTCGCTACGTCGTGATCGACACCCAGTCGGATGCCAAATCGGCGACGCAGCCCTCCACCGAAAAGCAGAAAAATCTCGGCCTGCTGCTGGTCGAGGAACTGCTGGCGATCGGGCTTTCGGATGCGCATCTCGACGAGCACGGCTATATCTACGCGACCATTCCGTCGAATGTCGACAAGCCGGTGCCGGTCATCTGCTTCTGCTCGCATATGGATACGGCGCCGGATTTTACGGGTACGAATGTCAAGCCGCAAATCGTGCGCGCCTATGCCGGCGGTGATATCCAGCTTCCGGGCGATCCGACACAGATTATCCGTGTTGCCGACCATCCGGCGCTGCGCGACCAGATCGGCAACGACATCATCACGACCGACGGCACGACATTGCTCGGCGCCGACGACAAGGCGGGCCTTGCCGAGATCATGACGGCCGCGCAATTCCTAGCCGCCAATCCGGATATCAAGCACGGGACGATCAAGCTTCTTTTCACGGTGGACGAAGAGATCGGCCGCGGGGTCGACAAGGTCGATCTGAAGAAGCTCGGCGCGCAGTTCGCCTATACGATGGACGGTGAAACGGCTGGCCATATCGAGGATGAAACGTTCTCGGCCGACGGCGTCGAGATCACCATCCAGGGCGTTGCCATTCATCCCGGCTTTGCCAAGGGCAAGATGGAAAACGCCATCAAGATCGCCGGCGCCATCATCGACCGGCTGCCGAAACACGTCGCGCCCGAAACGACCGAGGGCAGGGATGGCTTCGTTCATCCGACCGGTGTGACCGGCTCGATGGAAAAGTCGACAATCAGCCTGATCGTCCGCGACTTCAACGACGAAGGTCTCGCCACCAAGGAAGCCATGATCGAGGCGATCGTGAAGGATGTGATGCCGGACTATCCCGGCTCCTCCTATACGTTCGAGGTCAAGCAGCAATACCGCAACATGAAGGCTATCCTCGATCGCCACCCGGAAATCGTCGATAACGCTGTCGAGGCAATCCGGCGGGCGGGCATGGAGCCGGTGCGCGGCAGTATTCGCGGCGGCACCGACGGTTCGCGCCTGTCGTTCATGGGTCTGCCCTGCCCCAATATCTTCGCCGGCGGCCATGCTTTCCACTCGCCGCTCGAATGGGTCAGCCGGCAGGACATGGAAAAGGCCGTCAAGACGATCGTCGAGCTGGCAAAGGTTTGGGAGGAGCGCAGCTAGCTGCAGCTAAGGCTTCAATCGGTCTTCCATCCGGCGGTCGTTTTGGTATGACCCGCTTCTTTCAAAGGAACAATAATGGCTGCGCGAGATCGGTATTCACGGAAACTGGAATGTGCCCAATGCGGGCATGCAGGGTTTGCTGAAGTGTCAGAGGATGATGACCCTCGCCGCAAGACTCGGGGATTTGAAATCGACGCCTTGCCCGGCGGCTTCGAAACGGAGTTTGCCTCGAGCAATCCGCGCAAGCACATGATCCGCTGCGGCTGTGGCCACAAGTTCAAGTTCGAGCAGACAACCGCCTATGCTCCGGGCGGAGAGCCACGAGGCTGACCTGATCCAGGGATAGCCGGCCTCGGATGCAGACACATCCGAGTTAGTCGCCGGCCTTCCCTCGAGTTTCCACTCTTACTTGTTGGCCATCAGCCACATCTTGCCGGCCATCGTGATACCGCGCGGATCGTTCGCGACGTCATGATCAAGATGGCTGCGCTCCAGAAACCCGAGTTCCTCGAGTTCGTTCAGGGTCGCCGTCGTCAGGAACCTGATTTTCTGCGGGCGTTCCTTGAATCTGTCGGTTTTTGCGTAGGTCACGGTCGCGTTCTCATGCGTCCATTTTTTTGCCGGCTGCGGGAAAAGGTTCCCTTCCTTGGCGAGTTTCAGGCCCCTGATCTGGACCGGCGTCAATTCAAGCGTAATCATGTTCTGTCCTTGGAAGAAATGGAGAAAAAGGCATCGACAGGCGGCCCCGGATTAAAATGGAACGCCTGCTTGCGAATGTCGCCAATGCGTGATGAAGAGGGATCAAATGACCCGTATGGTCTTTCCCTATCGGAAGTTCGCGGAATTTCCCAGATAAAACTGAAAAGACCGACGCCCTGAAACGATTGTCATCATCCGGATGCTTCTGTTATCAGCGTCTGAGCTTGCTTTGAGAGAGGTCATTCATGAACGCTATACCGTGCCGGGGAGCGACAGTGTGACGGAGCGCGCAGACGCGACCTTTCTGGCGTCCCATGGCTGGTCCGATTTTTTCGCATCCCAGATCGAGCGATCCGAAGCCGGCTTCGCGCCGATGCGCATCGCCGAAGTCCATCGCGCCAGGCTGAGTGCTATATCCGCTGCGGGACCAATCAAGCTGACCTTGGCCCACAAGACCAACACTGCCGATTTCGCCGTGGGCGACTGGATACTTGCCGATCCTCGTACCCATCTGCTCATCCGCCGGCTTGAGCGCCGGACACTGTTGCAGCGCAGAACGGAAGGCAGGAACGTCCAGCAGCTTGCCGCGGCCAATGTCGATACCCTGTTCATCGTCACCTCCTGCAACGCAGATTTCAGCCCGGCCCGGCTGGAGCGCTATCTGGCGCTGGCCAATCAGGCCGGAACGAATCCGGTAATCGTGCTGACGAAGGCCGACACTATTGACGATGCCGGAACCTTTGAACGGGAGGCCAAAGGCCTGCAGCGCGATCTGGATGTCGTCGTGGTGAATGGCCGCGCAGCGGACGCCGCAGATATACTCGCCCCATGGTGCGGCATCGGGCAGACGGTTGCTCTCGTCGGATCGTCTGGCGTCGGCAAGTCGACGCTGGTGAATACGCTGGCCGGTCTTAGCCACGAGGACGCACAGCAAACCGGCGGCATCCGCGAACACGATGCAAAGGGAAGGCATACCACGACGGCGCGGTCGCTGCACGCCATCGCCGGCGGCGGCTGGGTGATCGATACGCCCGGGATGCGCACGCTGCATGTCAGCGACGTTTCCGAGGGCATCGATACGCTGTTTTCCGAAATCACCGACCTTGCGCCCTCGTGCAAATTTCGTGATTGTACCCACGATCATGAACCGGGCTGCGCGGTTCAGGCGGCCATCAAGGCGGGCAACCTGCCCGCGGAGCGGCTTGCCCGCTGGCGCAAACTGCTGGAGGAAAACCGCAGTAACACGCCGGTGCAAACCGGGCCGCGCGGCAACAAGATCAGCCAGAAGAAAAAATACTGAAGGCTGGGCGATCGTCATGCAGTTCAAGCGCAATGAAATTCACGAACTGTCGATCTTCCTTGCGATCGTCCAATACCGCAGCTTCCGGAAAGCGGCTGATCATCTGGATGTGACGGCCTCCGCGCTCAGCCACAGCATGAAAGCCCTTGAGCAAAGACTGGGCGTCCGGCTGCTCAATCGAACCAGCCGCAGCGTGGCGCCTACCGCCGCGGGAACAGCCTTGGCCGAGAAGATTTCCGCTGGCCTCGAGCTCATAAATTCCGGATTGGAGGACTTGAACGGGCATTATCAGGGGGCCGCCGGCAGCATTCGCATCAATGTTCTGAAAGATGCCGCCGTTTTGCTTTTGAGGCCGGCCATCCCAGTCTTCCAGCAGCGCTTCCCCAACGTCGAGCTTGAGGTCGCCGTGGACGACCATTTTGTCGATGTTACCGCGGAAGGCTTCGACGCCGGCATTCGGTATAGCGGCACCATTCCGGAAGACATGATCGCCGTTCCTCTCACGCCCCCTCTGAAATGGGTGGCGGTCGCAGCCCCCGATTACCTGAAGAACCATGGTCGCCCAACTGTGCCGGAGGATCTCCATTCCCATCACTGCATCCGGATCAGGACGGGCCGTGGGCAGATCTACAAGTGGGAATTCGAACGCGGCGACGATCGACGCGAGATCGACGTTCCCGGATCGTTGATTTCCGGTGAAACAGACCTCGCCATCAACGCAGCCATCGAGGGCGCCGGAGTGTCCTATTGCCTGGAAAGGCTCGCGAACCCCTACGTGTCGGCAGGCCGCCTGGAAGTCGTCCTTCCGAAATGGGCGTCGATGGGGCCGCCGCTTTCGATGTACTATTCCAGCAGACGGCAGCTTCCCTTCGGCGTCGAAGCTCTGATCAAGGTCGTTCGAAACCTCAACGGGCTCTAGGACGAACACGCTATCGCTGAACCACACTCATCGGTTCAGTGATTTCCAATCCATTGATTCATCGCTTCCCCACGGTGTACCAACTCCAAAGAACCTTCGCATGCCCGGGCTTCAGCGCGGGGCTTCGTTCTAGGAGGAGCGGAAATCAAATGAGCAAACGGGTCGTATTTACCGGCGGCAGCGGCAAGGCCGGCCGTCATGCCGTTCCCTATCTGGTGAACAAGGGACACAAGGTCCTAAACCTCGATCTCGTGCCACTGGACTGCCCCGGCGTGCGCACGCTGATCACCGATCTCACCGACAGCGGCCAGACGTTCAACGCCCTGTCGATGCACTTCGGCGGCGAGGACCTGGAGGCTGGAGGCGGACCGGCCAAGGTCGATGCCGTCGTGCATTTCGCGGCGATCCCGAGCCTCCTGCTCAAGCCGGACAACCAGACCTTCGCCGTCAATGCGATCTCAACCTACAACGTCATAGAAGCCGCTGTGAAGCTCGGCATTCGCAAGGTGATCATCGCGTCGAGCGAAACGACCTACGGCGTCTGCTTTGCCGAGGGCGACAAGGATTTTCATTCGCTCCCGCTGGAAGAAGACTATGACACCGACCCGATGGACAGCTACGGCCTGTCCAAGGTGGTGAACGAGAAGACGGCCCGGGCGTTTGCGATGCGCAGCGGCATCGACATCTATGCCCTGCGGATCGCCAATGTCATCGAACCGCATGAGTACGACCGATTTCCCGGTTTCCTCGCTGATCCGGCATCGCGCAAACGCAATGCCTGGAGCTATATCGATGCCCGCGACCTCGGGCAGATCGTTGACCTCTGCCTCAAGGCCGACGGCCTTGGCTTCCAGGTTTTCAACGCCGTCAACGACACCATCACCGCGACAGAACCGACGCGCGAATTCCTCGGCCGCTGGGCGCCGAATACGCCCATCGTCCGGGAACTCGGCGAATTCGAAGCACCTCTTTCGAACCGCAAGATTCGCGAGGTTCTTGGCTTCAAGGAAGAACACAACTGGCGGAAATACGTTTCCGGCCTGTGATGTCGCGTGACACGACACTGCCGATCATCAATTCTGAGGAAAAACCATGAAAACCGTGAGACTTGGTAAAACCGGCCTCGAAGTCAGCCGCATCTGCTTCGGCTGCATGTCGTTCGGCAAGCAGACGGACGAACGCCCCTGGGTTCTCGGGCTTGATGAAGCGCGGCCGATGTTCAAGCGCGCCTGGGACGCCGGCATCAATTTCTTCGATACGGCCAACGTTTACGCGCAGGGCACAAGCGAAGAGATAACCGGCGCTCTGCTCAAGGAACTGGCACCCCGACAGGAGATCGTGCTTGCGACCAAGGTGTTCGGCCGCATGCGTCCGGGGCCGAACGGCCAGGGCCTTTCCCGTGCCGCGATCCTTGCCGAGATCGACAACAGCCTACGCCGCCTCGGCACCGATTATGTCGATCTGTACCAGATCCACCGTTTCGACCCATTCACGCCCGTCGAAGAGACGATGGAAGCGCTGAACGACATCGTGCGCGCCGGCAAGGCTCGCTATATCGGCGCTTCCTCGATGTGGGCGTGGCAGTTTTCCAAGCTGCAGCACGCCGCCGAAGTCAACGGCTGGACAAAGTTCGTCTCGATGCAGAACCAGGTGAGCCTCACCTATCGCGAGGAAGAACGCGAAATGCTGCCGCTCTGCGCCGATCAGGGCATTGCCGTTTTGCCCTGGAGCCCGCTCGGAGGCGGCAAGCTGACCCGCCCCTGGGGCACCGAGACCAAGCGGGCCAAGACCGACCGTTACAACAAGACCATGTATGAGAAGACCGGCGACCGCGAGATTGTCGACGCCGTCGAGGCCGTCGCCAAGGCGCGCAACACCTCCATGGCGCAGGTCGCGATGGCCTGGGTTCTGCAGAAGCCGGTCGTGACCTCGCCGATCGTCGGCGTCAGCAAGATGAGCCATCTCGAAGACGCGATCGCCGCGGTCGATCTCCAACTTACCGCCAATGAAATCCAAAAGCTCGAGGCCCCCTATACGCCGCTGCATGTGGACGGTTTCTGAGCAGAGCAGAAAGAAGAGAACATGACGATAGAACCAACGGCCGCCGGCATCCCGCAGATGGGCTACGGCACGTGGAACCGCTCCGTGGACGAAGCCTATCAGGGCGTCATCTGGGCGCTGGAAGCGGGCTGCCGGCACATCGACACCGCCCAGGGCTACAACAACGAACAGGGCGTTGCCCGCGGCATCAAGGACGCCGGCGTGCCGCGCAGTGAAGTCTTCATCACGACGAAAGTGAAGCCTGAAAACTACGGCCCCGGTGTCGTTCTGCCGTCGGTCAGGGAGAGCCTGGAAAAGCTCCAGGTGGATCAGGTCGACCTGCTGCTTCTGCACTGGCCGTCACCGCACAACAAGTATCCGCTCGCCGACTATATCGGCCAGTTTGCCGAGGTTTTCGATGCCGGCCTTGCCAAGCGGATCGGTGTTTCGAACTTTACCAAGGCACTGATCGATGAAAGCATCCGCCTGCTTGGCGACCGCGCGATCACCACCAATCAGGTGGAGTGCCATGTCTACATGCAGAACCGGCCGATCATCGATCATTGCGAAGGGCTCGGCGTTGCCGTCACCGCCTATTCGCCGCTGGCGCGCGGTGCCGTCGTGGGTGACCCGGTTCTGGGAGAGATTGGCAAAGCCCATGGCGTCACGGGCGAGCAGATCGCACTGGCCTTCCTGATGGCCAAGGGGCATATCGTCATTCCCTCGTCAGCCAGGAAGGACCGCATCACCTCGAATTTCGAGGCACGCAAGATTGTGCTGGCACCGGCTGATATCAAGCGGATCGAAGCTCTCGAAAAGGGCATGCGGCTGGTAAACGGCGACTGGTGCCCCGTCTGGGACGTTTGAGACGATAACTCAGCCTCCCGGAACGACCCAGCGCATCCGTTAGCACTGAAAACGTATCGACAACGCAATAAGATTGCTGTAACAGGGTTGATTAATCGATTAATCAACCCTGTTGGATCGAATGGCCATTGCGCGCACAGGATCGAATCTCAGCCAGATCGCTGCCCTCCTCGGCGTGTCTTCGGCGACGGTTTCTAACGCGCTTTCGGGGAAAGGCCGGGTTTCGGCCGAACTGACGGAGAAGATCCGGGCCACGGCCGCTGATCTAGGCTATACGCCAAGCCTTACCGGGCGGGCGCTTCGCACCGGACGCACCGGCGTTCTCGGCCTCGTGCTTCCTGACATCGCCAATCCGCTGTTCCCGCAGATCGCTCAAGCAATCGAATACGCTGCGAGCAATGCCGGCTACGGCGTCCTGATCGCCGATTCGCGTGGCAGCGTCGCCCTGCAGACGGACGCCATCAACCGCCTGATCGAACGCGATGTCGATGGCATCATCATCGTTCCGCGGCTTGGAACCCGCATTGCGGATATCGACTGCCCGGTCGCGGTTATCGACAGCCCTTCCACCCCCGGCAACACTGTTTCGGCGGATCACTGGCAGGGCGGACAGGCAGTCGTCGAGCATCTGGTCTCGCTCGGACACCGCAAGTTTCTGCTGATCGGAAACAATCCTGCATCGAATGTTCAGAACGATCGCATCGGCGGCATGAAGTCCTGCGTGCCTGAAGACGGCCATGCTGATGTTCTGTGGATCGAACGACACGAACAGAGCCATGGCAAGGGAAGCCTGCTTGGCCTTCAAAAAAAGGTAGAGGCCGGCTTTACGGCCTTCGTCGCCATCTCCGATCTCCATGCGCTGCGGGCGTTGACCGAATTGCAGCGTGCCGGCGTCGCCGTGCCCGAGGATGTCAGCGTCACCGGTTTCGACGATCTCGTCTGGTCGTCGGTGATTACCCCGGGCCTGACAACCGTTCGGATGAACACGGCCGAAATCGCCGACGTCGCCATTGCAGCACTGGTTCGCGTCATCGAGGCCGATGCAGGCTCCGCAATCCCAGCTGGCCCCGTCGTCGCGGCCAAGCGGTCGAGCGTGCCGATGCAACTGGTGGTCCGGCAGACATCGGGACCGCCGCCGAAGGCCCAGATCGCATGACCGGGAACATCACAAACTCAAAAACCGCCGGACAGAAAGCCACCGGCCCAAAAAACCGCCAGAAGGAGAACGCAAATGAATAAAATACTCTTTTCATCGGCCACCGCGCTGATGCTGACCATGGGTGCCGCCCATGCGCAGGAAAAGACCCTGACGATTTCCGTCTATGCCTTCGCGCAGGACGAATTCAAGGAGATCGTCTACGATCCCTTCGAAGCCAAATGCGGCTGCAAGCTGGTGGTGGAAACCGGCAACAGCGTCGAGCGGCTCGCCAAGATCGAAGCCAACAAGGCCAATCCGGTCATCGACATGGCCGTCGTCTCGATGGCCGATGCCCTGTCGGCTGCGCGCGGCGGCCTGATCGAGAAGATCGACACAGCCAAGCTCACCAATTTCGACAAGCTCTACGACATCGCCAAGGATCCGAACGGCGACGGCATGAGCGTCGGCTATACCTTCTATGCCACGTCCATCGTCTATAGGACCGACAAGATGAAGATCGAGTCCTGGGCCGATCTTCTGAAGCCGGAATATGCCGGCCACGTGGCATTCCCGAACGTCACGACCAACCAGGGGCCGCCCGCGCTCTACATGCTCGGCCAGGCGCTCGGCAAGGACACGCCGGATCTCAAAGGTGCTATCGAAGCAGTCGGTGCTGCGAAGAACGATATCGTTACCTTCTACGTCAAATCCTCGCAGCTCGTTCAGCTGATGCAGCAGGAAGAAATCTGGGCGGCACCGATCGGACGCTTCTCCTGGGCGCCGTTCACCAAGCTCGACCTGCCGCTCGGCTGGGCGACGCCGAAGGAAGGCCAGACCGGCGGCATGAATGTCATGGTTCTGACCAAGGGGTCGAAGAACCAGGATCTCGCGCTTGAATTCATGGATTTCTGGCTCTCGACCGAAATCCAGACAAAGCTTGCCGAAAAGCTGGTCGACAGCCCGGCCAATAAGGAAGCCAAGGTTTCCGACGAAGTCGCGGGCAACATCACGTATGGCGAGGAGACAGCCAAGAGCCTGAAGCTGATCCCGTCGGCCGTGGCGCTGGATAACCGCGATGCCTGGCTGTCCGAATGGAACGCCAAGGTCGGCCAGTAATTCACCAATGCCTCCCAAGGCGAGGGGCGCGGCGGGCGGATTTGGGTTCGCAGCCACGCCCCGACTGAAACAGCCGCCAACGGTGGGATGCTGCTGCCACAGCCCCTCATCCTAGCCCTCTCCCCGCAAGCGGGGAGAGGGGATTACAGAGTTTGCTGCTTGTTCCTTCTCCCCGCCTGCGGGGAGAAGGTGCCCGACAGGGCGGATGAGGGGCGGCCGAGAACGAATATTTGAAGACGGGCAAGGGAACCGTGCCCACTGCTGGAGACGACCAACCATGTTCCAGAACCGGGCAGAAGCACTGGCGCTTGCCCTGCCGGCCGCGATTTTCGCCGGGCTGGTCTTCCTCGTGCCGGTCATCCTGCTTTTGTCGGAAGGTTTTCGCTCGGCGGATAGCTGGAGCCTGTCGGCCTATACTGACTTCTTTTCGGAGCCGCTGAACCGGACCGTCTTCCTGCGAACCCTGAAGCTCGGAGCGATCGTGACGGGAGCCGCGGCCGTGATCGGCTATGCCACGGCCTATGCCATCGTCAGCCTGCCGCCGGGCACCAAGGGACGGATGATCGGGCTTGTCGTTCTGCCGCTGATGATTTCGCCGGTGGCTCGCACCTATGCCTGGATCGTCATCCTCGGCCGCACCGGCATCGTCAACCAGGCGCTGATGAAGGTCGGACTGAGCGATGAGCCGATCCGCATCCTGTTCAGCGAAACCGCCGTCTTCATCGGTCTCTTGCAGCTTTTCCTGCCGCTGATGGTGATCTCGCTGATCAGCGCGCTGGAAAACCTGCCGAAGGATGTCGTGCCGGCCGCCCGCGTGCTTGGCGCAAACTGGTTCCAGGTGTTCTGGAAGGTCATCCTGCCGCTCACACGGGAGGGGCTGGTGGTCGGCGGAACGCTGGTCTTCACCGGCTCGATGACGGCCTATATCACGCCGGCCATTCTCGGCGGATCGAAGGTGCTGATGCTGGAGACGCTCCTTTACCAGCAGGTGACGGTCGCCAATAATTTCGTGTCAGCCAGTGTCATCGCCTTCATCCTGATCGTCATGAGTTTCGCTGCCAATATTCTCCTGAAGCGGATTGCAACAGCGAGGAACAAGCGATGACCCAAAGACTGTTTGCCCCGATCACGCTTCTGCTGGTGCTAATCTTCCTGATCGGCCCGTTCCTGATCATCGTCGCCGCCTCGTTCTCGGCCGGCGATACCCTGGCCTTCCCGCCACAGGGCTTCTCCTTCAAATGGATCCTCAAGGTCTTCACGGTGGAGAGCTTTCGCGACAGCTTCGTGACGTCGATGTTCCTGGCGATCGGCGGTACGTTTGCAGCCCTTCTGCTCGGTATCCCGGCCTCCTATGCCATGTCACGCTACCAACTGCCGTTTTCGGAAACCGTGCGAACGATCGTCTCGGCACCAATCATCGTTCCGGGCATCATCGTCGGTCTGGCACTGCTGCGCTATTTCGTCGTGCCCATCGGTCTTTCGATCACGCTGGCGCTGTTCCTTGCCCATACGGCGCTGATCCTTCCCTATGCGGTGCGGGTGGTTTCTGCGAGCCTCAACAATCTGCGCTCGGATATCGAAGAGGCGGCGGTGCTGCTCGGCTCGTCGCGGCTCGGCGCATTCTTCCGGGTGGTGCTGCCGAACATTCGCGGCGGCATCCTGTCGGCCTTCATCCTGGGTTTCGTCACCAGCTTCAACCAGGTGCCGGTCTCGCTGTTCCTGTCCGGACCCGGTGTGCGGACGCTTCCGATCGACATGCTCGGTTATATGGAGATCGTCTTCGACCCGTCGATCGCCGCCCTGTCGTCGCTGCTCGCTTTCCTCTCCATCGGTATCGTCTTCCTTGCCGAACGTTTTCTGGGGTTCTCCCGTTATGTCTGACACAACTTTCCTCACCCTCGACAAGCTCTCCCTCGCCTATGGCAGCACCGTCGCCGTCAAGGACCTCGATCTGGAGATCCGCAAGGGCGAATTGCTGGCGCTGCTCGGCCCCTCCGGTTGCGGCAAGACGACGACGATGCGTTCGATCGCCGGCCTGATGAACCCGGTTGGGGGGCGTATCCACCTCGATGGCACCGACATCACCCGCGTCGCCGCCAACAAACGAGCGGTCGGGCTGGTGTTCCAGTCCTATGCGCTGTTCCCGCATCTGACGGTGTTCGAGAATGTCGCCTTCGGTCTCAAGCTAAAGGGTATCCGCGGCACGGAATTGGAAACGAAGGTCAAAGCAGGCCTGAAATCCGTTGGTCTCGCAGCCTTCGCCGATCGCAAGACGCCGGAGCTTTCCGGCGGCCAGCAGCAGCGCGTCGCCCTTGCCCGCTCCATGGTAATGGAGCCCAAGGTGCTGCTGCTCGACGAACCGCTCTCCAATCTCGACGCGCGCCTGCGTCTTGAAATGCGCACGGAACTGCAGCGCGTGCAGAAGGAAAGCGGCGTGACGATGATCTTCGTCACCCACGATCAAGTCGAGGCGCTCGCGCTCGCCGACCGGATCGTCGTGATGAAGAACGGCGCCATCGAGCAGATCGGAACGCCGGAAGAGATTTACAATCATCCGGTCTCCAGCTTTGTCGCCGACTTCGTCGGCTTCGAAAATATCTTCGCCATCCGGGACGGCAAACTCGTCACCGGCACGGGAGAAGTCGCCCTTCCAGGCAATCTCCCAAGGGCGGCGGGACTTGCCTGGCGTCCGCGCACGATATCCTTGGGTTCCGGCCCCATGAAAGGTCGAGTGCGCGGAGTTTCCTTTGCCGGAGGAACGCGCGAATATGTCCTTGAAACGCCGCTTGGCACTATCAAGGCAGAAGTGGACGCGGCCTTGCCGGCTCATGCGCTCGACGCCGACGTCGCCTTCGATCTACCGGTCGAAAGCGCTGCCCTGCTCAAGCGGTTCGGGTAAGCGACCATGGGTGTCTGGATCGATACGGATATGGGCTTTGACGACATTGCGGCCATTCTGGTCGTGATGCACGCACGCATCGAGATCGACGGCGTGTCGCTGGTGTTCGGCAATACGCCCCTGGAGCAGGTTCGCCGCAATACGGCGGGTGCGGCAAAGGCTTTCGGCTGGACTTTCCCCATCCATGCCGGGCGCAGCCGTCCCGTCCTCGGAGCCTTGGAAACTGCCCAGGCAATCCTTGGCCCGACCGGCATTCCGACGGTGGGGCTGACGCTGCCGGACGCGGATGATCTGGCAGGGACCGATGCCTTTTCCACTCTTTGCGCATGGCTGGAAGATAGCCTCTCCCCGCGCCGTATCCTGGCACTCGGCCCACTGACCAACATCGCAGCCCTTGCTTTTGCACGGCCTGATCTCGCCGCGCGGATCAATGATCTCACCTGGATGGGCGGCGGGCTTTCGCGTGGCAACCACACGGCATCCGCCGAATTCAATGCGCTTGCCGATCCCGAAGCCGTGGCGATCGTTCTCGCCCATGGTCTGCCGTTGCGCATGGTCGACCTCGACTTCTGCCGCAAGGTTCTGGCCGCGCCCGAAGATATCGAACCTGTCCGCAATGCGGGTGGAACCAACGCCGACTTGTTGGCCGATATGCTGGCCGGTTACATCGATATCGGCGTCAGCCGCGGCCGACCGGCAATGGCGATCTACGATCCGTCTGCAGCTACCGCCTTTGTCCGCCCCGATCTCGTGACCTTCCAACCGGCGCGGATCGACATGGAGCTTGCCGGCTCGCTGACGCGCGGCCGCACTGTAGTCGAGACCCGCGCCAGCCACGGCGCCTTCAATGCGGAATTCGCTGCAGATTGCGATGCGCCGGCGATCAAGGCAATCATCCTCAATGCACTGCGATGGGAGGCCGGGAAATGATCCGTTCCTCGCCACTGGAGCCTGCCGATCTCAACGACGTCGACCTGCGCACGCGCGCGGTTGCGGCAGCGCGGGGCGATGCGCCCTTCGATCGCCTGATCATCAACGGCACGCTTGTCGACATGGTCACGGGCGAACTACGCGCCGCTGATATCGGCATCATCGGACCGTTGATTGCCAGCGTCCATGCGACGGGCCTGAGGAGCGACGCTTCGGAGATCGTCGATGCCTCCAGCGGCTTTGTCTCGCCGGGCCTGATCGACACCCACATGCACATTGAAAGCTCGATGGTGACGCCGGCGAACTATGCCGGGGCAATATTGCCGCGTGGCGTGACGACGATCGTCTGGGATCCGCACGAGTTCGGCAACGTCCATGGCGTTTCCGGCGTGCGCTTTGCCGCCGATGCCGCCCGCACGCTGCCGCTGCGCATCATCCTGCTCGCTCCCTCCTGCGTACCGTCCGCGCCGGGGTTTGAGCTGAACGGCGCCGACTTCGATGCAGATGTGATTGCCGATCTCTTGTCCTGGCCGGAAATCGGCGGCGTTGCCGAAGTCATGAACATGCGCGGCGTGATCGACCGCGATCCACGAATGAGCATCATCATCCAGGCGGGGCTCGCCTCGGAAAAACTGATCTGCGGCCATGCACGCGGCTTGAAGGACAGCGACCTCACGGCGTTCATGGCGGCCGGCGTCACCTCCGACCACGAACTGGTCTCGGCCAAAGATCTGCTGGCCAAGCTGCGCGCGGGACTGACGATCGAATTGCGCGGTTCGCACGACCACCTGCTGCCGGATTTCGTAGCGGAGCTCAACCGGCTCGGCCATCTGCCGCAAACAGTGACGCTGTGCACCGACGATGTCTTCCCCGACGACCTCGCCAGCGGCGGCGGCCTGGACGATGTGGTCCGCCGGCTGGTGCGCTACGGGCTGAAGCCTGAATGGGCACTGCGGGCGGCGACACTCAATGCCGCGCAACGACTGGGCCGGCTCGATCTTGGCCTGATCGCGGTGGGCCGGCGGGCCGATATCGTGGTGTTTGACAGCCTTGCGGATCTGCGGGCAGGCGTCGTCATCGCCAACGGCGTGCCGGTGGCGAAGGATGGCCGCATGCTGCAGGAGATTGCGCCTGCCGATACGTCTGGGCTTGAGCACTCGATGAAGATCGCGCCGCTGACGGTCGATGATTTCCGCATTGCCTCCAGCGAAAAGACCGTTCGGATCGCCACTATCGACCAGCCACGCTTTACCCGTTGGGGCGAAGCGGAGGCGGATGTCCGGGACGGCTTCGTGGTGCCGCCGGAAGGCACAACCCTCATCGCGGTGGCCCACCGCCACGGACATGGCGACAGCCGGCCGCGCGTCGGGTTTCTGCGGGGCTGGGGGAACTGGCGCGGCGCTTTCGCCACGACCGTTTCCCATGACAGCCATAACCTGACGGTGTTCGGCAGCGATCCGGAAGACATGGCGATTGCCGCCAATGCGGTGATCGCAGCCGGTGGTGGCATGGCGGTCGCATCCAACGGCAAGATCGACGCGATCCTGCCCCTGCCTCTCTCGGGCCTGGTGTCCGATGCTTCGCTAGACGATGTCGCCCGGGATTTCGCGCGCATTCGCACGGCCATGGACCGCATCGTCGAATGGCAGCCGCCCTATCTGGTCTTCAAGGCCTGTTTCGGGGCAACGCTTGCCTGCAATGCCGGTCCGCACCAGACGGACCGGGGCATCGCCGATATCGCGACAGGGATTCTGCTTGAGACCCCACTGCTCTGAAATATTCAGTCCCGATAATCATAGTGGCGAGGATAGAGCTTCGCTCTCAATTTGCCGGCCAGATAGGAGTGGCCGATCAGGCCGACAATGAAGTAGATCACTGTAGCGACGATACTCTTGGTAATCCCGAGCACGAGGATGCAGGAAAAGGCAATAATCGCTCGGCGCAGTTGGGAGGCCGCCATCGACGGCCCCAGAAGCCAGCGCAGGAGGCTTGACCCCCTCAGCGGCACATTCATTCGGCAGGCACCGCGGTGAGTTCCTGCTCCACCAGCGTCGTCCAGAACGCAACGCCCGGGCCGATCGCATCATCATTGAAATCGTAGGCGGTGTTGTGATGCAGTGCGCCGTCGACGGCGGGGCCATTACCGAGCCAGACATAGCAGCCCGGTGCTTTGTCAGCGAAATAAGCGAAATCGTCACCGGCCGTCGATGGTGGAAAGACGGTTCGCAGCTTGTTGCCAAATACGGCTCTGGCAGCCTTCAAGGCACGGGCGGTGGCATCGGGGTCGTTGACAACCGGTGGGATGCGTCGCTCGAAGCCATAGTCGACGGCGATGCCGTACATGGCGGCCGTGCCATTCGCCAGCCGGCTGATTTCCGTTTCCAGCTGATCGCGCACCTCGGGCGAGTAAGCTCGTGCCGTGCCACCGATCTCGACGATATCGGGGATGACGTTCAGGGCTTGCGGATTGCCCGCCTGCACCGAACAGGCGCTGACCACGGCCGGCTGCAACGGGTCGACGACGCGCCCGACGATCGTCTGAAGCGAGGCGAGGAAGGTTGCGGCAGCCGTAATCGGATCCTTGCCCAGATGGGGCTTGGCGCCATGCGTGCCGATGCCGCGGAAAGTGACGCGCCAGCTGTCGGAGGAGGCAAGCTGGGGGCCTGCGACAACGGCCATTTCGTCAGTGTCGAGGCCGGGCATGTTGTGCAGACCGTAGACGGCATCGCAAGGGAAGCGTTCGAACAATCCTTCCTCGACCATGCGTCTCGCGCCGCCGCGGCCCTCTTCTGCCGGCTGGAAGATGAAATGCACGGTGCCGGAGAAATTGCGTGTCCTTGCCAGATAGCGCGCCGCGCCGAGCAACAGGGTCGTATGACCGTCGTGGCCGCAAGCGTGCATCTTGCCGTCGATCTTGGATTTATGGGGCCGGGCCGCCAATTCCGGCATCGCCAGCGCATCCATGTCGGCGCGCAGGCCGATGGCGCGCGTGCCGTTGCCAACCTGAAGTGTCCCTACCAGGCCCGTACCGGCCAGTCCACGCGTCACCGAAATGCCGGCCTCGTCCAGAAGTTTCGCGACGATACTGCTGGTGCGCTCCTCCTCGAAGCCGAGTTCGGGATAAGCATGCAGATCACGGCGCAGCGCTGTCAGGAAAGGCAGATCGGCTGTGAGGATTTCGGGCAGGCGCATCGGCAGGCAATTCCTTGAATCGGGGGCAGATCTGCTCGTCGTGAGGAACGGATATGCTTCCCCTCAACGTTCTCCGGGTATAGAGCAAAACCTCGCAAAATCGAACACTATCCCCGCAGTTAGGTTGGAGGCGATCTCGCCCGACCAAAGAAGGAAGACGCCATGCGGCCGCATGACTTCTGGCAGGAAATCCATCCATCAGGCACCTACGACACCCACGCGGGCCATACGGATTTTTACCCCGCAACATTGAGCGACGGCCGGCAACTCCGCCTGCCGATCCGGCCGCTGCCCGATGGTGTCCATGCGCTGGCATCGCTGATCGTCAATCAGGCAAGTTTTGCCGTGCAGGACGCTCTGGCTGCTCAGCTCGCCGAAAAGCTCAAGCCTTTCAATCCAGACGTCATCGTCGGTCTGCCGACGCTCGGTCTGACGCTTGCAAGTGCCGTTGCACAGGCAATGGGCCACAGTCGATATGTCCCGCTCGGTACGTCACCAAAATTCTGGTATCAGGCCGATCTGTCGGTACCGATGTCGTCGATCACCACGCCTGACCAGACAAAACGGCTCTATATCGATCCGCGCATGCTGCCGCTTCTGGAAAACCGGCATGTCGTTCTCATCGATGACGTGATTTCGAGTGGCACATCCATCGTCGCAGGCCTTTCCCTTCTGGCGCTTGCCGGTATCAGGCCGGTGGCCGTCGGTGCCGCCATGCTGCAGTCTGAGCGATGGCTGGAACGGTTGACCGCTCTGGGCGACCATTGGCCGGATAAAACCGTTGGGATTTTCTCAACCCCGTTGCTGTCAAAGTTACCGGACGGGAGCTGGAGCGCCCAAGGTGAGCCCGCAAAATAGTTTCCATTGGGCGTCACCAACGCGATTTTCACCCGCCTCAAGGCTTAGGAATTCGGCCGATCGTTGGAAGAAAGTCACATCTGATGTGAGAAGTTGTGAACCCATTCGATGATGGCATTGTCATCGGCAAGATTGTGTTACGCTAAGCGTCAAGAGCATGGAGCGATCACCAAGGGCGGTGATTCGGGCCTGAGAGAGGTTGCGCGATCTTCAGCGCACGCCAAGTCGACGAGGTCCGTGATCCGTCATACCGCATAGGCGATGCGGTGCTCTTTGTTGAAGAATCACTGCAATGACAATTATTTGAAGGAACTTTTGGGGACAAATAATGTTAATCTCGTTGAGCGAGCCGAGAGGCAGCGATCCCGTCTCAACGAACCGGCCGCGGGAGAGCATGATGCAAAAGACCCAGTCCGATGTCTTCGATCTTTTTTCGGAGATTTATACCAGCACAGCGCAGGAGGAGATGAGCCTCCAGGAATATCTTCTCGCGTGCCGCGACGATAAAAGCATGTATGCTACCGCGCAGGAGCGCATGGTCGCCGCCATTGGAGAGCCTAACTTCGTCGAAACGAATGCGGACGAACGTCTTGGCCGAATCTTCTCCAACCGGACCATCAAGGTCTACCCCACATTCTCCGACTTCTACGGCATGGAAGATACGATCGAGCGGATCGTCGGCTATTTTCGCTACGCCGCCCAGGGCCTTGAAGAACGCAAGCAGATTCTCTACCTGCTAGGCCCCGTCGGTGGAGGCAAATCGTCACTGGCCGAGAGGCTGAAGAAGCTGATGGAGCAGCGGCCGATCTACACTCTGATGGTCGGTGGCCAAATCAGTCCGGTCTTCGAGTCCCCGCTGGGCCTGTTTCATCCCGAACGCATGGCAGACCTTCTGGAAGACAAGTACGGCATAGCCAGGCGGCGCCTCACCGGCATGATCTCGCCCTGGGCGACCAAGCGGCTCGACGAAGTCGGTGGCGACATTTCAAAGTTCAGCGTCGTCAAGGTGATGCCGTCGCGCCTGCGCCAGATCGGTATCGCCAAGACCGAACCGGGTGATGAAAACAATCAGGACGTTTCCGCGCTCGTCGGCAAGGTCGATATTCGCCAGCTCGAGAACTTCAGCCAAGCCGATCCGGACGCCTACTCCTACAGTGGCGGGCTGAATCGCACGACACAGGGCCTGCTCGAATTCGTGGAAATGTTCAAAGCCCCGATCAAGGTCCTGCATCCGCTTCTGACAGCAACCCAGGAAGGCAACTACAACGGCACTGAGAATTTTGGCGCCTTCCCCTTCCAGGGCATCGTCGTCGCCCATTCCAATGAATCCGAGTGGCTGCAGTTCAAGAACAACAAGAACAACGAAGCGTTCCTCGACCGTATCCTGGTGGTCAAGGTGCCCTACTGCCTGCGCGTCACCGAGGAACGGCAGATCTACGAAAAGCTCCTTCGCGAAAGCGCGCTGGCCAAAAACCCCTGCGCGCCGGAGGTGCTGGAGAATCTCAGCCGTTTCACCGTTTCAACACGGCTCGCCATACACGAAAACTCACCGCTCTATACCAAGATGCGGGTCTATGACGGCGAGAACCTGAAGGACATCGATCCGAAGGCCAAATCGGTTCAGGAATATCGCGACGCCGCCGGTGTCGATGAAGGCATGAATGGCGTCAGCACCCGTTTCGCATTCAAGGTGCTCTCGGAGACCTTCAACTACGACACCAAGGAAATCGCCGCCGATCCGGTGCATCTCATGTATGTCATGGAGCAGGCGATCAAACGCGAGCAGTTTCCCAAGGAAACCGAGGCTGCCTATCTCGACTTCATCAAGTCGGAACTTGCGGCGCGCTATGCCGAGTTCATCGGTCATGAAATCCAGAAAGCCTATCTGGAGTCCTACAGCGAATATGGCCAGAACCTGTTCGACCGCTATATCGCCTATGCCGATGCCTGGCTGGAGGACCAGGACTTCAAGGATCCCGATACCGGGCAGATCCTCAACCGGACAGTGCTCGACAACGAGTTGTCGCAGATCGAGAAGCCGGCCGGTATCGCCAATCCGAAGGACTTCCGCAACGAGGTTGTCAAGTTCACCTTGCGCGCCCGCGCCAAGAATAGCGGCCGTAATCCGTCCTGGATGAGCTATGAGAAGCTGCGCGAAGTGATCGAAAAGCGTATGTTCGGCCAAGTGGAAGACCTGCTGCCAGTGATCAGCTTCGGTTCCAAGAAAGACAGTGCCAGCGAAAAGCAGCACGCCGAGTTCGTCCATCGCATGATCGAGCGCGGATATACCGAACGGCAGGTCCGGCGCCTCGTGGAATGGTACATGCGCGTCAACAAGGCGGGTTGAGGATGCCCAGGTCCGGATGATTTTCGGTTCTTGCGAGCTGAAATCCGAATCCAATTCTCAGTGGAAGGGGTAGAGCATGATGTCGCCCGAACATCGCGTTATAGTGTTCGGCGTCATGCTCCAGGGGTAGCCAATGCCGAATTTCATCGATCGCCGCCTCAACCCGAAAGACAAGAGCCTCGGCAACCGGCGGCGTTTCTTGAAGCGGGCCCGCGAGGAGCTGAAACGCGCCATCAAGGAACATGTCAAGACGGGTCGGATAGCCGACGTGGATGCCGGGCATAAAGTGCCCATGCCCCAACGCGGCGCCAATGAGCCGACCTTCCAGTCCGCCCGCGGCAGCGGCGATCGTCAATATATCCTGCCCGGCAACAAGGAATACGCGCAGGGAGACCGCATCGACAAACCGCCCGCCGGCGGCGGGACAGGCTCTAGCGCCGGGACCGGTCGGGACGAGGACGATTTCCAGTTCCTGCTGTCGCGGGAGGAAGTGCTCGATCTCTTCTTCGAGGACCTGGAGCTTCCCGACATGATCAAGCTCAGCCTGAAGGAAGCGGTCGCCTTCAAGCCGCGCCGGGCGGGCTTTGCCACCAGCGGCTCTCCGACCAACATCAATGTCGGGCGCACCATGCGCAACAGCTACGGCCGGCGCATCGCGCTACAGCGGCCGAGCCGAAAGGCGGTGGAGGCACTCGCAGAGGAGATCGCCAGGCTGGAGGCGGAAAGAAACCCCGACACGATCCAGCGCAAGCGCATAGAGGCGTTGCGCCAGCAGCTGGACGGACTGGAGCGCCGGCGCCGGCGCATTCCCTATGTGGATCCGGTCGATATCCGCTTCAATCGCTTCGAGCGCCAGCCGCTGCCGAACGCCAAGGCCGTGATGTTCTGCCTGATGGACGTTTCAAGTTCGATGGGTGAACGCGAGAAAGATCTCGCCAAGCGTTTTTTCGTCCTGCTGCACCTCTTCCTCAAGCGCCGCTATGACCGGATCGATATCGTCTTCATCCGCCACACCGACGAGGCGGGCGAGGTCGACGAGGATACCTTCTTCTACAGTCCGCAGAGCGGCGGCACGGTGGTGTCCACGGCGCTGGAAGAAATGCACCGCATCATTCAGGAGCGTTATCCGGCGAAGGAATGGAACATCTATGCCGCGCAAGCCTCCGACGGCGACAACATCTCCCGCGATTCGGAACGTTGCGCCTCGCTTCTCAACGGGGCGCTGATGCGGCTTTGCCAGTATTATGCCTATGTCGAAATCATCGATGAGCGCGAGACGGAAATTTTCGGATCGACCGACAACGGCACGTCGCTCTGGCGCGCCTATCGCACCGTCGACGGCGAATGGCCGAATTTCCAGATGACGCGGATCGCACGGCCCTCCGACATCTATCCTGTCTTCCGAAAGCTCTTCGCCAGGCAGCCTACCCTGCAATTTCGCAGCTGAACGGAGCCAGGGATGGGAAAGGCCACAACCTCGAAACTGCTGTTTCAAAGTTCCGACTGGAACTTCAAGACGCTGTCGCGTGCCTATGATGCCATCGAGACGATCGCACTCGACGAACTCGGGCTCGACGTCTACCCCAACCAGCTCGAAATCATCTCGTCCGAGCAGATGCTTGACGCATATTCTTCCGTCGGCATGCCGCTGATGTATCAGCATTGGTCGTTCGGCAAGCGCTTCGTTTACGAGGAGCATTCCTACCGGAAGGGACATCATGGCCTTGCCTATGAGCTGGTGATCAACTCCAATCCGTGCATCACCTATCTGATGGAAGAAAACACCATGGCCATGCAGACCCTGGTGACCGCTCACGCCGCCTTCGGCCACAACCATTTCTTCAAGAACAACTACCTGTTCCGGCAATGGACAGATGCCAGCGCCATCCTGAGCTATATGGAGTTCGCCAAGAAATACATCGCGAAATGCGAGGAGCGGCACGGAACCTCAGCCGTAGAGGCCGTTCTTGATTCCGCTCACGCGCTGATGGATCAAGGCGTTTTCCGCTATCGCCGCCCGCCCCGCCTTTCGTCGAAAAAAGAACAGGAGCGGGCCCGCGAGAGATTGGAATATGAGGAACAGACCTACAGCGACTTGTGGAGGACACTTCCGCGCACGACCGGACGACCTAATCCGGAAGAGGCCGAACGCGACGCCTTGGAACGAAAGAAGGTGCTCAACCTGCCGGAGGAAAATCTGCTCTATTTCCTCGAGAAAAACAGCCTAACTCTTGAGCCGTGGCAGCGCGAACTGCTCCGGATCGTGCGGGTCATCGCCCAGTATTTCTATCCGCAGCGGCAAACCAAGGTGATGAACGAGGGATGCGCCACGTACGTCCACTACACCATCATCAACAGGCTGTTCGACCAGGACAAAATCAGCGAAGGCGCCCTCCTGGAAATGCTCCACAGTCACTCCAGCGTGGTCTTTCAGCCGCATTTCGATGATCCACGCTTTTCGGGCCTCAATCCCTATGCGCTCGGATTTGCCCTGATGCAGGAGATCGAGCGCATCTGCAACCATCCCACCTCGGAGGATCGCGACTGGTTTCCCCAGATCGCCGGCAGCGGTCAATGGCGGGAGACCCTGCTCGATGCCTGGGCAAACCACCGGGACGAGTCCTTCATCCTGCAGTATCTGAGCCCCCATCTGATCCGCAAATTCCGGCTGTTCCTGCTGACGGACCAGGCAGATGAGAAATATTGCGAGGTCGCGTCGATCCACAACGAGCGCGGCTACGAGGCGATCCGCAAGGCGCTGGCCAGGAGTTACGATGTCGGTGCAAACCAGCAGGATATCCAGGTGGTGGACGTGGATCTCCTCGGCGACCGCCAGCTTCGCCTGCAGCACAACATAAAGAACGGCATCCTTCTGGAGGAAAAAAACCGCGACGCCACCCTCCGGCACATCCGCCATCTCTGGGGCTACGACGTCAGCCTCGCCGGGGTCGATACGGAAACCGGTGACGTTCGCTATGAATGCTCGACTGCGCAGATAGGCGGATAGACGATCTGCATCCCGCTCTGATTTGGTGCCTGCAGGCTTCATCACCGAACGCATCACCCACAATGACGACGAGACCTGCATCTCGCTTCCCGAGCCGACGCTCCAGCAGCATGTCCGGCATGTGGACGAATATCACGGATCGTTCAAAGTCGCTATTGTCGCAGGTAGCGGGCCTTCCCCTCTCTGGTAAATGCGTCACGCCGGTCGTGCAGACACGAAGGTTCGCTTGGGATGCCGTGCTCTGCGGCAGACAGATGTTCTGCTGAGCGGCTTCGGACTTCTCTTGCATAAACGTTGAAAGCCCCGCGACATTTCTNNCGCAACACCTCGATCACCGAGTATCGGGCTGCCTTTGCCATGACGTCATCGATTGTTTCGCAACACCTGCGTAAAAGTCGACTTTCAAAGGCGATGGTAGTATTGTGAAGGCCGATTTTTAAAACGTCGCGAGTAAGCTTATGGAAATTTAACCATAAGTCAGGCGCCTGAAACTGACTAGGCTACAGACGTATGAATTATTAATTCCAAATATCACTTCATACGATTCAACTATAACAGAATATGTATCAATATTTTTGAGTAATTATGCCAAGAAAACGAGAAATAAATTATAATTTTCTGACTTAATCGATTTTTTGCTTCAGTTATCGCCAATTTCCTCTTCAGAACCGCCTGCGACGGCGCGCGAAGCTGGGGAAGCCTTTGATCCAAGGCGCTATGGCAAATTTCTGCCTGGCGGAGCCGGATACCGGTCCAGGTACTTCATTGGCACGAAGCGCATCGACGGCCGCATAAGTGCTTCGCAGAAGAGCTAATCGTTACGGCGGCTCTGCAGCCGATCGTTGCGTTGAAGGGAAGGAAATGATCATGCGCAGGATGTTCGCCTATCTGACGATTGCTTCATTTTTCTCAACTTCTGCCTTTGCGGATCCTGCAATTTTGACAGCGAATGTGAATTTCAGGACAGGTCCCGGTACTGGGTTCGAAGCATTTGGCCTCATTTCGCAAGGTGAGGAAGTCGATATCAAGGAATGCGACTCCGGTGCGGCCTGGTGTGCCGTGACCTATTCCGGAAAGAATGGTTTCGTCAGCGGCAGGTATCTCAACCAGTCCGAAGTAAGCGCACCTGCCTGGCCCCGCATGTTCACCAGTGAAACCGGCGCGGCGATTACACTTTTTCAACCGCAGATAACCGATTGGCCGGATTTTACCCGAATTGAAGCCTTGATCGCCTCGGAACTCAAGGTTTCAGCCGATGCCAAACCGATCTACGGCGTCATCGGTGTTACCGCCAAAACCGTGGCCGACGATGAAACCGGAAATGTTGTCCTGACTGATATCAAGATAACGCGTGTAGAATTCTCGACGCTTGAGCGCGAACAACTCGCGCGTCTCGCGCTGGGGGTCGGTAAACTGATGCCGACGGACCCGATTACGGTCTCGCAGGAGCGCCTGACGGCGAGCCTCGCGGACTACAAGCGGCTCGCCAACGTCAACGGCATCAAGGCCGATCCACCGCCTATCTTCACCAGCGAAACGCCCGCGATCCTGGTCCAGACCGATGGCAAGGCAGTCTCCTCGCCGGTCAAGGGCGTGTCGGGGCTTTCGTTCGTCGTCAATAGCAACTGGGACATCTTCAAGGTCGATGCGGAAAACAGCTATTATCTGCGTGACGAGAAGAGCTGGTTGAAGTCGACCGACCTTAAGACTGGCTGGGTCAAGGCAGACACCGTCCCAAATCTTATTTCCAGCCTGCCGGACGACGAAAACTGGAAAGAAGCGAAGGCAGCGCTGCCGCCAACCGCTTTTGCCGACGACGTCGTGCCAAAAGTCTTCTATTCGGACAAGCCGGCCGAACTGATGGTCTTTGAAGGTGAACCCGTTCTTGAACCAGTCGAGGCCACGGGGCTCGAATGGGCGTCCAACACGACAAGCGCAGTCTTCTACCACACCGTCAGCAAGACTTGGTACACGCTTCTGTCCGGCCGATGGTTCTCGTCAACCTCCCTCGACGGCCCTTGGACCTTTGCCACTCCCAACCTGCCGGCCGACTTCTTGAACATACCCGACGATGCGCCGTACTACGCCGTTCGCGCTTCGATACCCGGCACTTCCGAAAGCGCGGAGGCTCGCCTGAAAGCCAGTATCCCGCAAATGGCCCGCGTAGCGACCGACGGATCGGTAAAGGTGGAGGTGACGTATAGTGGCGATCCGAAATTCGAGCCGATTGAGGGCACGTCGCTGTCCTATGCGGTCAACTCGAACGAACAGGTGATAAAGGTTGCCGACAAATACTTCGTGCTCAAGGACGGCATCTGGTTCGTGGGCAACACACCTACCGGACCTTTTGTCGTCGCGAAATCTGTCGCCGATGAGATCTATACGATCCCCCCGTCTTCACCGGTCTACAACGCAACCTATGTGCGGACGTACGATACCGAGACGGATGCCATCTGGTACGGATATACGCTTGGCTATCTCGGCACCTATCTCGCGTGGGATGCCATCGTCTGGGGCACGGGTTGGGACTATCCCCCCTATTGGGATTATGGCAACTACGATGACTATT
>UCEZ01000052.1 GCA_900471525.1 Hyphomicrobiales bacterium | reverse complement strand
AGTCGGGGTCTGTAGGGAGGCAAGCTCCCGAGAGAACGCCAAACGGGGCGCTGGAAAGCGTCACATATATTTACTCATTAGAGGCGGTTTCCAGTGCCCCGTCCGATTGAGTGCGCAGTTGCACAGCCCCGCCGGGAAACCGGGCGGGATGCTTGCGGCTGTTTGGTGCAAGAGTTGTGAGGCGTGGGAAGCGCGATTTGGTGTGTCATTCTGCTATGCGTTCAGTGCAAGGGAGATATGCCGTGGGGGCTTTCGGACCGATTTTGTGCTGCGTCGCAGCACGGCTTGCTATAAAAAGCAGCCTTCGACTCCCGTGCCGGGTTCCTCCCAAGACCTGCCGCGCAGGGGTGTTCGTTTTTCAAGGAGAATCAATCATGATCATTGGCAGAAAAGTGCCGTCCGTTATGTTCCGCACACGCGTTCGCGACGAAGCGGTCGGTGGCGCTAACCCGTTCCGCTGGCAGGACGTTTCGTCCGCTGACTACTTCGGCGGCAAGCGCGTCGTCCTGTTCTCGTTGCCGGGCGCATTCACGCCGACCTGCTCGACTTTCCAGCTTCCCGATTTCGAAAAGCTGGCGGCAGATTTCCGCGCCGAAGGCATCGATGAAATCTACTGCATCTCCGTCAACGACGCCTTCGTCATGAACGCCTGGGGCAAGTCGCAGAACCTTGAAAACGTCAAGCTCATCCCGGATGGTTCCGGTGAGTTCACCCGCAAGATGGGCATGCTCGTTTCCAAGGACAATCTCGGTTTCGGCATGCGCTCCTGGCGGTATGCAGCTGTCATCAATGATGGTGTCGTCGAACAGTGGTTCGAAGAAGAGGGTTATCGCGACAACGCCGACAGCGATCCCTACGGCGTTTCCTCGCCGCAGAACATCCTCGGCGCGCTGCAGTCTGAAAAGATCGCCGCCTGAGCGAAAACGCATGTGATTGTGTGAAATCCGGCGCCGGGCCTGTTTGGTCTGGCGCCGGATTTTTTTGTTGTTACAGTGGCATGAATGAATTTCGAGGCTCGCTGAATGCCCTACCGCTCGACCCAAATCCTGTCACCCGGTCCAACAGACAAGGTGCCGCTTCATACTATTGCGCTTGCCCATGACCAGCGGCATCTGCGCCGAAAATTGCTGCATCTCGACAATGACGATGTGGTCATGCTCGACCTGAAGGAGCCGGTCATGTTGGCTGACGGCGACCTTCTGGTGCTGGACACCGGCGAGCATGTGCGCATCGCTGCCGTCGAGGAACCGCTCTACGACATCCGTCCGCGCGATCCGCTCCACCTGATCGAACTCGCCTGGCATCTCGGCAACAGGCACCTGGCCGCGGAAATCCGGCAGGACCGGATTCTGATCCTGCGTGATCCGGTGATCAAGGCGATGCTGGAGGGTCTGGGGGCCACCGTCGCTGAAGTGACCGAGCCGTTCCAGCCGATGCGGGGCGCCTATCACGGTTCGGGAGGCCATTCCCACGGACATGGCAGCCACCACCACGCCCATGACTGAGCATGCCGATACACAGGCGCTGCTGCGGCTGGTGACATGGATGTCGCCGGCGTTTCCAATCGGCGCTTTCTCGTATTCCGGCGGCCTTGAGCAGGCGGTGCATGATGGCTTGGTGACCGATGCGCCGAACCTTGTCCAATGGTTGAAGGTGCTGGTTCAACATGGTTCGAGCTGGAACGATGCCGTCCTGCTGGCCGAGAGCTATCGGGCGTTTGATGATCCGGGCCGACTGGAAGCTGTAAGAGAGCTGGCGGAAGCGCTGGCTGGTTCGCGCGAACGTCACATGGAAACGACGCTGCAGGGAGAGGCCTTTCTGGCCGCCGCAGCTCATTGGCCGCATCCTGTGCTTGAAACGTTGACGGGGATCGTCGCCTATCCCGTCGCCGTCGGGGCGGTTGCGGGCGCGCATCGGACCGGGCTGGAACCGGCTTTGGCGGCCTATCTGCACGCCACGGCATCCAATCTCGTCTCCGTTGCGATCCGCTGCGGCGTCACGGGTCAAAAGTATGGCGTCGGGGTGCTTGCCGAACTGGAGCCGGTGATTGCAGCGACGGCGGCAAGGGCGTTGAGAAGCACGCTGGACGATCTTGGTACGGCGACGATTACAGCTGATATGTCGGCCTTGCGTCATGAGACACTGCATTCGCGGCTCTTCCGCTCCTGACGGTATTGAGCCGACCCTTTCAAGAAAGGAATATTGCGATGAAATCTGCGAACGGCCCTCTTCGCGTCGGTATCGGCGGTCCCGTAGGCTCCGGCAAGACGGCGCTGACCGACAAGCTCTGCAAGGCGATGCGCGAGAATTATTCCGTCGCGGTCGTCACCAATGATATCTACACCAAGGAAGATGCCGAGGCGCTGGTGCGAATGCAGGCGTTGCCATCCGATAGGATTGTCGGCGTCGAGACGGGTGGCTGCCCGCACACGGCCATCCGCGAGGACGCGACGATCAATCTGCAGGCGATTGCCGATCTCAACCGCCGCATTCCTGATCTCGACGTGGTGTTCATCGAATCCGGCGGCGACAATCTCGCCGCGACCTTCTCACCCGATCTTGCCGACATCACCATCTATGTGATCTCGGTCTGTCAGGGCGAGGAAATCCCGCGCAAGGGCGGGCCGGGCATTACGCGGTCAGATCTGCTGGTGATCAACAAGAAGGATCTGGCGCCGTATGTCGGGGCCGATCTTGATGTGATGGAGCGTGATGCCAACCGCATGCGCCAGGAACGGCCATTTGTATTTTCCGACATGAAGCGCGGCGATGGTATCGATACGATCGTCGATTTTCTGAAGGTCGAAGGAGGCCTCTGAAATCGGAGCTTAAACGAAAAGCCCGGCCGCATCGTCGATGCGGCCGGGCTTTTGTGATTGCTGCGGTAACTATTCCGCGGCGAGGTGGATGACGTTGCCGCTGCGCTTCGGGCCTTCCAGTTTGTCGAGCCGCTCCTGCAGGTTGCCGATCGTCTTACTCTGGTCGGTGACGATTTCTGTGAGTGCTTCGTTCTCCAGCACTTCCAGTTCCTCGTCCTTCTTGCCGACCATGCGGCCGAAGAGCCAGCCGAGCAATCGCGACACGTCATCCATGATCAGGAAGAATGACGGCACGACGAGAAGCGAAAGAACCGTCGAGACGATGATGCCGCCGATAACCGCGATCGCCATCGGTGCGCGGAATGAGCCGCCTTCGCCGACGCCGAGCGCGGACGGGATCATGCCCGCCGACATGGCGATCGAGGTCATGATGATCGGTTGGGCCCGCTTGCGGCCCGCCTCGACCATCGCGTGAACGCGCTCCATGCCGCGGTGCTTCATCTCGACTGCGAAATCGACGAGCAGGATCGCGTTCTTGGTGACGATGCCCATGAGCATCAGCACCCCGATCATCACCGGCATCGAAAACGCATTGCGGGTGAGAATGAGCGCAACCGCAACGCCGCCGATGGCAAGCGGCAGCGAAAGCAGGATGGTGAACGGCTGGATCACATCCTTGAAGAGCAGGATGAGGACGACCAGAACCATCAGCAAGCCGAGCAGCATCGCATTGCCGAAGCTCTGCATCATCTCACTCTGGATCTTCGCGTCACCGCTTTCGGCAAGCCGCACGGTCGGCGGCAGCTTCGTTTCATCGACGATCCGCTTGAACTCAGCCGTCGAGGTATCGAGCGCCGTTCCCTGCGGTACGTCCGAGCCGATGGAGGCCACGCGGTTGCGGGCGTTGCGCAGGATCGAGCTTGGCCCTTCCGAATAGCTGATATCAGCGACGCTATCGATCGGAACGGTCGCGCCGGACGCGGTCTTCACCTTCAGGGCGCCGATCGCCTGAAGATCACGACGAACGTCGAGCGAGGTCTGCACACGGATCGGAATGAGCCGGTCATCGAGCGAGATCTTGGTGAGCGCCGCATCGACATCGCCGGTCGTGGCGACGCGGATGGTCTGCGAGATCTGCTGCGGCGTGATGCCGAGCCGCGCGATTTCATCCTTGCGCGGGTGAATCTGAAGTTCCGGCCGGGGCAGGGCGCCCTCGGAACTGACGTTGGCGAGGATCGGGGACGCACGCAGCTTGCCTTCCAGCAGGCCGATGGCTTCATTCAGATCATCTTCGTTCGACGACAGGAAGTTGAAGGTCAACTCACGTTCGCCGCGGTCGTTCAGCTTGGTGATGCGGACGTCGGGAATGCCGCGCAGATTGGCGAAGATGTCCTTCTCGACATCCCACTGGGGACGCGTGCGGCCATCCATCTGCATCTTGGGCATATATTGTCCGATGACCGGAAGACCGCCGAGGCCCTTGTTCACCAAGGTCTTCACCAGGGAGTGATCGATCTTGCCAAGGATGATGCGCACCGTTGCGCGGCGTAGCTCAAGGTCGCCCTTCGGCGACGCACCGCCGAGAACGAACACGCTCTCGACACCATCGACATCGCGCACGGCATCATAGATGCGGGCTGTTGTCGCATCCGTTTCGGCAAGCGTAGCGTTCGGCGGCAGCTCGACGGAAAGGACGACGCGCGAGCTATCGTCCGGCGGCATGAAGCTGCCGGGCACTTGCGCCATCAGATAGAGTGAACCTGCCAGGAATGCGAATGCGGCAAGCATGGTCGTATAGCGCATGTACCAGCGCCGGGTCGTGGTGGTGACCAGCCAAGTATAGCCTTTCATCAGGCGACCATCATTGTCATGGTGATCGTCGACGCCGTCTTCCGGCTTCATCAGGTAGGCCGCCATCAACGGCGTGATGAGGCGCGCCACCATTAGCGAGAAGAAGACGGAGAACGCGACCGTCAGGCCGAACTGGATGAAATATTGCCCGGCAATGCCCGGCATGAAGGACACCGGCACGAAGACGGCGATGATCGTGAAGCTCGTGGCGATGACCGCAAGCCCGATTTCGTCGGCGGCATCGAGCGACGCCTTGTAGGGTGTCTTGCCCATCTTGATATGTCGGGCGATGTTCTCGATCTCGACGATTGCGTCATCGACCAGAATACCGGTTGCCAGCGTCAAGGCGAGGAAGCTGACGAGATTGAGGGAGAAGCCCATCAAGTCCATGATCCAGAATGTCGGGATCGCGGACAGCGGAAGGGCAACGGCGGCAATGAAGGTGGCTCGCCAGTTTCTCAGGAACAAAAGCACGACGAGGACGGCAAGGATCGAGCCTTCCAGCAGCGTATGCAGGGCGGCTTCATAATTGCCGTAGGTGAAGTAGACGGCATCGTCCACCATCGCGATATTGACTTCGGGATGGGCGGCCCGGACCGTGTCGAGGCTTTTCGCTACCGTTTCGGCGACTGAGACTTCGCTTGCCCCCTTGGACCGGAAGACCGCGAAGGTGACTGACGCATCGCCGTTAAAGCGCGAGAAGGACTTCTGCTCCTCATAGGTATCGGTGACGGTGCCGAGGTCCGACAATTTTACGAAGCGGCCGTTGGGCAGGGCAATCGTCGTATTGGCCAGTTCGGGTACGTTGCGGGCGTCACCGAGCGTGCGGATGGTCTGTTCGTTGCCGCCAATCTGGCCGCGGCCGGAACCAAGATCGACGTTCGTGCTGCGCAGCTGATTGTTGACGTCGGGTGCGGTGATGCCGAAGGAATCGAGCTTGCTCGGGTCGAGTTCGACCTTGATTTCCCGGTCTGATCCACCGTAGCGGTCGATCCGGCCAACGCCGATCTGGCCCTGCAGGGCACGCTTGATGGTATCATCGACGAACCAGGATAGTTCCTCGAGCGTCATGTCCGGCGACGTCACGGAGAAGGTCTGGATCGCCTGGCCTTCGACATCGATCTTGGTGACGACCGGTTCCTCCACGTCGGCGGGCAGGTCGCTGCGGATGCGGTCGATCGCGTCCTTGGTATCCTGAACAGCTTCTTCGGTCGGCTTCTCGATGCGGAAGACAACGCTGGTCACCGACTGTCCGTCGGTCACCGTCGACTGGATTTCATCGACGCCGGCGATCGAGGCTACGGCGTCTTCGACCTCCTTCGTCACCTGCATTTCCAGTTCCGACGGCGAGGCGCCGTTCTGGGTCACCGTGATCGCGACCACCGGAACGTCGATGTTCGGGAACTTGGTGATCGGCAATGCGTAAAACGATTGAATTCCCAGGAAAAGCAGAAGCGCGAAGCCGAGGATCGGCGCGATGGGATTTCGGATGGACCAGGCAGAGAAGTTCATCGCTATGACCTCGATCAGTTCGATACGGTTTCGGCGTCTGCCAGCACGGGTTTGATGCGATCACCGTCGCGCACAAAAGCGCCGGCCTTGGTGATCACCCGGTCGCCCTGCTTCAGGCCGGTCCGGATCTCGATATATCCGTTGTCCTGAATACCGGTTTCAACCTGGGCAACATGCGCCACATCGCCTTCGACCTTCCGAGCGACCATGCCGTCCTTGGTCTTGGTGACTGCCGAGAGCGGCAGGACCAGCGCCTGTTTCTCGGTGACGATGATCTGCGCCCGGGCATACATGCCGACGCGGGCTTTTTCCGGTTCCAGCAGGCTGATATAGACGTTGCCGAGGCGGGTCTGGGTGTCGATCACCGGCGAGATCAGGCGGATCTTGCCGTCAATCAGCGTCTTTCCGTCCGCGAGCGTTATTTTTGCCTTCTGGCCGATCTCGAGCTTTGGAAGATCGGTCTCGATGATATCGGCCTTCATTTCGACGGCGCCATCGCGGATGATCGTGAACAGCGGTTCGCCTGTACCGTTGGCGATCGCGCCGACCTTTGCCGTCCGCGCCGAGACAACACCGGGCACAGGCGTTTTCACGTCCGTCCGGGCAAGTCGCAGATCGACATCGGAAATCTGGGCCTCGACGACATTGATGTCTGCGTAGGCGACGGAGACCAGTTGCTCAGCGGACTTGACCCGCGCCAGCGCGGCCGTGGCTGCCGCCTTTTCCTGGTCTCGCTGGGCCGTCGACATCGATCCTGCTTCGGCAAGCTTCTTCGATCGATCGCTGACCCTGACGGCTTCGTCGGCGTTTGCGTGTGCTTCGGCAAGTTGCGCCTGATACTGGGCGAGAGCTGCATTCGCCTTGGCGAGGCTTGCGGCATACTGGCTCTTTTGCAGCACCAGCATGTCTGGATTCAGCGTCGCAAGCGTGCTTTCGGCTTCGACGCGGTCGCCGACGTCAGCGTTCAGTGTGCGGATGGAAAGTCCGTCGACCAATGGGGAAACGTAAGTTTCTTCGACAGCTTTTACCGCGCCGGTCGCCATGACCCGGTCGATGATGGGTTTGGTCTCCACCTGAGTAACGACGATGGACGGCAATGCCTGTTCGGTTTTTGGCGGAGTGGCTTCCTGCGCAAACGCGGTACTGGAGAGAAAGGCCAAAAGCAGGCTTGTGGAAACTCCAAACGCAAACGTCTTGTTACGGGCCATCGGCTCACTTTCCTCAAATTCCGGATAAAATTAGTTCGCTGACGCCGCAAGCCTTCAAGGAAGGATTTGTCGTCGCCATCTGCTGGAAGGGAAGGAAATATCGCTTCGGTCTTGTCGAGCGAACGTTTCCCCCGCATCCTCCTCAAAATGCCTTGGGCCTTTATTTAGTTAGGCCCTTTCGGCGATGCAAGATGATACAAAAAAAGAATGGTGCCTCATTATTTTATTTGTTGGATGCCATCAATGCAACTTCTGTTTTATGTCTTTTTGTTGCAGCGAAGTGTTTCCAAGTGTTGCAAATGAGAAACGCGCGGGGGGTTGGCCCGCGCGTTTCTGGTCTAAAAGAGGAGGCGACGCTTATTTCACAGCAGCATCCGTGATTTCGTGCGTCCACGCGCCTTCCGGCTTCTTGGTGATAACCTTTTGCGCAAGCACGGCTTTTTCAGTGCGGTCGTAAGCCGCCTCGTCAAGAGCTCCGTTCGAGCCTGCCGTCAGTTTGGCAACTTCCTTGACCATGTAAAGCTGGTGCTCGATGGTTTGAGCGCCGGTTGTATCGTTATCGAGGACGATCTGGGCAGCCTCATCCGGATGTTCCTGCGCATAGGCCCAGCCTTTCATCGATGCGCGAACGAAGCGAACCATCTTATCCTTGAAGGCCGGATCAGCAAGCTTGTCTTCCATGACGTAAAGACCGTCTTCCAGAAGGTCGTTGCCCATTTCCGTGTAGTTGAAGATCGTCAGCTTGTCGGGCGTATATCCGGCATCCAGTGCCTGGCCAAACTCGTTATAGGTCATCACATGGATACAATCAGCTTGCTTCTGGATCATCGGCTGGATGTCGAAGCTCTGCTGCAGGACATTGACCCCGGCCGCGCCGCCGTCCGTCGAGATGCCTTCCTTGTTCATCCAGGCGAAGAAGGGGACTTCATTTCCATAGAACCAGACACCGAGCGTATGTCCCTTGAAGTCGGCAACGGTTTTCACCGGGCCATCTTTCGGGCAGATCAGCATAAGGCCGGCCTTCTTGAAGGGCTGCGCAATGTTGACGAGCGGTACGCCTTTCTCACGGGCTGCCAACGCCGCGCCCATCCAGTCGACGATAACGTCCGCGCCACCCCCGGCGATCACCTGTTCCGGTGCGATGTTAGGACCACCCGGCTTGATATCCACGTCCAACTGCTCGTCGGTGTAGAAGCCCTTGTCCTTTGCCACAAAGTAACCGGCGAATTGCGCCTGCGTCACCCACTTCAGCTGCAGGCTCAGCTTGTCGGCCGCCGATGCCTGAAATGCTGTCATGGCAAAGACGCTTGCCAACAGCAGTGATGCTATCTTCTTCTTCATCTGTTTCCCTCTTTTATTACGCCTGTCCACCACGAACAGACGGATGCCAAAACGTTACGCGGCGCTCGATGAGCGCTATCATGCCATAAAAGATGGATCCCACGATCGCTGCGACAACGATCTCCGCCCAAACCATCGCAGTGTTCATGCGGCCCATTTCCGTCGAAATTCTGAAGCCCATGCCATAGACCGGCGCTCCGAAGAATTCCGCCACGATAGCGCCAATCATCGCCAGCGTGGAGTTGATTTTCAAGGCGTTGAAGATGAAGGGCCAAGCAGCCGGCAATCGCAGCTTCACCATGCTTTGCCACCAGGAGGCGGCGTAGGTTCTCATCAGGTCGCGTTCCATATGACCGGCCGCGGCAAGCCCTGCTTGCGTGTTGACGAGCATGGGGAAGAACGTCATGACGACGATCACGGCGGCTTTCGACGGCCAGTCGAAGCCGAACCACATCACCGCAATCGGCGCTATGCCGACAATGGGCAGCGCCGAGACGAAATTTCCGAGCGGCAGAAGACCTTTCTTCAGGAAAGGCGAACGATCGATCAGAAGAGCTACGGCAAGGCCGGAGCTGCAGCCGATGGTGTAGCCTGCCAAGACGGATTTCAGGACGGTTTGCTGAAAGTCGGCATAGAGGATGGGCAACGCGCCGAGGCCGGTGGCAAGGATGACCGATGGTGCAGGGAGGATGATTTCCGGGACGTGCAACCCGCGCGTCAGCAGTTCCCAGAGTATCAGCAGCGTGATGCCGAATAATGCGGGAACAGCAAGATTAACGGCTCGGGCCGACTGCCGGCTTCTGGTTTTGACGCGAACGAGATACTCGTTCAGCCCCCAGGCAGCCAGCCAGATCCCGACTGCGACAACGACGGTCGTGGCAATCATGCTGCCATCCTTTCGGGTTTTGCGCCCATCGTTCGTGCGACGAGTTTTTCCACCAGTCCGACGATAAGGACCAATCCACCGGCCAGGAACGCTGCCATGAACAGCGCAGACCATATCTGGATGGTCTGGCCATAGTAGGAGCCGGACAATAGCCGGGCTCCGAGGCCCGCAACTGCACCGGTAGGCAACTCGCCAACGATTGCCCCGATCAGGGCAATGGCGACGGCGACTTTCAGCGATGCGAAGAGGAACGGCACGGACGCGGGCCACCGCAATTTCCAGAATATCTGGCTACTGCTTGCGAAATAGGTGTGCATCAGGTCGAACTGGATCGTTTCGGGAGACCGGAGTCCTTTGACCATGCCGACGACGACCGGAAAAAAGCTGAGATATGTGGAAATCAGCGCTTTGGGGAGCAACCCGGAAATCCCGACGGCGTTCAAGACCACGATGAGCATCGGTGCGACGGCAAGAATGGGAATTGTTTGGCTTGCAATGATCCAGGGCATCAGAGACTTGTCCATGGCGCGATTATGCACGATGCCGATGGCAAGAAGGACGCCAAGTGCGGTGCCCAAGCCGAAACCGACAAGGGTTGCCGACAAGGTCACCCATGCGTGATAAACGAGGCTTCGCTTCGAGGTGACGCTCAGTTGTGCCGTCGTGTTCCACATTTCGACCGCGATCTGATGAGGGGCCGGCAACAACGGTCTTTCCAGCGCAAGAGACAAAAGCCATCCTTGCAGGGGTGTTGTTTCAATTCCCTTCAGTTTCAGCGAATCCAGTGCGGCTCCGTGATTCATCAGGAGTGCTGCAGCATACCAAAAAATCACAACGACCAGGATGACGACAACGATCGGAAAAGCTGATTCGCGCAGGAGGCCCGGCTTTTCCATGCTCAGACCTTCCCGCTCGATGGCAGCATCATCAGGGCCATGGACACGATGCCGAGCGCCACGCCGGCCAGTTGCGGCAAGGTCATTCGCTCACCGAAAACGGCAAACGCGATGAAATTGACCAGAAGAAGCTGGGCAATCGCCGAGGCCGAGATCGCAAGACCCAAGCCCCCCTCGCGCATCAACCGCACCATCATGAGGTTGCCGACACAGTAGAGCGCTAGGGAGAAAAGCAGGAGAAGGATGTTGTTGCTGGAGACGTAATAGCGCGACACGGTTGCAGCGCTGAGGAAGATTGCCATAGAGGCTGCGAGCCAGAGGATGAAGCTAGGGTTCACGATCGCGCTCCTCCCGAGGAACTCCATTGGAACAGGATATCAGGCAATTTTTCTTCGTTGTCGCCGTTCGTTCTTCTCACCTCCGTGAACATTTCACGCCTGTAGAAGCGTTGAGCATCCCTATTCTCGTCGAATGTCCAGAGGTTGAGTCGGTCAGGGAAAATTGTTTTTGCATGATCAACCAAACCTTTTCCAAGTCCTGCTCGACGATAATCACGGCCGGCATAGAGGGCGGTGATGTAAGCGTCGCCAGACAGGGCCATGAACGCGCAAGCCCTGCCGTCGACGTCGGCGATCTTGACCTGACGTTCCCGAAAGACGATGTCGCGATAATAACGCTCGACGTCCTCACGGTCATGAACACGCGGCATCCAGGAGGTTTCATCGATCCAGTCGTTGAGGATCGCCGCACAAACCGGCATGTCGGTCTTGTCGGCGTTCCGAATGAAGCACGATCTACTCATCATAGCTATGCCCCGCTCTCAGGCCCTCGCGGACCCGGCTGGCGATTTCCAGGAATTCCGGGCTTTCGCGGATGTCGAGCGGGCGCTCCTTCGGCAAGGTCGACTCGATGATGTCGGTGACGCGGCCGGGCCTTGGGCTCATGACGACGATCTTGGTGGAGAGATAGACCGCCTCGGGAATCGAGTGGGTGACGAAGCAGATGGTTTTGTTGGTCCGGTCCCAGAGTTTCAAAAGCTGCTCGTTCAGATGATCGCGGACGATCTCGTCCAATGCACCGAAAGGCTCGTCCATCAACAGCAGATCGGCATCGAAGGCGAGCGCGCGGGCGATCGAGGCGCGCTGTTGCATGCCGCCGGAGAGTTGCCAGGGGAATTTCTTGCCGAAGCCGGTGAGGTTGACGAGGTCCAGCGTGCGCTCGATGCGGGCCTTTTGCTCGGCGGCGCTATGGCCCATGATCTCGAGCGGAAGGGCGATGTTCTTCTCGATGGTGCGCCAGGGATAAAGGGCTGCTGCCTGGAAGACATAGCCATAGGAGCGGTTCTTGCGCGCATCTTCCGGTGTCGTGCCGTTGACGGTGATCGAGCCGGAGGTCGGCTTTTCCAGATCGGCGATGACACGCAGGAAGGTGGTCTTGCCGCAGCCGGAGGGGCCGATGAAGGAAACGAAATCGCCCTTGTTGACGTCGAGGTTGACGCCCGTCAGCGCATTGACCGGGCCGTCATTGGTCTCGAAGGTCAGGCCGAGGTCGCGGGCCGAAACGACGGATTCTGGTGTGATTGTCATTGTGTCCGGTGCGCTCCGCCCTGGATGCCATTGCCTGGAAGATTGATGTGACGTCATGCGGCTCTCTGCCTTCGATAGTCGTACTTCATATTTTTCGAATGAGGTATGCTGCGCGCGATATTGCTGCCGAGGAGATGTGGAAATGTTGCAATCATCGAAACCGACCTGCCGGGTCGTCCGCCCGGGCCAGACCTATGACGGCAAGCAAGGGTTCAGCTATTTCGAGGGCATCTCCGCGGAAGCCGTTGGGTCCACCGGTATCTGCATGCATCTGCTGACGATTCCGCCGGGCGGCCGGGCCAAGGCGCATAAACACGAGACCCATGAAACGGCGATCTACATGTTGTCCGGCGAGGCACACACCTGGTTCGGCGAGCGGCTGGAGAACCACGTGATCGTGCGGGCGGGAGAGATGTTCTACATTCCGGCCGGCGTTCCACATCTGCCGGCCAATCTTTCGGATCAGCCTGCCTCGGCTGTGATTGCGCGGACAGATCCGAACGAGCAGGAAAGCGTCGTGCTTTTGCCGGAACTGGAAGCCCTTGTGCCGTAGCAATGTCCGTGTTGCGTCAGCAGGCCCGTCGTTCCGCTCTTGGCCCGCAGGCCGGCGACAGAGTGATGTGCTGGATGGAGGGCGGCTCATTTGCATTTCTTCAGAGGCCCCCAGCGTGTCCCGTCCTTGAAAGCGATGGTGTAGTCCTTGCCTGTGCGCAGAATGTCGACGCTGTCGTCCGCCTCTCCGGTTTCGCCCTCAGCGCTGCAGGAGACTGTGGCGGCAAAGGATTTTCCGTTTTTTGTCGCCGGGCCTTTGAAGCTGCAATAGGATGCCGCCGTCGTGATGCCTTCGTCGGTCAGCAGAAAGAAGTCGTCGGAGCCGGTATATTCGCCGGTCTTGGCATAGGCGCAGCCGTCCTTGTTGCCATAGGCGCCGTCGAGGAAGGCTTGCTGCGCGGATGCTGAGGCTGGCATGCTGCATATCCACAGCATGCCAGCTGCAACCATGATCGTATTGCTCGAGATCGAACGGGTCTTCTTTGTTGAATGCTGCCTCATGACTGCTGAACCGATCTGGTATCTGGCTTTAACCCAATCTGCCAGAATACCGCGCCCGCAACCAAGCCTCCTGCTGCGATGACAAGAAGGTATTTTATCTCCTCAAAGGAATATTCCGGCTGCTCCTTTGCAAGGAGCCAGCCGAGCGTTGAGAGTGCCAATGTGGGTGACAAAGCGCCGACCAAACAGGATGTTAACAGGGCCATCCGCTTTCGAGCGATGTTCGATATCAGTGCCCAAAGTGCCAGCGGGGCACAAAAAACGAAACCGATGTAGCTGGCTAGAATCAAACTTCCCAACACGTCGGATACATTCAAGCTGCCAAGTTTAGGGTCAGCGCTTTGCCACTCAAGAATCCCCGTTAGCCCGACGCCAACGACCCCGCCTGCGAATACTCCAGCTAAATATCCCAACAGCGTCCTCAGCCCTATGGTGAAGTTCGACGTCATCACACCCCGCTTGCCGGAATGCCGGTGCGCTGGACCTTGCGCGGGGCGGTGATGTCCTTCCAGGTCGAGAGCGCCTTGTTGACGGCGGTAAAGGGGTCGCGACTGACGAACTTGCCCTGGCCCTCGCGTGTCTTGATCGTCGATTCCTCGATGGCGACGACGCCACCCGTCAGGGTGTAGCGCGGCAGGCCGGTGACCTGCTTGCCCTCGAAGACGTTGTAGTCGATCGACGATTGCTGGCTGGCGGCCGAGATCGTTTTCGAACGCTTCGGATCCCAGACGACGAGATCGGCATCGGCACCAACGAGGATCGCGCCCTTCCTCGGGTACATGTTGAGGATCTTGGCGATGTTGGTGGAGGTGACGGCGACGAACTCGTTCATGGTGATGCGGCCGGTGGCGACGCCATGGGTCCAGAGCATCGGCATGCGGTCTTCAAGGCCGCCCGTGCCGTTGGGGATCTTGGTGAAATCGCCGACGCCGAAGCGTTTCTGCGCGGTGGTGAAGGCGCAGTGGTCGGTCGCGACGACCTGCAAGGAGCCTGCGGCAAGGCCTGCCCAGAGTGAGTCCTGATGTTGCTTGTTGCGGAAGGGCGGCGACATGACGCGGCGGGCGGCGTGGTCCCAGTCGGGGTGGGCATATTCGCTCTCGTCCAGCGTCAGGTGCTGGATCAGCGGTTCGCCATAGACGCGCATGCCGTTCTGCCGGGCACGGCGGATTGCTTCGTGCGCCTGTTCGCAGGAGGTATGCACGACGTAGAGCGGGCTGCCTGCCATGTCGGCGATGATGATGGCGCGGTTGGTCGCTTCTCCCTCGACGGCGGCGGGGCGGGAATAGGCATGAGCTTCCGGGCCGTTATTGCCTTCGGCGAGCAGCTTTGCCTGCATCTGCGCGACGATATCGCCGTTTTCGGCATGCACCAGCGGCAGGGCACCGAGTTCGGCGCAACGCTGGAACGAATGGAACATCTCGTCGTCATCCACCATCAGCGCGCCCTTGTAGGCCATGAAGTGCTTGAAGGTGTTGATGCCCTTGTCCTGGACGATGGTCTGCATCTCGTTGAAGACCTGCTCGCTCCACCAGGTGATCGCCATGTGGAAGGAGAAGTCGCAATTGGCGCGCGAGGTCTTGTTGTCCCACATGGTCAGTGCTTCGAGCAGCGACTGGCCGGGCGAGGGAAGCGCGAAATCGACGACCATGGTCGTGCCGCCGGAAAGGGCCGCGCGCGTACCGCTCTCGAAATCGTCGGAGGAATAGGTGCCCATGAAAGGCATTTCGAGATGGGTGTGTGGGTCGATGCCGCCGGGCATGACGTAACAACCGGTCGCATCCAGCGTCTCGTCGCCCGAGAGGTTTGGCCCGATCTCGACGATCTTGCCGCCATCCACCTTGACGTCGGCCTTGTAGGTGAGGTCGGCGGTGACGATGGTTCCGTTCTTGATGACTGTGCTCATTCGTCTGTACCTCTTGTAATAAACGACTTGGCTTCCTGAAGATATTTGTCGTAGCGGTCGCTGAAAATGACGGGGTTCCAGGCCTCTAGACGATTGTCGAGTGCCCAAAGCGCCGTCTGCTCGGCGTTATCGACGAATGGTGTCAGCTTCTCTTCTGTATTGAGACGACTGAGACAATCCGAAAGAACAAGTGCCTCCGCGAGCGTCAGCGTGATCGTCACGTCTTGGTTCATTTCGAGCGACAAGTTCATTTTTCGAACTCCCTGTCGCTGCGCGGCGCACCGGCAAGCTGATTGTCCAATGATTGACGATAGCGGATGCAGCCGCGCATGAATTGCGGCCAGTCCGGTACGATCTGGTTGCCGGCCGGCGGATCCGGCAGGAGCGCCCAGAGGTCCGGGTGATGCCAACAGAGTTCATGTCCGGACGTGTCCCGATGAATGCGGATTTCGCGGCGCATGGCGCGGGCGGCGGCAAGCAGCGCATCACGGTCCATGGTTTCGAGATCGGCATCGGGATCAGTGGTCACGGACAGAGCTCCCTCAATTCCACATCAATCCGCATAGCCCGGGTCCTCACGATCCAAGATGCGTTTCATCTCGTCGAAATGGGCGAAGCTCGCGCCCTTGTAGGCATCCCATTCGGCCGCGGTCTGTTCGGCGATCTCGTCGGACATGATGGAGAGCGGTTGGCCGGTGGAATAGGCGAGCACCATCGTCTGGGCGGCGCGCTCGAGATAGTACATGTTGTCGAAGGCCTCGGCGACTGTGGGGGCGACGACGGTGACGCCGTGGTTGCCCATCATGACGGTCGAATGATTGCCGATCGTGGCGGCGATGCGTTCGCCTTCGGAACCTTCCGTCGCGATACCGCCGAAAGAGAGGTCGATTGCCATGCGGTTGTAGAAGCGAGCGGTGTTCTGGTCGATCGGCTTGATCGAAGGGTCCTTGAGCCCGGCAAGAGCCGTCGAATAGGGCGGATGCAGGTGCAGCGCCACGCGGGCATGCGGAATGTTGCGATGGATCGCGGAGTGGATCGACCAGGCGGACGGATCCGGTGCATCCGGCCGGTTCATCGTTTCCGTGTCGTCGGCATCGAGCAACAGCAGTTCGCTGGCTTTGATGGTCGAGAAATGTCGCCAACGCGGATTGACGAGGAAGCGCTTGCCGTCTGGTGAAACCGCGGCGCTGAAATGATTGGCGACAGCCTCATGCCAGCCGAAACGAACAGCCAGACGGAAGGCGGCGGCAAGGTCGATCCTCAGTTGCCGCTCGTCGTTCTGTTGATCCTTCAAGATGTTCGCGGCGATGTTCATGGGCCTACTCCACGATCACCGCCGTTTCGACGACTGCGTGGAACAGGACATCGCAGCCGGCGGATGCCCACTCCTTCGATATGTCTTCAGCCTCGTTGTGGCTCAAGCCCCCGACGCAGGGGCACATGACCATGGTGGCGGGGGCGACCTTGGCGGCCCAGCAGGCATCGTGGCCGGCGCCGGAAATGAGGTTCATGTGGCTATAGCCGAGCTTTTCGGCCGCAGTGCGCACGGCGGTCACCAGTGTCGGGTCGAAGGTCACCGGCTCGAAATGGCCGATGGCTTCGATGGAACAGCCCACACCCAGGGCATCGGTGATCTTCGGCGCTTCCGCCTCGATCTTCGCGCGCATCCGGTCGAGCTTGGCCTTGTCCGGCGAGCGGATGTCGACGGTGAAGACGACCTTGCCCGGAAGGACGTTGCGGGAGTTCGGCGAGAAGAACACCTGTCCGACGCCGCCGACGGCGCCCGGTTGGTTTTCCATGGCGACGCCCTGAACCATCTCGATGATCCGCGACATGGCGAGGCCGGCATTGACGCGAAGATTCATCGGCGTCGAGCCGGTATGGGCTTCGCGGCCGGTCAGGGTGAATTCCAGCCACCAGAGGCCCTGACAGTGCGTGACGACGCCGATGGCCTTTTCCTCGGCTTCGAGGATCGGTCCCTGCTCGATGTGATATTCGAAATAGGCATGCATCTTGCGCGCGCCGACCTCTTCGTCACCGAGCCAGCCGATGCGCTTCAACTCGTCGCCGAAGGTCTTGCCTTCCGGGTCCTTGCGCTCATAGGCATAGTCGAGTGTATGCACGCCGGCAAAGACGCCGGAGGCGAGCATGGCCGGCGCAAAGCGTGCGCCTTCCTCGTTCGTCCAGTTGGTAACGACGATGGGGTGTTTGGTCCTGATGCCGAGATCGTTCATGGTCCGCACGACTTCGAGTGCGCCGAGCACGCCCAGCACCCCGTCATACTTGCCGCCGGTCGGCTGCGTATCGAGATGAGAGCCGACGTAAACTGGCAGGGCATGCGGGTCGGTGCCGGGGCGAGTGGCAAACATCGTGCCCATCTTGTCGATGCCTAACGTCAGGCCGGCGTCCTCGCACCATGTCTGGAAAAGCTTGCGGCCGACGCCGTCTTCGTCGGTCAGCGTCTGGCGGTTGTTGCCGCCGGCGATACCGGGGCCGATCTTGGCCATCTCCATCAGAGAGTCCCACAGACGGTCCGCGTTGACGCGCATGTTCTCGCCCGGCGCATGAGCCATGACGCTTCTCCTCATTTTTTAAGGGAGGCGCGTGAATGACGCATCCCATTGTTCCCGTCGGTCGAATCGGGGCCATCTGGTTTTTTCGATTGCCCTGCGATCAGCCGTTGCGTTTGACTTTGAACTGACTGATAATTTGACCGGTTGGTAAAACATTACAACTTCCGTTGGCGCACTCAAGACGAAAAACAGAAAAAACGTAAGTGCCGTCCGAATTTTTAAATCACGCGGTTTTCGGACGTTTTCAGGCCGTGCGCAGGCGGCGATTGATGAGAAGACAGGGGGAAACATGGTACTTCCGAGGGCAGCCCGAACGCAAAGGCGAACCCGCATCCAGGAGGAGAAGGAAGAACTGATTCTGGAGGCGGCGCTCGAGGTGTTCGCCACCCACGGCTTTCGCGGCAGTACCATCGATCAGATCGCCGAAGTGGCCGGCATGTCGAAGCCCAACCTGCTCTATTATTTTCGTACCAAGGAAGCGATGCACCGGGCGCTGATCGACCGGGTGCTGGACAGCTGGCTCGATCCGCTTCGCGAGTTCGATGCCGAGGGAAGCCCGGTCTCGGAAATCCGCAGCTATATCAGACGAAAGCTGGAGATGGCCCGGGATTTCCCGCGCGAAAGCCGGCTGTTCGCCAATGAAATCCTGCAGGGCGCTCCGCATATAGAAGACGAGTTGAAAGGCCCCCTGAAGACTCTTGTCGATGAGAAGGCCGAGGTGATCCGTGCCTGGGCGAAGGCTGGCAAGATCGCCAAATGCGATCCCTATCACCTGATCTTCGCCATCTGGTCGACAACGCAGCACTATGCCGATTTTGACGTGCAGGTCCGTGGCGTGCTGGGAGACGAGCGTGCCGGCGAGGGGCGCTTTGAGGATGCCGCGCGGTTTCTTGAGCAACTGTTTGTCAGCGGTCTGGAGATCAGGGACGGGACCGCTTGAGAGGATGATCGGCTTCACAACGGAGCGGTGCGATTCCCCGGGCTATTTTGCAGGCGTTTCACTCTGGCGATTCCCCGTCTCCATCATGGCCTCGACCTCGACCGCGTTCTGAACGATCAGGGTTTCGAGCGTGCCGGTGCGACCGCGAATGGAGATGTTGTAGCTTTCCCGGTCATCGACGGCGAGGCCGGCGTAGCGGACGACGTCGGCGGAAACGGCGAGCTGCGCGTCGTATTCCTTGGCGAAACCTTCCAGCCGGCTTGCGGCATTGATCGTGTCGCCGACGGCGGTCAGAGCGGACGCCTTGCCATAGCCGATCTGGCCGATGATCGCCGGGCCGGCGTGCATGCCCATGGCGATGCGCAACGGCTTGTCCAGTTCGCTCATGAAATTACGATTGAGGACATCAACACCCTTCGCGATACGGGCGGTCGCTGCCAGTGCCTGTGCGCAGGCATCCTCGATGCTGTTGTTCAATCCAAAGATCGCCAGAGCACCGTCGCCGATGAACTTGTCGATAACGCCGCCGGAACCTTCCACTGCCTCGCCGATGGTTTCGAAATAGCGGTTAAGGAGGAAGACGGTATCGAATGGCAGTTGTTGCTGGGCAAGCAGCGTGAAATCACGCAGGTCGCAGAACAGGACAGCGATGCGGCGCTCGCGGCCTGCAGCTTCCTGTTCGGTCGGCTGCACCTTTACGCCGACATTGTCGGCACCGAGGATCGGCGAAATCGACAGGCTGTGGTTCGGCCGTAGCTGGCAGGCAAGACGCACGTTGTCGGGCGCGCGGATTCGCGTCAGCGTTGCCCGCTCGGCTTCGTTGGCAGACGGCTGCCGTTCCAGACCTTCCGTGACGCGGACGCGGCATGTCGAACACCGTCCGCGTCCGCCGCAGATCGACAAATGCGGGATGCCGGCGGCGCGGCTTGCCTCAAGCACGCTAAAGCCTTTCGTGACCGAGATGACCCGATCAGGATAGGTAATGCGGATCTTTCCGCGTACCGGAATTGCGCGCAGGATCAGGGTTCCGCCAATCATCGCCAGCAGTCCGGCGGTGAGGGACGTCCTGATTTCTGAGAGGAGTTGGGGCGACGAGCGGTTTGCCATGAACCACGCGGCGGACGGCATCCCGCCTTCCAGCGAGCGTGCGGCAACCGCGAAACCAAGAAGGGCAAGCAACGGAACGAGGACGGCGAACGAATAGAAGATCAGGAAGTAGCGCGGATACCAGCTGCGGCCGCGCATCCAGAACCATGCACCGAGACAGCCATGTGACCAGGCGAGAACGAGAGCAAGTGATTGCCGGACCGCGGACGAGGGGCTCGACCAGAGAATCGGCAGGACTTCGTAGTAGCCATCACCCGAGCCCGTCAGCATCCACTCGACACGCGTGCTGACGACATGGCCGACGATGAGAAAGGGAAAAGAGAGGCCGAAGAGTATTTTCAGCGCTTCCCGGATCGGCATACGCAGGGTTTGCCGCCGATAGAGGCTTTCGAGCGCGAGCACGAAGTGGACAAGCAGGGATCCGTAGAGCAGCGCCGTGCCCGGCCAGCTCCTCCAGATGACATTGAAAATCCTGCGCATATCCTCCATCACCTCGACAGAAACGAGGCCGAGGGCGTGATTGGAAAAATGGGTCAGCAGAAACAATCCCAGGCAGGCGCCGGTCAGCAAATGCAGTCTTTTGCGCGTTCTTGATGAGGCGACTTTCAAACAGATATCCGGAGTTGGCGGCGATGTGCCGCATATTGCTATCGTCTCTTATTGACGAGTTCGCGGTGGGGAGCAACGCACGTTTTGGAGACGCTTTGTCGCGATTTCGTGTCCAATGCGCCTCCGAAGCGTTGCCCGTCTCGTTTCGAGGCAACTTGGATATTCCTTGGGCCTCAAAGCAAACGCCCGGGTATGGCCCGGACGCCTGCGTTCATCATTCAGCTTCGATCTCTAAAAGTAGTGATCGCGCTCGATGCCGTCATAACGGCCGGATTTCAGGCAGCAGTGCTTGAAACCGCCTCCGCGATTGGCAGGGGCAGGGATCGTTGCGGCCGAGTTTCTCGATCAGTTCGACGTCGCCGTGAACGAACCGGTTGCCGGTCTTGACGTTGGTTTCGGATGGATAGGACTTGCGTCGCTTGGACGTGACCTCAAAAGCTCATGTCGTGGAAGGTTTTGCGTGACATGGTCGCCTCCTGTTTTGGGGCGCTGCCTTCGTGGCAGCGGTCGCCTCATAGCAGGCTGGCGGATTATATCAATAGAAACGGCCGTCTCGTGGTTTGTCGAGACGGCCGTTGGTTTTCCGAGATCGATTATTCCGCAGCTTGCCGGGCCATCGGATTGTTTGGATGAGTCGTCCAGTTGGCGTAGTTCGGATCGACCGTCTTGCCGGTGCGCTCGTCCAGCGTGCCGGGCTCAAGGCCGACCATGGTAATGCAATCCTGCACCGGACAAACGTTGACGCAGAGATTGCAGCCGACGCATTCGTCTTCCATCACCTCGAAGTGCCTCACGCCATCGACATATTGGGTGATCGCCTGGTGCGAGGTGTCCTCGCAGGCGATATGACAGCGGCCGCACTTGATACAGGCATCCTGGTCGATGCGAGCCTTGGCGATGTAGTTGAGGTTGAGATACTGCCAGTCGGAAACGTTCGGAACGGCGCGGCCACAGATGTCGTCCAGAGTGCGATGGCCCTTGGCGTCCATCCAACTGGAAAGGCCAGTGATCATTTCCTGGACGATCTTGAAGCCGTAGGTCATGGCTGCCGTGCAGACCTGGACGTTGCCGGCGCCGAGAACCAGGAACTCAGCCGCGTCCCGCCAGGTGGTGATGCCGCCGATGCCGGAGATCGGCAGGCCGTAGGTTTCCGGATCGCGGGCGATCTCGGCCACCATGTTGAGCGCGATCGGCTTGACCGCCGGGCCGCAATAGCCGCCATGGCTGCCCTTGCCGTCGATCGACGGTTCCGGCGAGAAGGTGTCGAGATTGACCGAGGTGATCGAGTTGATCGTATTGATCAGCGATACGGCGTCGGTGCCACCGGACTTGGCGGCGCGCGCCGGCTTGCGGATGTCGGTGATGTTCGGCGTCAGCTTGGTGATGACGGGCATGCGGGTGTACTGCTTGCACCAGCGCACGACCATCTCGATATATTCCGGCACCTGTCCGACCGCGGCACCCATGCCACGTTCCGACATGCCGTGCGGACAGCCGAAATTGAGCTCGATGCCGTCAGCGCCGGTTTCCTCGACCAGCGGCAGGATCGACTTCCAGGCGTTTTCCTCGCAGGGAACCATGATCGACGCGATCAGGGCGCGGTCCGGCCAGTTCATCTTCACCTGCTTCATTTCGCGCAGGTTGGTGTAGAGGTCGCGGTCGGTAATGAGCTCGATATTGTTCAAGCCGAGAAGCCGGCGATCGGCGCCCCAGATCGCGCCGTAACGCGGGCCATTGACGTTGACGACCGGCGGGCCTTCCTCGCCGAGCGTCTTCCAGACCACGCCGCCCCAGCCCGCCTTGAAAGCGCGCTCGACGTTGTAGGCCTTGTCGGTCGGCGGTGCGGACGCCAGCCAGAATGGGTTCGGGGACTTGATGCCGACGAAGTTATTGCGGAGATCAGCCATTGTTCATTCTCCCCTTCAAGCGACGGCGACGGCCGGCTGCGAGGCAGCGGCCAGCACGCGGTTGATCGATTCGGCCGCATCGCGGCCCATGGCGACGGCGGAAACCGTCAGGTCTTCGCCGCCGAGAACACAGTCGCCGCCGGCCCAGACACGATCGAGCGACGTGCGGCCTTCGTCGTCAATGACGATGCGGCCGGATTGCAGGGCGATGATACCGAGGCCGTCGGCCTCGAATGTCTGGCCGATCGCTTTCAGCACATGATCGGCGGTGATCGCGCCGGTTTCGCCTGTGGTGGTGAGGCGTCCGTCTTCGATCGTCGTATAATCGAGTTCGATGCCGGCCACCTTGCCGTCGCGGGCAATGATCCGTTTCGGCTGGAGCCAGTGGCGAATGGCGACGCCCTTCGAGGCAGCAAGATCCTGCTCGAATTCCGAGGCGTTCATGCTCTCCTTGCCGCGGCGGTAACAGATGGTCACTTCCTCCGCGCCAAGCAGCTTTGCCTGCACGGCCGCGTCGATCGCCGTCATGCCGCCGCCAAGCACCACGACCCGGCGGCCGACCGGGATGTCCGACTTGGTTTCCGATTGCCGCAGAGCCGCGATGAAGTCGACCGCGTCCTCGACGCCCTCGGCTGTTTCACCTTCGGCGCGCAAAGCATTGACGCCGGCAAGGCCGAGGCCGAGAAAGACGGCGTCGTGCTTGGCCAGCATGTCGCTCAGCGAGAAATCACGGCCGAGCATCTGGCGGTTGCGGATATCGATGCCGCCGATGGACAGCACGTAGTCGACTTCGGCTTGCGCGAAATCATCGACCGTCTTGTAGGTGGCGATACCGTATTCATTGAGGCCGCCGGCCTTTTCGCGGGCGTCGTAGATGACGACGTCATGACCTTTGACGGCCAGCCGATGGGCGCATGCAAGGCCTGCCGGGCCGGCACCGATGACGGCGACGGATTTGCCGGTCGGCTGGGCGCGCTCATAGAACTGCCGGTTCTCGCGCATGGCGATATCGGTAGCGTAGCGCTGCAGCCGGCCGATTTCGACCGGGCGATGCTCGGCCGTGTTACGGACGCAGGCCTGCTCGCAGAGCGTTTCGGTGGGACAGACGCGGGCGCACATGCCGCCGAGAATATTCTGGTCGAAGATGGTGTTGGCCGAGCCGATCGGGTTTCCCGTCGATATCTGCCGGATGAACAGCGGGATATCGATGGAGGTGGGACAGGCCGTCATGCAGGGCGCGTCGTAGCAGAAATAGCAGCGGTCGGATGCGACCAGCGCCTCATGCTCGTCCAGCGGCGGATGCAGATCGGAAAAATTCTTTTCGTATTCGACGGGAGACAGGCGCCCGCTCAGTATTCCAGTTTCAGTCGTTCCCATTTTTTTCTCCCAAATGTCATGCCTCAGGATAATGAAACGGTAACACGCTTTATTTTTTTATCAAACGGTAAAATTTTAAAATTGAAATCGCCGGAATCGCGGTGCCGTAAGGGTTTTGGCCTGCTGACGATCGCGATGGCAACGGTCTGTGTTTGACAGAAGGCGGGAAAAAGTGTCAGCACATTGACTAGGGAGTACAGCAAATGGCGCGCAGACCGGAAGGCAATACCAGGCTTGATGATGCCGCGCGCGCGGGCTGGCTCTATTACGTTGCCGGACGCACGCAGGACGAAATCGCCTCTGCCATGGGCATCTCCCGTCAGTCGGCGCAACGGTTGGTTTCGCTGGCCATGGCTGAACGCCTGATCAAGGTCCGTCTCGACCATCCGATCGCCGCCTGTTTGGAGCTCGGTCTTCGTCTCAAGGAGAAATTCGACCTCCGGCAAGTGGATATCGTGCCAAGCGATCCCGGTTCGTCATCGACGACGGTCGGCATTGCCGAAGCGGGTGCTGCCGAGATCGAGCGCTGGCTGAAATCGACCGATCCGATCATTCTGGCGATCGGCACGGGGCGAACGCTCAAGGCCGCGATCGACCAGCTTCCGGCGATGGAATGTCCGCAGCATCGGATCGTGTCCTTGACTGGCAATATCGGTCTTGATGGATCGGCCGCCTATTACAACGTCATCTTCTCGATGGCGGATGCCGTCAAGGCGCGGCATTTCCCGATGCCGCTGCCGGTTCTCGTCTCCTCGCCGGAGGAACGCGCCGTGCTTCACAATCAGGCTCTGGTCAAATCGGCGTTGCAGCTTGGCGCCGAGGCAAACGTCGCCTTCGTCGGCGTCGGCGAACTCGGCCAGCAGGCGCCTCTGTGCGAGGATGGTTTCCTTGCCCCTGACGAGATGGCCCGGCTGATGGACGAGGGCGCCGCGGGCGAAATCTGCGGCTGGATGTTTGATCGCGAAGGGCAGATGATGCCCGGTAGCATCAACCAGCGCGTCGCCAGCGTGCCCTTGCCGTCGCGTGATTCGGCAATCGTCATCGGTATCGCCAAAGGCCAGCGAAAATACGTCGCGTTGAGGGCCGCGCTCAAGGGGCGCGTGATCAACGGCTTGATTACGGATGAGACGACGGCGGAATTTTTGCTCAATAACTGAGCGAATACCCAGAAATTTTCATTAGCAAAATCAAATCAATAGCGGATCGTTTCTGCAGTGCAGCAACGAATGCCGATTGACATTTTTCGCAAACGTGTGAGTAATTGCCCACGAGCAAGGCAAATGCTCATAACTCTTCTGGGAGGAAGATATATGAACCTAAAAACTTTTTTGCTGGGCACGTGCTCGGCAGTCGTCATCGCGGGTTTTGCCCAGGCAGAAACCCTCACCATTGCCACGGTGAACAACGGCGACATGGTCCGGATGCAGACGCTCACGGACGACTTTACCAAGGCGAACCCCGACATTCAGCTTGAATGGGTCACCCTTGAAGAGAACGTCCTGCGCGAACGTGTCACCACGGATATCGCAACCAAGGGCGGCCAGTATGACGTCCTGACGATCGGCACCTATGAAGTTCCGATCTGGGCCAAGCAGGGTTGGCTCCTGCCGCTCGACAACCTCGGCGCCGACTACGACGTCGACGACCTGCTTCCGGCCATCCGTTCGGGTCTCACCACCGACAACAAGCTGTACGCAGCTCCGTTCTACGGCGAAAGCTCGATGGTCATGTACCGCAAGGACCTGATGGAAAAGGCCGGGCTCACCATGCCCGACGCTCCGACCTGGGAGTTCATCAACGAGGCAGCCCGCAAGATGACGGACCGTAGCGCCGACATCAACGGTATTTGCCTTCGCGGCAAGGCCGGCTGGGGCGAGAACATGGCGTTCCTGACCGCCACGTCCAACGCTTTCGGCGCTCGCTGGTTTGACGAAAACTGGAAGCCCCAGTTCGATCAGCCGGAATGGAAGAACACGCTCGACATGTACGTCAAGCTGATGAACGATGCCGGCCCGCAGGGCGCTTCGTCCAACGGCTTCAACGAAAACCTGGCGCTCTTCCAGCAGGGCAAGTGCGGCATGTGGATCGATGCCACGGTGGCTGCATCCTTCGTAACCAACCCGAAGGACTCGACCGTCGCGGATAAGGTCGGCTTTGCACTGGCCCCCGATACGGGCCTTGGCAAGCGCGGCAACTGGCTGTGGGCATGGAACCTTGCCATCCCTGCAGGCAGCCAGAAGGCGGATGCCGCCGAGAAGTTCGTGTCCTGGGCAACCAGCAAGCACTATCTCGATCTGGTTGCTGCGAAGGAAGGCTGGGCGAACGTTCCTCCGGGCACGCGCACCTCGCTGTACAACAACCCCGAGTATCAGAAGGCGGCACCTTTCGCCAAGATGACCCTCGACAGCATCAATGCCGCCGATCCGAAGAACCCGTCCGTAAAGCCGGTGCCTTATGTTGGCGTTCAGTTCGTCGCTATCCCGGAGTTCCAGGGTATCGCCACGACAGTCGGACAGCTCTTCTCTGCGGCTCTGGCCGGCCAGATGTCGGTTGACGATGCGCTTGCACAGGCACAGACGGCTGCCACCCGCGAAATGACACGCGGCGGTTACATCAAATAACGTTCCTTCCCAAGGACGGGCGCCCCGGACTACCATCCGGGTCGTCAACTGAACCTGACGTCAGTCGTCGGTGAGTTTTCATCGTCAAGGCGTCTGACGTCAGGATTTTTTGAAATAGAACAAGAAATCCGGCTTGCTGTCCTCCCGGCGGGGCGGGCACCTGGACCGGTATCAGAGGGAGGGTTGTTTCAATGGCTACGCAGAACACGCGTGCGCTGGCACGCATCATGATGGCCCCGTCTGTCGGGTTGCTTCTGATCTGGATGATCGTGCCGCTGGCAATGACGCTGTGGTTCTCCTTCCAGAACTACAATCTGCTCAATCCCGGTAATGTGAGCTTCGCCGGCCTTTTCAATTACCAATATTTCTATTCGGATCCTGCCTTTTTCCAGTCGATCTGGAACACGCTCGTCATCGTCGTCGGCGTGCTTTTTATCACGGTGGTCGGAGGCGTCGCGATTGCGCTGATGCTCGACCAGCCGATGTGGGGGCAGGGGCTTGTCCGTATCCTGGTGATCTCGCCGTTCTTCGTCATGCCGCCGGTGGCGGCACTGGTCTGGAAGAACATGATCATGCACCCGCAATATGGGGTGTTTGCCGATATCGCTCGCTTCTTCGGGGTGCAGCCGGTCGACTGGTTCGGTCAGTATCCGCTGTTTTCGATCATCATCATCGTTGCCTGGCAGTGGCTGCCGTTCGCGACGCTGATCCTGCTCACGGCCCTGCAGTCGCTGGACGGTGAGCAGAAGGAAGCCGCCGAAATGGACGGCGCGGGCTTCGTCAGCCGCTTCATCTACCTGACGGTGCCGCATCTGGCGCGGTCGATCACGGTCGTCATCCTCATCCAGACGATCTTCCTTCTGGGCGTCTATGCCGAAATCCTCGTCACCACCAATGGCGGCCCGGGCTATGCATCGACCAACCTGCCGTTCCTGATCTACCGCACTGCGCTTCTTGGCTATGATGTCGGTGGCGCTTCGGCAGGCGGCATCATCGCAGTCATCCTCGCCAACATCGTCGCGTTCTTCCTGATGCGCGCCGTTGGCAAGAACCTCGACAAGTAAGGGGGATAAGACCATGGCCCGTGCCGTTTCGACCAGAAGAACCGTCGTCTTCACCATCGTCGCCTGGATCATCGCCCTGGTGATCTTCTTCCCGATCCTCTACACGATCATCACCTCGTTCAAGTCCGAGACCGAGGCGATCCAGGGCTTCAACCTGATCCCGTCGGGAACCATCGAGAGTTATGGGGCGGTGCAGGCGCAGAGCAACTATTTCAAGTTCTTCCTGAACTCGGTGGTGCTGTCGGTCGGCTCGACGATCCTGGCACTGTTGATCGCGGTCCCGTCCGCCTGGTCGATGGCTTTCGCGCCGACGAACAAGACCAAGGACATCCTGATGTGGATGCTCTCCACCAAGATGATGCCGGCAGTCGCGGTGTTGGTTCCGTTCTACCTGATGTTCCGCGATTTCGGCCTGCTTGATACGCGGACGGGGCTGATGGTCATGCTGACCATGATCAACCTGCCGATCGTCATCTGGATGCTCTACACCTACTTTCGCGAAATTCCGGGCGAAATCCTGGAAGCTGCGCGCATGGACGGGGCATCGCTCTGGGGTGAGATCGTCTACGTGCTGACGCCGATGGCTGTTCCGGGCATCGCATCGACCATGCTGCTCAACATCATCCTTGCCTGGAATGAAGCGTTCTGGACGATCCGGCTGACCACAACCAATGCAGCGCCGCTCACGGCCTTCATCGCGTCTTTCTCCAGTCCGCAGGGTCTGTTCTGGGCAAAGCTGTCGGCAGCGTCGACGCTTGCGATCGCCCCGATCCTGATCATGGGCTGGTTCAGCCAGAAACAACTCGTACGCGGCCTGACCTTCGGCGCCGTGAAGTAACTCATAACGAAGAAAAGACTTGGGAGGCACGCATGGGTAATATCACTCTGAAAAAGGTCAACAAATCCTTTGGCGCGACGCAGGTCATTCCGGGGATCGACCTCACCATTGAGGACGGCGAGTTCGTCGTCTTCGTCGGTCCTTCGGGCTGCGGAAAGTCGACGCTGCTGCGTCTGATCGCCGGTCTTGAAGATACGACCTCCGGCAGGATCGAAATCGACGGACGCGACGTCACGGGTGCGGCACCTGCCAAGCGCGGTCTTGCCATGGTGTTCCAGTCCTACGCGCTCTACCCGCATATGTCGGTGCGCAACAACATCGCGTTTCCCTTGAAGATGGCGAAACTCGATCAGGGCGCGATCGACAAAAAGGTGACGGAAGCGGCTCGCGTTCTCAACCTCACCAACTATCTCGATCGCCGTCCTGGCCAGCTCTCCGGTGGTCAGCGTCAGCGCGTCGCCATCGGCCGCGCCATCGTCCGGGAACCCTCCGCCTTCCTGTTCGATGAGCCGCTGTCCAACCTCGACGCAGCTCTGCGCGGGACGATGCGTCTCGAGATCAGCGAGCTTCATCACCAGTTGAAGACGACGATGATCTACGTCACCCACGATCAGGTGGAAGCCATGACCATGGCGGACAAGATCGTCGTTCTCAACGCCGGCAATATCGAGCAGGTGGGCTCGCCGCTCGATCTCTATCACCGCCCGGACAATATCTTCGTCGCCGGCTTCATCGGCTCGCCGCGCATGAACTTCGCCACAGGCGAATTCGCCAAGCCCTACAATGCCCATTCGATCGGCGTTCGTCCTGAGCACCTGAAGCTGTCGACGGAATCCGGTGCATTGCGCGGCACGGTCGGTGTCGCCGAACACTTGGGATCCGATACGTTCCTGCACATCCATGTCGACGGTATCGGGTTGGTCACGGCCCGGGTCGGTGGCGAATTCGGGGTATCACATGGCGACCAGGTATTCCTGACGCCGGAAGAGGGCCGCGTTCACAGATTCGATGACAAGGGACTGGCAATTCGATGACACGCTTACAGGGAAAAAGCGCGCTGATCACGGGATCGGCGCGCGGTATCGGACGCGCTTTTGCGGAGGCCTATATCCGCGAAGGGGCGACTGTCGCCATCGCTGACATCAACCTCGACCGTGCGAAAACGACGGCGGGTGAGCTTGGCCCCTCGGCCTATGCAGTTGAAATGGACGTAACCAATCAGGCTTCCATCGACGCGGCGATTGCCGCCGTCGTCGCCAAGGCCGGCGGGCTTGATATTCTGATCAACAATGCTGCCCTGTTTGATCTTGCACCGATCGTCGAGATCACCCGGGAAAGCTATGACAGGCTCTTTACGATCAATGTCTCCGGGACGCTCTTCACCATGCAGGCGGCTGCGCGGCAGATGATTGCGCAGGGGCGCGGCGGCAAGATCATCAACATGGCAAGCCAGGCGGGGCGTCGTGGCGAGGCTCTTGTCGCGGTCTATTGCGCAACCAAGGCGGCAGTCATCAGCCTGACCCAGTCGGCGGGGCTGGATCTGATCAAACATGGCATCAACGTCAATGCCATCGCCCCCGGCGTGGTCGACGGCGAACACTGGGACGGCGTCGACGCGATGTTCGCCAAGTTCGAGAACCGTCCGCTGGGCGAGAAGAAGAAGCTGGTGGCTGCCGAGGTGCCGTTCGGGCGCATGGGAACGGCCGAAGACCTGACGGGCATGGCGATCTTCCTCGCCTCCGCCGAAAGCAACTATGTCGTTTCGCAAACCTACAATGTCGACGGCGGCAACTGGATGAGCTGACCTGAAGCTCGTCGAAAGGAATGACTATGACGACCAAACTTTCGCTCGCCAATCTTGCCGCCATCAAGGCGACCGCCGCGATCCCGGCCTATGACCGGTCGACGTTGAAGGCAGGCATCGTCCATTTCGGCGTCGGCAACTTCCACCGTGCCCATCAGGCGATCTATCTGGACGATCTCTTCAATACCGGAAGCGACCACGATTGGGCGATCATCGGGGCAGGGGTTCTGCCGTCCGACGAGGCTATGCGTGCGAAGCTGGAGGAGCAGGATTTCCTGACGACGGTGGTCGAGCAGGATAACAACAAGAGCGCCGCGCGCGTCACGGCACCGATGATCGACTATCTGCGGCCCGGCAATGCCGCGGCCACCGTCGCCAAACTTGCCGATCCGGCGATCCGCATCGTTTCTCTGACGATCACCGAGGGCGGCTACTTCATCGACCCGGCGTCGGGTGTCTTCAATCCCAAGCATCCGGCGATCGTCGCGGACGCTCAGAATCCAAGCGATCCAAAGACAGTGTTCGGCCTGATCATCGCCGGACTGAAGGCGCGCAAGGACAAGGGCCTCGTGCCGTTCACGGTGATGTCCTGCGACAATATTCCCGGCAACGGCGAAGTCACCCATGCGGCCGTCTCCGGGCTCGCTCGCCTGTCCGATCCGGCGTTTGCCGAATGGATCGAAGCCAATGTCGCTTTCCCGAGCGGCATGGTGGATCGTATCACGCCGGCGACCGGCCCGCGCGAGGTCGGCATCGCAGCCGACGACTATGGCATCGACGATAACTGGCCGGTCTTCTGTGAAGAGTTCAAGCAGTGGGTTCTGGAGGATCATTTCCCTGCCGGCCGACCGGCGCTTGAGAAGGTCGGTGTCCAGTTCGTGCCGGATGTGGCGCCCTACGAGCACATGAAGATCCGCATCCTCAACGGCGGCCACGCGGCGATCGCCTATCCGGCAGCCCTCCTCGATATTCATTTCGTCCATGAGGCGATGGAGGACCAGACAGTTTGCGCCTTCCTGGCCAAGCTGGAGCAGGACGAGATCATACCGGTCATCCCGCCGGTGCCGAACACTGACCTCAACGCCTATTTCAAGAAGGTGGAGTCGCGGCTGTTCAACCCGAAGATCGCCGACACGATTCCGCGCCTGGCGCAGGACGGTTCCAACCGCCAGCCGAAATTCATCCTGCCGACGACAGCCGACCGGCTGCGGCGCGGCGAGGATGTAATCGGCCTGTCGCTGGTCTCGGCGCTCTGGTGCCGGTACCTTGCCGGAACCACCGATAGCGGTAAGGCGATTACCTTCAATGATGCCAGTGCTGACCGGCTGCATGCCGCGGCCATCAAAGCCAAGGAAGATCCACAGGCCTTCCTTGCGCTTTCGGATATCTTCGGCGATGTTGCGCAATCAACGCTGTTTCAAAAGCGGTTTGCACACGCGCTGCAGACCCTTTGGGACAAGGGCACGCGGGCAACGCTCCAGCTCTATCTCGACGGAAAACTTGGAGAATGATGTCATGACGCTTCAGCCCTCGCGTAACGTCGCGGCCGTAATATGCGGCCGCTGTGGCACGCAAGCGGCGGCTTGATGGACATGAGCACGCATCCGCCCAAGCTGGTGATTTTCGATTGCGACGGCGTTCTGGTGGATAGCGAGCCCTTGTCGCTTGACGTCCTGGTTCGCGTGCTGCGAAATGCCGGCGTCGACATGGATGCCGAAGAGGCGACAGAGCGCTTCCTCGGCAAGAGCCTGAAGACCATGTCTGACATTCTGCACGAGGACTACGGTCTGGCAGTGGACGATCATTTTCTCGAACAGATGCGACTTGATCTCTACCAGCGTTTCCGTCGGGAGTTGCAGCCGGTGGCCGGGGTCGCTACAGCGCTCGATCAGCTTGATCTCCCGCGTTGTGTTGCTTCCTCGAGCCAGATAGAGCGCATCCGCCTCTCGCTCACCATCACTGGCCTGATCGACAAGCTCGAGCCTCATCTTTTCAGTTCGAGCATGGTCGAACGCGGCAAGCCAGCGCCCGATCTTTTTCTGCATGCGGCCGCACAGATGGCGACGCCACCGGAAAACTGCATCGTCGTCGAGGACAGTCCGGCTGGCGTCGAGGCGGCCAAGGCAGCGGGCATGCGGGTCTTTGCCTTTGCCGGCGCTTCGCATGCAAAGTCGGAACGGCACCTGGAAACACTGCGGCGGCTTTCGCCCGATGTGCTGTTTGACGACATGCGGGAATTGATCCATTTTGTCCGCAAAGAACAAAGGGACGGGAACGCAGGGCTCTGATGGCTGATTTGATCGTTGCTGTCGATGTCGGAACCGGTAGCGCCCGCGCTGGCATTTTTGATAGGCATGGCAAGCAGTTGGCCCGCGCGGATTATCCGATCGCGATGAACCGGCCGGAAGAAAATCACGCCGAACATGATTCCGAAAACATCTGGACAGCCGTCTGCATCGCGGTAAAAACGGCGCGTGCCAAGGCGGGTGTACCTGCCGAAGCCATCGCGGCGATCGGCTTTGATGCAACATGCTCGCTGGTTGTACGTGACAGGAACGGTGCCCCCTTGTCCGTCAATCGCAAGGGCGATCCGCGCTGGGACACGATCGTCTGGCTGGATCACCGCGCCTTGAAGCAGGCCGACTATTGCACGGCGACCGAACATCCGGTGCTGAACCATTCCGGGCGTGTCATGTCGCCGGAAATGGAGATGCCGAAGCTGATGTGGCTGAAGCAGAATCTGCCACAGCAATGGGCAAAGGCGGGATATTTCTTCGATCTCGCCGATTTCATGTCCTGGCGGGCGACCGGCAATGCGGCGCGGTCCCGCTGCACACTGACTGCGAAGTGGAACTATTTTTCCCATGAGAAGCGTGGCTGGCAGGACGGATTCCTCGCCAGGATCGGGCTTGATGACCTGCGGGAGAAGGGTGGATTGCCGGAGGAAACACTGCCGGTGGGGCAATCGACAGGGCATCTGACCGCTGCCGCTGCCGCCGAGCTGGGCCTGCATGAGACCTGCCAGGTGGCGACGGGGCTGATCGACGCCTATGCCGGCGCCATCGGTGTGCTGGGCGAGTTTGCTGGCGAGCCGGAGCGGCTGGAGCGGCAACTTGCCCTGATCGCCGGCACCTCCAGCTGCATCGTCGCTTTTTCCAAGGACATGAAGCCGGGTTTCGGCATGTGGGGACCTTATTTCGAGGCAGCATTTCCTGACAGCTGGCTGATAGAGGGGGGACAATCGGCAACGGGCGCGCTGCTCGATCATGTCGTCCGCAGCCACAGCGCCGGCGGCGAGCCGGATACCGAAGTTCATCAGAGAATCGTCCTGCGCATTCAGGAATTGCGAGCCGCCTACGGAACGGAGTTTGCGGCACGGTTGCATGTGCTGCCGGATTTTCACGGAAACCGCTCGCCGCTCGCCGATCCGCACGCGCTTGGCGTCATCAGCGGCCTGACGCTCGACAGTTCGTTCGATGCGCTTTGCCGGCTTTATTGGCGCACCTGCGTCGCCATCGCGCTCGGCATACGCCACATTCTCGAAATGATGAAAGAGGCCGGTTACGATCTCGACACGCTGCACGTGACTGGTGGTCATGTCCGCAATGCTCTGTTGATGGAGCTCTATTCCGACGTGACCGGGTGCACGGTCGTCGCGCCGGAGACCAACGATGCCGTCTTGTTGGGTACCGCTATGGTCGCGTCGGTCGCGGGCGGTCTCTATCCGGACCTTCGTGCCGCCGGACCAGCGATGTCACCCGGTGGGCATGCGCGTTACCCCGACCCGGCTATGCGCGAAGTCTATGATCGGGACTACCGCAAGTTCCTCAGCCTCTACCGCCATCGCGCCGAGTTGGACGCGCTCTGAGGAAGTCGTTCACTGCTCGAATAATATTTAAAAAAAAATGAAATCGGGGCGGAACTTTTTTTTGACAGGGTCGTTTAGCGACTGTCCGGATAGTCGTTCGCATCGCCCCCAATGCGAACACCCCAATAAATGATCCGGCATCCAACTCACACGCCCCCTCGGTGAGTTGTCAATATCAGCCAGTGCCTTCCCCGGGCGCTGGCTGTTCTTTTTCAGACGACCTTTCAAAAATGTTTCGCATGAGGCCCTCTGGCACCTCTGCGGAAGAGATCACTCCTCGATTCGATCGATGATTTCATACTCGCGCGACGGAATGGTCAGGTGATATTCAATGCGGTCGGGCGCCGTCAGATACATCGCCCTGCCGCCGATCGCCACAGGAACGACGCGCTCGAGCACCGTGCGCGCAAAGGTGTGCTCGTCTGCTTCCCCGAGTGTGGCAGCGGGCGGCAGATGTTCGATCCATGCCAGTTCGATGGCGTCATTGTTGTCGAAGATCGTCTCGAAACAATCGATCGTCAAGGAGTTCACGCCTGCCGCGATGGCGCCATAGGACGCGGAATTGACGATGAGTTCGTGCAGGGCAAGTCCGATATGCAGCGTCGCGTTCGGCGACAGATGCGCATTGATGCCGTTTATGGAGATCGGCGTTTCGGAATTCGGCCAGTAGGCGCTGACCTGCCGCTCGGTCAGTGCGAAGAGATAGGCACCGCGCCAGCTGGAATCAGTGACAAGATCCTGCGAATAGGCAAGCGACTGGATGCGCCCGCGAAACTTGGTGAGGAAATAGTCGAGTGACAGGGCCTGGCGCGCCGTTTGCGTTGCGATCCCCTGGATAATCGCCAGGAGGTTCTTCGAACGATGGCTGAGTTCGCGCAGCAGGGTCTTCAAGATGCGCTCGCGATGCCGGGTTTCCGATATGTCGGTGATCACGGAAAGAATTCCCGTCATTCCCTGTATATCGATGCGTTCGATATCAATCCGATACGTCAGGATGCCGGCGGCGGACGCCATATCGATTTCAGTCGAGGCGGGATTGTTGTTCCGCGCCACGTCGTGCTTCAAGGCGGTCAAGCGGGCGCCGTCCTCGGGGCCGAACGTTTCCTCGTCTGCCTTTTGCGCCGTTGCCAGCGATTGCAATTCTCCGGGCAGGTTTCCGGAAAGAACGACGTCGAGATCATCCGACTGATAGAGATAGCCCGAACCTGATTTCTTCAAAACCAGTTCCATCAGAACCCTGCCAGCATTGGCATCGGTCTTGAACGGGGCTGAACTGCCTACACTGCCCACGCGATGCGCCTTCCATTTTCTTATCGATTGTTCGCTCAGCTCCCGCGCTAACGAAAAAGTGGCCTGATCCGATCGGTCTTCGACCGGAAACGGACCGAGTTCAGATGTCGGCATGTTTCACCGGGGCGCCTTGGCGCCACAGGTCATTCAATCGTGAGATTGCTCGCCCGGATGTGTTCCCGGGCGGAACACGTCTCAGGCCGCGGCCCTGGTGGATTCATTGAAGAAAAGCGCCTGGCTGATCAGGGCCTTGACCATGTCGGGGTTAAACGGCTTGGTGACCAGGAACGTGGGTTCGGGCCGTTCGCCGGTCAGCAGGCGCTCGGGGAACGCCGTGATGAAAATCACCGGAACGGCTGTGTTCTTCAGAATATCATTGACCGCGTCGATGCCGGAGCTGCCGTCGGCAAGCTGGATATCGGCAAGCACCATGCTGGGCCGGCTCGCCTTGAACAGAGCCACTGCCTCGTCACGGGTCCGCGCGATGCCGGTGACCCTGTGACCGAGGCTCTCGACCATCTGTTCTATGTCGATCGCAATCAGCGGCTCGTCCTCGATGATCATGATGTCGGTTGCGACCTGGCGGGAAATTTCTTCGGATGCGCGTTCGAGCAACTGATTCATGCCGCTCTCGGTCGTGCCGAGGACTTCCGCCGCTTCATTTGTGCGGAACCCTTCGACCGAAACCAGCAGGAAGGCTTGCCGGGCGAGCGGCGAGACGGAGGCGAGATTGATCGACGCTCGTTTTTCCCACGCAAACGGCGAAACCGGTTCCGGGATCAAAACGGAAGATGAGCCAAACATCTTCGTATACAGTTGAAACAAGGCAACCCTGTCGTTGCTGGCTTCCGGGAAAATGGTGATATCTGCGATCAGCGCTTCCAGAACAGCTGCGACATAGGCGTCGCCCGACGTCTGCGATCCGGTCAACGCGCGAGAGTATCGGCGCAAATAGGGAAGGAACGGAGCGATCTGGGTGGAAAGTGACATGTATGGAACTCCCTCGATCTGGCCGAAGCTGTGGCCATGACTGCGAGGAAACGCGACCAGAAAAAAAAGGTTCCTCTGACCGGAACAATTTTTTTTGCGGCGCATTGTGCTGCCATATGAACTTCTGAAGGTATTTTGACTTTATGACCTACAAAACTGGGGCAGGGCGCGAGGCTATGATGTCTGTGCGTACCGATAATCCAAATGCGCAGATTGCAACGAAGCTCCGCGCTCTCTATCTTTCTGTACAGGAAGAAGCCATTCCGGACCGGTTCCTCGACCTGCTTGAGAAACTCGATGCGGTCGAACGCCAGTCGATGCCGGATGTGGCAGAATGAGTGGCGGAATGACGTCTGAGGAACCCAGTTTCAAGCGTGAAATGCTCGCAGCCCTTCCCAGCCTGCGTGCGTTCGCGATGTCGTTGATCGGCCGGCACGACCGGGCCGATGATCTCGTTCAGGACACCATCATGAAGGCGTGGGCCAAGCAGGACCACTTCGAGATGGGCACAAACATGAAGGCGTGGCTGTTTACCATCCTGCGCAACGAACTTTACAGCCAGATGCGCAAGCGAGGCCGCGAGGTTCAGGACAGCGACGGATATTTCACCGAGTCGCTCGCCCAGCACCCGGCGCAGTATGGATCCCTGGATCTGCAGGATTTCAAGCGTGCGCTCGAAATGCTGCCGCCGGATCAGCGGGAGGCGATCATTCTTGTGGGGGCATCCGGCTTTTCCTACGAGGAAGCCGCCGAGATTTGCGGCTGCGCGCTCGGAACGATCAAGAGCCGCGTCAATCGCGCGCGCCAGCGGCTACAGGAAATTCTGCAGATCACCGGCGAAAACGAATACGGTCCAGACGCGACGTCCGCGCCTATGACCTCGCGTGCTTTCGTGTCCTGACAGAAAGAAGTTTCGACGCCCGCCAACGGCTCTTTTTAAGTCTGGCGGGCGTTTCTCTCCGCGGAGAGGCATGCCGCAACGGCATGATTGCGCCGCGGGTCACAATCGTGCAGAAACTGTGGCAGGCGCGCTGCAAAGGAAAAGTAGCGGGTTTAAGACAATGACGGCGCCCGGGGCTGGGTGTGGAAATTCATGATCAAAAAGAATAGCGATCCGCAGGCAGCGGTGGCCGCCGTTCTGACGTCGGCCCAACGGCTTGACGTCCTGCATGCGGTCGTCCCGGATATGGCCGAGCCGGATGCCGATTTTCGCGACCTTGCCGAGATCGCGGCCAATCTTTTCGATGCGCCGGTTGCGTTGGTGACACTCGTTGATGCCCAGGATCAATGGTTCAAGGCAACTGTCGGAACCAGCGAGATGCAAGCGCCTTCCGCAGAGTCATTTTGCGTGCATACCATCGCTTCGCCTTCCGGTAAGGCGCTTGTTGTCGCAGATGCCGCTGCAGATCCTCGCTTTTCCGACCAGCCGCGCGTCGTGGGAGCACCGTTTCTGCGGTTTTACGCAGGCGTTCCGGTGGTCATCGACGACCAGCCGGTGGGCACGATCTGTGTTTTCGATGTCAAGGCGCGCCGGGAGATCGCGCCGCAGCTCCTGACGCAATTGCAACGACTGTCGCGTATTGCCTCCTCACTCTTCAAGCTCAAGCACGAGGCACGTCAGCGCGCGTTGAAGGAAGCCGCTCTTTCCCGCGAAGAGCAGCGGCAGGCCATGGCGCTCGACGCGGCCAATGTCGGCAGCTGGCTTTGGGATATCCGGTCCGGCAGCGTTTCTTGCAACCAGCCGATGCTGCGCATGTTCGGCATGAAACCAACGAAGAGCGTCCATGCCAGGGATATCTTTGGTGCTATTCATCATGAAGACCGGGTGGCGACGCTCTCGAAGCTGCGTTCCGCCATGACGCAGGACGAAGAGTATGACGGAATTTTTCGGGTGGCGTCTACCGGACGCTGGCTGCTCGGCCGCGGTCGTGTGCATGAACGGGACTCAAGGGGCAAACCGACGCTTTTTCTAGGCATCAATATCGATGTGACCGAAGAGCAGAGTTCGACTCAGCGGACCCGGTTGCTGCTGCGCGAACTCAACCACCGGGTCAAGAACACGCTTGCCATGCTGCAGTCACTGGCCCGCCAGACGCTGCGGCAGACAAGCGACCCGCAGGAGTTCATGACGGCATTCGCCGGCAGGCTTCAGGCGATTTCCGAGGCGCATGGACTTCTGTCGGATCATGAATGGGGCGAGATCCGTCTTTCCGCCCTATTGGCCAAACAGCTGGCGCCGCATGTCCGTGACTATAAAAGTCAGATCGAAGTCCACAAGGACGAGATTTTTCTTGGGCCGGATCAGGCGGTCGGCCTCGGGCTGGTTCTGCACGAACTGGCGACAAATGCAGCGAAATACGGATCGCTCTCGCGCCCCCGCGGCAAGGTGGTGTTAACAGCGCGAAGCGTCGATGAAGACGGTCAACGCGTTTTGCATATGACCTGGACGGAGGTCGGTGGCCCGCCCGTCGAAGAGCCAACACGGCGCGGTTTCGGCTCGATCCTGATCGAGCGAAGCCTGGACAAGGTGATGGGCAGTTCAGTGAAGGTCGAGTATCTGCCTGCAGGTTTGACTGCGATCGTCCGCCTGCCACTCTGACAGGTGGTCCACACTGTGGTTCATGAATGATCGCTGTCGTCTGATTTTCGCATCAATCCAAGCACCGTACCAATCCCCACCGCCAGACCGGCAGCCAGAAGTGGCTGCTTGCGGAAGAGTGTCAGCGCGGTGGCAATCGCCAGGGTGGTCTGGGCCTGTGACCGCCGGCGCCGGTCTGTGGCGATGCGTTGATCGCGCGCATTCAGCGCATACATGATGCCGATGACGACAAGGCCGATGACAACGGAAATGACGGCGAGAATGATCGCGGCCTGCAACGGCGTATAAACGGCGCTGAGAAAAATGGCGCCAGCAACGAGCGCGAAAATATAGGCGGTCAGAAAGAACAGCGACGCCACGAGCCACAGTGCGCCATTTCGCTTGTAGCGGGTTACCGTGACACCGACGTCGGTCAGTACCAGAGCCGAAAGCATTGCGGCCAAAGAACCCATTTTTTTCTCCAGAAGGAAGCAGGGGGCGAAAAGACCGGATGACAATTCTTTTGTCTCCGGCCTCTTCACGCAGTATCAGACGGCACCTGTTCGGGAGTTGCCGCCCCTATTGGTATCGCTTAGCGGCGGATGAGAGCTGCGATGAGCAGTCCAAGCGCAGCGGCTGCGCCCAAGGTTGCGACCGGATGCTCGCGCACGGTGTGGCGTACCTGCTTCTCGGTGACCGCATAGCGGCTGCGCAGTTCAGCAAACAGTGCTTCGCCGTTTTCGATCAGATCGTGCAACCCAGCTTCCGCGTGGTCGCGTGCGTCGTAGGCCCTTGCCCGAACATCCCTGGATGCCTCGGTTGCTCTGGCGCGCACGTCCTTCGAGGCTTCTGCGCTGCGCTGCGAAAGAAGCTTTGCGAGCGTTGCGATCTCGTCGCGGATTTCGCTGATTTGATCTTCGATCGGCGCATCGACGAGGCGTTTCTTTGCGGTGGAGCCGGAAAAGAGACCTGTTGCCATGGTGAAAACTCCTATCTGCGGCGGGACTGCTGTTTCAAGGCTGGACCCGGTGAGCGGTCGTACCGACATGTGAAATCATCACCGTGTCAGCGGTTCGCAACATCAACGCGCAAGGTTGTATTTGGTTCCGCTCGCAAGGCGAGGGGCGGGTGGCTCAACCCACCGCAGTGTGCGGCAGCACAAAGGGTGCGCTGCCCACCGGTGTCGCATTGACCCGCATTGCGCAACCGAAAACGGCTTCCATCACCGCGTCGGTCATCACATCGTTGGGATGTCCGGCCGCCTGTACACGCCCACCTTTCATCATGATCATCCGGTCGGCAAACATCGCCGTCAGATTGAGATCGTGCATGATGGCAATGACGCCGCCACCGCGTTCGCAGAAACTCCGGGCAAGCCGCATGATCGTCAGTTGATGGCGGATGTCGAGGCTGGATACGGGCTCGTCGAGCAGCAGGAAAGCGGGTTCACCGTGCCGGACCGGCTGCCAAATCTGACAGAGGGCACGGGCAAGCTGCACGCGCTGCTGCTCGCCGCCGGAAAGCTCCTGGTAGAAACGGCCAGCGAAACCGGACAGATCGACGGCTTCCAGCGCGTCCCGTGCGATGCGGTCCGTTTCTCCAGCGTCTGTCTTTGTACCGACCGAAAGCCCCATGCGGACGATTTCGCGTACGGTGAAGGGGAAGGAGATCACCGTAGACTGCGGCAGCACGGCGCGCTTCAGCGCCAACTCCCATGGTTTCAGCATCGCAATGTCGTGACCGTTGATGCTGACGGTGCCGTCATAGGGTAGTTCGCCCGCCATCGCCTTGAGGCTGGTGGTCTTGCCGGAGCCGTTCGGGCCGACGATTGCCGTCAGTTGTCCCGCGGCGGCCTCGATGGTGACACCGTGCAACACCTCTTTGCCGGAAAGCCGGACGGAAAGATTGCTGGCTTTGATCATGGTTTGTCCTAAAGCCCCATATGGGAGCGCCCGCGCAGCAATATCCACAGGAAGAACGGCGCTCCGGCGAAAGCCGTGATGATGCCGATCGGCAATTCTGCCGGTGGAACGATGGTGCGGGCGATCATGTCGGCAAAGATCAGCAGCGTGCCACCGAGCAGGGCCGATGCCGGCAGGAGATAGCGGTGGTCGGGACCGATCACCAGCCGCAGCACATGCGGCACGACGATGCCGACGAAGCCGATACCGCCGCTGACGGCGACCGACGCGCCGGTCGATGCCGCAACGCTGACGATGGCGATATTCTTCAGCCGCTGGACTGGAATGCCCATGTGGAACGCGGCCGCTTCGCCAAGCGTCAGGGCGTTGAGCCCCCGCGCTAGGAAAGGAACAACGGCAAGCGATACGAGGATGATCGGTCCGGCTGACAGGATCTTCGTCCAGTTGGCGCCGGCAAGTGATCCGAGGCCCCAGAAGGTGAGATCGCGCAATTGCTTGTCGTCGGCCATGAAGATGAGGACGCCGGTGACCGCTCCCGCCAGCGCTCCAAGCGCGATACCGGCAAGGAGCATCGTCGCAACCGAAGTCTGGCCGCTACGCGTCGCAATCCGGTAGAGCAACAGCGTCGTTGCGAGACCGCCGAAGAAGGCTGCGATCGGAAGCGCATAGAAGCCGAAGACGGCAAAGAGCGGTCCGAAGAAGGAACTGCCGAGCACGATCAGCAGCACCGCGCCGAGGCTGGCACCGGAGGAAACTCCGACAAGTGCTGGGTCGGCGAGCGGATTACGGAACAGGCCCTGCATAACGGCGCCCGATACGGCGAGCGATGCGCCGACCAGCAGGCCCAAGACGGCACGGGGCAGGCGGATATCGAGGATGATAATGCGGTCGCGCGCACTCAGCACCTGTTCAGCGCCTTCCATGCCGACCAGCCAGCGCAGGACGTTGCCGAGCGAAGCATCGGCCGCGCCGGTCATGATGGAGGCGGCGAACATCGCAACGGCGATCACGATGAGTACCGCGATCAGCAATTGCGCCAGCCGGGAGCGGTCGCCCATATGCCAGTCGGATTTCAAGCGTGCCGCAAAAGACCGCGACCGGCCGTTATCCGCTGTCATTTCACTGTGAGGCATTCGCTTTTCCATAGATCGCCGCATTCAGCTCGCGCACGGTGCTTGCCGTGCGCGGGCCGAAGCCGAGCAGATGCAGGCCGTCCATGCGGATCACAGCCTTCGTCTTGGCCGCTGGCGTCAGGCTGAGGCCCGGATGGGCGAAGAGTTCGTCATCGGTCGTGGCGTGGCCGCCGCCGCGCGTCATCATCAGGACGACATCCGGCTTGGCTTCGATGATTGCTTCATCGGTCAGCGGCTTGTAGCCGGGGAAGCTGCCCGTCGCATTGACGGCGCCCGAGAGCGCGATGATGCCGTCAGCCGCGGTGCCGGTGCCGGACGCCATGATCTTTCCGCCCTGCATGCTCAGGATGAAGATCACGCGCTTGCGTTCGCTGTCGTGGCGTTTGGCGGCATCGGCAACAGCTGAATCGAGATCGCTCTTGACCCGATCGGAAAGCGCTGCGGCTTTTTCCGGCACGCCGAGGAAATCGCCGACAGTGCGGATTTTTGCCAAAATGCCGTCGCTGTCGAATTTTTCCGAAACCGTCTGGAAGGGGATTTTGGCATCCTTGAGAACGGTCAGCGTCTCCGGCGGGCCGCTACCCTCGATGGCGATGATGGCGGTCGGATTGGTGGCGATCACGCCTTCGGGTGCGAGCTGGCGCATGTAGCCGACGTCCGGAAGCTTGATTGCTGCTTCCGGATAGATGCTGGTCGAGTCGCGGCCGACGAGCTTGCCCTCTTCGCCGAGCGCATAGACGATCTCGGTGATCGCGCCGCCGACGGAGACCAGCCGGGAGGTGTCGGCCCTCTGCATTTCCTGGGCGACAGCCGCGCGGATGAAGGAGGGGCCGCCGTTCGGCGAGGCGATCGGCAGGACGAAGGGGGTGGACACCGCGAAGATTGCCAGAGCCAGTTCCCAGGAGCGTAGCCGGCGGAAATCATACGAGCTCTTCATGATCGGTTCCTTCAGGCTGCTTCTGTGATATCGAGGCGGGCAAGGTTTTCCATGATGGCGCGCCATTCCTCGCGTTCGGCAAAGCCTTCCTTGCGCTTGCCGAAGAACTGGATGACCATTTCTCCCTTGGCGTCGAGCGCCTCGAGAGAGGTGACATGACCATCGGCGGTCGGCTTGCGAACGGCCCAGACTTCCGCGAGATGATCGGTGCGCAGGTGCAGGTGGAAGGTCAGGTCCATGATGTTCAGCCATGGACCCATTGTCTGGATGTTGGCAACCGGCCCGGAATGGATCTGGATGATGCCGTGGTTGCCGACGAAGCACATGATCGGCAGCTCGATTTTCGCCGATTCACGCATCATTTCCTCAACTGCTTCCGGCTGCAGCTTCCAGGCAAAATCCTCGCCGATCGCCTGAAGCGCCTGGCGGCGGCCGAGCTTCAGCTTGCGCAAGAGGCCGTGGAACTGATGCGTGTCCGTCATCTTGCTCCACTCGTCACGCAGCGTTGCGACGTCAACAGAGGCGCTTTCGGTTTCGGCGATGCTTTCGATCGCCGGCTCCGTGACGAATTCCTGCGACTGATCCTCCAGTCTGAAGGTTTCGACGATGCTGTTGTAGGCATCGAGGCTGGAGGCTGGGCGCAGGTGGATCTTGTGGACGGCGGTTCCCTGTTTGTCGAAGAATTGCAAGCTGCGGCGCACATCGTCGCCGTCAGTCTTGGTGACCGCAAAACCATGCGCCCAGGCACCGGGGAAAATACGCAGATCAATGTTCTCGCCCAGAACGATGGAGGCATGCTTGCCGGGGGTGATATTCTCGAACACGCCGATCTTTTCGTGGACAGCGCTTTCGTTGCGGGTGAGCGCCATGACTTCGCCGAGTTCGGCCGCCCGTTCCAGCAGTCGATTGGCGTCGCCATCGATCCGGATAACGGTCAGGCCGCATTCGGCAGCAACGAGGGCAGCTTCCGAAATGCCCAGCTGAGCGGCGACATCGCGCTCGCGCATCTTCGGGTTGGCTGCCCGGTAAGCACGGATTTCGGACGGAGTCGGACGGGTCGATTGGGTCATGTGTCTGGCCTATTTGTTCAGAATAAGTTTGCCCTGGCGGGTAATTTTCATGCGGTAGATAGCGCCGTCGTGCGAGATCAGGATTTCGTTGTCGCCGCGAAAAAGTTCGCGGCTTTCGACGATGCGCTGCGTCTGGCTTGCCGGCAAAACGACCGGCACGGCATCTGGTTCATTCGGTGTCACAGGCTTCAGGTCCTGATCATGGCGGCCGAAAACGGGGGATTGCTCCCCTTCCTTGGCCGGGTCATTGCGATAAGTATCTTGACTTCATTACTCATCTTTTATTATGGACGCAATATAGGATTTTTGCAGTCAAGTTTAATTGCGGCGACGAAATGCGAAGCTGCGGTTCAGCTTTCCATGCGGCTGGTCTTCGCAGCCGCGACACCAATCTCTGAGAATGGATAGATCATGATGACGTTCGATCGATTGTTGCCCCTGGTTCTCCTTGCTGCCTTCCATCCGGGTGCGGCGGCGTTGGCCCAGGATGCTGGAGTGCCCGGCAATCTGTCGATCGAAATGAATGATCTTGCACCGTCGGAAAAGGGCTGCAAGCTGACGTTCGTCGCCGGGAACGCTCTGCCGCAATCGCTTTCCAAGGTCTCTTTCGAATTCGTGCTTTTCGATGGAAAGGGGCTGGTCGAGCGGATGGCTGTTCTCGACTTCCGGGATCTGCCCGCCGGCAAGACCAAGGTTCGCCAGTTCGACCTTTCGGGAACGAAATGCGAAGCCGTCAAGAGCCTTTTGATCAACGATGCTCCCGTCTGCGAGGGCGAAGGTATTGCCAAGGACGCCTGCATGAAGGCGCTGAAGACAGGTTCAAAATCATCTGTCGAGTTGAAGGGCTGATGCGGGTTTCGCATCGGTATCTGTGATGAACAATACGATCAAATGGACCGGGGCGATCGTCCTTTCGCTGCTGGCGCATGCGGGCGCGACAAAACTCTTCGAGCCCGGCGAAAAGCCGCCTGAGGTGGCGATGGTCGAAGGCGGCGAGGAAATGGAAGTCGCGGTTCTCGGCAACGCCTTCGAGGAAACGATCCTAGCCGGCGATCCGAACGAGGCGATCGAACCGGAGGAAATTCAGCCGGAAGAGGTCGAACCGCAACCGGTCGAAGTGGCTGACGTGCCGCCGGTACAATCCGAAATCACGTCCGAGACTCCGACGGATATCGTGCCGACCGAGGCCGACGTGATATTGCCGGCCGAGGAGATCCCGCCAGTTTCGGCCGAGCAGCCCGAAATTACTGCCACCGTTGCTCCCGCGGAAACCGTTGTTCCGGAGGAAAAACCGGAGGAGGTGGTGAAGCCGGAGCCGGAAAAGAAGCCGGAGCCGAAGAAGAAGCCTGAGAAGGAAAAGCCGCAAAAGAAGCCTGTGAAAAAGAAGGCGGGCGATGCGGGCAAGCAGGTGGAGTCCGCGAATAAAGGCCAGATCGATGGAGCTCAAAATGCCGTTGCGAGTTCCAATTCCGGCCAAAAGGGCAAGGTCTCCCAAGCGCTTGGGGATGCGGCGGCGAGCAATTACAAAGGCAAGGTTCGTTCGAAAGTCCAACGTCATTTCCGTTATCCCAAATCAGCCGACAGGGCTGGTGTGAAAGGCACAGTTACCGTCAGCTTTACCGTGTCAGCCAGCGGCGAGGTCAGCGGCATTAGGATTGTTGGGGGCTCAGGCTCGCCGGTACTCGACGAGGCGGCATTGAACGCGGTCCGGAAAGCCGAACCGTTTCCGAAAATTCCCGAGGGAGCAAATCGCAGCAGCTGGCCTTTTACTTTGCCGCTTCAGTTCGGTTCCTGATGCCGGCGGTGCCTTTCTGGGCGTCGCTGAAGCTCGTTGCGAAAGACGTCTTCATAAACATGACAAAAACATTCATCTTTATACTTTACTATTTTTATCAAGTTAAATAGGGTGCCCGCACGATCAGAAAGCCGGACGATTCCGGAAACGAGCGGAGACCGACATGGGCGACAGACGGAACCAGCTGAAGCCGAAGCAGAAGCGGGCACGGGAGAGCGAGGCGCTGAGCGTTTCCTCCTCCGGTGCCGCGCAGACCAACAAGCTTGAAGGCCGCAGCTTTCTCTACGTCGGCGGCCGCGATTGCCAGGTGGCGCATTTGCGCCAGATCGCCAGCTCCCATGGCGCCGAGCTGATCCATCACGATGGCGGGCTGCGCGAAGCGGTTTCCCGCATCGACAACATCCTTCCGTCCGTCGACTGCGTTTTCTGCCCGATCGACTGTATCAGCCATGACGCGTGCCTCAGGGTAAAGACCGGCTGCAAGAAGTGGGGCAAGGCCTTCGTGCCCTTGCGCAACGGCAGCAAGTCGAGCCTGGAGCGCGCGTTCCTGGACCTGAAGACGAGCCGCAGCAACGCCAGTTGATCTGCTGCTCGCATCGATGTCCGGGCGCGGTTTCCGGCGCCTGTTTCCTGTGGAGATGAGAAGAATGAGCAACGAGCGTCCCGATCAGTTCATGATGATCGGACTGCACAAGCTGGCCTCGCAATTCGGCGACGGGCTGGTGCCGGAACTTTACGAACTTTTGTCGCGCCGCGCGCGCATCGTCGAAGACAATCCGAACGTCACGGAATTTCCGGCTTGGCAATCGCGCCCGCCGGCCCGCGCTGCATTGGGGCTTGCGCCTGAGCCGAGAGACAATATCCTGCCGTTCCCGTCCGGTGCCGCCAGTGCTGCGCCGGTCAAAGACCGGGCTTGAGGATATCGTAATGTATTTCGCCATGAACAGGTTCAGGATCGCGATTGGCCACGAAGCGGCTTTCGAAGATGTTTGGAAGAACCGCGATTCCAGCCTCTCCGAAGTTCCCGGTTTCAAAGAATTCCGGCTCCTGCGCAGCGATACCGTTGCCGACGAAGGCTTTACGCTGTTCGTTTCCAGTTCGATCTGGGAAAGCCGCGACGCCTTTTCCGCCTGGACGAAATCGGAGAATTTCCGCGCGGCGCACAAGAGTGCGGCGGATAACCGGGCGATGTATCTTGGCCCGCCGAAATTCGAAGGATTTGTCGTCGTCGAGGGCGCCTGATGTCCGATCTTTCAGGCGAAAATCGTATCGAGGTCCTGCCTGTCCTACCGTCGTTGGATATTGGCGAGACATTGGCGTTCTACCGCGACAAACTGGGCTTCGACGTCACGGTCTATCAAGAGCAAGATTATCTCATCCTGCGCCGCGAAGACATGGAGCTGCATTTCTGGCTAACGGATGATCGCAGCCTGTGCGAGAAAACGTCCGTCTATCTGCGCGGTGGTGGTATCGGCGATCTCCATCGCGAGTTCACGGAGAAAAACGTCGAGCGAATGAGCGAAATGTCTGTGAGGCCCTGGAACATGGAAGAGTTTTACATCCATGATCCGCACGGAAATCTGCTGCGCTTCGGCCGCATTCCGCGCGGTGGAGCGGCCGGCTAAATTTCCTTTCGGATAAAGAATGCGCTGGCGGCAACCGACAGCCAGCCGGCCATCATGATTACGCCTCCGGTTGGCGCCGACATTGGGAAAAGGCCATGGCCGAGGAAATGTCGCGCCGTCAGATCGGCAGCGAACAGTGCCGTGCCCGCTGACAGCAGAAGTGCTGCGATCGCAGCCGTCCGCATCATCGGCCAAGCTGCGTAAAGTGCGATGAGTGCAGGGGCGTGCGCCAGGCACATCGCGGAAGCGCCGCCAAGCAGACGCGGATCGGCCCCGTGCGAGGCTGCGGCCGCGCTGACGACGCCAAACAATCCCATCAGCCCGGCAATGAAAAGAATAACCGGGCGCAATTGGCCGTTCCGCATGTCTATTCGTCCTTGTTCTGCATGTGATGGGCAAGCCGCGTCACCGGCTCCAGAATGATCGATCGCAATTGTGGATGCGACACGGTCTCTTCCAGCGCGCGGGTGAAGCAGAGCAGCCATTCGTCGCGTTCCTGCGCACCGATTGCCGCAGCGAAATGACGGCTCCGGAGTCTCGGATGACCGCGCTTGTCGATGTAAAGCGGCGGTCCGCCCAACCAGCCGGTCAGATATTCGTAGAACTTTTCTTCACTGCCGGAGAGATCGGCGGGATGTACGGCGCGGCAGCGGGCGGCTTCCGGCAGAGTATCCATCAGTTCATAGAAACGGTGGGTCAGCGCCCGCACTGTGTCGTCGCCGCCGATCGCGTTGTAAAGTGTTTCGGTCTGGCCGTCTGTCATCATCGTTTCCCTGATCGCTGATACTTCTAGCGTGTCGCGCTTTGCCGTTCCATTCGTTTTCGCGGGGTTGCACGGGTTGCGGCGATTGATCGCGCTCTCGGTGGCGTGCAAATTGTCTTGACAAACCGTCCAGACGGTATCTTAATTGTAGCATGTCTCTCGCTCATCATCGCCGCAAGCAGCCCGAACTCGTCCGCCAGCAATTGCTGGAGGTCGCCGCGCGCCTGTCTCTGGAGCAGGGTGTTGCCGGGGTGACCCTGGATGCCGTGTCCCAGGCTGCCGGTGTCAGCAAGGGTGGGCTTTTGCATCATTTCCCCAACAAGATGGCGCTACTCGATGGTCTGTTTGACGATCTGACCGGCAAGCTCGACCGGACGATAGAGCAGGAGATGCGCAGTGATCCGGTTGCCCACGGTCGCTTCACCCGCGCCTATTTGTCCTGCGTGTTCGCAATGACGGATGAGACTGACGCGCAGGGCTGGCAGGTTTTGACCATCGCACTGCTTTCGGAACCGCAGTTGCGCGCCCGCTGGCGGTTGTGGGTAGCGGACCACGCAGACGAATTTGTCGGAACGGATTCTTCGGCCGGATGCCTGCTGGCACGCTTTGCCGCAGATGGATTGTGGCTGGCGGATATCCTCAAGAGCCATGATGTCGACCAGCCGACACGCCAGGCGATGCGGGCTCACCTCATCGCGCTTTCCCTGCAATAACCGGCCGTTGGAGCTCCAGATGAATCCCGCAATGCTCTATGCCGTGCTCGTGATCGCCATTGTCTTCGAGGTGCTTGGCACTTCGGCGATGCAGGCTGCCCAGCATTTTACCCGACTGGTACCGACCGTGATCATGGTGGTCTGCTATGCCATCGCCTTCTATTTCCTGTCCTATACGCTGAGGGTCATTCCGGTCGGGATCGCCTATGCGATCTGGAGCGGGCTCGGCATCGTCCTGATTTCGCTCGTCGGCTATTTCGTTTTCGGACAAAAGCTTGATTTTGCTGCTATTCTGGGACTTGGATTGATCGTCGCCGGAGTTGTGGTGCTCAACTTCTTCTCCAAATCCACGTTTCACTAGCCTGCTGTCGCCGCGTGGCGCGCGTAGGCGCATACCACGCGGTTTGTGAACACAAATCGGTGTCCCCTCTGTGGCTACCACCGACCGGCAGTCGTCAGTGAGCTGTCTGCGAATGCTCGCCGCCGGGCTGTGAAATGCCGCTCAGTGCCTCGCCCGTTTCGGTCGTCGGTCCGTTCGTAGCGATATCGCCGAGCGAGATAATGCCGACGAGCCGCTTGTCACGATTAAGCACCGGCAGGCGCCGTACTTGAAGGGCGCCCATGGTATGGAGCACATCGTCGACATCTTCATCGTCGAAGCAGTATCTGACCTCGGTGCTCATCACATCGCGGATCTTCGCATCGGGTCCTTTGCCTTCGGCAACGCCGCGGATGGCGATGTCGCGATCGGTGATCATGCCGACCAGACGATCATTCTCGGCCACTGGCAGAATGCCGGCATCGAGACGTCCCATTGACAGTGCGGCATCCCGCAATGTCTGCTCCGGATCGGCAATCTGAACGTTTTTGGTCATGCAGTTGCTAACTCTCATGGTAATCTCCCTTGAGTTGCGGTGCCCCGCCAATTGCTGATGATCAACGAATGAACGTATGCCGATCGGAAACGTTCCATTTTTATGCGAGACGGCATCGTCCGTCTCTCCGAAGGTCAGGTCGGCTGGAAAACAGCCAGCTTTCCAGCGAGGGGGCATCCGCGGAATACGGGATTCCTACCTTTGCGCCACCACCAAGGACAGGCTGGCGAAACTTTCATATCCCGGAATTTCGCTTGCAAAAGCGTTGTGCGGATTCTATCGCTTCAAATTGAAAGCGGTTTCAATTTCATCGAGTGCTAATCGATGAGACGAGGAAAAGGATTGGTCATGACCATCAAGGCAGTTGTGTGGGGCGAGAACATTCACGAACAGACCAACGAGGTCGTCAGAAGCATTTATCCGAACGGCATGCACAACACGATCGCCGCGGCGCTGAACGTTGACACCGGCATCGAGGCTACGACGGCGACGCTGCAGGAGCCGGAACATGGGCTGAGCGCCGAGCGTCTGGCAAAGACCGACGTGTTGCTCTGGTGGGGCCACAAGGACCACGGCGCGGTGTCGGACGAGATCGTCGAGCGCGTCGCCAAGCGTGTATGGGAAGGCATGGGCCTGATCGTCCTGCATTCCGGTCATTTCTCCAAGCCGTTCAAACGGCTGATGGGCACGCCCTGCGCATTGAAATGGCGCGAGGCCGGCGAACGTGAGCGGTTGTGGGTAATCAATCCGCGCCACCCGATCGCCGAAGGGCTCGATGAGAACTTCGTGCTGGAAAACGAAGAGATGTATGGCGAGCAGTTCTCCGTGCCGGAGCCGCTGGAAACCGTGTTCATCTCCTGGTTCGCCGGCGGTGAAGTGTTCCGCTCGGGCCTGACCTGGCGCCGCGGTGCCGGCAACATCTTTTATTTCCGTCCGGGCCACGAGACGTATCCGACCTATCATGACGCTAATGTTCATAGGGTGCTGCGCAATTCCGTGAAGTGGGCCTACAACCCGCAGGGCACCTACAGCGCCATCCATGACGCGCCGAACGTGCCCGTCGAGAAGGCGCTGGAGCCGATTGTCGAACGCGGCCCGAAGCTGCATCAGGCCGGCGAGCAGGGGTACAAGTGATGAAACCCATTCGCCTTCTCATCCTCGGCACCGGCGGCATGGCCAACACCCATGCAATGAACTTTGCCACCATCGCAGGCGTGCAACTGGTCGCGGCGGTCGATGTCGATCAGGTCCGGGTGCGGGCATTTGCCGCGCGCCATGAGATTTCCAGGACATTTACATCTCTCGACGAGGCGATTGCCTGGGGCGAGTTCGATGCGGTCACCAATGTGACGCCGGACAAGATCCATTATCCGACGACACTGAAGCTTCTGGCAGCCGGCAAGCACGTGCTTTGCGAAAAGCCGTTGGCCGAGGACTATGCCAAGGCAGACGAGATGGCGACGGCTGCAGAAAAATCCGGCCTGGTGACGATGGTCAACCTGACCTATCGCAATGTCGCAGAGGTGCAGAAGGCACGGCAGATGGTTCTGGCCGGCGACATCGGAACGGTGCGCCACATCGAGGCTTCCTATCTGCAGAGCTGGCTGGTTTCCAAGGCCTGGGGCGACTGGGCAACGGAATCGCAATGGCTCTGGCGGCTGTCGACCAAGCACGGCTCGAACGGCGTCCTCGGCGATGTCGGCATCCATATTCTGGATTTTGCCGGCTATGGCGCGGCGACCGATATCGATCACGTCTTCGCGCGGCTGAAGACCTTTGACAAGGCACCGGGCAACAAGATCGGCGAATACGATCTCGATGCCAACGACAGCTTCACGATGACCGCCGAATTCACCAATGGTGCCATGGGCGTGGTCCATGCCAGCCGCTGGGCGACGGGACATCTCAATGAGCTTCGGCTGCGCATGCACGGCAACAAGGGTGCAATCGAGGTGATCCACACGCCGGACGGATCGACACTCAAGGCCTGCCTCGGTGACGATATCGAAAAGGGTATCTGGAAGGATATCGATGCGGGAACGGTGCTGACGAACTACCAGCACTTTATCGACGCGATCCGTGCGGGCAAGACGGCGGAGCCGGGTTTCCGCCATGCGGCGGACCTGCAGAAGGTTCTCGATCTGGCCATGGTCACAGAGAAGGAGCGCCGCGAACTCGCGGTCTAGCTCCGCTTCACGGCTGCGGTCGAATTGCGGATGACCAGCTCTACCGGCCAGACCTCACGCAGGCTCTCGGCCGGGGTTCCCTGCAGAAGTTCCAGCACCATTTCGCCGATCCGCGCGCCAGCAGCACGGATCGATGACCGTGTCGTCGACAGTGTCGGCACGAGATGGTCGGGGCTGATATAGGGAAAGACGTCGTCATGGGCGATCAGGGAGATGTCTTCACCGACTTTTACGCCAGCGATGCGGATTGCCCGCATGGCGCCGAGCGCCGACATCATCGAGCCAGCGACCACGGCCGTCGGCTTCTGATCCAGTTTTAGAAAACCCTGCATCAGGCGAAAGCCCATTTCGTCGGTGAATTCGCCGTGTCCGCAGAGCGCAGGATCGATGGCAACGCCGCGTTCGCCAAGCGCCGTCTGGTAGCCTTCTTGCCGATGTTCCGCGAAAATCCGGCCGCGATAGCCATTGAGCAACGCGATGCGGCGGTGCCCAAGGTCGAGCAGGTGGCTGGTCGCCTGGCGTACCGCGCCAAAATTGTCGATGTCCAGCCAGCCGAAATTGCCGTCGGAATTGGTGCGCCCATGGACGATGAAGGGCAGGCGCAGAGAGTTGAGCAGGGCGATGCGCGGATCATCGAGAAAGGGCGAATGCAGGATGACGGCATCGACGCGCTTGCTGGCTGCGAGACGGCGATAGGTGGAAAGTTCGGCCTCCTGCGAATCCACGGTCGAGACCAGGATGTCGATTTCCTCCTGCTGCAGCCGTCCGCCGAGCCCGCCCATGAATTCGCTCGTATGCGGCCCGAATTCTCCGCCCCCCTTCAGCACGATGCCGATCGCGCCGACGCGACCGGTAGCGAGACCGAGCGCGCTGGTGTTCGGCCGATAGCCATATTCCAGCGCCGCCTTGAGCACACGTTCGCGGGTTGCCTGCTTCACCTCGGGATAGCCGCTCAAGGCGCGGCTGACCGTGGTCTGCGAAAGCTCCAGCCGGCTGGCGAACTCCTTGAGGTTCATGTGGGATTTCCTGTTGTCTGCTGTCCTACATTATGACGCTTTATGGCCGCGTCAAAGTGGCAATGCCCGGCACGCCTTCGCGGATTCGCTGGGAAAAATCTGCAGCATTGTCGACGGCCTGTGCCCGCGCACTGATGGCGCCACCTTCGCGCAGTTGATCCAGGGTGAGCCCCGGCATGAAGCCATTCACCTCGGCGATATAGCCGGGCAGGTAGCCGGAAAACAGCAGGCGATAGTCCAGCGGCAGGTTGGGAACGATGCGGCTGACCATCTCGTAGACAATGGTCGTGCAATTGGCCGTTACGGTATTGTAGTAGCGCGGCGTCTCGGCAAGGCTGTTGGCCTGATCGACATAGGCCATGAACAACGATCGCATCGCCGGCTTTTGCATGTTGATGCGATAGAGATAGACGTCTTCCTTGCGGATATTGGTACGCACCCGGACGATGTCGCGTTCGTCAGCGGCAATCACGCTGGTCTCGAACTCCTTGAAGAAGCCGCCGATCTCCGAAAAGCTCTCGTGCCGTTCCTTGCGGATTTCCACTGAAAAGGTGACGAACGTGCCGTCGTCGAAACCGAAAGAGATCAGCGTGTGGGCAATTGCCGGACCTGACCAATAAGACAGCAACAGATCGACAGATGAAAGTTTGTCGAGATCGTAGGTCCGGGTTTCCCAGCGGACGGTATAGTCGGTCGGTGCCCGCCAATCGAAATTACGCACATTGGCAAGCGTTACCTCGTGGCCGTTGACAACGCCGACGGTCATCTGTCCGACCTCGTCGGCCCAGTCGCGGGTGTTGCTGGCGGGGATTGAGCCCCACCAGAAAAGCAGCAGGGCGATCATGACCGGATAGAGCAAGGCCGCAAGCCGTGACCGCCGGCGCAGATAGGCAAAGAGGGCTATCAGCGAAAGGACGGCCCATGCTGCCGCTGCCGCACCACGTATCCACACTGCGCCCGGTACCTGATAGAACAGGGCGATGGAACCCCAGATGGCAAAGCCGAGAATGGCAAGGACAGAAAAGACGCGCAGCACCGTCCCAAGCAAGTGAAAGCGTGCGCGCCGTGGTTGGTCCGTCATGTGTATGCCTCCGCAGGACTGTCGCCCTGTCGCTGAGTTGATGCCATGTTCGGCCGGTGGCTGGGCTTGCCGATCCTGCCGAAGCGTGGTGTCGCCGCTTGTGCCCCGATAGCCAGTCATTGGCAGATTTCCGCCTGAGACAATACTCATTTCTTTGGGGTGGATATCGCTCTTCCGTTTCGGAATATGAGAGAATTCTTGTGTTCAACCGCACACGGTTTCCCCTCGATGATAAGCGGCAAGCCTTTGTTCTCGCCTTGTTTTTTTCAGTGTGGAATTTCGTAGAGACCGCATTGTTATTCGTCATGCGATTCACTAGCATCGCGTTCTTGACCAACCGGACAAAAATGGGGCTTGCCCATTTCGGACACCAGGCAGGACAGGGATTTTCTGAATGCAGGCGGTTTTTGACGGCCATAACGACGTGCTGCTGAGACTTTGGAGCAATGCCAAGAACGGGGCCGATCCGGTCCGGGAGTTTGCCGAGGGGACGACGGAAGGTCATATCGACGGTCCGCGTGCCAGGCAGGGCGGTCTCGCCGGCGGTCTGTCGGCGATCTACATTCCGTCCGAACATCTGGTGTTGAAAACGCCTGACGAGAACGGCCATTATGCGACGCCGTTGTCGGAGCCTCTGGAGCGCCAGCCCTCTCTCGATATTGCGCTGGAATTCACCGCTATTGCCCTTCGGCTCGACCGCGCCGGTGCGTGGAAGCTCTGCCGTTCGACCGCCGATATTCGTGCGGCGATGAAAAGCGGCATCTTTGCAGCGGTGCTCCACATGGAAGGCTGCGAGGCAATCGGTGCGGATCTCGCCGCCCTCGAAACGTTCCACGCCGCCGGATTGCGTTCGCTCGGCCCCGTCTGGAGCCGCAACAACATTTTCGGCCATGGCGTGCCCTTTGCCTTTCCCATGAGCCCGGACACCGGGCCGGGACTGACCGATGCCGGCTTCGATCTGGTGCGCGAATGCAATCGGCTCGGCATTCTCATCGATCTCGCCCATATCACGGAGAGGGGTTTCTGGGATGTGGCGAAAACCACCGACCAGCCGCTCATCGCCAGCCATTCCAACGCGCATTCCCTGACGGCTGTCGCCCGCAACCTGACCGATCGCCAGATGGATGCCATCCGCGACACCAAAGGCCTGGCGGGGCTGAATTATGCGACGACAATGCTGCGGCCCGACGGACAGGAAAATGCAAAGACGCCGATCGCTGACATGGTTCGTCATGTCGACCACATGATCGAGCGCATGGGCATCGATTGCGTGGCGCTCGGATCGGACTTTGACGGTGCCACCATTCCGGAAGGAATAACCGACGCGGCGGGTAATCAGAACCTGATTGCTGCCCTGCGGGACGCCGGATATGGTGACGCGGAACTCACAAAAATATGCCGGGAAAACTGGCTGAGGGTTTTGGCTCAAGCCTGGCACGAAGCCGCTTGAGCCGGAAATAAAAGGCCCATGGCGGGCTCAAAAAAGGGAACGGAACGATGATTCATTCACTGAACAAGCATGTCCGAATGTTGACGGCGGGTGCCGCCCTGTCGCTGATCCTGATGGCAGGCGCTCCTGCCTTCGCCGAAACGCCGGCCGATACGCTGGTCGAGGGCTGGGCGATCGACGACATCATCACCATGGATCCGGGCGAGGCTTTCGAATTGTCGACCGCCGAAGTCACCGCCAACACCTATAGCTATCTCGTTCGTCTCGATCTCAACGACACCTCCAAGATCGTCGGCGATCTCGCCGAAAGCTGGACAGTTTCGGATGACGGTCTGACTTACACCTTCAAGCTCAAGCCTGACCTCAAATTCGCCTCCGGCAATCCGGTGACGGCAGAGGATGTCGCCTATTCTTTCGAACGCGTCGTCAAGCTCGACAAGAGCCCCGCCTTCATCCTCACCCAGTTCGGCCTCACCGGCGACAACGTGACGGAAAAGGCCAAGGCGACCGACGCCGGCACCTTCACCTTCACCGTCGACAAGGCTTATGCACCGAGCTTCGTCCTCAACTGCCTGACAGCGACGGTCGGTGCTGTCGTCGACAAGAAGCTCGTGCTGGAACACGTGGCCGCTGTCACGCCGTCCGACGAATACAAGTATGACAACGACTTCGGCAATGAATGGCTGAAGACCGGCTATGCCGGTTCGGGCGCCTTCAAGATGCGCGAATGGCGCGCCAACGAAGTCGTCGTCATGGAGCGCAACGACAATTACTACGGTGAAAAGGCGCCGCTTGCCCGCGTCATCTATCGTCACATGAAGGAAAGTTCCGGCCAGCGCCTTGCGCTTGAGGCTGGTGACATCGACGTGGCGCGCAATCTTGAGCCGGGCGACTTCGACGCCGTATCGAAGAACACCGATCTCGCCACCACCAATGCCCCGAAGGGCACGGTCTATTATTTCAGCCTCAACCAGAAGAACGCCAATCTGGCGAAGCCGGAAGTGGCGGAAGCCTTCAAGTATCTCGTCGACTACGATGCGATCGGCTCGACCCTGATCAAAGGCATTGGCGATATCCACCAGACCTTCCTGCCGAAGGGCGTTCTCGGCGAACTCGATGAAAACCCCTACAAGCTTGACGTCGCCAAGGCCAAGGAACTTCTGGCCAAGGCCGGCCTTGCCGATGGCTTCTCAGTGACGATGGATGTGCGCAACACCCAGCCGATCACGGGTGTTGCCGAATCCATTCAGCAGACGCTCGCCCAGGCCAACATCAAGCTGGAAATCATCCCCGGCGACGGCAAGCAGACGCTGACCAAGTATCGCGCCCGCACGCATGACATCTATATCGGCCAGTGGGGCCAGGATTACTTCGACCCGAACTCGAACGCTGAAACCTTCACTGTCAATCCGGACAACTCCGACGAAGGCAAGAACAAGACGCTAGCCTGGCGCAACACCTGGGATGTGCCGAAGGAGTGGACGGAGGAAAGCAAGGCGGCCCTTCTTGAAAAGGACGCCACCAAACGCGCCGAGATGTACAAGGACCTGCAGAAGAAGGTGCTTGAAAAGAGCCCCTTCGTCATCGTCTTCCAGCAGACGGAAGTCGCCGGCTTTCGCGGCAATCTGAAGGGCTTCAAGCTCGGTCCGAGCTTCGATACCAACTACGTCTTTACGGTTTCCAAGGATTGAGCCGGGGATAGTCGGTGACCATTCCCGAAACAACGCAACTGGCCGGGCGCAAACGCGCCCGCGCCAACAATTGGGCCAAAAGCGTGTTGCGTTTCCTGGTCATCATCGTCACGACCTATCTCGGCCTGCTGGCGGTGACCTTCTTCATCGGCCGTGTCATCCCGATCGATCCGGTGCTGGCCGTTCTCGGCGACCGGGCGCCGGCGCATGTCGTCGAGCGGACCCGCGAACTCATGGGTTTCAACAAGCCGCTTTACGTACAATTTTTCATCTATGTCCGGGATGCGCTGACAGGCAATTTCGGCACTTCGGTTCTGACGACCAATCCCGTGATGGCCGATATTCGCCGCGTCTTTCCGGCGACACTGGAACTCGCGACTTTCGGGACCATCATCGGCAGCCTTTTCGGCGTGCCGCTTGGCGTGCTTGCCGCCGTCAAGCGCGGTTCGATCGCCGACCAGATCGTTCGCGTCGTCGGGCTTGTCGGCTATTCGGTGCCGATCTTCTGGCTGGCCTTGCTGTCGCTGCTCTTGTTTTACGCCAAGCTGAGATGGGTCGCTTATCCGGGCCGGATCGACATCGTCTACGAATACAGTTTTACGCCGGTGACCGGCCTCTATCTACTCGACTCCTTCTGGCAGGGGCAGTGGGACGTGTTCCGCGACGTCTTCCGCCACATCATCCTGCCCGCAGGCCTGCTCGGCTATTTCTCGCTTGCCTATATCAGCCGCATGACGCGCAGCTTCATGCTCAACGAACTCGGCCAGGAATACATCGTCGCGGCACGTGCCAAGGGACTGTCCGAAACTCGCATCATCTGGGGCCATGCGCTGCGCAATGCCGCGGTGCCACTGGTGACGGTGATCGCGCTGTCCTATGCCGGGCTTCTGGAAGGCTCCGTCCTGACGGAGACGGTCTTTGCCTGGCCAGGCCTTGGCCTCTACATCACCAATTCGCTGCAGAATGCCGACATGAACGCGGTGCTCGGTGGTACCATCGTCATCGGTTCCGTCTTCATCGCCATCAATATCCTGTCCGACCTTCTCTATAGGACGCTTGACCCGAGGACACGCGCGCGATGAGCGAGATCAGGCAAGCCACACCCCGAGCCACCCCGATGACCCGCCGTGAATGGCTGATGTCCGACAGGCCGCAATCGCGTCTTCAGGCCCGGCTTGGCCGCGCCTACATGACCTGGCAGCGGTTTTCGGCCAACAAGCTTGCCGTTGCCGGCCTCTGCATCATTCTTCTGCTCATCCTGATCGCGATCTTTGCCGATGTGCTGGCGCCGCATTCGCCTGTTATCGGCAATCTCGGTGGCGCCCGGCTTTTGCCGCCCGGAAGCGAGGGCTATCTGCTTGGCTCCGACGATCAGGGCAGGGACATCCTCTCGCGCCTGCTGCACGGATCGCGGCTGACGCTGCTCGTCATCGTTCTCGTGGCGATCATCGCAGCCCCGATCGGCCTTCTGGTCGGCGCCGTCTCCGGTTATGCCGGCGGCTGGGTCGATGCGGTGCTGATGCGGATCACCGATATCTTTCTGGCCTTCCCGAAGCTCGTGCTGGCCCTTGCCTTCGTCGCGGCGATGGGGCCGGGCATCGAAAACGCCATCCTCGCCATCGCCATCACCTCCTGGCCGCCCTATGCCCGTATCGCCCGCGCCGAGACGCTGACGGTGCGCAATTCCGACTACATCGCCGCTGTGCGGCTGATGGGCGCATCGCCGTTCCGCATCGTGCTGCGCCATGTCATGCCGATGTGCGTGTCATCGCTGATCGTCCGCGTGACGCTCGACATGGCCGGCATCATCCTTACGGCCGCGGGCCTTGGCTTTCTCGGCCTCGGCGCACAGCCGCCGCTGCCGGAATGGGGTGCGATGATCGCATCAGGCCGCCGCTTCATCCTCGATCAGTGGTGGGTTGCCACCATGCCCGGCATTGCCATCCTCATCGTCAGTCTTGGCTTCAACCTGCTCGGCGACGGCCTGCGCGATGCGCTCGATCCGCGGGAGAGCGGCCAATGAGCACGATGCTGACGGTTGATGATCTCAGGGTCTCGTTTCCCACCCGCACCGGCCTGATCGAGGCGGTGCGTGGTGTCTCCTTCACGCTCGGCCGCGAGCGGCTGGGGATCGTCGGCGAGAGCGGATCGGGAAAATCGCAGACGGGCAGGGCGATCATGGGGCTGACGCCCGCGCATGCGAAGATTTCGGCAAACAAGCTGAACTTCGATGGCATCGACCTGTTGACCGCGCCCGCGAAAACCCGTCGCGCCTTGCGCGGCAGCCGTATTGCGATGATCCTGCAGGACCCGAAGTATTCCCTCAATCCGGTGATGAGCATTGGCCGCCAGATCGTCGAGACGTTGCGCACGCATGAAAGCGTCAGCAGGCGCGAGGCGCGGGACCGGGCGATTGCCATGCTGGAGGCCGTGCAGATCCGGGATGCAGCCCGTGTCTTCGACCTGCATCCGCATGAGGTTTCCGGCGGCATGGGCCAGCGAGCCATGATCGCCATGATGCTGATCGCAGGGCCGGAACTGCTGGTGGCCGACGAACCGACCTCGGCACTCGACGTGACCGTACAGCTCGAAGTGCTCGGCATTCTCGACAAGCTGGTCTCCGAGCGCGGCATGGGCCTGATCTTCATCTCCCACGACCTGCGGCTGGTCTCGTCCTTCTGCGATCGGGTCATCGTCATGTATGCCGGCAAGATCGTCGAGGAACTGGCGGCCTCCGATCTCGGCAACGCCAAGCATCCCTATACGCAAGGTCTGCTCAACTGCATGCCGACGCTCGGGACCAACCGGCATCCGCTGCCGGTGCTCGACCGACAGCTGGAGTGGGCGCTATGACGGCAATAGTCTCTGCTGAAAACCTCACCGTCTCCTTTGACGATTTTCTGGCGCTCGATAATGTCAGCATTGACGTGGCGCCGGGTGAATCCTTCGGTCTCGTTGGCGAATCCGGATCCGGGAAATCGACGCTGCTGCGCGCCATCGCCGGCCTATCGCCCGTGACCGATGGCAGGATCACGCTTGACGGCAAACCTCTGGATGTCAAATACCGCGACAAGGCGTTTTACCGTCAGGTGCAGATGGTCTTCCAGGATCCCTACGGCTCGCTGCACCCGCGCCAGACGGTCGACCGGCTGCTTCAGGAGCCGCTGGCTATACACGGCGTCGCCGATGCCGAACGCCGCATCCTGCGCGCGCTTGATGAAGTCGGCCTCGGCTCGTCCTTCCGCTTCCGGTATTCGCATCAGCTCTCCGGAGGCCAGCGCCAGCGCATCGCCATTGCCCGGGCGCTGATCATCGAACCGCAGATCATGCTGCTCGACGAGCCGACCTCGGCGCTTGACGCTTCGGTGCAGGCCGAAGTCCTCAACCTGCTCGAACAGGTCCGCCGCGACCGCAAGCTCACCTATATCATGGTCAGCCACGACCTCGGCGTCGTCACCCATATGTGCGAGCGGCTGGCGGTGATGAAGAACGGCAAAGTCGTCGAGCGGCTGTCATCCAGCGATCTCGTGGCGGGGCGCCTCAGCGAGGATTATACCAAGAACCTGATGGTTGCGAGCAAAGGGTTTGTGCGGGACGTCGCGGTTTAAAGCGGGGAGATGCCGGGTGCTCAAACAATACCGTTGCCCGCTGCATTTCCTAAGGCATCACGACTGACGGCGCTCGGAAACGAAGTTTTTGCAACAGTCGTATGATGCCATATTGTTCAGCCCTTGCATTTACCGGCGCTGCCAATTCCGAAATTACCCCACAACCGGGGTGTCTCGCAGCCGCTGCCAAAGCGGTGTGATTGAGCGGACCTGGATCTCGTGGCGTGCTCCGTCGAAAGGAGAATGATCTATGTCTGTTGTCTCGCGGGGCGATCTGATCCAGGCTCTGGTCTCGCTCGGCGTGACGCTGCTGCTGATAGGCGCAGTGCTGTTCTTGTCGGCCGGCACGCTCCAATGGCAGCACGGTTGGTGGTTCATGGCCGTGTTCCTGTTCCTCACTCTCGTGGCCATAAAATTACTCTGGCGCGTGAATCCCGAAATCTTCGCGGCGAGGCGGCATCTGACCGGTCAAGGCACCAAGGGCTGGGACGTCGTCTTGCTTTGGATACTTTTGGGCAGTTTCCTGGCGATCCTGGTCGTGGCTGGCCTTGATGGCGGCCGCTTTCACCGGGCACCAGCGCAGTCATGGGCTGTTTTCCTTGGCTACGTCCTGTTGCTGATCGGCTATTCGGGCACGGGATGGGCGCAGGCGGTCAACCGGCATTTCGAGCCCAGCGTACGCATCCAGTCCGACCGCGACCATCATGTAATCACGACCGGTCCCTATGCCTTTATCCGGCACCCAGGCTATGTCTTCGGCACAATTCTGGCGATCGGCGTCGCGCTTGCCCTCGGCTCGCTCTGGGCCTTGTGGCCTGCAACGCTGGTTGCCGTTGCCCTTGTCGTCCGCACCCATATGGAGGACATGACCTTGCAACGAGAACTGCCCGGTTATGCCGAGTTTGCGGCGCGGGTACGCTACAAATGGATTCCAGGGATCTGGTAGCGCGTACCCATGTGTCCCTTCTTGGATCCGGGATCACCTGTGCTAAACCATCGTAATTGCTGACGCCCAATGCGAGCGAGGTGATAAAACTGTGCGGTGCTGTGGAGAGAAAGATGGCGCACCCGACTGGATTCGAACCAGTGACCTCTGCCTTCGGAGGGCAGCACTCTATCCAGCTGAGCTACGGGTGCATCCGCGACGGCAAGGCGTCGAAGCAGGCTGAGCCCGGTTCATAGCCTAGGATGCGTGATGCTTCAATGGTCAATGCGCATCCGTTGAAAGGAAAATCCGGAGTTTTCTGCCTGCCGTCTCCGAAGGTCGCCGCGCGCGTGGGACAGATACTCGTTTGGTGCCGCGGATGTCCGATCAACGGGGAAGACAGTTCCCGGTCGCTCATGTTGCGAGGCAGAGGTTCTTTCCAATTTAAGAAAATTGTGGTCGCCAGCCGCCGACGAAAAATGCCGCGCTTTGTGGGCGCGGCATTGGATTTTTGAGTACGACGGACTCAGGCCGTCTGCATGGCGCCGGGGCCGGCGATGGCTTTGGGCGGGACCTTGCCGAGAATGATCATGCCGAGCACTTCGTCCTTGGTCACGTCCTCGGTGCGGGCATGACCGACAACCTGGCCGTTCTTCATCACCGACACGCGGTCGGCAAGATCGAAGACGTCGTGGATGTCGTGGCTGATCAGGAAGATGCCGATGCCCTCACGCTTCAGCTGCTTGATCAGTTCGCCCACCTGCGCGGTTTCCTGGGGACCGAGCGCCGCCGTCGGCTCGTCCATGATCAGGATGCGGGCGTCGAACAGGATCGCGCGCGCGATCGCCACCGACTGCCGCTGACCGCCCGAAAGCGCTTTCACCGGTTCCTTGAAGCGGCGGAAGTTCGGGTTGAGCCGTCCCATCACTTCGCGAGCCTTGGCTTCCATCGCTACGTCGTCGAGCGTGCCCCAGGGGGTGCGCAGTTCGCGGCCGAGATAGAGGTTGGCAGCGGCATCGACATTGTCGGCGACGGCGAGCGTCTGGTAGATCGTCTCGATACCATAGCCCTTGGCGTCGCGCGGGTTGCTGATATGGACCGGTTCGCCATTGATCAGGATTTCGCCGGCATCGCGCTTGTAGGCGCCCGAGAGGATCTTGATCAGCGTCGATTTGCCCGCGCCATTATGGCCGAGCAATGCGACGACCTCGCCCGGAAACAGGTCGACCGAGGCGTTATCGACGGCGTGGATGCCGCCGAAGGAGATGGAAATGTTCTTCATTTCCACCAGTGGAGTGCGTTGTTCCGTCATTGTTCGAACTCCTCTACTTGGCTCGGCCGCGGTACACGGTATCCAGCCAGACGGCCATGACCAGTACGATGCCGATGACGATGCTTTGCAGCGGCGTATCGATGCGCAACAGCACCATGCCGGACTGCAGCGACTGCATGACGATGGCGCCCAGAACCGCACCGGAGATCGTTCCCATGCCGCCGGCGAGCGACGTGCCCCCGATGACGGCGGCAGCGATCGTGTACAGTTCGTCGAGCGTGCCTTGCGCGTTGGTGGCTGCGTTGAGGCGGGCGGTGGAGATTGCCGCGGCGATGGCGCAGAGCGCTCCCATCAGCGCGAAGATGCGCACCGTCACCCACCGGGTCTTGATACCGGCGAGTTCGGCTGCTTCAGGATTGCCGCCGATGGCAAAGACATAGCGGCCGAAGCGGGTGCGGGTGGTGAGGAAACTCATGGCAATGGCGATGCCGACGGCCATCAGGACCGGGATGGCGATGCCGAGCGGGATTTGCAGCCCGCCTTCGGGCCAGGGGATGTTATGCGCCTCGGCATATTTCTTGGCGAGGTTGACCGGCATGTAATAACTGTTGAGCACCCAGACTGCGATCAGGACCATGATGCAGCCGACGACCGAGAGGAAGTACTCCGCCCACATCGGACGCAGCGGAAAGCCAAAACGCTTGCGCTGCTTGCGCGAATTGATGATCGAGGCGACGATGACGACGCAGGCGATCACGCCGACGACCCAGCTTGCCGTAGCACCGATCGACCCCTCCGCGCCACCGCCCATCAGACGGAACGTGGAATCCATCGGGGCGACGGTCGCGCCGCTGATGACGAGGAAGGCGCCGGCACGCCACACGAGCAGGCCGCCGAGCGTCACGATGAAGGCCGGTACGTTGAGAAAGGCGATAATCATGCCCTGGAACGCGCCGATGGCGGTCCCGAGCGCGATGCCTACGGCAAGCGCGATAATCCAGGTGGCCGGATTGTCGAAACCGATCAACGGCGGCAGGATTTTAGCCTGCGTGATTGCCATGATCATGCCGACGAAGCCAAGGATCGAGCCGACCGACAGGTCGATATTGCGGGTGACGATGACCAGAACCATGCCGGTTGCCATGACGGAAACCGAGGCAGCCTGAACCGTCAGGTTCCAGAGATTGCGCGGCGTCAGGAAAAGGCCGCTGAAAAGGCCTCCGGTGGTAAGCTGAAAGCCGAGCCAGATGATCAGCAGGGCGCCGATCATGCCGAGAAGGCGTGTATCGATCTCGGTTGCCTGCAGGAAACGCTGCAGGGCAGAGCCTTGCGTCTTCAGCGTGCTGCTGGAAGGTGTGGCAATGGTGGTGTTTGCCATTTCCTGATTACTCCCCCTTATTTTGTCTTAAAGTACCGCACATCGGAGAAGCGCCGCAACGATGATCGCTGCGGCGCTCGTGACGGGACCTTATGTGTCCATGTTCAGGATCAGATCAGTTGCAGACTGCAACCGTTCCGGCCTTCACGCCCTGGCATGTTTCTTCCTTGGAAATCCAGCCGGCGTCGATGACGACGTTCAGGTTGTCCTTGGTGATCGGCTGCGGCGCGATGAAGAACGAGTTCATTTCGACGCCCTTCGGGCCGCCCGAGAACTTGACGGTGCCCGGGATCGCGTCCAAAGCGGCGCCACCGGCAAGAGCTACGGCGATTTCGCCGGCCTTCTTGCCGAGTTCGCGGCTGTCCTTCCAGACCGATACGGTCTGCGTGCCAAGCGCGACGCGGTTCAGCGCTGCCTTGTCGCCGTCCTGGCCCGAAACCGGAACCGAACCTGCAAGGCCCTGAGCTTCGAGAGCTGCGACAACGCCGCCGGCCATGCCGTCGTTCGAGGAGACCACACCGTCAACCTTGTTGTCGTTGGCGGTCAGGAACTGTTCCATGTTCTTCTGCGCTGCTTCAGGCTTCCAGCCGTCCGTGTACGCTTCGCCGACATTCTTGATTTTGCCAGCGTCGATGGCGGCCTTCAGCACTTCCAGCTGGCCGGAGAACAGGAAGTCTGCGTTCGGATCAGTCGATGCGCCCTTGATGAAGACGTAGTTGCCTTCCGGCTTGACCTTGAACACTGCAGCGGCCTGCAGACGGCCGACTTCCTTGTTGTCGAAGGTGATGTAGTAAGCAGCCGGATTTTCGATCAGGCGGTCGTAGCCGACGACCGGGATACCTTCAGCGGCAGCCTTTTCGATGGCCGGGCCGATGGCTTCCGAATCCTGGGCCAGCACGATGATGGCGTTCGCGCCCTGTGCGATCAGCGACTCGATGTCGGTCAGCTGCTTTGCAGCGGAAGCCTGGGCGTCGGCGGAGATGTACTTGTCGCCGGATGCTTCGAGAGCAGCCTTGATGGCGGCCTCATCGGTCTTCCAGCGCTCTTCCTGGAAGTTCGACCAGGAAACGCCGACCACCAGGTCCTTGGCGTGCGCGACGGAATGCAAGGATGCAATGATGGCAACACCGGCCATCAGTTTCAAAACTGATTTCATGAAGTCCTCCCAGGTGACCGCTGACCGTCCGTGCGAACCTCCCGCACGGCCCCCGGCCAGCAAATATGCCTGTCGTCAACTCGAAAGAGTTTTTTCTCGACAGTCGAGAAAATAGATGTCAGAGTTTTTCGGGGCTGTCAACAAGGCTTTGACAACAGCATGTTGCACCGGACAGATGCTTTGGGAGGAGCATGTGTTTGTGAGAATCATGACCAGTAATAGGGATGCGCAATGCTGACCAAATCCAGCACCGAACTGGTGCGTCAGCAGAACAGCGCGCTGGTGCTTGCGACGCTCAGGCGGCTGGGGCCGCTGTCGCATACGGATATTTCCGCGCATACCGGCCTTGCATCGGCGACCGTGTCGGCGATCACCGCCGAACTGGAGCGGGCCGAGGTCATCGAGAAGGCGGAGCAACAGCCGCATTCCGGGCGAGGACGGCCGCGCGTGCTGTTTTCCCAGCGCCGCGACAGCGGTTTTCTGATTGCCGTGCGCATTTCCTCGGACGTCGTCCAGTATTCCCTGATCGATTATTCCGGCCGCCTGATCGACCGTTTCGAGGAACAGCGCAATCACAAGGTTGCGGGAACGCAGCATTTTGCCGACGGATTCCTCGACGCGCTGGCGCGGCTCATTCACCGGTCCCGTTTGGACAAGGCGCAGGTCCTCGCTGTCTCGATCAGCAGCAAGGGCACCGTCGATGCCGATGGCAAGCGGCTTTTGTGGTCGCCCGTCTTCGGTGGGGAGCAGATTGATTTCGTCTCTCTGCTGCAGCCGGAGTGGCGCGCCAAAGTTACGCTGAACAACGAAACCTTGCTGGTCGCCCAGGCGTTGGGGATGAAGGCGGATGCAAACCAGGCCGGGTCGTTCCGCGCACTTGCCGCCCTGTCGCTCGGGCACAGCATCGGGCTTGGCGTTGCCCGAAAGGACCGGTTCGGCGAACTCGAGGTGACGGCGCCCAATTTCGGGCACATGCTGCATGCCGCCAATGGCTGTCTGTGCCGCTGCGGGTCGTTTGGCTGCATCGAGGCGTCGGCGGGCTTTTACGGAATCCTGCGCACTGCCTTCGAGGTGCCGCCCGATACGATACCGGCAAAATTTGTGCCGCTCGCTGAAATGGACAAGATCGGCACGAGCGCGCGCCAGGGAAACCGGATGGCGGGCTATGCCTTCCGGCAGGCGGGTATTGCGCTCGGCAACGGTCTTTCCCGGCTGCTCAGTCTCTACGACCGGATGCCGATCTATATCACGGGACCTGGAACCCGCTACTTCGACCTCCTGCAGCGCGGCATCGACGAGGGGCTTGAGCAATCGCATGAGGTGCGGTTGCAGGGCCGCCCGGAGATTTCCGTCATCTTCGACGAGCAGAGGCTGGTTTTCGACGGCCATCTCGATCGGGCATTGACCGATATGGACCACGATATCGCTGCCTTCCGGCCGCTTCCGCCGGGAGTGGATCAAACTTCATAGAAAAGGCCGGGTAAAACCCGGCCTTTCATAGTTGCGCCTATCGTCTTTGTTTAAGCGTCGATGCGGATCTGACGCTTTTCCGCAACGGATTTGACGGCCGCGTCTGCAAGCGCCAGAGCTGCAAGGCCATCGGCGCCGGATGGCGTGATCTTCGTGCCTTTCTCGATCGCGGAGATGAAGCCGGCGATTTCGTTGGCATAGGCCTCGGTGTAGCGCGTCATAAAGAAATCGTGCAGCGGCGGGCGGGTATAGCCATCGCCATTGGCGATCTCGATTGAGACGGCGCGCTGGTTTTCGGCGGAAACGACGCCCTTTGAGCCGTGGACTTCGATGCGCTGATCGTAGCCATAGGTGGCGCGGCGGGAATTCGAGATGATCGCCTGCTTGCCCGAGGCTGTTTCAAGGATGACCGAGACGCTGTCGAAGTCGCCAGCCTTGCCGATCTCGGGGTCGACGAGAACGGCCGCATGGGCTGTCACGACAACCGGCTCTTCGCCGAGCAGGAAGCGCGCCATGTCGAAATCATGGATGGTCATGTCGCGGAAGATGCCGCCGGAACGCTTGATGTAATCGACCGGCGGTGCGCCGGGATCGCGCGAAATGATCGTCACCATTTCGACTGTCCCGATCTTGCCGTCGTCGATCGCCTTGCGCACGGCCATGAAATGCGGATCGAAGCGGCGGTTGAAGCCGACCATCAGTTTGCCTTTGGTCTCTTCGACCACCTTCATGCATTCGCGCACGCGGTCGACATCGAGATCGATCGGCTTTTCGCAGAAGATCGCCTTGCCAGCGCGGGCGAAGCGCTCGATCAGGTCGGCATGTGTGTCCGTCGGGGTGCAGATGACGACGGCGTCAATATCCGCGGACTTTTCGATCTCCTCGATCGTGCGAACGGCGCAGCCATATTGCTTGGCGATCGCGTTGGCTGCCTCGGGAAAGGCGTCGGCGACTGCGACAAGGACTGCATCCGGATTGCCGCTGACGGCTTTTGCGTGGACCTTGCCGATACGGCCGGCACCGAGAAGACCAAATCTGACGGTCATGTTCATCTCTTTTTGTCGAGCGGCAGAGCGCCGCGAAGGGACGGGGTGATGACGCTCACTCCGGACAGGCGTTGCGGAAGACAGATCCGCGCTGATGCTTTTGATGTGATTTCGGACGTCTGCCGATCCTCTGCGGGCAGGCGCAATGGTCTCTCTCCCGGTCCATTTTCATCCCAGCCTCGATGTGTGCCGGATACCTCCTCCGACAGGGCGGAAATCGGAATGAAAAATAGATGTTGGTTATTTTCGGAATATTTATTCCATTTAAAGCGCTGCCGTCAAGCTGTTAAACCGTTCCTCCTCTTGCGGCAAATGTCTTTTTGGACATAAAGCTGTGGTCTTCGATGTCCAGCCGGTGCGGTCGGACAAATCCTCAAGGACGCTTAGCATGATGAAGTTCATCGATCCGGATCACCCGTTCTACCGGCCGCTCTGGGTCCGTCTTCTGATCGTGGTCTTCTGTTCAGCCTGGACCGCCGTCGAATTCTGGAACGGAGCGAACACCTGGGGGATGATCTTCCTTGCCGTCTCAGCCTATACGGCCTGCGTGTTGATCATTTTCTTCAAGCCGAAGACTGAAGCTGCCGAAGAAGCAAAGACCGACGATCCGGCCTGATTGCTAGTTCCGCTGCGTCACGCGCAGCCGTCGTTGCGCTTCGTCGATCAGCATGTTGGCGATTTTCATGCGGACGGTGGCGTTGGCCCGGAAATCCGGATGGTGCCGGTCGGGGTGGTTTTCGGCGGCGAAACGTCTGCGTTTGTCCGCCAATCCCTGTGGCGTTTCGTTGTCTGTGAACGCCAGATCGGAGGCGACCTGCTCGGGATGAATACGGCGAAGGTGATCCGGAATGACGGGCTTGGCCATCGGTTTGGCGGGTGCCAGCATGTCGTCGCCTGCCATGTCGAAATAGGCCCGCTGCACGGCGCTGCTGTCGGCCATGCCGGATGATACGAGATTGCTGACGAAGCCGCCGTTGAGACCACGTATGTTTGTGGATGGCGCTTGCTCTTCGTCTGCCGCGCCGTCCTCGTCTGCTTCCGCTTTCAACCGCTCCAGCACCGACTGGAACACCGACATCCCGAACATGCGTTTCTCCATTTTCCGCTGATGTCAAAGCACATCAAGGTTTTGCGGGCCTGATCAGGCGGTGCTCTGCTTCAGGATCAGGTCGTAGAGAAGCTTGGCACTTGGGGGCAAGGCGCGACCGCGCGCGGTGATGAGGCTGTAGGGGCGGATCTTGACATGGAAATCGGTGGGGAGAATGCGGATTTCGCCGGCCTGGCTGCTATTGCCGGAAATCAGGTTGGCGACATCGCGGGCGACCGGCGCCACGGCATTGGTGTTGCGGACGATCGAGACGGTCAGGATGATGGAGGACGTGTTGATGATGGTGGCGGGCAGGGGCGTGCCTGCCGACAGGAAACTGTCTTCGACGGCACGTCGCAACAATGTCCCGGAGGGTTGAAAGACCCAATCGTAGCCGGGAAGATCGGTGGAGCTGACAATATCCTTTTCAAGCAGGGGATGCCCCTCTCTGACGATCAGGCAGACGTCCTCCTCGCCGATCTCGATCAGGTTGAACTGCCGCGGGTCCATCTCATCCGGAATCCTGCCGATGACGAAGTCATGCCGCGCTGACAGAAGCTCGCGCACCAGAACGTTGCTGTTCTCGATCTGAATATTGATCTCGATGCCGGGATAGGCTGTAGACACCTGGCGAATGGCAGGAACGGCCAGGTTGAGTGCCGGCCCGGTCACGGAGCCCAGCGACACCGAGCCGCCGCTGCCCGTTTTCAACTCATTGATCTCGCGCGTCGTTTCCCGGAGCTCCAGAAATATGGTTCGGGCTCGCCGTGCGAGCGCCCTGCCATATTGCGTGAGTTCCACCCCGCGGGCGACACGGGCACACAGAGGCGCCTTCAGAATGGCTTCGACTTCCCCGAGCATGCGCGACGCCGCTGGCTGCGATATGCTGAGCGCATCCGCCGCTGCGCTGATCTGGCCATGGTCCTCGATGGCGAGAATCAGCTGGAGATGACTCATTTTCAGCCCCGATCGAAAAATTCCCCGCTCGGAATAATCGACAGGCACGGAGGAGAGCTGTATCGGATCGTCCATATTTTACCCGCCTTCCGAGAAAAATGCCTTCGCATTTGCAAAAAATCACACTGTTCTGGCTTGTTATATCGAAATTGTTATGAGGATACACCTATATTGTATTTGACAGTTATGATGTTTGATTCCAGTTTGCGGCCATGTGCGCCAGCGTGCTTGGGAGCGTGTAAGGCCTGGGAGGGCTTTCTTTCACCCCTTAAACCTCCGCCAAGAGATTTTTGATCTCTCGGCTACGCGAAGCGCTGCATATCGAGGCTGGCTGGCTGCCGCCTGGATCAACACTCAGGGAGAGATACATGAAATTGATTACTTCGCTTCTCGCCGCCGCAGCGCTCAGCGTGGCGTCGTTCGTCGTTCCGGCGATCGCCCAGGACAAGGGCACCGTCGGCATCTCGATGCCGACCAAGACCTCGACCCGCTGGATTTCCGACGGCGAGACCATGGAAAAGCTGTTCAAGGAAGCCGGCTACACCCCGGACCTGCAGTTTGCTGACGACGATATTCCGAACCAGCTGGCCCAGATCGAAAACATGGTCACCAAGGGTGCCAAGGTTCTCATCATCGGCGCTATCGACGGCACGACGCTTTCCGACATTCTGGCGAAGGCTCACGAAGCCGGCGTCAAGGTCATTGCTTACGATCGCCTGATCCGCGATTCCGGCAACGTCGACTACTACGCAACGTTCGACAACTTCCAGGTTGGCGTTCTCCAGGCAACGACGCTCGTCAACGGCCTGAAGCTCGACGGCGCGACCGAGCCGAAGAATGTTGAACTCTTCGGCGGTTCGCCGGACGACAACAACGCCTTCTTCTTCTACGACGGCGCAATGTCGGTTCTGCAGCCGCTGATCGACGCCAAGAAGATCGTCATCAAGTCCGGCCAGCAGGGCATGGACCAGGTCGGTACGCTGCGTTGGGACGGTGCCGTTGCACAGGCCCGCATGGAAAACCTGCTCTCCTCGACCTACACCGATGCCAAGGTTGATGGCGTTCTGTCGCCTTACGATGGTCTCTCCATCGGCATCCTTTCGGCTCTGAAGGGCGTTGGCTACGGTTCCGGCGATCTGCCGATGCCGATCGTTACCGGCCAGGACGCTGAACTTCCGTCGGTCAAGTCGATCCTCGCTGGCGAACAGTATTCCTCGATCTTCAAGGATACCCGCGAGCTTGCCAAGGTTGCCGTCTCCATGACGGACGCCATCATCGGCGGCAAGGAGCCGGAAATCAACGACACCAAGACCTACGACAACGGTGTCAAGGTTATTCCGTCCTACCTCCTGAAGCCGGTTGCAGTCGACAAGACCAACGTCAAGGACGTTCTGGTCGGCGCCGGCTATTACACGGAAGACCAGATCAACAACTGATCCTGTCTTTTCCATCCTGGGCCCGCGATCACTTGCGGGCCCTTTTATCTTGATGAGAGACTTGTATTGTCGTTGTGTCTGACCTCATCATTCACGGACTGCCGCAGGAATACCTGAACATGGACAACATCATTCTCGAAATGCGGGGCATCACCAAGACGTTCCCGGGCGTAAAGGCCTTGGATAACGTTAATCTCAAGGTTCGCGAGGGTGAAATTCACGCGTTGGTCGGGGAAAACGGTGCCGGCAAATCAACCCTGATGAAGGTGTTGAGCGGCGTCTATCCCGCCGGCACTTATGACGGCGAAATCCATTACGATCGCGAAGTTCGCCATTTCTCGACAATTTCCGATAGCGAACATCTCGGGATCATCATCATTCACCAGGAGCTGGCACTCGTGCCGCTTCTTTCGATCGCCGAAAATATCTTTCTCGGCAACGAAATCGCCACAAACGGCGTCATCGACTGGAAGCAGACATTTGCACGCACGCAAGGGCTGCTCGACAAGGTGGGTCTGAGGGAAGCGCCTTCGGTCCGCATCACCGATATTGGTGTCGGCAAGCAGCAGCTCGTGGAAATCGCCAAGGCACTCTCAAAGAAGGTCCGGCTGCTCATCCTCGACGAGCCGACGGCTTCCCTGAACGAAACTGATTCCGATGCGCTGTTGAAGCTGCTGATGGAATTCCGCAAGCAGGGCATGACCTCGATCATCATTTCGCACAAACTGAATGAGATCAAGAAGGTCGCCGACAAGATCACCATCCTGCGCGATGGCGGCACGGTCGAAACGCTCGACTGTCACAACGAGGACATCAGTGAGGACCGGATCATCAAGGGCATGGTCGGCCGCGACATGGAAGACCGTTATCCGCCACGCGAGCCGAAGGTCGGTGAGACCCTGCTCGAGGTGAAGAACTGGAACGTCTTCCACCAGCAGCACCGCGACCGGCAATTCCTGCACGACATCAACTTCACTGTCCGTGCGGGCGAGGTGGTCGGCATCGCGGGTCTCATGGGCGCCGGCCGCACCGAGACTGCGATGAGCATCTTCGGCAGGTCCTGGGGCCACAAGATCACCGGCGAAGTCCGTATGCACGGCAAGTCCGTGGATGTGAGCACCATTCCGCGCGCCATTGATGCCGGGCTTGCCTATGTCACCGAAGACCGCAAGCAGCTCGGCCTGGTGCTGAACAACAACATCATGCACAACACGACGCTGTCCAATCTGAATGCGGTTGCCAGTAGCGGTGTGATCGATGACTACAAGGAACGCAAGGTCGCGACCGACTACCGGTCGAAACTGCGCATCCGGTCCCATTCGATCTATCAGGAAGCAGTCAATCTGTCCGGCGGCAACCAGCAGAAGGTCGTGCTGTCCAAGTGGCTGTTTACCAATCCCGAGGTTCTGATCCTCGACGAGCCGACGCGTGGTATCGATGTCGGTGCGAAATACGAAATCTATTCCATCATCAACCAGCTTGCCGCCGAAGGTAAGGGCATCCTGATGATCTCATCGGAAATGCCTGAACTCCTCGGTACCTGCGACCGGATCTACGTGATGAACGAAGGTCGTATCGTCGCCGAGCTTTCGAGGAAAGAAGCAAGCCAGGAATCCATCATGCGCGCCATCATGCGCTCCGGGGAGAAACACTAATGGTCGCCGAAACCAGCGCTCTAAAAACCACGCCCTCCATCGGGGACTATCTCAGAAACAATATCCGCGAATACGGCCTGCTTGTCGCTCTCGTCGTCATCATGCTGTTCTTCCAGATCGTGACTGGCGGTGTTCTGTTCCGTCCCGTCAACATCACCAACCTGATCTTGCAGAATTCGTTCATCGTCATCATGGCGCTGGGCATGCTTCTGATCATCGTGGCGGGCCATATCGACCTGTCGGTCGGCTCGATCGTCGCCCTGACTGGTGGGCTTTCCGCCATCATGCTCGTGAAATGGGGCGTGCATTACTCGATCGTCGTGCCCTTGTGTCTCATCCTCGGGGGGGTGATCGGCGCGGCGCAGGGCTACTGGATCGCCTATCAGAAGATCCCGGCCTTCATCGTCACGCTTGCCGGCATGCTCGTTTTCCGCGGCGTCACCTATGTCGTCCTGCAGAATCGCCCGATCGGCCCGTTCCCGAAGGAATTCCAGGTTCTGTCCACGGGTTTCGTGCCTGACTTGCTGGGATTTTTAACTCCAATTTCCTTTTCCACCCCTTGGCTTCAATTTCAACAGCCTGTCATGGATGGCACGAGCTGGGCGCTGCATTGGCCGGATCCTCAATTCATCATTGTTCAGTGGACCATCACGAATCTTTTTGCTTTGGTTGCCGTGCTGATCGCAGTTGCTTTTATGGTCTACAACGGCCTTCGAAATCGCGCTGTCAATGACCGCCACAACACCGAGAACGAGCCTTTCGCGTTCTTTGTCGGGCAGATGGCCATTATCAGCCTCGTATCGATCTTCCTCGGTTTCCAGCTCTCGACCTATCGTGGCTTCCCGAACGTTCTGGTCGTGATGGCCGTGCTGATCGGGCTCTATACGTTCATCACCACACGCTCGACGATCGGCCGCCGCATCTATGCCATGGGTGGCAACGTCAAGGCTGCCAAGCTCTCCGGTATCAACACCGAGCGCCTGACCTTCTACACCTTCGTCAACATGGGCGTACTTGCAGCGCTTGCCGGCATGATCATCGCGGCGCGTTTGAACTCGGCGACGCCAAAGGCCGGTGTCGGCTTCGAGCTTGACGTCATCGCGGCCTGCTTCATTGGTGGGGCTTCCGCCTCCGGCGGCGTGGGCAAGATCACCGGCGCGGTCATCGGCGCCTTCATCATGGGCGTCATGAACAACGGCATGTCGATCATGGGTCTCGGCATCGATTATCAGCAGCTCGTCAAGGGTCTGGTGCTTCTCGCCGCCGTGTTCTTCGACGTCTACAACAAGAACAAGGGCTGACCGGTTCCGGTCCGTCCCGCGCTTCAGGCTTTGCCTGAACAGCGTAAACTGGAGCCGGGGCGTCTTTCGCGCTCACCGAGACGATAGCGCTCCGGCCCACGCATCATGACGAGAACGGCGGTGCGCCGCCACGAATGGGAGCGCTTGAGCGTCTCCCAATGGGTTGTTGTTGCCGAAAGCCAGCTGCTGGACGCCGAAAAACAGCCCGGATCTAGAAAAGGACAAGGCTGTGCTGATTTCCCAGGTGAAGAACAATGACGGCTCGATCACGGTTGCCGTTCGCGAATTGGGCGAGGGTGCCCGCGCCGTGAAAGGTGCTGCCAGCGTCTATGCGCTGGCGATGGAAGCGGCGAATTCGGGCAAGACCCTGAAGGCTGTTGTCGAGGCGCATGGTCTTGGCGACGAAGTCGATCTTCAGGACGTCTACGCCAAGGGCAACTTTCTGCCGCCGATCACCCATCCGGACGATGCGCATCTGCATCTGACCGGTACCGGTCTCACCCATCTCGGCTCTGCATCGACCCGTGATGCGATGCACGCCGCCGTGTCAAAGGTGGAGGAGGGTGCCACCGATACGATGAAAATGTTCAAGATGGGCCTCGAAGGCGGCAAGCCGAAGCCGGGCGAAAAGGGCGTGCAGCCCGAATGGTTCTACAAGGGCAACGGTAGCCAAACGGTTGCGCCGGGTGGCGACCTCGTCTCGCCGTCCTTTGCGCAGGACGGTGGCGAAGAGCCGGAAATGGCCGGCATCTACGTGATCTCCGACAAGGGGGCGCCGTTCCGTATCGGTTTTGCCGTGGCCAATGAGTTCTCCGACCACGTGACCGAGCGTGTCAACTATCTCTATCTCGCGCATTCCAAGCTGCGGCCGGCGAGTTTCGGCCCCGAAATTCGGATTGGCGAAGCGCCGGCCGACATTCGTGGCACGTCGCGCATTATCCGCGATGGTGCCGTCTTGTGGGAAAAGCCGTTCCTGTCGGGTGAAGCCAACATGTCCCACACTTTCGCCAATCTGGAATATCACCACTTCAAATACGGCATCTTCCGTGCGCCGGGCGATGTGCATGTCCATATGTTCGGAACGGCGACGCTGTCCTTCGGCGATGGTGTCAAGACGCAGGCCGGCGACATCTTCGAAATCGAGGCGTCCGAGTTCGGCCTGCCGCTGCGCAACACGCTGGCGATCGCCGGTGAAAACGAGATCATCATCGGCCAGCTCTGAGTTGCCGCATTTCAGAAAGCAACGCGCCGCTCCCAAAGGTGCTTGCGGAAAAACCAAGGAGGCTTCAAGCCCATGACACTTCATCACAACCTGATCGCCGGCGAATGGGTCGGCAGCAACGGGGTCGAGAACATCAACCCCTCGAACACCAATGAAATTGTCGGTCTCTATGCCAGCGCCAGTGCGGATGATGCCAAGACCGCAATCGCGGCGGCCAAGGCAGCGTTTCCGGCATGGTCCCGCTCGGGTATTCTCGAACGCCATGCGATCCTGAAGAAGACCGCTGACGAGATTTTGGCCCGCAAGGAAGAGCTTGGAAACTTGCTCGCCCGCGAAGAAGGCAAGACGCTTCCGGAAGCGATCGGCGAGACGATCCGCTCGGCGCAGATATTCGATTTCTTCGCTGGCGAAGCCTTGCGTCTTGCGGGCGAAGTGCTGCCGTCGGTGCGTCCGAACATCGGCGTCGAAATCACTCGCGAACCGATCGGCGTCATCGGCATCATCACGCCGTGGAATTTTCCGATCGCGATCCCTGCATGGAAGATTGCGCCTGCGCTCTGCTACGGCAACACCGTTGTCTTCAAACCGGCCGAACTGGTGCCGGGTTGCTCATGGGCCATCGTCGATATCCTGCATCGCGCCGGCCTGCCGAAGGGTGTTCTCAATCTCGTCATGGGCAAGGGATCGGTCGTCGGCCAGGCGATGCTCGACAGCCCGGATCTCGCCGGCATCACGTTTACCGGCTCGACCGGCACCGGCAAGCGCGTCGCTGCTTCGTCCATCGAACATAACCGCAAGTTCCAGCTGGAAATGGGCGGCAAGAACCCGATGGTCGTGCTTGACGATGCCGATCTCACCGTCGCCGTCGAAGCTGCTGCCAATTCCGGCTTCTTCTCGACGGGCCAGCGCTGCACCGCGTCGTCGCGCCTGATCGTCACCGAAGGCATCCACGACAAATTCGTTGCGGCCTTGACCGAAAAGCTGAAGACGCTGGTGGTCGATGACGCGCTGAAGGCCGGCACGCATATCGGCCCGGTGGTGGACGAGCGCCAGCTTGCCACCGACACCGACTATATCGCCATCGGCAAGCAGGAAGGTGCCAAGCTCGCTTTCGGGGGCGAGACAATTTCGCGCGAGAACCCCGGCTTCTATTTGCAGCCAACGCTGTTTACCGAAGCGACCAACCAGATGCGGATCTCCCGTGAGGAGATCTTCGGCCCGGTCGCGTCCGTCATCCGGGTCAAGGATTATGAGGAAGCGCTTCACACAGCCAATGACACGCCGTTCGGTCTTTCTGCCGGCATCGCGACGACGAGCCTGAAGCACGCGACGCATTTCAAGCGCAACTCGGAAGCCGGCATGGTGATGGTCAACCTGCCGACCGCCGGTGTTGATTTCCATGTGCCGTTCGGCGGCCGCAAGGCCTCCTCCTTCGGTTCGCGCGAGCAAGGCAAATATGCGGCCGAGTTCTTCACCGTGGTAAAAACCGCCTACACGCTGGCGTAAGCATTTTTCGCCGAACCGGTCCGACCGGTCCGGCACTTAAAAGGATACGACGACAATGAAGAAGAAAGCTGAGTGGCCGCGCAAGCTGCGCTCGCAGGAATGGTACGGCGGCACGAGCCGTGACGTGATCTATCACCGCGGCTGGATGAAGAACCAGGGATATCCGCACGACCTGTTCGACGGACGCCCGGTTATCGGCATTCTCAACACCTGGTCGGATATGACGCCGTGCAACGGCCATCTGCGCGAGCTTGCCGAAAAAGTGAAGGCCGGCATCTGGGAAGCAGGCGGCTTTCCTATGGAAGTGCCGGTGTTCTCGGCCTCCGAAAATACCTTCCGCCCGACCGCGATGATGTACCGCAACCTTGCGGCCCTCTCGATCGAGGAAACGATCCGCGGCCAGCCGATGGATGGCTGCGTGTTGATGGTCGGTTGTGACAAGACCACGCCGTCGTTGATCATGGCAGCCGCGTCCGTCGATCTGCCTTCGATCGTCGTCACCGGTGGGCCGATGCTGAACGGCTATTTCCGCGGTGAACGCGTCGGCTCCGGCACGCATCTGTGGAAGTTTTCCGAAATGGTGAAGGCCGGCGAGATGACGCAGGCCGAATTCCTCGAGGCCGAAGCCTCGATGAGCCGTTCGTCGGGCACCTGCAACACCATGGGCACCGCCTCCACCATGGCCTCCATGGCCGAGGCGCTCGGCATGGCGCTGTCCGGCAACGCCGCGATCCCGGGGGTCGATTCCCGCCGCAAGGTCATGGCGCAGCTCACCGGCCGGCGTATCGTCCAGATGGTCAAGGATGACCTGAAGCCATCCGACATCATGACGAAGCAGGCCTTCGAAAATGCCATCCGCACCAATGCGGCGATCGGCGGATCGACCAATGCCGTCATCCACCTGCTCGCCATGGCAGGCCGCGTCGGCATCGACCTGACGCTTGATGACTGGGACCGCTGCGGTCGCGATGTCCCGACCATCGTCAACCTGATGCCGTCGGGCAAGTACCTGATGGAGGAGTTTTTCTATGCCGGCGGTCTGCCGGTGGTGCTGAAGCGCCTCGGCGAGGCGGGTCTCCTGCACAAGGACGCGCTGACAGTTTCCGGCGAAACCGTGTGGGACGAGGTCAAGGACGTCGTCAACTGGAACGAGGACGTCATCCTGCCCGCCGAAAAGGCGTTGACGCAGTCGGGCGGCATCGTCGTGCTGCGCGGCAATCTCGCGCCGAAGGGCGCGGTGCTGAAGCCGTCGGCGGCCTCGCCGCATCTGTTGACGCATCGTGGCCGTGCCGTGGTGTTCGAGGACATCGACGACTACAAGGCCAAGATCAATGACGACAATCTCGACATCGACGAGACCTGCGTCATGGTCATGAAGAACTGTGGGCCGAAGGGCTATCCCGGTATGGCAGAGGTCGGCAACATGGGTCTTCCTCCAAAAGTGCTGAAGAAGGGCATCACCGACATGGTGCGCATTTCCGACGCCCGCATGTCCGGCACAGCCTATGGCACCGTCGTGCTGCACACCTCGCCGGAAGCTGCGGTCGGCGGACCGCTTGCGGTCGTGAGGAACGGCGACATGATCGAGCTGGACGTGCCGAACCGCCGCCTGCATGTCGACATTTCCGACGAGGAGTTGGCGCAGCGGCTTGCCGAATGGAAGCCGAACCATGATCTGCCGACGTCCGGCTATGCCTGGCTGCACCAGCAACATGTCCAGGGAGCCGATACCGGCGCCGACCTCGACTTCCTCAAGGGATGTCGCGGAAATGCAGTCGGCAAGGACAGCCACTGATCTGTTCAGTTCACTTAGAAAATGGCCGGTTCTCCGGCCCTTTTCCCTCTATTGCTGGATCGTCAGGGGCACCCCGAGTTGGTTAGCCGCTGCCGCTAACGCTTTATCCTTGGTCGCGAGTGTAGCGCCTCTGCGTGCCGCAAGTTCAAGATAAGCAGCATCGTAGCTCGTCAATTTGTGCGCTCTCGCAAGAGATAACGTATCACCCCATGCTCTACCGGCGGTTTGAGGGTCGGTCTCGATTGGCATTTGGGCAATCAGGTCGAGTCTTTGAGCAATCTCAGAGGGTGAGATGCGCCCGCGCCGTTCGGCCTGGAGCAATACGTTTGCAAGCTCCAGGTGGAAGAGCGACGGAACGAGGCCGCCGCTTGCGATCAGGTCCTGCGCAACGGCATCGGTTTCATCCGAAGCCTCATCCTCAAAACACCATGCAAGCGCAATCGAAGCGTCAATGACAATTGTCATTTCCGACCTTCATCCCGCAGTTCCTGCCATGAAAGGCCGGCCAGCGTCTTTGAGCGGCGCAGTTCTTTCAGCTTCTGGAAAGCGCTTTCAGGTGCCGAGGCTTCGATGGTTTCAGCGCTGACGAGTCGGGCAACTGCCTTTCCGTGTTTGGTGATCGTGATTTCTTCACCATTTGCAACGCGGTCCAACAGGGATGAGAAATGCGTTTTCGCTTCGAATGCACCGATTTTCGACATAAAGACGTCTCCAGTTCTGGTTTANNTAAACCAGAACTGGAGACGTGTAAATGCCAGTGTTGAGGAGGCGGAACCGCTACTGACTCTGCGTCTGGCTCTGTTCCTGCTGCTCGACGGTCACCGAAACTTTCAGCGCTTCGCTCGACGAACCATGGATCAGGCCAGAAATCGGCGCGGCATCGCGATAATCCAGTCCGCAGGCGATGCGGACATAGCGCTCGTCGGGACACACCTTGTTGGCGGCGTCGAAGCCGACCCAGCCGAGGCCGTTCAGATGAATTTCCGCCCAGGCATGACTTGCGGTTTGTTCCGGGTGGTCTTCCATCATCAGGTAGCCGGAGATGTAGCGAGCGGGCAGGCCGAGCGTGCGCGCCGCAGCGATCATGATATGCGCGTGGTCCTGACAGACTCCGCTCTTTTGCAGCAGGGCCTGCTCTGCGGTCGTTTCCGTTCCAGTCTCGCCCTGCCTGTATTCGACAATCTCGCTGATCTTGCCCATCAGGGCGTGCATCTTTGCGAGGTCCGTCTCTCCGGTCATTGCCTTGGCCAGGTTGCGGATCGGCTTGGCCATCTTCGTCAGCGGTGTCTCGCGCAGATAGAGCCAGAGCGGCGCGTAGGCCTGGTGAACGCCGTAGACGCCCGCCTTGTCCTCGGTTTCCACCTCGCCTGACGCGACGATACGGATGGAGGTCTGGTCGCCGTTGACGCTGACGAGATTGACGCGGTTGCCGAAATGGTCGTCATAGCCGACTTCCATCTTTGCACCCTCGACCGAGGTTTCCCAACTGATGACGGTTTGCCCGGTTTGCGTCAGCGGCGTCAGGCGTAGGCGCTGGAGCGAGTATTGTACCGGTTCGTCATAGGTGTATTCGGTGGTGTGGCTGATCTTCAGACGCATGCGGTCACTCCCATCCGAATCTCAGTTGAACCGATAGCCGTCGGAGATTTCCTGTCCCAGACGGTTATTGTGGCTGATGAAGTTCTCGATGTACTCGTGCAGTCCCTGATCCATGACATCCTTGATCGAATGATTGCGCAGCGACGACAGCGTTTCCTCCGCCGTTGCGTGCGCCGCATGGCCTTCGCCGTATTCCCGCGCGAGATAGCCGAGATTACTGACGATCTTGTCATAGCAATAGGCAAGCGAGCGCGGCATGCGGCCGTTGAGGATCAGGAAGTCGGCGATATTGGAAGGCTTGTATTCCGCCTCGTAGACCCAGCCGTAGGAACGGTGCGCCGAAACCGAGCGCAGGATCGATTCCCACTGGACGTTGTCGATCGAGGATCCGACCTGCGACACCGCCGGAAGCAGCACGTAGTATTTCACGTCGAGAATGCGGGCCGTGTTGTCGGCCCGCTCGATGAAGGTGCCGATGCGCGAGAAGTTGAAAATCTCGTTGCGCAGCATTGTCCCATGGAACGCACCGCGGATCAGGCCCGTCATGCGCTTGATCCCGTCGATGACCTCGGGCAGGTCAGCGGCCTTGATGCGCCGGGCGAGGGTGGATTTGAGACCGAGCCAGCATTCGTTGGTGGCCTCCCAGGTCTCCCGGGTGAGCGCGGTTCTGACCATACGGGCATTGTTGCGGCCCGAATCGATGCAGGACATCACGCTTGAGGGGTTGGCCCGGTCGCGTAGCAGAAAGTCTATGGCGTCCGCGCTCGTCAGTTTTTCGTAGAGATCGTCGTAGATATCGCGGACGCCGGAGCTTTGCAGCACGCCGTCCCAATCGTCTTCGGTCGCTTCCGAGCGGGTCAGCGACATACGCAGGCCGGCATCGATCAGCCGGGCGCTGTTTTCGGCCCGCTCGATATAGCGGAACATCCAGTAGAGGCCGTTTGCAGTTCTTCCAAGCATATGCATCAGTCCTCCAGAACCCAGGTATCCTTGGTGCCGCCGCCCTGGCTGGAATTCACCACCAGCGAGCCGGCCTTCAAAGCCACGCGGGTAAGCCCGCCTGGAATGATCTGCACCTTGTCGGAAACGAGGACATAAGGGCGCAGATCCACATGGCGCGGAGCGATGCCCTTGTTGACGAGGATTGGCACTGTCGAAAGAGAAAGCGTCGGCTGAGCAATATAGTTCGTCGGCCGTGACTTGAGCTTTTCGGCAAAGGCCGAACGCTCCTTCTTGGACGCGGTCGGGCCAACCAGCATGCCGTAACCGCCGGAGCCGTGCACTTCCTTGACGACAAGATCGGCGAGGTTTTCGAGCACGTATTTCAGGCTGTCGGGTTCCGAACAGCGCCACGTCGGCACGTTCTCCAGCAGCGCCTTGCGGCCGGTATAGAACTCGACGATCTCGGGCATGTAGGAATAGATCGCCTTGTCGTCGCAGATGCCGGTACCCGGCGCATTGGCGATGGTGATGTTGCCGGCGCGGTAGACATCCATGATGCCGGGAATGCCGAGCGCCGATTCGGGCTTGAACGTCAGTGGATCGAGATAGTCGTCGTCGACCCGGCGGTAGAGAACATCGATCGCCTCATAACCGCGCGTGGTGCGCATCTTTACCTTGCCGTCGATGACGCGCAGATCCGAGCCTTCGACCAGTTCTACGCCCATCATGTCGGCGAGGAAGGCGTGTTCGTAATAGGCCGAATTGTAGATGCCGGGCGTCAGCACCGCGACACGGGGCTTGCCGTCGCATCCGGGAGGGGCGAGCGAGGCGAGGCTGTGGCGGAGCAGGTAGGGATAGTTCTCGACCGGGCGGACGCGGTTCTGATGGAAGAGTTCCGGGAACATCTGCATCATCGTTTCGCGGTTTTCCAGCATGTAGCTGACACCGGAGGGGGTGCGGGCATTGTCTTCCAGCACATAGAACTGGTCCTCGCCGGTCCGCACGATGTCGGTGCCGACAATATGGGTATAGACGCCGCCCGGCGGCCGGAAGCCGATCATCTGCGGCAGGAAGGCGACGTTGCGCTCGATCAGTTCGCGGGGAACACGGCCGGCCTTGATGATCTCCTGCTTGTGATAGATGTCGTCGAGGAAGGCGTTGAGGGCGATAACCCGTTGTTCGATGCCCTGGGCCAGCTTGCGCCATTCGCGGCCGGAAATGATGCGCGGTATCAGGTCGAAGGGGATGAGCTTTTCGGAGCTGTCTGCGTGTCCGTAGACCGCGAAGGTAATGCCCGTCTTGCGGAAGATATTCTCGGCCTCTTTCGATTTTGCAATCAGGCGGGCCTTGTCCTGGGCTGAGTACCAATCATTGTAAGTCGAGTAAGGCTGGCGCGGGCTATTGTCCGCATTCATCATTTCGTCAAATGCCAACGGTGTGATCCCCTTTTTTTGCCATTTGAGTACAACAGCAAGGGCAATGCAAGAAGCATGCTCATTTCAGGGCAAAAGAAATTTCGGGGCCAGATCGCCGTTTTTTTAGGCCGGGCACCGGTCATCAGTGGCAATTGCGCCGCATGTTTCATCATCGGGTGACATGGGTTTCGGCAAGACGTTCAGCCGTAGCGTAAAACTCGTAGTTCCAAAGACTTGGAGTGCTCAATTTTTGTGCTGCCGATCTGCGACGTGCGTGCCGATGATTGAAGCTAAACATCAGGAATTTTGCTTTGACCATCATCATATGCCGCTCTATCGCAGGCGATGACAATGACAGTGTATCAGGAAGCCTGCATGACCCTCGACCGCTTGGCTCCGGCCATTTTCGTTTTGCTCTGGTCGACAGGGTGGGTGATGGCCAAATATGCCGACATCTATGCCGATCCGCTGACATTCCTGGTGTTGCGTTATTTGTTTGCGACGCTGTTGTTCATCGGGTTCTGTCTTGGGACTGGCGCCGCGTGGCCAAAAACCTGGAGGACGGCCGGGCATGCGGTGTTCTCCGGTATATTCCTGCATGGACTTTATCTCGGCGCCGTATGGTGGGCGATCGGGCAGGGCGTTCCGGCGGCGATTTCCGGCATTATCGCCGGGTTGCAGCCGCTGATGACGGCAACCGTCGCGCCGGCCCTGATCGGCGAAAACTTGTCGGGTCAGCAGAGGCTCGGCCTGGTGCTCGGTTTTCTCGGCATCGCGCTCGCCGTCGTGCCGAAGGTGCTGGCGATCGATACAGGCGCCACGCCGATCCATATCTTCCCCGTTGTCATCAACGTGCTGGGAATGGCCGCCGTCACCTACGGCACGATCTATCAGAAGCGGCACCTGCAGGATGGCGACATCCGCTCGATCGCGACGTTGCAATATGTCGGCGCGCTGATTGTCGCCCTGCCCGCCGCGTTCTTTCTGGAAGACATGCGGGTGGTCTGGAGCGTGCAACTGTTCGCGGCCCTCGGCTGGGCGGTGCTCGGCCTGTCGATGGGGGCGATTGCCCTGCTGCTTTATCTGATCCGGCGTGGTCAGGTGTCGCGCGCGGCATCGCTGATTTATCTGGTACCGCCGCTGGCAGCCCTGCAGGCATGGCTGCTGTTTGATGAGGCCCTGACGCTACCGATGATCATCGGAACGGTGATCGCCGTGGCCGGGGTTTATCTGACGAATCGCAAGAACGGTCCCGTCCCGACATAAAAAAACGGCGGGTCCAGGCCCGCCGTTCTTTATCTCAATTCACTATCGCGAAAGGCTTATGCCTCGTCGCGGCGCGGGGCGTTGACGCGCTTGCGCTGACCCTGCGCGCCAGCACCGGCGCCGCCTTCGCGGTTCTGGCCGCCAGCGGCACCGCCGCCGTGGTTGCGATTGCGCCATTCGCCCTGCTTCTGGCCGGGACGTCCGTTGCGGTTGCCGCCGGGACGCTTGGCGAGTGCCTGTTCGTGGGCCGCCTGTGCCGCCGGTCCTTGGCCCTTGCGGTGCTGCTTCTTCGGCTCGCCGGTTACCAGCAGGTCGTCGCCGGCAAACGGGCTTGGTGCCGTGCGCTCGGCGCGATGCACGTTGTCGCTGCCGCCATGCGGACGCGGACGACGTTCATTGTGACCGTTGCCAGCCGGACGCTGCGCGTTGCGCGCACCGTTGCCGCCGCGGGCACCCTTCGGGCGGGCGCGGTCGGCAGGAACTTCGCCGCTGGAGACAGCGATGTCGATCTTCATCAGGCGTTCGATATCGCGCAGCAGGCGGATTTCGTCCGGTGCGCAAAAAGCGATGGCGATACCGTCGCGGCCGGCGCGGGCGGTGCGGCCGATGCGGTGCACATAGGCGTCCGGCACTTCCGGCAGGTCGTAGTTGTAGACGTGGGTGACGCCCGGAATGTCGATGCCGCGGGCGGCAACGTCGGTGGCGACCAGTACGCGCGTCTCGCCATCACGGAAAGCCTTGAGGGCGCGTTCGCGCTGGCCCTGGCTCTTGTTGCCGTGGATCGATGCGACGGAGAAGCCGACGTGTTCCAGATGCTTCATCAGTTTCTCGGCGCCATGCTTGGTGCGCGAGAAAACCATGGCACGGCCATCGGGGTTCTCGGTCAGCGTCTTCTTCAGGATTTCAGTCTTCTGGCTGGCGCCCTGAACGAAGTGCACGAACTGCTCGACCTTGTCGGCAGCCTTGCCCGGAGGCGAGACTTCGACGCGCTTCGGGTTGCTGAGGTACTCGGCAGCGAGATCGGCGATCGCCTTCGGCATGGTGGCCGAAAACAGCAGCGTCTGGCGGTTCTTCGGAACCAGCTTGGAGATCTTGCGCAGGTCATGGATGAAGCCGAGGTCCAGCATCTGGTCGGCTTCGTCGAGAACGAGATAGCGGGCCTGCGTCAGGGTCACGGCCTTGCGGGCGATGAGGTCGAGAAGGCGGCCGGGCGTGGCGACGAGAATGTCGACACCCCGGGAAAGCTGCTCGGACTGCTTGTTGATCGAAGCGCCGCCGACGACCAGGCCGATCTTGATCGGGGTCTTCTTGACGAATTCCTTGAGGTTCGCAGCGATCTGGTTCACCAGCTCGCGGGTCGGCGCAAGGACGAGGGCGCGGATGTTGCGCGGATCGGGACGCTTGCCGTCGGCCATCATCTTTTCGATCATCGGCAGGCCGAAAGCGGCGGTCTTGCCTGTGCCGGTCTGGGCGAGACCGATCAGGTCATGGCCTTCCATCACGAGCGGGATTGCTTCGGCCTGGATCGGCGTCGGCGTTTCGAACCCCAGGGAGGCGAGGGTCGAAAGTACATGCTCGGAGAGGCCAAGGTCTTTAAAAGTGGTCAATGTATTACCTTTTCGGGGGCGCAAAACGGAATTCGCCGGAACTGCACCATGCGGTTCCGGTTTCGCTTCGCGTCAAGAACCCCGCGTGATTTGGGAACTTGTGGGTTGATTATGCTGTCTGCGCTGCATCCTGCCGCGTTTGGCAGGACATTCTGTGTTGCGCTTATCCTTCGTTACGGATCGTTTGGATCCCGCAGGGCTCGCTCACGCGGCGGCCGGAAGGTGACGCTAGGCCTCATGTCGTTGTTTTGCTGTCAAAAGTCAAGTGATAGTTTTTGCAGGTGCGAAGAGACTGCTGCGTTACGGCATGACGAGCTGGAAATCCGCGCCTGCCAGAACGGTGCCATTTACGAGAACCTCGAGGCGATGGCCGCCGGGATAATATTGCCGAGTGGTGATGGCACGGATGGCATGCTGGCGCGGCATCTCAACGGTTTCAGCGGGATCAAGCGTCAAGCTCTTCCACTTGAAGACCTTCGGCGTGAGACTGCCATTGGCTTTGCGATGGTGGATGACGTAGTCGATCATCACCTGCTGCGGCACGGAGTGCTGATTTCCGATGATGAGGGTGAAGGCGAGCGAACCACCGAAATCGACGCTTTCCGTCTGAATGCTCAAAACCGCGTCAATGCCGGAAAGCGGCGCAAAGCCGAAATTGCCGAGCGCTACGGTGTGCCCCTTCTTCAGAAGCGTACGGGAGGCATGGCGCAGCAGTTGCCGCCGCTCCGGTGATGCGCCAGCGATATGCCTGCCGACGAAGCCTGCAACGAGGTCCGGATGGTCCTTGGCAATGTCGTTCAGGCTGTTGGCCACGGACCGGCGCACATAGTCCTCCGGATCGTCCAACAGCGCACCGAGAATCGGCAAGATCGGCTGCGGATCGCGCATCAGCGCCGGCAACCGCATCGCCCAGGGCAGGCGCGGCCGGGTTCCCTCGCTCGCCAGCCTGCGGACATGATGGTTTGCATCGCTGGCCCACGGGCCGATCGTTGCCAGCGCCCGCTCCTGATTGATGTGAATGAAGGGGCGGATACCGAATTCGGCAGTGAAATGCGGTGTCAGCTGTTTCAGCAGGTCAAGCGACAGGTCGAAGTGATCAAGACCCTTTTGTGCCACGAACTGGCTGACTGGTAATAACGCCCAGCCCGTCAGTCCTGTATGTCCGCTTTGCGGCAGGCTCGCCGATAGTATGGCGGCGGCCTCGACAAAATCCTCAGGCAAGGTCTTTGTCAACGCATCGCGAATCTGCAGTGAGCGCTGCATCAATTCCAATTGCTCCATGCCACGCGTGGCGAGGTCGACAAATCGCGTCGTGTTGAAGGAGCCAGAATTTGCGGTGATTTGTGCCGCCATCGTTTTCACGAGTGCCGGATGCAGCAGGTTTTTCAGCGGCTCAGCCATTGGGTCGTCCGATCTGTGATTCCACCAGACAATAGCCGTGTTTCGCCGGCAATATAGGGATGACCGAACGGGCGGGGATTTCAGCCAGCATATTTTTGCTGCCGGCGAAATTTTTACGGAACATTCCTTTTTCGCGGCGCGTTGATTCTTTTACGTGCCTCGCATTGGGGTGAGGCATGGCGTGCGTTCAGTCCCGGTGCCGCCGGTGCCGCGACCTATGAGCGTCGAGGCTTTGCTCGAGGAGAAAACAATGACGACGACATGGATTCTTGCCGCCGACGGCAATCAGGCACGCCTTTTGAAGGGTGTTAATTTTCTCAAGAATGGACACCAAAATCCCGAGCAGGAAATCTTTCAGCTGGATACCAAGCGTGTTCAGGACATCATGGCCGACAAGCCGGGGCGAGCCCATTCCTCAACGGGACACGGCCGTTCGGCGATGGAGTATTCAAGCGATCCCGTGCGCGGGGAGCAGCAGCGGTTTACATCTGAGGTTGCCAGCAAACTCGATACCTATGCGCGGGAGGGCGCCTTCGACCGTCTCGTTGTCTGCGCCGCCCCACAGACGCTCGGGGATCTTCGCGCCATGCTCTCTACTGCCACGCGCGCGAAAACCACGATGGAGATCTGCAAGGACTATAGCAACCTGCCGACCGACAAGCTGATCTCGTCGGTCCGCGCGGCGATGTCCAGCTGATTGTTTCCGTCAGAAGTCCGTCGGAACGCCGCCTTCGGCCTTCCGCCGGGCAACGAAGGCATCGAGTTCTTCCTCGATGGCGGGATCCAGCGGCGGCTTCTCGTATTCGTTCAGCTTTTCCTTGAAGACCCGGTTGGCGTGATCGTAGGTCGTCGGCCGGCCTGCTTCTGTCCAGGTCTCGAAGTTGCGCCAATCCGACAGGATCGGCGAATAGAAGGCTGTTTCGTAACGGGCCAGCGTATGCGCTGTCCCGAAATAGTGGCCACCGGGGCCAACGTCGCGGACGGCATCCAGCCCAAGCGCATCTTCGCTGACGTCGAGCGGGGTCAGGAACTCGGCCACCATCTGCAGCATGTCGACGTCGAGAATGAATTTTTCGAAGGATGCGGTCAGCCCGCCCTCGCTCCAGCCTGCCGAATGCATGATGAAATTGCCGCCACCTTGCGTCAGCGCCCAGAGAGACAACGCCGATTCGTAGGCCGCCTGCGCATCGAGCGTGTTTGACGCGTTGGTGTTGGACGTGCGGTAGGGGATCTTGTACCGGCGTGCGAGTTGTCCGCCGGCAATAACGGCCTTCATGTATTCCGGCGTACCGAAAGCCGGAGCGCCCGTCTTCATGTCGACGTTCGAGGTGAAACCGCCATACATGACCGGCGCCCCGCGGCGCACCATCTGGGTAAAGGCGATGCCGGCCAGCGCCTCGGCGTTCTGCTGCACGACGGCACCAGCGATCGTCACTGGCGCCATGGCGCCGGCGAGCGTGAATGGCGTGACGACGACCACCTGGTTGCGCGACGACATTTCGATAATGCCCTGCAGCATCGGCCCGTCGAGCCGCAGTGGCGAGGAGGTATTGATGATGGTGAAGAGCGAGGGTTCGCGCTCCATCTGCTCGGCCGAGATGCCGCGGCCGATGCGGGCGATCTCCAGCGCATCGATATTGCGCTGCTGGCCGAGCGAATAGCAGTGGAACACCTTGTCGGTCAGTTTCACCATGTCCGACAGGCAATCGAGATGGCGCACCGAGGCGTGGATGTCGATCGGTTCGACCGGATAGCCGCCGGTCGTATGGATGATGTCATAGGATTGGGCGAGCTTCACCAGCTTGCGGTAGTCTTCCTGGTTGCCGGCGCGGCGCCCACCCTCGCGATCGGCGACGAAGGGTGCGGAAGCAATCTGCGCGAACACCAGATTGTTGCCGCCGATCTGGACGTTGCGCATCGGGTTGCGGGCATGCATGGTGAAGCCGGAGGGCACGGACGACATCATGTCCATGATCAGGCCGCGATCGAAGCGCACCCGGTCGGTGCCGGGCGTGACATCAGCGCCGGCCGCTTTCATCCGGTCACGCGCTTCCGGCAGGATCACGTCCATGCCGATCTCTTCAAGGATGGTCAGCGAGGCATCATGAATAGCCTCCAATGCGTCCTCGGAGAGGACAACTGATTTTGCCATGGTATTGACGAGGTTGAGATATTTGGAACTGCCGCCGCCTTTGCGCGAACGATCCGCGCCGCGTCCGCCGGTTCGGCGCCGGCGCTCCACCGGGGCTTCGGCGTCGCTCATAGAGGATTGCGGAAATTCGTTCTCGCTCATGACTTTTCCATCGGTTTGGACAGAGATTCATGTTGCAGATTTGATGCCCCAGAGGCGCCACCATTTGCGACAGCAAAATTCCTTGACAGAGAAGGATGGCGCCAAGGGCCGGTTTTTAAGCGACGCCGGATGTCGATTTCACGCCGCACAGCATTTCGCGTTTGCTTCCGAAGCCTGGCCGGCGCTCGACTGCAAAGCCGGCACCTTGCAGGTTGCGCCGGACAAAGCCGGCAGCCGCGTAGGTCGCGAACGTGCCGCCATCGGCGGTCTTGTCGAATACCAGCCGCATCAGTTCTTCTGACCACATATCCGGATTGCGCCTTGGCGCGAAGCCGTCGAGATACCAGGCGTCGAACATTGCAGAGAAATGGACGATTTCTTCAAGGGCAGAACCACAGACAACGGTGAGGCGTACCCCAACCGCAAGGTCGAGGTCGATGCGGCCGCTGGGCTGTTCCGGCCAGCTGGCGCAAAGGGCCTGTCGCTCCGCATCGACCTCCGGCCAATGCGATAAGGCGCGACCGATTTCTCCCGCCTGCATCGGGAAGCGCTCGAACGAAATGAAATGGAGCGCAATACCTTCGACACGCGTCGCCTTCCACTGCCGCCACGTTTCACAAAAATTCAGGCCTGTGCCGAAGCCGAGCTCCCCAATCCTGAAGGTGCCCGGTTTGCGCCAGCGCTCCGGCAAGCCGTTGCCCTGGAGAAAGACATGCCCGCATTCCAGCCGACCGTCCTCGCGGCAATAAAAATGGTCGCCAAATTCCCGCGAATAGGGCATATCGCCCTCGTGCCATTCAAGGGTTTGCCGGTGTGGGGTTTGCCCTTCCGGCGCGGGCGTCGTATCCAGGTTGTCGCGGGTCATGGCGAACCGATAATCTCCACATTCGAGAAGGTCAATCGATGGCGGATCTGCTGATCGTCGGTGGCGGCATCATGGGGCTCTGGGCCGGTGTGATGGCGGAACGAGTCGGCCTCGAAACGGTTCTCGTCGAGCGCGATGTGATCGGCGCCGGTGCGAGCGGCGGCGTCCTCGGCGCCCTGATGCCGCATATGCCGGACCGCTGGAATGCCAAGAAGCAGTTCCAGTTCGATGCGCTGATCTCTCTTGAAATGGAGATCGCCGCCCTCGAAGCGGAGACCGGCCTTTCTGCGGGTTATCGCCGTTCAGGCCGGATCATGCCGCTGGCAAAGCCGTATCTGCGAACTATCGCGCTTCGTCATGAGCAGGATGCGCTGGTTAACTGGCATTCGGGCGATCGGCAATTCCATTGGCATGTGCAGGATCAGTTTCATGACGGCGGCTGGCTGAACGTGGATGCCGCAGAAAGCGGCGTGGTTTTCGACACGCTCGCCGCCCGCGTTGCCCCCCGCCCGTTTCTCGCAATGCTCGCCAGTCATTTGCGCCGGTCGCGCCACGTCCGTATCGAGGAGGGGCAGGCGGTTGTCCATATCGATCCAGTCGCGGGGCATGCGACATTTGCCGACGGAAGTAGCCTGTCCTTTGGCGCCTGCATTCTCGCCAATGGCGTTCAGGCGTTTCCTTTTATCGACGAACTGACAAAGGTGTCCGGCGTGAGCGGTGTGCCGGTGAAGGGACAGGCCGCACTTCTCAAGGCCGATATCGATCCCGGTCTTCCGGTTGTTTTTACGGATGGCCTGTATGTCGTTGCGCACGAAAATGGTCTGGTCGCGGTTGGCAGTACGAGTGAAAACACCTTTGAGAATGCGGCTTCGATAGACGGGCAACTCGATGACCTGTTGCGGCAGGCGGCGGATCTCGTTCCTCTCATCCGTGCGGCTCCGGTAATCGAACGCTGGGCCGGCGTGCGGCCAAAGGCCATTGGCCGCGATCCGATGGCCGGCCGCCATCCCGACCATCCTCGAATCCATGCCCTTGCAGGCGGCTTCAAGATCAGCTTCGGCATCGCCCACCGGCTGGCATCGGCAGTGGTCAGCCAAATAATGGGCGATACCGATCAAAGCCTGCCATCTTCCTTTCGATGCCAGACGCATATCGAGCTACTAAGCAAAGAAGCTGCAAAATAAACGCAAACGGCCCCGCGATCGCGGGGCCGAAACATGAGCGCTGCCTCACTACATCCAGTATGGGGGAACGCCATAATAGTCGTAGACGCGGCGGCCGTTTTCCTTGTTCCACTCATATTCGTCGTCGCCGTGATATTTCGGCGCTGCCTCGATCTGTTCGCGTGTCACGTCGGTGCGATAGCCACCGAGGCTTTCGTCATAACTGAGCTTAGACCAGGGCAGTGGGTAATGGTCTTCGCCCATGCCGAGGAAGCCGCCGAAGCTCAGGACGGCATAGGAGACGCGGCCGCTGCGCTTTTCGAGAATAACACGTTCGATGGAACCGATGTGTTTTCCGTCACGGCCGTAGACGCGTGTTCCCTCGACCTTGTCGCTGGCGATCAGATCGTGGGTTTCCCGGATGCTGGCATCCTGATGGTTGGTGTCCTGGTAGGTCATGATTCTTCTCCGTTTTCGGTGTTTCCGCAGAGAAAACGAAGCAAAAGCTGGTTGGTTCCGGCAAGATTTCCGCGTTTCGGGCGAGATTCCCGCCTTTTTGCGGAGGAACCAGCTGCCGGCCACCGGCCGCCAATGGCGATTCTTCGTCATTCTGTCACGCAAATCGCTTAACCCCGATCGCAGAATGATTTGCAACGGAGCGGAGCCCATGCGGTACGCCATCTATTTTACGCCGTCGATGTACGATCCCCTGTCGGTCGCTGCGGCAAGCTGGCTTGGCCGCAATGTCTATTCCGGCGAGGCGCCTGAAGCGCCGTCGATTGCTGGTTTCAGTCGGCAGGAACTGGCTTTCCATACGGCAGTGCCGCGCCGCTACGGTTTTCACGGGACGATCAAGGCGCCGTTCCGGCTCAACGCGGAAACCAGCGAGTCGGCGCTGCTCAAGTCGCTGATGCATTTCGCCAGCACGATGACGCCGTTCGAAATTCCGCGGATGGAAATATCGCGGCTGGGCGAATTCTATGGCCTTGCCCCCTCCGTCCCCTGCGATCAGATGAACTATCTGGCGGCTTCTGTCGTGCAGACCTTCGACACGTTCCGCGCGCCGCTCAGCGATGTGGAGATCGAGCGGCGCGACCCCGACCGCCTGACGGCGCCCCAGTTTTCCAACCTTCACCGCTGGGGCTATCCTTACGTGATGGATGAGTTCCGCTTTCACATGATGTTGACGGGGCCGGTAAACTCCAATCTCAACACACGCTTTGAAACCGCGTTGCGCGACTTTTTCGGCCCGGTGCTCAACGAACCGCTGAAGATTTCCAGTCTCGCTTTGTTTATCGAGCAGGAACCCGGTGCGCCGCTGCGCGTGCATTCGCAGCACCCGCTCGGCAAACTTTCGGCGCATCGACCAGTCACCGCCAGCGCCAAGGCCAATGCAACGGCAATTACCGATGTGCCGCGCATTTCCGAGTCGAAGGCGGCTGTCGCTGCCCGTCTTCTTCAGGCGAATTGCTGAGCGGCCGACATTGCCTTAACGAGTAGCGCATCAGCCTGCTACAGCGTTGGACAGATCACGGTTTACCACCATTTGGACTTCGACTTTCCGGTCTCGGATGCTACCGTTCCGGCAAAATCGAAGGGTGATTTGATGGCAGAACAATCCTATCCGCGCGATCTTATCGGCTATGGCCGCAATCTTCCGCAGGTTCGCTGGCCGGGCGACGCGCACGTCGCGGTGCAGTTTGTGGTCAACTATGAGGAGGGCGGCGAAAGCTCGATCCTGGATGGCGACAAGGCCTCGGAATCACTGCTGTCGGAAATCGTCGGGGCGCAACCTTGGCCCGGCCAGCGCAATCTCAATATGGAATCGATCTACGAATATGGCGCGCGCGCCGGCTTCTGGCGGCTGTGGCGGATGTTCACCAGTCGCAATGTCGATGTCACGGTCTATGGCGTGACGCTTGCCATGGCGCGCAATCCGGAAGCGGTCGCCGCTATGAAGGAAGCCGGCTGGGAGATTGCCAGCCACGGTTATCGCTGGCTGGAGTACAAGGATTTCTCAGAGGAAGAGGAGCGCAAGCATATCCGCGAGGCTGTTCGACTGCACACCGAACTGACGGGTTCGCATCCGCGCGGCATGTATCAAGGCAAGCCTTCGGACAACACGCTGAAGCTCGTGATCGAAGAGGGTGGCTTTGTCTATTCCTCCGACAGCTATGCCGACGAGCTGCCCTATTGGGTGCCCGGCCTGACCAAGGATAAGCCGCACCTGATCATCCCCTATACGCTCGATGCCAACGACATGCGCTTTGCAACGCCGCAGGGTTTCAACGCCGGCGACCAGTTCTTTGCCTATCTCAAGGACACGTTCGACGTGCTCTATGCCGAGGGTAAGGACGGGAGCCCGAAGATGATGAATGTCGGCCTGCATTGCCGCCTTGTCGGCCGGCCGGGAAGGGCTGCCGCTCTGGCTCGTTTTGTCGACTACGTTCTCAGCCACGAAAAAGTCTGGATACCCAGGCGGATCGATATTGCCAACCACTGGTACGAGCATCACAAGCCGGAAGGTGGATTGTGATGGAGAGCAAGGAGAGCTTCGTCACGCGTTTCGGCGGCGTCTTCGAGCATTCGCCCTGGGTGGCGGAACGGGCTTTCGATGAGGATTCGCACATCGCGCTGACGTCCGACGACGTGCACATAGCGCTTGTTGCATCGTTCCGTGCAGCTTCGCATGCCGACCGCCGTGCTGTTTTGAGAGCCCATCCTGATCTTGCCGGAAAACTGGCTATCGCCGGTGGCCTGACGAAAGATTCCAGGGCTGAACAGGCCGGTGCCGGACTGGACCGCCTGAGCGCCTCCGAACATGCGCGCTTCTCCGAACTGAACACCGCCTACACCGAAAAATTCGGCTTTCCTTTCATTATTGCGGTGAAGGGGCTCACAAAGGACGACATTCTGTCTGCTTTCGAAAGACGCATTGACAACAGCCCGGAACAGGAATTTGAAACGGCATCAGCGCAGGTCGAGAAGATTGCGCTGTTGCGTTTACGTTCGATGCTTCCGGGAGAAGATAATGCCTGAGACCACTCCGTCCCATCCTTCTACGGCGGGATCGAGAAACTGATGCCAAAGCTTTTGACGATCGAGCCGCTGACGCAAGCGGCTTTTGCGCCTTTCGGTACGGTTATCGAATCTGATCCTTCATCCATGCGGCTGATCAACGGCGGTTCGACCGAGCGGTTTCACGCGCTTGGGCGGGCCGATGTGGCGGGCGAGGGCGCCCGCGTCATCATCAACATATTTCGTGGCCAGCCGCGCACGTTCCCATATGACCTGACGATGATGGAGCGCCATCCGTTGGGCTCACAGAGCTTTTCGCCGATGCTCGGTGGGCCATGGCTTGCGATCGTCGCGACGGATGCGGGCGGCAAACCGGGTGTCCCGCGCGTTTTCCTCGCGACAGGAAGCCAGGGCGTCAATTATGGCCGCAATGTCTGGCACCATCCGCTGATGGCTATCGGCTCGGTCAGTGATTTTCTGGTTGTCGACCGTGATGGGCCGGGTAACAATCTGGAAGAGGCCTTTTACGACGAGGCCTTCATCGTCCCGAGCCCTGTGTGAACGCGAGTCATTCCCAATGAGCAATTCTGGCCCAATGAGCAATTCCGGCCGCCTGACAACCCATGTGCTCGACACGGCCCTCGGCAAGCCCGCCAAGGGCTTGAAGATCGACCTGTTTTTGATCGAGGGCGACGGCCGGCGGTTGATCAAAACGGTCGAAACCAACAGTGATGGGCGGGTCGATGGGCCGATGCTCGAAGGCGATGCTTTCGTGGTTGGCAGCTACGAATTGCTGTTTCATGCAGGTGATTATCTGCGCGCAACCGGCGCAAGTTTGCCGGATCCAGCCTTTCTCGATCTCATCCCGCTGCGCTTCGGCATCGCCGATGCAGCCGGCCACTATCACGTGCCGCTGCTGCTCTCGGCGTTCAGCTATTCGACCTATCGAGGCAGTTGAGGTTACTCGGCAATCACATCCCGGTTGATATCCCGAATATCCCGCTTGCCGCAGAGTGCCATGGTGATGTCGAGTTCCTTGCGGATGATCTCGAGCGCGGTCGTCACGCCAGCCTTGCCGCCGGCGCCGAGGCCGTAGAGGAACGGGCGGCCGATATAGGTGCCCTTGGCGCCGAGTGCCACGGCTTTCAGGACATCCTGACCCGAGCGGATGCCACCATCGACGTGCACCTCGATCATGTCGCCGACCGCATCGACGATCCTTGGCAGCATGCTGATGGAGGAGGGGGCGCCGTCGAGTTGGCGGCCACCGTGATTGGAGACGATGATGGCATCGGCGCCGGTGCGCGCGGCCATCTTTGCATCCTCGACGTCGAGAATGCCCTTCAGGATCAGCGGGCCGCCCCACATCTCCTTGATCTCCGCCACATTGTCCCAGGATAGTTGCGGATCGAATTGCTCGGCCGTCCATGAAGAGAGCGACGAGAGGTCGGAGACGTTCTTGGCGTGGCCGACGATGTTGCCGAAGCTGCGCCGCTTCGTCTGCAGCATCTGCAGGCACCAGAGTGGCCGCGTCGCCATCTGCCAGATGTGTTTTGGCGTGAATTTTGGCGGGGCGGAAAGACCGTTGCGCAGATCCTTATGGCGCTGGCCGAGGATTTGCAGGTCGAGCGTCAGCACCAGCGCCGAGCATTTGACGGCCTTGGCGCGGTCGATCAGGTTTTTCACGAACTCCCGATCCCGCATCACGTAAAGCTGGAACCAAAAGGGCTTTGTCGTCACCGAAGCGACGTCCTCGATGGAGCAGATGCTCATGGTCGAGAGGGTAAAGGGCACGCCGAACTCTTCCGCCGCCTTTGCGGCCAGCATCTCGCCATCGGCATGCTGCATACCGGTCAACCCGGTCGGTGAAAGAGCCACCGGCATGGAAACCTTCTGGCCGATCATGGTGCTTTCCAGCGAGCGGTTGGTCATGTCGACCAGCACGCGCTGACGCAGCTTGATATTGCGGAAATCCTCTTCGTTGGCGCGGTAGGTTCCCTCGGTCCAGGCACCGCTATCGGCATAGTCGAAGAACATCTTCGGGACGCGGCGTTTGGCGGCGGCTTTGAGGTCTCGGATTTCGAGGATTTTGGACATGACACGGGTTTCCATCTCAAGGGATGGTCCGGCCATACCATGTTTCCAGAACCGTTGTTAAGAGAGGAAACCCAAAGAGGTAAAATTATTTTACCTCTTTGGGTTTGGTGCCTTTCAACGGGGTTCGGCAATTTGTCCGTTAACCGTCGCATGGACTTCCCGTGCCCGTGCGGGTTTGGCGAGGCGGCGCCGGAACGTGCCGGGCTTCGTGCCGAAACGGTCGTGGAATGCCTCGTAAAACCGGGAGAGGGAACCGAAACCGGCTTCGAAGGCGACAGACGTGATTGGCAGGTCGGTGGAAATCAACAGCGACTGCGCCGTGTCGAGGCGGTGCCGGATGATCGACTGGTTGATGGTCACGCCGACCGTGCGCTTGAAGATACCCATCGCATAGTTCGGGTGCAGGCCGACATCGCGCCCGACATCCTCGGCGGAAATGTTCTCCAGCGCATGCTCGGTGATGAAGCGCATCATCCGCTCGACATGGAACACGCGATCCGCATCATGATGCTCAAAGGACGCGATGGCCGAACCCTGTTCGCGCAGGTCACGCCAGCCTTCGCGGTCGAGGCGGCGCACACGGGCACCCAATTCCTCGCGCACGATCTGCTCCAACTCCTCATCACCGGAAAGAAGTTCCTCTCGCCAGCGCATGAAGATGTCGCGGTCGTAAGGGCGGATGTCGAGCGCCTCGATCATGGCGCCGCGAAAGACGGCGTCGCGGAAGCGGCTGAGGCTTGGAAGCGCCAGGAAAACCGACATCGGTACATAGAGGCAGATGAACCGGGTCGGCTCTTTGATATCCGTTACCTGATGCGGGATCATGCCCCAGAACAGGCACAGCCGCCCTTCAGAAACGCTGAGTTCGCGTCCGTCGAACCAGTAGGTCATCTCGCCTTCGAGGACGAAATTGAGTTCGATCTGGCTGTGCATGTGCGGACCTTCCATGCGCCGCACATTGATATTGTCGCCGGCACAGAAACGGTGATCGCCAAACACGACCAGCGGGTGGGCCGGATCGCGTTCGGGATGGACCGGTGTCGCACCGAGCCTGTTCACGGGTTTCGGGCGTCGCGCCATTTCATATCCTGCTGATGTTAGGAAACCGGAAGTCTATGCCGAAATGTCGGAAGAAGATTGCGGGTTTGGGCAGCAAGGTCAAGCGGCTCATGTGGTGAAGAGGAACAATAAACCGCAGGAGACAACGGCACCACACGCTGATCCTTGGGAGGATATCATGACTTCTTTTAAAGCCGCGCTCGCGCTCGGCTATGCGCTGACCGTAACGACCGCTTTCGCAGGTGAACTCGTCATCAATTCCGACCAGTCCGATCCGGCGCCGAAAAAGGCGATGGAAACGCTGCTCGAAGGCTTCAAGGCCGCGAACCCTGACGTCACAGTCAAGTGGAACAATTTCGACCACGAAGGTTACAAATCGGCGATCCGCAACTTCCTGACCGCCGACGCGCCTGATGTGGTTTCCTGGTATTCCGGCAACCGCATGGCCCCCTTCGTCAAGGCTGGCCTGTTCGAGGATGTTTCCGATCTCTGGACTGAACATAAGCTGGACGACCAGCTCAAGTCCGCCATCAAGTCGATGGAAATCGATGGCAAGAAGTGGGGCATTCCCTATTCCTACTATCAGTGGGGCATCTACTACCGGAAGGACATCTTCGAAAAGGAAGGTATCACTCCGCCAAAGAACTGGGCCGAACTGGTCGCCGCCTGCGAAAAGATCAAGGCAGCCGGCATGACGCCGTTTGCAATCGGCACCAAGGCTTTGTGGCCGACCGGCGGCTGGTTCGATTATCTCGACCTGCGCGTCAACGGCTACGAGTTCCACATGGACCTGACCGCCGGCAAGGTTCCCTATACCGATCCGAAGGTGAAGGCCGTCTTTGAAAAATGGGCAGAGCTGGTGAAGCCGGGCTACTTCCTGGAAAACCACGCCGCGATCGACTGGCAGGATGCCATTCCGCAGTTCGTCCAGGGCAAGGCGCCGATGTACCTGATGGGTAATTTTGCCGTCGCCGCAATGGTGGATGGCGGATTGAAGGAAGACCAGATCGGCTTCCTGCAGTTCCCGGAAATCACTGCCGGCATCCCGATGGCGGAAGACGCACCGACCGAGTCCTTCCACATCCCGTCGGGTGCGAAGAACAAGGAAGATGCCCGCAAGTTCCTTGCCTATCTGGCAACGCCTGAAGCGCAGACCAAGATGAACGAGGTGCTCGGCCAGCTTCCGGTCAACAACCAGTCGGCGAAATCGAACGATCCGTTCCTCAAGGCCGGCTTCGAGATGCTGGCTAACGCTTATGCGCTCGCACAGTTCTACGATCGCGACGCACCGGCCGAAATGGCAAAGGTCGGCATGGAAGGCTTCCAGCAGTTCATGGTGAAGCCGGACAATGTCGATACGATCCTCGAGCGCCTCGAAAAGGCACGTGGGCGCATCTACAAGTAGCCGCAGCCGCCTTCGCGTTCGCCCCTCATCCGGCCTGTCGGCCACCTTCTCCCCGCAAGCGGGGAGAAGGGACAAGCGGTAGCTCCGGTCGCCTCTCTTGGAACAAAGGGGGTGCGGCAAACTCTGTCGTCCCCTCTCCCCGCATGCGGGGAGAGGGTTAGGGTGAGGGGCGAATGCTCCCTCTATAAGGTCCGCGTGTGGTTTTCAAATTACTTCAAAGCAAAGGGGCCGCGATGAGCAGCACCGTTTCCGCGACGTCCAGCTACTGGAAGCGCAACCAGCAGCGCCTTGCGCCCTGGTTGTTTCTGGCGCCCGGCATGATCATGTTTTCAATCTATGTGATCATCCCGATCTTCGAATCCATCTGGATCAGCTTCTACGACTGGGACGGTCTGGGTGCCAAAACCTGGATCGGCATGGCCAACTATGTCGAGCTTCTCGATGACGAGGCGTTCTACACTTCGCTGAAGAACAATATTCTGTGGCTGGTTCTCTATCTGCTCGCGGTCCCGGCAGGTCTTGCCGTGGCACTGTTTCTCAACCAGACGGTCGCCGGCATCCGGCTTTACAAGTCGCTGTTCTTCTTTCCTTTTGTGATCAGTCAGGTCGTCGTCGGCCTGATCTTCACCTGGTTCTATGCGCCGGACTTCGGCCTTCTCTCCGCGTTGATCAAGGCGGTGAGCGGCCAGAGCATCGCGATCCTCGCCGACGAGCGTTATGTGACACTCGGCATCATCGCCGCCGGCCTCTGGCCGCAGATCGCCTATTGCATGATCCTCTACCTGACCGGCCTCAACAACATCAATCCGGAGCAGGTGGAAGCCGCCCGCATGGATGGCGCCAAGGGCTGGTCATTGCTCTGGAACATCATCCTGCCGCAGCTTGGCCCCGCCACCTTCATCGCCGTCGTGGTCACCGTCATCGGCGCACTGCGTTCCTTCGATCTGGTGTCGATCATGACCGATGGCGGCCCGTATGGATCAAGCCGCGTGCTCTCCTTCTACATGTACGAGCAGGCGCTGTCGGAATACGGCTACCGCATGGGTTACGGCGCGGCGATCGCGGTCGTCCTCTTCATGATCATGATGGTCTTCATCACGCTGTTCATCGTGCGCATGCTGATGCAGGAAAGGCACGCCTGATGTTTCCAACCCCTGTCCAGAAGGCCGCCCCCTGGGTGCGCCACGCCTACACGATCATCCTGCCCATCGCATTGATCGTCTGGCTGTTGCCGCTGATCGGCGTAGCCATCACCTCGATCCGTCCATCCGGCGATCTCGCCGCCGGCAACTATTTCGGCATGCCTTCGCGCTTTGCCGGTTTCGAGAACTACACCGCCGTCTTCCGGGATTCGCCGATCGGCTGGTACATCCTCAATTCCTTCAAGGTGACGATCCCGACGGTGATCGGCGCGGTGGGGCTTGCCTGCCTCTCCGGCTTCGCGTTGGCGGTCTACAAGTTCCGCGCCAACCTCGTCGTCTTCTTCCTGTTCGTCGCCGGCAATTTCATCCCTTTCCAGATCCTGATGGTGCCGGTGCGCGACATGACGCTGAAGGCGGGGCTTTACGACAGCATATCCGGTCTGGTGCTCTTCCATGTGGCGTTCCAGACCGGCTTCTGCACCCTGTTCATGCGCAATTTCATCAAGTCGCTGCCGTTCGCGCTGATCGAATCCGCCCGGGTCGAGGGCGTCAGCGAATGGCGGATCTTCCGCTATATCGTCCTGCCCTTGATGCGGCCGGCCATCGCCGCCCTTTCGGTGCTGGTCTTCACCTTCATCTGGAACGACTATTTCTGGGCGACCGTTTTGGTGCAGGGGCAGCATGCGATGCCGGTTACCGCCGGGCTCTATTCACTGAACGGGCAATGGATCGCCGCATGGCACCTGGTTTCGGCCGGCTCGATCGTTGCCGCCATGCCGCCGGTGCTGATGTTCTTCCTGATGCAGAAGCATTTCATCGCCGGGCTGACGCTGGGAGCGACCAAGGGATGATCGCTGCGTTTTCCACATTTCAACATTCATCGAAAGGCAGGGCCAATGGCTGACGTCACGCTCCGCAATGTCACCAAGCAATTCGGCGCCGTCAGCGTCATCAAGGGCGTCGATTTCTCGATCGCCGACGGCGAGTTCTGCGTCTTTGTCGGCCCTTCCGGCTGCGGCAAGTCCACGCTGCTGCGGATGATTGCGGGTTTGGAAGAAATCTCCTCCGGGGAACTGAAGATCGGCGGTAACGACATGACCCATGTCGGTCCATCCGAGCGCGGCGTCGCCATGGTGTTCCAGTCCTATGCGCTCTATCCGCATATGACCGTCGCCGACAATATCGGTTTCGGCCTGCGCATGACCGGCCATGACAGGGCCGAGATCGAAAAACGCACGGCCCGCGCGGCGAAGATGCTGCAGCTCGAACCGCTGCTCACCCGCAAGCCATCGCAGCTTTCCGGCGGCCAGCGCCAGCGCGTCGCTATCGGCCGCGCGATCGTACGCAATCCGGAGGTGTTCCTGTTCGACGAACCGCTGTCGAACCTGGATGCGGCGCTGCGCGTTCAGATGCGCACCGAGATCAGCACGCTGCATCAGGACCTGAAGGCGACGATGATTTATGTCACCCACGATCAGGTCGAGGCTATGACCATGGCCGACAAGATCGTGGTGCTGAGTGCTGGCTCTATCGAGCAGATCGGCTCGCCCTTGGAGCTCTATCACCGGCCGAAGAACCTCTTCGTTGCCGGGTTCATCGGCTCGCCNNTGCCGGGCGGCGTCGATATCCTGCTGCCGGCCGGCAATGCCCGCATCAGCGAGGGGCAGGCGGTGACGCTTGGCATTCGCCCCGAACATATCGATGCCTATGCCAAGGACGGCGCCACCCTGCCGGCCAAGCTGAGGCTCGCCGAATATCTCGGCTCCGAGACCATGTTCTATGTGAGCCTTGCCGATGGCAGCGATATCGCCGTCAAGGCCGATGGGCTCGCCACGGCACATCCGGGAGCGGAGTTCCGCATCGGCATCCCGCCAAAAGCCTGCCACCTCTTCGACGCTCAGGGCGTCGCCATCATCAATGGGGATCTGACAAAATAATGCTGGGCGTTTGTTATTATCCGGAACACTGGCCAGAGGCGTGGTGGGCAAAGGATGCCCGCCGCATGCGGGAGCTTGGAATTTCCTTCGTGCGCATCGGCGAATTTGCTTGGTCGCGGTTGGAACTGAAACGGGACACCTTCGATTTCGGCTGGCTCGACCGCGCCATGGACACACTCGGTGCCGCCGGCTTGAAGGTCGTACTCGGCACGCCGACGGCGACGCCACCGAAATGGTTGATGGACGAATATCCGGAGATCGCGCCGGTCGACCAGCAGGGTCATGTGCGCGGCTTCGGTTCGCGGCGGCACTATACCTTTTCGTCCGAAGTCTGGTGGCGTGAAAGCGCGCGCATCGTCGAGATCATCGCCAAGCGCTACGGCGAGCACCCGGCGCTCGATGGCTGGCAGACGGACAATGAATATGGCTGCCACGACACGACCCAGTCCTGGGGGCCGGAAGATCTGAAGGCATTCCGCCGCTGGCTCAGGCTGCGGTACCAGTCGACTGATCAGCTGAACGAAGCCTGGGGCAATGTCTTCTGGTCGATGGAGGTGAACAGCTTCGAGGATGTCGTGCTGCCGAACCTTACCGTCACCGAGACCAATCCGGCGGCACGGCTCGATTTCTGGCGGTTCCAGTCCGGGCAGGTGGCCGCCTACGACAAGATGCAGTGCGACATCATCCGCAAGCATTCGCCCGGCCGCTGGATCACCCATAATTTCATGGGCTTCATCAACGATTTCGACCACTGGAAGGTCGGCGAAAACCTCGATCTTGCCTCGTGGGACAGCTATCCGATCGGCTTCGTCGAGAAATTTCCGTTCAGCCAGGAGGAAAAGAACCGCTGGGCGGAGACGTCGCATCCGGACATTGCGCCCTTCCACCACGATCTTTACCGCGGTGTTGGCCGCGGACGTTTCTGGATCATGGAGCAGCAGCCGGGACCGGTTAACTGGGCGCCGTGGAACCCGGTGCCGAAGCCGGGAATGGTGCGGCTCTGGACCTGGGAGGCGCTGGCGCATGGCGCCGAAGTCGTCAGCTACTTCCGCTGGCGACAGGCGCCGTTCGCGCAGGAACAAATGCATGCGGGCCTCAACCTGCCGGGCTCGGATGAGCTCTCCGTCGGCGGGCGCGAGGCAGAGATCGTTGGCCGCGAGATCATCGAGACCGGCGAACTACCGGCAACCGAGCAAGCCCCGGTCGCCATCGTCTATGACTACGAGACCTATTGGGCGACTGTCGTCCAGCCGCAGGGCAGGGACTTCCAGTATCACGATCTCGCCTTCCGCTGGTACGAGGCGGTGCGCAAGCTCGGTCTCAACGTCGATTTCGCGCCTCCGGGCGCGCCGCTCGACGGCTACAAGCTGGTGCTCGTTCCGTCGCTGATGACGGTTTCGGAAGCCGCCTTGTCGGCCTTCAGCGACGCCGAGGGCATTGTGCTTTACGGCCCGCGCTCCGGCTCGCGGACGCGCCAGTTCGCCATTCCCGAAAATCTGCCGCCGGGTCCCCTTGCGGCGCTGACGGGCGTTCGGGTCACGCAGGTGTCATCGTTGCGTCCGGGGTTGGAGGATGCCGTATCAGGCGCTGTCTCCGGGGCGGCCATCCGTTGGCGGGAATATGTCGAAACGGACGGGGAGGTGCTTGCGCGCTTCGGCAATGGCGATCCAGCACTGACGGCCAAAGGATCGCACCACTATCTCGCTTGCTGGCCGGATCAGAGCCTGCTTCAGCAGACGCTGAAGCATCTGGCGGTGAAGGCCGGGCTCGAAACGGTAGCGCTTCCGGATCATGTCCGGTTGCGCAAGCGGGGCGACGTGACGTTCGCGTTCAACTACGGGACAGAGGCTTGGGGAATACCGCTCGGAGCGACCGTCGTTCTCGGCGAAGCTGAGGTGATGCCGCAGACTGTTGCTGCCTGGAAAGAATAGGCAGCAACGGGATGCCGGTGAACAGGGATCAAGAGTCATTGCACGCTGAGGTCACACGGCCTGTGTTTGACTGCCACCATTCATCGGAGAAACAAAAACCAGACGGCAAAGACCGTTACCCAAAGCAGGACGTAGTAGAATGATTGTCCCTCGACCATAGCAGCGATCCCAATCACCGATGGCTGCTATCTTAGCATTGACGCAACTAAAAGATAAGACATCACGCTACCTCAGCGTTCACCGAGAAGCGCACTAAAAGCTTTCAGATCGACGTTACCGCCGCTCAACAGAACACCGACCCGCTTGCCGGCACAGGCAATTGTGCCATGCAGGATGGCAGCCGCGGCCAGGCAACCGGTCGGTTCGACGATGATCTTCATGCGTTCGGCAAAGAACCGCATCGTCTCGACCAGTTGCCCATCGGTCACCGTGACGATGTCATCGACCTTGTCTTTCAGGATGGCAAAGTTGTGCGCACCGACATAGGTGGAAAGCGCACCGTCCGCGATGGATTTTGGCACCGGGATGTGGACGACCTCTCCCTTTCGCAATGATTGCTGGCCGTCATTGCCGGCTTCAGGCTCGACGCCGACGATGGTGCAAGCGGGCAGCAGTGCTCTGGCGCTGAGTGCGCTGCCCGCAAGCAAACCGCCTCCGCCCAGCGGCACGACGAGCAAATCGATCTCACCGACGTCCTCGATCAATTCCAGCGTGGCGGTGCCCTGACCCGCAATGACATCCGGATGGTCATAGGGTGGAATCAAGGTCGCGCCCCGCTCTTCGGCGATGCGCCGGCTGATCGTCTCGCGATCTTCCGTGTACCGATCATAGAAGACGACTTCGGCGCCATAGCCCTTAGTCGCTGCCACCTTTATTTCCGGAGCGTCCTGCGGCATGACGATCGTCACTGAGACGCCCTGGAGCCTAGCAGCATAGGCGAGCGCCTGGGCGTGATTGCCCGAAGAATAGGCGACGACACCATTTTTCCGGGAGAGAGCATCCAGCGCAGCGACAGCGTTGTAAGCGCCACGGAACTTGAACGCGCCGGCCCGTTGCAGATTTTCCGCCTTGAAGAAAATGGTCGCTCCGGTTCGTGCGTCCGCGGTTCTCGATGTCAAGACTGGCGTGTGGTGTGCGACACTGGCAATGCGGACCCGAGCGGTCTGGACATTGTCGAAGGTCGGGATGCGCAACGAAGTGGATATCGATCGAGAATTCGTCACAAGCACCTCCGCCGCTCACTCCGTCGCCCCGAGGTGCGACCAGGGCACGACAATGTAACATAGTGTGTGTACGAGCAAGGTCAGTCCGGCCAATGGCAAAGTCATTTTCGGTGAAACGGAGGCGAAGCCGCAGGCGGTTGCCGTCTGGAAAGGGTGATCAGTCTCATTCCCCTTGCGTTTTGGCCGATCTCCCTCACAAGGGGATTTAAGATCGCGCATCGGATGAGTGAATGAGAGCCAGTTTGAGACAAAAGATCGTCGAGGTTTGCGATCGCAAAATCTCTGAGAAGGGGCCAGGTGTCGGGCTCTCCTTCTATGCGTTTTTCGCGAACAGGAATGATGATCCAGAATTGCTGATGGAAGCCGCGGAATGGTGGATCCGCACGCACAGGCTGGATCACTTCGAGAAAGCGGTGAAGATCAAGGCGATGGTGGAAGAGATGGGCGCGGCTTAGCTGTCCTTTCAGCCGCTATTCCTTCAGCCATTCCGTCGAAAATGCACCGGCAACATGCAGATCGGTTGTCTCAAGACGCCCCGGGCCGAGATTGCTGAATTTGTGTGGCACATCCGCCGGCGCAAACACGATCTGACCCGCCGTCGCTTCGATCTCGTCCGTTCCGACAGTGATCAAGGCTCGGCCCTGCCGGACGATGAAGACTTCCGGATAGGGATGCTTGTGCAATTTGGGGCCGCCGCCGATCTCGTCGGTCGTGTAAAACACGACCGATACATTGGCGCCGTAGATACCGCCCTCGAACTCGCCTTTCCAGACGTCCGGCCTTTCCGCCCACGTCTCGCGATCCAGAACCTTGGCGACGCTCATTTTGACCTCCACGATGAGGATGTTTTCAAAGCCCCGTTTTTGCGGCCACTCCCGCCACATAGGTCTCAGCTATCGCCCGGTCATCCCCCATTGTCTGCAGCAAAAACAATTCGTCGGCGAGCGAGTTCACGACTTCGGCCTTCAGCGCCATCGCCGGTGTTGCCGCCATGTTCAGCACGATGAAATCGGCGTCTGTTCCGGGCTCCAGCGTGCCGATCCTGTCTTCGAGAGATAGCGCCTGCGCGTTGCCGAGGGTCATGAAGTAGAAGCTCTCGAACGGGTTCAGCCGCCCGCCCTGCAATTGCTGGATCTTGTAGGCCTCGTCCATGGTGCGCAGCATCGAATAGCTCGTTCCACCGCCGATATCGGTGGCGAAGGAGACGCGCACAGGTTTCGCCCGGCTCATCAGTGTTCTCAGCGGAAACAGTCCGGAGCCGAGGAAGAGGTTGGAGGTCGGGCAGTGCACGGCGATCGAGCCGGTTTCGCTCATGGCGTCCATTTCGCGTTCCGACAGATGGATGCAATGGCCGAAAAGGGTCTTCGGACCGAGCAGGCCGTAGCGGGCATAGACATCGGTGTAGTCGATGGCGTCCGGATAGAGCGAGCAGGTGAAGTCGATCTCGTCGCGGTTTTCGGAAAGATGCGTCTGGACGTGCAGGTCCGGAAATTCGCGCACCAGCGCTTCCGCCGCCGACATCTGTTCCGGCGTCGAGGTGATGGCGAAGCGCGGCGTGATGGCGACGTGGTTGCGGCCCTTGCCATGCCATTGTTCGATAATGGCGCGGGTCTCATCGTAGCCCATCTCAGGCGTATCGAGCAGGCCCTGCGGCGCGTTGCGGTCCATCATCACTTTTCCGGCGATCATGCGCATGTTGCGTCGCATGGATTCGGTGAAAAAGGCATCGGCAGACGTTTTGTGCACCGAGCAATAGGCAACCGCCGTGGTCGTGCCGTGGCGCACCATCTCATCGAAGAATTTTCCGGCGATACGCTCAGCATGCGCCGTCTCGACGAAGCGGCATTCCTCAGGAAACGTATAGGTGTTCAGCCATTCGAGCAGATTGGCGGCATAGGAACCGATGACCTGCATCTGCGGGAAATGCAGGTGCGTGTCGATGAAACCGGGCAGGATCAGGTGCGGGCGATGGTCGATTTCGACGACGTCATCGGCTGCCTGAGCTTTCACGGCATCATAGCTGCCGCTCGCGAGGATAAGCCCATTCTCGACCAGTAGCGCACCGTCGGCCTCATAGGTATAGGCGCCGGCGTCATCGAGGCTTAAAGGGGCACGGCTGAAACTCAGGGTGCGCCCGCGAATGAGGGTGGCGGTCATTCTGTCCTGCCTTCCGAAACCGCGCTTTCGAACCATGCCGTCAGCAGCCTGCGCTCGTCATTGGTCATATCGGTGATGTTGCCGGGCGGCATGGCATGGCTGCGGCCGGCCTGAATATAGATTTCGCGGGCATGGGCGGCAATCTCCGCGTCGTTTTCCAGCATCACACCCTTCGGCGGCCGGTTGATGCCTTCATAGACGGGCTCCGCAGAATGGCACATAGAGCAGCGCGTCGAGATTGCATCCTTAACCGCCGGAAAATGCGCGTTGGAGGCGAATTGCTGGAAGGCTGGGGCGACTTGGGTCGTGTCTTCGCCGGTCAGCATCTTCGGCACTGTTGAAAGCCACATGATCAGGATGAAGATCAGCAGCGTCACCAGCCATGTCCAGGTCGGGCGTCCCTTTCTGGCGTGCGTGGTGTTGAACCAATGCCGGATGGTGACGCCCATCAGGAACACCAATGCCGCGATCACCCAGTTGTAGGCGGTGGCGAAGGCGAGCGGATAATGGTTCGAGAGCATGAAGAAGATGACGGGCAGCGTCAGGTAGTTGTTGTGCAGCGAGCGCTGCTTGGCGATAACGCCATATTTCGGATCGGGCGTACGTCCGGCAATGAGGTCGGCAACCACGACGCGCTGGTTCGGCATGATGATGAAGAACACGTTGGCCGACATGATCGTCGCGGTGAAGGCGCCGAGATGCAGGAAGGCGGCGCGGCCGGTAAAGACCTGCGTGTAGCCCCAGGCCATGATCACCAGCGCGACATAGAGGATGCCCATCAGCGCCCAGGTGTTCTTGCCGAGCGGTGATTTGCAGAGAAGGTCGTAGAAGACCCAGCCGACGGCGAGCGAAGCAACAGAGATCACGATCGCAGTGGTCGAGGAGATATCGAGCACGTGCCGATCGATCAGGAGCAGGTCGGCACCGCCGTAGTAAACCAGACAGAGCATGGCAAAGCCGGACAGCCAGGTGGCGTAGCTCTCCCATTTGAACCAGGTGAGATGTTCCGGCATGGTCGCAGGCGCGACGAGGTATTTCTGGATATGATAGAAGCCGCCGCCATGCACCTGCCATTCCTCGCCATAGGCGCCGGCGGGCAGGTGATCGCGTTTCACGAGGCCGAGATCGAGCGCGATGAAATAGAAGGACGAGCCGATCCAGGCGATCGCGGTGATCACATGCAGCCAGCGGACGGCAAAGGCCAGCCATTCCCAGGCGATGGCGTATTCATACATTCTGGATCCCCATTCTTGCCTCCCGCTTCGCTACTGTGCGAAAAAACGGCGGCATGGGAAAGAGGCAAACGCGATCTCTTTAGCGCCCTGCGAGAATTGCGATCATTTCCTTTGTTTTCACACCCTGGCGACCCTTCTCGAAGGTGGAATACGACAGGCGCCCGTTCGCGAGGGCAGCGGTCAGGCGCTGGCAACCGACTTCGAGCGCCTTTGAACGCGAGGTGTGCGTATAGACCGCCAGCTCCGCGATACCGTCAGGTTTCCCGAGCCTCTTGCGGCAAAGTTCCAAGACTTTTTCCCGCAGATTGGCATCCTTTTTCAATTCTTTCTGCATTGCCTTGTAATCTTTGGCGTCCGTCTCCTTCGATTTCTGAGGCGGGGTGACCGTCAGGAAATAGTCTCGGTAAGGCTCCGGATCGGGAACGAGGGTGCTGAACCGGCGCCGCGCTTCGTTGGCTATGGCGCGGTCGCGGGCGTGGTCGCCGGAGGACGTGCCAAGCTTCACATCCGCCAGTCTTCCATAGGCGTCGGTTTCAAAATGGACGACGGTTGCTCCGGTGCATGAGGAAAGCGCAAGCATCGTGAAAAGGCAGACAACAAAAATTTTCGGCATGAATGATCCCCTTGAACGCGTGCACCTTTGATCGAAGCGTGGGGAAAAAGAAAGTACGCCCTATGCGTGTTTCACGCATTTCCAGCAGGATCCTTCGGACATGATTAATTTGCCGCCTGATGAGCGGTATCGGGATTGGCGGCACTTGCCGAGGGCGCGAATTCATTGAGTATCCAGTCGCGGAAACCTTTGATCTTGGGCGAGTTTCGCCGCGCCGTCTGATAGACGAGCCAATATTGGTGGCCATCATTGCCGCGCAGTTCGAAGGGCTGATAAAGCCGGCCGAGCGCAATATCGTCGGGATAGAATTCCGGGGTCAGGATCGCCACCCCCTGTCCGGCGATCGCCGCACGAGCCTCGAAGGATTGCGCGCCGAGCCGGCTTGCCGGCCGGCTGGCAAGATCGGCATCGGGAACGCCCGCTTCCGTAAACCACTGTGTCCACCAGGGATCGCCGGGATCGATGATCCGAAGTTTCAAGAGGTCGCGCGGCGTGCGGATGCCGCCGACGCTTTCGGCGAGTTTGGGGCTCATCATCGGGGTGAAGTCGACGCTCATCAAGGGGTGACTGGTCAGGCCGGGCCAATCTCCCGTTCCCGAACGAATGGCAACATCCACGGTTTCCCGATTGAAATCGATGATGGTCTCGCTGGTCGTCAGGCGGACGGCGATGTTTGGATGCCTGAGCTGGAACGAGCCGAGATGGCGGGCCAGCCATTGCGACGCGAAGGTCGGTGTCGAGTGGATGAGAAGGGAAGTTTCTGCCTCGTCCCTGACGCCCGCCATCGCGTCACGCAATATCTCGAAGGCTTCAGCGACTTTCGGCGCCAGCAGTTCGCCGGTCTTCGTCAATTGCACCTGTCGCGGCCGGCGCAGAAACAGGGGCTCGCCGACATTCTGCTCGAGCAGCTTGATCTGGTAGCTGACCGCCGTCTGGGTCATGCCGAGTTCGTCGCCGGCCTTGGTGAAACTGCCCAGCCGGGCCGTCGCTTCGAAGACACGAAGCGCATTCAACGGAAACTGTTTCGACATCTTCATGGATAAGTTCTCTTGATGCATGCAGACGGTTGTTCGATTGGAATTTGAGCATGTTTGCGCGCATGCTGCAATCACATTCAGGCAAACAACAGGTGTCGTCATGGATTGCCAAGCAATTGAAAAATATGAAGTAACACCGCAACCGCGCACGGCCGGATGGCGTTTCTGGCTGGCGAGGATACTGCGCGGACTGCAACCGAACTATCCGGCGCTCGATCTCGAAGTCATGTCCGAATACATGAAAAGAGACCTGGGCTTCCAGGACTGGCGCAACCCGCGGCAGGATTCGGATCTGACGCGATAGAGGCTGTCTGCCGCCAGCGCATCACTGATGTTGTGGCTGTACGATTTTAACGGGATGCGTCCAGCGCGCCGCGTTCCAACTGTTCGAGATAGATGAATTCCGGCGCCTTGACGCCGGCCCGGGCGCGAATCTCGATAAGCCGCGCGGACTCGAAGAATTCCCGCGCGGCGTCCAACGAGCGCCATAGCGAATAGTGGACAATCCGGTTGGGATCGGTGTCGTATTTCAACACCTGATAGGCAATCTCACCGGCATCGCGGCGAATGCCGGCGGCGGCGTCGAAAATGGCTTTCCAGGCAGGATAATCGGCGACTTCGTGGATGATCAGAACGTAGGGCATGATTTTTTCCTTACGCATTAAACGGGGATTTGCCGCCGTTACATCAGGCCTTTGTAGCGAAGACGCTCGCGCCCTTCGAACGACCAGACGTCGGTCCCTGTCCGCCCACATCCGAACAGTTTGCCGGGCCAGGGATTGATGCCGTCGCGCAACCAAAGCAGGCTATCCAGCCAGAAATCGGTGGCGTGGCGCTTGTGAAAGAGGCTGAAATGGCCGATGCGATCAAGCCCAAGATCGGCGGGTGACAACGCGACTTCCACCGGCTTCGCATTCCGGTAATATTGCAACGCACGGCGAATGGCTTGCCGGGTTCCGATATCGTCATCCGCCACGCCAATCGCCAGAATGTCGGCTGTGACAGCGGCGAAGCGCTGCAAAAGGTCTGCCCGGTCCTCGCGAGGATGGCTGAATTCCATCCGCGCCCGACGAAAACTCCAATCTCTGGCCACCCCTGCCGGAAGATCTTCCAGCCAGCCGAGTGTCTTGCCGGGAAAATATCCGCACAGCGCCGTCAGGACCGGCATGGCGACATGCCATTTCAGAAGCAGACGCAAACGCTGGGCGGCGGCATAGTCGCGCCAATAGGCATATTGTGCGCCGACGGTCAGCATGCGGTCGATCAGCGGTGCGTTGTGGGCAAAGCCGGGAAGAAAGCCGCCGATGCTGTGGCCGACCACCAGCATCGGGCCATTCACAGGATGCGAATGGAGAAAGGCAAGTGCCGCGGCGAAGTCCTGTTCGCCCCAATCCGCCCAGCGGCAGTTCCAACCGCGCAAGTGCTCAGGCCGCGATTGCCCGATGCCGCGATAGTCGTAGGTCAGAACAGTGAAGCCGTGATCCGCCAGGAACCGCGCATAGAGGTGATAGTAGCGGGCGAGCACGCCGGTTGCAGGGTTGATGATTATTCTGCCGCAAGCGATGCCGCTTGTCCGCGCCCAGATATGGCCGCCAAGCTGTACGCCGTCCTGGCAGGTAATGTTGACGGGCCTTCCTTCCGCTTCCCGCATGACTGTTCCCCGGCGGTTTCAATGACTGCACCGTAGGCGAGAGCCATGCTTGTGTATATTCACTGGTCGGTATACAAAAGGCCATGGTACGGTCTGCTCTTCCCACCCGCGATCGCATTGTTTCGGCCGCTTCAAAGCTGTTTTACAGCGAGGGGATTCGGGCGGTCAGCGTCGACGCCGTTGCCGAGAAGGCCGGGGTCACCAAACGCACGCTGTACTATCATTTCGCCAGCAAGGACGATCTGATCGCCGCCTATCTCGACATGCGCGACCAGCCCAACCTGGCCTTGTTCAAGCGGTGGTTTTCGGAGACGGAGGGCGATGTCGCCGACAAGGTGCGCGGCGTTTTTTACGCTCTTGCCAAATCCGCGCGTCATCCACGCTGGAAGGGATGCGGCTTCCTGCGAACCTCCGCCGAACTCGCCAATATGCCCGGCCATCCGGCGATGAAGATTGGAGCGGCGCACAAGAAACGGGTCGAAGACTGGCTAAACAGCGTGCTCGAAGTAGCAGGGTTTGAGGGGCAGGCCCGAATGCTCGCACGTCAGACGATTCTGTTGCTGGATGGTTCCTTCGCCGTCGTTCTTCTGCACCGCGATCCGTCCTACATGGAAACGGCAGGCGAGGCGGCCCATGCGCTGATCCGATGCAGTGCTTCTCAATAGTGATGCCCGTATCCGGTCAAGGCGACAAGGATCTCCGCTGCTGTCATCGCGGCGATAACCGCCGGGCGTTTGTCACTGACGGTCTTGCCGCCGATCGGCAGCACCAAGCTGCCGATCGCATCCTCGCTCAAACCTTCCCGCCGCGCCCAGCTCGCAAAGGTGGCGCGCTTGGTCTTCGAGCCGATCATGCCGATATAGGCCAGATCGTCGCGGCCAAGCGCTTCCCTGGTGATCAGGAAATCGAGGGCGTGGTCATGTGTGAGAATGACGACGGCTGAGCCGGGCGCGATGTCCTTGATGATCGCCTCGGGCATGGCGACCAGTCGATGGCTGGCGCCGGCCGACATCAGGTCGAGTTCGCTCTTTCGCGTTTCCACCGCGTAGGTCTTCACCGGCAGGAGCAACAGCGCATCGGCGAGTGCCCGGCCGACATGGCCGGCGCCGAACAGCCAGACTTCCGGCAGAGTTGCCAGCCTCTGTTTGAGTTTGGCGTGGAGCGCTGCGCGTGCGGCATCATCGCCGATGCGGAACGACAAGATCACCCGACCGCCGCAGCATTGGCCGATATCGGGGCCGAGCGGAACATCCATTTCGAACTGCTCGCTGACGCCTGCAAGGAGACCACGGGCATTGTCGATGGCCAGATGCTCCATCTGCCCGCCGCCGATGGTTCCATGTGTGTCCGTCGGCGAGACCAGCATGAACGCGCCCGTCTCGCGCGGCGTTGAACCAAACGTCTGCTTGATCTCGACAACGACCAGCTTGTATTCGCGCTCAAGGAACGCTTCGAGGCTGTCGATTGCAAAGTTCATTTCAAAGGCTCTTTATGCTTTTTCTGTCCGCAGGCGCTCGACGGCCATCAGGACGCGTTCCGGTGTTGCCGGAGCATCGAGCCGCGGGCACTCGCGATAGTCGGCGACGCTGGCAACGGCCATCGAAAGGGCTTCCAGCACCGAGATCGGCAGCATGAACGGCGGCTCGCCGACTGCCTTGGAGCGGCCGATGGTCATCTCGGCATTCTCGGCCCATTCCGCCAGCTTGACGTTGAAGATCTTCGGCCGGTCGGAGGCAAGCGGGATCTTGTAGGTCGACGGCGCATGGGTGCGCAGGCGGCCCTTGTCGTCCCACCAGAGTTCTTCGGTCGTCAACCAGCCCATGCCCTGAACGAAGGCGCCTTCCACCTGGCCGATGTCGATCGCTGGATTGAGCGACTTGCCGACGTCGTGCAGCACATCGACGCGATCGATCATGTATTCGCCGGTCAGCGTGTCTATGGAGACTTCCGAGACGGCGGCGCCATAGGCGAAATAGTAGAACGGCGTGCCACGGCCGGTATTGCGGTCCCAGTGGATTTTCGGGGTCTTGTAGAAACCGGCGGCCGACAGCTGCACGCGGGCGAAATAGGCCTGTTTGATAAAGGCAGGGAAGGGCACCAGTTCGTCGCCGATCTTCACGTGGTTCGGTACGAAGCTGATGTTTTCCCGTTCCGTCTGCCAGCGCTCGGCGGCGAAATCGACTAATCGCTCCTTGATCTGCCGCGCCGCGTCATAAGCTGCCATGCCGTTGAGGTCGGAGCCGGAGGAGGCGGCGGTCGCCGAGGTGTTCGGCACCTTGCCGGTCGTCGTCGCGGTGATTTTCACGTTGGTGATATCGACCTGGAAGCTGTCTGCCAGAACCTGCGCCACCTTGGTGTAAAGGCCCTGGCCCATCTCGGTTCCGCCATGGTTCAGGTGGATCGAGCCGTCCTGATAGACATGAACCAGCGCACCGGCCTGGTTGAAGGCGGTCATCGTGAAGGAGATACCGAATTTCACCGGCGTCAGCGCAATGCCCTTGCGGATCACCCGGCTCGTCTTGTTGAAGGCGATGATCGCCTTGCGGCGCACCTGGTAGTCGGCGCTCGCCTCCAGTTCCGAGACGATACGGTGGATGATGTTGTCTTCAACCTGCTGGTGATAGGGGGTGAGGTCGCGGCCGGAACCCTTTTCGCCATAAAAATTCAGCTTGCGGATTTCGAGTGGGTCCTTGCCAAGCGCATAGGCGATTTCCTCGATGATCCGCTCGCCGCCGACCATACCCTGTGGGCCGCCGAAACCGCGATAGGCGGTGTTGGAGACGGTATGCGTCTTCAAGGGCTGGGAGGTCAGCTTCACATGTGGATAGAAATAGGAACTGTCGGCGTGGAACAGCGCACGGTCGGTGACCGGGCCGGAAAGATCGGAGGAATAGCCGCAGCGGGCGGCGTAGTTCGCCTTCACCGCGTGGATGCGGCCCTCGTCGTCAAAGCCGACATCGTAATCGACCAGAAAATCGTGACGCTTGCCGGTCGCGGTCATGTCCTCGTCGCGGTCCGGCCGGAATTTGACGGCGCGATTGAGTTTCTTGGCCGCAACGGCCGCAAGTGCTGCGAACTGGTTGCCTTGCGTCTCCTTGCCGCCGAAACCGCCGCCCATGCGCCGAACCTGCACCGTCACGGCATTGGAGGGCACGCCGAGCACATGGCTGACCATATGCTGGATTTCGCTCGGATGCTGGGTTGACGACCAGACGGTGATCTCGTCGTCCTCGCCGGGAATGGCCATGGCGATGTGGCTTTCGAGGTAGAAATGTTCCTGCCCGCCGATCCGCATTCGGCCTGTCAGGCGGTGCGGGGCAAGCTCCAGTTCGGCCTCGGCATCGCCCCGCGCCAATGTCAGCGGCTTGGTGACGACCTCGGCACCGTTTTCCAGCGCATCAAGGATATCCGTGCGGTGCGGCAGATCGCGATAGACGATCTTCGCCTTGCGAGCCGCGCGCCGCGCGATGTCGCGGGTTTCGGCGATGACGGCAAAGGCCGGTTGGCCATGGAATTGCACGAGGCCATCGGCCAGCACCGGCTCGTCATCGAGATGGCTGGGGCTGATATCGTTGGAATGCGGCATGTCGCTCGCCGTCAATACGCAGACGACGCCCGGACAGGCCTCAACCTCCGACAGGTCCATCGAGAGGATCTCGGCATGGGCACGGTCAGTCATGCCCAAGGCGCCATGCAGCGTTCCTGCCGGTTCCGGAATGTCGTCAATATAATCCGCGGTGCCCGAGACATGCTTATGGGCACTGTCGTGGCGTAGAGCCGAATGCATCGGGCCGGTGATGGTCTTGCGCTCTTCGAAGGTGGATTTGTCCATTATGTCTGGCTCCGATTGGTTGCGCGTGTGCCCCTCATCCGGCCTGTCGGCCACCTTCTCCCCGTTGAAACGGGGCGAAGGGACCAGCGGCGGCCCCCTTCGTTCCCTCTCCCCGCTTGCGGGGAGAGGGCTAGGGTGAGGGGCTGTTCCAACATGGTATTGCCAGCATTCATGCCGTCACCTCGAAACGGACCAGTTCCGCTTTTTCGCCTGACGTTTCCAGGAAGAACCGCAGCAACAGGTTTTTCGCCGCCAGCATGCGATACGCCGCCGTGGCGCGCCAGTCGGTCAGCGGCTTGTAATCGGCCTCGAATGCGGCCTGCGCTGCCTTGATCGTCTCTTCACTCCAGGGCTTGCCCATCAGCGCAGCCTCGACATTCGCAGCCCGCTTCGGTGTCCCTGCCATGCCACCAAAGGCTATGCGGACCATCGTCACCTGGTTGCTCCCATCGAGCGCGATCCGAAAAGCGCCGCAGAGCGCGGAAATATCCTCGTCGCGGCGCTTGGAAATCTTGTAGACCGCAAAATGATCGTCGTCGGGCAGGTTCGGCACGAAAATGCTCTCGACGAATTCGCCGGGTTTGCGCTCCTGCCGTCCGTATTCGATGAAATAGTCCTCAAGCGGCACGGTCCTTGGTCCGCTCTTCGAGCGCAGCGTCACGCTGGCCCCAAGCGCAATCAGCGGCGGCGGCGTGTCGCCGATCGGCGAGCCGTTGGCGACATTGCCGCCGATCGTGCCCATATTGCGCACCTGCTCGCCGCCGAGACGGTCGAGCAGGCGACCGAAGGCGGGATAGCGTGCGGAAATCTGATCGAAGGCCGCCGAGTAGCTGACGCCTGCGCCAATGGTGATGCCATCACCCGTTTCGTGAATGGATTGGAGTTCTTCCAGGCCATTGATGAAGATGACAGGGTTGAGGTTGCGCATCTGTTTGGTGACCCAAAGGCCGACGTCGGTGGAGCCGGCGACGACCGTTGCTGTTGGATGATCGGCCAGAAGATCGGCAAGGGCGGCGGCGGTGCCCGGGACAATCAGGCTTGCATCACCATCGGACAGGCGGATGGTGTCGGGCGAACGCATCGCGGCCAGCTTGGCGATGATCTCCTTACGCATTTTCACGATGGGATCGAACAGAGCGTCTGGTCTTGCGCTGGCAACCGCTTCGGCAGCCTTGACGATCGGCTCATAGCCCGTGCACCGACAGAGATTGCCTTGCAGCGTCTTCTCGATATCGGCGCGGCCTGGATTGTCTTTCGACAGCCAGAGCCCGTAGAGCGACATGACGAAGCCGGGTGTGCAGAAACCGCATTGCGAGCCGTGATAATCGACCATCGCCTGCTGGATGGGATGCAAGGTCCCGTCCTTTGCCGCCAGATGTTCGACGGTCACGACATGAGTTGCGTTGAGCGAGCCGGTGAAACGGATGCAGGCATTGACGCTCTCATAGACGAGCTCGCCGTTTGCAAGGCGGCCGACAAGCACCGTGCAGGCGCCGCAATCGCCCTCGGCGCAGCCTTCCTTGGTTCCCGTCAGCCGGTGTTCGAGGCGCAGGAAATCCAGGAGCGTCGCGGTCGGCGACACAGATGTCACCGTGATGTCCCGGTCGTTCAGGATGAAGCGGATGCTGCCGGCCGACTGTGTCATACGGTCTCTTCTTCTCATTTCGACTCTTGAAACTATGCCCAAAACCGGCACCGTGACAATTGTGTTTTTACCGCCCCGAGTCTTGCATTTTCGCATATGCGACGGTGCACGCACTTGCGTTTTGTTTTCGTTTGACATTCGTTTTTGTATCGTATTGAAGTTTTTGAAATGGCTTGCGGTCTTGAGGAGAGACGGGCGGGCTCAAGAAACGCTGGGAGGGGCAGGATGACCGGATATATTCTCGCAATCGATCAGGGCACGACATCGAGCCGTGCGATCGTCTTCGACAAAGACCAGAAGATCGCCGGGTACGGACAAAAGGAATTCAAGCAGCATTTCCCGAAATCCGGCTGGGTCGAGCATGATCCCGAAGAAATCTGGGATACCGTCGTCTGGACGATCAAGGAAGCCCTTCACAAGGCAGGCATCAAGACAAGTGAACTTTCGGCGATCGGTATCACCAACCAGCGCGAGACGGTGGTGGTCTGGGAGCGTGACACGGGCAAGCCGATCCACAACGCCATCGTCTGGCAGGACCGCCGCACTGCCTCCTATTGCGACAAGCTGAAGCGCCAGGGCCTGGAAAAGACATTTACGAAGAAGACCGGCCTGTTGCTCGACCCGTATTTTTCCGGCACCAAGCTCTCATGGATGCTCGCCAATGTGAAAGGCGCACGCACCCGCGGCGCCAAGGGCGAACTCTGCTTCGGCACGGTCGATACGTTCCTGATCTGGCGGCTGACCGGCGGAAAATCTTTCGTCACCGACGCGACCAATGCCTCGCGTACGCTGATGTACAATATCGTTACCAACGACTGGGATCGTGATCTCCTCGAAATCCTGCGCGTTCCCGAGGCGATGCTGCCGCAGGTTCTCGACTGCGCTGATGATTTCGGCGTGACGGACACGTCCGTCTTCGGCGCCGAAATCCCGATCCTTGGCGTCGCTGGCGACCAGCAGGCGGCGACCATCGGCCAGGCCTGCTTCCAGCCGGGCATGATGAAATCCACTTACGGCACCGGTTGTTTTGCGCTTCTGAATACGGGACAGGATATCGTACGCTCGAAGAACCGGCTGTTGACGACCATTGCCTATCGTCTCGACGGCGAAACAACATATGCACTCGAAGGTTCGATCTTTGTTGCCGGCGCCGCGGTGCAGTGGTTGCGCGACGGACTGAAGATGATCAAAGCGGCACCGGATACGGGTACGCTCGCCGAAAGCGCCGATCCCTCGCAGGAAGTTTATCTGGTCCCTGCCTTCACCGGCCTTGGAGCTCCGCATTGGGACCCGGATGCGCGTGGTGCGATCTTCGGCATGACGCGCAACACCGGGCCGGCCGAATTTGCCCGCGCGGCGCTGGAAGCGGTCTGCTACCAGACGCGCGATCTGCTCGATGCGATGCACAAGGACTGGAAGAGCGACGGCAAGGAAACCGTGCTGCGTGTCGACGGGGGCATGGTGGTTTCGGATTGGACCATGCAGCGCCTGTCCGATCTGCTCGATGCCCCGGTGGACCGGCCGACCATTTTGGAGACCACCGCGCTTGGCGTCGCCTGGCTTGCCGGCAGCCGCGCGGGGGTCTGGCCGAACCAGAAGGACTTCGCAAAATCCTGGGCGCGCGATCGCCGGTTCGAGCCGACAATGGACGAGGCAACACGGAAGACCAAGATCAAGGGCTGGAAGGATGCCGTGCGGCGGACCTTGAGCGACACCTAGAAATATTGTGTCCGGATATCAAATGTAGTAACGTTGCTACAAATGAGCCGGGAGGTTTTCATGACGATCACGATGTCCAGCCGGGAATTCAACCAGGAAACGGGGCGTGCCAAAAAAGCGGCTGAGAGCGAACCGGTTTTCATCACGGATCGGGGCGAGCCTTCGCATGTGCTTTTGTCGATTGAAGAATACAGGAAGCTGACCGCTTCAAAACCCGGTGAACCGGTCAAGGAAAAGGCGATCGCTGAATTGCTTTTCATGCCTGAGGTTGCGGAAATCGACTTCGAGTTTCCAAGGATAAGTGATGATATGGGACTTAAGATTCCCGATTTTTCCTGATGTATGTTCTCGATACGAATGTTATCTCCGAATTTCGTAAGCTCGGAAACAATACCTGCCATCCGAACGTTCTGAGTTGGTCGAACAAGAGTGGAGAAACTTCATTTTATCTGTCGGCCATCACTTTGATGGAGTTGGAGATCGGTTGTCTTTCGCTGATGCGCCGGGACATCCCGCAAGCAACTGTTCTGCGGTCTTGGATTTACGATTACGTACTGGCAGCCTTTCGCGATCGGATTCTGGCATTCGATCAGGTCAGTGCACAAATCTGTGCCACTCTCCATGTGCCTGATCGCAAACCTGAACGGGATGCAATGATCGCAGCAATTGCGCTCCGTCATGGGTTCATTCTGGTCACCCGCAATATTCGTGATTTCCAGGGGACTGGCGTCCGGCTCCTTAACCCTTGGGACGATTGATCATCCCCGCGGAACACACCGTTTCGCCGTTCGTGCTGTGTGCGATTCGCACAGATGATTATGTGTGAGGTCAACCACCATTTCGCCCGTTGTGGGCTTTTCTAGCAGGCAGGGCATCATGGAACTTGGTCTCTACACATTCGGCGACGTTCATCCCGAGGCGCCAAACGGGCGCGGCAGGGAGGGCGAGGAGCGGGTGCGCCACCTGATCGAGGAGATCGAACTGGCCGATCAGGTCGGTCTCGACGTCTTCGGGCTCGGCGAGCATCACCGGCCGGATTATGTGGCTTCAGCGCCGGCGATGATCCTTGCCGCGGCTGCGTCCCGCACGAAGAATATCAAGCTGACCAGCGCCGTCACGGTGCTGAGTTCGGACGATCCAGTGCGGGTATTCCAGCAGTTCGCAACGCTCGATCTGATTTCCAATGGCCGGGCTGAGATCATGGCGGGTCGTGGGTCCTTCATCGAGTCCTTCCCATTGTTCGGCTACGATCTCGAAGACTACGATCAACTGTTTTCCGAGAAGCTGGACCTGTTGCTTGCCATTCGCGAGGGTGAAAAGGTCACCTGGTCCGGCGAGAAGCGCGCGCCCATCAACGGCCGTGGCGTCTATCCGCGCCCTGTGAACGATCCGCTTCCCGTGTGGATCGCCGTTGGCGGCACGCCGCAGTCGGTGGCGCGGGCCGGTGCGCTCGGATTGCCGGTGGCGTTGGCGATCATCGGTGGCGAGCCGGCGCGCTATGCGCCGTTGTTTGATCTCTATCGCGAAGCCGCCCGCCGGGCCGGGCAGGACGCTGCTAAGCTGAAGACCAGCATCAACGTTCATGGCTTCATCGCCGATACGAATGAGAAGGCGGGCGACCAGTTCTATGGGCCGCAGGCGGAGGTGATGAACCGCATTGGCCGCGAACGCGGCTGGGGGCCGACCAACCGGACGCATTTCAACCAGTCGATCGGGCCGAACGGCAATCTCTTTCTCGGCGACCCCGATACGGTCGCCGAAAAGATCATCCGGCACCAGAAGATCTTCAAGAACGACCGTTTCCTCCTGCAGATGGCGATCGGCCTGATGCCGCATGACCAGATCATGCGTGGCATCGAACTCTACGGCACGAAAGTGGCGCCGCTGGTTCGGGCCGCGCTGGCGGACGAGAAGAAACAGCCCGAACCTGCCTGAATTCATCGATTTTCCTATAGTCAGCGTCTGGATTGGCCGCTTTCGGCGCGTTACATAAACAGCCGAAAGCGAGAGACGATGACACTCAACAACGATGAAGACCTCGAGCGGCTGAAGGAAATCGGCCGCATCTGCGCCAATGCGATACAGGTGATGGCAACGGCGCTTGAGCCCGGCATGACGACGGCGGAGCTCGACGCGATCGGCCGCAAGGTTCTGGAAGATGCCGGCGCGCGCTCCGCGCCGGAACTCACCTATAATTTCCCAGGCGCCACCTGCATCAGCGTCAACGAGGAGGTCGCCCACGGCATTCCGGGTGCGCGGGTCATCAAGGCCGGCGATCTCGTCAATATCGACGTTTCGGCCGAAAAGAACGGATTGTTTGCCGATACCGGCGCGTCCTTCGCCGTTCCTCCCATAAAGCCGCAGATCGAGCGTCTCTGCCGCGACGGCAAGCGTGCCATGTGGGTCGGGCTGAACGAGGTGAAGGCCGGCAAGCCGCTGGCTGCGATCGGCAATGCCATCGGCAGTTTTGCCAAGAAGAACCGCTATACGCTCGTCACCAACCTCGCCAGCCACGGCGTCGGCCGCTCGTTGCACGAGGAGCCCACCGAAATCGCCACGTGGCCGGACAAACACGAGAAGCGGCGGATGACCGACGGCATGGTCTTTACCGTCGAGCCGTTCCTGTCGCTGGGCGCGCAATGGGCAGAAGGCGGCGATGACGAATGGACGCTCTACAGCGAACCGCGCGCGCCGACGGTGCAGTACGAGCATACGGTGATCGTTACCCGCAATGGGCCGCTGGTCGTGACCCTACCGGGGTAAGCCATGCCTCAATGAGGCTGTTCTTGCATTCACACCGCTGAACGACACCATCAATTTTTGTCGTTTGTCGCCGCCATGCTGCATTGCGATAACTATCGGATGACGACGCTGGATCGCCCGTTGAACCCGAGCCTTGCTCCCACGGCCTTTGCCGGCGCCATCGCCATGGCGGTTGCCATGGGCTTCGGCCGCTTTTCCTATACGCCGATCCTGCCCGGTATTATGGCCGATCTTGGCATGTCTCCTGCCGATGCGGGCCTTGTCGCCTCGGCCAATTTCATCGGTTATCTCGTCGGTGCCGTTGCTGCCGGTTATGGCTGGGCGGCCGGGCGCGAGCGCGTGATCAGCCTGTCGGCACTGGTTGCGACCGCGGCGTTGCTCCTTGCCATGGGGCTGACATCGTCCTTGCTCACGTTTTCGGTGATCCGGTTTCTTGCCGGTGTCGCCAGCGCCTTCACGATGATCTTCACCTCGGCAATCGTGCTCAGCAGGGGGCTGGCCGCCGGCAATCCGCACGTGCAATCCATCCATTTCGGCGGCGTCGGCATCGGTATCGCGGTATCGTCGTTGATGGTCTTTCTGCTGCCCGCCGGCGGTTTCGGTGTGCTGGCGGGCTGGCAGGCCGCGTGGTTCGGCGGCGCCATCATTGCTTGCATCGGGACCGTCATCGCGGCGAGCCTGCTGCCATCAGGCCCGGCCGTGGGAAAAAGCACCGAGAAGGAAAAGCCGCTGGTCTGGACCCGTCCACTGTTCGTCATCACGCTCACCTACGGCTTGTTCGGCTTCGGTTATGTCATCACCGCGACCTTTCTCGTCGCCATGGCGCGGCAGGGGGCGACCGATCACACGGTCGAGTTCCTCGCCTGGCTCATCACCGGCCTCAGCGCCGCCGTTTCCGTTCACCTGTGGCGCCGCGCCGTGCCGCGCCTGGGGATCGTCGGGGTTTATCTGGCGGGCCTGCTGGTCGAGGCGGTCGGTCTCGTCCTTGCCGTTTCCCTGCCGTCGCCCTATGCGCCGCTGATCGGCGGCCTGATGCTTGGACTGACCTTCATCATGGTCACCGCCTATGGCCTGCAGATCGGCCGGGCGCTTGCACCGCAAAGCCCGCGCAAGGCACTCGCCTTCATGACCGCCGCCTTCGGCGTCGGCCAGATCATCGGGCCTTTGGTTGCCGGCTGGCTGGCTCAAGACAGCGGCAGCTTTACCGCGCCGACGCTGCTTGCGGCGGGGGTGCTGCTTTTCTGCGCTGCGCTCACCTGGATGGAGATGCGTCGTATCGTTGCTGCTACCGGCGAATGATGGGGTCGCGATTAAATAACGGTAACATTAGCTTGAGTTGATTGGCACGTGAGGGGTTTTGCCCTAGTTTCGCTGCTTCGAAGTGTGGGTGTTCGCCCGCCTCAAGAAACGTGAGTGTTGCCTCTTGTTCCATTCCTTCTTTCCCAAGCCGAAGCTGTTTTTTACCTCCGGCGCAATCTGGTCACTTATCTGCATTCTCGTTTGGTACACTGTCGGACCACAGATCGGCGCCGCGGTCGGCTTGCCGCCCCTTGCTCCGGGAGAGAAGCCGCCAATTGGTCTCGCCTTCTTCTTTACCTCCGACAATCTGTGGTTCTATCTTTATTTCACGATCTTCGTGTTGATCTTTGGCAGCGCTTGGAAAGTGATCGAAAAGGATCATCCCTGGGCTAACTGGTCCATCTGGGGATCGGCATTTATCATTTTCATCGCCTACTTCTCCGTGCAGACGTCCGTCGCGATCAACAATTGGCGAGGCCCGTTCTTCGACCTGCTGCAAGACGCTCTTGCGAAAAAGCCGGGGATCACGGCCGGTCAGTTTTACGCACTACAACTGAACTTCCTGGAAATTGGCTTTGTCGGCGTCGCACTGAACGTCATCACGGCTTTCTTCACCAATCACTACGTCTTCCGCTGGCGCACCGCGATGAATGATTTCTATATGTCGAAGTGGGACAAGCTCCGGCATATTGAGGGTGCCTCGCAGCGCGTTCAGGAAGATACGATGCGTTTCGCCAATATCCTTGAAGGTCTTGGCGTCACGCTCATCAACTCGGTTATGACGCTGGTCGTCTTCCTGCCGCTGCTTTTCGCGATGTCGCAGCATGTCTCCGATCTACCCATTATCGGGGCGATTCCTCATGCGCTGTTCTGGCTTGCGATCATATGGTCGCTTTTCGGCACGGCACTTCTGGCGTTCGCAGGCATCAAGCTGCCGGGATTGAATTTCCGCAACCAGCGTGTTGAGGCGGCATACCGCAAGGAACTTGTCTACGGCGAAGATCATGCGGATCGCGCGCAGCCGGTTACGGTGAGAGAGCTTTACGAGAATGTGCGCCGCAACTATTTCCGCATGTACTGGCACTATGCCTATTTCAACGTGGCGCGCTATTCCTATGGCCAGCTCGACGCTATTTTCCTGAATTTCATACTCATTCCGACGTTCGTGGCTGGGCAAATCACCCTTGGCATTTGGCAGCAGATTTCGACCGCTTTCGGCGAGGTCAGCAACTCGTTCCAGTATCTGGTGAACTACTGGTCAACGATCATCGAGCTTCTGTCGATCCACAAGCGCCTGAAAGCCTTCGAAGCGGCGATCGACGATGCGCCACTGCCTGACATCGACCAGCGTTATCTGGCACGTGAGGAAACGGATGGCGAGTTCGCGGCTGCCAAGCCGTGAACGAGAGGTATTCGTAGGAAAGACACATCAAAAGGCGGAGCGATCCGCCTTTTTCTGGTTGGCGATCAGCGGCAGAGCCTCGGCATAGCTGACGCAGGCAACATCCCGCTTGCCGCAAGTTTCCGTCAGGAACCGGTCGAGCGCCCGCCAATAGGCGCCGCCGTTCATTTCGACGAAATGAAAGCCGAGCTGCAGGGGAATGCGGTTGCCCTGATATTGCGCCTCAAAGGCTTTCCGATAGGCCTCGATCGTACGCGCTTCGAAGACAGCGCTGTCTTTCCTGTTCTCCACGCCCATCGAGTGGCGGATGAAGAGATTGTAGTCCATGCCGATCACCCGGCGCTGCTGTGGCCCTTCCGGGATCAAAGGCAAGCCGAAGCGCGGTATTCCGTCCGCATTGGATGGCCAGCCCGGGCCTTTGGTGACAAGGCTGGCGTCATAGGTGAAGCCATCCTTTTTCAGGGCTGGCAGCAGTCCGTCGCTCAGCGACAGATAGGGGGCGCGGAATCCCTTGATGTCCTCGGCAGCGAAATCGGCCCAACCTTCAGGTTCTTCGCTTTCGATGCCACCTGCTTTCCAGGCGTTCGCAAGCGCTGCGTGGAAGGCGGTGAATTCCTGTTGCCAGTCCGCCTGGCTCCAGCCCTTGCCATCGAAATGACCGCAGGCATGGCTGCCGATGTCGTGCCCCTCCAGATGCGCCTGCCAGATGTGATGGACGCGGTCCTGGATCTCTTCGCGGCTCTGGGCGAAGCCGACGTTGGAGCGTCCGGCCTTCTGGCCCGGCGCCTGATAGGCCTTGCCACCTTCCGCCCTGGTCATCAGGAAGGTGCAGGAGAGGAAATAGGTGAAATGCGCCCCCGTCCGCTTGCCCATCTCCAGGCTCTTTTCCCAGAGCTTGTTGTCGTGGGCGCCGTCGAAGGAAATGATGACGAGCTGCTTGCGCTCGGCCGGTGCCGGCGGCTCAACGGCATGGGCAAGAGTGGGGACCAATGCCAATGCGGCAGCAAGGCCGTGAGCAACGGAAATTCTGGGCATGCGAAAACCTTGGGCGGCGAATGCGGGATTGAGACCCCTGACCCAAGAATACGGCAATCCTTTGATCGCTCTTTAAACTTGGGTGCGATCCGGCTATGCGAAGAGGTGCAAACCTCAAACAAGACGGGTGGATATCATGGCATTGCTGGTTCTGGGGATCGTCATCTTTCTGGGCATGCATCTCGTGCGCGTCGTGGCGCCGGGCTTGCGTGCTTCGATTATCGAGCGCAACGGGAAGAGCGCCTGGATGGGCATCTATACCGTCATCAGCCTGGTCGGCCTCGGTCTGGTCATCTATGGTTTCGGCGAGGCGAGGGCTACGACCGGGATGCTTTACAATCCGCCGGTCTTCCTCAAGCATATCTCGCTGCTGTTGATGCTCGTTGCCTTCATCTGTCTTGCCGCCGGCTTCCTGCCGGCCGGTCGCATTGCCGTGGCGGTCAAGCATCCGCAGATCCTGTCGATCAAGATCTGGGCGCTCGCCCATCTGCTCGCCAATGGCGAGACATCGTCGGTGCTGCTGTTTGCCTCGTTCCTGGCCTGGGCCGTCGTCATGCGCATCTCGCTCAAGCGGCGGCAGCGGGCCGGAGAGCTGGTGCTTCCGGTATTCCGTTCAACGCGATACGATCTGTTCGCAGTCCTCATCGGCGTGGCCGCCTATCTGCTCTTCATCTGGAAACTGCATGAGTGGCTGATCGGCGTTGCGCCGATTGTGATGGGCTAATCGTGGGGAATAGGGGCTAAATCGCGCTGCCCCCTTACAACGGCCTCAAAATACGGTAGAAGCGCGGAAATCTTTACATTCATCTTTGCAGGGAAGGCCGGGCAACCGGAACTTAGGAATGGCGAACCAGGACGACAGCTTTATCCGCGAGGTCAACGAAGAACTGCGCTCCGAACAGGTGAAAGCCGTCTGGACGCGGTTCGGCAGTGTCATCATCGGGATCGCCATTCTCATCGTGCTCGGCACCATCGGCAAGGTGGGCTACGAATACTGGCATGAGACCTCGGCCTCCCAGTCAGGCGACCAGTTCCTCGCAGCCCTGACGCTGTCGAAGGAAAACAAGACCGACGAGGCGCTCGCAGCGCTGACCGCGCTGGAGAAGGATGGCTACGGCGCCTATCCGGTTCTGGCGAAGATGCGCGCAGCAACCCTGCAGGCGCAGAAGGGCGATACGGCTGCCGCCGTTCAGGTCTTCTCCGACATCGCCAAGGATGCCAGCTTGCCGCAGGCCATGCGCGATGCGGCCCGCATGCGTGCCGCCTATCTTCTGGTCGATACCGGCACCTATGAGCAGGTTTCGGCCGAGGCCGAGCAGCTTGCCGTCCCTGCCAATGGATTGCGGCATTCGGCGCGCGAGGCGCTCGGTCTTGCAGCCTACAAGGCCGGCGACATGGCAAAGGCCAAGACCTGGTTCCAGCAGATCGCCGATGATGCGGAGACTCCGCGCAATCTGGCAAACCGCGCCCAGATGTTGCTCGACCTGATTACCGCGAGCGGAAAGGCGTCCTGAACGGACGCCCGCGAAAACAAAATTGGAGCATGACGGTTTCGGATGCTCTGAAGACAGGATTATTCGATGAACTTCACCGTCGCCATCGTTGGGCGCCCCAATGTCGGAAAGTCGACGCTTTTCAACCGTCTGGTTGGCAAGAAGCTGGCACTTGTCGACGATACGCCGGGCGTTACCCGTGACCGGCGGCCGGGCGACGCCAAGCTCGTCGACCTGCGCTTCACCATCGTCGATACCGCCGGCCTCGAGCAATCCGGACCGGAAACGCTTCAGGGCCGCATGTGGTTGCAGACGGAAGCGGCCATCGACGAGGCCGACCTGACGCTCTTCGTCGTCGATGCCAAATACGGGTTGACGCCGGCCGACGAGACGCTCGGCGAAATGCTGCGCCGCCGCGGCAAGCCGGTGGTGCTGGTTGCCAACAAGTCCGAAGCAAAGGGATCCGACGGCGGCTATTACGACGCCTTCACGCTGGGGCTCGGCGAGCCCGTTGCCATCTCGGCCGAACACGGGCAGGGCATGATCGACCTGCGTGACGCCATCGTCGCCGCGCTCGGCGAGGACCGCGCCTTCCCGCCGGAGATCGATGAGGCGGAAACCGATATCGATCTTCGCCATGAGCCGGGCGAAGAAGAAGACGAGCATTTCGAGCCGGAATATGACGACACCAAGCCGTTGCGCGTGGCGATCATCGGCCGCCCGAATGCCGGCAAGTCGACGCTGATCAACCGGTTCCTCGGTGAAGACCGCCTTTTGACCGGCCCGGAAGCAGGCATCACCCGCGACAGCATTTCCGTCGAGTGGGACTGGCGCGGCCGTACCATCAAGATGTTCGACACCGCCGGCATGCGCAAGAAGGCGCGGGTGCAGGAAAAGCTCGAAAAGCTTTCCGTTGCCGACAGCCTGCGCTCCATCCGTTTCGCCGAATCCGTCGTTATCGTTTTCGACGCGACCATCCCGTTCGAGAAGCAGGACCTGCAGCTGGTCGATCTCGTTGCGCGTGAAGGTCGTGCCGCAATCCTCGCCTTCAACAAGTGGGATCTGGTGGAAGACGCGCAGGCGCTGCTGGCCGACCTGCGTGAAAAGACCGAACGCCTGCTGCCGCAGGTGCGCGGCATCCGGGCCGTGCCGATCTCCGGCCAGACGGGCTATGGCCTCGACAAGCTGATGCAGTCGATCATCGATACGGACAAGACCTGGAACCGCCGCATTTCCACCGCCAAGCTGAACAAATGGCTGGAATCGCAGCAGATCCAGCATCCGCCGCCGGCAGTGTCCGGTCGCCGCCTGAAGCTGAAGTACATGACGCAGGTCAAGGCTCGTCCGCCGGGCTTCATGATCTCCTGCACGCGGCCGGAATCCGTTCCGGAAAGCTATATTCGCTATCTGACCAACGGCCTGCGCAACGATTTCCAGATGCCGGGCGTACCGATCCGCATCCATTTGAGAGCGTCGGAAAACCCGTTCGAAAACCGCAAGAAGCGGAAGTAACCGGTTGGCGTGGCATTGATGCCGCGCCGCGCCATGATCAAGTCACGAAGAAATCGACGTTAGTCAACGCCTGTGGCCGCGAATAGCGCTCGGGGCGAAACCGAACCGGCTGCGAAATCGCAATGCGAACCGCGACTGCGATTCGTAACCGACTTCCTGGGCGATGTGCAGAACCGGCAGGTCGGTGGACTGCAGCAGTTGCATGGCCGCCGACATCCGGACATCGGCAAGCAGCGACTGGAAAGACCAGCCCTCGGCCGATAGCATGCGCCGCAGTGTTGCTTCGCTGACGCCGAGCTTGGTGCAGAGCCCGGCACCGGACCAGCTCTCTCCCGGTTCCGATGCCAGGATGTTTCTGACCCGGGATGCAAAGCCGGTGGGGCGGGGCAGGGCGAAGCGGCCGCCCGCAAGATCGAGCCAGATCAGAAGTTCCTTCATGCGGTGAACGGCGATGGCCTCGGGCACGCTGCCGGGCTCGGCAATCGCCTGGGTCGCCAGATGATAGGCATCGAGAAATCCCTTTTCCGGCCCGCCAAGCGCCAGCGCTCTTTCGATAGGCGGTGTCGTGCTTGCCGGGGGAGATTGGCCAAGGATGAGCTCGGGATCGAAAGTGATCCAGCGGGCCTGGTAGGCGCCGTCGGCGTCCGCCTCGTTGACGACGTCGAACACCTGGTCTTGGCAGAGCGCCACGGCGCTGCCCGCCTTGATCGTCAGTTCAAAGTCGCCGTTGCACAGGATTTTCCTGCCATGCTCGATGAGAATGATCAGCGGGCGGTTGATGACGATATTGGAGTATCGCAACCGGTTGTGCTGGACGATCCGGGCGGCGACACCCACGGACGGACGAACGAAAATCCTGTGGTCCGAGGGTGCCGAATTTACACCGGGCCTGGGCGTTGCCGTGATGGCAGCCGTTTCGCGGGACGCAGCGCCGACATGCCGCGGCCGGGTGTCGCCGCGCGGCATGTCCCGTTCATCCTGGAAAAGCTCTTCGCTCATTATTTTCTATCGGCCGCCCTTTGCGGAGATGATCGCGACGGCAAGGGTGTTCATGTTGCTGACGAAACCGATGAGCGCCGGTGTGGCATTCTCCGGTACGGGTAGCTTGTCGACGCCCAGCGCCTTTACCGTGATCGTATAGTCGTGCTCCGTGCCTTCGGGCGGGCAGGCACCGCCATAGCCGGGAATACCAAAATCGGTCGGCGTCATCATGGCGCCTTTCGGCAGCTTCGCGGCCTCGTTTCCGGCGCCCGGGGGCAGAGACGTCGTGTCCGAAGGGATATTCTTGACGACCCAGTGCCACCAGCCCGATCCCGTCGGCGCATCCTTGTCGTAGAGCGTCACCACAAAACTCCTGGTGCCCTCTGGCGCGTTCGACCAGGAAATTTCCGGCGAAACGTTTCCGCCGGTGCAGCCCATGGCGTTCGCGAACTGCGCCTGCTCGACCTTGCCCGACGCAAAGTCGCGACTGGTCACTTTAAAATCCGCAGCGAAGGCCGTACCCAGACTTGCCGCCGCGAAAACGGTTGTTGTCATCAATTTCCCGATCATTCCGATCTCCTTGGCTTCATCGACAAGCGTAGGATAGAGCCATTATGGTGGAAATCAGTGCCAAAAGGATCGATTTTGGTGCTGAATCGATCAAATGTCGAGCGCTTTCACGCGGTGGGCAGCTTGTCCCTCGCGACCAGGGCGCCGTGATGCTGGATGACCGATGCCGCCGTCGCAGCCGCAAAACCGGCCGCAGCAACCGGATCGCCATCGACGGCATAGCGGGCAAGGAATGCGCCGTTGAAGCTGTCGCCGGCGCTCGTCGTGTCGATGATCTTGTCGACCTTGGCCGAGGCAACGAATTGTGATGCGCCACCGTCGAAACTCAAGGTGACGCCGCTCGGTCCGTCCTTCACTACGATCTTGTCGATGCCTAGACCCCGATACCGTGCGATCGTCGCAGCGATATCGCTATCGCCGAAATGCGTGGCCTCATCGTCGAAGCTCGGCATGACGAGGCTGGACGCTCGGGCGCCGGCGGAGATCGTTTCCAGCATGTATCGCTTGTCGTCCCAGAGGCGTGGCCGGATGTTGGGATCGAAGACGACGAGCTTTCCTGCCGCCTTTGCGCGGCGCAGTTCCGAGAGAAGCGTTTCGACGGCCGGCGGCGCAAGGATCGCCAGGGTGATACCGGAAAAGACGAGAATGTCGGAGGCTTCGATGGCTGCACGCAGGTGGTCCGCGTCGTCGGCGAGCGTCTTGGCGGCCGAAACGGAGCGCCAGTAGGAAAAGCTGCGTTCGCCGTCCTTCAAGTGGATCATGTAGAGGCCCGGCGAGCGGCCCTCGACGCGGCGGATATGGCCGGTACCGACGCCGGTCTTTTCGATGAAGGCCAGCATTTCATTGGACACCGTATCGGTACCGACGGCGGTCAGGTAATCGACGGACCAGTCCTGCGGCAGGAACAGCCGGGCGTAATAGGCGGTGTTGAAGGTATCGCCGGCATAGCCCTTGCGAAGGAGATCGCCCTCGGCCTGCATCAGTTCCACCATGCACTCGCCGATCGAAAGCAGCCTGCCCGCCATGAAATTCTCCCCCTATTCACGTCCTTTTGCGAAAGCGGAGATACGGCTTACCAGCGCGGAAGGCAAGCGGATGCCTTCGCTGCGCGCGGTGATGAAAGACGCGAATTTCGAAGCCCCGGGGATATGGATACCGTATCCGGTCGACAGCCGCGTCAATTGCGCGTCGAGCCGGTCTTCGAACCCTTCGTCGAGCAGTGAGGGAGCAATCGCGACGACAGTGAGGCCCGTGCCGGGTGTCCGGTCGCCGCTGGCGAAATCCGGCGCATCGAGCGACCAGTTGGCGCCGCTTGAGCCCGCCGCCAGCACCTCGACCATCAGAGCGATATTGGCGCCGCGTGGCCCGCCGTAGGCAATCATCGCGCCTTTCATCGCTTCTTTCGCGTCGGTGGTCGGCTGTCCCATCGCATCGACGGCCCAGCCCGCCGGTATCGGCTCGCCGCGCGCCGCTGCATGGCGGATGTTGACGAAGGCAGTGGCGCTGGAGGACTGGTCGATGAGGAGCGGCGCGCCGTTCTTGCGGGGAGCGGCGAACGCAAGCGGGTTGGTGCAATAGACCGGTTTGCTGCCGCCCGAACCGGCGATCAGTGCAGGGCCGTTGGTCGCGGCTATGCCGACGAGGCCTTGTTCCGTGAGCCGGAAGACGTAATCACCGAGTTCGCCGGAGGTATAGCTGTTTGCCTGGGCAAAAAGAGCGATGCCAAAGGTCCGGGCCTTTTCGACAAGATCGTCGAAGGCGAGATCGAAGCCGAGTTGCGCGATGCCGCCATCGGCGTCCATGCGGATCAGCGCGGGGGCGGGGTTTGTCCTCCGGGGTGCGGCCTTCCCGTTGATACGACCGGCAACGAGGCTTTCAAGGTAGTCGACCAGATGGGAAAAACCGACAGCCGGCGGGCTGCGCGCATCCGCGTCCACCGTCGCGCGAGCAAGGGAAGTCGCCATCGCCGGACTTGCGCCGGCCCCGATGAGGGCGGCGACTGCGAGATCGTGCGCGGCCGCAAGGCTGAACGGAACGGTTTCTTCGCTCATCTTATCTCCAACGCCGCCCTGCGTAATAGCCGATATGGTGCTCGCCCGGCGGGCCATCTTCCGCCATGTTGGCCGTGTGGGCGCCGAAGACGATGCGGTTTCGTAGCATCTTGTGGCGCAATTGGATCGGCGAAAAGGTTTTCGGAAACTGGCGCTGCACTGGCTTCTCCGGAGGTCGTGGCTGGCAGGGATAGTTGCGCCATCATCATTTTTGCATCGGCGCCCGTCAATCTCCGCAAACGGCAGGGAATGCCGTTTACTCGCTCCTGCTGCGACGATACATCTTTGCGCATATCCCTGTGATCGCGGAGTTTTTTGATGGCATCTCCCTTGAAGTCCAATCCCGATTGGTGGCGCGGCGCGGTGATCTATCAGGTCTATCCACGCTCCTTCCAGGATACGACAGGGGACGGTCTCGGCGATCTGAAAGGGGTAACGCAGCGGCTGCCCTATATCGCCAGCCTCGGCGTCGATGCCATCTGGTTGTCGCCATTCTTCACCTCGCCGATGGCCGACATGGGCTATGATGTGTCGGACTATTGCGATGTCGATCCGATGTTCGGCACGCTCGCCGATTTCGACGCGATGCTGAACAAGGCGCATGAATTGGGCATCAAGGTCATCATCGACCAGGTGATCTCGCACACGTCCGACCAGCATCCTTGGTTCAAGGAAAGCCGGTCTGACCGCACCAACCCGAAAGCCGACTGGTACGTCTGGGCCGATCCGAAGCCGGATGGCACGGCGCCGAACAACTGGCTGTCGATCTTCGGCGGGCCTGCCTGGGAATGGGATGGCGTGCGCAAGCAGTATTACATGCACAATTTTCTGGGCTCACAACCGGATCTCAACTTCCACAACCCGGATGTGCAGGAGGCCTTGCTGGAAACCGTCCGCTTCTGGCTGACGCGTGGCGTCGACGGTTTCCGGCTCGACACCGTCAATTTCTATTTCCACGACAAGGAACTGCGGGACAATCCGCCACTGGTTTATGACGAGGACGCGATCGGGCTGGATGCACCCGACGTCAACCCCTATGGCATGCAGAACCACCTCTACGACAAGACGCAGCCGGAAAATATCGGTTTCCTGCAGCGCTTTCGCGCGCTTCTCGACGAATTCGGAGATCGTGCGTCGGTAGGCGAGGTCGGCGACGGCGCGCGATCCTTGAAGACGGTAGCCGCGTATACGGGCGGCGGCGACAAGCTGCAGATGTGCTACACGTTCGACCTTCTCGGCCCGGATTTCACGGCCACCCATATCCGCCGCTGCGTTCAGGCGTTTCAGGATGCGGTGACCGACGGCTGGGTCTGCTGGGCCTTCTCCAACCATGACGTCACGCGGCATGTCAGCCGTTTCGCACAGACCAGGGAAGAACGCGAACGGGTGGCCAAGCTGGCGATCTCGGTGCTTGCCGCCCTGCGCGGCTCAATCTGCCTCTATCAGGGCGAGGAATTGGCTCTGCCGGAAGCCGAACTGGAATTGGCCGACCTGCGCGATCCCTACGGCATCCGCTTCTGGCCGGCTTTCAAAGGTCGCGACGGATGCCGCACGCCTATGGTCTGGGAAAAGGTCACTGACTATGCCGGGTTTTCCGGCGTCAAGCCGTGGCTGCCGGTGCCCGCCGAACACCGCCCGCTGGCTGTCGATCAGCAGGACGAGGTGGCGGGTTCCGTGCTCGACCACTATCGGCAGACGCTGGCTTTCCGCAAGGCGCACGCGCCGCTGCTGGATGGCAGCATGACCTTTCTCGAAACCAATCAGGACATCCTGGCTTTCACGCGGGAGAAGGGTGGAGAGACGCTGCTGTTCGTTTTCAATCTGCGCCGCGGACCGCAGACGGTACAGTTGCCGAAGGCGGTGATCGTATCGGAGGTGGTGCCTATGCCAGGTTTTGCTGCGAAGGCAGATGGCGGGGAGATTGTGCTTGACGCGCTGGACGTATTTTGCGGGCGGATAGCCTGAACTCGAGGTTCAAATCAGGAGACAAGTATCATTTAATGATATATTCTCGAGCCGATTTCTGAGGAGCTGTGACATGGCATCGAGCTATACGTTGGGCGCCCACTACGAGGGGTTCATTCGCGATCTTCTTGCAAGCGGCCGTTATGCCAGCGCTAGCGAAATCATGCGCGATGGTCTGCGCGCATTGGAAGAGCGAGAGCAATTTCGTGCCGCGAAACTACAGGCTTTGAAGGCCGCGATCGATGAAGGTTTCGCCAGCGGTGAATCCGCGCCAATGGATATGGATGCCATAAAATCCGAGGCACGTCAGGCCAAGTTTGCTCGTGGCGCTTGAAATCCGCCGGCTCCCAAAGGCAAAAGCCGATCTGATAGAGATATGGCGCTACATCGCCCGTGACAATGAAGCTGCGGCGGACAGATTATTGGATCGCATACAATCTGTATTGTTGATGCTTTCAAGGCAACCGGATGCTGGGCGGACAAGGTCTGAACTTCATGACGACCTGCGTAGTTTTCCCGTTGGTAATTACATCGTCTTCTATACATCGGGCGAAATGACTTTGACCGTTGTTCGCGTGCTAAGCGGTTTTCGCGACATCTCTGAAGATATGATGCGTTAGTCGCAAAAGCCATTCTCACCCGATCAGCGCAAACTTGTCGACGTCGACCAGTCCCATGTCCGAAATCTTCAGATGCGGAATGACCGGCAGGGGCAGAAACGCCAGTTGCAGGAACGGTTCCTGTAGCGTTGCGCCCAACGCAAAAGCTGCCTCGCGCAGGTGGTGCAGCGTATCGCGAACGCTTTCATAGGGTTCGAGGCTCATCAGGCCGGCGACGGGTAGTGAAATCTCGCCGGTGACCATGCCATCCTCGACGACGACGAAGCCGCCCTTGATCTGGCCGAGCCGATTGGCTGCCAATGCCATGTCATCCTCGTTGACGCCGACGACGCAGATGTTGTGGCTGTCATGGCCGACGGTCGAGGCGATAGCGCCCTTCTTTAGGCCAAACCCTTGGACGAAGCCGTTGGCGTGGTTGCCGTTGATGCCGTGGCGCTCAATGACGGCGACCTTGATGATGTCGCGGCCGAGATCGACACCAGCCTGATTGCCCGATGCCGGCAGCTTGAAGCGGCGATGTTCGGTGATGATCTTTCCGGGCAGCACGCCGATGACCGAGGTCTCGCCTTCGGCATAAGGCACACCGAAATCGGCGGCATTGATGTGGCCGGCCTTGACGCTGTCGAGCCCGACTGGTGCAACCGGCCGGCGGGTGGCAAACAACTCGTCGGTAACGAGACGTCCGCCGGCAAAGACCCGCTCCGCTTTGCAGTTTTCGAGGCTATCGACAATCACGAGGTCTGCACGCCAGCCGGGCGCGACCAGGCCACGGTCGCGAAGGCCGAAGGCGCGGGCGGCAGAGATCGACGCCGCGCGATAGACGGCCAGTGGTTCGGTGCCTTGCGCGATCGCTTCGCGGATCATGTAGTCGAGATGGCCCTGTTCGGCGATGTCGAGCGGGTTGCGATCGTCGGTGCAGAGCGCGAGGAACGGCGAGAGGCGTTCGGTGAGGATCGGCATCAGCGCATGCAGGTCCTTGGAGACGGAGCCCTCGCGCACGAGAATGTGCATGCCCTTGCGGATTTTTTCGAGCGCTTCCTCTGCGGTCGTGCATTCATGGTCAGTTCGGATGCCTGCCGACAGATAGCCGTTGAGGTCAAGGCCGCGCAAAAGCGGCGCATGTCCATCGATATGGCCGCCTTGAAAGGCTTCAAGCTTGGCAAGGCAGACCGGGTCCTTGTGGATGACGCCGGGAAAATTCATGAATTCTGCCAGGCCGATGACCTTTTGATGGTCGCGAAACGGCAGCAGTTTCTCGATCGGCAGGTTGGCGCCGGAGGTTTCCAGATGCGTCGCCGGCACGCAGCTCGACAGCTGCACGCGAATATCCATGATCGTTTCGCGTGCCGAGTCGAGAAAGAACTGGATGCCCTCGGTACCGAGCACATTGGCGATCTCATGCGGATCGCAGATCACCGTCGTCACACCATATGGCAGGACGCAGCGGTCGAATTCATGCGGGGTAACGAGCGAGGATTCGATGTGCAGATGCGTGTCGATGAAGCCGGGAACGACGATCCTGCCGGTGATGTCGATCTCCTCGACACCTTCATAATCTCCGCAGGTGCCGACGATCCGGTCGCCGCAGATGGCGATGTCTGAAGCAACGAGTTCGCCGGTCACCAGATCGAAGAAACGGCCGCCCTTGAGGACGATATCGGCGGACACGCGGCCGGTGCCCTGGTCGATCAGCTTTTCCAGTCTCTTGCTCATGACGCTTCCTGCTTCTTGCCTGTCTTGCCGGTGATTGCTCCGTTCACAGCATAGACGCTGCCTAGCGCCATTGCATAGGCGGTAGACGGAAATCACTGCGTAGGTTGTGGGTATCGGCTGAGCAGTTCGCGAGGCCTGCTGGCCAAAATGAAATCGGGCGCCGAAGCGCCCGATCCCTGGATAGCAATCCGGATTATTCGGCAGCGACGATCTTGCCGCCTTCCCATTTGTAGAGCGAGAAGCTCTGCGAGGTCAGGTCGCCGGTTTCGCCATAGGTGACATCGCCGATAGCGGTCTTGATCGGCTCTCCGGTCTTCAACGCCGCTGCAACGGCGGTCGCGTCTTCGGCGCTTCCGGCTTTCTCGATGCCGGCCTTGATCACTTCGACTGCTGCGAAGGCGTTCAGTGTGAAGGCTTCTGGCGGAATTTTCGCAGCTTCGAGGGCTGCGACTGCTGCCTTGGAGCTGTCATTCTTCAGCGCGTCCGAGGCGTTGGTGAACACTGTGCCGGCAGCGGCGTCCGAGCCGATGCTCCAGAATTCGGTGTTGGAAAGGCCATCACCGCCGATGATCTGGATCGGAGCGGAGATGTCATGCAACTGACGCACCAGAAGACCGGCTTCCGGGTGGTAGCCGCCGAAGTAGAGGACATCGACCTTTTCGGCCTTCAGGCGGGTGGTGAGCGCGCTCAGGTCCTTCTCGCCGGGAGTCAGGGCGTCATTGAAGACTTCGGTGACGCCGCCAGCGTTCAGCGTTGCCTTGAAGGCGTCGGCAAGGCCCTTGCCGTAGGCGCCCTTGTCGTTGAGGATGCCGATACGCTTGTCCTTGAACTGCTTCAGCACGTAGGCCGCCGCGACTTCGGCCTGCTGATCGTCGCGGCCGCAGGTGCGCAGGATGGTCGTCAGGCCGCGCTTCGTGAGGTCCGGCGTGGTTGCTGTCGGCGTGACCATCAGGATGCCGTTTTCGGCGAGCACGTCGGATGCAGGCATCGCGACGCCGGATGTGACCGGGCCGACGACAAAGCGAATGCCTTCGCCAACGATCTGGTTTGCGGCGGAAACGCCCTGCTTCGGTTCACCCGCATCGTCCGCCAGTTTCAGCACGACCTGTTCGCCGAGAATGCCGCCGTTCTTGTTGATCTGGTCGACGGCGACCTGGGCGCCGTTCTTGACCTGATCACCATAGGCAGCGACCGGGCCGGTCAGCGGCGCGATAAGGCCGATCACGATCTCGGCATGCGCCAGCGGCGCAAAGGCGAGCGTAGCGGCGAGGGTGGCGCCCGTCAGTGTCTTGAAATTCATCTTGATTCTCCTTGAGTGGGTTGGTTCCCCGCGTACCGGCACTATCACCGTTCTTCGACGGAGAGGCCCAGCCGATCCATCAAAACAAGTCGAGCCCGTTGGGCTTCCGTCTCTTGCGGACGGATAAATCCCATTGCAATCGTGTAGGAAGTGGCAGCTGATTTCGCAAGCTGGATTTTTAGGCGGATCGCCTATTGTTTGGTCACTATTCATGCAAAACCGGGCCGAAACGTCGATTTCGGCCCGGTTTTCATGTGAGTAACGGCTAAATCTTGCTCATTTACGCGTTCGCGATCAGCACCTTGCGGATGCCATCGATCAATTCGTCGATCTGCGCCTTGGTGATGATCAGCGGCGGCGAGAGCGCGATGATGTCGCCGGTGGTGCGGATCAGGTAGCCGCTTTCATAGGCCTTGAGGAAGGCCGAGAAGGCGCGCTTGGTGGGTTCGCCGGCGATTGGCGCCAGTTCGATCGCGCCGATCAGGCCGATATTGCGGATATCGATGACGTGCGGGCAGTCCCGCAGCGAATGCAGCGCATCGCCCCAGTAGGATGCGAGTTCGGCACCGCGGGTGAGCAGACCTTCGTCACGGTAGGTGTCGAGCGTGCCGAGTGCCGCGGCGCAGGCGATCGGATTGCCGGAATAGGTGTAGCCGTGGAAGAACTCGATCATGTGCTCCGGGCCGCTCATGAAGGCGTCGTGGATTTCGGCGGTGACGAACACCGCGCCCATCGGGATGACGCCGTTGGTCAGGCCCTTGGCGGTGACGATCATGTCCGGCTTGACGTCGAAATACTGGGCGGCGAACGGCGTGCCGAGGCGGCCGTAGCCGGTGATGACTTCGTCGAAGATCAGCAGGATGCCGTGCTTGGTGCAGATGTCGCGCAGCTTCTGCAGATAGCCCTTCGGCGGGATGAGAACGCCCGTCGAGCCTGCGACCGGCTCGACGATGACGGCGGCGATGGTCGAGGCGTCATGCAGCGTGACGATGCGTTCGAGTTCGGTCGCGAGGTCGGCGCCATGTTCCGGCTCGCCCTTGGTGAAGGCGTTCTTTTCCGGCAGGTGGGTGTGCGGCATGTGATCGACGCCCGTCAGAAGCGTGCCGAACATCTTGCGGTTGGAAACGATGCCGCCGACGGAGATGCCGCCGAAGTTGACGCCGTGATAACCGCGCTCGCGGCCGATCAGGCGGGTGCGCGAGCCCTGGCCCTTCACCTTGTGATAGGCGAGCGCCACCTTTAGCGCGGTCTCGACCGATTCCGAGCCGGAATTGGTGTAGAGCACATGCTCCATGCCGTCTGGTGCGATGTCGATGAGGCGGTTGGCCAGTTCGAAGGCCTTGGGGTGGCCGAGCTGAAATGCCGGCGCGTAGTCGAGTTCACCCGCCTGCTCACGGATCGCCTCGGTGATCAGCGGCCGGCAGTGGCCGGCATTTACGCACCACAGGCCGGCGGTGCCGTCGAGCACCTGGCGGCCGTCATGGGTGGTGTAGTGCATGTCCTTCGCCTTGACGAACATGCGCGGTTCTTTCTTGTACTGCCGGTTGGCCGTGAACGGCATCCAGAAGGCGCTGAGGTCGTTGGGCGTGGCATTGAGGCGGTTCGACATCATATTCTCCGTGGCGTCTTTTATGTCTGGCGGCCAAGTCCAGGTGGATGAGGTGAATCTTTACCTGATGGTCAAACTATCAGCGCGCCTTTCAGCGTCAAGCCTTGGCCTGAGACGACCGAAGCGGGTTCCAGTTTGACAAAAAGGCGAGGAATCCTTGCCCGGAAACATTTGGAAACAAGGCTTGCAACCCAGTCTTTTCCGAAGTTTAACCTGTTTGCAGCAGAGTGGCGCCGCGTTCCCGAAACCTGGGCTCAGGATAGAAACCTTGCCAAAATTTCCAGCCAGCCTGGCACTTGCGCTCTTCGTTTGCCTGCCGGGGCCGGTGGGCGCGGCCGAGATGATTGCCGATGGCTCTTTCGAAAAAGGACAGGACGGATTCTGGGCCACCGGCGGCGTTGCGCTGTCTCGCGAACGCGGCAAACTGTGCGCGGATGTCGAAGCCGGCGGAGAGCCTTGGGATCGGTTGCTGGGTGTCAACGACTTGGAATTTTCCCCAGGTACATCCTATCGGCTGACAATAGCGCTCGAAGCCAAGGAGGAGCACATTTTTCCTGTTTCGATTCAGCGCAATGCGGAGCCATGGACGGCGCAGGCGACCCTCAATGCCGAAACCAAAGCCGGAAAGGCGGAGTTTTCAGCCGTCTTCAGGGCGACGGAAGCAGAACCGGCCCAGATCATCTTCCAGCTGGGCGGGGCGGAAAAGCCTTGGCGTGTTTGTCTTGATGATGTGGCGATACAGGAGGCGAAGTCTGACGAGATGACGCTGGCCGCGAAAGACGCGATGCGTGCCTTGCCGGCGTTGGTCAACCAGGCAGGCTATTTCCTCGACGGACCGAAGCGGGCGACCATCCTGTCGGATGCCCCCGAGCCGCTGGCCTTCAAGCTGGAAGATGCCGCAGGCATGGTGGTCGGTGAAGGCGTGGCGGCGCCCGCCGGTTTCGACGACACGGTTGGCGCAGACACTCAGATCGCCGATTTTTCGGCCTTTACCACCGCCGGCGAGGGGTACCGTCTGATCGTCGGTGACAGAAAGAGCTACCCGTTCTCCGTCGGCCATGACGTCTACGGCAAATTGCGTGTCGATGCGCTGTCGTGGTTCTATCCGCAGCGCAGCGGTATCGAGATCCAGGCGGATATTGCCGGCGAAGCCTATGCTCGCCCGGCCGGTCACCTGCAGGAAAGTCCCAACAGGGGCGATACCCAAGTGACCTGCCTGACGGGCAAGGTTGCTGCAAAGCTCTACGGCAAGGACTGGACCTGCGACTATACGCTCGACGTGTCCGGCGGCTGGTACGACGCCGGCGACCAGGGCAAATACGTGGTCAATGGCGGCATTGCCGTGGCGCAGCTTCTCGGTACCTTCGAACGCGGTCTGGTTTACGGCAAGGGTGCATCACCGGTGATGAGCGACAGCCTGTCGCGCATTCCCGAAAACGGCAATGGCATTCCCGACATCCTCGACGAAGCGCGCTGGGAGTTGGAATTCCTGATGAAGATGATGGTGCCCGACGGTCAGCCGCTGGCCGGCATGGTGCATCACAAGGTTCACGATACGAAATGGACCGAGGTACCGATGCTGCCGCATCTCGATCCGGAACTGCGGGCCTTGCATCGCCCGTCGACCGCCGCGACGCTCAACCTTGCGGCCGCGGCAGCGCAAGGCGCGCGGCTTTTTGCGCCGTATGACGAGGCGTTTTCGCAGCGATTGCTCATCGCCGCTCAAAAAGCCTGGTTGGCCGCCGCCGCCAATCCGGTGCTCTATGCCCCAGATTCGGACGGCCATCAGGGTGGTGGCGACTATGGGGACACCGACATTACCGACGAAACCTACTGGGCAGCCGCCGAACTCTATATCACCACGGGCGAGGCCGGGTACCTGACAACGCTGAAATCCTCGCTTTATTGGGCAGGGCCTGTCTTCCCCGTAATCGGCGCTTTCGACTGGCGAAGTGTCGCAGGTCTTGGCCGTCTCGACCTGGCGCTCTATGGCGACAAGCTTCCCGAAGACGACAGGGCAATGATCCGTGCATCGGTGGTGTCTGCTGCCAAAAACTTCATGGGCCTGCAGAAGAAGGAGCCGTTCGGGCACATCTACCGGCCGGCCGATAACCGCTACGACTGGGGATCGAACCAGCTCATCCTTCAGAACATGATCGTCGTCTCAGCAGGCTATGACCTCTCGGGCGAGCGGCCGTTTCTCGATAGCGTGCGTGAAAGCATGGACTACATCTTCGGGCGGAATGCGATGAACATGTCGTATGTCACCGGTTACGGCAGCGTCTTTGCGAAGAACCAGCATAGCCGCTGGTATGCGCATCAGATCGACGACGCGTTGCCCAACCCCCCGGTTGGTACCTTGGCAGGCGGGCCGAATTCCACGCTGGTCGACGATGTCGCCAAGGCGCGCCTCAACGGTTGCCGGCCGCAGACCTGCTATATCGATGACATCATGTCCTGGGGCACGAACGAGATGACGATCAACTGGAATGCGCCGCTGGTCTATATCGCATCCTTCCTGGCGGATGCGCGATGAGCGGACAGACTGGCATCGCTTTCATAGGGACGGGATTTGTTGCCGACTACTACATGACGACGCTGGCCAATCATCCGCAATTGCGGCTGGTTGGCGTCTTTGATGTCGATTCCGCCCGGCTGCAGCAGTTTTGCGGCTACTGGAAAGTTCGCGCTTTTGCGTCGGCCGAGGAGGTCTTGGCGGACCCCGACGTTGTCATCGTCGTCAACCTGACGCCGCCGGAAAGCCATCATCCGGTCAACAAGGCGGCGTTGCTTGCGGGAAAGCATGTCTATTGCGAGAAGCCGCTGGCAATGACGGTGGATGAGGCGCGGGAACTGGTCGAACTCGCGATGGACAAAGGCTTGGTTCTTGCCGGTGCGCCGGCCAATGCGCTCAGCGATGCCAAGGCCCACTGTGCCGACATTCTTGCTTCAGGCGTTATCGGCACGCCGCGTCTTGCCTATGCCGAAATGGAGGATGGGCCGGTTTTTCTCGACAAATGGCAGGAGTGGCGCAGTCGCTCCGGCGCGAAATGGCCGGCTGTCCACGAATTCGAAATCGGTTGCACGCTGGAGCATGCGGGTTATGCGACAAGCTGGCTCGTGTCGCTGTTCGGGCCTGTCTCCAATGTCGCGGCCTTTTCCGCGCTCACCTTTCCGAACAAGGGGCCGGGAACCGAAGAGCTTGCTCTCGGGCCGGATTTCTCCGTTGGCTGCCTGACTTTCCAGTCGGGCCTTGTCGCCCGTCTGACCAGTGGTCTTGCGGCACCCCGAGACCGCTCGCTGACGATCGTTGGCGACAAGGGAACGATCGTCGTGCGCGATCTCTGGGACAACCGCTCACCGATCCATGTCGAATTGGCAGGTACCAGGCGGCCGCTGTTCCATCGTTTGATTAAGCGCCTCGAATGGCAGTTTCAGCGGAAATTCCCGTTTCGTCTTACCGCCGGAAAGCCCGTGGCCTATCCGCGCGCCGCGGAAAAAAACATCCTGCCGGCCTATCCGTCGCAGATCGATTTCGTGCGCGGCATCGCGGTGCAGGCGGACGCACTGAGGACCGGCACCAAACCGTTCTTTTCCGGCGAGACCGCGCTGCATCTCACGGATATCGTGCTGGCGCTCAACGCCGGCAAGCGGGATCATACGCCAACAGCGCTATGATGCGGGCTGTCCCAAGATGGTTTCGATGATGCCGAGAGCGGCGATGCTGGAACCAAGCGGCATCAGGGGCTGCTCGCGCTTCCCCTCTGCTATGGCCTTGCTTGCGGCCTCGATTTCGAACTGCAGCCCGTTGCCGGCAAACCCGTGTTCATGGACCGTTAGGCCGGGAAGGGGCAGCTTGCGCGCGGTTTTTGCAACCGCACGAGACAGGCGGCCGGAACCGGGCGGTGTTGCAAGGCGATGGGCAATTCGATTTCTCGTCACGATGATGCGGCTTGCCCGCAGAAACGGTGCGTCGATTGCCAAGCTACCGGTTTCGCCGTCGATGACGAAGCGATTGGCTCCATTGCGATCGAAGCCACAGGAGATCGACGCTTCAATGCCGTCATAGCCAAGCCTGATCGTTGCCGACATATCGACGCCCGAGGGCGCTGCATGCCAGTTCCCTCTAACCGTCTGAGGAGAACCGAACAACGCCAGCGTCAGCGCGACCGGATAGATGCCCAGGTCCAGAAGCGAGCCGCCGCCGAGCGCCTTTGAGAAAAAGCGGTTGTTGCCGTCGAAGGCCTTGGCATAGGCAAGTTCGGCGCGGATTCCGGTGATGGCGCCGATCGCGTTATCGGCCAGCAGGCTGCGTACTCGGTCGATCGCAGGGAGGAAAAGAGTCCAGAGCCCCTCCATCGCGAAGGTCTGTTTGTCTGCGGCCAGTTGGGCAAGCGCGCGCGCCTGCTCTGCCGTCACGACCATCGGCTTTTCAACAAGAACAGGCTTTCCGGCGCTCAATAGCACCCGGGCCTGATCGAAATGGGCGGTGTTCGGCGTGGCGAGGTAGACGGCGCCGATCAAGGGATCCGCAGCCAGAGTCTTGATGTCCGCAACAATGCGAAGGCCGCCGAAGCGCCGCGAAAAGGTGGTCGCAGCTTCGGACGTCCGTGAACACACGGCAACAAGCTCTGCATTTCCAGTCAACCGGATGTCTTCGGCAAAGGTCGAGGCAATTGCGCCTGTACCAAGGACGGCCCATTTCAGGGGCGGCGCTGGAGGCAGATTGTGGGCTGTCGTGTTCATGGCGCAGATACTGCACGCCAAGTCTCAAAGGCGCGTAAACGCCAAGGAGACCAGCCTCAGTGACACTGCAAGTCCGGCGTAGCCTTTCCCGAGCGGCTTGGTGTTGCGGCCCCACAAAACCAGCGGCGGTTTGGACGGGAAAGGAAGCACTGGAAAGGACGGGGCCGACAGGCGGCCCCGAACCGTGTCAGGCGGTACGACGCTGTGCGATCTTTTCGATCGCGCTGCTTTCGTCGCCGTAGATGTCCTTCAGTGTTTTCAAAACTTTCAGGACTGCATCCGAAGAGCTTGAATAGTAGATCGTCTGCGCATCCCTACGGGTGGTGACGAGGTTCTGGGCACGCAGTTTCGAGAGATGTTGCGACAGGGCAGACTGGCTGAGGCCGACCTGGTTTGCCAAGGCGCCGACAGCCATTTCCTCGTTCACCAGTGAACTGAGAATCAGCAGACGCTTGGGGTTGGCCATGGCCGACAGAAACTCTGCAGCTATTTCAGCCTTGCCGTGTTTCTGGGGAGAGATCGTTTGCATTCCGTACTCCATGCGAAGTTCACATCACGCTTGGTTATGAATGTGAATATGTGATAATTAGACGTGATGAATAAAAGGACAACTGCCTACTGCAAGAATTCGGGGTAGGTGAGGCTTAGTTAACCGTAAAGTATCACCAGCCTCTCTCGTAGTTCCCCCCCAGATTGTAGGGGTTTCTCATATTCCAGCCGTTTCAACTGGTCACCGGAAGCCAGATCCACCCCGGCAGCGTCGAGGCCACAGATTCGCCAGCCGGTGCCTTTTGCGTTGCAATAGAGCTTTGCATACTTGCTCGCCGCATCGGAATGGTCCGTATTCATGTGATCAATTGCCCGGGTTTCCATCGCAGCGACATCATCGATCGCTGGAGAGCGGATGAGCAGATCCTCGCCGTCAAGCACATAGGCCCGGCCGAAGCCAGCGTTGAGGCTGGCTTTCAGCGGCGTCAGCCGGAAAAAGGCGAAATCCGGGAAGTCGACGTAGAGTTGCGCTTTCGGATGGCGGCGGATGAAGCGTTCACGGATGCGCCCATGAGCCACGCTATCGCGTTCAATCCGTTCCGCCTGACACTGGACTGTCAGCCGCGCATGGGCGAGCGGATCGCCTTTGCCGATTTCACCCGTCAGCAGCGAGCAGCGGCGGTCGGCGGACAGAGCCTGCGTGTGCGTCGACAGGGCGGAGACCAGGATGACCGGCGTCCCGTCGGTATCGATGCCAAGAAGCACGCGGCTGACGAACGGAAACCCGTCGCTTCCCGGTTCGATGACGGCGATGGCGGCACTGCGGGCGGAGCGCAGTAGCTCGCGTGCCAGCTTGCGCGCATCATCGTCGGTTTCGCGCAGGACTGAAGGTTTGCCGGCCATCGGATTTGCCTCGTGTTTGAATGCGAAACGCCCGGAGTGGTTGTCTCCGGGCGTATTTTATAGCGGCGTTCAGGCGTGTCCGGTCAACTTTTGTTGCGGTGCCGGGTTAGGCCTTCCACGACGTTCTGCGCATTGATGGTGCCGACGATAGCGCCATTGTCGACAACGCCGATGCTGCCCGGTTGGCGCGACATGGCATCGAGGATGTCGATCAACGGCGTCGTCGGCTTGGCCGTTGCTGAGACGCCGGCGGCGCTGTCGGTGCGGTTGATGCCCTGGCTCATCACATCCATCGCCGTCAGCATGGTGATCGGGTTCATATGCTGGACGAAATCGGCAACATACTGGTTGGCCGGGTTCTTGACGATATCCTGCGGCGTACCGCACTGGATGATGCGCCCGCCTTCCATGATGGCGATGCGGTTGCCGATGCGGAAGGCTTCGTCGAGATCATGGCTGACGAACAGGATGGTCTTCTTCAGCCGCCGCTGGAATTCCAGCAGTTCGTCCTGGAGCCGGGTCCGGATCAGCGGATCAAGCGCCGAGAAAGGCTCGTCCATCAGGAGGATCGGTGCGCCGGTGGCAAAGGCTCTGGCCAAGCCCACGCGCTGCTGCATGCCGCCGGAAAGCTCCTTGACCTGGCGGCTGGCCCATTTCGTCAGGTTGACCAGTTCCAGCTGTTCGGCAACACGGTCCTTGCGTTCCTTGTCCGGCACGCCGGCAAGCTCAAGCCCGAAGCCGACATTGTCCTCGACCGTGCGCCATGGCAGCAATGCGAACTGCTGGAACACCATCGAGACATCGTGCATCCGGAAGTCACGCAGCGACTTGGCGCTGGTTTTGTATGGGTTGATCGTCCCGTGCTTGGTTTTCACCTGGACTTCGCCCCGCACCACCGGTGCCAGGCCATTGACGGCGCGCAGGAGGGTAGACTTGCCCGATCCCGACAATCCCATCAGCACGAGGATTTCGCCTTCGGTGATCGTTAGCGACGCATCGGCAACACCGAGCACGAGCCCGGTCGCCGCGCCGATTTCGTCGCGGGTCTTGCCCTGATCGACCATCGCGATGGCGGCTTCCGGCCTGTTGCCGAAGATGATGTCGACATTCTTGAAAACGACGGCATCGGTCATGCGCCTTCTCCTTCATCGGACGAGCGGAATAGGCGGTCGAGAATGATCGCGAGAATGACGATACAGAGGCCGGACTCAAAGCCCATGGCGATGTTGACGGTATTCAGAGCGCGCACGACGGGAACACCGAGGCCGGCAGCACCGACGAGGGCGGAGATGACCACCATCGACAGCGAAAGCATGATGGTCTGCGTGAGGCCAGCCATGATCTGCGGCATGGCGAACGGCAGTTCGATCTTGCGCAGTACCTGCGAGGGCGTCGCGCCGAACGAGACGGCTGCTTCCACCAGCGATGGCGGCGTCGAGATGATGCCGAGGCGGGTGAGCCGGATCGGTGCCGGAATGGCAAAGATCACGGTGGCGATCAGGCCGGGAACCATGCCGAGGCCAAACAGCACCAGGGCGGGGATCAGGTAGACGAAGGTCGGGATCGTCTGCATCAGGTCAAGGATCGGCCGCATCACCGCGTAGACCCAGGCGCGCCGGGCGGCAGCGATGCCGAGCGGAATGCCGACGGCCATCGAGACGAAACTTGCTGCCAGAACAAGCGCCAGCGTCTCGGTGGTCGCTTTCCAGTAGCCGAGATTGATGATCAGCAGCAGACCCAGCAGCGTGAACACCGTGATCCCGACGGAGCGGCGGAACCAGTAGGAGAGCCCTGCCACGACCGCGACCACGATCAGCGGGTGCGGCGTCTGCAGGATCCAAAGGATCACATTGACGACGCCCGCAAGGACCGCCGAAACTTGGTCGAAAAAGCCTGTGAAGTTAGTGGTCAGCCAGGTGAAGAAACTCTTCGCCCAGCCGCCGATGGGTATGCGTCGATCAGGATTGGTTAGCCATTCCACGGAAAATCGCCTGGTTCTTGGTGCCAATGATAGGAGCGGATGCGCTTAAAAAAGGCGGGGACTTCTCCCCGCCTTTTGTCAGCCGATCAGAGACCGAGCGCTGTCTTCACAGTTGCCAGTCCGTCGCCACCGTCCTTGGTGGTGACGCCTGCAAGCCAGGGATCGATGGCCGTCGGATTGGCTTTCAGCCATTCGTTCGCAGCCGCTTCCGGATCCTTGCCGTCGTTGAGGATCTTGCCCATGATCTCGTTTTCCATCGGAAGCGAGAATTTCAGGTTGGTGATCAGCTTGCCGACGTTCGGGCATTCGGTGGTGTAACCGGCGCGGACGTTTGTAAAGACCGTCGCGCCGCCGAAGTTGGCGCCGAAGATATCGTCGCCACCCGAAAGATAGGTCAGCTTGAAATTGGCGTTCATCGGATGCGGTTCCCAGCCGAGGAAGACCACCGGCTGGCCGTCTTTTTCAGCGCGGGCGACCTGGGCGAGCATGCCCTGTTCGGAGGATTCGACCACCTCGAAGCCCTTGAGGCCGAAGGTGTCCTTGTCGGCCATGTCGATGATCAGGCGGTTGCCGTCATTGCCGGGCTCGATGCCGTAGATCTTGCCTTCGAGTTCGTCCTTATGGGCGGCGATGTCCTTGAAGTCCTTGATGCCGAGTTCGGCGCCCTTGGCATTGGTCGCCAGCGTGTACTTGGCGCCCTCAAGATTGGGACCGAAGGATTCAACCGACTTGTCGTCGAGGAAAGGACGAACGTCATTTTCCTGGGTCGGCATCCAGTTGCCGAGGAAGACGTCGATATCCTTGTTCTTCAGCGACTGATAGGTGACCGGAACGGAAAGAACCTTGATATCGGTCTCGTATCCGAGACCTTTCAGGATCGACGCAACCGTAGCCGTCGTTGCGGTGATGTCGGTCCAGCCCACATCGGCAAACCGGACGGTGCCACAGCTTTCGGGCTCGGCGGCATAGGCGGACGTCAGCGCGGTCAGCGATACAGCCGCGGTCAGCATGAATTTCAATGTCAGTCTTGTCATCGTGATCATTCCCCTGCCTTTTATGATTTTAGCCAATCACCAAATGTCCGCCAATTCAAGCGCCCTGGTGTTGGCCCTAAGTGTATTGGGACATTCGCCGGACACGCCCGCGTAAAACGACGCGGGATGTCGCATTGCTCATGTTCTGGCGCTTGCCGTCGATTTTCTGTGACTTTCGCGCTCGTGCTCTGGCCTTCCTCGCTTGGTCTGTTCATGAACAATCAACAGCATACAGAAGAGGACGCCATGGCAAAACTGTATTTCAGCTACGCCACGATGAACGCCGGCAAGTCGACCATGCTCCTGCAGGCATCGTACAATTACCGCGAGCGCGGCATGCGCACGGTGATCCTGATCGCCGCCTTCGACGACCGGGCGGGCAAGGGGCGGGTGTCTTCACGCATCGGCCTGAGCGATGACGGCATCGCCTTTACACATGCCGACGACCTCTATTCCCTGGTGGCGCGCCTGCATGCCGAAGAGACGATCGCCTGTGTCTTCGTCGACGAGGCACAGTTCCTCGGCGAGGATCAGGTCTGGCAACTGGCTCGTGTCGCCGACCGGATTGGCATTCCCGTGATGGCCTACGGTTTGCGCACCGATTTCCAGGGCAAGCTCTTTCCCGGCTCGATGGCGCTGCTGGCGATTGCCGACGAGATGCGGGAAGTCCGCACGATCTGCCATTGCGGTCGCAAGGCGACTATGGTCGCGCGCATGGATGAAGCGGGCAACGTCGTGCGCGAGGGGGCCCAGGTCGATGTCGGCGGCAACGAGAAATACGTCGTCTACTGCCGCCGCCACTGGGAAGACATCATGAACGAAGGCTGAGGCGGACTATCGCCGAGTGGCTGCGCCGTGCCATGATGGCGGCGATCCTGTCCACGTTCGGGGAAGCTGCCCATGTCTCTGCGTTTCGTTTCACTCAGCCTTTTTCTCTGTCTTGGAGCAGGCCTCGCCCACGCCGCAGGCGATGCGGAGGCTGGTGTACAGGTTTTCAAGAAATGCGGCGTCTGCCATACCGCGACCGAGCCTGTGAACCGGGTCGGCCCGAGCCTGATGGGCGTCATCGGCCGTCCGGTCGCGACCTTTGCAGGCTATAGCTATTCAAGCGCGATGAAGGCCTTCGGCGAGGATGGCAAGGTCTGGAGCGAGGATGAGCTTTCGGAATATCTTCTCAGCCCGAAGGCTATGGTTCCCGGCACGAAAATGTCCTTTCCCGGCCTGAAGAAACCGCAGGATATCGAAAACGTCATTGCCTATCTGAAGGCGGCTGCTGCGAAATAGGCATGCCTTTGCCCGGCAGCGGAGCTGTCGAAGGCCGGCGCGATTGAAAATCGGCAATTGGGGCTTGTGCTTCAATTTGTCGCTCCCATTATATAAGCTGATGTCACGACTGAATAATTAAGCTGCGCGGTACGTCTGCACCGGAGCAACCAGGGGGAAAAACGATGGCGACACTTCAGAATTTTGAGAGCGAAATCGAGAAAACTCGCGGTATCGTCGAACAGATGCGCGGCAAGATGAATCAGTCGGCCGTCGTGCTCGACCAGTTCGCCAAGTCGGACACCAAGCTGGGCGATGCGAACTTCGACATCGAGAATGCCCGCATCCAGGACGTCATCAACCAGCAGAAGGTGATGGAAGGTAATATCGCCGACCTGATCATCGGCCTGGAAGACGCCACCAACGCCTTCGGCTCCGAATTCGAGAGCATGAAGAGCTATACCGGCTACGAAAAATTCATCGGCATCTTCTCCAAGCAGAGTGCGCAGCGCATGCGCACCGACCGTGTCCGCAACATGTCGCTCGCCGGCAATCTGCAGGAACTTCTCGCCAAGTCCGACACGATCGTCGGCATTCTGAAAGAGCAGAAGGGCGTTCTCGACCAGCGCTACAAGACATCCGAAGCGAGCCTGCTGCAGGTGATCGAGCGACGCAAGGGCACGATGGCAAACCTGCAGGAAACCCAGAAGCGGATCGAGGAACTGAACCCGCTTCTGATGGACATCGAAAACAAGATCGCTGCCTCCACCGACCAAATTTCCCGCACCCAGCTCGAGGGCGAGCGCTCGGTCCTGGCGACCGAATATAACGAGAAGCAGGCCAAGGAACAGGAACTGCTCGCAGAAAGCCAGACATACGAGCGCTACACCTCGATGTTCCAGACGTTCGTTGATTCGCTCAACAACCAGATCGCCGCGCAGAACACGCTGATCAACAAGCTGACGATCGATACCGAGCAGCGCATCGTGCTTTACAAGGCGCTGGAAGACTCGTTGAAGACCGCCGCTCAGCAGGATGTTGCCCACAAGATCAACACGCTCGGCAGCCAGGTCGATACGGCAGCCGAGGAAACCATGGCCGGCATCGGCTCTGCCTCGCAGCGCCACATCGGCGATCTCCTGGAAATGCACGAGAAGAACATGCTCTCGACCCAGGACATCCAGCGCCGCAAGAAGCTTGCGGATGACGCCTTTGCCCGGCGTTTCCAGGCAGTCATGGACAAGCATAATTCGGCGAATTACGTGAAGCAGTAATGGGCTTGCTTGCAGTCTGCCAAGGGTTACCCCCCTCTGTCCCTCCGGGACATCTCCCCCACAAGGGGGGAGATCGGCCGCAGATTTCTGTGGCCATTCTTTCAATGCTGCGAGGGAAAAGAATGATCTCCCCCCTTGTGGGGGAGATGTCGGCATCACCGACAGAGGGGGGTATATCGCCGCATACACGAGGTGTCCGGCCATGAACGCTGCTTCCGAAGGTGCCGTCGGCCAGTATTTCACCTCGATCCGCTCTGCGCTCGGCGGGCTTGAAATCTTTCTCGGTGACCGCAACTCGCCGCTCTACCGAAATACGGTGGTCGGCGAGGTGATCGTACCTTACCTTGCGCGGTTGAAGGCATCCTTCTCCTGCTGGGAAAATCGCATCGGCTTCATCGAGCAGTTCCGTATCTCGCGGGCGGAAAGCGGGTTTCCCGTGTTCCAGAATGTGCTTGAACTGGAAAACGACCGGCAGTCGGCGGAAAAGCGATTGTCGGGCATCCCCATCGCGGACGCCCTGCGTCAAGAAATGGCCGACTTCATCCTGCGGCAGAAGGCGTTCCCGACTGAATTGCAGTCGCGCATGGCCGAGCGACTCTATCTCGAGCAGATCGGCAAGGGGGACATCTTCTCGCCCTTCATTCTGCCCGAGACGATCCGCGTCGCCGTCAATCCCAAGACCATGCGGCCTTATTACGTCGTCAGCTGGGGCGCCTTCGATGGGGCGAGCACGCTGCCGATGATCTACATGGCGACCATCGAGGATTCGTCGGAAAAGATCGTCAAGCTTCTGGTGACGCCCGACGGCAAGCTCAACCCGGAGACCGACATTCCCTTGCCGATCGGCGGGTTGCTCAATCCGGATCTCGCCAGCAGTTTCGACGATTTCGCCCTGAAGAACAGCGCCTATTCGCTGACCCCTGTCACCATCGCCACCAATCTCGACAAGGATTTCGAGGAACTGCATCCCAAGCAGCTGCGGCGCATCGTGCTCGGACCGTTCTATTCGTCCGGTATCACCGAGAACAATGCGAAGATCAATGATATCCTGTCCAAGGTCCGCAAGACCGAAAATGCCTGGCTTTTGACCTGGACCGTGCAGGAGGTTTTTTCAAAGGCCGAACGGCCCGCCCAGCGCGGCTTTTTCTCGTCAACGCCGGCATCGGAAGAATTCCATATCGATACCGACAATCTCGAAGCAACCCGCATGGGCGTCAGTTCCTACGAGAAACATGCGCTGGTGCCGCACGATGCCTATCAGGCACTCTATGCCGCCGGCGACGCGGCAGCGATCTTCGGCGACTACAAGGTGCATGTGATTTCCGGAAACCAGGTTATCAGCGAGGTGTAGGGCAATGTCACTGAACGCGGGCTTGACGACGCTGCACGAGGACGACATCACCAAGCATCAGGCCGTGGCTCAAGGGCTTGTTACCCGGCTGATCATTCTGGAGGCGGACGATCCGGCCGCCGGCACGGCGCTGGCCGGCACCGGTCGCCGCTTCGTTTCAACCGTCTCGACCGGCGGACAGCGCCGTACGCGTGAAGTTGAACTCACGAAAACCATTCAGTCGGTGCGCGGTGCCGATCCGCTGATGTCTCCTGCCCAGCATGCGCTGCTTTATCGCTCGCGGCGGGGCGTCCAGGTGGCACTTGCCGTTGCCGATGTGTTTGCCCGCCAGACCAATCTGGAGGGCCTGCAATCACGCAATGCGACGGCGCCGCTATCGGGGGAGGACGCCACACAGTTCAAGGCGCTTCTGTCGGCCTCGGCCTATATCGCGGCCTTTACTTTCGCGGCCTATCTCGGCGCGACGCTCGCCGGTGAAGGCGAGCCGGTCGAGGATGGAACTGAGCCTGACTTCCTCTTCGATACACCGCAGGATGCGTTGAAGGGCATGATCTCGGCTCTCGACAAGACGATTGCCGGGGCTCCGGATGATGCGGCCTTGACCAGCCGGGCACGGGCCTTTGCGCGTCTCGCTATCGAAGGTTTGATCGGCCGCAAGGCGCGGTTCACAGGTCTCGCCAGTTTCGAAAACGTCCATATCCGGCTCGATCAGGACGATTTCACGCTGAACGGTTTCGATGTCGCGCCCGGCGCCAAGCGCAAGCCGCTGGTGATGACCTTCAAGAAGCCGGAAGAGATCATCGGCAACCACATCGCAAAGTATCAGGCGCTGAAGCTCGCCAAGATGCTAATGGCCTATGATTTCGACCGGCAGATGAACCCGTTCGTCGAGCTTGGCGGCTTTCTCTTCACCTTCATCGGCGACGGCATGCCGGGAACCGGCAAGACGATCCTGATCCAGATGCTGGCTGGTTTGCTCAACGATTATTGCGAGATTGCAGGTTATGCCTTCCACTACGAGAATTTCGGAGTCGACCAGATTTCCTCCTATCAGGGCAAATCCGGCCAGAACTGCAAGGAATTCGTCAACAATGTCATCAACCCCCGCGCCATCGGTTTCGGCACGGTCGACGATGTCGATCAGGTGGCGGCCAAGCGTTCGGATGATCGCGCTTCCGCCGGCCAGCACGAGGTGACGGCGGTGTTGATGGAAAGCTTTGCAGGCGCCTCAACGGTGATCCGCGGCAACTGCACCTTTGGCATGTTCTCCAACTATCCGGAGAACGTCGATGACGCATTGCGCCAGCGCGCCGGCGCCCGCTGGCTGGTCGACGGGCCGCAGTCGGAAGGGGACTATATCGACATCTTCGCCATGCTGGTCGGCAAGAACCACAAGATCCCGCTCGGAGAACACCAGCTTTTCGCCGGCCAGGAAATCAGACAAGCGGTCTCGCAATCCTACGCCGAGCATGCCCGCCCGAAGGAGGAGGGGCTGCTGGCCGTCTGGGAGCGGCACGAGAAAGAAGAGGGCAAGATCGAAACGCTGGCGGATGTCGGCTCCTACCTGCACATGATCAAGGAAGCGGAACCGCGGTTTACCGGCCGGGCGATCAAGAACATCACCGATGCGATCAAGATGCGGGCGATGGACGTGGACCTGCCCGACGACTGGTTTGCGACGCCGGAGGCCTTCATGCACAAGGCCTATAACGAGAAGAAAGCCATGATCGAGAAACTGCGCGGGCCGATCACGCTGGAGATGGTCATGCAGGAAATCAACCGCTACGCCGACAGCGAATTCCGTTACACCGATAAATCCGATGATGCCGCGGTGAGCGATATCATCCGCCGCGAACGCCAGCGGGAAAAGGCGGTGCGGGAGATCGAGGCGATGAAGGCGGATGGGCGGTGGCAGGGGTAAGCGACCCGCTGTCGTCTCCCACCTGTTATGGCAATGAAGCGATAGTCGTGCTATGAGGTATACGCGTATCCCACATGGACAATTATCATGACCAGGCAAACAGCAATTCGTCTTCCTGACGAGACCTATGAAAGATTGCAGGCGCTTGCGGCTCGCACTGGCCGAACGGCAACATTCTATATCCGTCAGGCGATCGAGGAACATCTCGAGGACCTTGAAGATATATATCTGGCCGAAGGGGTTTTGGAGCGGCTTCAAAGAGGTGAAATCGGCACGAGGCCGCTCAAAGAGGTGATAGACGAGCTTGGCCTGGACGATTGATATCACCGACGCTGCGGACAAAGCCTTGCGAAAGATCAGCAAGTCCGATGCGAAACGGATTGCGGGGTTTCTCTATCACCGGGTCACGGCTCTCGAAAATCCCCGGCAGCTTGGTCAGGCTTTGCAAGGTTCAAAACTTGGGGATCTCTGGCGCTACAGGGTCGGAGATTTTCGAATTCTTTGCAAAATCCAAGACAGTCGACTGGTTGTTCTGGTCATCGAAATCGGGCATCGCCGCGATATCTACCGATAACGAAACCTCGCTAAGGTCCAATCGAACCGCATGAAACGCCTCCTTGAAGCCGAACTGATCTACGGCCGCCTGCTCGATATTTCCGAGCCGCATCTGATTGCGCGTTACAACAAGGCATTGCAGGGCTTTGGCCTGCGCCCGACAGCACTGCCGTCCTTCCAGATCGACATGACCGGGTTCTCGCCGGAGATCGCCGACGAGCTCGGCGACCGCGACTATCTCGACCCCAACCGCGTCAACCGCCGTTTCATCATCATGACGCCGGACCAGGAGGAATTGCCGGTCGTTCACACGAGTTTTTCGAACACTGCCGCGCTGATGCACGAGTTTTTCGGCGCCAACAGGCGTGCGATCAATGCCGTGACGATCAAGGATGCGCTCTACGGCGAGATCGAGGACTCCGTATCGGTCGTCAACGATATCGACGATCTCCTGTCGATCAATGAAGTGCGTTTTCGCGTGCTGTCGGCCGAGGACATGCTCGGCAAGGCGGCTGAACTACGCTCACTTGTCGACCGGCTGAAGACCGTGCCGACGGCATGGGCCGACGATGCGCTGCTCAACCGCATGGTCGAGCTTGCGAAGATCACCGGCGATATCCGCGAGAATGCGCTGGTCCCTGACCAGCTCGTCTTCCGTCACGATGCCTTCTGGGCCAATCATTTCGGCGGCGTCTATATTTTTCTCGATGAGAAGACCACCACCGTGATCTGTGATCCGTCGGTGCCCGGGTTCCGTCGTTCGCGGCCCTGGCAGGTCGGCTATATCAGCCTCTCGGACCATCAGCGCATCTACGAGTTCCTCGCATCGACCAACCGGCTGCAACTGCCACAGGCGTCCTGGGTGGAAAGCTCCGGTCTCTACCAGCACCGCGCCGACATGATCCTGCGCGGACTTGTCAACCAGACTGACCCGACCACGGATATCAATGCGATCGATTCGATCTGGCTGCAGACCTGGATGCACCGCAATTCGGCGCTAGTCGCCTCGGATGGTGCCTATCCTTTTCTTCAGAACATGCTCCGCACGGTCCTGGCGTCCGGCACGATAAAGATGCAGGACGTGGCGCCGGAAAATCGCTTCCTGCTTGTTCGCTCAGCCCCCGAACATCCCGATCAATGGCTGACCAACCGATTGATTTCGCAGCTGGTGCCGCGCGATTTTGTCTCCCGCTTCGTCTTTGACAAGCAGGGATTTTATGCTGCCTATGAACATTACAGTGAAAAGTTCAGGGAATATGTTGTGGCGACGCTGACCGGCACATATCTCAAGGACAAGGTGGCGTTCCGAAAACGCCTTTATGGCCTCAAGGAGGATAATATCAATGCTTGATCCGATCGTTGCGTTTTTCCAGCGTGTATTTGCAGCGATCGGAAGGGGCATTGGCCTCGTGATTGCCTGGATTCTCTTCCCGTTCATCGCCGTTGCCAACTGGTATCGCGGACGTGCTTGGATCATCAAGGGACCGATCGGCATTGCCCTTATCGCACTCATTGCCCTCTATGGCTATTTCTTCTGGCAGACGCAGGCCTGGACCAATTTCGATCCGGATTATCCAAACCGCTACAATCTAGCTGGCCGCAAAAACGATGCCGGCCTTCCGGTCAAGGTGGCGGCCGGCCAGACGGCTCCGGCCAATACCTGCGAACGCTCGGCCATCGTCGACGTGACGGCTGATCTGATTGACTACAACGTCAACCAGAACGCCTGGATCTCGTCGATGCTGCTCTACAAGACCGGCCTGTTCGGCATGGATTGGGATCAGACGCCTTGGTTCGACAACAAGGCCTCGTTCCAGCGCGGTGTCAATGAAGCGGTGCGCCGCACGACCGTGGAACTGGTCGATTCGCTTGTGCGTATGCGCGGCACGTCCGGCATCAACCCGTTGCTGCAGAGTGTGCGCAGCAAGATGCAGTATGAAGAAACCAACTGGTATTTCGGCCTGTCGCCGTTCGGCCCGCTGACACCGACGCCATCGCAGTATCGCGCCGCGATGAAGGACCTTCGTACGTTCAACGACGAACTGGCAAAATGCTCCGCGACCTTCGACGCGCGCGCCGACAATTTCCTGGAGTTCATGGACCGAGTCGCAAGCTCCATAGGCAGCACGTCTGCGATGCTGCGCGAGCGCTCGGAGAATTTCAACGGCGGCTGGTTCGATACCCGGGCGGATGACCGTTTCTGGTTCGCATACGGCCAGCTTTACGGCTACTATGGCATCCTGACCGCCGCCGGTGCCGATTTCGACGGCATCATCAACCAGCGCGGCCTCGCGCCGATCTGGACCGAAAGCATCAAGCAGTTGCGGGCAGCCCTGCGCATTCAGCCCTTCATCATCTCGAACGGCAAGGAAGACGGCTGGATCATGCCCACCCATTTGGCGACGCTCGGTTTCTATGTGCTGCGCGTGCGCTCCAATCTCGTTGAAATGCGCGACATTCTGGCGAGGTAGCACTTGGATCGGCGTCCGACGGATTCGCTCGGAATATTGCGGCAGGCGCGCAGATGGGTGTTTGCGCTGATTGCCCTCTCTGTCTTTGCGATTCCGGCGCTTGCCGGTGCCGCCCAGCCGGACGCTGAGGCAATGGTCTTTTCCATCGTGCGGAATGCGGCGCCGGCAAGCGCCGGAATCGCNNATTGTCCGGAATGGATTTTTGCCGAAGGCAAGATCGTCGGCAGTTCGCCTGCGGCGCTGAAGCGGATTTTGAAGCAGGCGGGCAAACGGCGGCTTCCCATTTTGATCAATTCGCCTGGCGGCGACGTCGATGCGGCCATCGCCATGGGGCGGATGATCCGGGCGCGCGGGTTGGATACGGCAGTATCTGCAACCCGCTTCAAGGGATGCGGACCGCGCGATCCTGACTGCAAGCTGCCGCCCCGGAACCAGGGTGTCTATTCCGGCAATGCCTATTCGGGCGGGTCGTTCTGCGTTTCCGCCTGTCCGCTCATGCTGGCGGGCGGTATCGACCGCCTTGCCAGCCAATGGTCCTATGTCGGCGTCCACCAGGTGACGACTGTCTATCGCGAGGCCAGGGTCACCTACAAGACGCGCTATCAGATCGTGAATGGCAAAAAGAAGATTCTCGACCGGACGGTCGCAAGCCGTGGGCCAACCAAAACGCGCACCACCACGAAACTCAGCAAGGCCATGCGAAAGAAGCTGGTTGGCTATTTCGGGGAGATGGGCATCCGCACCGCCACTCTCGATGCCATGCTGAGCACTCCAGCCACCGAAATGCGGCAACTCCCTGAAAACGAACTATTGCAGTTGAAGCTCACCACCCGGTCCGGAACGGCCGACTTGTTGGTTACCTCCGCCATCTGCAGACGAGAAATTCCGGCCGACAATTGCAGGGCGACGATGTTTGCCCAGAAAATCCCCGGGCCTGTCAGTTCACCCAAGCCGTAGCCTGTCGCAGCAACGGCCGCAGAAATCTGTCGCTCAGAATATGTGAATTGTCGTTTTTGGCCTATCCGGCGGCAAATTAGGATGTGGCCAAGGCGCTCGCTTCACGCTCATATGCGTCGAGACCAAAAAAACGGTGGAAGGGGAGAGACACCATATGGCCGAGGTAAAGTCCGATATCGAAATAGCCCGCGCAGCGACGAAAAAACCGATCCTGGAGATCGGCGCAAAACTCGGAATTCCACCGGAACATCTGCTTCCCTACGGCCATGACAAGGCAAAGATCAGCGCCGATTTCATTTCCCAACAGAAAGACAGGAAGAACGGGCGACTGATCCTTGTCACCGCCATCAATCCGACACCGGCCGGCGAAGGCAAGACAACGACGACGGTGGGCCTCGGAGACGGGCTCAATCGCATCGGCAAGAAGGCGGTCGTCTGCATCCGCGAGGCGTCTCTTGGTCCCTGTTTCGGCGTCAAGGGCGGGGCTGCCGGCGGTGGCTATGCGCAGGTCGTGCCCATGGAGGATATCAACCTCCACTTCACCGGCGATTTCCATGCCATCACCTCGGCCCACAACCTTCTGTCGGCGCTGATCGATAACCACATCTACTGGGGCAACGAGCAAAATATCGATATCCGCCGCATCGCCTGGCGGCGCGTGATGGACATGAATGATCGAGGGCTTCGCCATATCGTCGGCTCGCTTGGCGGCGTTGCCAACGGTTTTCCGCGCGAGACCGGTTTCGATATCACCGTCGCCTCGGAAGTGATGGCCATCCTCTGCCTGTCCACCGATCTCAAGGACCTGGAAAAGCGCCTCGGTGACATCATCATCGCCTATCGTCGCGACAAGACGCCGGTCTTTGCCCGCGACATCAAGGCTGACGGCGCCATGACCGTGCTGCTCAAGGACGCGATGCAGCCGAATATCGTGCAGACGCTGGAAAACAACCCGGCTTTCGTGCATGGCGGTCCGTTTGCCAATATCGCGCATGGCTGCAACTCGGTCGTTGCTACGACGACCGCGCTGAAGCTTGCCGACTATGTCGTCACCGAGGCCGGATTTGGCGCCGATCTCGGGGCTGAGAAATTCTTCGACATCAAATGCCGCAAGGCAGGGCTGAAACCCGATGCAGCGGTGATCGTCGCGACCGCGCGCGCGATGAAGATGAATGGCGGCGTGAAGAAGGAAGATCTCGGCCAGGAAAACGTGGAAGCCGTGAAGAAGGGGTGCGCCAATCTTGGCCGCCACATCCAGAACGTCAAGAAATTCGGCGTACCGGTGGTCGTCGCGATCAATCATTTCACGCTGGATACCGAAGCCGAGATTCGAGCGATCAAGGACTATGTCGCAACGCTCGGTGCCGAGGCGATCCTCTGCAAGCACTGGGCGGAAGGATCAGCCGGCATCGAGGATCTTGCCCGCAAGGTTGTGGCGCTGGCGGAAAACGGCCGCTCGCAGTTCTCGCCGCTCTATCCCGACGACATGTCGTTGTTCCACAAGATCGAGACCATCGCCAAGGACATCTATCACGCCGGCGAGGTGATCGCCGACAAGAGCGTGCGCGACCAGTTGAGAACGTGGGAGGATCAGGGCTACGGCCATCTGCCGATCTGCATGGCGAAGACGCAATATTCGTTCTCAACCGACCCGAACCTGCGCGGTGCCCCGACCGGACATACCGTGCCCATCCGTGAGGTCCGTTTGTCTGCCGGCGCCGGCTTTATCGTCGTCATCACCGGTGAGATCATGACCATGCCGGGCCTGCCACGAGTGCCGTCGTCGGAGAAGATTTTCCTTAACGAGGCGGGATATATCGAGGGGCTGTTCTAAGGGTAAATCAGAGAACCGTTGCAGATGCAGCGGTTCTCTCGATGTCGCCCCTCAGCAGCCTCCGCCTCAGTTGTAGGCGCCGAGATAATCGATCTTGCCAACGGCCACGCCCTGGTTGCGCAGGATGTCGTGGGTGGTGGTGACATGGAAGAAGAAGTTCGGCAGCGCGAACTTCAACACGTAGTCGTCGCCGGCAAAGGTGAAGCTGAGTTTACCGAAGGTGACCGTAATTTCCCGGTTTTCGCTGTCTTCGAGATCGGACGGCCTGACGGTCTCGAGGAAGGCGATCGTCTTGGCGATGCGTTCGCGTAGCTCTGCAAAAGTCTTTTCTTCGTCGGGAAAACTGGGGGCCGCGACACCCGTCAGGCGACCAATGGTATTTTTCGATGTGTCACTGACGCGCTGGATCTGGGCGGAAAGCGGCAGCATGTCCGGGGCAAGCCGAGCGTTGAAGAGATTGTCCAACGGGATTTTCTTTTCGACCGCATGGGACTCCGCCTTGTCGAGAAGTGCAGCAAGAACGTTGAGACCGCGAATGAACACCGGTACCGACAGTTTGAACATGGAAACGGGCATGGGAGAATTCCTTTACTGAATGCCGGCCTATGCTGTCAGGTCCAGCACCCCCGGCAGATGGGGTGCGTTCAGCTTCCGCGCAAGCCGGGGACGTGGTTACCGGGTACGATCTTTACCAAGTTAAAGCCGATTGATTGTGACGATATCTCACCGGCAGTAGCGGTATCCGCCTTTGCGCTCGATCACGTCGAAATGCAGGTGGTTTTCATGGGCTTCGTCGCTGCCGGGGTCGAGCACGGTTTCGAAATAGAGGCAACCCGTTGCGGTCACAGCCCGCTGGAAGGCGCCTGTTAGCGTCGAATCCTCGTCGCGGGGCTGGATTTCGATCGATTTTCCGCTCTTGAAGGTGAAGGACGCGATGTCGATGGCATTGCCGCGCGCATGTTCGGAGATTTTTCCGGTCTTGGCATTGTTGCGTAACCGGCAGATATAGCTCGATGCCTGGTTGATGGTCGTCAGCGGCCCTTCGTTTTCGAGCGCAACCTTGGCTGCCGGCAAGACCGCCTCCTTGGTCCAGCGGGCAAGTTCCAGTGCTGTCTCGCAGCGCATCGTGCCTTCTGGCTTGACGGCGATCCCGGGAAGAACGGTCTGAAGCGTCAACGGCTTGTCGATGCCGCAGCCCTTGCCGTCATCGATCCGCTTTTCTTCCTTGAACGTGGCGCCGATCTCTTTCAACGCCACGATGCACGCCGCGTATTCCTTGCCGTCCTCCGGCGCAATCGTCAGCACCGGCTCGGGCTCGGTCTCAGGTTTTTCGGTTGAAGGCTTGGCATCCGATGGTGTCTCGACCTGTTTGTCGTCCTTGAGCGGCAGGGGGGCCTCCTTCACCTTCTTCTCCATCTTTTCTGCTGGTTCCGCCGTCTGAGGTATTGTCGGCTTCTTCTGTGGGAGGGGGCCTTTTTCTGGAAGGCCGGCGCTTGAAAGCAGAATGATCGACAGGAGGGAGGCGATGATTCGAAGGTGCATGAACGAACTCCGGTTCTGCCGGAGGCGGCAGGGTCACGGTTTCACAACGCATTTGGGCGGTGAAGGGTTGCATTGCAGCCGCAAGATGTTGGGTCGTTGCCGATCCCGTGCCCGTTTCATCAGACACAGGGGCGGTTGCTACTGCGATCGCCCTTTTCATGCTGAATGAATCCATGTTGACAAAGTGCATATGCACATATAGAAGCATCTCATGAAAACGAACTCGCCCATCGCCACCTGCAACTGTTCTGCTATCCGCCAGGCTGCCCGCTTCGTGTCGCAGCTTTACGAACGGCATTTTGCCAAGGCAGGGATCTCGGCGGCACAGTTTTCAGTGCTGGTCCATATTGCCAACGCGGAAAAGGCCGGCATGGCCGAAATCGCCGAAGCCATGGTCATGGACCGCACAACACTGGTGCGTGCCCTGAAACCGCTGGAGCGCGATGGTTACGTGGTGACCGAACCGGAAGGCAAGGGATCGCGCAAGCTGTTGCTGACGCTGTCGGCAAAGGGGCAGCAAAAGCTTTCGGAAGGTGCTGAATGCTGGCGTGCTGCGCAGGCGGAATATGTCGAGCTGGTTGGTGCGCAAAAGGCAGATCACCTTCGTGAGATGCTTCTTTCCATTCCAGCAGGCGCTGCTGCCTGAAGACTGACAACGGCCGGAACTTCCGGTTTTTTTAACAACTCGAATAGTGCATATGCACATAAAGGGAATGACAGACATGTCTCAGAAAATCGAAAATTCCGTTGCTCTCGTGACTGGCGCCAACCGCGGCATCGGAAAGGAATTTGTCTCGGAACTGCTGCGCCGTGGCGCAAAGAAGGTCTATCTCGGTGCCCGCGATCCAGCGTCCCTTGCCGACCTCGTCGCACTCGATCCGCAGCGGCTGGTTGCGCTGAAACTCGATGTGACGAATGCTGCCGATATCGAAACCGCCGCCAGAATTGCCACCGACGTCACGTTGTTGATCAACAATGCAGGCTTTGCCGGTGAACAGGGTGTCATCTCCGCTCCCGACCTCTCCATCGCCCGTCAGGAAATGGACGTGAATTATTTCGGCGTTCTGGCGCTGTCGAAGGCCTTCGCGCCAATTCTTGCCAAGGCGGAACAGGGCAGCATCGTGAATGTACTTTCCATCCTTTCGCTTTTGACGCTGCCTTTGGCGGGAACCTATTCGGCTTCGAAGGCGGCCGGCCTTGCTGCGACCCGTTCGATCCGCGCGGAACTGAAGGGGCAGGGCACACAGGTGGTCGCCTCCATGCCGGTACAGGTCGATACGGATATGGGCCGCAATCTTCCCGAGCCGCGCCTGAAGCCACTCGAGGTCGCTTCCGAAACGCTGGATGGTGTCGAGAACGGCACGGAAGAAGTCTTTCCGGGCGAACTGACGCGAAACGTCATCACCTCGTTCAGGGCAGATCCGGTTGCAGTCCAGGCTTACATGTCCACCAGGCTGCCGGCCTGACTGTTCCCGCACACCGGCGAACAAAAACGCTCAACTATTTTTCCGCCGGTGCCCGCTTGCGCAATCATTCGTCTCACGCTAACAATTCCGCCATGACACAGGCACGCATCCTTTCGATCTGGTGGTGGGTTCGCTAAAGCGGCCTTGACCAGTCATGCGTGATTGAGACGATAAGCCGCCCGGAAGTTTCGAGGCGGCTTTTTTGTATTCGGGCCGCAGGAAATGACGGGCCTGAACGGAGCGACAGATGGCGACGACAATTCTTGCAGACGGCGCGGAAGCCTATACCACCAAGGGCGGCATTTCCGTCACCCGCCGGCGGCGCGAGGCTCCTTATGGCGAAGCGATCTCCAGCTATGTCGACCGGCTCGACGAACGCCGGGGCGCGGTCTTCTCCTCCAACTACGAATATCCGGGCCGCTACACACGCTGGGACACAGCGATCATCGACCCGCCGCTCGCTATCTCCTCCTTTGGTCGCTCGCTCTGGATCGAAGCCTACAACGAGCGTGGCGAAGCGCTTCTGTCGATGGTCTCGGCGCATCTTGCCGGCATCGCCGACATCACGCTCGGGGCATCGACGAACCGCCGTCTCGACCTCACGATCAACATGCCCGACCGGGTCTTCACAGAAGAAGAACGCTCGAAGATCCCGACCGTCTTCACGGTGCTGCGCGCCGTCACCAACCTGTTCTACTCGCAGGAAGATTCCAGTCTCGGCCTCTACGGGGCCTTCGGCTACGATCTGGCCTTCCAGTTCGATGCGATCGAACTCAAGCTCAAGCGCCCGGACGACCAGCGCGACATGGTGCTCTTCCTGCCGGACGAAATCCTCGTCGTCGATCACTATGCCGCCAAGGCCTGGATCGACCGCTATGATTTCGCCAAGGATGGCAAGACGACAGAGGGCAAGGCGGGCGATATCGCGCCGGAGCCGTTTCGTACCGTCAACAGCATCCCGCCGCACGGCGATCACCGCCCCGGCGAATATGCCGAGCTCGTCACCAAGGCCAAGGAAAGTTTTCGCCGCGGCGATCTGTTCGAAGTGGTTCCCGGTCAGAAATTCTTCGAGCGCTGCGAAAGCAAGCCATCGGAAATCTCCAACCGTCTGAAGGCGATCAATCCGTCGCCGTATTCCTTCTTCATCAATCTCGGCAATCAGGAATACCTGGTCGGCGCTTCGCCGGAAATGTTCGTGCGCGTCTCCGGCCGCCGCATCGAGACCTGCCCGATCTCCGGCACCATCAAGCGCGGCGACGATCCGATCGCCGACTCGGAACAGATCCTCAAGCTCCTGAACTCGAAGAAGGACGAATCCGAGCTGACCATGTGCTCGGACGTCGACCGCAACGACAAGAGCCGTGTTTGCGTGCCCGGTTCGGTCAAGGTCATCGGCCGCCGCCAGATCGAGATGTATTCGCGCCTGATCCATACGGTCGACCATATCGAAGGTCGGCTGCGTGACGACATGGACGCCTTCGATGGGTTCCTGTCTCACGCCTGGGCCGTTACCGTCACCGGTGCGCCGAAGCTGTGGGCCATGCGCTTCATCGAAAGCCATGAAAAGAGCGCCCGCCTCTGGTATGGTGGCGCGATCGGCATGGTCGGCTTCAACGGCGACATGAACACTGGCCTGACGCTGCGCACGATCCGCATCAAGGACGGCATCGCCGAGGTGCGCGCTGGTGCCACGTTGCTCAACGACAGCAATCCGGAAGAAGAAGAAGCCGAAACCGAACTGAAGGCCTCCGCCATGATCGCAGCGATCCGCGACGCGAAATCCGCCAACAGCCGTGGTGTCGGCCGTGACGTCGCCCCCGTCGGCACCGGCGTCAACATCCTGCTCGTCGATCATGAGGACTCATTCGTCCATACGCTGGCCAATTATTTCCGCCAGACGGGCGCGACGGTCACGACCGTGCGCTCGCCCGTCGTCGATGAAATCTTCGACCGGGTGAAGCCGGATCTCGTCGTGCTGTCGCCCGGTCCGGGCATGCCGAAGGATTTCGACTGCAAGGCGACGATCAAGAAAGCGCGTGCCCGCGATCTGCCGATCTTCGGCGTCTGTCTCGGCCTTCAGGCGCTGGCCGAAGCCTATGGCGGCGATCTGCGCCAACTCGCAGTTCCCATGCACGGCAAGCCGTCACGCATCCGCGTGCTCGAGCCTGGCATCGTCTTCTCCGGCCTCGGCAAGGAAGTCACAGTTGGCCGTTACCACTCGATCTTTGCCGATCCTTCGACCCTGCCGCGTGAGTTCATGATCACGGCAGAAAGCGACGACGGCACGATCATGGGCATCGAGCACATGAAGGAACCGGTGGCGGCAGTGCAATTCCATCCGGAATCGATCATGACGCTCGGCGGCGATGCCGGCATGCGGATGATCGAGAACGTGGTGGCGCATCTGGTCAAGCGGGCGAAGATCAAGGCTGCCTGATGAGCTTCGCTAGACGCCGCCTTCATAATTTTCTGGTTCTTATTACGGCTTTATGGGGTGGCGTCGGCACGTTCGCATATGCTCAGAGTTCGCCTCCGAATCCTATAAAGGGAAACGAATGCAGAAATGAACGCATCTTCTTGGATGTTGTCTTTGCTCAGGGTATTGTTTCGTCAATCGACTGGTGGCCGGAGCGCGCTGTTGTGCATGCTGATTGGCGTCACTGGGCCCGCGTCTCTGAAGACCAGCGCCGGAAAATAGCAATTGCTGTTTTTTGTCAGATTTCGCGCCTTGGAAAAGGTAGGGTGACGATCGGTTCTGAGAGCAATCCGACCGCCGAAATCGTAGATGGAAAGTGGCACGATCGCCTTGCTGGAAGCTAGTCCGGGCTTCGCCGTGCTACCGATGTGAAGTCGAAAACGCTTTAACCAACCATCGCATCTTAACCGTGCGATGGTTCTTCCGTTTCAGGAAAATTTGTATGACTGACAACAAGAACAGGGCGCAGCGCCTGGCCTTCTGGGGCATCCCGTTGGCAATCGTCGTGCTTGGGTTGAAGATGCTCGCCTGGTGGGTGACGGGTTCTGTGGCGCTCTTGTCGGACGGCCTGGAATCGATCGTCAACGTCGTGGCGGCTGTCGTCGCCTTCGCAGTCATCGGCTACGCCGCCAAGCCAGCCGACGCCGGCCATCCATTCGGCCACTACAAGGCCGAATATTTCTCTGCTGTCGTCGAGGGCGTGCTGATCGTCGTCGCGGCACTTTTGATCGTTTCCGAGGCTATTCCTGCCGTGCTCTCGCCGAAACTGCCGGACACGCCGGCGCTAGGCCTTGCGATCAATTTTGTCGCCGGTGTCATCAATGCGGTCTGGGCCTATGCCCTTATCCGCGCCGGAAGAGCCTACCGTTCGCCGGCGCTCACTGCCGACGGTCATCATATTCTGTCGGATGTCGTCACATCGGTCGGCGTTCTCGTCGGCCTCGTGCTGGCGATCGTCAGCGGTTATGCGGTGCTTGATCCGCTGCTCGCGGTGCTCGTTGCCTGCAACATTCTCTATCAGGGCTGGAAGGTCATCGCGCGTTCGATCGACGGGCTCATGGACAAGGCCGTTCCAGCGGAAGAGGAAGAGGCGATTAAGCAGGCGATCGCCGCCAACGCGACGGGTTCGCTCGGTGTCCACGACCTGAAGACCAGAGAGGCCGGCTCGGCGATCTTCGTTGATTTTCATATGGTCGTTCCAGCCGCCATGCCGGTCCGCGAGGCCCACGATATTTGCGATCGCCTTGAGGATTCAATTCGCGAAGTCAATCCAGGTGCTAAAATCACCATTCATGTCGAGCCGGAAGGCGAAAAGGCCCACGGGATCCGGGTCAAGGTTGTTGAAGGAATGAAACGATGACAAAAACAGATGTCTCCGGCCTGTCGCAGCTCGGCCAGAACGTGGCTGCACCACAAAGCCCTGAAGAGGCCGTGCTCGAGCGTGTGCCGACCAGTCATGCGGGTACGGATTTCGTCGTGCGCTTCACGGCCCCGGAATTCACCTCGCTCTGCCCGATGACGGGACAGCCGGATTTCGCCCATATCGTCATCGACTATGTGCCGGATGGCTGGCTGGTCGAATCCAAATCGCTGAAGCTCTACCTGCATTCGTTCCGCAATCACGGCGCCTTCCACGAGGATTGCACGATCGATATCGCCAAGCGTCTAGTCGAGCTGCTTGCGCCGAAGTGGCTGCGGATCGGCGCCTATTGGTATCCGCGCGGCGGCATTCCGATCGATGTCTTCTGGCAGACGGGAGCGCCACCGGAGGGGCTTTGGCTGCCGGATCAGGGCGTCCAGCCCTATCGCGGACGCGGCTGACGCGAAAAACGGCGGGCTTCTGGCCCGCCGTTTTCGATGGATTGACCGACGATTAGCTGACGATCAACGCCAGGCCGGCAAATGCGGTGATGCCGCCGAGGATCCGCGAGATCATCCGGCCCGACGAGAGCTTGCCGATGCCGAGGCCAAGACCGATACCGGCGGCATGCAGAAGCGCCGTTGCGATCACGAAACCGGTGCTGAAAGGCAGTGCACCGGCGGCTCCCAACTCGCCGCCATGGGCGTATCCGTGGAAGAGGGCGAAGACGCCGACGACCGCTGCGCAGGCCACCGTTTCCATGCGCACCGCCATGGCAACCAGAAGGCCGAGCGCGACGACGGAGGCAAGGATTGCGGGCTCGACGAAGGGCAGATGCACGCCGGCCATCGCCAGTGCAAAGCCGAAGGCCATGGTGCCGACGAAGGCGGAGGGGACGACCCACAAGGCGCGCCCGCCGATCTGCGCTGCCCAGAGGCCGACGGCGATCATCACCAGAATATGGTCGAGGCCTGACAGCGGATGGGTAAACCCTGCCATCAGCGAACCATGTTCAGCCGGGTCAAGATGGGCAAAGGCGGGCGCGGTAGAAGCGGCGAAAGCTATTACGGCAAGGAGAAGGCGTTTTTTCATTGTGATCCCCACTGAAGGACGGGAGCGTGGGAGGCGACCCGCCGGATGCAAATTCGTGACATTGACATCTTATTGGCGATTGATGGGCTGTCCATACGGCAATTGCCTTAGCCGGCATCTTTACCATAGCCAAAGCGCGTTGCTGATTGGGCTTTCATCGGCATCCGCTTTTGTTGCATTGTTTTCGCAGTCGAGTCGCCTTATCTGACAGCGGCAGGACATTTGATTTTATTTCGCGGGAGAGTTCGCATGAACGAAGAAGACGACGACAAGGCAAAGGAATTGCCGTTGGGCAAGGAGACCGAGGCGAACCTTTTCAAGTCGCGCTCGATCTTTATCTACGGCCCGATCAATCAGGAACTGGCGCAGAAGGTCTGCTCGCAACTCGTGGCGCTTGCCGCCGCCAGCGACGAGGACATTCGTATCTATGTCAGCTCTCCGGGCGGACATGTCGAATCCGGCGATTCGATCCATGACATGATCAAGTTCATCAAGCCGAAGGTGTGGATGATCGGTACCGGCTGGGTCGCTTCTGCCGGCGCGCTGATCTACGTCGCTGCTCCGAAGGAGCGTCGTATCTGCTTGCCGAACACGCGCTTCCTGTTGCACCAACCGTCCGGCGGCACACGCGGCATGGCGTCTGACATCGAGATCCAGGCCCGGGAAATCCTCAAGATGAACGATCGCCTGAACAAGATCTTCTCCGATGCGACCGGTCAGCCGGTCGAGAAGATCGCCAAGGACACCGACCGTGATTACTGGCTCTCCGCTGAAGAAGCCAAGGCATACGGCCTCGTTTCGCGGATCGTGAAGTCGCAGGCCGATATCTGAACCTTTGAGGTCTTCGAAGTTTTTCGACCCCGCTGGTTTTCCGGCGGGGTTTTCTTTTGTTCATCGTGTTCTCGATGTGTGGGGAAGCGGCGACCACTGCGTCGGTACGATCTGCGCTTGCCCTTCTCCTCGTCTGCCGTTATACACCGTTCCATGTCGAACACAGGCGCTCAGATCATCGAACAGGTTTCCCGCGGGCGGATTGCCTTTGCGGATCGTTCGCGCGCCTCGCTTCTTCTTCTCGGCCTTACACGCGGTTGCCGGGTTCTTTGAAGGAGCGCCCGGTGGCCGAAAGCCCACCGGCCCCAGCTCCTTGCCTTCCCTGAATAGCAGATACGAAAAGAACCCGAGAGCCAGCATTTTGCCGTCGCAATGCGGCCGTTGATCGGTTATTGCATGCGGGCCATGCGCCTCACAGATTGAAGAGAAGCCGCAATGATCATGAAATCCCACACCGTCAAGCAGGGCATGCCCGAGGCCGCGGTCAAGTACCAAGCCTATCCGCAGATCAACATTCCCGACCGCACCTGGCCGGGCAAGACCATTACCAAGGCGCCGATCTGGTGTTCGGTGGATCTGCGTGACGGCAACCAGTCGCTCGTCGATCCGATGGGCCACGACCGCAAGGCCCGGATGTTCCAGTTGCTGCTCGACATGGGCTTCAAGGAAATCGAGATCGGCTTCCCGTCCGCCTCGCAGACCGACTTCGATTTTGCGCGCTGGTGTGTCGAGGAAGGCAATGTGCCCACCGACGTTTCGCTGCAGGTGCTGGTCCAATGCCGGCCAGAACTGATCACGCGAACCTTTGAATCGCTGCAGGGTGCCAACAAACCGATCGTGCATTTCTACAATTCCACCAGCGAATTGCAGCGCCGTGTCGTGTTCGCCAAGGATGTGCGCGGCATCAAGCAGATCGCCACGGATGCCGCCAAGATGATCGCCGACATGGCTGCCAAGGCGGGCGGCGGCTTCCGGTTCGAATATTCGCCGGAAAGCTTTACCGGCACGGAACTGGAAGTTGCGCTCGAGATCTGCAACGCGGTGACCGAGATCATCCAGCCGACACCGGACAACAAGCTGATCCTCAACCTGCCATCGACCGTCGAGATGGCAACACCGAACATCTATGCCGACCAGATCGAATGGATGTGCCGCAACCTCGACAATCGCGAAAACCTGATCATCTCGTTGCATCCGCACAACGACCGCGGCACCGGCATCGCTGCTACCGAACTGGCCCTGATGGCCGGCGCCGACCGCGTTGAAGGCACACTGTTCGGCAATGGCGAGCGTACCGGCAATGTCGACGTGGTGACGCTGGCACTCAACATGTTCACGCAGGGGATCGACCCGCAGCTGGATTGCTCCGACATCGAGCGGATCAAGGAAGTCTATGAATATTCCAATCAGATGACGATTCCGGAACGCCACCCCTATGTCGGCGAACTGGTCTACACGGCCTTCTCCGGCTCGCACCAGGATGCGATCAACAAGGGCATGAAGGCGATCAAGGTCGCCAACAAGCCGCTCTGGGAAGTGCCTTACCTGCCGATCGATCCGCAGGATGTCGGCCGCTCCTACGAGGCGATCATCCGCATCAACTCGCAGTCGGGCAAAGGCGGCATCGCCTATATTCTGCAGGAGGATTACGGCATCAACCTGCCGCGCAACCTGCAGGTGGAGTTCCGCGAGGACATCCAGCGCATCACTGACGAACACGGCAAGGAACTGCCCTCGAAGGCAATTCACGCGCGCTTCATCGAGCGTTATGTCGATCAGCCGTCTGCGCGTATCCGTTTCGTCGATCACCAGAGCTATCCGGTCGGAGAGCACAAGGGCGTTCGTGTTGTTGCCGCCGAGATCACCGATAACGGCGAGACCAAGCGCATCGAGGGCAAGGGGACAGGCCCGATCGACGGCTTCATCAACGCGCTGTCGATCTATCTCGGCGTCGAAATGTCGGTTGCGGATTATTCCGAGCATTCACTCCAGCACGGCTCGAACGCCGCTGCCATTGCCTATGTCGAGGTCGAATATCCGGGCGGCAAACTCTTTGGCGTTGGCATCAACACCAACATCGTCGCCGCCTCTCTCGAGGCCATCGTCTCGGCGGCGAACCGGGTTCTGGAGCAGAAGCGACTGTAGTGCCCCATCGTTTCGAACGGACGTAATATTCAAGCAGATCAAGACCGCAGCTTCGCCGCTGCGGTTCTTTTGTGCTGCGACAGTATTTTCGTGGAAGAGTGGAAGCCGCTACTTCTGTTGTGCACTTTTAGCAGAACCACGCGCCTTCACGCGTGTATTAATTTCTGGTTGTTCTCGTTAGGGTTTTAATTTTTCGTTAAAAGACTTTCTTAACCACGAATCGCTAATATGCCTTTCCAGCAAGACTGCTGGACACACAGCGCCGATTTTCGGCCTGCTGCCATGAAGGCACGCCCGACCCGGTTCGTCCGGGATGTCTTGAACATTCTCCTTCATTTGAAAATGCGTCGCTGGTGCACGTTTTTTGCGCCGGCCAGCAAGAGGATTCAAGATGAACCCCGCACTGCGTTTTGGTATCGGAATGCGCCTTTGCATCGGCTTTGGCTTTCTCGTTCTGCTCATGCTTCTTCTCACCCAGCAGTCCGTGTCGAAGGTCAACGAGATCAACAGCGATCTCGGCAAAATCAACGACGTCAACAGCGTCAAGCAGCGTTTCGCGATCAACTTTCGCGGCAGCGTCCACGACCGCGCCATCGCCATCCGTGACGTGACGATCGTCGAAACGCCCGAGGAGCGTCAGACTGCAGTCGCCTTGATCGCCAAGCTGGCGGACACTTATGCCGCCAATGAAGTGAAGATGAAGGACATGATCGCCAGCGGCGCGTCTGACCAGGAAAAGACTATCCTCGCCGAAATCGCTGACATCCAGTCGAAGACCAATCCGTTGGTTGCCGAGATCATCACGCTGGAAGACAAGGGCGACAAGGTAGCCGCCAAGAAAATCTTGCTGGAACAGGCCCGGCCGCTGTTTGTGTCGTGGCTCGGTGCCATCAACAAGTTCATCGATTATCAGGAAGCACTCAACAAAACCGTTGGCGGAAACGTGCGCGCCACGGCAAGCGGTTTTCAGACCTTGGCTCTCGGCTCGCTGGGTGGTGCCGTCGTTCTCGCGATGGCTGCCGCATTTCTCGCCAGCCGTTCAATCACAGGTCCGATGGCAAAGCTGCAGGCGGCTCTTCGTCAAATGGCGGAAGGCAAGCTGGATGGCGACCAGGCGCTCGATGCCCGCTGCGACCAGATCGGCGATCTCGCACGGGCCGTCGGTGCCGTCCGTGATGCCGTTGGTTCGCAGGCCGCGCGCCAGGCGGAAAGTGATGCACAACGCGCTGCGGCCGAGCGTGCGCAGCTGGAAAATACAGCTCGCCAACGGGACGCGGAGGCCGCTCAGACCAACCATGCGGTTGCCCAGCTCGGTCAGGCACTCGAAGAAATGGCGAACGGCAATCTCGAATTCCGCTTGTCCGAATCCTTCGGCTCGACGCTCGACGAACTGCGCCTCAACTTCAACAATTCCGTCGACAAGCTCCATTCGGCTCTGAAGGCCATCGGAGGCAATGCTTTCTCGATCGACGCTGGTGCCAAGGAAATCAGCGGCGCTGCCAACGATCTGGCCCGCCGTACCGAACAGCAGGCAGCATCCATCGAACAGACGGCTGCGGCGCTGGATGAAATCTCCACCACCGTCAACGACTCGACCAAACGGGCCGAAGAAGCGGGTTCGCTGGTTGCCAAGACGCGTGCAAACGCCGAGCGTTCCGGCGAGGTCGTCAAGCGTGCCGTTGCCGCGATGGGCCAGATCGAAGGGTCCTCGAACGAGATCAACAACATCATCAGTGTCATCGACGACATCGCCTTCCAGACCAACCTGCTTGCACTGAATGCCGGTGTCGAAGCGGCTCGGGCAGGGGAAGCGGGCAAGGGCTTCGCCGTCGTTGCCCAGGAAGTGCGCGAACTGGCCCAGCGTTCCGCGAATGCCGCCAAGGAGATCAAGCAGCTGATCAACAATTCCGGCGAACAGGTGCGCTCAGGCGTGACGCTGGTCGGCGAAACCGGCAAGGCGCTAACGGAAATTGTCGCGGAAGTGCAGGAGATCAACCGCCACGTCAATTCGATCGTCGAATCCGCCAAGGAACAGTCCGTGGCGTTGAAGGAAATCAACGCCGCGGTCAATACCATGGATCACTCGACGCAGCAGAATGCGGCCATGGTCGAGGAGACGTCCGCTGCAAGCCAGAAGCTTGCGATGGAGGCGGCATCCTTGTCCGATCAGCTGGCGAAATTCCGCTTTGAAGGTGGCGGCAATGTCCGTCACATCCAGGCAGCCAGTCCGTCATCCGCTCCGCGGTCTTCGCCCGCAGGCGCGATGATCCGCAAGGTGGCTTCGGCCTTCGGCGGCGGCCGTGCCCCGGCACAGTCCGCTCAGGCCTCCGGTGACTGGCAGGAGTTCTGAACGTCGGTAAATCACAAAAAAGGGCCGCACCCCGGCGGGGTGCGGCCCTTTTCAATGAAAAGTGCGCGTTGTCAGATCGTCGCGGAGACCGCGTCGGCAAGCAGCTGAAGATTGGCATCGGCGGAAGGACCGACCACCACGTAGGACGCGTCAGCCTTTTGCCAGGAGATCATCGCGATATCGTCGCGCATGCTTTCCGTCATCTTGCCGTCGCTCGTTCCGGGCTTGTTTTTCAGGAAACAGATCGCGAAGACGTCGCCATCCTCGTTCTTATACATCAGCTGAGCCACAGGCTTGCCGCCGGCAACAAGCAGGCGGGCGCCTTCGAATGCCAATCCTTGGGCCGTCAGATCCGGCAATTTGAAATTCACCCCGACACTTGACGCGAGCCAGGGTTCGATCCTGTCCAGGTCTGCCGCCGAAACTTCGACCAGATGTTCTGCGGTCTGCCGCGAATAGATGCGGTGGTAGTCGGCGATGTCGTCGAGCCAGGTCCGGGCGGCGGCCACGTTCATCGGTGCAGCATCATCATTGCCGGTCTTGCCGATAATGAAGCCTGTCGAGCCGCCGATGAGCAGCAGCGCAACGGAGGCAGCGAGCGCCCGCGGCCAGAGGCGCGTCCTTGCCGGGCGCGGCGCGGCACTGACCACCCGCTCTGACTTCGGATTGACGCCCGGTCCCTGCTTGATCCGCCGGACCAGCGAGAGCGGCACGGGATCGTGGAGAAATTCTTCGAATGCCTTGTTGCCAAAGGCATTGCCGGCCTTGAGCATTTCAAGAATCAGCCGGGCTTCGTCGTCGCGCGCCACCAGCTGTTCCAGTTCCTTGCGTTCCGCTTCGTTCACTTCGCCGTCGAGATAGGCCGACAGACGAACTTCAAGCGCGAGCCCCTTCGTGTTTTGCAACGTTCAGGCCCTCCTTTCCGTCGTCTCTGTAATCATTGCGGCCAGACGCATGCGCGCCGTCGAAAGCCTGCTCATCACCGTGCCGATCGGTATCTTCAGAATATCGGCCGCTTCCCGGTAGCTGTGTCCTTCGACATTCACCAGCAGGAAAACACTCGCCAGCCCTTCCGGCATGGAGAGGATCATCTTGTGCAACTGGTTCGCATAAACGGCCTTTTCGCCGGACGCTTCGACCGACAGTTCGTCCTGTTCGGACGCATCGACTGTGCCGCCGCCGGTACGCACCTTGCGCTTCCTGATTTCGTCGATCCAGAGATTGCGTGTCATTGCGTATATCCAGCTCTCAAGCCGCCCTTCACCGTTCCAAAGGTGGTTGCGGGTGATCGCCCGCTCGCAGACCTCCTGAACCAGGTCATCAGCATCAGCGGCGTTGCGCGTCAGTGTCATTGCGAAACGACGCAGCTTGGGCAGCACACTGACCAAGTCTCGCCGGAATTCGTTCGATTCTGCCGCTGGACGCATTGCTCTTCCAAAGAAACGTACCGGATCGGGGTTTTATTCGTCCGGTCGAAATACACGCCGGTTGATATGAAACATTTGACCCATGGTCTGCAAGTCGGCAGCCGGTCGGAAGCGCATATTTTGCCGCTCCAGAACGTTTCTCAACGTCTAATGACAGGCCGGGCAATCCTTCAAGGCGGCCCGGCCTGATCCTGATCAATAATGGCGCACGCCGCCGAGGGATTCAAGAAGCGCACGATAAGCCCAGCTGTTTTCACCGCCGCGGTCGCGGATTTCGATCAACTGCGCCTTGGCTTCCTCGACCTTGCCCTGTTCGATGAGCGCCTGGCCCATATAGGAGCGAGCGAGGATGTAGTTCTCGTCCGCCTGCAGTGCGCGCTTGTAGAAGCTCATGCCGAGTTCCATGCGGCCGGCCTTGCGGTTGGAATAGCCACGATAATTGAGGATACGGGCGCTATCCTGGTCCTTGACGGCGTCGAGAACCTTGAGAGAGTTCTCATACTGTCCAGCATAGGCGAGTTCGCGTGCCGCCTTGAACAGGATATCGTCGTCGAGCCCGCTCTTCTTGGCATCGACGCATTCCTTCTTTGCCTCGTCCCAGACTTTTCCATCCTTGCATTCGGTAGAGGTCTTGGTCTTTTCCGGCGGGGCGGTCGTGTCCTCGCCTGCTGCCCAGGCCGTCTGGCCGAGTGAAAAAGCGGAAACGGCTGAAAACAGGGCAATCAGTGCGGTCTTGCGATAGATCATGGTCATCTCCTGGCTGAAAACTGCTTCCGGCAAACCGGATTGCGCGGCGTCCTTGCCGACGCCGGCGGTCCTGTCTTCCGGTCAGTCCTCTATGACGGATGACGAACGCCGATTATTTCGTCAGCATAACGGTTTTTGGCGTTTTGGCGAGTAACGATCGCAGGCTCAGAAGCGTGTGGTTTCGACCAGCGTCACCGAACGGCCGTCCATTGTCAGTTCGAACCGCTCGCGAATCAGGTTCCATTGCCCGGGGCCTCCAGAAATGAAAAACAGGTTGAATCCGGCCGGCGGTTTCCTGCTGCCCCGGCCTTGCGACGCAGAAGCGATCCCGACAACCGGCACTGGTTTGACCTGGCCTTTGAGGGAATAGACCGTGTTCAGATGGGTATGCCCGTGCAGCACCAGTTCGGCACCGCCAGCAGAAATCGTTGCGGCAAACCTTCGGATACCGAGCATGCGCTTGTGCATGGAGGTCGCACCGCGGATCGGCGGATGGTGGATCATCACTACGCGGAACAGACCAGCTTCGCCTGTCGCCCGCAGCAGATTGACGGTTTCGCGCGCCTGGCGGCTGCCGAAATAGCCGCTGGCGGCAAAAGGAGGCGTGGCGACGGCGGTCGAGCAGCCGATCAGCGCGACCTGGCCACGGACGCGCAGATAGGGATAGCAGTGAAAATCCTCGTTCCACTCCGCCGGGCCCCGTTCACCGCGCATGTAGGGGTACCATGCCTTGGTGGTTTTTTCGTAGGCACCCGGCACATAGGCATCGTGGTTGCCGGGCACGATCGAGATGTTTTCCGGTTCGCCCGCTTCTTTCAGCCACGCGGTCATAATCTCGATTTCACGCGAGGAGGCGAGATTGACCAGATCGCCGGTGATCGCCAAATGGTCGGGATCGACACGCTCGATCTCGTCCATCAACAGGTTGAGCGTATCGCCGACGAGGTGATTGCGGCGGTTTCGGTGCCAGTTGACGAAACCGGTGATGCGTTTCGATGCGAGTTCACGGAACGAAAGATCGGGCAGGGGACCCAGATGAATGTCGGAAATATGCGCGAGTTTGAACATAATTTGTACCTAGCGCATATTCCTGAAAAGGGGAATCACTCGAGGCGGTTTATCCTCGCTGAGACAATGACGGAAGGAACCGGATCGGCATGAGCGAAACGCCGCCGGAAATGCGCAACTGGAAATCCCGGCTGATCACACGCGTGGTGCACAGCTATTTCGCCTTCGCGCGGGGCATGACGCTGGGGGTGCGCGCCGCCTGTTTTGACGAGGAGGGCCGGGTTTTTCTCGTCAGGCATTCCTATGTTCCCGGCTGGCACATGCCTGGCGGCGGACTGGAGCGGAGCGAGACGGCCTTTCAGGCGCTGGTCAAGGAGTTGCGTGAGGAAGGCAATCTCGAACTGACCGATCCGCCCGAGCTTTTCCATGTCTATTTCAACCGGCAGACCAGCAAGCGCGACCACGTCGTCTTCTATCACTGCCGCAAGGTCCGGCAGGTTTCGCCGAAGAAACCCGATTTCGAGATCGTCGAAAGCGGGTTTTTCGCGCTGGACGCTCTGCCGCCGAATACGACCGCCGCCACGCACCGGCGTTTGGCGGAACTCTCGGGGAGCGTTCCGCCAGACGAATTCTGGTAGGTCAGGCAGCCAATTTTTCGCGACCATGCGGCGTGTCGAGGGTAAGAACCGGCCCGACGGGTACCACGCCGGTCGGATTGATCATCGTGTGGCTGCGATAATAGTGCTCCTTGATATGGCGCAGATTGACCGTCTCGGCGACACCGGCGACCTGATAGAGGTCCTGAAGATAGCCTTGCAGGTTCGGATAGTCGGCGATGCGGCGGATGTTGCATTTGAAATGGCCGACATAGACGGGATCGAAGCGCACCAGCGTCGTGAACAGCCGCCAATCGGCCTCGGTGATCCGCTCGCCGGTGAGATACCGGCGTGTCGAGAGGCGTTCTTCCAGTTCATTCAGCACTTCGAACAGAACGGTGACATTTTCCTCGTAGGCTTCCTGTGTCGTCGCGAAACCCGATTTGTAAACGCCGTTGTTGATCGCGTTGTAGATGCGCTCGTTGAGGCTGTCGATTTCGCCGCGCAACTCTTCCGGATAGAAATCCTCGTTCGAACCGGTCAAACCATCGAAGGCCGAATTGAACATGCGGATGATTTCCGAAGATTCGTTGGAAACCATCTTGTTCTCTTTCTTGTCCCACAGCACCGGCACGGTGACGCGGCCGGAATAATGCGGGTCAGCCTTCACATAGACCTGCCACAGGGCTTCCGAGCCGAACAGATGATCAACGGTGCCGCCGATCTCGTTCTTGAACTCCCAGCCTTTCGACAGCATCAGCGGATCGACGATCGAGACGGTGATCAGGTCTTCGAGCTTCTTCAGCTTGCGGAAGATCAACGTACGATGGGCCCACGGGCAGGCGAGCGACACATAGAGGTGGTAACGCCCGGCCTCGGCCTTGAAGCCGCCTTCGCCGGATGGGCCGGCCGAACCGTCGGCGGTGATCCAGTTGCGGAACTGTGCAGCGGCGCGCTTGAAATGCCCCTTGGTTTCCTTGGTGTCGTACCACACATCGTGCCAGATGCCTTGAACAAGCATTCCCATTGTCGATCTCCTGCGGCAGCAATGCCGGTTGATGAATTCGTTGATCTCCAAATAGCGCGCATCGGCGGCGCATATTAGCCAGCAAATGCTGAACAGTGCGTTTTGGGCTTTGACGCGGCCTATTTTTCTGCTATCCGGCCTTGCAGAATTTTTCGTGACAGGAATCTGAATTTCATGTTTTTCCCGGGAAGCCCACGACGACGCTGATGCTGAAAACGCCCTGAGGGCGAAGCCATCACCTTTTCTCCGTCTCGTATGCCCGGTTTCCCGATGTTCATGAAAAAGCACGATCTCGTCTATCTCACCGAAGACGCCTCCCACGACGCAGCCATCGACGTCATCAATGAAGAAGCGTTCGGCCCTGGCCGGTTCGCTCGCGCCGCCGCCCGCATCCGCGAGCAGGGGCCGCATGACCTGTCGCTGTCCTTCGTTTGCGCCGACGATGGCGAAACCATCGCCTCGGTCCGGATGACCCCGGTGCTCGCAGGCTCCATCCAGGGCCATCTGCTCGGGCCGCTCGCGGTTCGTCCGTCACACAAGAACCGTGGTATCGGCCGCGAACTGGTGCGGATCGCCGTCGAAGCGGCGCGGCGCAAGGGTTCGCACTGCGTTATCCTGGTTGGTGATCCGCCCTATTACCAGCCGCTTGGTTTTGAAAAGGTGGCCTATGCGGCGCTGACCTTTCCGGGGCCAGTCGATCCGAACCGCGTTCTCGTCGTGCCGATGGGCGAAAACGTCCACGCGGGACTGAAGGGCGAAATCCGCTGGCACGCATGATCACGCGGAACACGAAGGGGGCGCGAAGCCCCCTTTGCTGCCGTTACAGGCTGTAGTTTAGCGGCACCCAGTCATAGTTGGTGTCGTCCCGGCGCAGATGGCCGATGCCGGGAAATGCGATATGGGCGCCGGCGACCAGATAGGCGCCGTCAGCCGCGTCTTCAAAGGCTTTCTTGCGGGCAGCAACCGCCATCTGCTGGTTGACGTCGAATGCTATGGCCACGTCCGGCTCATCGAACTGCAGAACGTCGCCATGGGTGACGTCGCCCCAGAACATCAGCTTCTGACCCTGGCTTTCGATCACGATCGAGCTGTGCCCTGGCGTGTGGCCGGCCCTCAGGACGGATCCGAAACCGGGCAATACTTCGGCATCGTCACCGAAGGTTTCGAATTTCGTCGCCTCGACATAGGGCGTCAGGCTGGCGTGCGCCTGGGCGAACTGTTCCTTGACCGCGGCCGTCGCCTTGTTTTCCTCGTTCGGATCGAACCAGAAATCGGCGTCGCGGCGGTTGACGTGCAGGGTGGCGCTCGGAAAGACGCGGCTGCCCTTACTCGAGAGACCGCCGGAATGATCCGTATGGATATGGGTCAGAATGATGTCGTCGATCTCGTCGGCCTTGTAGCCTGACGCTTCGATATTGGCGAGCAACCGGCCGAGCGTCGGACCGAGATAGGTTCCGGTGCCGGCATCGATCAGCACTAGTCGTTCACCGGTGTTGACGAGATAGGCGTTGACGGAAGTTTCAGAGGATGATCCCTGGAAGGCGGCAGCGAGTGCTGCCTCCGCGTGGTCGACGGTCGTATTGGCATAAAGCTTTGCCAGCGGAATGGCGACGGTTCCATCCGAAAGTGCGGTGACCTCATAGGCTCCGACTTTCAGCCGGTAATAGCCCGGGGCCTGGCCGCCTTTGAGCGGTGCTTTGGAAAAGGCAAGATTGGGCAGTGCCGCGGTGGAGGCGGCGGCGAGAAGGGTGGCGGCAGTTGCCTTGAGGACAGAGCGGCGAGACGGCATGGTGAACTCCTTGAGCAAGATGGTGTATGGGCCTTGCAAGCACCTGCCGAAGACGTAATGATGCGATCATCAGCAATCAAATCGATGCCAGTCATGCAGCCTATCGATCATTTCAATTTGCGAGCCTTCGATCTCAACCTTCTCATTGCCTTCGATGTGATGATGGAGGAGGGGAACGTCACGCGGGCAGCGCGGCGGCTGAAGATCGGTCAGCCGGCCATGAGCCATAATATTTCGACGCTGCGCATGCTGTTCGAGGACGAGCTTTTCATCCGTGTCGGCCAGATCATGCAACCGACCGCGCGTGCTCGCACCTTGGCAGGGCCGATCCGCAATGCGCTCCGGCAGGCGCAGGCAGCACTCCTTTCCGCCGATCTCTTTGACCCGGCAACGGAAAATCGCGTGTTTCGGCTTGGCATGTCGGCCGAGGTGCAGCTTCTGCTTTTGCCCGACCTGACCGCCAGGCTGCGCAAGCTTGCGCCGGGCATCCGGATCCTTGCGCGCGGTTGCCAGCCGGACGAAGTCGATGCGATGATCGATAGCGGTGCGCTCGACATGGCGATCGGATGCACCTATTCGCGTGCTACACGTCAGGTCTCGGAGGTGCTGTACCAGGCGGAAGTGCAGTGCTGTTACAACCCCGCTTTGCTGTCGCTCGGCGTTCCCGTCAGTCTCGATGACTATCTGGCCGCCGATCACGCGGTGATTTCGCAGAGCGAGAGCCTTCATGGCTGCGTAGAAGACGCTCTCGAATTTGCGGGAGCGGATCTCAATATCGTTGCCGCTGGCCCCGATTTCATGTCGGTGTTGTCGACCGCCAAGGCCAGTCCGGTGATCGCCACGGTCGCTGCGCGCATCGCCTGCCGCTATGCCTCGCTGCTAGGGCTGGTCACCAGTCCGATACCGCTTGACCTGCGTTTTCCGCCGGTGACCCTCGCCTGGCCGGCGCATGCGGACAAGGATGCGGCCAGCGTCTGGCTGCGCGACCAGATCCGCGATGTGTTCAATCAGGCCGAGGACTGGCGGACGACCAAAATCGCGGCACAGTAGCCGAGGCGATTGGTGGCGGATAACCATCGCCGGTTCCCAATTCCGCCATAGTGACTGCGAATATCCCGGCCATCGAAACCGGGATTTTTGAATGCGTCTCCTTCCTGTCCTTCTTGCCTCGCTCTGCCTCTCGACACAGGCATCCGCCGCCGATCTCATCCATTTCTGGGACGAACCGCAGCATGGCGGCAACAGCTTCAACCGGCTGCCGCCGGATCAGGCCTATTTCGACGCCCTGAAAGGCTATGGCGCAAGCTGGGTACGGTTGTCCTACGACAAGTGGAAGCCGGCGAAGCGCGACTTCCTGATCGGTGACGCCGATAAATACGAGGGCATTCCAGCGTCGGACCTGGCGACGTTGAAGGCAGCACTCGACCGTGCCGACAAAGCGGGCCTGAAGGTCGTGATCACGCCCCTGTCGCTGCCGGGCATGCGCTGGGCGCAGAACAACGGCAACAGGTTCGATGGCCGGATCTGGCAGGACAAGGTCTGGTGGATGCAGGCCGCCGCCTTCTGGAGAGATTTGGCTACAGCCTTGAAGGATCACCCGGGCGTCGCCGCCTATAACATCATCAACGAACCGGCACCGGAAAAGAACAACGGCGTTGCCGAACATGGCGGCGCGGATGCGATGAATGCCTGGTATGTCAAGCAGACCGACACCGCGCGCGATCTCCCGGCCTTTTACAATACGGTGATCGAGGCCATCCGCGAAGCCGATCCGTCAACGCCGATCATGGCTGACGCCGGCTGGTATGCGGCAGCAGACGCCTTCAGCTACTGGCCGAAGCCACTGACCGACGACAAGGTGCTCTACAGCTTTCACATGTACGAGCCCTATGCTGCGACCAGTGCGCCGAACATGAAACGCGAGAAGCCCTACGCCTATCCGGGCAAGGTGCCCTTCGGCGAAGCCGACGAAACCTGGGATCGCGACCGTGTCGCCACCTATCTCAAGCGACCCGTCGATTGGGCCGACAGCCACAACGTGCCGCGAAACCGGATGGTCGCCGGCGAATTCGGCTGCATGCGCCGCTGGGAAGGCTGCAAGACCTATCTCGAGGATGTGCTGACATCGCTGGACGACAGCCAGTTGCACTGGGCGTTCTACAGCTTCCGCGAAGACAGCTGGGATGGCATGGATTACGAACTCGGCTCGAAGAAGGTCCATTGGACCTACTGGGATGCCATCGACGCCGGCAAGCCCGATCCGGTCAAACGCAAGGCGGGTACGGAATTCGATCCGATCCGGAAGAGGCTGTAGGCTACAGTTTTCCGAGCAAATTTCGCCTCTTTGACCGCGTGTGACCTACTCCCCGTCATTCCTGTGCTTGTCACAGGAATCCAGCCACGGCGCGTCTGCGCCGTGAGAGGACTTGCGGGTGGGGTAGCTCTCAGAGTCTTGCGCGCCGCGGACGCGGCGCACTGGATTCCTGTGACAAGCACAGGAATGACGGAGACGATGGTGGCCCGTCAAAGCTGCAAGCGAAGACAACAGCGGCCAAGACGATCGGGCTATCTTTACCGCCCCTCGCGATGCCAGGTCGCTGACAGCACGAACATCAATGCCGCCAGGCCGAGGAAGCCCGCAAACAGCGACAGCGAGTTGATGCCCTTGAGCACCGTCTCTTCGGTCATTCGCAGCGACATGCGCTGGTCGTCGGCAACGCGGACGGCGCCGCGCACCGGGAGGATCGGCGGCAGGTCGACCGGCCCATCGGCACTGGCAAGACGCTTCACCAAGCCCTTGGTCTTTTCCGCCCAAGGCGCAAGCGTTTCAACCGTGGAGATTGTCGCCTTGAACTCCGGCGCATCGACGCTGCCGACATGCACCAGCGTGTTGAGTTCGCCATTGGTAACTTCGAAGAGGCCTGTCTCGGCCGTGCGAACACTGGCCTTGTAGAGGCCGGGCTCCCCTTCCGTCAAAGCGACCCTCTCCGTTTTGCCGGAAGGATAGGTCAGTATCGCCTCACCCGGATTGCCGGCGATGGTCTGGCGGGCGATTTCGAGCGTGCGACCGCTCGCATGCGCCGTCAGAGCTTCCTCCTCCAGCGCCGGCTCCTGCATCAGCCAATGCGCTGTGCGGCGATAGAGCGAAACGCTCGGGCCGCCGCCCTCAAAGCCGCGCGCCCAGAGCCAGCCCTGGTCGGACAGAAGCATGGCGACGCGCCCCTTGCCGACGCGGTTCAGCACCAGCAGCGGCTTGCCATCGGCGGCTTGCATTACGGTTTGGCCGAGCGGCTTGTCGACATCCACCGTGCGGAACCAGCGGCCCCAATGCGGCGGCTCGCTGTCGGCGCCTTCGAGACCACGTGTGACCGGATGTTTCTTTCCTTCGTCCGACAGTCGCGGATAGAAGGCCTTCTCGTTCATGAAGCCGGTGGGGTTGGCGGGAAGCACCGCCGACAACGGCGTCGTGGCGATCGAATCGTCGCCGGCATGCTCGGGCCCAGCCGCGATCAGCAATGCGCCGCCGTTTTCGACATATTGGGCGATGTTGTCATAATAGAGGATCGGCAGCACGCCGCGATGCTGGTAGCGGTCGAAGATGATCAGGTCGAATTCCTTGATCTTCTCGACGAACAGTTCGCGGGTCGGGAAGGCGATCAGCGACAATTCGTTGATCGGCGTGCCGTCCTGCTTTTCCGGCGGCCGCAGAATGGTGAAATGCACGAGATCGACGGCGGCGTCGGATTTCAGCAGGTTGCGCCAGGCCCGTTCGCCCGCATGCGGTTCACCCGAAACCAGCAGCACGCGCAGGTTTTCGCGGATGCCGTCGATGACGTGCACGGCGCGGTTGTTGGTTTCCGTCACTTCGCCGGGAACCGCAGCGACGGCGAATTCGAGGATGTTGTTGCCGCCGCGCGGGACGGTGAAGGTAAAAGGCACATCGGTGCCGGGTTCGGCCATTTCGGTGGCGATCTGGTTGCCGTTGAGGCTGACCGTTACTTCCGCGGTGCCGCCCGGTGCGGTGCCGTCGTCGGCGATGCGGAAGGTGACATTCTGCTCTTCGCCGACGATCCCGAAGCGCGGGCCGCTGACGATCTCGATACGGCGGTCAAACTCGTCCGGCTTGCCGGTGATCAGCCCGTGGACAGGCGCATTGAAGCCGAGCGGCTGGTTGATGTCCGGAACGTCGTGGATCTGGCCGTCGGTGATGAAGATCGCGCCGCCGACGCGGGCAGGCGGCACGTCGGCCAAGGCTGTCTGAAGCGCCGTGAACAGCTTCGTCGACGGCGTCTCCGTATCTTGATCATCGGCCGCCTCGACAATGCGCGTCTCGATCTGCGGGAATTTGGCCAGGCGCTGTTTCAGCGTCGCCAAAGCCGCGTCGGTCATCTCGCGGCGGCCGGGATTGTCCTGGCTCTGGCTGCGATCGACGACAACGCCGACGATGGTGGACAGCGGTTCGCGCTCTTCCTGGAAAAATACCGGATTGGCAACTGCCAGGCACAATGCCGCGAGCGCGGCCGTTCGGAACCCGGCGCCGCGAACACCGCGCCAGAAGCCGAGCGCCGACAGCAGGATTGCGACAAGCGCAAGCGCGGCGATGATGGGCCATGGCAGCAGAGGTTGGAAATCGATTGTCATCGTCAACCCCTCACTGGCCAAGCCGTTCGAGCAGTGCAGGGATGTGCACCTGATCGGCCTTGTAGTTGCCGGTCAGCATATACATCATGATGTTGACGCCGGAGCGGAAGGCAAGCTCACGCTGCTGCTCATCCGGCGGCACGGTCGGCAGGAGCGGCATCCCATTACCGTCGATCGCCCAGGCACCGGCAAAATCGTTGCCGGTGATCATGATCGGCGACACGCCGTCGCCGGAGCGTGCGGGCCTGCCGGTCGGCTGCGAGCCGTTGTCCGGCTGCGCTTCGATCCACAGCGGGCTGCCATTGTAGCGTCCCGGGAAATTCGAAAGCAGGTAGAAGGACTTGGTCAGTACGTTGTCGGTCGGCACCGGCTCCAGCGGCGGAATGTCGAGGTCGGCGAGGATCGCCTGCAGCCGCTCGGCATTCGGGCTGGTGTCGGCATTGGTTCCAAGCGAGGAAAACTGGTCGCGCGTGTCAAACAACACGGTGCCTCCGGCGCGCATGTAGGCGTCGATGCGGCTAACGGCCTGCGGGCTCGGCATCGGCGCATTGGCGGAAATCGGCCAGTAGATCAGCGAATAGAAGGACAATTCGTCCGAGGTGATATCGAGACCGACGGGTGGACCTGGTTCGAGCGTCGTGCGATAGGTCAGGAATTCGGTGAGGCCGGCAAGTCCGCGTTCCGAAAGGCGGTCGACATCGGCTTCGCCGGTAACGACATAGGCAAGATGGGTCTTGTCCAGCCGTTCGAGGATTTTTTCGTCGCCGGGCTTGCTGTCGTCGGCAAGAGATTGGCCGGGCATTGCAACGAAGGTACCGGCGGCAAGAGCGATGACGATTGCGGCGGCAGCGGGCATTCTCAATCGTGCAAAAGTACCGGCCATGAAGAGCACGATAACCGAGTCAATCAGCAACAGGATAAGCGCTGCGGCAAACAGCGATGGTTTCAGCGACCACGCCTCGGCGCCGATCAGTGGTTCGGCTGTATAGGGCATGGAAAGCCCCGTGGCGTCGATCGGCTTCAGTTCGGTGTCGCGAGGCAAGAGGTTCAGGGCGGTGAAGCCTTCTTCCGAACCATAGAGGCCTGGCGGGTTTTCGGCACTGGAAACCGGTGTCGTTCCTGCCGTGATTTCCAGCGGCCGCGCCCTGCCGGTTTCGCTGATCAGCACGCCATCGGCATTCAGCAGGCGGTAAGGCGCCAGTGTCTGGCCTGGTACCGCCCCCTCGCTCGCCACGCCGCCGCTGCGCGACAGTTGCACGCTCCGGCGCAGCATCTCGACGAAATCGCCTGAGATCGGAAGGTTCGACCAGGTCGCCTCGGCACTGACATGGAAGAGGATGATGCGGCCGGCACCTTGCGTTTTCGTTGTCACCAGCGGCGTGCCATCGGCAAGGCTTGCCCAGGTGCGCGACGAGAGATCGGCGGTGGGTTCGGCGAGCACCTGCCGCTTGACGAGGATGCCTTCCGGACGCGGCATCCCCGCGAAAGGGCTGAGCGCCGGATAGTCAGCGAGCGGCTGCGGTTCGGACCAGGAGAGGGCGCCGCCCAGTGCACGTTCGCCCTGCCGCAGGGTTACGGGCACCAGTGGATCATCGGCGGGGGCTGCGGCAAGGCGTGGCCCGGCGAAGCGGATCAGCGTGCCGCCGTTTTCGATCCACTTGGCGACCGGCGCATAGGTTTCCTCCGGCAGACGGCCGATATCAGCCATGATCAGCATGGACGGTTTCTGCGCCAGAAGCTCGGGGATCGAGACAGCAAGATCGGTTTCGCTCGGCTGGACGAGATCGGCATAGGGCGCGAGCGCCCGGTTGATATAGTAGAGCGGAGAAAGCAGCGGCTGCGACTGGTCGCGAGCCTCGCCGCTCAGAAGCGCCACGCGACGGCGGCGGAAGCCGTCATCGAGCAGGAACGTGCCGCCGGCCGTCGCCGCGCCGTCAATGGCGACGCGGGCAAAATCGTTGCGTAGTTCGAAGGGGGCGGCAAGCGTTCCCTTGGCGACGCCTTCACCGGCTGCAAAGGCGACAGAGCCATTGGCGATCGCCCGCCCACGCGCGTCATAGGCGGTGATCGGCAATGTCCGCGCTTGGGCCGTATCGAGCCGGCTGGCGCTGACCACCATGGACTCGGCGTCATTGGCGGAATTGGTGATCGCCACGGCCTGGTCGTTGCTGCCCTCGATCAATCGGAAAATTTCCGGAGAGAGGGCGGCAAGCTCTGCCATGACCTTCGTGTCGCCGGCATCGATACCATCAGACAGGAAAGCCAGCGTGCCGGGAGCCGTCCCATTGAGCGCCGTCCGCAATGCGTTGACCGCTGCTTCCCGATTGGGCCGAAGCGGCTGCGGTGAAGCTGCGGCCATGCGAGTGCGAGCGACCATTGCCGATCCCGGCACGGCATTGTGTTCGCTGTCGGCGGTGAAGACGATCGAGACCGGCAGATCCTTCGATTCCGCATCGCCGATCAGCGCCTCGGCCGTTGCAACCCGGCGCTCCCAATCCGTCGCCGTGGCCCAGCTGTTGTCGATCACCAGCGCCAACGGACCGTTGCCTGCCAGCGTGTTCGAGCGCGGATTGAAGACCGGGTCGGCGATGGCGAGGATGATGGCGGCGGCCATCAGCATGCGCAGCAGCGTCAGCCACCAGGGGCTCTTCGAAGGTGTTTCCTCACGTTTCAAGACGCTCGCGAGAATCCTGAGCGGCGGAAAGACCTCGGTCACCGGTTTCGGCGGCGTCATGCGCAGCAGCCACCAGATCGCCGGCAAGGCAACGAGGGCTGCGAGCATCAGCGGATTGGCGAAGATGAACGGCAGGAAGCTCAAAGCTGGCCTCCATGGGTGGCGCGTCCGGGCATGCCGGACAGATACATGTGGACCGCGACCAACGCCTCGGAGGCGAGGTGATCGGTGCGGTGGGGCGTGAACGTCCAGCCGAGATGGCGCAGGTTTTCGCCGAGGCTGTGCCGCCGGGCGATATAGGCGCGGCGATAGTCGTCGCGGACGATCTCGGCGCGTCCGGCTGTCAACTTCTCACCGGTTTCCGGGTCAGTGAATTCGGTGCGCCCGGCATAGGGGAAGCTCTCCTCTGCCGGGTCGGCGATCTCGACGACATGGCCGCGCAATCCGCGTCGTGCAAGTGGCCCGAGGCGTGCCATGATCGTGTCCGCCGGGTCGAGGAAGTCGCCGATCAGCACGAGGTCACTCATGCCGCGGATCATCGTCGTTTGCGGCAGGCCACCGGAAAGAGGCGTGTGCATCAACGCCGTTGCCAGCCGTTCGGCGGCATTGCGCGCCGAAACGGGTTCCATCACGCCCGGACAACCGATGCGCTCGCCGGAGCGGGCGAGAATTTCGGCAAACGCCAGCATCAGCACCAGTGCGCGGCTTTCCTTGGAGACCGTGCCGAATTTCGACTTGTACATCATCGATGGCGAAAGATCGGCCCAGAGCCAGATGGTGTGGGCGGCCTCCCATTCGCGGTCGCGAACATAGGTATGGTCGTCGCGGGCCGAGCGGCGCCAATCGATGCGCGACAGGCTTTCACCATCGCTATAGGGCCGGAACTGCCAGAAATTCTCGCCTATGCCGCGCTTGCGCCGACCGTGCCAGCCGGAAATCACGGTATTAGCGATGCGCTTTGCCTCGACCATGCAATCGGGGATCAGCCGGGCACGGCTTTGTGCGCGGGAAAGAACTTCTCCAGATGGTGTCGGCTCGACGATTTGCCCTATGGCAGCCATTCACTATCCTTTGGCTTGCTTGACCAGGCCGGTGATGACGTCACGCACCGACATGCCTTCTGCCCTTGCTGCGAAGGTCAGCGCCATGCGGTGCTGCAGAACGGGTTCGGCCAAGGCCATGATGTCATCGATGGATGGCGCGAGCCTGCCGTCGTAGAGGGCTCGGGCGCGGGCGCAGAGCATCAGCGACTGGCCGGCACGCGGGCCGGGACCCCAGGCAACGTTCTTGTCCGTTGTCGCATTGCCGTTGCCGGGGCGGGCCGAGCGAACGAGCGACAGAATGGCATCGACGACTTTCTCGCTGACTGGCATCTGCCGGATCAGGTGCTGGATAGCCTGAAGCTGGCTGGCGTCGATGACGCCATGGGCTTCCTGCTCATGCACGCCGGTCGTCTCTAGCAGGATCTGCCGCTCGGCAGCAAGCTCCGGATAGCCGACATCCACCTGCATCAGGAAGCGGTCGAGTTGGGCTTCCGGCAGGGGATAGGTGCCCTCCTGCTCCAGAGGGTTCTGGGTGGCGAGCACATGGAAGGGTTGCGGCAGGTCGTTGCGCTGGCCGGCCACCGTCACGTGATATTCCTGCATGGCCTGCAGCAGCGCTGACTGGGTGCGCGGACTGGCGCGGTTGATCTCGTCGGCCATCAGCAGTTGCGTGAAGATCGGGCCGGGCACGAAGCGGAAGGAGCGCCGTCCGTTCTCGTCCTGATCCATCACTTCCGAGCCGAGAATATCGGACGGCATCAGGTCCGGGGTAAACTGGATGCGGCTTGAGTTGAGGCCAAGCACGGTGCCGAGCGTCGAGACCAGTTTGGTCTTGGCAAGGCCGGGAACCCCGACCAGAAGGGTGTGACCGCCGGAGAGAACGGCAAGCAGCGTCTGTTCGACGACACTTTCCTGGCCGAAGATCACCTTGCCGACTTCCTTGCGGATCAGGGCAATCTCACCGAGCGCCTTTTCTGCGGCGGCGATGATCGCCTTTTCGTCGACCGCGCCGTCTGTCGTCTTCATCACACCCATCGTCTGTCTCCAGTGGCCGGCAATGGTGCCGAATCGCGAAAAGCGCTCTTTCCGTCTCTGTTTTTCAATCTATGCTCCGCACAATGGCTGACAAGACGTGAGCAACGCACTATCTCGTGAGCCGGTGCTCGATAAAACGCAAGAATAGGGCCAAACGGGACGGAACGATGGCGGATGCCGAAATACATAAGACGGGCGATGCAGCCGGCCTTGCTGCGCTGATCGCGCGCGCGGCAGGGCAGACGAATGGTCAAACCAAGGGTTTGCCGCCTGTGGAGCGGTGGAATCCGCCGTTTTGCGGTGATATCGACATGGAAATCCGCCCTGACGGCACCTGGTTCTACATGGGCACGCCGATCGGCCGGCAGCCGCTGGTGCGCCTGTTTTCCACGGTTCTGCGCAAGGACGAGGACGGCAAGACCTATCTCGTAACTCCTGTGGAAAAACTGGGCATCCGCATCGTCGATGCCCCTTTCGTTGTCGTCGAGATGAATGTTACCGAACGCGAGGGTGAGCCGGTCATCACCTTCCGCACCAATGTCGGCGATGTCGTGGAAGCGGGAGTGAACCATGCGCTGCGCTTCGTCGTCCATGGCGACAACAGCGAGCTGAAACCCTATCTGCATGTGCGTGGCCGGCTGGAGGCGCTGGTTTCGCGCGCCGTGATGTATGATCTGGTCGCACTCGGTGAGACGATTGTGATTGACGGCATAGAGATGTTTGCCGTTCGCTCCGGCGGCGTGGTGTTTCCGGTCATGCCCGCTCAAGAACTGGAAGTACTGTCAGCATGACGGAGATCCTGTTTTCAGCCGATGATTTTCGCCGCCGTGCGCTGGAGCAATCCGGCAGTCCGGTGGAAGAGGCCTGGCGCGAGCATGGCGATTTTCTGCTCAATCCCGATACGGTGCCCTATCTCGAAACGATGAAACTGAAGGATGCCGCCGTTCTCGTCCCCGTTATCGACGATGGCGATGAGGCCCGTGTCATTTTTACCCAGCGCACCGCTACGCTGCGCAAGCATTCCGGTCAGGTCGCCTTTCCCGGCGGAGCCATAGACCCGGAAGACGATACGCCGGAGCGTGCGGCTTTGCGTGAAACCGAAGAGGAGATCGGGCTCGATCGCCGCTTCGTCGAGACGGTCGGCCGGTTGCCCTATTACATGGCGATGTCCGGTTTTCGCATCACGCCGGTCCTAGCCGTCGTCCAGCCGGGCTACGATCTGGTGCTTAATCCGGTGGAAGTCGATTCCGTCTTCGACGTACCTCTGTCTTTCCTGATGAACCCGCGCAATCATGGGCGCGGCCGGGCGACCTGGCAGGGCGCCGAGCGACAGTTCTACCGCATGCCCTATGGAGACCGGAATATCTGGGGCATTACCGCGGGTATTGTCCGCATGTTGTATGAAAGGCTTTACGCATGACCTCCGTTGCCGCTGAAACCTGGTTTTCGGCGCCTGCGCTGACGCGCGTCTTTGATCTTCTCAACGCCGATGGCGGCGAGGTTCGCGTCGTCGGCGGCGCGGTACGCAACAGCCTGATGGGGCTTGCCGTCGCCGATATCGACATGGCGACCACGCTTTTGCCGGAAGAGGTCGTTGCCCGCGCCAAGGCGGCCGGCATCAAGTCGGTGCCGACGGGGATCGATCATGGCACGGTGACGCTGGTGGTCGATGGCGTGCCATACGAAGTGACGACACTGCGCCGTGACGTTGAAACCGATGGCCGCCGCGCCGAGGTTGCTTTTGGTGCGGACTGGAAAGTTGACGCCGAGCGGCGGGACCTGACGATCAACGCACTCTATGCCAATGCCAAAGGCGAGGTCATCGATCTGGTCGGTGGGTTGCCTGATATCGAAAAGCGAAATATCCGCTTCATCGGCAATGCCGCTGAGCGTGTGGCGGAAGATTATCTCCGGGTGCTGCGCTTCTTTCGCTTCTTTGCCCATTACGGCTCCGGCAGGCCCGATGCCGACGGTCTTCGCGCTTGCGCACAGGCACGCTCAAAACTGTCGGGGCTTTCTGCCGAGCGGGTCTGGTCGGAATTGAAGAAGCTGCTCTCGGCCAGGGATCCCGGCCGCGCCTTGCTCTGGATGCGGCAGGCGGGAGTCCTCACGGAAATTCTGCCGGAAAGCGAAAAATGGGGCATCGATGCCATCCCCGCGCTGATTGCAGCCGAGCTGACGTTCGGCTGGCAGCCCGATGCCCTGCTGCGGCTGGCGGCGATCATTCCACCGGACGCGGAGCGGCTGGAGGCGATGGCAAAACGGCTGCGTCTATCGAAGTCGGAAGCTGCCACTTTCTCCGCATGGGCCAAGGCTCCGCGCCTGCCGGCTGTTATTGCCGATACGGCTTTCGACCGGCTGCTTTATCGGCACGGGGCAAACGGGTTGGGCACCGTTCTGAGGCTGGCGCTCGCGTCATCGCGGCAGAAATCCGAAAACGATCCGGCGCAATTGCCTGAGACGGCGCGGCTTCAGCGGCTGCTGTCGCGGGCGGAGAAATGGCAGAAACCGGTCTTTCCGCTCACCGGTGCCGACGTTCTGGCCATCGGCATTCCCGCCGGGCCGCGTGTCGGGGAAATTCTTGGCGAGCTTGAGGATAAGTGGGTCAATGGCAATTTCAATGCCGACCGGGCAACGCTCGTTGCCCGGCTTCAAACGCTGGTTTGAAATCTGGCGATGATCCGGGATCAGGCGGCTTTCGTTTCCTCGACGATACGTGCCTTGATGTTGTCGATCATGTTTTCACGGATCAGCGTTTCCCCATGCGCAGAGCGCATGTGCTCGACGGCGCGGCGCACGACTTCGGCGTCGTTGTCTGCCCGGGTGTGCCAGTCGCAGCCGGGCACGAGGGTCCCGCATTCAAACAATCGCATGATGCTCCTCCTTGCGTTTGCGCATTCCCCCTATCGGCGGAATGCGTTCAGTATAACTGAAAATGAGCGCAGTTGGTTCCGCCGATTTGGGCGCGCGCGTTCACGTTTGAAACACACAATCCGGACCTCTGTCGGTTGTCTGATCGCGACATGGCCTTGAAGGTTCCTTCTCAGGGTCACATTGTCGCCCGATCCATCCTGAAGTTTGGCAGAGGGTTTCGCCCCTCCGGAGAGGCGGTGAAAACCGTCTTGAGACTGACTAAAGGAAGGAACGCATATGACCATTCGCCACATGCCCGTGGCAGCCTTGACCGCTGCCGCACTGAGCCTGATCGTCATCAACTCGCCGGCATTTGCCCAAGGTGCCGCCGAGCCACAGGCGACGCAGCCGATGCAGGGTACGGCACCAGCCGCCATTAGCGATCAAAAGATCGAAGCCTTTGCCGTCGCCTATCTGCAGGTCGACAAGGTCCGCCAGAACTACGCCGCCAAGATCGGCGCCGAGAAGGATGCGGTGAGCAAGCAGAAGCTGCAGAACGAGGCGAACCAGCAGATGATCAATGCCGTCGAGAAGTCGCCCGGCATGTCACTAGATGAATACAAGACCATCATCACCGCTGCGCAGGCCAATCCGGATGTCGCCAAGAAGGTGCAGGAAAAACTGAAGACGGCGGCTCCTGCCCAGTAGCGTCCAGCCGTTATTGGAGCAGGGCAGGCAATCGGGTCCTGCTCCACAAACCGCACGTTCGGCCGCATGTCCGCAAGACTGCCTCCGCCGCGCCGGTCCCTCAAGAAACTACTATAGAATTGTCCGGCTTTGATGTTATGCCTTCGTCTCCCTGAGACGTCCGCAAAGGCATGCCCTCGACCATGAGCTCTTCTCTCCAGCAGGAACTGATCGCCTCCATCCGCAACATCGCGGACTACCCGAAGCCTGGCATCATGTTCCGCGACATCACCACTTTGCTCGGCAATCCGCGCGCTTTCCGCCGCGCCATCGACGAACTCGTGCATCCCTTCGCCGGCACCAAGATCGACAAAGTTGCCGGTGTCGAAGCACGAGGGTTCATTCTGGGCGGCGCCATGGCACACCAGATGTCGGCCGGCTTCGTGCCGATCCGCAAGAAGGGCAAGCTGCCGCATGATACGGTCCGTATCGCTTACAGCCTCGAATACGGCATCGACGAAATGGAAATGCACCGCGACGCCATCAAGCCCGGCGACAAGGTCATTCTCGTCGACGATCTGATCGCTACCGGCGGCACGGCCGAAGGGGCAACAAAACTCCTGCAACAGATGGGTGCCGACATCGTCGCGGCCTGCTTCATTATCGACCTGCCGGAACTCGGCGGACGCAAGAAGCTCGAAGCGCTCGGCGTCGAGGTGCTGACGCTGATCGAATTCGACGGCCACTGACGCCTGCCGTTAGCTAAAGCATCGCGTCAAAACGGATTCATGCGATCCACTTTAGCGGCCGAAACCCCAAAGGTGCGGAGCCGGTTCGCAATACTCAATCAGCAATTCGGTGAGGACCCGTATCTTCCGTGCGGGATGCTGGCCTGGCGGGCGGATGACATATGCACCGGCCGGAGGTGGTGGATGACGTGTCATGACCGGCATGAGCGCACCGGAAGCTATATATTCATGGGTTAGGCAATCGGGCAGGTAAGCGATCCCAAGTCCAGCTGTTGCGGCGGCAACTAGAGCTATGCCGTTGTCGGCCTTGAAGCGCCCCTGCGGACGGACCGTGATGATCTTGTCGCCATCCATGAGTTGCCAGCTTTCGGTGCCCTGCATGAGAGCCTCATGAGCGACGAGTTCCTCCGGCGTCTCGGGCGATCCATGCGCTTTGATGTAGTCCGGGCTCGCGACGAACTTCCCATAGATTGGTCCGACGCGTCTTGCGATCAAGTTGGAGTCCTGAAGATAGCCAACCCGTATCGCACAATCATAACCCTCTGTGATGAGATCGACGAAGCGATCACTGTAGCACGTGTGGATCTGGAGCTGGGGGTGGCGGCGCGCCATTTCCGCGAGGATGGGAGCGAAGTGAGTCGGGCCGAAAGAAAGCGGCACGGCAACTCGCAAGCGACCGCGAAGGTCACCGGCAGGTAGGATCGTTTCCCTGGCCACGTCGATCTCGGCGCAGACTCTTGCGGCATAGTCTCGGAACGTGGCCCCGGCTTCTGTGAGAGCGGCGCCTCGGGTGGTCCGTGCAAGAAGCTGGACACCAAGTTCCGCTTCAAGCCGGACGAGCCGCCGACTGACGATTGACTTGGAGACGCCGAGCCGGAGCGCAGCAGGCGAAACTCCCCCGGCATCAGCAACTTCTACGAAGGTCTGTAGCTCTTCGATGTCCAATTCAGCGTTCCCCGTTTCGCGACACAGCTTACCACAAAACGGTACTACCGCATCACGGATGGGAACGGCAATACTGCTTCCAGGCAACGTCGCCCCTGGCGCATGTCTCCCGGAAAAAACAATGCCGCTCACAACGGCAGCAAAGGATGTAATAATGACTTTTCGTAACGGCCTTGCGTCGCTTCTTCGTCCCGAAGATTCGGTACTCGTTCTGATCGACCACCAGCCTTACCAACTCGCGAACCTGAACAGCCACGACCCGCATGCGGTGGTCAACAACTCGACGGCGCTGGCGAAGGCCGCGAAGGCATTCGGCGTCCCCACCATCCTGACGAGCGTCATCGCCGAACGGGGCGGCCTCATCTTCCCTCACATCACCGACGTGTTTCCCGGCCAAGAGGTCATCGACCGGACGTTCATCAACACCTGGGAAGACAGGAAGGTCGTGGACGCGGTCAAGGCGACCGGCCGCAAGCAGCTCATCATCGCCGGCCTGTGGACCGAGATTTGCGTTGCGATGCCGGTGATCCAGGCGTTGGGCGAAGGCTGGGATGTCACGGTCATCACCGACGCGTCGGGCGGCACGTCGGTCGAAGCGCACGAGGTGGCCATCCAGCGCATGATCGCGGCCGGCGCGAACATGATGACCTGGCTGGCGTTAGCGTCGGAATGGCAGCGCGACTGGGCCCGGACCGAGCACGCCGCAGAGTTGACGGACGTGCTCAAGCAGCATGCTGCTGGTAGCGGCATTGCATATCTATGGGAGCAGCAGCTGCTCAACACGCCAGTGCCGAGCACCGCAGGCTGATCTAAGCGGGTGACGAGAATCTTGATAGATAGGTTGCGATAAAAACCGGCTGTTTATCAAGCCTCATCATCCCCCTCTATGGAAGGCCCTCCATGCCTGGATGGTCGGCATGATCAACGACCACGAGCCGCATCGCTTCGTCACGCGGAAGTTCGAAGCCAGGCGCCTTTAGGCCAACCTAACGCCGCTGCTTGTCTTTGTCTCCATGCATGTCGTCGCTCCCAAACCGCCTACACACTTTGGGGCGACATCAGGGAAATTCGATCACCTTGCTCTCGAACCGGATGACCGGCTGGCCGTCCTGGTTCTCGCCTTCGCAGAAAATGGTGTTGATCCGCCATCCCGGCCGCGATTCCAGATCTTTCGCGGCAACGAAAGTAACGAAGTAGGTGATCGTGTCTCCGGCAAAGACCGGGCGAAGCCAGCGCATGTCGCGAAAGCCGGGTGAGGGGCCGAGCTTCGGCGCGACAACTCCCTCCTTTGCCAGCCGTTTGATTTCACCCAGCCAATAGGGAACGAAACATTTCATCCAGCCGGCGCAGGTATGCCAACCGGAGGCGCAGAGACCGCCGAATAGCGATTGCCGGGCCAGTTCGGCGTCGAGATGAAACGGCTGCGGATCGAATTTTTCCGCAAAATGAATGATATCCTCGGCCGTGAAGATGACCGTGCCGATCGTTTCCCGCGTGCCCTCGGGATGAAGGTCCGACAGTTTCATGCCGTTTCTCCCGCCGGCTGGCAGCGGATCATGTTGGCATAGTCGCAGATCGCCACGGTTTCGCCCCGCTGGTTGTTGACGACGGCTCTCAATCGCACGATGCCGATTTCGGGCCGCGAGCGAGAAACGCGTGCCTCGACGACGGTGCAATTGCCGGAAAGCGTATCGCCGGCAAGCACCGCCTTTTTCCACTCCATGCTGTCGACGCCGGGGGAGCCTTCCGACGCCGCCTCGCGAATGTAGCTGTCGCAGAGCATGCGCATCATCATCGCGCTGGTGTGCCAGCCCGATGCGGCGAGCCCGCCGAGAATGCTGGCCTTGCCGCCGTCTTCCGACAGGTGCATCGGCTGCGGATCGAACTCCGAAGCAAAGGCGATGACCTCCTCGGCCTTCACCTCAACTGGCTTGAATTCGAACCGCCTGCCGGCTGGAAAATCCTCGAAATGAAGCATGGGCTATCGTCCTCCAACCGGGACGTTTTAGCATCGTCGTCAGTTATGGGAAATGAAAACAGGCTGGGTGTTTCTTAAACGCAGATCATGGCTGGAAGGGGAGGTCCTGGCCGTTGATCTTCACCTTTTTGTTCTCGTCGACGACGATGTTCCACATCTGCCGGCCATCTGGCGCCTGCTTGGCAAAACCCTTGATCATCAGCAGCATGAAAGCCGCCTGGCCAAACTGGGGCACGGTCTTGGCATTTTCCTGCAGGTAAGAAATCGTCTTGTCGAAATCCTTTGCATAGAGTGTCAGGTCGGTGTTCTGCCTGCCCTGTTGCTCAGGATAGATGGTGGTTGTGCCCGAGAGGCTGAAATCATAGACGGCGGAGCGGGCGGAGACATCGTCATACCTGATCGTCATCGCGCCACCCGGCAGAAAGATTTTGCCGATCTCCGCCGATTGTTCGTCGGTCAGCGGCTTTTCGGCATTGAAATCGGCGTGATCGATGAAATAGGTGATGCCGCTGGCAAGGTTGATGTTTTCCAGGGAAATACCGGTGGTCACGGTTTCAGGAAGCGCCGAGACAAAGGCGTCCGGTACCACGCCCGGCGGTACGGAAGGCTTGTCGATCGTGATGCCGAAGCCGACACTCGCATCATCCTTCAGGCCGTCGGTGCTGATCGTGTAGCGCAGGGTTTCTGCCCCAAATGTACCCGTCGGGGTTCCGACCTTGAGGTTGGCGACATCGACCGATTCCAGCAGATTTTCGAACAACGGCAAGTTGGCGCGAACGAGCGCCTTGAGGCGGACCTGCTCTGTTGGCAGCAGCGCTTTCTTCTTCGCATTGTCGAGGATGAAGAACACCAGATCCTGCACCGGGCGATAGGTCAGTCCGTTGAATGCCACGTCCGCGGTCACGCTGTCAGCGGAGAGATCGACCTTCACTTTGGCGGGGTCGATGACGGTCTCGGTAAAGCCGTTCATCGCCATATTGGATCGGATGTCGATGGTTGCCGGCGTTGCCCGCGTTGCACTCATGGCCGACTTCATCGACCCGAAACGTGCCTCGACCGACTGCTGTGGAGATTTCGACGTCACGAAGATGCCGTCAGCCGTCATGTCGGCGGATTTGAAATAGAGGAGGTCGGGATCGACGATGCCCTCTGTGCGGATGGCATCGATCTTGTAGGTGAAATCCGTCGTTTCAGGCCCGGCGGTGAACTGTCCCTTGACGTCCAAATCTGCCGTCTGCGCGAAGTGCCAGAGACCGTCTTCCATTGGCCGGATCAGTGAAAGAAACGGCTTGAGGCCCGAGATGCTGAAGGTTTTCGGATCGACGTCCTTGAGGAGCACGGTCGGATCGAAGGTGAGCTCGTAGTCCGTCGTGCCGGGGCGGACCTTGATCAATCCCGATTTTGCCAGATCCTCGGGCAGGTAGGCGGTGAACTTCTGTTCAAGCTCCTGCGCGCCCTGGTGGCTGATGTCCGCTGCCTGCACCGATTGTGTGACGAGGGCGGTGGAAAGCAGAAGGGCGGGAAGCAGGCGCATCGAAAACTCCTCAAATATGGTGCGGGCAAAACATATCGCCGATCGCCCGAAGGGCAAGCGCTAAGGCAATGGAAAAGAGATACTCATGACAACGCCGCTCGTCAAAGTTAACGAACGGCGCTCCAATATTTTGATTTCTTGCAATATTTTGCAGCCGGCTTGTTTGAAGAGCCCGGTGCCGGTCCTACGTGTTGAAGCGGAAGTGGATCACGTCGCCGTCCTGGACGACATATTCCTTGCCTTCGTCGCGCGCCTTGCCGGCTTCCTTGGCGCCGCTTTCGCCGCCGAAGGCGATGTAGTCGTCATAGCCGATGGTGAAGGCGCGGATGAAGCCGCGCTCGAAATCCGTATGGATGACGCCTGCCGCGGCAGGAGCCTTCGTGCCGCGCTCGATCGTCCAGGCACGCGTTTCCTTCGGACCGACGGTGAAATAGGTGATGAGGTCGAGCAGCTTGTAGCCGGCGCGGATGAGCTGGTCGAGACCGGCTTCGTGAAGGCCCAGCGCCTCCAGGAATTCCTTGGCTTCCTCTTCCGGCAGCTGGGCAACCTCGGATTCGATGGCCGCAGAGATGACGACGGTTTCTGCTCCTTGTGCCTTTGCCATTTCCGCGACTGCCTTGGTGTGGGCATTGCCGGAAACGGCATCGCCCTCGGCGACGTTGCAGACGTAGAGAACCGGATGGGCGGTCAAAAGATTGAGGCCTTGCAGGATCAGCTTTTCTTCCACGGCCAGCGTCGGGAGAAGTGCGCGCGCCGGCTTGCCATCCTGAAGCAGCTTCAGCGCTGCATCCATGACCGGCAGCAGGGTCAGCGATTCCTTGTCCTTGGACGCTGCGCGCTTGCGCGTCTGCTCGGTGCGGCGCTCGAGGCTTTCCAGATCGGCGAGCATCAACTCTGTCTCGATCGTCTCGGCATCGCCGACCGGATTGATGCGGCCTTCCACATGCGTGATGTCGTCGTCCTCGAAGCAGCGCAGCACATGCACCGTCGCGTCGACTTCGCGAATATTGGCAAGGAACTTGTTGCCGAGGCCTTCACCCTTCGATGCGCCGCGCACGAGACCGGCGATATCGACGAAGGAAATACGGGTCGGAATGAGTTCCTTCGACTTGGCGATATCGGCAAGCTTGCGCATGCGCGGATCGGGCACCGCCACTTCGCCGGTGTTCGGTTCGATGGTGCAGAACGGATAGTTCGCGGCCTGCGCCTGCGCCGTCTTGGTCAGCGCGTTGAAGAGAGTGGACTTGCCGACATTCGGCAGTCCGACGATACCGCATTTGAAACCCATGGCACCTTGTCCATATCTTGAAGAACTTTGCCCTGCCTATGGGGGAAGGGGTCGATATGGTCAAGCCTTGCCGTCCTGCGGGTGTCGCATTTTCCTGCTTGGCAGCCAAAGCCGGTGCAAAAGTGCGCCCGGTGTTGCCGGGCGCACAATCGTCACAGGCGGAACACCTTGACCTCGTTGCCGCGCTCCAGATCCTTGTTGGCGAGGAAAAGTGCCGTCTTGGCGTTGCGCGCGTCCCGTTCCGCAGGCAGTTGCAGGGCTGCCTGCAGGCGGCGGATCGCTGTCGCCTTGTTGCGGTGCTGCGAGCGTTCGTCGCGGCAGATGACCGTAATGCCGCTTGGTATGTGGGTCGCCCGCACGGCGCTGTCCGTCGTGTTTTGGTGCTGTCCGCCGGGACCGCCCGCCCGCAGCGTTTCGAAACGGATATCCTGCAGATCGATCGTAGCCGCGTCCGCAGGGTCGCCCGCAAGCTCGATGGTACGAACCCCGACGAACCAGTTCTGCCGCTTGTGATGCGGCCGTACCATGCTCTTGAAAACGAACCGGATAGTGCCGCAATATGCGTTGGCAAGCACCGTTGCGCCATCGCCGCTGAGCGTGACGATGGCGGATGCCGGTCCATGGGCATCCGGCGCCTGCGCGGTGGTTACCTCGAAGGTGCAATCGCGCGCTTTCGCATCTTTTTCGAAAATGGAAAGAAGCGACGTGAGCGCGATACGGCACTCGACCGGGCCATTGCCCGATGTCGCCAGAAGATGGATATCAACCATGTCTCTGCCTCCGTTCCAGGCGGCGTTCGCGCCCCTTGTCCCGCTTGGCCTCGGCGTGATCGATCTCGACCTTCTTGTAGGTGACCAGCGGCTTCATGGCGGCCAGCGGCCGGATGAGGTCATGGCCTGCCAGATCCTCGACCACCTGTGCTGCGCTCTTGTAGGCGCCAGCCGCCTCTTCGACCGCAAGCCGGCGATCGTCGCAGATGGCGATGCCACCCCAGGCATTGCGCAATAGCCCCTCACGTTCGCTGCGGGTGTTGCCGGTGCGTCCATGCATGTTGCGGCGGTCATATTTGCGGCCCGCGCCATGCGATATTGCTCAATGCGAGCGGGCAGCGCCGGCAAGCGGTTCGACCACATAGCTGAGGCTTGCCCGCGAACCGGCGATGGGTGCAATGCCTCCGTGCGTCACTGCTGCCGCGCCCTTGTAGTGGACATGGCCTTCGGGTGTTGCCCGCACAAGATTGTGCGGCACGTCGGCGATCAGCCGAACATCTGTACGGAGCATCAATGCTGCCCGTTCGGCGATGACCTGGCGGTTGAGCGCCGCCCACTCGACGCAGAGATCGTGAAGCACGAGCCATGCGGTGCCGGCATCCGACGTCGGATCGAGCCCCTCGCCAAGCGAGACATTCCTTGCGAGTGTGTCCGCGAATACGTTGGCACCGAGGTTGCGCGAGCCGGAATGGACGAGCAGGTAGGTTTTCTGCTTGTCCAGATGCCTGGCGGCTTCAGGGCAAAACAGTTCGTCCACCGCCTGGATTTCGCAGAAGTGATTGCCGCCACCGATGGTGCCGAGAGTGTCGGCGTTTGCAATGAGCGAGCGGGCACCGTCTGTCGTCGCTGGGTTTCTCTGCTCAAAGGCGGGTGCTTCGAGTTGACGCATCGCCTCCGCAGCCTTCTCGATCTTGAACTTGCGCAGCGGCAGGTCGAGTTCGAAGAAACCCATGCCGCAGCCGATATCGGTGCCGATCAGCTGTGGGTAGAGACGTGTGGACAGCGCCGCCATGCCGACGGGGCCGTATTTGCCCGGATGAAGGTCCGGAAATCCGGCAACCGACAGCATGCCCGGCATCTCTGCCATGGCGGCCAGTTGCTCGAGTGCGGATCCCTCGATCCAGGATTTCGCGGTGAAGTAATGTGCCAAGGCGGCGGGCTTGCCGCACGGCGTGGTTTCGGGACGGTTGTCCCTTATGGAATTGCCCATGGATGATCTTCCGAAGACGGGGTAAAGCGTCCGGCCATGCAGCCGGCTCGTTGGCCCTTGGCAGCGTGTCGACGCTGACTAAGCCTGTGCCCCTGAGGGGCGTGCTGAAATGATCACAATCATTGTCGGCTCCCTGTCTCGATAAAATCTGAAACGCCGTATACGCGAAACCGGGCGGGATACAACCCCTTGGCGGGCGTGCTTCAATATGTTGATGCCGTCCGTGTCGTCGATGCCACACGCCGGCATCTTGAATGCCGGCGTGTGCGATGCAAATATCGTGGCATTCAAGGCATCCGCCGCCGACCTCTTCTTTTCACGAGAGGATATCCAGATGGCCGAAAACGAAACCAGTCTCAAACCGAAAACCAGGACCAAGCCGAAGCTGGAACGGCCGAAGCTCTATAAGGTCATTCTCGTCAACGACGACTATACGCCGCGCGAATTCGTCATCATGGTTCTGAAAGCGGTATTCCGCATGAGCGAGGAAACCGGCTACCGGATGATGATGACCGCCCACAAGCTCGGGGTTTGCGTCATTGTCGTCTGCGCGAAGGATATTGCCGAGAGCAAGGCCAAGGAAGCGACCGATCTCGGCAAGGAGGCCGGATTTCCGCTGATGTTCACGACGGAGCCGGAGGAGTAGACTGGAGAGCTCCGCGAACCTCAGGTGCCGGACGGCCGTCTCATCTGGAAACCGGTCTTGTTCTGCGTGAAACCGCATCCCTCATAGAATTTCAGTGTCGCTGGGTCTTTCGATCCGGTCAAAAGCATAACCTTGTAGCAGCCCTGTTGCCATGCGTGCTCGAATGCGTGCCGGATCAGGGCTCTGGCATAACCGCGCTTGCGGCATTCTGCGTGCGTCACGACATTTTCGATCAATGCATAGGGAGCACCGCTGCGGGCGAGGTTCGGGATGATGGCCAGCGTTATCGAGGACGTCAGCGTTGCGCCCGACACTCCGATGAACACGGTCATACCAGGCTGGGCGCAGATCGCCGAAAAGCGTTCGGCTGCGACATCCAGCGATAGTTCAGGGTCGTCAGCATTGAGGTGCCGGTAGAGAGCAAGCAGCCCCTCAAGGTCGCTTCCTGCGGCGGGGCGGATGCTGAAATGTTCGTCGGACACGAACTATTCGCCCTTGTTGCCGAACAGCTTCTTCAGCATGTCGGCCATAGGTCCGGTCGTCGGCAGGATTTTCGGCTGGGCGCTCTTGCGCGCCTGACGGATATGGGATTTTCCGGCCGGTTTCGCAGGAGCCGGTTCAGGCTCCGGTTTGCCGCCGGTGGCGAGCGTCAGCTTGTTCAGGAGCTGCGAGTCCTCGCCTTTCACCAGCATATCGGCATTGTCGGCAAGCGCATCGAGCAGCGGCTCCAGCCAGACGCGGTCGGCCTTGGCGAAATCGCCGAGTACGTGATTATGCACCTGTTCCTTGGAGCCCGGATGGCCGATGCCGAGGCGCAGGCGCCGATATTCCCGGCCGCAATGGGCATCGAGCGACTTGATGCCGTTGTGGCCGCCATGGCCGCCACCGGTCTTGATCCGTGCCTTGCCCTGAATGAGATCAAGCTCGTCGTAGATCGCCAGAATATCCTTCGGCTCCAACTTGTAGAAGCGCATGGCTTCGCCGACGGCTTCGCCCGAAAGGTTCATGAAAGTCTGCGGCTTCATCAAGAGAACACGTTCTCCACCGATCTCGCCTTCGGAAACCAGAGCCTTGAACTTCTTCGACCATGGCGCAAAGCCGTGCCGGCGCTGGATAGCGTCCACGGCCATGAAACCGATATTGTGGCGGTTTCCGGCATATTGGGCGCCGGGATTACCAAGACCTGCGAAAATCAGCATGGATGTATCTCTAACAGTCGGACAGACTGTCTTGCACCGCGTCGGCGTCCGGATGTCAACTGTTCAGGCAGTGCAAGCGGTCATTTTCCGGCCTGGCCGTATTGCTTGTATATCTCAGCCTGGGTGCCGTTGGTGATCAGTCTGTCCAGTTCGAGTTGCATTTTCGCGATGGTTCTGTCGGGAACCTTGAGATTGCAAGCGATGCCGGCGCGGGTGCCTTCCAGATTGAGGGCCGCCTCGATCGGCTGGCCTTGCCGATGCAGGCTTTCATAGGTGGTGCGCGTCATGATCATCAGATCGATTCTGCCGCTCAGCAGTTTCTTCAGCGACAGATCGAGGCTCGGCGCACTGTCGAGGCGAGGAAATCCCTGCTGCTTGGCGTAGGTTTCGGCGGAATCGTCCTTGTGTACGCCGACGGTAAAGCGCTTGGCTTCCTCGATCGTCGTTGGGGCAAACGGCTGACCTGCCTTGCGCACCAGGATCATCAGGTCGAGCACCAGTGGCTGGACCCATTTGAAACGCGCCGTCCGCTCTGGCAGCAGACCGGTGGTGAAAACGCAGGTGTCCTGTGTGCTTTCGGCCAGCGAAAAGGCGCGCGCCCAGGGCTGCATCTCCATCGTGTATTCGAGCTTTGCGGCCTCCATGATCGACTTGACCTGATCAACGGAAATCCCGAGCAGCTTGTCGCCTTCCCGGTAGCTGAAGGGCGGGTATTCCTCCGTCAGAAGATGAATGGGCTGGGCCTGCGCGGCGCTACAGAATGCCAGGAGAACTGCGATCGCCAAATACCTCATATTGTTCCTTCTGAAGCACGGTTCACGAGGGGGGAGGGCCTCGCTGACGAATCCAGTCACACTATCCACTTCAACGGGCCGGCGGCCAAGCGACGGTCGCCTGTTCTAGCGGTTTGGGCTAAGCCCATATTTGGCGAAAATCCGGTCCTGCGTGCCGTCCGCAATCAGTTTGTCGAGCTGGGCCTGCATCTTTACAACGATCTCGTCCGGCAGGCCGAGATTGCACGCAAAGCCGTACAGCTTCCCTTCAAGCACGAGAGCGGATTCGAGTGCCTTGCCCTGATTACGCATGGTTTCGAACGTCTTTTCGGACGTCATCATCAAGTCTATCCGGCCGCTCAACAGCTTCTTCACCGTGGCTTCCATGTCGGCGGCAAGGTCAATCTTCGGAAAAGCGTTTTTCTCGAGAAAATTGGCTGAAAAGTCCTCGCGCTGTGTTCCGACGGTAAAGCGCTTGGCTTCCTCGATATTTGCCGGATTGACGCCGGAGCCTGCCTTGCGCACCATCACCATGTGATCGACCAGCAGCGGTTCCACCCACTTGAACCGTTTGTCGCGCTCGTCGTCATGTCCGGTGGTGAAAAGGCAGGTCCAGGGCTGGTTTTCCGCCAGCGACAGGGCGCGCGCCCAAGGGAGGATTTCCAGCGAGTACTGCGTGTCCAGCGCTTTCATCATCAGTTCGGCCTGTTCGACCGCAGCACCGCTGATGACGCCATTTTCGCTGAAATTGTAGGGGGGATACTCCTCCGTCAACAATTTGAGTGTCTCGGCATGTGCGGTGCCGGACAGGAAAAGAACGAGTGCGAAAGCGAAGTGTCTCATACCCGTTTTTCTCCTGTTTTCGTCATGCGAGGTTCGTCGCCTTCGCCTCTGACTCCATTTCCAACATTAGTAACATATTTTCAATCGGCATTGGCCTGCTGAAAAGGTAGCCCTGGCCGTAATCGAGGCCCAGCTTGCGCAGGAGCTCCCACTGTTCCTTCGTCTCGATCCCTTCGGCGACGACCGTGCAGCCCATCTGATGGGAGATGGTCCGGATGCCCTTGATCAGCATCCGGCTCTTGCGGCGGATATCTGCGGTTCCGGTCGTCAGCGAGCGCGTGAAGGACTGGTCGACCTTGACGATATCGACGGGGAAGCGGTTCAGGTAGCTGAGCGAGGAGTAACCTGTCCCGAAATCATCGAGCGCGATGCGGCAGCCGAATTCGCTGAGCTGCTTCAGCACGGCATGGACATCCGGATTGTCGAGCATCAGTACGGCTTCGGTAATCTCGATGACGATGCGGGCAGGGGAGATGTGGTGCTTGAGCAGCAGCGCCGCGAGCTTATGGGGCAGCGTCTCCTCGAACTGGAGCGGCGAGAAGTTGACGGCGAGATAGGTGGTTTCCGCGCCTTCGAGTTGCGTCAGGCGGGCGAGATGGCCGATGGCCTTTTCCAGCACGCGTTCGCCGATGCGGGCGATCGTGCCGGTTTCTTCCGCGATGCCGATGATCTTGGCTGGCGACAGAACGCCCTTTTCCGGATGGTTCAGGCGCATCAACGCCTCGAAGCCGGCGATACGGCCATCGCCGAGGCTGACGATCGGCTGGAGATAGGCTTCGAACCAGTCTTCCTTCAGACCGGATTCGATGTTCTGTTCCATCTCGTGGCGCTCGCGGGCCGTGTCGAGCATGCTGATATCGAAAACGAGCATGCCGTTCTTGCCGTCGCGCTTGCGGGCATACATTGCCATGTCGGACTTCAGCAGAAGCTCGGCGGCATTTGCCGCATGGACGGGGTAAAGCGCGATGCCGATGCTGGCGCTCACAGAAAGTTCCGCGCCCTCGATCAGGATCGGCAGGCTGAGGCTGGCGCAGATGCGGTCGCCGATCTCGCTTGCCAATGCCTCGACTTCCTCGGCATTGACCAGAATGGCGAATTCATCGCCGCCAAGCCGCGACATCGTATCGTCAGGGCGCAGCGTGGTGCGGATGCGGGAAACGACCTGGCGCAGCACTTCGTCGCCGGCGGCATGGCCGAAATTGTCGTTGATCCACTTGAAGCGGTCGAGGTCGATGAAGATGCAGGCGAGCTGCATCGCGTTTTCATCGGCATTGCGAATGGCGTCGTCCAGTGCTGCTTCAAAGCCCTGGCGGTTGAGAAGGCCGGTCAGGTGATCGGTGATCGCCTGGGCGTGGTTGCGGCTTTCGGCTTGCTTCAGTTCCGTAACATCGGTCATGACTGAGAGGGAGAGGCCGCCGCGCTCGTCGCTGGTGGCGCTTTTCATCTCCAGGATCAGTACCGTCATCGTTTCGCCGTTCGCCTTGATGAAGGGGACGGTGACTTCGCAGATGTTAGCGTGCGTCGCGTTGACGTTGCCGCGGCGCGCCCGGTAGGTCTCGTGCCAGTGTTCGTCGACGAAATCGGTAAAGATGCGCCCGATGACGTCGGAGCGGGCATAACCTGTCGCCATCAGCCAGTAGTCACTGACGGCGGTGATGCTATTGGCCGGGTCGAGCGAAAACAGCATGGACGGGGTGAGGTTGTAGATATCGGTCGCCCGGCCGTGCGCCAGCTTCAGCTCGCTCTCCTCGCGCTCCAGGTTGCTCTGCATCTCATTGAAGTTATGGGCCAGCGTGCCCATCTCGTCGTCCGATGTCCAATCCACATGGTGACGCGAGCCGAGCTGGCGGGTCGCCTCGATCGCGGCCGTCAGGCGCATCAGCGGCCGGATGACCGTGATACGATTGCCGATGATGGCAGAGGCAAAGACGATGCCGACGGCAACGACCAGGATGGCGAAGACGCTCAACTCATCCTTGCTGAAACGAGACAGGAGACCGGGCGCCGAGACCCATATCTCGACGGTGCCGACGGACTTCTGTCCGTCCCGGGAATTGTAGTGAATTTCCGTTGCAAGAGCCGTGTGCGGCAGGTTGCCATCCACCGGACCGGCGGGAAGCTGCACAGAGATCGAGTTGGAGCTGTCCTTGACGCGAACGGACATGACATTGGCATCGGCAATCAGCGATTTCGCGATCTGTTCGATGCCGTCGGTGTCGAAATCCCAGAGCGGTTTTCCAAGTGCTTGCGCGCCGGCCTCCATGAGAATCTGCGTGTTCTGCAGATTTTCACGAGCAACGCGTTCCGACGACAGGGTCAGAAACAACACGATGAGAGGGGCGACGAAAATGAGCATCGCACCACAAACGATCGCAATAAAACGATTTTCGACGGAGTGCATCATCGGATGCACCCGGTCGCGTTACCAATCTTACGTCCCATTAGGATTCTCGTACTGAAGCCGGATAATCCCCCGGCAACAACACATCACGAAAATCTTAAATGTTGCTGAAACCCACGGATGAAAAATGATAGCCGCGGTTGCGCATACCAAGCCTGCACATCACGCAGAGAGGGTAATCCGCAACAAAAAAAGCCCGCCCACACAAGGGTGGAGCGGGCTGACAATCAAGACCGTGAGGCCTCGATTATTCGGATGCTGTTTCTTCTTCTTGTTCCGTCGTGCCGCCAGCCGGCTGCGCGATGGTAGCAATCGTGAAGTCGCGGTCGCCGATGACCGGCGTTGCGTTCTTCGGCAGCTTGATGTTCGAGATGTGGATGCCGTCGCCGATCTTGAGGCCGGACAGGTCGGCCGTCAGGAATTCCGGAATGTCGTCGGCCGGAACAACCAGTTCGACTTCGTGACGAACGATGTTCAGAACGCCGCCGATCTTGAGGCCCGGGGACTTCTCTTCGTTGACGAAGTGAACCGGAACTTCCACGGTGACGACGCTGTCCTTCGAAACGCGAAGGAAGTCGACATGCATGGTGAAGTCACGGACCGGATCCAGCTGGTAGTCCTTCGGCAGGACGCGGATCTTCTCGCCGCCAACGTCGATCGTGGCGATCGTGGTCATGAAACCACCGGCGTGAATCTTCTGGGTGACTTCCTTCGTGGAGAGGGCGATGGAAATCGGAGCCTGCTTGTCACCATAGATGACTGCAGGAATAAGACCGTTGCGGCGAAGTTCACGGGAGGACCCCTTACCAACCCGTTCGCGCGTTTCGGCCTTGAGCTCGTAGGATGCGTGGCTCATGGTCGTACCTTTCTGGTGTTTTTGGAGAGCTCATCCGCCTATCTATAAGGACAGGATGAACCGAGACGTTTGACCGCCTCATCCGCGTTTGCCTCCAAGGGTGTCTGCGCGGACGCGCGTCCATAACCGAGAATGCTCCGAATTGCAAGCAAAGCTCCGTTTCGCCGGAAAACCTGCCCGCAAGTGGCGCTGCAACCTGCGCTACACGCAGAGCGAGATATCTTTCAGGGCTTGATAACCGTCAAATGATCAAGTCTCCGCGACGTTAATGTCTCTTAGTCCTTGCATGGCACATTGCGTTCGAGTTTAAAACAGGTGTCCCATGCTCAAGATTCTTTCCTGCGTTGCAACAGACCATGACTACGGTTTGCTGGCGCTTGCAACACTCGTCTGCGTCCTTGGTTCCGTCCTGACCATGCGGCTTTATGCCCGTGTCAGGCGTACCGTCGGTGTGCAGAAGCTGAACTGGTTGTTCATGGGCGGGGTCATCGGCGGTTCCACGATCTGGACGACGCATTTCATCGCCATGTTGAGCTTCAAATCGTCTTTGGAACACGCTTACGAGCCGATCCTGACGATGCTGTCGCTTGGCGTGGCGATCGGCGTCACGACGCTCGGCTTCTTCGTTACCGCCATGCGCAAGACCGGCCCCACCATCGAACTCGGGGGTGCGATCGTCGGTGCCGGCATCGCCATCATGCACTACATGGGCATGATGGCCTACCAGATCGCCGGCCGCATGGAATGGAACTTCGGCTATTATGTCGCCTCTATCATTCTTGGAATCAGCTTCGGAGCCCTCGCCACAAGTCGGATTGCAAGGCCTGTAACGCGCTTTTGCAAATACGGCGGCGTCGGTGCGCTGATCCTGGCAATCGTCAGCATGCACTTCACCGGCATGGCGGCCGTGACCATCATTCCTGATCCAATGATTACACCGTCCGCCGCCCTTGTTCCCGACAGCCTGCTGATCATCATGGTTCTCGCTCTGATGTGCCTGATGCTGGGGCTTGGCGGATCGACCTACGTCATCGACCTTCATTCGACACAAGGTGCCGCCGAGCGATTCCGCCATCTGTCGCTGCATGATCCGCTGACCGGTTTGCCGAACCGCGTTGCCTTCGGCGAGCATCTCGAGGAAATCATCCGCCACCAGAAGGACAATACGGCGCGTGTTGCCGTGCTTTCCTTCGATCTCGACCGTTTCAAGGATGTCAACGACGTGCACGGGCATGCCGCTGGAGACGCAGTTCTGCGTACCATCGCCGAGCGCATGTCGAAGGTTTTGGGCGAGGGGGAGTTCGTTGCTCGGATCGGCGGTGACGAATTTGTTGCACTCACGTCCAATTTTTTCATGAAAGGCGAGGCAAAGACGTTTGCGTCGCGGTTGATCGCGGCGATCGGCAAGCCTGTCGAATGGCAGGGCAAGACCCTCCTGGTCGGCACAAGCGTCGGCATTTCGATCTTTCCGGGCGATGCGCGCACACCCGAGGAGCTTCTGGCGCAAGCGGATTTGGCCATGTACCGCGCCAAGGCCGCCGGCTCGAATTCCATTCGTCTCTACGAGCCTTCGATGGACGACGCTGCCCGCAATCGCAGCGTGCTTGCCATGGATATGCGGCATGGCATCGAACGCGATGAATTCGAGCTCTATTACCAGTATCAGAACAGTTCCCTGACCCGTGACGTCATCGGTTTCGAAGTTCTGCTGCGCTGGCATCATCCGGTGCGCGGCATGGTGCCGCCGATGGAGTTCATTCCGATCGCCGAGAAGAATGGCTTCATTCACGAATTGGGTGACTGGGTCCTGCTGACGGCCTGCCGGCAGGCTGCGTC
>UCEZ01000051.1 GCA_900471525.1 Hyphomicrobiales bacterium | reverse complement strand
GGGCTGTTCGTAGCGCTCACCCTCGACCTTCACCTCAGCCGCAACAAAGACAGATGCGACTGATGTCCGGTGCCGCTGTCGCGCTGACATTGCCGGCACTGGCAGTCAACCATGACGGCCGGTTCACCTGGAATCTCGTAGCGGACGGCGCCGCAAGCGCAGCCACCGGTATAAGGCTGACTCATATCGTTCTCCTATTGCTTCAATGTGCCTTGTGTGAAGACGTCTTGGTAACGACTAAATCGAGGTGCATCCTCGACGCCGACAACTCGGCCGCCGGTGATTGCGCGCTCTCGTCCCCGCAGATCCGCTCGGTGCTAGCCACGATGAACGGCATCGAGCAGGGTAGAGCAGGATACGGAAGCCTCTGGTTCAGATCTTCCGCATCTCTCTATCAGGTTGGGCAGACGATCAGCTCTAGCAGAGCGTCGTTAGGCGCCGATGCTTTCAAGGAAGAACTCAACAAAAGCTGCTCGATCCACGTCGCGGACCAGGACGGCCTCGGGAGCTGACATCCACTTCCGGTTTCTAGACACCTTCCGCCCTGACCGACGATCCGCGACTGTCATTCCACGCGTGGTTTGACCTCTGAGTTCCACCGATATCGGTAGCCGCTCTGTCGCGAGAATGAGATCCGGACGGGCCACCAAGCCAATTGTCAGCGCCGAGTGCATCGCGCATGCACGCTCGCCGAGGAGAGGGCTATAGAAGTCCATGTAGAATGGAACGATACGCTGAAGGTAGTTGGCTGCAGGTGTTGATGAACGCTTGAGCCGCTCCAGGTCGCTAGCACGGAAGAGCGTGGTGTCGGTCACGTCCAGCGACACGACCGTTACCTCCCAGCCAATCTGCTCGAACACCATTTGCGCACCTTCAGGATCGTGACAAGCATCGGCTTCGCCGACTGGCGTGACATTTCCCGGCGCATAGACCGCGCCGCCCATCCAGACAACCTTCGGGAGATAGGATGGAAGTTCTGGGTCGAGCATTAGTGCGAGAGCCAAGTTGGTCAGGGGGCCGAGCGCGACAAACGTCACCTCGCCAGGATTATACCGAGCGGCCCGAATGATGAATTCCGCCGCTGAAATCGACAGTTCTGTGACCCTTGAGGGCTCTGGAAAGTTGGCGTTGCCAACACCGTCATGGCCGTGAATTTCGGGATTGAAGGTCGGAATTCCGACAAATCCTCTCGCCGCTCCCCGCGCTAGTGGAATGTCATCACGACCAAGCTGTTCGAGAAGAACGGCTGAATTCCTCGTCGTCAATCCGACGTCTGCATTTCCAAAAACCGATGTGAAGCCGATAATTTCGAGCTCGGAGCGGTGTAGAGCAAGAACGCATCCCATCGCATCGTCAATGCCGGTATCAGTGTCTACGATTATCTTCTGGGTCATGTGCCGCTCATTTCTGCTCTAGATTGCTCGGACCGAAGGCGCGCGGAAGAAGTTCCCTAAAAGTGACAACTTCTTGCACCCCTTCGTCACTGCACACATAAACGGGTGTGTCGCTCTGCGAAAATTCTCCAAGACGCTGTCTACATCCTCCGCATGGGGTGCAGAGGATGCCGGAGCCGGGATGTCCGCCTAGAACGAGCACCGCTTTGACGTGCCGATCTCCAGCACTGATCATTGCGCCAATCGCGTTGGCTTCAGCGCACGCCGTCTCTGGATAAGAAGCATTATCCACGTTTACGCCGACGTAGATCTTACCGTTTTCGGATTGTATCGCGCACGCGACAGGAAAATTCGAATAGGGGACGTATGCGTTCAGGCGAACGCGCTTTGCAGCGTCAAATAATTGGGTTTCAAGCATTTAGCGTTCTCCTTTAATATAGGGTCGTCCAGCCTCAAGTGGGCCCTCGGCGCGTCCAACGATGCCAGCGAGCAAGAGAAGGGTGAGAACGTAGGGGAGTGCCTGGATAAGCTGCGTCGGGATCGCGAAATCGCCAATCATCGCGCCTTGCATGCGCCCCTGTGCAGCGTCGGCAAAAGCAAAGAGAAGACATGCCGCAAGCACGCGCCCCGGACGCCAGTTTCCGAAAATGACGGCAGCGAGAGCCATATAGCCTTGTCCCGCAGTCATATCCTTATAGAACGCTCCACCCTGTACGAGGGCAAAGTATGCCCCTCCGATGCCACAGAGCGCTCCATTTATCGTGAAGGCGATGTAGCGGGTCACGAACACGGAGACCCCCGCCGTCTCCACGGCCTCCGGCTTGTCACCGCAGGCTTGAAGTCTGAGGCCAAAGCGGGTGCGATAGATCACCAACCAAGTGATGATAGCCAGCAGGAATGCGCCATACACGAAGACCGTCTGACCGCTGATGATTTGTGCGTACAGTGGCCCAATAATAGGCACATTTGAAATTGCGTCGGCACCCGGCAGAATGATGGGGAGGAAGCGTTCATGTGTGTCGAGCTGCGGAGTTTGCCCGCCGCGCTGATACCACGCAATTCCAAGAAATGCGGTCAAGCCAGAGGCAATGATGTTGATTGCAATGCCAATAACTAATTGGTTTCCTCTTAAGTGAATCGATGCGAACGCCTGAGCGAGCGCAAGCAGAATGCCAGCAGCGATGGCGCCTGCCAAACCCGCGGCAGAGCTTCCGAAGGCTGTCGCACAGGCGCCAGCTGCGAATGCGCCGAAGAGCATTTTTCCTTCGAGGCCGATATCAATGACTCCGGACTTTTCGGCATAAAGACCTCCCATCGCCGCAAATATAAGGGGTACAGCAAGACGAAGAGCGGAGGCCGTGACAAATACGATTGTGAGGTAGTCCATTGGCCGGCCCTCCTACGCGACTTTGCGAGTGAAAAAGTGATCGAACTGCTCGGTAAGATATGGCCTGAGAACCGCTACAAAGCCGCCAGCGAACAAAATGACGAGGCCTTGCAGCACCACAACGACTTCACGTGATATCTTTGGGAACATGAACGCCATCGATGCACCCCCCTGATACAGAGCGCCAAAAAGTATGGCAGCCGGTATGATCCCAAGGGGATGGTTGTTGCCGATTAGAGCGACAGCGACGCCAGTGAATCCATAGCCGAGCGCGAAATCGAGAATGAGGCGGTGCTGAACTCCGAATACCTCGTTGAGGCCAACCATCCCTGCCAGGGCACCCGACAGGCATATTGCCTGAATCACGACCCGCGGTACGTGCACGCCTGCATAGGCGGCTGCGTCGCGGTTTTCACCAACGGCGCGGAGTTCATATCCCCAGCGCGTATGCCAGATGAGGAAGGTGACTGCCACGCAAACGAGAAGCGCGACTAGGAAAGTTATATTCAGGGGGTTTTCATGGATATTGATGCCCAGAGTTAGAAGAAATCGATCCATTCTCGGAAGCGAGAGATTGTCAGCGAGGGCACCGGACGCAGGTATCATCGAGGTGGTCGGTCGAAGAAAGTTGACGATCAGATAAATCATCAACAACGATGCGAGAAAGTTGAACATGATTGTCGTTACGACAAGATTGCTTCCCCGTCGTGCAGACATATAAGCCGGAACGAAGGCCCACGCCGCTCCGAAGGTCATTCCGGCCACGATCCCTAGTACGATGGCCACCGGCCAAGGCAGGAACGGCAGCATAGCACCGACCAGGAAAACACCTAGGCCGGAAACATTTGCCTGACCTTCTCCGCCAATATTGTATTCTCTGGCATGTGCCGCAACTGCCACGGCCAAGCCGGTGAAGATGAAATTCGTTGCGTAATAGAGGGTGAAGGAGAAGCCCTTAAGGCTCCCGAACGCGCCGGTCCAAACTACGCCAAAAGCCTTGAGAGGATTCTCGCCAACTGCCACGATCAGCAGCGCGCCAATCAAGAACGCGGCTGCGATGTTAATCAACGTTGCGACTATTGCCGCTATTGTGCCACTCGCGTGATTTCTCACTGTACCGTTACCTTCTTTTCGTTAAGCGCGTCAGCCAGCGGAAGCCCGGCCATCATCAGGCCGAGCAGTTTCTCGTCGGCGTCTGCGCGGTCCACGATGCCCATCGATCTTCCTTCAAACATCACAAGGATTCTGTCGGAGAGTGCCAAAACCTCTTCAAGTTCCACGGACACGAGAAGCACTGACTTTCCCCGGTCGCGCTCTGCGAGTAGCGCAGCATGAATATTCTCGATGGCGCCAATATCGACGCCGCGTGTTGGCTGGCCGATAAGCAGGACGTCGGGGGAGAGGGCAATTTCTCGGCCGATTACGAGCTTTTGTTGGTTTCCTCCTGAAAAGAGCCCAAAGCGTAAATCGGGATTCGCCGGGCGAACGTCATGCTTCGTCATCAGGTCGCGGCACCAGTTGCCGACCTTGCTCGGCTTGATGCGTTTTCCGACCCCCTCAATCCTGTCAGAGCGGTGGAGGCCGAGAATGCTGTTCTCAGCCGCAGTCCAGCGCTTCATCATTCCAAGGCGATGTCGGTCCTCGGGGACATGTCCAACGCCGTTCTTTCGAATTGTCTCGGGTTGCGTGGGATGGTCGGGAAGAATTTCGACGTTTCCAAGTCGAATTTTGCCGGTTGATGGCGGGGAAAGCCCAGCCAACGCGGACAACAGTTCTGATTGACCATTTCCGGCAACACCGGCAACGCCAAGCACTTCGCCGGCATGAATTTGGAAACTCAGATCGAATACGCGTTGAATAGAAAGATTGTCTTTTACGCCAAGATTGGACACCTCGACCCGAATGTCAGACCTCCGTGGCTCGCGCGCCTGAGGAGGCGCATTCGGCCGACGCCCGACCATTAACGTCGCTAACATCATCCTGTCGGTTTCGGCCGTAGCGTACGTTCCGACACTCTTGCCCTGGCGTAGTACGGTGACGGAATCGGTGATCGACAAGATTTCTTGCAGTTTGTGGGTGATCAAAATCACCGTTTTTCCCTGCGCCCTCAGATCTTGGAAAACCCTGAATAGGTCCTGGACCTCCCCCGGCGTCAAAACACCCGTCGGCTCATCTAGAATCAAAACGTCGGCGCCTCTGTAGAGCGCTTTGAGGATTTCGATGCGCTGTTGGACGCCGACAGGAAGATCGCGGGTCACAGCGTCCAGGGGAAAGTGGAGGCCATATCGATTTTGGATCTCTTTTACTTTCGACGCCACATTCCCAGTGCCGCCTTTGAGCCAATATCCTTCCTCTGTGCCGAGGACGACATTCTGCAACGCCGTCATGCGCTCGACGAGCATAAAGTGCTGGTGGACCATCCCAATCCCGGCACGTATAGCGGTTGACGGGGTCTTGATTTTCGACAAGGCCCCACTGAGGAGTATTTCGCCCTGCTCCGGGTGATAAAGCCCGAACAGAATACTCATTAGCGTCGACTTGCCGGCGCCATTCTCTCCGATAATGCCGTGGATTGTACCTTTGCGGACACCGAAGGTTACATCGTCGTTCGCGACAACTGAGCCGAACTTCTTCGTTACTCCGCGGAACTCCACCGCATAAGAATTATCCTGAAGCTCTCGCTCATTCTGAATAGCGCTCATCCCGCTGCCTTCTCCCAAAAGCAAAGCGTCCCGGGTGGCGCGTCTATGCAACGCGCCACCATGTACGTTTCACATGTTCGTCTTGAAGCTGTATCGCTCGCTGCATTTCCAACAGAGAGTGGGCAGAGCGGCGGCCAGACAGTCTAGCGGTCGCCGCTCCACCCTTTGTCCATCGCTTATTCGGCCGGGCAGTTACCGTTGGCGAGATAGCTCGGAACTTTGATCTTCCCATCGGCGATGGATTGCTTGATCTCGTTCATCTTTGCGATGTCTGCGTCCGTCAACAGCGGGCGGTTATGGTCATCAAGCGTCCAACCCACGCCATCCTCCTTGACCCCGAGTACGACCCTGCCGGGCTTCCACGTGCCCTTTTGAGCAGCGTCGAAGGCCTTGTAGACAGCCACATCAAGTGCCGCGCTGTTGGTCGTCAGAACGTGTCCCGGCTGGACGTCATCTTGGTTGCTACCTACGCCGATCGCCAGTTTGCCCGCATCGGCCGCAGCCTGAAGGACTCCCAAGGTGGTCGCGCCGGCTGCACCGTGCACAATGTCAGCGCCCTGTTCGTATTGGCCAAGGGTCAATTCGCGTCCACGGGCGGGATCTGTCCAGGCGGCAGGCGTTGTTCCGGCCATATTTACAATGACTTTTGCGCCGGGCTTTGTCAGATGGACGCCATGCTGATACCCGCAGGCGAAGTCGCGGATGATCGGAATATCCATCCCGCCAACGAAACCGACGGTTCCTGTCTTGGTCTTTAGCCCAGCAAGTGCGCCAACCAGAAACGAACCCTCATTGTACGCGAATTCGATCGACTCCACGTTCGGTAGATCGACGGTGGTGTCGACGATGATGAATCGTGAGTCAGGGTATTCTGGCGCGACCTTTTCAAGCGCAGGCTGCCAAGCAAACCCGACTGTCACGATGGGGTTTCCGCCCTGTTCCGCAAATGTGCGGAGGGCCTGTTCGCGCTGGGCCTCCGTTTGAGGCTCGAACTCGATGAGCGAAAGCCTGTGCTCGTCCGCGAACTTTTTCGCGCCGTTAAAAGCTGGCTCATTGAATGACTTATCAAATTTGCCGCCGAGGTCGTAAAGGATGGCCGGCTTAATGTCGTCGGCAAGCGCTGCGATCGGACCACAAGTTGATGCGGCGATAACAACAGCTGCGGTAGTTGCGAGTAGGTTCCAGATCTTTCTCATGTTTGTTCCCTCTTTCATTGACGGTCTCCAACCGTAGAGACGTAATAATGTATACTTTATGGCAAATCAAGGTGACTGGATGCGAAAACAGCGAATTGTCATAAAAGTGAAGGGGGGGAAATGCGGCCGATGGAGGCAATTTGTTGGAGAGCCGGCACTATGGCCGGCTTTCCTTCTCCGCGAAGCGGCCATTGAAAATAAAAACTATTTTCGCCTAGAAAAAGAAACAGGCAGAGTTGAGGTTCCACGCTCGGTGAGGTGTTTGGCCAGCTGTTGCTATTAACTTGCTTCGCTAGTCGGTGAGGCCTTTTGTCTCGAATCTTGCCGGTGTCGCTGAAGGTAGCCGGTGATATGGCGTTCGATTTCCTGTTCAAGAGCAGCTCGCTTTCGCTGTTCGATCAGCTCGATGATCAACTCATGATCACGGAGCGAGGCCTCATAATCGAACGCGACATTTCTTTCCTGCATCAGAAAAACGAGAACTCCACGCGAAAGGGAATCCCAAAGTGGTCGCAGAAGCGGACTTTCCGAAAGCTCAATCAGGCGGCTGTGAAATGCCAGGTCGGCCCTGCAATACGCAAGCTGATCATCTAGCTTCGCCGTTCTGCGCATATCTTCGACGGCCTCACGGAGTTCTGCCGCCAACTCTGGATGCGCAGGAATTCTCTTTAGGATCCGCCGCAAAGCGATGCGTTCCACAGTGACCCGGACATCGAGCATCTCCGCCGTCTCATCCGACCCAAATTCGGTAATAAATGTTCCTCTATTCGGCTCGGTGCGAACAACGCCCTGGGCTTGAAGAATACGGAGGGCCTCGCGAACCGGTATGCGGCTAACTCCCAATTTCTCGCAGATATCTTTCTCGTACAGACGTTGTCCGGGTTCGAGTTCGCCTGTCGCAAGCCACACAACAATATGTTCGGCAAGCTGATCAGGCAGATTTCGATATTTGAATTGTGGGTCGAAGGACACGCCATTTTTCTCCGAGAGGGATGCAATCAATAGATTATAAAGTATACACCCATATGCCTTGTGTCGACCCGATCTCTTGAATGGTAGCCGCCAAACGGCTTGCCGGCCACCATTCCCTCGATTACTGGCGAGCCACTATCGTCCGTGGACTGTCATGTCGACCAGTGCTGCTGCGGTGATCGCCCTCACTTTGGTCGGGTCGCCGTCCACATTGAGGCCGCTCGTCCAACGAATTGAACCAGTCGCGAACACTTCGCCTTTAGGGCCTTTCGGAATCCAGATCAAATTGGCACGGATGCAGTCATCTACCGCTTCGACCGGATCGATACCAAGTTCTCCTAGATACTCATGCACTGGAATATAATGCCCGGGTACCGAATTCACTTCGCCAAACACGACCGCGTTCGGAGCCGAGCCTAGCGCTGCGTCATAGCTATCCAGCTCCAATCCTGCGATGCCAAATGAATTGCCATGTCCAATCGATCCGAGAACCTTGCGCAAGTTCTCTGGGAGCGCATGAAGCTCACAGGTGCTCGGAATTCTGTAGTTCCCATCGCCCGTGAAGCCCATCGCTGAAAAGCCAAGACCAAAAGTGACGTTCGGTGGCCTTCCGATCCGTCTCCAAAGGCCACCGGGCTTGCCATCTGTCTGGTGGTGAGCCTCTCCAGGCTCTTCAGGCCAAATTCCGCCTCCGTCTCCTCGGCGCAGTTCTTGTATCCACGGCCTAGCGGGATCGATGGTCACGCGCAGAATAAATCCGTTGCCTCCGAGGTACATGATGTTTCCACCGGCGGCATTATACTCGCCATATGCATCAAGCTGCTCTGTGGTCGAATACTCGGGGTGCGAACCGGTGATCGCCACTTTGTAAGGAGACAGCGCGTTCGCTCCGTCCTCGTGGAGAAGCTCATCGGTCAGTACCGCATAGGAACGTGCGTCTTTTTCGAGCCACTCCAAAATTTCCAAATCTGCCGAGAGCTGATGCGTGAAGCTATGAAGCTGGCTGACCAGATCTGGGCGCACGGTCGCTTGAGGCCGCTTCAGTGACGCGAGGTGAACGCCGGATCCGTCATCATGTAAGCAGTAATGGGACTTCAGGCCGTGTTCAATGCAGTAGTCGTAGAGGGCTCCCGATCTCGTCGGTCCCTTTAATTTAAATAGTTTCTCGTTGGCCTCCTCATAAAGCGTGTTGTTGGAATAAGCGCGGTAGCTGAATGTCGGCAATACCAGTGCGATTTCAGCATTCTGCTGAGCCTCCCCGGGAACGACGAAGAGCGGAACAGGGTAGAATTGCATCGGATCAGAGTAGTCAACGGCCTTGGTTTGAGAGAGCACCAGGCAATAGACACCGGATTTCAAATTCTCGGGAAGCGTCAGCTCGAACGCGACCGGCCACAGCGCATCGTCTATATCGTCAGCATGCAGAGCAACCGCTGCATACAGGTCAGGCCGCTCCGCAAAGCTCGTTGCTTGTCCTCGCCATGAGCTCGAGGTCACGGCTCTTGTCGGCGCGTTGAAGAGCAGCGCGTCGGGGAAACGACCATGAGTTTCCCTGACTCGATCTGGCTTGCTCATATCACCTAAGTTCCAAGAGGCGAGGGGAGGGGGAGCGTGGTCGGAAACAAGACTGTCATACGCATCGGGAACGTTTGTCCAAACTCGTGGCGCCTCGACCTTCGCGTCCATGTCTCCATAGCGACCATCTACCGTATGCGCATGGCCACCGAGAACAAAACCGCTAAGCTTTGCCAGCGGCACATCCGCGTTCACAGCGGTTCCTGAGACGACGCCCGCCGTCATGTTCCTCAGGACAAGGCCGATCTTGCCGGCGGTGCGGTCGATCACGACCGCGAAGTCGTACCAATGACGCTCCAGAATAGCAGAGAGATCACACTCGATTTCTCTTTCCCGTCCATTCTCTCGCAACCGCACCGAAAGGGTGCCCGCCGCGTTCGCAACAAAGCGAATCAAGCTACCATCAAAGTCCAAGTCCATGATCGTCGCGGACCCGGCCGGTAGCGCTCGAAACCACAGGCGAGATGCCAGCGCTATCATGGGTTCTTCAATCTGGAGCGCGACCTTGATGCAAGAACCCTTTGCCAGCGGAGCCTTGCTGCCCAGGTAAGACTGATCGTCGGTCAACGGGATTTGAACGGCCTTAGTGTCCCAGTCGGCCGCATTCCTGATTGCGCCCTTCAGACGCATTAGCCTCGCGCAAAATTGTGGAAACTCCGTCGAAACGTGCACGGGCACAACTTCGCCAGGCTTCAGATGCCACTTCGGTGTATAGCCAGCTATCTTCAATGACACAATCGCACTCTCCTCATCGTAGCGTAAAAATTTGCCCAAGGCGTCGCCTTCCCGGCTTAGAAATTTTTGGCGCAGCATCAAACGTGATATAAAGTATACATTATGTCACAATGTTGTCGAAAAACAAGAGAAACCGTGTCCTCCAGCAGGCGAAGCATACACGCCTTTGCGGCGGGAAACTTCCATTCACATGTTGCCGTTCGGCTATGGGGTCAACTTTCGGTGCTGATTCACACCCCACGACCGGGCTGTCGCCAGCCGGTCCGTGTCTCTTGCGATGGGAATGGTCGGCGGGGTTACGGAAATAGCGGCATAAGCAGCGATCGCTTTCCAACCGTGAGTTCGTTTACTGAAGCCGCGATGGAATTGCGGTCGATCCGGAAGTGGCGATAGAGGTCGCCGATGGTACCGGTTTGTCCGAAATGCTCGACGCCATGGGGAATGGTCCGGTGCCCCGCCACCGCGCCGAGCCAAGATAGCGTCGCGGGGTGGCCGTCGATGACCGTGACGATGGCGCAGCTGTCCGGAAGCGGGTCGAGCAACGTCTCCACATGGCTTCTGGCCCTGTGATTTCCGCGCGCGCGTTCGCGTTGCGCAGCCGTCCAGCCGGCATTCAGGCGGTCGGCGGAGGTTACCGCGAGCACGCCGATGTCCCGTCGCATCTCGCCGATCATGCCCGCGGCGGCGATAGCTTCATCCGCGACGGCGCCCTGATAGGCGATGACGACCGAGCAGTTTGGTCCCGGCTTTCGCAGCCAGTAAGCGCCATCTATGGCGCCCTGCCTGTAGGCGTCGTCGACACGCTTGACCGGCTGCTCGAGCGGCTTGGTGCTCAGGCGCAGATAGACCGATCCGCCGGTCTCGTCGCGCAGCCATGTGCGCTCGTCGGGGTCTCCCTCGCCATTGCGCTGCATATAGTCGAAAGTCCACTCCATGATGACGGCAAGTTCGTCAGCGAATGCGGGCTCGAAGGCGGCAAGACCGTCCTGGCTCATGCCGATGAGCGGCGTGCCGATCGACTGGTGAGCGCCGCCCTCCGGCGCCAGCGTCACGCCCGATGGCGTTCCGACGATGATGAAACGTGCATCCTGGTAGCAGGCATAGTTCAGTGCATCGAGACCGCGGCAGACGAAGGGATCATAAACGGTGCCGATCGGGATGAGGCGCTTACCGAACAGGGAATGGCTGAGGCCGGCCGCGCCGAGCAGCAGGAATAGATTCATCTCGGCAATGCCGAGTTCGACATGCTGGCCGCCTGGCGTGAACTCCCACTTCGCTGTCGAAGGAATGCGGTGCTCGATGAAGGCGTCGGCTCTCGTCTCGCGGGCGAACAGCTTGCGGCGGTTGACCCATGGGCCGAGGTTCGTCGTGCCCGTGACGTCCGGAGAGGTCGTCAGAATCCGGTCGGCCAACGCGCTCCCGCCCTTGGCGAGGTCATCGAGGATTTTGCCGAAAGCGGCCTGAGTCGAGATTTCGCGCGCGGTGTCGACCTCGATGGGCGGCACGTCGAGGCGGGAATCCGAATATCGGCGAGGTCCATGGGCGAAGAACGGCACGCCGGCCAGATAAGCCTTGAGGACCGCCGTGTCGCCAACGCCCGCCAGCGGTTCCCATTCCTCGCCGGGGGCGACACCCGTATGGGCCTGCCACTCGACAAACTGCTTTGTCGTCATCAGGCCGCCGTGGTTATCCTTGTGCCCGGCGATCGGTGTGCCCCAGCCCTTGATCGTATAGGCGAGAAAGCATGTCGGCCGATCGTGATCGATCGAGGCGAAGACATCTGCCATGGTCGTCACGCAATTGCCGCCGAGGTTTTCCATCAGTGCGGCAAGTTCCGCGTCGCTGCGCCGCTCGATCAGGGCAGAAACATCGCCCTGATCGCCGAGATCGTCCATCAGGCGCCGGCGCCAGACGGCACCACCCATGAAGGTGAGCGCGGCATATTCCTGATTGGGGCAGCGGTCGATCCAGTCGCGCAGCTTTTCACCGCCAGGCTCTTCGAATGCCGCACGCTGCAGCCCACCGTATTTCACCCGCACGACATCCCAGCCGAAGGCGTCGAAGATCTTCTCGATCCGCGAGAACAGGCCCTCTCGCACAATGCCGTCGAGGGACTGGCGATTGTAATCGATGATCCACCAGCAGTGGCGCAGATCATTCTTCCAGCCCTCCTGGAGGGTCTCGTAGATGTTGCCTTCGTCCAATTCGGCATCGCCCATCAGCGCGACCATGCGGCCAAGCTTCAGGTCATGCCCCCATGCCTTCGCCTTGACGAAGTCCTGAACGATCGAAGCGAGCGCGGTTATGCCGACGCCAAGCCCGACGGAACCGGTCGAGAAATCGACATCGTCAATATCCTTCGTACGGCTCGGATAGCTCTGCACTCCGCCGAACCCACGAAAATTCTCCATCTTCTGCCGCGTCTGATTGCCCATCAGATACTGGATCGCATGGAAGATCGGCGATGCGTGGGGTTTTACCGCGACGCGATCCTCGGGCCGGAGCGCCGAAAAATAGAGAGCGGTCATGATCGACACCATCGAGGCTGAACTCGCCTGATGGCCGCCGGTCTTGATGCCATCGACCTTCGGGCGAATGTGGTTGGCATAATGGATCATCCAGTGCGACAGCCATAGCAACCGCTGCTCTATGGTCTTGAGATGCTGATGCCGGGGATGGGTCATGATACGTCCTTGGCAGTTTGTGCTGCGCGGGAATGCCGGGTCAGGGTGTGTCGGAGCGAGGCGTCAGCCGTCCTTGTAGTAGTAGCTGTAGCCGTTGAGCGCAGGCGCGCCGCCGAGATGGGCATAGAGCACCCTGGAGCCCTCGGGGAAGAAGCCTTTGCGCGTCAGGTCGATCATGCCCTGCATCGATTTGCCCTCGTAGACGGGGTCGGTGATCATCGCCTCCGTGCGTGCGGCAAGCCGGATCGCCTCATTGGTCTCGTCCGAGGGGACGCCATAGGCGGGGTAGGCGTAGTCGGGATTGATGACGATCTCATCCTCGCGGATCTCGCGACCCAGTTCGACAAGCCTCGCAGTATCGTCGACGATCTGACGCACCTGTGTGCGGGTCTGCTCGAGCGTTCCGGAGGCGTCGATGCCGATCACCCGTTCTGCCCGGTCCTGCGCGGCAAAGCCCACGATCATGCCAGCCTGCGTGGAGCCTGTGACGACGCAGACAACGATGTAGTCGAACTTGAAGCCGAGTTGCTTTTCCTGAGCGGCTACCTCCTCGGCGAAGCCGATATAACCGAGCGCGCCATATTTATGCACCGAAGCGCCAGCAGGGATCGCGTAGGGTTTGCCGCCGGCATCCTTGACCGACTGGATGGCATCCTCCCAGCTCTTGCGAATGCCGATATCAAAGCCGTCGTCGACGAGGCGGCTGTCGGCGCCCATGAGGCGGGTCATCAGGATGTTGCCGACGCGGTCGTAGACGGCATCATAATGCGGGACCCATTTCTCCTGGATCACGACACATTTCATGCCGATCTTCGCAGCCGTCGCGGCGACCATCCGCGTGTGGTTCGACTGAACACCGCCAATCGAGACCAGCGTATCCGCGCCCGAGGCGATGGCATCCGGTACGATATATTCCAGCTTCCTGAGCTTGTTGCCGCCCATTGCGAGACCGGAATTGCAATCGTCTCGCTTGGCGTAGATTTCCACCTTTCCACCAAGCGCGGCGGTGAGCCTCGGAAGATGCTCGATCGGCGTCGGGCCGAATGTGAGCGGATAACGTTCGAACTTCTCAAGCAGTGACATCAGTAGGGGCCTCCGTGCCGATTTCGTACGCAGAGTGTAGGGGAAGTTGCGTGAAATGTGCTCTCGAAGTTCGTTGCCTTTTTTCCTTTGAAGTCCTAGATTTTCTGAAATTTAACGTATGGTGATGCATGGCAGATCAAAAAGTGAAAGAATCTTCCACGGAGCCATTGGACAGGATCGACCTGAAGATCCTGCGCGCGCTGCAATCAAAGGGACGGCTCACAAATGCCGAGCTTGCGGTGCTCGTGAACGTCAGCCCGGCCACCTGTCACAGGCGCACGCAACGGCTTTTCGACGAGGGCTATATCACCGGCGTCCGGGCTGAAATTGTACCTGCCGCGGTCGGCCTGGGGGCTCTCGTGATGGTTGGCGTGGTGCTCGACCGCTCGACGCCAGAGAGCTTCGCCGCCTTCGAAGGCGCGGTGGTCGCGATGAAGGATGTATTGGATTGCAATCTGGTGGCAGGCGACTTCGACTACCTGCTGAAAATACGCGTCCGCGACATGGCGGATTTCAACAAGCTGCATGGTGAAAAACTGATTGCCTTGCCGGGTGTCCGACAGACCCGCACGTTCTTTGTCATGAAGGAAGTCAAGGAAAATGCGCGCCTGCCATTTTGACGTTGCGCAGCAAAATAGTGAGTAAGCGACACGCAGATTGGTCGCCAGAATATGGGTTTCAAATTTGCGACGTAAATTGCCTTAAATCGCATTGTCAAACAGCAGCGACGAACAATCTCGAGTGTTCCAGAGTGCAACATCCGCCGACGTCTTTATCGGAAATATAGTAAGATATTTATCAAAGTCATAGTGGTCCATATTATCCTATTAGCGTGCGCTGATGGATTTCAGCTTTGCGAAAATCCCCTCCGCGATCTCGAATTGACGCGCCTTTCCCTTCCCCTGAACATTCTTCACCCAGGTGTCCACCAACAGTCCCCGGGTGAGGAGAGCATCGATGGGTTCGGCGGCACCACCACGTGTCAGTCCAGTCATTTCCGTTATATTTGTGAGGGTTAGCGGAATGTCTGCAAGATGCAGCGTATATAGCAGGTTCATCATTCCAAGCTGCTTGAGACGCGCCTGGGGTGTTTCTCCCGCAAGGGGATTGTCCATGATCTCGCTCACGACGAGGGATGAAAACGTCATGTTTTGCCGACGGGCTTCAAAAGGGGTTGGCATTCGTTATACTGCCATATATGTTGCAGTAAGAATCACGTCGGAGGTAAGCTGACGACAATGTTGATGATGCGGACATTGGGAGTATGGCATGAGGGCGATAATCTTTCGGGCTGTGATGACAAGCGCAATTGTCCTCGCAGGCTATCACATATATGATACCGATGCACGAGCTGATGATTGGGGTTGCCACGTTCTTTTGTGCATCTCCAATCCCGGCGGTCCGACTGAGTTTGCAGCGTGCCGTCCGCCGATCTCCAAGCTCTGGAAAGAGCTTGCAAAGGGACACTCTTTCCCGACGTGCAGTGGCGTCGGGTTCAAGGCCTCGCGACCGGGATACGAACCGTATTTTTGTGATGCAGGCTACCGGCTCGGTTATCGCGATGGGGACCACGGCCAGGACGTTGCCTGCGTTTCAGTGACGCCGCAGAAAGTCAGTGATGGTATGTGCCCTTCGTCCTTCGAGAGAGGCCAGGCCCGGCCGGGCCGTTGGTCCGATGGCGATGGGGGCCGGGTTTGCAAGGCGGCTGTGACCCGGCAGCCGCATGTCCGCGAACAGCCCCGTTTTGTCGATGTTACGATCGATGGCATTGGCCACCAGCGGATCTGGTTCTGATCCATGGCGGTTTTCTTCCTCTCTCTTGCGCAGGCCTGCGCTCCGACAATTGCGCCAGCAACGCTCGCTGCCATTGTTACCGTTGAAAGCGGAATGGCGTCACTGGCCATTCGCGTGAACAGCACCTATCCCTTCAAGGATCAACCGACCACAAAACCGGAAGCCATCGAGATGGCAACGACCCTGATCTCGGAAGGGCAGGACCTCGATCTCGGCCTTGGTGGAATCAACACCGCGAGCCTCCCACGCCTGGGCCTGAGCATCTCGGACGCGTTCGATCCGTGCCTCAATCTCAAAGCCACGGCAAAGTTGCTGGAGGAATACAGGGTGGCAGCTGTATCGGACGGCGGCTCCCCGGCGGACACCGAAACCGCCATGCTTCAGAGCTATTACGGCCAGGGCGATGCGAGTGTCGGAAAGATCGTTGGATACGACCGCCGTATCCGGATGATGGAGCAGCGCTTGTTGCCCCGGATCAACGAACTGACCCTGGCAGTGGTTGCTGGTCCGGTGTTGCCCTCGCGGGAATCTGTAGCCGACGGTGCGGGCGCATCGCTTCCCAGCGACCGCGCCGGCGTTGATGAAACGCACATACACTCAAAAGAGAACCGTTCCACGGATAACGGCAAGGCGCCGGCGTGGGACGTCTTCAAAGCGCGTCTGACCTCTACAGTCCTTGTCTTTTCCAAGCAACAGCAGGAGTAGCATATGAACCTCAGGTCGTATCTGAAGCCGTGGTCGGTTGTCGCGATATGGGCAACAGTCATGACCGTCGCCATGATTGAGCCGGCTTTTGCTCAAGCGACTGCCGGCATCGAGAGCGTTCTTCAGAACATCGTCGACATGCTGACGGGCAACGTCGCAAAGCTGCTCGCCATCATTGCCGTCATTCTTGTCGGCATTGCCTGGATGTTCGGTTATCTCGATCTGCGCAAGGCGGCCTACGTCGTGCTTGGCGTCGCCATCATTTTCGGGGCGAGCGAAATCGTCACCATGCTCACGGGAAGCTGAGCCAGTGGCGGACAAGATCGCACTTGAAGAAGATACCCTGTTTCTCGCCTGCACGCGGCCGGCGATGATCGCAGGTGTCACCATGGAAGCCATGGGGATCAATATGATCCTGACGACCATAGTGTTCATCGTCGCCGGTTCGATCCTCTACGCCTCCATCGGCGTCATCTTCCATCTGATCTTCAAGGCGATCGTCAAGCACGACCACAACATGTTCCGGATCCTCATCGCGTGGATAGAGACCCGGGGAAGAGCGCGCAATGCAACGATCTGGGGTGGATCGACTGTCACGCCCCTGAAACTGCGCCGGCGTTACGACGAAAGGGATCTTTGCCTTGTCTGCTAGCCTCGCCACAAAATCTCGGGAACTCGAACCGGAAGCGTTCATTCCCTATACAAGACACGTCGATGAAGCTGTGATCGCGCTTCAGTCGCGGGCCCTCATCGCGATGATCGCTCTCGACGGCATCTCCTTCGAGACCGCCGATGCGGTCGACCTCAATGCCCTGCACCGGAACCTGAACACCCTCTATCGCAACATCGCCGACGACCGACTGGCTCTGTGGACGCATATCATCCGGCGGCGCGACAATGATTACCCCGATGGCCACTTCGCAAACGGTTTCTCCGAACGCCTGAATGCCCGATACCGGGAACGGATGGTCGGCGAGGATTTGTTTCGTAACGATCTCTATCTGACGCTGGTTTGGCACCCCGGCGGCGATCCGGCTGAAAAGATAGCGTCTCTGCTGACAAGGCTTCGTAACGTCCGCCGCAGCGGCGTTGAGCTCGATCAGGAAGCGCTGAAGAAACTTCGTGACGTGATGATCGACGTGACCGCCGGACTTCAGCGGTTTGCACCGCGCATTCTCACTATTTGTGATCGCGACGGTGCGCTGTTCTCGGAACCGAGCGAAATCCTTCATCAACTCGTCGGCGGACGACGGGAGCCCGTGCCGCTTACCGAAGGGCGGATTTCGTCGGCGATCTATTCCGATCGTGTGATCATCGGGCGTGAGACGGTCGAAATCCGCCATGAGGGGGCGAGCCGCTTCGCCGGCATGTTCGGCTTCAAGGAATATCCTGCGCGGACGAGGACCGGCATGCTCGACGGTCTGCTAACGGCGCCCTTCGAGCTCATCGTCAGCCAGTCTTTCGCGTTTGCCTCAAAATCGGACGCCAAGACCATCATGGGGCGCAAGCAGAATCAGATGGTCAGCAGCGGAGACAAGGCAAGCTCCCAGCTCGATGAACTCGATGTTGCGTTGGATGATCTGGAATCCAACCGGTTCGTCCTCGGTGAGCACCACCTCAGCCTCTGTGTTTTTGCCGGGACTGTGAAGGATCTCTCCGACAATATGGCGAAGTCCCGGTCGCATTTGACCAATGGCGGAGCGGTCGTGGCACGAGAGGATCTCGGATTAGAGGCTGCCTGGTGGGCGCAACTGCCGGGAAATTTCCGGCATCGCTGCCGCTCCGGAGCCATCACCTCGAAGAACTTTGCTGCTTTCTCGCCTTTCCACTCCTATCCCGCTGGCCAAAGGGACGGAAATGAATGGGGTCCGGCGGTTGCCATGCTGAAGACCGCCTCAGGCTCGCCGTTCTATTTCAATTTTCATCACGGCGATCTTGGAAACACCTTTGTTTGCGGTCCGTCCGGCTCGGGCAAGACCGTCATTCTCAACTTCATGCTGTCGCAGCTCCAGAAGAATGATCCCCATATGGTGTTTTTCGACAAGGATCGCGGCGCCGATCTGTTCGTTCGCGCTGCCGGTGGAACCTATCTGCCCTTGAAAAATGGCATGCCCACTGGATGCGCGCCACTCAAAGGCCTGGAACTGACGCCGGAAAACAAGATCTTTCTCTCCCGTTGGATACGCAAGCTCGTCAGCGCCGATATGCGCGAACCGACGGTGACCGAAATCCATGACATCGCCGTCGCCATCGACGGTCTGGCGGATCTGCCGGACGAGCAGCGGAGCATCGGTTCTCTTCGCGCCTTTCTCAACAATACCGATCCGGACGGAATTGCCGCCCGGCTGCGGCGCTGGGAGCGGGGAGGGCCGCTCGGCTGGGTCTTCGACAACGACCGGGACGAGATCGGTATCGGCGCGAAATTCCTTGGCTACGACATGACCGACTTTCTCGATAATGAGGAAGTGCGGACCCCGCTCATGTCGTACCTCTTCCATCGTGTCGAGCAACTCATCGACGGCCGGCGGATCATCATCGTCATCGACGAATTCTGGAAAGCGCTTGCCGACGAGGGGTTCCGCGATCTGGCGCAGAACAAGCTGAAGACGATCCGCAAACAGAACGGGTTGATGCTGTTTGCAACGCAAAGCCCCCGCGACGCGATCGTCTCGCCGATCGCCCACACGATCATCGAACAGTGCCCGACCCAGCTGTTCATGCCAAATCCACGCGGCAATCGAACAGACTATGTGGAAGGTTTCAAGTTGACGGAGCGGGAGTTCGACTTGATCTCGCGCGATCTGACGAATGAAAGCCGGCGCTTCATCGTCAAGCAGGGCCATAACAGCGTGGTCGCCGAGCTCAATCTGGCGGGCTTTGACGACGAGCTGGCGGTTCTGTCCGGACGCACGGGCAATGTCGAGCTCGCAGACCGGATCCGCGCGGAGAACGGCGACGATCCGGATGTCTGGCTACCGATCTTCCAACAAAAGAGGAGTGCAAGTTGATGTTCCAACAATCGAGGGCGCCGCTGATCGCCATTTCCATTTCGCTTGTCGCAACCGCTGCCTGGGGACAAGGCATTCCCGTCATCGACACCTCGGCGATTGCCAAACAGGTCGAGAGCATCACCCAGCTGACCAAGCAGCTGGTGACGATGAAAGAGCAGCTCGATCAGGCGCAGCAGCTCTATGGCTCTCTGAACAAGCTCACCGACATGGCGGATGTTGCCAGTTTGCTCAACGACCCGGCGATCCGCAAGGCATTGCCGGACAATTTCTCTAAGATCGAGGGCCTGTTCAATGGAACGGGTTCCGGTGCGATAGGCGAGGCGGCGACAAAGTTCCTCGACGGCAACAGCACTTATAAGACAAGCGCCAACGATTTTTATGCGCAGGAGCTTGCCCGCGTTCAGAACCGCAACGCCGGCCAGATGGGTCTCGGTCAACAAATCTACGATGCCGCCACCAAACGCATCGATGGCATCGACCAGCTCCGGAAGCAGATCTCAACAGCCGCCGACGCGAAGGATGTTGCGGATCTTCAGGCGCGCCTGCAGGCCGAGACCGCTTTCCTCCAGACGGACGCGCTCAGAATGCAAGGCTTGCAGATGGTCCAGCAGGCTCAGATGCAGGTCGATCAGCAACACCAGGCTGAAGATTGGCGCAAACGCATGGATGCCATGGGAGAAGCCCTGAAATGAACAAAGCCCTTCCACTTTTCCTTCTGTTGTCGGCCTGCTCCAATGCGGAGCCTGTGCATACCGTCAGCGATTTCATGGCGGATCAGACACTGCTTGCGGAAACAATTGTCATATGCCGGGAAAATCCCGGACAGCTTTCGCAAACGCCAAATTGCAAGAATGCCGAACACGCCGATTGGAAATCCCGGCTGGAACGCATGAACCAGGCGTTGGGCGGATAGCATCGATGTATCAGGTCTTTTCGGTTCTGGACAATCAGTTCAAAGCACCGCTGGAGAATTTCATATCCAACGGCACATCGAACATCAGCACCTGGGTGACCGGGCCGCTGACGGCGGCCTTGATGCTCTACGTCGTGCTCTATGGTTTTCTGGTGCTGAGGGGCTCCATACAGGAGCCGGTCATGGAATTTGCGTTCAGGGCGATCAAGCTGGCCATCATTCTAATGCTGGTCCGCAACGCGTCCGAATATCAGACCTATGTGACCGAGGTGTTTTTCAACACCCTCCCACAGGAGGTATCGAGTGCGCTGAACACAGGTTCGGCACCCAGCGCTTCGACCTTTGACAGTCTGCTCGACAAGGGGCAAAGAACCGCCCGTGACATATGGATGCGGGGATCCTGGCCAGTCGATATCGTTACGGGCGTCGGCGGCATGGTCGTCATCCTCGTCACCTTCACCGTAGCAGCCATCGGTTACATCGTCTCGCTCTATGCCCGCGTGGCGCTGGCCATCGTTCTTGCGCTCGGGCCTATCTTCATCGCCCTTGCCATGTTCCAGAGCACCCGGCGCTTCACCGAAGCTTGGATCGGGCAACTGGCCAATTTCGTGATCCTGCAAATTCTCGTTGTTGCCGTGGGATCGTTGCTGATCACCAGCGTCGATACGACGTTCACCGCAATCGATGCCTATGCGGACGTTTTGATGCGGCCGGTCGCGCTCGGCGCCATCGGTCTGGCGAGCCTCTACGTTTTTTATCAGCTGCCCGGTATTGCCTCCTCGCTGGCGGCCGGCGGAGCGTCGCTCACCTATGGATACTCCGCGGCGCGTGATGCCCACGAAAGCACGCTCGCCTGGGGTGGGGCGGCCGTTGGACGAACCGTCGGGCGCGGAATGCGGGCGATGGGGCGTCGCATGACGGCGAGGGATTCCACTTAGAACCAGGCGAGATGTCGTCAGACCGCAACGAGCGCGTAAAGCTTGAGGTTTTGCGCCAATGTTTAGACTGGAATTGCCAGAATGCTGCGTCTTGTGTTTCCTCTCGTCGCGCTGACGCTGATCAGCGGATGCGCGTCGATCTCCTATCCCCTTCCCAAATGCGACGGTTATTCCAAGCGTCCGCTGAACCGCTCCATGTGGCAGTGGGAAGACACCAAACCGGCTTCGGTCAAACCCCTTGGCTATGTCGCCGAACCTGAACCGTCGTCGGAGCGTCCATTCGCACCGCTTGATGAGCAGGCGTCTTACCGAAAATGTGGGGAGGGACTGTCATGATCACCTCGGACAGCCTGAAAAGCTATTTCGACAAGGCACGCCGCTTCGATCAGGACCGCCTGGTGATGGTCGAGCGCTCGGCGCGTACAGCCTGGTTCATCGCGATCGCCGCCAGCGCGATTGCCGTCGTATCGATCTTCGCAGTGGCCGCATTGACGCCGCTGAAGACGGTCGAACCCTTTGTTGTGCGGGTCGACAATTCGACCGGCATCGTCGATGTCGTATCGGCGCTGACGACCACGGCCGGCACCTACGATGAGGCCGTCACGAAGTATTTTTCTGCGCGCTACGTACGGGGGCGTGAAGGTTATGTCTGGTCCGAGGCGGAAGAGAATTTCCAGACGATATCGCTTCTGTCGGCGCAGGCCGAACAGATGCGGTTTTCGGCGATCTATCGCGGCGGCAATCCGGAATCGCCGCAAAATATCTATGGCCGTGCGGCAACTGCCAAAGTCACGATCAAATCGATCTCGCTGATCAGCGCCAGCGTCGTATCCGTGCGCTTTCTTCGCACCGTCACCCGCGGCGAGGAGGTTCGAACGACCCATTGGGTGTCGATGCTCACTTATACCTATGCCAACGCTCCGATGTCTTCGACCGACCGGCTGGTGAACCCGCTTGGTTTCGTGGTCAGCGAATACCGGGCCGATCCGGAGGCCATCAATTGAAGAAGTTAGATATTCTCACAGTCGTGTTTGCCGCCGCAATGGGGTCTGCGCCTGCGCTTGCGCTCGATATTCCAAGCGGCGCCGGCCAGGATAGCCGTGTCCGCTTTGTCAACTACCAGCCCTACAATATTACCCGGGTCGTCGGCACGCTGCGCTCCTCGGTCCAGGTCGAGTTTTCGCCGGATGAGGAGATCGCCCATGTGGCGCTCGGCAATTCGGTTGCCTGGGAAGTGGCGCCGGCCGGAAACATCCTCTTTCTCAAGCCCCGTGAGAACCAGCCGATCACCAATATCTCGGTCGTAACCACCCGTCGCGACGGATCCAAGCGCAGCTACCAGATGGAGCTGACGGTCCGCGATGGATCGGTCGCCGCCGGCCAGAACACCTATTTCTACGTGAAATACCGCTATCCTGCCGATGAGGCAGCGCGAAAGCGCGCAGACGCTGAGGCACGCGCGCAGGCAGCCAAGGCCGGCCGGGCCAATGACGTACTCGCCCTGCACGAGGATTATGGTCCGAGGAACTGGAAATATTCCGCGCAAGGCTCGACGGCAATCGAACCGCAGGCCGTCTACGACAATGGCAAGGTGACGACATTTTCCTTCAGCGGCAATCAGGAGATGCCGGCGATCTACATGGAAAACTCCGACGGCACAGAAAGTCTGGTCCCGAAATCCGTTTCCGGTGATCTGGTGCTCGTCCATGTCATCAGCCGCAAGTTCGTCCTGCGCCGGGGCAAGGACGCGCTGTGCATCTTCAATGAAGCCTACACGGAGGAGGGTATCAATCCCGGCACACAGACAACGTCGCCCTCCGTCGAACGGGTCGTAAAAGTTCCCGCCGATGTCACGACGCAGTAGGAAGAGCGGAAATGGCTGAAGACATTCAACAGACCATCCCGGGCGAGCGCGCGCAAACGGCCACCGGCAAATCGACACAGACAAATCCGACCCTGAAACGCGGCGCCGTGGTTGCGGCGATCGTCGCCTTCATCGCCTTCGGCCTTTGGTCGATGCGCTCCGGCACGACCGATCCGAGTGCCAATCAGCCTGAACGCGTGGTGATCCGCCAGACGACGGACTTTGAGCCGACACGGGAAGAGCCGAAGCAGATGGAGCCGGTACCAGAGGTCAGGCTTCCCACCCCTGCGCTTACTGAAACCGCGATAGAGCCCGAGAAGGATGAGTTGCTGGAATCGGCGCGCCGTGCGCCGGTCATGGCCTTCGGCGGCGGGCAGTCTTCCAGCAGCCGTTCTAGTGATGAGAGTCCGGACGCCCAAAGTGCGTCACCCTATGTGTCGGCGAACGGTGCTTTTGGTGACCCGGGTGCCGGCGAAAACGAGGATCAGCGCTTCGGCCGGCTGCTGACGCCGACACAGCTCGAAGGATCCCGCGCAGGATATCTCGGCAATCGCAACTACATCATTGCGATGGGAACCTCTATCCCTTGCGTCCTTGAGACGGCGCTGTCATCGGACCAGCCAGGCTTTACCAGCTGCATCGTCAACCGGGACATTCTCTCCGACAACGGGCGCGTCGTCCTGCTCGACAAGGGAACGCAGGTCGTTGGCGAATATCGTGGCGGCTTGCGGCGCGGCCAGAAACGTTTGTTCGTTCTCTGGAGCCGGGCAAAAACTCCGACGGGCGTTATTGTTACGCTGGCGTCTCCGGCAACGGACGCGCTCGGGCGCGCCGGCTTCGACGGATACGTCGACACTCATTGGTGGGAGCGGTTTGGCAGCGCGCTGCTTTTATCCATCGTCGGCGATCTCACAAGCTACGCCGGAAGCCAGCTCCAGGATCAGGAGGTCGATGCACAGGGAGCCACGAGCACGGGTAAGGAGGTGGCGGCGATCGCTGTCGAACAATCGATCAACATTCCGCCGACGTTGACGAAGCACCAGGGTGCACTGGTATCGATCTTCGTCGCGCGCGACCTCGATTTCTCGGGCATCTACGGTTTGCGCGTGACCGAACCGCGAAACACGATATTGGATCGCGCGGTTCTGGGCGATTTCAGCCGGCACGAAACGCTGGTGACGAAGTGAGGCCGATGGCGTGACCGCATCCCGTGATGCGCATGTCGTGCGCCAGCTTCTCTCTCCAATCGCCCATCTCCTGGCCGACGCGTCGCTCTACGAGGTTGTCATCAACCGACCGGGCGAGGTGCTGACGGAAAGCCGCGATGGCTGGGTTCGCCACGACATACCGGATCTGACGTTCGACCGGCTGCTGCGCCTTGCCCGCACTGTTGCAAGCTACTCGCACCAGTCTATTGATGAAACAAAACCGATCCTCTCGGCCACCCTTCCAGATGACGAGCGTATCCAGATTGTCATTCCGCCTGCGACTACCAAAGGCACGATCAGCATCACAATCCGAAAGCCGTCGTCGATGTCCCTGTCACTCAACGATCTGCAGGCAGGCGGATTGTTTGACGATATTGGTCCAGCCGCGGTTCCGGCACGTCCATCGAACTCCGTGCTCTCTGATCTCTATGAAGCGCAAAATTATCATGGCTTCCTGGAACAGGCCGTCCTTGCCCGGAAAAACATCATCATCTCGGGTGCCACCGGTTCGGGAAAGACGACCCTTTCCAAGGCCCTTATCCAGCATATTCCGAAGCACGAACGGATCGTCACCATTGAAGACACACCCGAACTCGTCGTTCCCCAGCCGAACCATGTCAGGCTGTTTTATTCCAAAGATGAGCAAGGTTTGTCCAAGATAGGTCCAAAGCAATTGCTGGAATCGAGCCTTCGTATGCGGCCCGGCCGGGTTCTATTGCAGGAATTGCGTGACGGGACGGCCTTCTACTATATCCGCAACATCAATTCCGGTCATCCCGGCTCCATCACCACGGTTCATGCCGACTCCGCATCCTTGGCGTTCGAACAACTGACCTTGCTGGTGAAGGAGTCGGAGGGTGGGAGCGATATCGCACGGGATGATATTCGCGCCCTCTTGCACATGCTGGTCGACATTGTCGTGCAGTGCAAGCGGGTCGAGGGCAGGTTCCGGGTAACTGAAGTGTACTTCGCCAATAGCCGATAAGAGATAGCGGTTGGATGCCAGGGATCTCGGGTTACCGGAGGAGATTTACCAACGTAACGTGGATCTCGGAATTATCAGGCCGATGCGATAAGTTTGATTGGTCACGATCCCATCAACCAGCCACCACCGCGATCAATATATGCATCCCGGTCATCTAGCCCGTCGGGAAGCGCCAGGCCGAAGGCAGGCAGAAGAATGCGGATGTTGTTGGCAACGAGGTCGGCAAAACGCTTCATACCTGTGCGGTCCATCCGTTTCAGTTCCGCGGCGAGCTGCCTTGCAATGCTGGTGGTAAGACTGTCTCTGAGACGCCGCTGCGCCGCTGCCGAGGATATTCCCAACGCGTTCAGGAAAAGCCCGAAATTCTCCACATTAATTTCTTCGAGCGTCGTGGCTTTTCCAATCGAATAGGCCAATTCATTTGTAAGATCGGGATCAATCCTCGTCGGCATAAGGTCATAACGAGGCGTGACCCGAACGCGACCACCAGCTTCATAGAGAAGTGCGAAGTTCTTCGCATGGGCGTCGACATTGCCAATCATAAGGTCGAATAGCGTAGCGGCGATGAACTGCCGCTTCTCTTTCGCCGGATCGACGGTCGCATCGAGAATGCGGGCGAAACTGCTGACGTCAAAGCGGCGGCCCTCTTTTCCATTCCTCTCATATTTCAGGGAGGCCGGCAGACCCAGTGCCTGCGCGAAATCTTCCTGATGAAGACGGATAATCTTCCCTTCGGGGTTCAGTGCTCGATCAAATCGGGTGATGACGAGTGCATCGATGCCTCCAAAATTCACCACCGCAGCATCCGTTGTCTCAAAGGCGAGCAGGCGTGAAAGAGATAGAGCCTCGGACTCCAGCTTGGGGTCCTGCAAATGTGCCTGACTGGGCACCTTTAGGATATGCGTGGTCGGCGCGCCGGAGCCTGGCAACGGTTCAGCGTAGCTTCCGTCTGGGAGCACGGTGACCGCGATCTTGCTTTGAACCCCGGCAAGTGGTGATGGATCGGCCGTGCCGTCCGGTAAGCGTTCGCGTCTATGAAGGGTTCTAACGATCTCGTTCAGCCTGTCGCTCTCGATCTTCGCATAGTCCATAGCGTAATCACCAGGGACTTTGACGGGTGGTGAGCCTTCAGGCAGAACAGAAAGCGCACCGGCGCAATCCTTGCCTAGATGGAAGAGGATGCCCGCGACATCATCGCGCCCCAGCCCTTCACGATCCATCAGCTGTCTCAGCGCCCCATCTCGCTCTTGGAGAAGGTTGTCGAAGAAAGGGCGGGATTGGGCATCCCGATACGGCGCGGCAGTGAGTGGGAGAGACAAGGAGAGGGGATAAGCAGACGCGTCTTCTAAATACACTGGCGCGTAAACGAACGCCAAAGCACCGCTTTCGTCTTTGGACAGGTTGCCGATTGGATTGGGAAAGCCATCAAGTCGAACATCAAGATTAATAGCACTCATTCATCTACCTCGGCTTGGCAAAAAGGGAGATTCCTGCCGCATGGATGACCTTGAGGACTTTGCCGAATTCCAGCGTCGCTTTTCCATTTTCCAGCTCTGAGACAAATCTGCGCCCGACGCCTGAAAGGTCGGCAAAACTCTGTTGGGACAGCTTGCGATCTTCTCGGGCTCTTCGGACGAGATTGCCTAAATCACTCGACGACATGATAGGGTTTAGCCCTTCGCGCTCATTTACATCGAAGAGCGCATCTCCTCCGCCGTAGACAATGGCCGGCGTAACATGCTTCGGGAGGGAGACTGTCTGAGCAGTCAGTGCTTTTGGAAGGCTAGCCTTCGGCATCGGGATTTGGGGTAGCACCAGCTTCGATTTCTTCAAAGGCTTATCTTCACTGGTCATCGTACGTGCTCCCGATCGGGAACATAGTCTCTCTTTCCGTATGTTTCAAGCGCAATTGCTCCCGATCGGGAACCGTTTTAACCAACTTGATCCCGTTCGGGAGCATCCTCCTGTTTTTCCCAGTCTCAGTCCCTATTTGCTCCCGATCGGGAGCGCGCGAGGCTCCGGTCACCTCTTCGAGATCGATGGAGAGAGCGGTGTCATGCCATGATGGCGAGGAGAACGCCGTTATTCACGAACACGACCCTTTCGCATATGGACCGGCTCATTGAGCCGGATCCGCGATGGCGCTTGCGCCCTTCACCGCGCAAGGGAGGCTTCGCCGCGACCTCCACTCGCACTTTTGCCATTTGAGAACCGCGCCCTTGCGCGCCTGGGTCTTCGCGCCGGCGGGAGGCTAGGCCAGGAAACAGAATCGGAAGAGAGGAGTAGTCAACATGGAGAAGGCAGATATCGAAGCCCTTCGAGCGCGGGTCGGCTGTGCTGCCATGCTGGAACACGAAGGCTTCGCGATCGATCTCAAGGAGAGCACGCGCCGCGCTGTCAAATTCCGGCGCGACGACGACATCATCATCGTCATTCACGACGACAAGGGCTGGTTCGATGCGCGCTCGGACGCCAAGGGCGATGTCTTCGCGCTTGCGCGCTACCTGCTTGGCGGCGGGTTTTCCGAAGCGCTTGCGGCCGTCTGCGGACTCGTGGCCTATGAGCCGACGCTGCCGGCCTGGGAGCGTCCAGCGCGTCTTCTGACCATTGATGCAACGATCACGGAACGATGGGAACATCGCAAGCGCCCATGGCGCGCGTCTGCGACCTGGACCTATCTCACACAGCATCGGGCCATTCCCTGGCATGTCATCCGCAAGGCAATCGATGCCAATCTCATCCGCGAAGGCCCTTATGGCAGCATGTGGGCCAAACACGCCGACGGCGTAGGCCATGTCGTCGGATGGGAAGAACGCGGATCCGATTGGCGGGGTTTTTCAACCGGCGGCGCCAAGCAGCTTTTCCGGTTCGGTGCGGCAACGGCGCTGCGGGTTTGCGTGACGGAAGCGGCGATCGACGCCATGAGCCTCGCCGCAATCGAGGAGATGAGACGTGACACGCTCTATGTCAGCACCGGCGGTGGCTGGTCGCCGCTCACCGCTCAGGCGCTGGAGACTTTTGCCGCTCAGCGAGAAACGCAGCTTGTCGCCGCCACCGACAACAATGTGCAGGGCGAGGTCTTTGCGGACCGCATCCGGCAGATGGCGGATGTCGCCGGGTGCGACTTCTTGCGGCTGAAGCCACGCCGTGAGGATTGGAATGAGGAATTGAAGGAAAGGAGGGAGAGAGGAGAGCTGCCGCATGCACGTTCAGCGCATCAAGGGTGAAGCTTCGCCCGCTTGACAAGCGGCCCTTGACCCGCCGCCCGCGAGGCGCCGGCTGAGGAGGGGTGATCAAAGGACTGAAGAGGAGGTCGATCGGACTTCGCGCTTCAGTCGAACCCCGAAGGAGCCCGCAGATGTTCAATCCTCCAGCCATCCGTAAAGTGTTCGAAGGCGTCGCCAGCCGCCAGGAGATGTATGCCCTGTTCAACCGCCACAACCAGTCGCCGTTCGATGATGACCGGCTGGCCGGCCGGCGATATGTCGGTGAGTGGTTCGAAATCACCGAAGACGACCACGACCATATGTTCGACATCCTGCCGCCGCTGTTCATCCGTGGCGACATGTTCGCCATGCGCGAGTTCCAAGGGGCAAGCGTCACCAGCGTGTTCTTCGCGCTGATGATCGACGACCGATTTCGCTGGTTTCACGGCTATTGCGACCTGGCCGACCACGGCTCACCCAATCGCATGCGCGCTGAGATCATCGAGCGGGAGTCGCGCCCGGTCAGAGCCATGAGCGCTCAAGAGAAGCTCGACCATATCTGGAGCACGACCGGCGCTGACTCCCGTGCCTATGCCGATGCCTGCTTCCCCGCCGATCTGCGCCATCGACAGATCGTGCTCGTCTATCCGGCCGCGCAGGGCAAAATCTGGAAACTGCTCGATGATCTGACCGACGAAGAGATTGCCGCCAAGCTCCCGGTCCAGTTCCGGCATTTGCCGGAAACAGTGGCTGCCTGACGGGCAGCTTCTTCCAATCCTCTTTCATCCCGCCTCCGCACTTCGCCTTCCCGGGCGACTGCGTGGAGGCGCGACGTCTCTCACGGAGCTTTTCATGGCGCATCACGACCCCTTCATGCTTGACCTGTTCGGCAACACAGCACTTTCATCCGGTTTCGACCTCGGCGTTACAGCCTTCGCACCAGTATTTGGCGATGGCACCGATGACGACCCACCGCCTGCAACGCCAGCACCGGCGATGCCTATCCCGGCAACGCCTAAACAGAAGACCCCTATGCGGGCGAAGATCGACTTTCGCCTCGAGGGTTCCCGCAATCCCGCACGCTCGTGGCGCGAGCGGGCGCGAGCCAATATCGCGGCGATCCAGCTGGCGGCCGAGATCAAACGCCAGGATCGGCCGGCGCGTCCGGACGAGCAGGAAAAGCTTATCCGCTTCACGGGCTTTGGAGCATCGGAACTGGCCAACGGCATGTTCCGCCGGCCGGGGGAGCATGAGTTTCGTACGGGCTGGGACGAGCTCGCCGAAAATCTGGAGTCGTCCGTTAGTGCCTCAGACTACGCGTCGCTCGCCCGCTGCACCCAATATGCCCACTTCACGCCTGAATTCATCGTCCGCGCCGTCTGGTCGGCGCTGATCCGAATGGGGTTCACCGGCGGCCGGATTCTGGAGCCTGGTATCGGGACGGGAATGTTTCCAGCGCTGATGCCGGACACGCTCTCCCAAGTTAGTCATGCGACCGGTATCGAGCTTGATCCGGTGACCGCTCGCATCGTCCGGCTGCTGCAGCCGCGGGCGAAAATCATTACCGGAGATTTCGCTCGCGTCGAATTGCCCGCCCATTTCGATCTGGCGATTGGCAATCCGCCATTCTCCGATCGCACTGTGCGCAGCGATCCCGCTTTTCGGCCGCATGGCTTCCGGTTGCACGACTATTTCATCGCCAAGGCCATCGATCGGCTGAAGCCTGGCGGGCTTGCGGCCTTCGTGACGTCGACCGGCACGATGGACAAGGCCGATGCCCGAGCCCGCGAGCACATCGCCGGCATGGCCGATCTGGTCGGGGCCATCCGGTTGCCCGAGAGAAGTTTCCGGTCTGACGCCGGAACGGATGTCGTCGTCGATATCCTGTTTTTCCGCAAGCGTCGCGTGGAGGAGATCGCGAGGGAGGATAATTGGCTCGATCTCCAGGAGGGGGCTGGGGAAGACGGGCAAGAGATCCGCGTCAATCGCTGGTTTGTCGATCACCCTGAGATGGTGCTCGGCCGGAATGCACTGACGAGCGGGCCGTTCGGCGAAACCTACACATGCCTGCCTCTTAATGGTGATCTCGAGACTGCGCTGTCTCTCGCTATCGAACGGCTTCCGGCCGACATCTACGATGGCGAGCCCACGTCCGTCGATTTCGAGCTCGAGGACGAGGTTGCCGACGCCATGGCAGAGCGTCCTGACGATCCGAGGGTTCGTGAGGGCAGCTATTTTGTCGGCAAGGGCACCGCCCTGATGCAGGTCGTCGATGGACAGCCCGTTGCCGTCGAAGTCAAAAAGGGCAGGGCCGCCGACGGTGTCTTTGCCAAACATGCGCGCATCATCCGCAAGTTGATCCCGATACGAGATGTGGTGCGCGAGGTGCTGAAACTTCAGGAACACGACCAGCCATGGAAGCAGGCACAGGTCAACTTGCGCATCGTGTGGAGTTCATTCGTCCGCGAATTCGGACCGATCAACTTCACCACCGTCTCAACAGTCGAGTATCCCGAGACGGACGAAGTCCGCGAAACCCATCGCCGCCCGAACCTGCAGCCATTTCTCGATGACCCGGATTGCTGGCTGGTCGCTTCGATCGAGGACTACGATCTTGACACCAATACTGCCAAACCGGGGCCGATCTTCTCAGAGCGCGTGATCGCGCCACCGCCGGCACCTGTGATCACCTCCGCCCTCGACGCACTGGCCGTCGTTCTCAACGAGCGTGGCCATGTCGATCCCGGTCATATCGCCGAGCTTGTGCATCGCGACGTTGTCGAGGTCATCGAGGAATTGGCGGAAGCGATCTTTCAGGATCCGGCGACAGGCGCTTGGCCTATGGCCGACGCCTATCTGTCCGGCGCGGTCCGGTCGAAGCTGGCAATAGCAGAAGCCGCCGCAGCGCTTGATCCTGCATTCCAGAGAAATGTTGTTGCTCTGAAGCGCGTGCAGCCGGCCGATCTGCGGCCATCGGATATTACCACCCGGCTCGGCGCGCCGTGGATCCCGGCCGACGATGTCGTTGCCTTCATCAAGCAGACCATGGAAGCCGATACCACCATTCACCATATGCCGGAACTGGCGACCTGGACCGTCAATGCCCGGCAGCTGGAATGGTCCGCCGCCGGCACCACCGAATGGGGCACCCATCGCCGGCACGCCGGCCAGCTCTTGTCCGATGCTTTGAATTCATCGGTTCCCCAGATTTTCGATACCATCCGAGATGGCGACACCGAGCGCCGGATCCTCAACACGGTGGAGACGGAAGCGGCCAAGGAAAAGCTCGCCAAGATCAAGGCCGCTTTCCAGTCGTGGATCTGGTCGGACCCCGACCGCACCGACCGGCTGGCGCGGGTCTATAACGACACCTTCAACAATATCGCGCCGCGGCATTTCAACGGCAATCATCTCCAGTTACCAGGCGCCTCAGGCGCCTTTTCTCTTTATGGGCATCAGAAGCGCGGCATCTGGCGGATCATCTCGGCAGGAACCACCTACCTTGCCCATGCCGTCGGCGCCGGCAAAACGCTGACGATGGCAGCCGCGGTGATGGAACAGCGCCGGCTCGGGCTGATCAACAAGGCGATGCTCGTCGTTCCCGGCCATTGCCTGGCGCAAGCGGCCCGGGAGTTTCTGGCTCTTTACCCGAATGCCCGCATCCTCGTCGCCGACGAGACCAACTTCGTCAAGGAGAAGCGCCACCGGTTTTTATCGCGTGCGGCGACCGCCAATTGGGATGCTGTGATCATCACACATTCAGCCTTCCGGTTCATCTCGGTGCCATCCGCCTTCGAGGCGCAGATGATCCAGGACGAACTGGAGCTCTACGAGGATCTGCTCACCAAGGTCGACAGTCAGGACCGGCACTCACGCAAGCGCATCGAACGCATGAAGGAGGGCCACAAGGAGAGGTTGGAGGCACTCTCCACCCGCAAGGACGACCTGCTGACCATCTCAGAGATCGGCATCGATCAGATCATCGTCGATGAGGCGCAGGAGTTCCGCAAGCTATCCTTCGCCACCAACATGTCGACACTGCGCGGCGTCGATCCGAACGGCTCCCAGCGCGCATGGGATCTGTTCGTCAAATCCCGCCTTATCGAGACGAAGAACCCGGGCCGGGCGCTGGTGCTGGCGTCGGGCACGCCGATTACCAATACGCTCGGAGAGATGTTCTCCGTCCAGCGGCTGATGGATACAGCGGCGTTGTCCGAGCGAGGTCTGCACGAATTCGACGCCTGGGCCAGCACCTTCGGTGACACTTCGACAGAGCTCGAATTGCAGCCCTCCGGCAAATACAAGCCGGTGACGCGCTTCAGCCAGTTCGTCAACGTGCCGGAACTGATCGCAATGTTCCGCTCCTTTGCCGACGTTGTGCTGCCGGCCGATCTCAGGACCTATGTGAAGGTGCCGGAGATTTCCGGCGGCAAACGTCAAATCGTCACCGCCGAACCGACCGCAGCCTTCAAGGCCTACCAGAAACAGCTCGATGCGCGGATCAAGACAATCGAGATGCGCGACGGCCCGGCCAAGCCCGGCGACGACATTCTGCTCTCCGTCATCACCGATGGCCGCCATGCGGCGATCGATCTACGGCTGGTCGATCCTGCCGACGACAACGAGGAGGGCAATAAGCTCAACGCGCTCGTCCGCAATGCCTTCCGCATCTGGCAGGAGACAAGCGAGGCCGAATATCGCCGCAAGGATGACAAGCCTTTCGAACGACCGGGCGCCGGCCAGCTGATCTTTTCCGATCTTGGCACGATCTCGGTCGAGGCGTCGCGCGGCTTTTCCGCCTATCGCTGGATCCGGGACCAACTCGTTCGTCTGGGCGTTCCGGCCTTCGAGATCGCCTATATGCAGGACTTCAAGAAATCCGAGGCCAAACAGCGCCTTTTCAACGATTTCAACGCCGGCAAGATCCGCTTCATCATCGGTTCGTCCGAGACCATGGGCACCGGCGTCAACGTGCAGGCACGCCTGAAAGCGCTGCACCATCTCGATGTGCCGTGGCTACCGTCGCAGATCGAACAGCGGGAAGGCCGCATCATCCGGCAGGGAAATCAGCACGACGAAGTTGATGTCTTCGCTTACGCGACCCTCGGTTCGCTCGATGCCACGATGTGGCAGAACAACGAGCGCAAGGCTCGCTTCATCGCCGCCGCTCTCTCCGGCGATACCAGCGTCCGGCGGCTGGAGGACATGGGTGAGGGGCAGGCAAATCAGTTCGCTATGGCCAAGGCAATTGCCTCCGGCGACCCGCGGCTGATGCAGAAGGCCGGACTGGAAGCGGAGATCGCTCGCCTGGACCGGCTGCGTGCTGCCCATATTGATGATCAGCACGCCATTCGCAGGCAGATTCGCGATGCCGAGCGCGACATCGAGGCCTCGGCCCGCCGCATTGGGGAGATCGGCACGGACATCGAGCGGCTTGTTCCGACATCCGGCGATGGCTTTGTCATGCAGGTTGAAGGCGCCGCGTTCGATGAGCGCAAGCTCGCCGGTCGCGCGCTGATGAAGGAAATCCTGACGCTGGTTCAGCTGCAGCAGCAAGGAGAGGTCGTCGTCGCTTCGATTGGCGGTTTCGATCTGGAATATTCGGGCGAGCGGTTCGGCAAGGACGGCTATCGTTATGCGACCATGCTTCAACGCACCGGCGCTGACTACGAGATCGAATTGCCGGTGACAGTCACGCCGGTCGGTGCGGTTTCGCGGCTGGAACATGCGCTTTCGAACTTCGATGGTGAACGGGACAACTATCGTCATCGGCTCGCCGACGCGCAGCGCCGTCTGGCATCATACCAACCGCGTCTGGGCGAGGGCTTTGCCTTGGAGGCGGAATTCGAACTCAAGTTGCGGGAACTGGCTGAGATCGAGAAGGATCTGGCGGCGACCGATGACGCAGAGGGCGATGGCCAGGCGACAAATATCGACCGTGCGGCGGCTTAGCCACAGGTTTTTGACAACAGGGTCGGGCGGCCGCTTGAAACGACGGCCGCTCCATCATATCTACCGGTCATCACCCGTTTTGATGACTTGCCTCGCAGTGGCGACTGCCGCGCGTGAGAAGCTATCCGGGTCGGAAAAGGCGCTCCCCGAAAGGGTCGAGCGCCTTTTCGTTTTAGCGCGCGGTGGCAATCCGCTACTCATCCATCTCGTAGACCGCAGCGTTATCCTGCACCTCGCGCAGTCCTTTATAGGAAGCGTGCCGCAGGTTGCCGTCGTCGGTCCAGGCGCGATATTCAATCTTGGCAATCAGAGTGGGCTGCGCAAACACGATATTCTTGCCCGTGACGGCAACCGGCGCGCGCTTGGTCTTGAGCTTGTCCAACGTTTTGCGAAGAGTGACGAGATCGCGCTCGTTGAAGCCAGTTCCGACAGATCCGACGTAGACAAGCTCGTCGCCCCGCCGAGCCGCCAGCAGCAGGCTGCGGATCCCGCCATGCGCCGATGTCGACAGCTCATAGCCGACGATGAAGAAGCTGTCGCTCTGGATACATTTTATCTTCAACCAATCGCCAAGCCGGCCCGACCGATAAGGCTTGTCGCGATGCTTTGCGATGATGCCCTCGAGCCCATGCTCACAGGCCGCACTCAGGAAGGCGTCGCCGTCGGCCTCGACCTCCTGCGACAGCCGGATTGCGCCTTGGCTCTCTCCAAGAAGATCCTCCAGCAGATGCCGGCGGCCGGATTGCTCCATTCTCGTCAGATCGTGGCCATCGAAATACAGGAGATCGAATGCATAGAGGACGGCCTCGTCCGAGGATATCTTTCCTCCTCGCCCACCCAGCGACCGCTGCAACGCGCCGAACTCCGATCGCCCTTGCGCATCAAGGACCACCGCTTCCCCGTCGAGAATGGCGGTCCCTACGTTCAATTCCTTGGCTGCCGCAGCGATTGCGGGAAACCGGTCAGTCCAGTCATGTCCGCCACGGGTGAGGATCCGCACCCCTTTCGGCCCGATGTGGACCGCCACCCGGTAGCCATCCCACTTCACCTCGAAGGCCCATTCCGGACCGACCGGTGGTTTTGCCTTCAGCAGAGCCAGGCAAGGTTCGATCCGATCCGGCATTGGGTCGAAGGGAAGTTGCGGCTGCGCCGGGTCGCGCGGTTTGCGCGGTCTGGATCTGACCGGCGCTTCCGTATCCCGCAAAAGCGGCTGAGAGGTTTGGCGCGGCGGCTTTGTCATGGCCTCAGTTCAACACTAATTGCCTAAAATGGCGTGACAGATTTTCGGACAATGAAATCAGGAGAAACGCGAAAGGGGAAGAGGAAACCGGTTCGCAGAAACAGCCCATCGGCTGACGGTTCCCTCAATCGCGCCGTTCGCAGTACCAGGCCCGCGTCCTTCGCAAGGCTCACGAGCCTCGCTTGTGCGCAAGCCGGGCATGCTCTGCCGCAATGGCAGCCGCCGGTCCGTCCTGCGGTTCGGGAGAGGTCTTCGAGAGGAAGACGAGGAGGGATGGACAGCGTGTCCGCCCCAATACCCGAGAGGATCTTACCATGAAACTGATCACCATCGATCCGCGAGCGCTCAGAGAAAATCCTGACCGGACGCGCCTCACCAAGTCATCGCCGCAATCGGATGCTGTCCTGCTGGCTTCCATCAAGGCTGTTGGCCTCGTTCAGCCGCCAATCATCTCCGCGGAGGTGAGCGGCGGCAACGGTTACATCATTGATGCCGGTCACCGCCGCGTAACCCAGGCGATCGCCGCCGGCCTCGCGGAAATTGAAGTGCTTGTCGCTGAGCTGCCGACGGATGGCGGTGCGATGCGCTCCTTCGCGGAGAACGTCGCGCGCGAGCCGCTCAATCCCGTCGACCAGTGGCGCGCCATCGAACGCCTAGTCGCACTCGGATGGACCGAGGAATCGATCGCGCTGGCCTTGGCGCTGCCGGTTCGCCAGATCCGCAAGCTCCGGCTGCTGGCCAACATCCCGCCAGCCATGCTCGATCAGATGGCGCGGGGCGATATGCCAAACGAGCAGCAACTCCGTACCATTGCCGCTGCCAGCCAGGACGAACAGGTGGAGGTCTGGAAGAAGTACAAGCCGAAGAAGCAGGATCCGCAAGTATCCTGGTGGGAAGTCGCCCGTGCGCTGACCAAGACGCGCATGCTCGCCAAGCATGCCAGCTTCGGCGAAGATCTGGCACAGGCATATGGCATCATCTGGGCCGAGGACTTGTTTGCCCCGGCTGACGAGGACAGCCGCTACACGATCGACGTCGAGGCCTTCTTCGGCGCGCAGCAGGAATGGCTGGCGAACAATCTGCCCAAGCGTGGCGCGATTATCGAAGCCAATGAATACGGGCAGGTCAAGCTGCCGGCCAAGGCACAACAGGTCTACGGCAAGGCGGGCAAGGGCGATCTCACCGGCTGGTATGTCAATCAGCGCGATGGCTCCGTTCAGTCGGTCGTTTATCGCATGCCGGAAACCAGGAAGACGAAGACGGTTGATGGTGTCACGGCTCCCGTCGAGGAGACGACGGAAGCAAAGCAGCGGCCTGACGTCACGCAGAAGGGTCTCGATATGATCGGCGACCTGCGCACCGATGCGCTGCATGAAGCGTTGGCGCGTGCCCCGATCGAAGAAGACACACTGACGGCGCTGCTCATTCTCGCCTTCGCTGGCACGAATGTCAGCATCGCCAGCGGTTCCTCGGACAATCCTTACGGCCATGCGAAATGCGGACCGCATGCTGCCCGGCTGATCGGCGAGGATGGAAAACTCTCCTTCGATCGGGACACGCTGGTTCAGGTCGCGCGTTCGGTCCTGATCGAGGTCATGTCCTTGCGGCGCAACCGCTCGGACAGCGGGCTCGTCGCACGCATCGCCGGCGAAGCGATCAGTGCCGACGGCTTCCTGCCAAACATGGCCACGGAAGACTTCCTCTCCTGCCTCTCACGCAACGCTTTGGAGGCAGCCGCGGATGCGGCGGGGGTCCCGGGCCGCATCAAGGTCAAGGATACCAGAGTCGCTCTGGTCGAGCATTTCACAGACGCGAAGCTCGTTCATCCGGCAGCGCTGTTGGCGCCGGCGGTGGAAGACGTCCGGTCCTGGGCGGCACGTCACGCACCCATCGAAACCGAGGAGGATGGGAGCGAAATCGCGGAAGGTGTGGTGGACCAATCCACTGGCGATGGGCTCCTGGAAGATAGCGACCCCGTTGAGGAGGCGGTCGACGAAGGCTTCAGCGAGGCGGCCGAGTAGCCGATACGCTCAAAACCTGAACCAACGCCGCCGGCACTTGCTGCCGGCGTTTCTGTTTTAACGGCAGTACAGGAGACAACAATGTCCACTGACAAGCAAAAGAGAGATCGGACATTATTGCCGCACGCAAACGCCGGGGAGCCAAACCGCGACGGATCATATCAGCCCTACGTGATTCCCATTCGTGGAATGACAACGCTCCCAGCGGGCCATGCGCTCGGCGCTGAGCGATTGGCTGTCTAAACGCCTTCCAGACGGAGAGGCCTTGCTCTAATAAAGTCGCGACGAAAAGAAGGGCTGACGAACAATGAGAAAGCTGGTCGCAGGGAAACTTCACGGCATCACCGTGACAGAGGCGAACCTCAACTACCATGGGTCCATTACGCTGGATCCGGACCATTGCGAAGAAGCCGGCATTCTTCCCATGGAGTTCGTCGAGATCTGGAACAAGAATTCCGGCGCACGGATTTCCACTTACGTCATCCTGGGTGAACGTGGCTCGAGGTGCTGCATTCTGAATGGCGCCGCCGCGCGCACATGTCAGCCCGGTGATCAGGTCATCATCTGCAACTCGGTCTATCTCGACGAAGCCCGGATTACGTCGTTGAAGCCCAAGGTGCTCACGTTCGATGAAGACAACCGTGTTCGTGACCGACTGAGCTACTCGGTCGATGTCGATCCGCAAGGACGATACACGTTCGACATCCTCGATGAGGCGAATACGACACTGCCAATTCCTTTGCTCGTGTCTGGCGCATAACGAGCGTCACAAAGCAATTCCCGACGCGCTGCTCCTCGCATGTCATGGGCGCGGCGGACGACGTTGGGGCTTGCGATGATCTGAGGCGTGAGCCTGTAATCGGCAAACGGGGTGCCTCGCCATGATGGAAACCTGCCGCGCGATCGCTTGATCCTCCTGAAGCCAGCCATCTGGCCGGCCCAGCTCCTCGGTTTTGCTGCGGTCTGACATGGGCACGTCCCGGTCAAAGGCCGCTTCGCGCCGCGTTGCGGCAGGATCACCGCGTCCTCGCAAGGCAGGGCCGCGTCTGTCGCAGACCGCTTGCGCGATCCGCATCATCCGCAACCCATCCTCGCTCAGCCTGCAGCGTCCTGACCTTGGGCCGGACCGCTGGCGCCCATGTCCTCTCGACCGCACCCGAGGAACAGAGCCGGATAAACGACCGGCCGCCTGCGGGCTTCGCTGAAACATCGCTCGAAAGGAACCCATCATGGCCCCCACTTCCCGCTCGACCCAAAAGGCTCGGCCTCCAAAGTCCCAGCGCGCAACAACCCTCGAAATGGTCAGGCACGCCTGCCCGGATAGTGCCCAGGCGCTGCGCATCTCCGAAAGCTTCGGTCTCGCCGTCATCGACAGCGACGGCATCCGCGATCTCCATCGCAGCCAACTGATCGAGAGCGCCGAGGCACTGAAAGATGGCCTTGCCGAAAAGGCCATGCAGATCCACATGCAGCGCATCGTCGGCTCCTTCGTCGGTTCCGCCTACGGCGCCGGGCAATTCTACAGCCGCTCGGTGACAGAAGCGCGCGACCTCACCACCAAGCTCTCGAACGACTATCGTGACGAAGATCTCCAGGGTCCTGTCGGGTTCGACAGCCGCGCCCAACGCAAGCGCGAATTTGCCGCCGATATGGGCCTGCAGGCCCACGTTCTCAGAATGGCGGCAGAAGGCGCCGTCTCCGCCTACGAGGACATCACCGGCGAAACCTGGAAGCCCTACGAGCGAACCGTCGAACAGCCCGGCGTATCCGTCGACCAAAAGGCAGCCACTGCCCAGATGGCAGCATTCGAATAAGGCGACCGCGGGGCTTCGGCCCCGCTTTCTCTTCCCGATTGAAGCGGTCGGCGCAGCGAGGCTCCGGCCATTTTGTATGTGCATTTCGCACCCGCGCGGTCCGTCCCGGATCGCGGTCTAGCTTCGGCCGGCAGGGTGCCGGCGCAACGGCAAGCCGTCCTCCACTACGTTTCGGCCCGGATCTCATCTTCTGAAATCTCCAATCGTCGCCAACGGGTGCGCCGTCTTCGGCCTTCGCTCCTCGACCGCCGTGACGGACCGCGATGGGCGCGGTCTTCGAATAGAGGAGAAGAAGAATGAGACAGGAAAACAGGAAGAGCGGTCAGGAAACCCGCGTCGACATCCATGCGAAAATCACAGACCGCATCGTGGCCGCGCTGGAGGAGGGCGTCCGGCCCTGGGTTCAGCCCTGGAGCACACGCAATCTGGAAGGCCGGGTCACCCGGCCATTGCGCCACAATGGTGAGCCATATTCCGGCATCAATGTTCTGCTGCTCTGGTCGGAGGCCGTCGCGCGCGGGTTTCGCTCGCCGACATGGATGACGTTCCGCCAGGCAGTCGAGTTAGGCGCCCATGTTCGCAAGGGTGAGACTGGCTCGACGGTCGTCTATGCGAACCGGGTCAAAAAGACCGAAACGGCCGAAAACGGCGATGAGGTCGAACGCGATATTCCGTTTCTGAAAACCTACACGGTTTTCAACGTCGAACAGATCGATGATCTGCCTGATGGGTATCGGCCTTCTCTTCCGCATGATCCGAAGGCCGGTTTGAATCGGATCGCCGCAGCCGACGCATTCTTCGCGGCGACGGGAGCCGTGATCCGCCATGCTGGCAACAAGGCCTTCTACGCTCCAGGTCCGGATCTGATCCAGATGCCGCCGATCGAAACCTTCCGCGACGTCGAATCCTATTATGCGACGCTCGGGCATGAAAGCGTGCATTGGAGCGGCGCAAAGCACCGGCTTGATCGCGACCTCGCGCGTTACAGCAAGGACAGATCCGAGCGTGCCCGCGAGGAACTTGTGGCCGAACTGGGGTCCGTATTCCTGTCAGCTGACCTTGGCATCGTCCCTGAGATGGAACCACGAGCGGATCATGCGAGCTACGTTGCGTCCTGGCTCGAAGTCCTGAAAAACGACAAGCGGTATATCTTCTCGGCGGCAGCGCATGCGCAGCGCGCTGTGGTCTATCTGCATGGTCTGCAGCCTGCGGCACAACAAGTGGCGGCTTGATTGAAGCGGGTGAACGCGCCGGCCATCACCGGCGTCTTTCCCAGTCTGTTTCAGAGAGCCAGCATGGTGGAGTTCCTGGAGGCCAGCTTGGGAGCCTCATTTCAACCATTCCGCCTCGCTCTTCGGCTCATCCTTAACATCACAATCCATTCGGGGGCACCGGAAGAGGGCGTCGTACTTCTAGCGAAACAGTCTGAACGATCGAATGTGAGAAACTGCGGCGTGTGCATGTTGAGGTGATACGGAGTGTTGACGATGACACCCAATCGGGCGGTAATTCATCGAATTGGCAAGAAGGCTGCTCGGCGCCATGCACGGGTGCATCGAAGCGAACGATGAGGCTCGGCGTTTGTAAGCCCGGCTTATTGGGGTGTGGGGCAGGGCGTTGCGAGCCGATTGCCGCCAGATGATGCATTTGCCATATTCCTTCGAATCTGAAGCCGCCTCGTCCACTGCGGTCTCGATGGGGCATGTCTGACCGAAGACCGCCTCGCGATGCTCGGCTCGCTCGGCAACCGCAACGGCCGGATCGTTTTCTTCCCCTGGGCTATGCCCATTCCTCGCGAGACAAGAAAGCCTCGCCTTTGGCCGTCCTCCACTCCGTTTCGGTCCGTTGGATGCAGACCGATCGTCCCCGGTCTTGTCGACAGCCATCGAGGCCGCGATGGACGCGGCCCGAACAACAGAAAAGGAATGCGACAATGGCAACCATCGGCACCTTCACCTCCACAGGCAACGGCTTTTCCGGCACCATCAAAACTCTCACGCTCCAGGTCAAAGCCAAGCTCGTTCCGGCAGAGCGCTCCTCTGAGAAGGCTCCGGACTTCCGTATTCTCGCCGGCTCGGTCGAATTCGGTGCAGCCTGGAAGAAAACGTCGGACAACGACCGCGACTACCTTTCGGTCAAGCTCGACGATCCGAGCTTCCCTGCGCCGATCTATGCGACCCTGATCGAGGTCGCGGGTGAGGAAGGCCTCTCCCTTATCTGGTCCCGGCCGAACCGGGACTGATCGCAACGAAGGCCCCGCCGGAAGGCGGGGTCCTCCGTTTCACAAGGATCACTTGTTCAGTGCATCCTTGAGCGCCTTGGCAGGCGCAAATGTCAGCTTCTTCGAGGCTGCGACGGTCATCTTTTCGCCATTGGACGGGTTACGGCCTTCGCGTTCGGGCGACGCTTTCACCTTGAACTTCCCGAAGCCCGGTATCGATGTCTCTGCGTCGGAGCCGGCGGCATCAGCGATCGCCTGGAAATCGGCCTCGACGATGCCCTTGGCCTGAACCTTCGTGAGGCTATTGTCTGCGGCAATCTTGTCGGCGATTTCATTGGTGGTAGTCATGGAAGTCCCTCGCATCATTTATGAAGACGGAATCCCTGTCAGCTTGCGATGAGTTCGTCATTGACGCGCTGCGGCGAGGAATGCCGGATAGCCGGGATTTCCACAGGTGGTTTCGGTCTATAGCCCCTTTTTCGCTTTTTAAGGAGGAGTTCGAGGAACAGACCGATGGCGTGCTTCTCTTCATCGAAGATGTGCACCTTCTGCTGGCCGCGTGTCCCAATCCTTCCCCAGCAGCGCACCAGCGACACTTCTCCGAACAGTGTCGGCTGGACGGCGAGCGCATAGAACCGTGCCATGTTCTTCTCAAGCTCGATGCGCTCGACATAGAGGTGATAAGGTTGAACGATCATCTATGCAGAATCGCGCGTTCAGATTCCGGCGTCCAATCAGAGTTTGGAATCGAACTGGTACGATCGATTCATGCCGCTGATGAGACACTGCCGCCCCGTTACACGATCTGTCGCGAGACACACCTCAGGATGCTGGAATATCAGGTATCTCCCCTTCAGCCACTCTCCAAACCCAAGCCTCCATGTCAGGCCGTGCTTCGATTGCGTCTGTGAGTTTAGCTTCGAACTCCTCGTAGGCGGTGGGCGGCACGACGTACAGGGCAAGCGGCCTCGGTCGCCGGTATGGTAATGTCGCGGCGGCAATCGGTTGCGTCCGTGCCAGATCGAAGCGAAGTCCTTTTACACTTTTGATGCTCAATCGAGCCAGATGCTCGACCAAGCGCTGCTCATAGTGGGATTCGATCGGGAGCCATTGTTCGCTCACCGTCATCAGCGCGATTTCCTCGATGTTGGAAATGCCGGAAGGCGCCGTTCCGAATGTTGCAATCATGATCAAATGCGAGGTCTCGGTCGCCTTCCAGAGTTCCAGGTCGGGGTCATAGCGAGACTGTAACCTCCGCCAGGTGCCATCCTCCATCATCAGTAGGAAGCCCGGCATGTGCTTGATGATGATTTTCACGCCGCTTCGTGCCGGTTCAAACTCTTTGACCTCACCCACCAGCATCATGAGTGGACGTGGCCCGGATGCTGGGGCCTGACTGTTTGCAAGCGCCGCCATGCGTCTCTGTTCTATGGCGGCCTTGTCATCAGATCGAAATGTCTCCGGCACAAACAGTCGGTCCGCGAGCACACCGCCTTTGACCGTCATCATCCGTGCGGCTTCCATCAGATGGTTGCGGACCTGGAACCAATGGCGTTTGCCAGCCCAATGTGCGGTCCACTCCGTCAATCCTCCCTGGTGCCAGAGATAGTGGAGCAGGCCTCGTAACGACAATTTCTTTGGGTCGTTTTTGACCGGACCGTCATTGGTCGGTGTCGGCTCCGTGGCCTGAGATCGGCCGCCTCTCTTCGTGAGCGAAAAATCGATCTTCAGTGCCGCCGTCCCATCGATGCCATTGAGCAGGATCGACTTGCCGATGAGCGGACCAAGACCGGACAATTCGTAGGGCGGTTCATAGGACGGGCATTGCGGATCATGGTCGCCACCGGTGAGTGGCATACGCTTGACAAGCAACTGCTCGCCGATGGTGGCGACGTACATTGGAACGCCGGGTTGGCGGCAGAGGCAGAGGGGACGGATCTTGCTGAAATGGATTTCCGCAAGCTGGTCCGTGAAGTCGGGGACATCCTCGCTGATAATCTTCTGACCGATCTGATATTGCCGCGCCATTTCCGAGATCCTTCCTCACATGAAGCGCTCGTGGCCACCTCCCTTTGGGGGCGCACGAGACCAAACCCTGTCTGCTCAGTTGTGCGATTGTGCTGTGAGCGGAAAAGCCGCCTCAAGGTCGCGCGGCCCCTCCAATTTTGCCTCCGCTGCGCTCCAACAAAATCGGTTCCTCCGCACGCCGGCTCCGCCGGTCGCTATCGCGAACCTTGACCCGTCTTCTCCCCTCACAGCTGCGGCCGTCATCTTTCACAAACGTCAAGGAGACGAAGATGACGATCGAACAACACATCGAAGAGCTGCGCGCCGAACTCCGCAATTGCCCGGATCGCGCCAAACGCCGCGAGATCGAAACCGAACTCGAGGCCGCAAGCGATGAACTTTCCAAATTCCTGGAGGAGGACCTGCCGTGAGGCAGTTCTTCGGAGCTGTTTGCCAGAACAGCCGGATCGACCGGCTGCCCTGGCCACGACTTTGTCTTCACTGGATACTCTCTTTCCCCGTTACGGGTTTTTGACGAACCGATTGGCACTGGCGGCGGCGTCCATCTCTTTTCTTCGAAAATAAATCGCCCGCCCGCAGCGCAAAGGACCGCGCCCCTGTACGATGATGATCTGCTCGTCCTTGCGCATTGATTGGGTGATTTCGTGCGGCATGATCAGCGGCCGTCTCTGGAAGCTGATGCTCTCGGACCGTCGCGATCCGTTGTTGGAATTGCTCCAGCCGACATTGCGCGAACGTCCTTCGACTTCGACTGTCATCTCGCCGCATTGGGCAGAAACATTCCGCGCCGTATCGAGTGCCTTGATCGCCGCATAGGATGCAAACGCGCATCCGTCGATCCACGACGTCGCGCCATCTCGGCCAAAATGCCGCTCGAGCTGGCCCACGGATTGGTACATCAGCATGAGCGAAATGCCATATTTTCGCCCGCGATCACGCGCGTCCTCGAGGACGCGCATGTAGCCGAGCAGGTCAACCTCATCGAGCATGAACAGGGCGCGCCGCGTAAACGCGCCATCGGCCTGTGTCATCGCATTGATCAGTGACCCGATGATAACGCGCCCTATTCCGGGATAGCTGCGAAGGATCGAGGCTGGAATGTTGAGAAAGATGTCGATCTTGCCGCTGACGATGTCGCTCGGCTTGAACGTCCTGCCACAAACGAGGGCGGCGTAATTGTCAAGCGACAGCCATTGCGTATCCTTTGAGGCTGTGGAGTAGACGCCGCTAAACGTCTGTTCGGTCATGTTGGTGAACACACCGAGCGTTTCGCGGATGAACACCGATTGCGACGTTTCCTGAATGTCACGCAGCATCACCAATACCGATGGTTCCGGTTCGGAGACGATCTGGCGCAGACTGCGCAAATTCCGACGACCAGCATAGTCCGGTGACAGCATGACGTGAGCGAGCAATCCCGTCAGAAGATTGTGGGCCTGGTTTTGGAAATACGACCCTGTCGAGTTTTCGATGCGCGCACTTTCCGACAGCAGCATATGGGCGACGGCGACGATATCCTCCTCTTTCGATCTCGACGTCTCGATCCAGTCAAGCACGTTGAAACCGCAGACCGGGTTGGCCGGGTCGAGCATCATGCACAGGCGATTGAGTTTTGACTGGCGATGGTCGATTACGATGGGCGCGACCTCGGTCGACGGATCGAGGCAGATCAGAGGCCCGGTGTAACGCAATGCTGTCGGAATGACGTTGCTGGTCGTTTTGTAGCCGCCCGATCCGGCAAAGAACAGCATGTGGGTCGAGTCGAAATCTTGCGCATATGTGAGGAGTGGGGCCGAACCACCCTTGCCCCAGCTTGATTTGTCGTCCGGCTGGAACGGCACATCGCGTACCGTCTCGCGATCGACCCGATAACGTTCGCCGATAACGATCTCGCCATCAGGCGGAAACAGCTTTGCTGCATCCGACATGGAGAGCCAGTCCGCGTCGCCAAAAGTTCCGCGCCTGGCGCGTTTGACCGGACCCGACACGACGACCGAGATGCGGGCCGAAATGCCGGCGATGACAAACCCGAAAATTGCGCCGGCGACCGCGAACAGGTCGAGATAAGACAGGGCTTCGTCCCAAGTGACGATGCCCGAGCGGACGGATGGCGCCAGCCGAGTGTATTCGCGAAGCCCGTAGTATCCGACAATGCCGAGGTAGGTGAGCAGGCTGACCAGCGCGATCGGCCTTCGTCGATGGAGGGGCAGGGCGAGCACGGTGATCAGTCCGACGACGGGGCCGAAGATCAGATTGGCAACGGGTGCCGCCCGCATGAACCAGATGGCTTGTGATCCCGAAAATACACTCGCCATTGCCGGCCATTCGTATGTGGTGATGAATAAGGTGACGGTGCTGATGAGGCCAGGCACCAGGACCAGAAGGAGCGTCGGACTGAATCTTCGTTTTGCCGCCATAAGTATTTTCCTTGTGGGGGAATTATGAGGTGCGCTGCGCTTTCGCCCGAAACGCCTGTTCACCGACGGTTCTCAGCCGATCATGTTCTGGGCCGCCGGCAACAATCTTGCCGGCCTCGATCAGTGCGCCAAGCAGGAACGCTCGGTCTGCATCCCTAAGCCCGGCGTTGATGATCAGGGCGCCGAGAATGATCTTTTCCCGGGCTTCGGATTGCCGGTCTTGCTTCATGGTGCTCTGCCGCCGTCGCTCTAGCATCGCGATCTGCCGATCAAGACGATGAGCCAGAGGGGGTGCCTTTGCCCTCCTTTCGAAATCGACCAGCGATTTCCGTAAACACGGCATCGAGTTCGGCATCCGGAATATCGAGTTCCGCGAGACCCGCTTTCAGGGCGGCTCTGGCAAATCGCTCGTTGGATCTGACGAGCAATGCTTTCCGTTTCTCCCGGAGCAATTCAATCTGGGCGTCGATTTCCGAAATGGAAGTTTTGGCACGCATGTCTGTGGTTTTCCCGTTTCGCTGACTTTCCGACCGAGCCTATACTATTATATTTATAATAGTCAAATCTACTCAAATGAGATAGGAAGAATCCAAGCCGAACGGGTAAAGTGGCATCTTTTCTGCGGTAAGATCGGTTTGATGGCGCAATATACGTCGCGGAGGCGACGGGCTTAGAGAGAGTGTAAGCCAGAATGGCTATCATGTTTGTGAGAGCGCAGGTGATCAGTCGGGGAGCGGGACGCAGCATCGTCTCGGCCGCCGCCTATCGCCATCGCAGCAAGATGATGGATGAGCAGGCGGGAACGGAATTCCGCTATGTCGGAGGTGTAGCTGAACTGGTTCACGAGGCGCTTGCGCTCCCCGAGGAAGCGCCGACATGGCTGCGGGCGGCGATTGACGGACGAACGGTTGCCGGTGCCAGCGAGGCCCTGTGGAATGCGGTCGACCGGTTTGAAAAACGGGCCGACGCGCAGCTGGCCCGCGAACTCATTTTTGCGTTGCCTGAGGAGTTGACGCGATCAGAGAACATCGCGCTCGTTGAGGATTTCGTCCACGAACACCTCACGTCGCATGGCATGGTCGCCGATTGGGTCTATCATGACAAGGACGGCAATCCGCACGTCCATATCATGACGACACTGCGCCCGCTGACCGAGCAGGGGTTTGGTCCAAAAAAGGTCCCGGTTGTTGGTGAGGACGGAAAAGCGCTCCGCGTCGCAACCCCAGACAGGCCGAACGGCAAAATCGTCTACCACCTCTGGGCCGGCGACAAGGAAACCATGAAGGCCTGGAAGGTCGCTTGGGCGGAAACGGCCAACCGGTATTTGGCGCTGGCTGGACATGACATCCGCCTCGATGGCCGATCCTATGCGGAGCAGGGACTTGAGGGCATTGCGCAAAAACATCTCGGTCCCGCAAAGGCGGCGCTGGCCCGAAAGGGCGCGGCAATGTTTCTTGCACCCGCCGAATTGGCGCGGCGCCAGCATATGGCCGATCGGCTCGCTGACGATCCAGGATTGCTCCTTAAGCAACTGAGCAACGAGCGCTCCACCTTCGACGAGCAGGATATAGCAAAGGCGCTTCACCGCTATGTTGATGACCCCTCGGTTTTCGCCAATATCCGTGCAAAGCTTATGGCGTCGAGTGATCTGACAATGCTGCGCCCGCAGCAATTCGATACTGATACCGGCGCGGTTATCGAAAGCGCCGTCTTCACCACCCGCGACACGCTGCGCACCGAATACGATATGGCAAACTCTGCGTCGGAGTTGTCAAAGCGCCGCGGATTTTCTGTTGTGCAAAGGCATATCGAAAATGCGATTGCGTCGATCGAAACCCGCGATCCGCAAAAGCCATTTACCTTCGACGCTGAACAGATCGATGCTGTGCGCCACGTGACCGCCGATACCGCGATTGCTGCCGTAGTCGGTCTTGCCGGCACGGGGAAATCTACGCTTCTGGAAGCAGCGAGACTGGCCTGGGAGACGGATGGCAGAACCGTGTTCGGTGCGGCTTTGGCCGGCAAGGCCGCCGAGGGTTTGGAAGAGAGTTCCGGTATCCGGTCACGCACGCTTGCGTCATGGGAGCTTTCCTGGGCGAACGATCGTGATCGACTGGAAAAGGGCGATGTGTTCGTCATCGACGAAGCCGGGATGGTCTCGTCGCAGCAGTTGGCGCGCGTGATTAAAGTGGTGGAGGAAGCGCAAGCGAAAGTCGTTCTCGTCGGTGACGCGATGCAGCTTCAGCCCATTCAGGCAGGTGCGGCGTTTCGGGCCATTGTCGAGCGCATCGGCTTTGCAGAACTTGCCGGCGTTCGCCGGCAGAGCCAAGACTGGGCAAGGGATGCTTCGCGTCTGTTTGCCCGCGGCGACGTGGACAAAGGTCTGGATCTTTATTCCAGGCATGGTCATCTCACTGTGGCTGAAACGCGTGACGAGGCGATTAACCGGATTGTTCAGGATTGGACGCGCGCGCGCCGGCAGCTGTCCTCAGGTTCCGAAGTCGGGGATCGGCGGTTGCGCGGCGACGCGCTTCTGGTGCTGGCACACACCAATGCCGATGTGAAGCGCCTCAATGATGCGTTGCGTGCCGTTATGATGGAGGAGAATGCGCTTGGAGTGGCGCGGTCCTTTGCGACCGAAAGAGGGACACGGGACTTCGCTTCTGGCGACCGCATCGTCTTTCTCGAGAATGCCCGGTTTGTTGACCCGGGCGCAAAACATCTGGGACCGCAATACGTCAAGAACGGTATGCTTGGAACCGTTCTTTCGACGACAGACAGAACAGGCGAAACGCTCCTGGCGGTTCGTCTCGACAGTGGCCGGGAAGTGGTCTTCGGTGAGGACAGCTACCGCAGTGTCGACCATGGCTATGCGACGACAATCCACAAGAGCCAGGGTTCGACCGTCGACCGGACCTTCGTTCTGGCCACCGGCATGATGGACCAGCATCTGACTTACGTTGCGATGACACGACATCGTCATCAGGCTGATCTCTATGCGGCACGAAAGGATTTTGAACGGAAGCTAGAATTCGGCAAAGCGCGCCGTGCCGATCATGCCGCCGGTGTAACCGGTGAATTGCTCGATCTCGGTCTGGCGCAATTCCGGGAGAAACAAGACAGCGATCCAAGTCGCTATGCCGATGTCAGAACAGATGATGGCGCGGTCCATCGCCTGTGGGGTGTCAGCCTGCCGAAAGCGATTGAGGCCGGCGGTGTTGCGCTTGGCGATACGGTCACGCTGCACAAGGATGGGGTGGAGCATGTCACTGTAACGGTTCCTGTGACCGACGAGGACACTGGCGACAAGCGGTTCGAGGAGCGCGTCGTCACCCGCAACGTCTGGACGGCCAAGCAGGTAGAACCCGCAGAAGTTCGCCGGGAACGTCTGGAGGCGGAACGTCATCGTCCGGATCTTTTTTCTCATCTGGTCGAGCGCTTGTCGCGTTCGGGCGCCAAGACCACCACGCTCGATTTCGACAGTGAGGATGGCTACCAGCGCCATATTGCTGATTTCGGTTATCGCCGTGGTATCGACACTCTCTCGCAGATGGCAGCCGGGACGGAGGAAGCGGTCGATCGAAGATTGACCTGGATTGCCACGCAGGCCGAAAAAGTCGCTGAGCTTTGGCAACGCGCCAGCGTTGCGCTCGGGTTTACGATCGAGCGCGAGCGGCGGCAGAACTATAGCGATCTGGTCATGCCGTCGAAGTCAGTTGCTTCGACAGTTCATGCCGAAAAAGCCGAATATCTGCTAGCGCCGACGACGGCATTTTCGCGAAGTGTTGAGGAGCACGCGTGCCTTGCCCAACTCGCTTCACCGGCATGGAAGGAGCGGGAGTCCGTTTTGCATCCGCTACTAGCGCGGATCTATCGTGATGCGGATGACGCGCTTGTGCGTTTGAACGATAGGGCGTCGACCGCAGATATCGCGCCTCGCCACCTTGGTGAGACTCTCGCACGATCACCTGAACAACTCGGTTGCTTGCATGGTTCGAACAATCTGGTCGATGGACATCGGGCACGAAAGGAGCGCGGTGATGCCATCGATACGGTTGCTGAACTTGTCCCGCTTGCTCGCGCCCATGCGGCTCAATTCAAGGCTGACGCTGAACGTTCCGCCCGCCGTGAGCATACGCGTCGGGAACATATGTCATTGTCCGTACCGGCGCTGTCCAGGAAGGCCTTGGAGCGTCTTGGCGAGATCGAGGCCATTCGAGAAAGAGGCGGGCAGGCCGCCTATAGGTCCGCATTCGCCCTTGCCGCCGAAGATAGGTCTGTCATCCAGGAAATAATGGCGGTCAGCGAGGCGCTTTCGGCGCGCTTTGGCTGGAGCGCGTTTACCGAGAAAGCTGACCCCATCGCTGAACGGAATGTAAAAGAGCGCATGCCGGAGGGATTGGGAGAGAGCAGGAGCGCCGAACTTGCCCAACTGTTTTCGGCGGTAAAACGATTTTCAGCCGAACAGCATCTTGCAGAGAAGCGTGATCCGTCTCGGATTGTCGCCGCTGCACCGCACCAGGGCCGCGCGGACAATGACGGTGTGCCACCGATGCTAGCTGCGGTCGCCGAATTCAAGGTGCCCATCGAAATCGAGGCGCATCGACGCGCGGTAAACACAGGCCACTACAAGCAGCACCGTGGCGCCTTGGCTGATGTTGCGGTCCGCGTCTGGCGCGATCCCGCGGCCGCTGTATCGACGATCGAGAGACTGATTGGCGAGCGTACCGATGGAGAGCGTATCGCCCGGGCTGTCGCCAATGATCCCGCTGCTTATGGTGCACTCAGGGGATCCGAGCGGATAATGGACCGGCTCTTGGCATCCGGCCGTGAACGCAGGGATGCGCTTCAGGCTGTCGGTGAGGTAACTGTGAAGGTGCGATTGATCGGGGCATCTTACGCCAGCGCATTCGAGGCAGAGAGCCGCGCAGTTGGCGAGGAGCGCGCCCGTATGGCTGTCGCCATTCCACGCCTCACCGTAGTCGCCGAAAATGAGCTGAAGAGGATCATGGCGCAGGTGGCGAAAAATCCCAGGGATCTCACCACCATTGTCCGTGGCCTCGATCCTTCCGTCCGCGCCGAGTTCGCGGTTGTCGGCAAGGCGCTGAATGATCGGTTCGGGCCAGGTGCCGTCATGCGCGATGAAAAGCACGTGATGAACATGATTCCAGATAGTCAGCGCAAGGCATTCGAGGCGATGCGCGGCTCACTTCGAACGTTGCAACAGGCAGTTCGCGCCGACGAGACCCAGAAGATTGTTGAGGGGCGCCAAACACGTGCGCTCAACCGGCGCCCGCCATCATACGATAGAAAGGACGAATAGTGACGGACTAGGAAAACGCTCGCTACGCATTCGTGTGAGGCGAAATCGCCATCGAGATCATGAACCGGGTCCGCTCAAACTCACTGGATCATGGCTTTTAGGGACGAGATCTGGTGTTTAAGTCCAAAGGCGGGCAGCGTGACGTGCCGGTTTTGCATGCCTGCGACATTCTTACTTCGCACCCGAATCGAGTTACGATACAACATCACATAAGATAGCTTATGGAACTTTACTGCAATCACTGTATCGCGGAGCATCGAATCGAAGTTCGCGAAGCTTACAAAGCCTTGCTGATATTTCCGCCAGACCAACCACACATGTCCCTCGCCATGAAAGTTACCATCGGCAATTGAACCTACCTCGCGCCTGTTTCAACAGTAGCGCCACTCTGTCAGCGCAAGGCCTTGCCCTCGCGATCAAACCTGTGAATGAAGCCTTCAGTTGGAGAGAGACCGATTTTGTCGCCGACGTTCACGCGAGGCAGACCTGGCAAGCGCACGACGAGCGCTCCGGCAACGTGAGAGAGCGCATGAACGTGCGATTCCGCACCGAGATTTTCGATAAGTTCGACCGTGGCCGGCCAGCTCCCGCTTTCCTCGACGATCCGGATATGCTCCGGCCGCACGCCGATCGTCGCAGCACCCAAAGCAGCAGCAACCTCTCCTTCAATACGGTTCATCCGCGGCGCGCCGATGAATTCGGCGACCAACAGGTTCGCCGGCCGCTCGTAGAGCTCTTGCGGCGTGCCGACCTGTTCGATCTTGCCGTGATTGAGCACGACGATCCGGTCCGCCATCGTCATCGCTTCCACTTGGTCATGCGTGACGTAGATCATCGTGGCCCCGAGCTGCTGATGCAGCTTCATGATCTCGAGGCGCATGCTTCCCCGCAGAGCAGCGTCGAGATTGGAGAGTGGTTCATCGAACAGAAATGCGGTCGGGTTGCGCACGATTGCTCGGCCGATCGCGACGCGCTGGCGTTGGCCACCCGAGAGTTGCGACGGTCGTCGCTCCAGAAAGCGCGTGAGGTCGAGAATATGTGCCGCCTCCTCGATCCTGCGGTCGATCGACGCCTTAGCCTCGCCTGCCATCTCGAGCGGAAAGGCCATGTTCTGCTTGACCGTCATATGGGGATAAAGAGCATATGACTGGAACACCATCGCAAGGCCGCGATCGCCACAAGGCGTCGCCGTGACGTCCTTGCCCTCGATGCTGATGCGACCGCCGCTGCCTTCCTCCAACCCGGCGATCATCCGTAGGAGTGTCGACTTTCCGCTACCGGACGGGCCGACGAAGACGACGAATTCGCCCTTGGCAATCTCAAGGTCGAGCGGCGGAATTACGGTTGTCTTGCCGAAAACCTTGCTGATTCCTGCGAGTTTAATCTGAGCCATGGTCACTCCAATATGGTCTTTGTATCCGGCTCAGCCCTTGACCGCGCCTGCGGTCATTGATCCGGTCAACTGTCGATAGATAAGGCATCCGAGAATGGCAGGCGGCAAGGCGCCGAGGATCATCACCGCCGAAGCGACACCCCATTGAACGCCGCCACCACTTGCGGAAAAGAAGAATGACGCGCCGACGGTGATAGGCACCGCTTGACGTGTGGTCAGCATCAAGCCGAACAGATATTCGTTCCAGGCGGTGATGAAGCCAAAGATGAAGGCGGTGACTAAGGCCGGGCGGATCACCGGCCGCACGATGCGTCTGAGAATCACGAAAGCGCCAGCGCGGTCCATGCGTGCAGCCTCATCGATTTCCCCGGGCATGTCGGAGATCGCATTCACCATCATCATCAGGCTGAGCGGCAGATTGACGATGGTTAGGATCAGACCGAGACCGAGGCGCGTGTCGAGCAGGCCTACAAACTGAAACATCATGTAGAGAGGAATGGCGAAAACGACGAGCGGTACGGCGCGCAGATTAGCAACTACAGGCAACAGGTGCTTGCGGCCTGCCCCCGTACGCACGATGGCGTAGGCTGCAGGCAGTGTTAGCAGCAGCGCCAGACACGAGCCTATGAAGGCGGCCACCGTGCTATTGAACAGATAGGCGTAGATGTTGAAGCGGCTCGTGTCGGTGAGCACCTTGGCATAGTTGGCAAGTGTCGGCGCCTGAAGGATCAGGCCCGGGTTCATGGTAATTTCCTTGGCACTCTTGAACGAAGTGATCAGCGTGACGATGACAGGGAAGTTCATGGCGATCGCGGCAATAGCGAAGGCGATCCAGCGCAGGATGTTCATGCGACAATCCTCCGCCGTTCCAGGTAAGATTTCAGCATCGCACCGCCATAGAGGACAATCAGGGAGGCGAAGAACAGTAATGCGGAAGCTGCGACGGCCCGACCGATCTGGCCCCCCTTGAAGAAGGACTGATAGATGTAGATCGACAGCGACATGGTCGAACCGCCCGCCCCTGCGCCGGTCAGGGCGAAGACGTTGTCGAACACACGAAAACCGTCGATGAAGCGGATGCCGAGCGCGATCGCGAGGGTCGCCTTCATCATCGGCAGTTCGATCCGCCAAAGGATTTGCCAGGCTCCGGCCTTGTCCATGGCTGCAGCTTCCCGAATTTCCGAAGGGATGGAGATGTAGGCAACATGGAACAGCAGGAAGGTGAAGGGCGTCCACTGAAGCACCTCAACGACAACAAGTGTCCAGAAGGCGTGGCTGGCATCAAGAAATGCCGGGCTCGTTCCGAACCAGAGTGTCAGGTAGTAGGGAAGCGGACCAGCGAATTCGTGCAGCACGAGGCGATACATGAGGCCAACCATCGAGGGCGCCACCATCATCGGCAGCATCAGAATTGCCGTTGTCCATCCATGACGGCTAACGATGGGCGACAGGAAGATTGCCAGCCCCAGCCCCAGAGCGCACTCGATGATCGCCGTCAGCGCTCCGAAGCGCAGAGAAAACCAGCACGCCGACCAGAATTCCGGATCGGCGAGCACCGCGCCGAAATTGCGCAAGCCCACCATCTCGGGCGCGCGCATCGTCTGAAAGGTCACGTTCGAAAGCGCGTAGACGATATCGACGAGTGCGGGAAAGCTGAGAAAAATGATTAAGAAGGCGACAAGCGGCGTAAGAAGAAGCCGACCTTCCCGTTGCTTTGGTGTTGTTCTCATCATACGTTCTTCCGCCAAGGGGTGTGCCCGGGCGCCGTTGCGCCCGAGCGTATTGGTTCACTTCAACAGGTCGGTCATGCTTTGGCCGACAGCGGAAAGCGCATCATCAAGGCTCTTCTGGCCTGCCCAGTAGGCGGTGAATTCCTTGGCCTGCGCTTCATAGACAGAAAGTGCCTTGGCGGAGGTAGCGCCGCGCATGACGTAGCCGTAGCTCCCTGCGAACTGGCCGAGCTTGACGAGATCCGGGCGGTCGGCCGCGATCTTCTCGACAACGGAAGGTGCCAGTGCCGGCGAACCGCCCGCCTTGGCGTAGGTCAGCGCCGCATCTTCGGTTGCCAGCCATTTCAGAAAGCGGACCGCGCCCTCCTTGTGCTTGGAGCTCTTGTTGAGACCGAGACCGAGGCCGTGGATGTGATCCTTGCGGCCTTCCGGGCCGGCTGGCGGAGCAACGACAGCGGTATCCTTGGCCACAGCCGGGGCCTTCTCCGGGTCCATCAGCTCGCTGGCAGCCGCGTTCCACTGCAACGCGGTTGCAACCTGACCAGACGTCCAGGCGGAATTGGTCTCGGGATACTCGTAGCTCAACGAGTCCTTCGGAGTTGCACCAGCGTCATAGAGCTTCTTGTAAAGTTCTAGCCCTGCTCTGTATGCTGATGAATCTACCGTGACCTTGCCGGCCTCATCGGTCCAGTCAGCACCGTAGGAGCGCGGTAGCGATTGGAACACCATCATGTTGAACAGCAGGTTCTTCATCTGCAGCACAGTGCCGTAGCGCACGGGGCTGTCCGGGTTCACGGACTTGGTGAAATAGAGCGCGGTCGCAGCCCAATCCTCCCAGGTCCATTCGTCCGGGGTCTTTGGTTCCAGGGTCTTGCCGAGATACTTCTGTGAAATCTCCGCGTACTTCGCCTTGGCGCCCTGATCGGCCATTAGCGCATCGATCAGATCCTTGCGGTAGTACATGAAGTGCAGCGAGAGGTCGGTCGGCACGCCGTACTGCTTGCCCTCGAACTGCATGGTCTCGAGGATCGGTTTTCCGAACACTCTCTCTGCATCGGCACCGAGGTCGACCGGCTCCATGAACGGCGCATAGCGACCGATCGAATAGGTGGCGATCAGATTGATGTCGAAGGCGTCCGAGCCGGCGGCAAGATCGGCTTGCAGCTTGTCGTAGAAGCCGTCGCGATTGAAGAAAAGAAGTTCGACCTTGTCTTCAGCGGCGGTACCGGGAAGCGCATTATAGGATTCGACTGCGGCACGGAGAGCCGTCTCCTCGGAACCGCCAGGCCAGCCGAGTACAGTAACCTCGGCTGAGGCGATCCCAGGGATTGCAGCGAATGAGAAGACTGCCGCCACGCCGGCGGCCAAAAGGCTACGCAATTTCGTCATGTAATTTTTCCCTTCTAGAAGCTGATCATTTTTTGTTATCTGTTAGTGCCAAATCGGCAATGCCAACGATCCCTGCCTTTGGCCCCAGGGTCGCCGCCTGCAACTTGGGCGCAGTGGACGGACCGATGGCTGAAATTTCAGCCCTCACCCTCTCCAGGAAGCCCGCGGCGAGGCCGACGCCCCCGCCAATGACGATCCGTGCAGGATCGATCGCCAATTGGATGTCACAGCACAGACGCGCAAAACGCCGGGCTACCCCGTCGACAATGTCGACTGCCCATGCTTCGCCTGCATCCGCTGCGGAAAATACCGCCCTCGGCTCGCAGTCATGTCCCAGACGCTTCGCTTCTGCTGCGATCCATGGCCCGCAGAGCCGGCTTTCCAGAGGCATATTGTCATCAGATTGCCCGCGCATCTGACCGAAATGGCCTGAGACTCCCCGTAGCAGACGGCCCTCAGAAACGATGCCGCCGCCAAGGCCCGTCGATACCGTCATGAACACCAAATCGGAACGGTCAGGCGTCGCTTTGAACTCCCCCCAGGCGGCGGCCTGAGCGTCGTTGGCGACCACGACAGGTACGCCGAATAATTCGGTGGCACGCGTCTCCAGCGGGAATTCGCCTTCGATGCCGAGCGTCGCCTTGTTCATCGCTCGCCAGTTGCCGTTCCGAACTGCTCCTGTGACAGCAATCCCAGCGGCCGTGTAGCGCCCCTTCCAGGCCACTGCCGCGTCCGCGATGGCCGCAAGCCACCCCTCTGCTGAACCGCTACGGTCGGTGGCAAGGACGACGGTATCAAGCACTTCTCCCGCCTGTACGAGCGACGCCATAGTCTTGGTGCCGCCGAGATCGACGGCCAGCACGACTGGAGCCGGCGAGTAGACTTCATTCAGCGCATCGCGGAACCAGGCCGTTACGTGCTCGGTGCGGGTGATGGCAGAGCCGACGACGACGCAGGTGGCACCGGCGCGAGCCGCGGCCTGCGCCTGCTCGATCGTGCGGATGCGGCCCTCTGCGATTACATTGGGTGTCAGTTGGCGAAGGGCTGTCACAAGGTCGATATCGGGATCGACAGGCTCCGGACCACCGGTGTAGCCGGACATCGTTGTGCCGACATAATCAACACCGGCCGCCAATGCATGGCGGGCATCATCGAAGCAACTGCAATCCGCCATCGACAGCTTGCCGGCGTCGCGTACGGCCTGCGCCAAGGCCTCCACACTCGCAGGGCGTTCCCGGTCGGTAGCGTCAAATGCAATGATATCGGCTCCGGCTTCCGCCAACGCTTTGACATCATCGAGATAGGGGGTGATGCGGACGGGGCTATCATCGAGATCGCGTTTGATAAGTCCAATGATCGGTGCATTGGTCGCAGCCCGTACAGCGGCAACATAGCGCGCAGATTCGATACGGAGCCCTACCGCGCCTGCCGACAACGCGGCCAAAGCAAAGCCGACCACATAGGGGCTGTCGTCCATCGCACCGCCCGAGATGGGCTGGCATGACACGATCAAAGCGTTCTTCAGTGTGTTTTTCAGCACGGTCACGCTGTTATCGATATCTTTGCGTTTCACGCGTCAAACTCCAGTGTCTGGGCGCGTTCCAGATGCTGCGCCGCTGCCGTGTCAAGTACGATCGTGGTGTTGGGGTGCCGGCCAAGCGCGGAACCGGGCACGAACTCCGTTCCCGGTCCTTTCACACTTGCGGCCACAGCCTCCGCTTTCTCCGCGCCGGCTGCCAACACGACAATCTCCCGGCTTTCCAGAATGGTCCCAATACCCATGGTGATTGCATGGGAAGGCTGCTTAGCTCCCGGTGGGAAATATGCGGCATTGGCTTCAAGCGTCGACGCGGTCAAGGCCACGCGGCGGGTACGCGAATTGTGCAGCGATCCCGGTTCATTGAAGCCGATATGCGCGTTGCGTCCGAGGCCAAGTAGCATGAAGTCGATGCCGCCATACGCGGCGATCAACGCTTCATAGCGGTTTGCTTCCGCATCCGCGTCCGCAGCCAAGCCATGAGGGATATGCGCGCGCCCGAGGTCGAAATCCACATGCCGGAACAGGTTTTCACGCATGTAGAACGAGTAGGACGCTGGATCTTCCGCGGAAAGGCCGAGATATTCATCGAGATTGAACGTCGTAATGTCCTTGTAGCACCCTCGGCCGTTTCGAAATTCGTCCCTGAGACGGGCGTAGACCGCCAGCGGCGTCGCCCCTGTCGGAAGTCCGAGCACGCTGTCCGGTTTCTTACCGATCTGTTGCAACAGCATATCCGTGACGGCGGCGGAGGCATCCGCAGCCGAATTCTTTATGATGATCTTCATGACTGTTCCGTTCAGTTCAAACGTTTCCCGCTCACTGCATCGAAGAGCGAAACCTTATCTGTGGCGATTTGCACTTTCACCGTTTGGCCGGACTTCGTGCTGCCCGTTTCCAGACGCGCCGTAGCTTTCTGGCCGTTGACGGATAGCGTTACGTTGTCTTCCGGCCCAGTGGACTCGACCAGATCCACCAAAGCCTCGTGGCCGTCCTGATCGGGCGAGACTAGTTTGATATGCTCTGGCCGCACGCCCAGAATAACTTCTGCGGTGGGGTCTGCGACCAGATTCTGGAACGGTAGTGTAAGCGTCCAGTCCTTTCCATCCGTGAAACGAACGACACCGCCATCCTTCAGCAAGCGCCCATGAATAAACTGCATGGCAGGCGAACCGACGAAGCGGGCGACGAAGGTATTTGCCGGCTTATGGTAGATCTCATAGGGCGTGCCGATCTGCTGGATGTCGCCCTTGTTCATGACGACAATCCGGGTTGCGAGCGTCATCGCCTCGATCTGGTCATGGGTTACATAAACCATCGTCTTGCCGATACGCTCATGCAGCCTCTTGATCTCTGCGCGAGTTTCCACGCGCAGGGTCGCGTCGAGGTTCGACAGAGGTTCGTCGAAGAGAAATATCTTCGGATCACGCACCAGCGCCCGGCCGATCGCCACGCGCTGGCGCTGGCCGCCAGAGAGTTCGCGAGGCTTGCGCTCCAGAAGCGGCTCGATTTGCAGCAGGCGCGCCACGTCGGCGACCTGTTGCGCAATGACCTCGCGAGAGAGCTTGCGCATCCGCAGCGGAAAGCCAATGTTCTGCGCGACGGTCATGTTGGGGTAGAGCGCGTAGGACTGAAACACCATGGCGACGTCCCGTTCACGGGTGGGCACATCCGTCACATCGCGCCCTTCGATGACGATCTCGCCGCTGTCGATCGGATGCAAGCCGGCGATCGCGTGCAGAAGGGTGGATTTGCCGCAGCCGGACGGACCGAGCAGGACCACGAATTCTCCCTCGGCGACCTCGACGTCGATGCCTTTCAGCACCGGGATCACCCCATAGGATTTGGTGATTTTCCGCAAAGAAAGCGAATGTTTGATGGCTATGGTCATACGGGTTATCCTTTGATACTTCCAAGAGACATGCCACGGACAACCTGTCCCTGAACCAGCATGCCGAGCACGAGCATCGGCAGCATGACGAGCGTGGCAGCCGCTGTCAGCGGCCCCCATTGCACGCCCTGGAAGGTTAGGAATGACGTGATGCTCACGGGCAAGGTCTGGGTGTCGCGGCCGGTCAGGACAAGCGCGACGAAGAATTCATTCCAGGTAAACAGGACACAGAGGATCAGCGTTGCGACGATGCCGCCCTTGGCAACGGGCAAGAAGACGTTCCAGAAGATTGTCAGCTCGCGCGCGCCGTCCACCTTCGCGGCATCCCGCAATTCCCGCGGTATGTCCTCGAAGAACGTGATGAGAAGCGATATGGCAAAGGGCACGTTGATAAAGGCATAGACGGCGATAATGACCCAGTGGTTGTTAAGGAGCTTCAGCTGGGCCGCCAGGAAATATGTAGGAATGATGAAGATCAGCGGCGGTGCAATTCGCAGGCTCAGTACGAATTTCTCGTTGCTGCGGCGGACCGGTTCATCCTGTGCCACTAGGCCGTAGGCAGCCAGCGCACCGATGGCCACCGATATGAAGCTTGCAGTAAACGAGATCAGCACGCTGTTGAGGAAGGCACGTATGAAGACGCCGTTGTTAAGAACGCGCTGGTAGTTTTCCCAGGTCGGCTCGAAGAACCAGACCGGGGGGATCGCGAACGCATCCTTTGTCGTCTTGACCGATGTGACGACCACCCAGTAGAGCGGGAAGAGCACGGCGACCAAGAGCACGACGATGGCAATGTAGAAGGCCAGTTTACGCATCATACGGCTCCCCGTGCTTGAGCCTTGAAGGCCAAATTGTAAAGCAGCAGCAACGCGACATTGGTGAAGATCGTCAGAACCATGGCGATGGTCAGCGCATAGGAAATGTCGAAATTGGTGAACGCCGAGATGTAGCCGTAGAGATTGAGCGTTTCGGTCGAAAGCGCCGGGCCACCACGGGTCATGATGTAGAAAATGTCGAAGGTCTTGACGCTGTCGATGGCGCGAATGAGGGCGACAACCAGAAGCGCGCGGTGGAGCGCCGGCAGCGTGACATGCCAGAGAACCTGCCATTCGCGTGCACCATCGACGCGAGCGGCGTTCTGCGGGTCACCCGGCAGCGATTCCAGCGAGGCCATGGTCAAGAGAACGACGAATGGTGTCCATTGCCAGATGTCGGCGATCATCACCGAGAACAGGGCAACCTGGGGATTGCCGAGCCAATCGACAGGACCGAGGTGAAGAAGCGACAACAGATAGTTTGCCATGCCGCTGGATGGGTCGAACATGAAGCGCCAGGTCAGGCCGACGACGATCGGCGTCATAACAATCGGCACGAGCATGATTGCCCGGGCAATCTTCTTGCCGTGAAATTCACGGTCGAGCAGCAGTGCGATGGAAAGGCCGATGATCAGTTCGATCACCGTCGCGATGACGGTGAACAGAACCGTGCGCCACAGCGCATTGAGACCGCGGGTATCGAGCAGCAGGCGCACGTAGTTATTCAACCCGATGAACTGCTCCTGTCCAGGGCGCAGCAGGCTGATATTATGCAATGTCAGCCACAGGACATAGATCGTGATGACCACCGAGACCGCACCGAAGAACGCGATCACAGGCTGGTAGAAGAGTTTTGTTGCGTCTTTGAACATAATCGCTCCCGCAGTGTGGCCACGCCCGGATGGACCGGACGTGGCGCCGTTTCATTAGCGGGCGAGGGCTGCGTCGTTGGCAGCACTGGCTTCAGCGAGCGCGTCCTTGGCAGACGCGGTGCCCGCTAGTGCCTTGGAGACGGCAATACCTGCATTGTTGATGATCTCGTTGGCGGCGGTCACCGTCGGGAGATATTGCGGGTTACCCTGGTTGATCGAACCAAGCATCGCTTCCTTGAAGGCACCGTAACGCTTGTTGAACTCATCCGAATTTAGAGCAGCCTGCGAGGTCACACCGGAGTTCGGCGCAAGCCCGAACGACTTGATCTGCTGTTCCTTGGCCGTTGCCCAGGAAGCAAAAAGCCAAGCGGCTTCCTTCTGGGCCGAGGCGGACGTAATGTAGAGGCTGTGGACCGCGAGCGAAGATGAACCACCCTTCAATGCGTCGCTCTGCTTGGGAACCGGCACGTAGCCGACTTTTCCCACCACGGAGGACACGGCGGGGTCTTCGTTAAACGCGCCGTTGACCGTCGCATCCATGGTCATGCCGGCCTTGCCCTGTTGGAAGAGAACACGGTTCTCCTCCCAGCCGAAATTGGCGGCGCCGACCGGACCATAATCGCGCAGGACTTTCGCAAACGCATCAAGCGAGGCAGCGGCCTCCGGCGTGCCAAGCGCGGACTTGCCATCACTCGTCAGGAACTCGCCGCCATAGCCCCAGAGCCAGCCTGCCCAGACGTAAACGTTCTGGATGCCCTGCGCGCCGCGCATGGTGATGCCGACAATCTCGCCGTTGGACTTCTCCTTGATGGTCTTGGCGGCTGAGACGACGTCGTCGAATGTTTTCGGCGCCGTGAGACCGTATTGCTCGAACAGGTCCTTGCGATACATCAGGAACGTGCTCTCGCCATAAACCGGCAGGCCATAGAGCTTGTTGCCGACGATGTTGGTGTTGAGGTAGCCGGGCACGAAATCAGCCCGGTCGAGATATTTCGGAAGCTTTGCTGCGAGATCATCGATAGGATCGATGTATCCGGCCTGAACGAAACCCGGGATATAGATGATGTTGTTCTGGACAACATCATAGCGGCCTGTGCCGGAGGAAAACTCCAGGAGCATCTTGGCTGTGATGTCGGATTCCGGAATGACCTCGAGTTCGACTTCGATCCCGGTTTCCTTGGTAAATTCCGGCAGCAGTGCCTGGATGCCGTCGGTTGTGGGGTGGCCTTCCATCAGCACCGCGATATGCGTTCCGGCATAGGGTTGCGCGGCGTCTTGCGCTATTGCCGGCAGAGCCGATGAGGCAGCGAGAGCAAGCGTCAGTGCAAGTAATTGGCGTCTTTTCATGTCATTCCCCTTTTTTAAGTTGTCCATGAGTACCGTTGGATTGCTTGGCCGATCTGGTCTTAAAGTCTCTCTACCTCCCCGCTTTCGGCCGAACGAATGAGGGCGCGAGTCAATTCCAGCGAGCGGATCGCTTCTTCGCCGCTGGCAACCTGCGAGGGACCGCCATCGAGCCACTCCAGAACGCTGGCGAGCTGCAGCTTGAGGTCGCCGCTGACGCGGTTTTCGATGATTGGCCAGTGCTGAGTGTCGATTTCGCGCGAGGTCTGGTTGTCGGCAAAATAAAGGCCGCTATCGCCGCACTGAACTTCGAATGAGCCTTCGGTACCGATCAATTCCATACGCGCATCGATCATGTGACGTGCGCCGCCCGGCAGCGACCAGGCGCTTTCGAAAGTGACGACCGTACCGCCGGAAAAGCGAACCACGGCTGCAATCGTATCCTGCGTGCCGAGATCGCCGAGGAGAATATCGGTCTGCTGTGCGTAGACTGAGACCGGCGTCTGGCCTTCCAGCATCCACAGGACCATATCAACATCGTGCACCGTCACATGCAGAGCCAGCGGCAGGGTGCCGCCATAGCGCGCCGGACCCTCGGTGCGGGCGCTGTTGCGGCGCGCGTAGATGTGGATCGGCTTTCCGATCTTGCCCGTCGTGATCAGCTCGCGCGCCTTATAATATCGTGGGTCGAAGCGCAGGAGATAGCCGATGCCGAGCTTGACGCCGGCTGTTTTGCAGGCTTCGACAATCTTTGCCGCGTCTTCCATGGTGGAGGCGATCGGCTTCTCGACAAAAAGATTGATGCCCTTTGCGGCAATGGCGAGCGCCGGTTCGAGATGCAGATGGTCCGGCGTGCAGATACTGACGAGGTCCAGATCCTCGGCAGCCAGCAGATCGACATGCGACGCATAGGCCTTGACGTTTCCACCAAGTTCACCAGCAAGGGCCGTTGCACGCTCGATATCCCGGTCGACGACGGCGGCCAGTTCGGCGCGGGGCTCATGTGAAAAAATCGAAGCGTGCATTGAGCCCATAAAACCGGCTCCGATCACTGCGACACGGAATTTCCTGCTCATCTCTTTTCTCCATAGTATTCGGACTCGAGCCGCAAACCGGCTACGGCATCTGCAAACCGGCGTGCAATCACATCCTGGCGGGTCTCGGTGGAACCGATGACGAAAATCGCGCCGCATTCAATGGCGAGGCGGTCTGCACGACGATGTGTTCGGTCGGCTGCAACGGACCTTCATCCGCCACCTGGCATGAGACGACAGGGTCGCCGCGCAGGTCGTCAAGAAGTTTTATCACTGTCAGTTCCCGCTTTTTTGTTAAGGGGAATCTACGGGCAATGACATTATCCGTCAAGATATTTTTTTAGATGAAAATTTCCGTCAAACTGAATCCTGGTTAGAACGGCGGCAAAGCGGCAGCAACACAAACGGTGTCAGATACTGCGGTCAGTCACGCTTTGTGCTGTTTCACGAATGGTATCGAGGCGCTCGGGGGCTGCCTTGGTAATATAGGAGCCAAGGGCATCGACGATCAGCAGTTGACTGATTTTGGAAGGAAAGGCACCGCCTGTCAGAGGTGTTTCCGGCCAAGAAGCAAGCAGGACAAAATCGCAGACCGCAGCAAGGGGGCTTTTGACCCGGCTGGTGATGCCGACGACCCGCGCGCCTCGTGCATGCGCCAGTTCCGCGATCTTGACCGTGTCGATCGTCGATCCTGAACTGGAGACGAGGAAATAGACGTCCGTAGGGCCTGACGTCGCCGCTGCCATCGTGGCCAAATGCGCGTCGCGGGCAATATGCGACTGGAGCCCCAGCCGCGCCAGTTTGTATTCGAGATATTGGGCCGTGATTGCCGATGCGGCAACACCGAAAATCTCGATGTGGCGAGCATTAAGCAATTCGTTCGCGACAGCCTCGATGTTGTGCCGATCCAGCAGCCTCTCTGTCTCGTCCAGCGCCATTCGCGCAGTTTCGATGAGATCGAGTACCGGATCGCCTTGCGCGCTGTTCGCGTTCGGCTGCTGCTGGGTTGCCAGCTCCTGCGCCAGGGCCAGCTTGAAATTCTGGAAACCGGCAAAGCCAAGTTCTCGGCAGAAGCGCATGACGCTGGCTTCCGAAGAGCGCGCGTCCTCGGCAAGTTCGGTGATACTCTTGTAGAGAACGGCCTGAGGGTCTTCCAGCGTATAGTGTGCAACCAGTTGCAAAGCTCGCGTCATATTCGGTGCGCGCGAGCGGATACTAGCAATAAGCGCCATATGTAGTGCCGGATCCAAAGACCTTTTCCTTAAAAATGCTCGCCGACCCAGGGAGCGGGGCCGGAGAAAATGTCGTGACACCGCTTTATGGCCGCGAAATCGCCCGCAATCCAGCCCGCCTTCTCCAGAAAATAAGCCGAACGAAACCCGGAAAAAAGCGTTGCAAACTGTGCCAGACCAACGGTGATATCGGCTGGCCCCGAAACAGCTTCCACGCACGTCGCAAATCCGTTCTCCACAGAAAGCAGAAGTGAGTGTCTCTGTGCATCCCCGACAATATCGAGTCTGAGGCTTGCCGAGCCGCATTCATAGCCGCGCGCGACGAGCGCCTGCTTTGGCGAGACAATCCGCATCAGAAATTCCTCCTGATGGACGAGCCGCCAACCCTTGTCGGGCATCGCGAAGATCAATGCATCCTGCGGTGCGCCATGCCAACGGACGCGCGGATAGACAGTCGAAAACGTCCCGAGAAATTTGAGGATATCCCGGCTTGAAGAGCCTGATAGGGAGACCCAGTCGCGCAGGACCAGGCACTCCGAATTGCTCGTATCGAGCACGACATAGCCGATATCCTCTCCCTCTCCCTCGAAGACGAAGGTCGCGAGTTCGTCGCCCATCCCCTGAAGCAGGGCGTTCCAATGCGCGGGACTGCGTTCCAGAACGCCAGTTTCTGTCCGGCAATGCTTGCCGTAAATCGGTGCTATTGCGGGCAGGACACCCTCGCCCACGACAGGACGACACCGGAACCTATCCTTTATCTTATAGAGCTCGGATGTATCCGCCTCGTAAATGATCTCCGACCCAGCGAGCTCAAAGCCGGACCGGCGGTAGAGCGGCCTTGTCGAGGCAAAGAGGCTTGCAACGGCGGCGCCGCGCTGCAGCGCTGCCGCAGCAGCAACGTCAAGGATCGTCCCAGCAAGGCCAGTGCCTCGGTATTCCGGGCTGATGGCCACATGGGCGATGTTGCATGCCGGGACGACCCTGCCGCAAAACCAATGACCCGTCTCGATTAATGCGAAAACGGCTGCTGGCCGCGCCGAGTGTTCGATGACGTGAAAATTTTCCAGGCCGGTATTCTGCAGATACTCGATGGTTCTACCCCGGCCGAAGGCAAACGCGGACCTATACGCCGCCACGATGAAGTCGATATCTCCGCTATCTGCCTGGCGCGCGCCCATCCATCGTTCTCCTAAAAGTTATCGCCAACATGGCCATACATGCTGGCGATATTTTTTATGCACTCTGCGGACAAAAGTCGAGCGTGATCTTGGCTAGCGAAATTTACGCCGGTGATTCAAGATTGGGAGATCCACCCTTACGCGGCGAGATATTCGGATAAGCCTTTCAAATGCTTCGCGATTTAGCTCGCCTCGTGTCGGCCCTGGTCTGGTGGTTGCCGACGGGATCGTCGATCACACTTTGTCTCCTCCATGTCCTAAAAACATGCGATCGTTTTGCCGCCTATCCACGTCTCTATGTGATCCAGCCGATCGCTTAGGACGACGAAATCGGCTACATAACCTGGCTTAAGCAATCCTAGTTGTTGATCAACCCCAACTGCCTTTGCAGGAACGCTGGATGCCATCGCTAATGAACATTCGAGCGGCAATCCGATAATCTCATGAACGAATTTTATGCTCGAAAGCATGTCTATGTCAGCACCTGCTAACGTTCCGTCGTTGAGTTTTAGGCTTCCTTCACTGCGGTGAATTGCCCTTCCATTGAGTTCGAATCCCTGGAGCGCAGTCCCAATCGTTTGCATTGCATCGGAGACCAGAAAAATCTGACCTGGGGAGAGTTTTGCTCGCAGGGCAATCCGCATCACGATCGGATCGACATGGATTCCGTCGGCGATCAGACCTGCGTAGATCCGGCTGTCATCCAATGCCGCCCCCACGATCCCCGGCTCCCTATTACCGAGCGGGCTCATAGCATTGAACAAGTGCGTGACCATCGAGGCACCAGCTTCGAAATAGGTCCGCGCTGTCTCCGCTGTGGCGTTGCTGTGCCCAACGCTGACGACAACGCCCCCATCGACAAGCACCGCGATTTGCTCAGTCGACACGTTTTCCGGGGCCACGGTCGTCAGGATGAAACCCGCTGTCCTGCGATATTCACAAATCGCTTGCAGATCCGTCGCTGTCATCGGACGGATGATGAGCACCTCTCCGCTCAAGCGAAAGATGCGGCCCTTCAAGGTGAAGTCCAAGGAAGCCCGGAACTCGCGCGGCGTGTGCCTGCCTGCCAGCCTGCATCGCGCGAGCGGTAACCTCGGGCGTATCGGTGATCAGGGTAGCAAGCAGCTTCGTTGTGCCGAAGCGAGCGTGAGAGGCGGTTATTGTCCGAATTGCCTCTACCGACGTCTCATCTCCAAAGCGGACACCCCCACCTCCATTGACCTGGAGATCGATAAAACCTGGGACAATTAACTGTCCGTCGTAGTCGATGCGGCTGGCCTCCGCCGGAATTTCAGAAATCGGCACAATGCCAAGGACGCGCTCATCTTTTACGAGCAGAGCACAGTTTTCGGACCAGTTGATACCATCAAAGATGCGCGCGGTGGTTATTGCGGTCAATGTCGTCATCGCGTCTTTTTACCTTTTTCAGGGCGTTGGTTGCGCGGGATTCAGTCCGATGCAGCGAAACGTCTGCTCGCATAGAAAGACGTCTTGCTGCGGCTTTCGTTTGCAGATTCACGGTCCCGCTCACGCCCTTCACGCTGAAAATTAATTCATATGGCGATTATCGTCAAGATAAGTGAAAGTCTGGAGTTTTTTGTCAAATTCCACTTGCTGGAATAGAATGATCCCGTATGGTGTGAGAGTGTGCTCGTTGCAGCTGCGATCCTGATGGATCAGATAACTTGGACTGGGCAGGTAGGGGTTAGGCTTAGACAAAAGTTTGAAGGGCCTGTTTCAATAGGTCTGAATGCCCTCAGAGAGCCTCCCAGCTTTGAGGGTCCGGCGAGGGACCTTCACATGGTGCTACGGTCCCTCGCCCCTCGTCGAAGGTATAATCTGTCAAACAGGTAGACGATCTGTCGGCTACAGATCTTACCCTCGCCGGTGGAACATGGATTGTCTTCGCCTTTGCGCAGTCTCGGCATGTTTGCAACACCTGACGGATACTGCTCAATCATTGCCGTCAATGGCATCGTCCAGCCCGTAAGCATTTATAGGTGACCCTGCCTGTCAGTAGTTCCTTCTAACGGCAGCGCCGGCACACTCTGTTTGGCAGCTGTGCCGGCGCCGTTCAGGTGCCCGAGGAGAGTTTTCCTTCGTCCTTGATCTCAGGCCC
>UCEZ01000050.1 GCA_900471525.1 Hyphomicrobiales bacterium | reverse complement strand
CGCCCAGCCCGATCGCAAGGCCCGGTGCTTCGTTTGGCGGGAGGATGGGCCTGACCTCCGCGCGCCGGAAGCGCACCATCAGGCGCGTCGGGCCGACGGCATCGAGCAGCCGCACGGCCGGGACGTTGAGAGACAGCTGCAGTGCCTGACGGATGCTGACGTCGCCCTGATAGGTCATGTCGAAATTGCGCGGACGGTAGCCGAAGAAATCCGCTGGCCGGTCCTCGATGATCGTTTCCTGGGATACCAGCCCTTCCTCGAAGGCAAGGCCATAGATGAAGGGCTTCAGCGTCGAGCCCGGCGAGCGGGAGATGCGGGTCATGTCGATCCAGCCGGAGCGGCTGGTATCGAAGTAATCGGCGGAGCCGAGTTCGCCGACGATCTCGCCGGTGCGCGCATCGGCCATGACCATGGCGATCGATACTTTCGGGCCAAGCCGGGCGGCTGCCTCCCTGGCGACGGTTTCCAACCCTTTCTGGATCGTCTTCTGCAGTGTCGTCTGATGCCGGATGACCTTTGGTTCCTTTCGCAGCGCCGCTTCGGCGACATGGGCGGCAAAGGCCGGCAATTGCAGACGGTGGTTGGGTACCGCAACGGACGCGGCGCGCTCCGCCTCCCCTTCCCCGATCACGGCCGAAACCGCCATGCGCTCAAGCACCCTTTGACGCGCGGCTTCCGCCGCCTTCAGGTGACGGTCGGGACGCCGCTTCTCGGGCAATTGCGGCAGCGCCACCAAGAGCGCGGCTTCGGAAACGGTCAGGCGGCGCGGCTCCTTGCCGAAATAGGCAAGGCTTGCGGCGCGGATACCCTCGAGATTGCCGCCATAGGGTGCATGCGTGAGATAGAGATCGAGAATTTCAGCCTTGCTCAGACGCCGCTCGATCTGGACGGCGCGGGCGAGCTGACGAAACTTCGCGGTGAAAGAGCGCCCTTCGCGCGGCTCGATCAGGCGCGCCACCTGCATCGACAGCGTCGAGGCACCCGAGACGATCCGTCCATGGGCGGCGAATTGCCAGGCTGCACGCCCAAGGGCCCATGGGTCGATACCCTTGTGTTCCCAGAAGCGCTGGTCTTCATAGGCAATCAGCATGCGAACGAATTGCGGATCGACGTCCTTGGCTGTGGTCTGCAGCCGCCACCGGCCTTCCGGTGTCGCGAAGGCGCGCAGCAGCTGCCCGTCCGCATCGAGCACTTCGGCAGATACGGTGCGTGCCTTGTCCAGCGGCGGCGGATAGGCGCGGTCGGCCGCGTCAAGGCCGAACATCGCGGCCACGCACAAAAGCGCGGAGCCCAGCAATGCGGCGCAAAGTTTCCACAAGCGAGACATTATTCGACCGGCTGGACCTCCATGCGCCCCATGGCCGTACGTGCGGAGAATTGCGGCCGGTACATGTCTTCGACGCTGGCTGCTGGGTGGTCATAGGTGCCCGGCGTGACGGCGCGAACGACATAGGCGACGGTGATCGACCGATTGTCCCCCGACGAACGATCGAAGGCAGCGACGAAGCGGTCGTTGCGAAACTCCGTGTGCGCGGCCTCCACATCGCCGATCCATTCGAAGTTCGACAGCTTGGCACTATCGACCAGGCTGGGATTGTCGATCTCGAACCCGGCCGGCAAAAGGTCGGTGATCAGCACACGCGACGGCCAGCTGTTGCTCTCCGTTGCATTGATGACGACCACGTAGCGCTCGTTCTGCTTGGCCTGGGTGACATTGGCTTGTTCACCGTCGAGCGTGTAGTAGGTGCGCTCTATGCTGAAACCATTGCCACCGGCGGGCAGCGGGAACGCCGGGGCAGCAACCGTGGTCACCACGGCGGCAACCGGATCGCTCGACCTGTTGGTGATCGTGACCGGCTGGTCGAGAACCGCGTCGCCGGTCAGCCGAGCCGCGTAACCGCCGCTGCGCGCCGTGCCGTTGATATCGAGCTTCAGGTCGCTGTCACCGCCCTGAATGGCGCGTGCGGCAAGCAGCGTCCACATCTGCTCCTGCGTGCTGGTATAGGATTGATGTTCCCATTCGCGGGCGACGATCTTGGCAAGCTGCGGGATGATCGTCGGGACCGGGCGGCTTTCCGCTGCCAGCGTCAGGACAGCGGCATCGTCACGCAGCGGCGAACCGTAGTCGGAACGGGCAAGATTGAGGTTTCCGGGCGCTGTCGACATCTGCAACGCTTCGTCGAAGATGCTCTGGGAACGCTGGGCGTCGCCGTAGAGGGCGAGCGCAGCGGCCAGATGGCCTTTCGACAGTGGCGTCGGGAATTCGGAAAGCTTGGTGTCCGCATAATAGCGCAGGTCGCTGATCGCAGCCTTGCGGTTGCGGGCCAGAACATAAAGGGCATAGGCGATTTCGTTGCCCTGGCTCTTGATATCGATGTCGTAGCTCATCGCGTTCTGCAGATTGTCCAGCGCCTGGACCATCGCCTGATCCGGCACCTGATATTTCTGTTCACGTGCGCGTGTCAGGAAGTCAGTGACATAGGCGTCGAGCCAGAGATCGCCGGAGCCGGGACCCCAGAGGCCGAAACTGCCTGTCGATGACTGGTAGGAGAGAACGCGGTAGATCGCCTCCTGCACCCGCTTCTGGACATCGCCATCTTCCGGCAGGCCGGATTGTTTGGCGAGTTCACTGAGATAGAGCAATGGCAGTGCCCGGCTGGTCGTCTGCTCGGCACAGCCATAAGGGTAGCGATCGAGCGACGTCAGAAGGGCCGGAATGTCGAAGGCTGCCGACCGCGTTACGCTGATGCTCACAGCTGACCCTTGCAGCATGCTTTCAGCCAGCAACTCACCATCGACTTTCAGGCTTGCATTCGGCTGTATGGTCAGAGGATGCCTTGTCGTTACCGGCAAGGCGGCGGGCCTCACCGGAACGGAAACGGATTGCTGCAAGGACAGGCCATCGGCGCTGGTCAGCTCGATCGAGATCGCGCCGTCGCCGGGATGGATGCCGGACAGCGGTAAGGTCAGGTCGAACTTTCCGCCAGGCTTGACGCTGAAGGTCTGCTCGGCTTCCGCCGCGTCGACCACGACGGCCGAACTGCTTGTCACCTTGAGGTTCATATTTCCGGCAGGACCATCGGTGTTGGCAATATCGAGCCGCAGTTCTGCCTTGTCTCCGGGGGCGAGGAATCGTGGCAGGCTTGCCGTCACCACGACCGGATCGCGGATGATCACGTCGGAACTGGCGTGACCGACACCTTTTTTCGACCAGGCCACAGCCATGACGCGGGCCGTTCCATTGAACTGCGGAATATCAAAGCTGATGATGGCTTTGCCATTCGCATCCAGCTGAACCGGGCCGGAGAAGAATGCCACCAGCTTCTCGGTCGGAGGGTTGCCCTGAAGCGGCATCTCGCCGCCGTCGCCACCGGTGCGCAGGCGCCCGGTCGCACCAAGCGAACCGTCGATCAGCCGGCCATAGATGTCGCGGATTTCAAGTCCGAGCTGGCGCTGGCCGAAATACCAGCCGTCCGGATCGGGTGCCTCGTAGCGCGTGAGATTGAGAATGCCGACGTCGACGGCGGCAACGGTGACATAGGCTTCTTCGCCCACCCCTGCCCCAGCCACTTCGACCGGTATGTTCAAGGTCTGACGCGGCAGCGTCTTTTCCGGCAGGTCGAGCTTGACGGACAGCTTGCGGTCGGCGGGATCGACGGGAAGCCATTTAATGCCGATGGCACGCATCGGCATGCGGCTTTCCTGCGCATCTCCCGGGCGATAGAGCGTCGCCGTAACATAGGCGCCCGCCCCGAAATCGGCGGTAATCGGAATATCGACCTCGCCACCCTCGGCGGAAATCGTTGCAGTCTTCGTCGCGATCAGCTTTTCCGATCCGACCGTCACCAGAACTTCGCCGGCAAATCGCGGCGAGACGCGTAGCTTTGCTGTGTCGCCGATTGCATAATTCTGCTTGTCGAGAGCAACTTCCAGGCCATCAGGCGTTTCCGTCGAACTGGCGGTGACATACCAGCCGGAATCGAATTCCACGCTGGACGACGGTCCGTCGATATCGGCGGTCTCGACTTCAAGCCTGTAGCGTCCCCAGTCCGCGGACAGGGCGATCTCGCCACCATCCTTTGTGACATCGAGCGTTCCGGTGGAGACCTGCTTGGTCGAGGTCACAGGCTCATATTTCCACGCGGTGCCGTCGCGATACCATTGATAGTCCTGCTCGACGCGCAACAGCTTCCAGATCAGGCCGGCCTTGGCCTGCTTCACACCGCTCTGGTCGATGGCGATAACATGAAATTTGCCGACGGCGTTTTCTCCGAGCTCGCCGGTGAATTCCGGCTTGATGCCGATCATTTCGCCTTCCGGCTTGACCGGCAGCGTCAGGGAGCGTTCGACGGCCCGCCCGCCCGCTTCCTGAACGCGGACGGTAATGTTGGCGTTGAGGAGTTGCGTGGTGGATGGCGTTTCGGTGAGGTTGACGTCGAACGTCGCCTTGCCGTCTTCATCGAGCGGCTCCAGCCCTTCGAGCGTCGTGCGGCTGTCTTCCGTCGCTTCCTCGTCGGTAAGGCCGAAGAAGTAACCCTTGAAGTCGGCGCTTTCGCGGGTCGGCTTCAGGCCGACTTCGCCTTCGAGCTCCAACCCTGCTGCCGGTGCACCATAGAGAAAACGGCCTTCGATGGTGATAGGTGTTGGGGTCTCGATGTCGATCTGCTTGACGGTGCTCGTCATATCGAATTCGACCCGATCGGGCACAAAGTCATCGACCTGGAATTGCTTCTCGCTGATTGCCGTGCCCTTGGGATCGGTGAAGATCTGTACGGTCCATGTGCCGCGCATCGCATTGGGCTGCAAATTGAGGTCGAGCGTATAGCCGCCCGCCTGTCCGCCATCGCTGACGACGCGGCGGTCTTCGACGCCATCGGGGCGCATGAAGATGAAAGTCAGTGGCAGTTTTTCGATCGCTACTGACGCGCTGTCGCGGGCAAGGGCCGACACATGCACGGTTTCACCGGCGCGATAGATGCCGCGCTCGGTCCATGTCAGCACATCAATGGCGCCGGGGGCTGTCCGCCCGGTGACACCACGATCCGACAAGTCGAAGCCGGCCCGGGTCAAATCGAGGAACACGAAATCGTCTGCGCTGCTTTTTGCAGTGATCACGGCTGGAGCCATTGCGGCGGTGCCGCGCAGCAGCCCGGCGTCGAACATTACGCGGCCGTCGGCGTCGGTTGTGGCAGTGCCTAGCACTTCGTTGTTCTTGGAAAGTAGCTGCAGTTCGATACCGGGCAGTTGTTTGGCACTGGCGAGCGACCGGGCAAAGACCGAGAGCCCGTCGGTGCCGGAATAGGTGGACAGGCCGATATCCGAAATGACGAACCATTGTGTCGCCTGACTGTCCCACTCGTTGGAGGCGCCTGTCGCCGATACGGCGGTCAGCACATAAACGCCGGGCTTTCGCTGCGGCAGCGCCTCATCAACCGGGAAACTCGTCACGACTTCCTTGTTGAGATCGGTTGAGATGTCGATCGATCCCTCCCAGACCATCTCGCCGTTTTCGTCCTGGATGCGCTGGGCGCTGTATCCGTCGAGTTGCGTCAGGAATTGCGACGTGGTCAGCAGCGAGGCGATATTGCGGTCGCCGATGCGATAAAGCTTGAGATTGGCGCTAGTCGTATTGACGGAGACGATCGGAATGCCGCGGCGCGCCGTTCCCGGCAGGACGAAGCTGTCGCCGGTAAAGCGCACCATCGCTGCGCGGTCAGGAATATAGACGTCGAGATTGACGTTGGTTTCCAGCGTTTCGTCGACCGAGGATGGCAGGCCAGAGCGGAACGCGACCTTGTAGCGCTGGCCGTGGCTCAGGCCTTCGACGCAGATCTCGCTGCCTTTGGCTTCGACAGCCTTTGGTGTTGCGCCATCGAGCATGACGAACGGTGTGTAGTCGACGCCGGCCTTAACCAGCGGTTCGGAAAACTGGACACAGACCCTCGGCGTGGCGCTGTCGGAATCGATCGTGTGTTCGGTGACACGGAAGCCCTGGCGAGTTCGCAGATCCACATAGTCTGCGCGGACGGTCTTTGCTTCGACCAGTTCGAGGCTGGCCTTGAAGGCGCTGAGCGCGGCGCGGAAATTCTCGACGTTTTTCAGCGCCGTTGCGAGAGCGGCAAGCGCCTCTGCGCGCGCCGGTGTGGTGCGGGATAACTGATAGGCGTTGAGGGCCGCAATCGATGCCTGAGTGGCAAAATCGGTGTTGCCATACACGCGATTGGCAGCACGCGCTGCTTCCAGCCACAGCGCACCGTCATCGGGCGTGATCGACAGTGCACCATTGAAAGCTTTCATCGCGGGCGCAACGTTGCCGGCTGCGAGTTCGCGATAGGCTGCGGCCTTTCGGCCGTTGAGCCCCAGGGTGTCCTGATCGACCAAGATTGAAAGATTGTCCTTGGTCGCGCGGGCATCACTCACCAACTGGTCGGTGACGAAGGGTAGCGCCGGTGGCGCGCCGATGTCGGGCTCTGCCGCCGCGGCGTCAACGATCTTTCCGGCGACGGCGCCGTTGAACGTGTTCAGCTTGTTGTAATCGGACTTGAGGAAGCACCATTTCACCTTTGGATTATAGGTGAAGGCGCGGCACGAGGTATCGGCAACGCAGACCTTCTCGCAGTCTGCGAGGGACACGTTCTGTTCCGTCCGCAGGTCGAAACCGAAATAGTCGCCGTCCTGTGTGGTGACCACATGCCGGCCTGATTCCGCCGCATGGAGCGCAGGTGAAAACGACAGGGCACCAAGAATGATCGCTGAAATCCGGATAAACGCGCGCATAGACAAAAGTCCTCCCCAACGCTGCCGTTTTGACCGGTTTTACTCTTCAGCCTCGCCTGGAGTTTGTCAACCGAACATGGGCAGCGACCGTTCTGTGGCCACTGCCCTGGTTAACGGTTGAACGTTACGGTTTAATCGGGCGTAACGAATAAAAACGTCAGGCCGCCAATATTTTACGGGGGAGCCATCGGCGGCTTGAGCTTTATTCCTGTCAGGACTGCGAGACCTTCAGCGACGGGCGGTGATCGCCGGCGATCGTTTCGCCGAAGGGACCGGTATTGGCGCTCGCCTTATGGGTCTTGACCGGGTGGTTCAGCGGTAGGTTCGGCAGCACGAGTTCGCCAAACTTGTAGGCTTCCTCCAGATGCGGATATCCGGAGAAGATAAAGGTATCGATGCCGATCTGGCGGTATTCGTCGATCCGCGCCTTGACCTGATCGGGGTCACCGACCAGCGCCGTTCCAGCGCCACCGCGAACGAGACCGACGCCGGCCCACAGGTTCGGGCTGATCTCCAGCTTGTCCTTGCGTCCGCCATGCAGCTTGCTCATCCGGTTCTGGCCGACGGAATCCATCCGTGCGAAGACCTTCTGGGCCGCGGCGATCGTATCCTCATCGACATATTTGATAAGTTCGTCGGCGGCAGTCCAGGCCTCCTTGGCAGTCTGTCGGACGATGACATGAAGCCGGATGCCGAAGGTGACCTCGCGGCCTTCCGCGTCCGCGAGCGCCCGCACCTCGGCGATCTTCTTCTCGACATCCTCGGGTGGTTCGCCCCAGGTCAGGTATTTGTCAATGGTGCGGGCCGCGACTTGTTGCCCGACGCCGGAGGAGCCACCGAAATAGAGCGGCGGATGCGGTTCCTGGACCGGCTTGAACAGGAGTTTTGCATCCTCGATATCGAAATGCTTGGTCTTGGTGGTGACGTCTTCGCCACGCAGGACGGCCTTGTAGATGTTGATGAACTCTTCGGTGACCTCGTAGCGTTCCTCGTGGGAATAGTGGATGCCGTCACCCTTATTCTCGACCGGGTCGCCGCCGGTGACAACATTGATGAGCAGACGGCCGTTGGAGACCCGGTCGAGCGTCGCGGTCATGCGGGCGGCCAGCGTCGGGCTGAGCAGACCCGGCCGGACGGCGACGAGATAGCGCAGCTTTTCCGTTAGGGGCGCCAAAGCGGAGGCGACGATCCAGCTGTCCTCGCAGCTGCGGCCCGTCGGGATCAACACCCCGTAATAGCCGAGCGTATCGGCGGCCTGGGCAACCTGTTTCAGGTAGTTGAGATCGACATTACGGCCGCCGATGGACGTACCGAGATAGCGGCTGTCACCATGGGTCGGCAAAAACCAGAGAACGTCGATCTTTTCCGGAATGGTGCTCATGGGTGGTGTCTCCAGCGTATGAAAAACGATTGTCGCCTAGTTTTTCCCTGAACGGCCGCAACCGCAAAAGAATTATATCTATAAATTTTATTGACTAGGGAAAATCCGTTCGCGTCCTCTGCTTTCCTGAGGCGTTATACCCCGCAAGTGACGATGCTCCCGTCAAGCAACACAAAGGGCTTTGCCGCGGCCAGCTCAAGGCCGCGCGCGTGAGGGCAATCGCCCTCGTCTCCTTCGCTGCGTCAGCCTGCCTGCAACTGCGGCTCTGATCGAGCGTTGATCAGCGTTGCGGCGGCATATGTCTGCGTGACGATTTCCGGAACGAGGTCGATATCGGGAAGCGAACCAAGACCGAGCGGCCCGATGGCAAAGAGACCGACCGGCCGCCCTCTCTGTGTGAGGAGTTCGCCAGCCGGATTGACGGCAAGGCCAAGGTCCAGCTCGTCGGTTGCAGCAAGGCCGGCCCGGAGGAGGTCGGCAACTATCGGAGCCTTCAGGTCCGGCGACAGACACCTGCAATCGATGACCTCATCGGCGGCGAAGTGATTTTCAGCGGACTGACCGGCCCAGCGGACCACGAGACCATTCGGCGTCCGTTTCAGCGTCGTACCGCGCTTCAACTGCGTCAGGCCGCTGGCAAACTCCCGTTCAAGCCTCGCGTGGACATCGGCCGGAAGCCTGTTGCGATGACTGTCGTAGATGGCACGCAGATGCCGGTTGAACTGCCGCTTTTCGCTTGGCGGCAAGGATGCCCAAAGGGTGCGGGCGCGTTTGCGCAGGCCGTTCATGGCAGCCTGCCAGCTCCAGCCGTTTTCCTCCGCCTCCGCGCAGGCGTTGCGGACGAAACGAACGATGTTTCGAAGCTGTGACGGCATTGGTTGCGTGGGAAAGACTGCGTCTGCCGGCATCCGGGTGTGCGGCTGCGGCAGGAAACCACGACGCGAGAGGATAGTGATGCGCCCTGTAAATCCGCCGTCACGCAGTTGCAGAACCTGATCGACGGCGCGCAGACCATTGCCCATGACAACGACATGTTCCGGAGCGTTCGATCGCTCGCGCAACGCGACCTCTAAGTCCTGTTCGGTCTTTTCCAGCGGCGCTTTCAGACCATAGCCGGTGGCCAGAACAACAGTGTCGTAGATTGCCTCGCTGCCATCAGCGAGGCCCAACGTGAACAGTCCGCTGTCGTTGCGGCAAATATGCGTGATGCTTTCGTTGGACATCTGAACACTGACGTCCGTGCGCTGAGCGAGCGCTTCGGAAAAGCGCTGATAGACATAGTCGCTGAACGTCGCTTTTGGCACGAAAATCTGGCCAAAGCCCGGGATCGCTGCGGACACCGCTTCGCGGAACGGCGCATTGGCCTGCAGCCAACGGGTGAAATCCTTTGGCTCTCCGGTGGAAACGGAGAGGTCGCGGGCACGGCTGTTGAGAATTTCGGTGGAGCGCGCCGTTGCCAGGGCTTGGCCGCCGCTGACGATCGGGCGTGGATCGAACATGCGAAGCTGAAATGGCCGGCTGACCGATTTCAGCAGAGCAATGGCCATCATCAACCCGGAAAAGCCGCGCCCGACGACCGCGATCTGCAGAGGTTGGCCGCCGTGAAGACTGAAGGGCGACGAAAAACCGTGAACCGTCATATCATTTCCTCCCCGCATCATGCGGCTGGATGGTTGAACCTCGGCACTGTCACTCAAACGCCAGTTCACAAATATACGGCATACTCTATGTATTTTATCATTTTAAACACGGAGATCGCGTGGTCAAGTCGTTTTCACAGGCTGTTATTTTTTGATATATTTCCGTTATTTAGCCGGGTTCGCACAGGCAAGGCTGCCACCAACGGCTTTGACGCGGGCTTGGTTTCGCTTGAACCATCACTGGTCGACGCTGCTCGAGCGTAGCTTTTCAAATCGCCGGAGGAACGTACCGATGTCGCTGCCACTCCGTCTTAGCTCTCTCTTCCTGATGAGCACGCACATGACGCGCGCTGCGGTGGAAAACGTCATTTCATCAAGCGGGCTGTCGCTACTCCACGGCTTGGTCAGCCTTTCGGTAATGGCACTCACCATGTTGTTCGGCAGAATGTCCGTACAACCGCGCATGTGATCGAACACGACACCGATCGGGACCGGCATGCCCTGATAGTAGACCATGGGAACTTCAGTTTCCTCGATCCAATCGTCATAGGCTTCGAGTGCATCGCGGAACAGCTGATGCAACGTAATCGGGGCATGCCCTTCATGGAGTTCGGGTAAACGGTTGTTCATCTGCACATCCTCATCGTTGTTAACGGTGGTTGATGCCGACAGAAATCGACCAAACGCCAGAATGCGTGGAAAGGCTAATTGTTCCTCTGTGTTCAAAAATAAAATGTGCGGGCGTCCAAACGCCGGCAATGCGACCGGCGTCCGAGCGGATCTATCCGGGATGTGTATCCGGCTTTTGTGTTAATGCAGTCCGCCGACGCCGAGCAGGCGGTCCACCGCGTCATGATCGGCAGCCAGTGCCTGCGGCGTACCGCTCCAGGCCACCCTGCCCCGTTCAAGGACGATCACCTGATCAGCGAAGTCGAGGGCGCTCTGGATACGTTGCTCGACCAGCAGGATCGTCATGTCACCTGTTCTGGCAAGCTCAGAAAAAGCTTTCATCAGTTCTTCGCAGATGACCGGTGCCAGCCCCTCGAGGGGTTCGTCGAGCAATAAAACAGAAGGTCGACCGAGAATGCTTCGTGCCGTGGACAACATCTGCTGTTCGCCGCCGGAGAGTTGCGAGCCGAGGTTTCCCTTGCGCTCGAAAAGGCGGGGAAACATGGCATAGGCGTCCTTGAGATCGCTCTTCGGCCGGTCCTTGAGGCCGACGAACAGGTTTTCCTCGACCGTCAACGTTGGGAAGATGCACCGCGTCTGCGGCACATAGCCAAGCCCCGTGCGGGCTCGCAAGGCGCTTGAGACACCGGTGACGTCGGTTTCGCCGATGCGGATGCGCCCGTCATATCGTTTCGTCTGGCCGGCCAGCGTTGCAAGCAGCGTCGTCTTGCCCATGCCGTTGCGGCCGAGCACGGCCAGACGTTGACCAGCGGGAACCGAGAAGGAGACACTTTCCAATACCCTTGTCGGGCCGTAGCCGGCCGACAGGTTTTCGACTTCAAGCGGCGTGGCTGGCATTGGCATAGCTCCCGAGATAGGCCTCGCGCACGGCGGCGTCCTTGGTGACGTCAGCGGGCGAACCGTCGAAGATGATAGTGCCGGCGGCCAGTACGATGACACGCTTGGCGAAGCGGAAGACCAGATCCATGTCGTGTTCGATCATCAGCACGGCGAGATCAGGCGGTAGGTCGGCAAGCGCCTGTTCGATACGGCCGGTATCGCTCTGCGGTACGCCGGCGGCGGGCTCGTCGAGAAGCAGAACCTTGGGCTTGAGCGCCAGCGCCACCGCGATTTCGAGCAGGCGTTGCTGGCCATAGGCGATCTCGCTCACCTTGCGGTGCATGAGGTCGCGCAGGCCGAGTTTGCCCAGCAGCGCGCTTGCTTCCTCCATCACATCGGGCATGGAAAGGAAGTTGCCGAACATCTTTCCGGAGCGCCCGTCCCGCTGCAAAATCGCCAGTGCTACGTGCTCCGCCGGCGTCATGTCTTGAAACAGCCGTGTCACCTGGAAGGAGCGAACCAGCCCGCGCCGGACGCGACCGATGGCATCGATCTTCGTGACGGTTTCACCGTTGAGGCGAACCTCTCCCGAATCCGGACGGAGATTGCCGGTGACGAGATTGACGAAAGTGGTCTTGCCGGCGCCGTTCGGACCGATCAGCGCAACCCGGTCGCCCGGCGCCATCGACAGGGACACATCATTGGTGACGGCCAGGCCACTGAAGGCCTTTTTCAGATTGAGGACGTCGAAGACCGCGCTCATGTGCGTTTCTCCCGGCGACGGGCGATGAAGGCGGCGGCCGTACCATAGAGGCCCTTCGGCGCGAACAGAACGACCGCGATCAGAAGGGCGCCGACCATCGTCAGCCAGTGGAAGGGATTGGCGGCCGAAACATAGTCCTCGAACAGCATGAAGACGATGGTGCCGGTCAGCGCGCCGAACAGCGAACCGGTGCCGCCGAGGACCAGCATCACCAGGGATTCGGCCGACTGGGTGAAGGACAGGCTGTCGAGGCCGACGACCTGCGTCGAGATTGCATTCAAGGCGCCGCCAACGCCGGCGACTGCGCCGGAAATGACGTACATCTTGATCAGTGCCACTTTCGGTGATGCACCCATGGCCATGATACGCAACGGGTCTTCCTTGATGCCCCGGCACAGCATGCCGAAGGGCGAGCGAACGAGGAGGCGCAGCAGTGTGAAGACCGCGAGCAACAGGACGACGCCAAAGACATAGGCGGTTTGGCCCCAGAGGTCGAATTCGAATGTGCCGAACAGCGGGTCCGGTGAAATGCCGGACAGGCCGTCGCTGCCGCCAGTCCATGACGAGGCCTTGTTGGCGAATTCATGGAAGAGATAGATCAGCGATATTGACAACACGAGCTGAGGCAACCCGTGCGCACGAAGGATGACGACCCCGCAAATCAGACCGGCCAACGCTCCGCCGAGGATGCCGGCAAATGTCATCAGGAGCGGGTCGGTTATGCCGTAATGCGCAGCGGCGATCCCGGCGGCATAGGCGCCGGATCCGAACAGCGCAGCGTGGCCGAGGGTTGCCACGCCGCAATAGCCGGTGACGAGGTCGAGTGACAGGACCAACAGGCCAATGGCGATGATGCGGGTCAGCAAAGCGAGATTGTCGGGAAAGAGCAGATAGCCGATCGTCGCGGCAACGACGATGGCGCCGATGCCGATCAGGTCGCGGCCGATGGAGCGGTTCTGGCGGGCGGTCATTGTGACCGTTTCCTGGTTCATGATGAGCGTCATCCTATCGTGCCCGTCCGGCAAGGCCACGCGGGAAAACGCAGATGATGGCGATGACCGCGAGATAGAAGAAGAATTCGCCGAATTCCGGCATGAGATAGCGGCCAGTGGTATCGATGCCGCCGAGCACAAGACAGGCAAGCAGCGCGCCCGGAATGGAACCTGCACCACCGACCGACACGACGACCAGGAATGTCACCATATAACGAAGCGCGTAATACGGCTCGACCGGCAGCAGTTCGGCACCAAGCACACCGCCGAAGGCTGCAAGGCCAACTGCAACGGCGAAACTCACCGCGTAGATGATTTCGGTGCGCACACCGAGTGCTGCCGCCATGGAGGCATTGTCGACCGAGGCGCGCAGCTTGACGCCGAAGGCCGTCTTCTCGATCGCGTACCAGAGGGCACCAGCGACCGCCAAGCCGCAGACGATGGCAAAAAGACGGTGCACGGCAATCGACCGGAACCCGAGATCGGCGGAACCTTGTAGTGTTGCCGGCAGCGGAATTGTTTTCAGCGTTGGGCCGAAGACATAGTTGGCGATGCCGATGATGCAGAAGGTGATGCCGATGGTCATCAGCACCTGTGTCAGTTCCGGCGCGCCGTAAATCCGGCGATAGAGCAGCCGCTCGATCGGGACCGAAATAATCACGGTGCCGAAAACGGCCAGAAGAACAGCGGCGGCGTAACCGAGCCCAAGGTCATGGGCGGCATAGGAGGCGATGTAGCCGCCGATCATCGCGAAGGCGCCGTGAGCGAGATTGACGACGCGCATCAGGCCCATTGTCACCGAAAGGCCGATCGAAATGACGAATAGCACCATGCCATACGCAAAGGCATCGACGGCTATGCTGAAGAATGTCTGCATCGAGTTGTTCCGATACCGTTAAGCGCCGCCTGAAGTGAAGACCGCCCTCCCCTCCCCGCTTTTTGTTGCAAGAGCGGAGGCGGAGATATGCCGGCCACCGTCCCGCAATTGCTGAAGATGGCCGAAGTCCAAGAAGTGTCAAACCGCTGGGCGAATTGGCGCCGGATTACTTGGCTGCTGCGAGGCCTGGATCGCCCTGCTTTTCGAACGTCTGGATTTCCTTGTTGTAATAGGAACCGTCGTCGGCCTTGGTGACTTCGCGCAGATAGATGTTTTGCGTGATATGGCGCGATTCCGGATCGATCGAAACCGGACCGCGCGGGCTGACCCAGGACAGGCCTTTCACGGCGTCGACGGCCTTCTGCGCGTCCTGCTCGCCGCCCGTCGCCTCGATCATCTTGTAGATGACATTCATGCCATCGAACGCGCCAACCGATGGGAAGGAAAGCTCGGCGGGATTGCCGATCGCCTTGGAGGCCGCCTCGACGAATGCCTTGTTCTCGGGAGAATCGTGGGAAACTGCATAATGGAATGTCGTCTGGATTCCGAGGGCCGCCTCGCCAAGGGCCGGCAGATCAGATTCCTGCGTCAAGTCGCCGGGAGCGAAAAACTTGATGCCTGCTTCCTTGAGGCCGTTTTCATTGTAGGCCTTGACGAAGCCGAGTGTGGTTGGGCCGGATGGCAGGAAGGCGAAAACACCTTGCGCGCCGGAATCCTTGATGCGCTGCATGATCGGGCTGAAGTCGTTGGTCGAAAGCGGTATGCGGATCGCATCGACGACCGCCCCGCCCTCTTTCTCGAAACCGGCCTTGAAGGCGTTTTCAGCATCGATGCCCGGACCGTAGTCGCTGACGACTGAGATGACCTTGCCGACGCCGGCGTCATGGGCGACCTTGGCGATCGGCGTCGAGGTCTGCCAGGTGGTGAAGGAGGTGCGCACGACCAGCGGGCTCTTGGTGACGATCGCCGAGGTCGCGGCGTTCATAATCACGAGCGGCACGTTGGCCTGCTTTAGGATCGGTGTCACCGCCATCGCATCCGGGGTGAAATAGAAGCCGGCGAGGTACTGCACCTTCTCCTTGACCACCAGTTCCTGTGCCAGCGCCTTGGATTGGGCTGGGTCGGGAGCCGGCAGGTCGCGGTAGATGACTTCGATCGTGTCATCGCCGACAGTCGCGCCGTTCATCGCCATATAGGCGTCGATACCGGCCTTGAAGTTTTTGCCCTGTAGCGCGAAAGGCCCGGAAAATGGGCCGACGACACCGATCTTGATCGTGTCGGCATAGGCGGCGCTGCCCATGATGATAGCCGCTAATGCGGCGATGATGACCCGTTTCATGATTTTCCTCCCTGGGCGACCGGCATGCTCCCGAGAGCCGGCGCGCCATGACTGTTCATTTCAGTTTGTCACGCGGAATGGTAATGTAAAATGAAATAAGAAATCGGCTTTCATAAGCATATGATTATGAGTTGCGCTCGTACGGAGCTTACCCCTCCCCGCTCCCTCGTACTCGCCTTCACGGCAATGGCGAACGCCTCATTCGCCGGTTATTGGGCGTCGAACAGTTCGACCCTCTGCGGGCGATACTGGGTTTTTTGTGGTTGAGTCGATTGAGTGAGTCGCATTGGTAACCTTCCCCGGTCTCGCCGGGATGAGGACTGCTTCATGATTGCGCACGAGAAATCGTTCTGTCGGCGGTTTCTCGCCCCGGCGAAATGGCGAAACCGGGAACGCTTTGGATTCATACGCGAAACGCGTTACCGTCGGCCGCAGATTCAATTTCTCGCTTGGGCGTCATAACCTTCTGTTAACCAATAACTTCTTGCACGAATCGTTGCGTTGCGTATCGTCACGGTTATATCTCCCATCCGGCCATTTTACCGTGACGAAAGTTTTTGAACGTGAGCAACGCAATTCGAGCGACCAAGATTGAGCGGAAGACCGTCGATGAGACGATTGGAGATCATGCGGCAATCATAAGCTCGCAGCTCCAGGCTATCAGCGAGGCGCTCTTCCCACCGACCGCCAACAAGACGCTACGGCGGTTCACCTCCGGTGAAGCGGCGCGGCTTATGGGCGTTTCGGATTCGACACTGCGCAAGATGACGCTCGCCGGCGAAGGACCACAGCCCGACCTCACCAGCAATGGTCGCCGCCTTTATACGCTGCGGCAGATCAACGAGCTGCGTGAGAAGCTCGCGCAAACGGCGCGCGGACGCGAGGCCTATAATTTCGTGCCGCGCCGCGGCCCCGAGGATCACCTGCAGGTCATTGCTGTCACCAACTTCAAGGGCGGTTCGGGCAAGACAACCACCTCGGTTCACCTCGCGCAATACATGGCACTGCAGGGTTACCGCGTACTTGCCGTCGATCTTGATCCGCAGGCAAGTCTCTCCGCGCTTCTCGGTGTTCTGCCGGAAGCGGATGTCGGAGCGAACGAGACGCTCTATGCGGCGATTCGCTACGACGAGGAGAAGCGTCCCCTGGCGGAGGTTATCCGCAATACGTATTTTGACGGTCTCGATCTGGTCCCGGGCAATCTCGAACTGATGGAGTTTGAGCACACAACGCCGCGCGCGCTGACAGGTGCCGCGCGCGACGGCGACGGGATTTTCTTTACGCGCGTTGCGCGTGCACTTGACGAGATCGCCGACGATTATGATGTCGTCGTGATCGACTGCCCTCCCCAGCTCGGCTATCTCACGCTGAGTGGGCTGTGCGCCGCGACATCGATGGTGGTGACCGTTCATCCGCAAATGCTCGACGTGGCGTCGATGAGCCAGTTCCTATTGATGACGCATGATCTGCTCGCCGTCGTTCGCGAGGCCGGCGGCGAGTTGAAGTACGATTTCATCCGTTATCTGCTCACCCGCTACGAGCCACAGGATGCGCCGCAGACGAAGGTTGCGGCTCTCCTGCGCAATCTTTTCGACGATCACGTCATGACCAATCCGATGGTGAAGTCGGCTGCCGTTTCCGATGCCGGCCTGACGAAGCAGACGCTCTACGAAATCGGACGGGAAAATCTGACACGCTCGACATATGATCGTGCGATGGAGGCACTCGACGCGGTCAATGGCGAGATCGAATCCCTCATCCGACAGGCATGGGGGCGGACACCAAAATGACCCCTGCGAGCGCATCAAAAGCACTTTGTTGGGAACTCCCAACGGGGCATTTCAAACGCCCTCCGGCAACGTCTGGAGGAAGGTGGTCGGCAAAGACAACGATGACAAAGGGCGTCTTTCTTTCGGGTCCGACATCCCCGTTGGGAACTCCCAACGAAAGTCGTTCGCGATGCAATCAAGGTGGCCTGCTGTGAGCCGAAAAGATACTGTCAACACACTGTTCATGCGAAAGCCGGAGGGCTCAGCCCCGGTAGCCGGTGTCGAGAAGAACACCGACCGCGTCCGCACCGGCGCCATTTCGGCGATGGGTGCGTCACTTCAGGAAATGACCGAGGGTGCACGCAGCGCCGCAAAACTGCAGGAACAGTTGGCCTCCGGATCGTCCGTTGTCGATCTCGATCCGGCGCAGATCGATCACTCTTCGGTCAGCGACCGTATTTCCATAGCGGTTGATCCGGGGTTTGAGGCACTGGTTTCCAGCATGCGTGAAAACGGGCAGCAGGTTCCCATTCTGGTGCGCCCGCAACCGGCGTCACCCGGTCGTTTTCAGGTGGCTTACGGCCGCAGGCGTCTGCGCGCAGCAGCCTTGCTCGGAAAGACGGTCCGCGCGATCGTCCAAACGTTGACGGACAATGAGCTCGTCATTGCGCAGGGCAAGGAAAATCTCGACCGGCAGGATCTCTCCTATATCGAGAAAGCGCAGTTTGCCCGACGCCTCGAGGATGGCGGTTATGATCGCACAACGATCATGGCGGCGCTCTCGACCGACAAGGGCGATCTCAGCCGCTATATCTCGATCGCTCGCAGCATTCCGGAATATCTGGTTCAGGCGATCGGCCCCGCGCCAAAGGCGGGCCGGGCGCGCTGGGCAGCACTGGTGGATCGTGCCGAGCGCAAACAGCATATGCTCGACGCGCTGATCACGGACGCGGATTTTCTCGCCGCCGATAGCGACACACGTTTTAGCCGTGTCTTCGAAATGCTTGGGGCCGAACCGGCGAAACGGAAGCCGAAGGCACAGGAATGGAGAAGTCCCCAGGGACGCAAAGCGGCGCGTATAGAGCGTGACGACGTTCAGACGCGCATCGTTTTCGACGAGCGCCAGGTTCCGGAGTTTGGCGGATATCTCGCTGATCGCCTGGATGATCTCTATGCGGAATTTACAGCCAGCCGAAAACAGGGTGGCTGATACGAGCTTACGCCGGGCCGCAGCTATCGCGAGGCCTTAAGACCAACCGCTATCGAAGGATAGGCAACAGACAAAAATCGGCAAAGAAAAAGGCCCCCGAAATGCATTCCGGAAGCCCTTCTCTACTGTTTGGCGACTGAGAGAATCACACTTCCTGGAATCGTAGTCAAGTCTCTTCATTGAGATCGACGTCATTTTGACGAGCTGGACAGCTTTGCCCTTGTGAAAGGCAAAGGCGATGGAAGGTGGAAGTGTGACGACGCCCTTTGGGCGGCGATCGATGACGCTTGGCATGTTGGCAAATCAACTCGCGACCAAGGATATCGACGACGGAAAGAGCATCGACAAGTGGAAGCTCTATCGGGCGCTTTGTGAGGCGCGGCCGTTGATTGGCATCACCGATCGGGCACTGGCCGTGATGAGTGCATTGCTGAGCTTCTATCCGAAGGATGAGCTCTCTCAAACGAATGGTCTTGTCGTGTTTCCATCCAACGCGCAGCTCTCGCTGCGGTCCCATGGCATGACGGAACAGACCATCAGGCGGCATCTGGCCATTCTCGTTCAAGCGGGACTGATTGTCCGTAAGGACAGTCCGAACGGCAAACGCTATGTGCGCAGAAATAACACGGGCACGATTGACGACGCGTTCGGGTTCTCCCTGGCGCCTCTGCTCGCACGTGCCGACGAGATCGAGCATCTGGCGGCACAAGTGATCGCCGAACGGTTACACCTACAGCGCCTTCGGGAACGGCTGACGCTCTGCCGGCGGGATGTCTCCAAATTGATCGAAGCTGCGGTGGAAGAAGGGGCGAGCGGAAACTGGGAGATGGTTAACCTCCATTTCCGAGCTCTCGTCACGGCAATTCCGCGTACTCCGACGGCAATGGAGGCGGCAGCGGCGCTAGATGAGATGGAGATGTTGCGTGAAGAAATCATTAACCAGTTGGAAACGCAGCTCAAAACTGAGAATATAAGCGGCAATGCCTACCAAAATGATCGGCACATACAGAATTCAAATCCCGAATCTACTTCTGAACTTGAACCTAGCTTCGAACCGAAGCAGGGCGAAAGTTTGGAGAGCCAAGAAATGATCCCCGAAACGCAGGCGGAAAGGCTAAACCAAGCTCAAGATCGAGGCCTGAGCAGGCCCGAGAGGTATATAGCGATGGACACGCAAAGCTCTTCGGTGCCACCCGGCAAGATGAAGGCATTCCCGTTGGCCCTGGTGCTGCAAGCCTGCCCGGAAATCATTCCGTACGGCTCCGGAGGCGCTATTTCGAACTGGCGTGACCTGATGGCAGCGGCGGTCGTCGTTCGATCGATGCTGGGGGTCAGCCCTGATGCCTATCAGCAGGCCTGCGAAATTCTCGGCCCGGAAAATGCTGCAACCGTCATTGCCTGCATTCTCGAGCGGGCAGGGCATATCAACTCCGCTGGCGGCTATCTGCGCGACCTGACACGACGGGCGGAGAAGGGCGAATTTGCCATTGGTCCGATGATCATGGCGCTTGCCCGGGCTAACGGAAATTCTGTGCAAAAGGCGGGCTAGAAAGGGCTGATTAACCTTTATTTTCTATTGAAAAGGGGTGCCCATTGCCCGTGAATTTTGAGTGAGCAGGTCCCTATGCGTCTTTCCCGAACCAATTTTTCGAACACCTTCGACAACACGGGAGAACAGCCCGCAGACCCTGACAACCATCTGGCCAAGGGTGAGATCCAGCGCCGCATCTATGGAGCACCGCTGGACGTGAAAGGCGAGGAAGGCCGCTACGAAGCGGACACCGACGCGATGGCTGAAATCGAGGGGAGGGGAGATGTCCCCGTTTGGCAGAGCGCTTTTGTGCTGGGTCCAAACGTACGTTTCACGCGAACGCCCGAGAGCGTCTATACGAAGCGGCCGGCTATTGATGGAAGGAAAGAAACGGAAGCGCCAGGTTTCGATGAACAAACAGCAGTCAATGTGATGGAAGAAGCTGGGGTGAGCGCGGAACGTGTGCCGGAGATTGAACTGCCTACCCGCGAGATGCCGGAGGTGTCTGGCCTCCAGTTGCTTTCACTCCGCTTGAAGCGGGAAATTGAAACACAGCCGGTTCTCCCTTCGACCTCGGAAGACACTGCGGAGACGACTGAAATCGACCTCGTTTGTTTTCCAGCCAATGATGGCACTGCGTCCACAGACATTCCGGAAACGGCGTTCAAGCGTTCGAACTCTTTCCTGCATGTGTCCGACGAGGTGTTCTGGGACACGATGGACATGGAAGCCGATATGGATATTCTGGCACCGGCGCTGCGCTGGCAGCCCCCGGAGTTTCATTTGCCGTCCAATTCGGTGACGGCGCTCTACCGGGAAATTGGCGTCAAGCCTGCCGATCGACCCTTTGCCCGACCGGTCGTTTCCGAACCTGTGACCATCAAGACGCCGGCGAGAACGGTGGAGGAAACCAAGCCTCCGGTTTTAGAAGCCCCAATCGTCGCGGAACCTCCGCGTGTCGCAAAGCCACAGGTGGCCGCCGCTCGGCCGATCCGGGCAGTTCGGCCGGATACCTTCGTCGCAACACCGGAAGTGACAGCCGATGCGGGCGAGTACGTCTTCCCGCCAGTGACGCTTCTGCAGGAGCCGTCGGGTCAGGAAACAGCTGTTATCACCCAGGAGGCCTTGGAGCAGAGCGCAGGGCTGCTTGAAAGCGTGTTGGAGGATTTCGGCGTTCGCGGTGAGATCATTGATGTGCGCCCAGGTCCAGTGGTCACGCTCTATGAATTCGAACCGGCGCCGGGAGTGAAATCGTCACGTGTCATCGGCCTTGCCGACGATATCGCCCGCTCGATGTCGGCGCTGTCGGCCCGCGTCGCCGTCGTACCCGGCCGCAACGTCATCGGCATCGAATTGCCGAACCCGGTTCGCGAAACGGTCTACTTCCGCGAACTGATCGAGTCCGAAAATTACGAGGAAACTCGCTTCAAACTGGCGCTTTGCCTCGGCAAGACCATCGGCGGCGAACCGGTCGTCGCTGAACTCGCCAAGATGCCGCATCTTCTGGTGGCGGGCACCACGGGCTCCGGCAAGTCCGTGGCGATCAATACGATGATCCTGTCCTTGCTCTACCGGCTGAAGCCGGAGGAATGCCGCCTGATCATGGTCGATCCGAAGATGTTGGAGCTGTCGGTCTACGATGGCATCCCGCATCTGCTGACGCCGGTCGTCACCGATCCGAAGAAGGCGGTGATGGCGCTGAAATGGGCCGTGCGGGAAATGGAAGACCGCTATCGCAAGATGTCGCGGCTCGGCGTGCGCAATATCGACGGCTACAATGCGCGCGCCTCGGTTGCACGAGCGAAGGGCGAAACCGTTTTGTGCAGCGTGCAGACCGGGTTTGACCGCTCGACCGGCGAGCCGATCTTCGAGCAGGAGGAAATGGACCTCGCACCGATGCCCTATATCGTCGTCATAGTCGACGAAATGGCCGACCTGATGATGGTTGCAGGCAAGGAGATCGAAGGCGCGATCCAGCGACTTGCCCAGATGGCACGTGCCGCCGGTATCCATCTGATCATGGCGACACAGCGCCCATCGGTCGACGTCATCACCGGCACGATCAAGGCCAACTTCCCGACCCGTATCTCCTTCCAGGTGACCTCGAAGATCGACAGCCGAACCATTCTCGGCGAGCAGGGGGCCGAGCATCTGTTGGGGCAGGGGGATATGCTGCATATGGTCGGTGGCGGGCGCATTGCTCGCGTACACGGGCCGTTCGTATCCGACGAGGAAGTCGAAAAGGTCGTCGCGCATCTGAAGACGCAGGGGCGCCCGGAATATCTGGGCACGGTTACGGAAGACGCCGAGGAAATCGAGGAGGCTGCGGACGAGGATAGTGCCGTCTTCGACAAGGGCGCAATGGCCGAGGAAGACGGCAACGATCTCTACGACAAGGCAGTGAAGGTCGTGCTGCGTGACAAGAAATGCTCGACCTCCTACATTCAGCGCCGCCTGCAGATCGGCTACAACAGAGCAGCCTCGCTGGTCGAACGGATGGAGCGGGAAGGGCTCGTTGGACCGGCAAACCACGTTGGCAAGCGAGCGATCCTTTCTGCCGGGCGCGAAGTCGTGGAGATGCCGGTCGGCGATGAGGAATAGGGTTTGGATGCTGCGATCTGCCCCATAGGGCAGGGGCAAGAGGTTTGGTCGGCACCCGGCGATTCGGCTCGGAGGCAGTTGCAAAGGGCCGTGGGGCTACAGCCCGGCGGCCTTTGTCAG
>UCEZ01000048.1 GCA_900471525.1 Hyphomicrobiales bacterium | reverse complement strand
GTATGCGACGTCCACGCCCCATAGATTTTTCGGTTGCAGCGATCTGATCTACGGGCCGTCAAATGAGCTCACCGAAGAGTATCTGACGAGCTCATTGTGAGGCTCTGATGCGCGCGGCATAGGCCCATGGCATCAGGGCATCGATGTCTTTGGCGAGGTGGCCGTTTGCGAGGTGGGTGAAGAGGTCGCACAGATAGGCGTAGGGCTCAACGCCATTCATTTTACAAGTGCCGATCAGGCTGGCAAACCGGGCCCAGTTCCGCCCCCCTTCATCATGGCCCGCAAAGAGCGCGTTGCGGCGGTTCATGGCCGGGCGACGGATGGCGTTTTCCACCAGGTTGGAATCGATATCGACGCAGCCGTCATCAAGGAACAGCCGAAAGCCATCCTGTCGTTTCAGCATATAGGCCAGGGCAATGCCGAGATCGGATTTGCGTGAGACACGCGCAGCCTGAGCCGCGAGCCAGGTGAAGAACTCGTCCACCAGCGGGAGGGACAGGTCCTTTCGAACTGCCCGGCGATGTTCGGGGTCTGAGCCTCGGATACTGTCTTCGATCTTGTATAGCGCGGCGATGCGAATGAGCGCCTCGTCGACGATGGGTGATCCGCTCTTCGGCGTGGCCTTGATCAGCTTTCTGCGCCCATGTGCCCAACAGAAAGCCAGCTTCAAGGGAACGCCACCCATCCGGTCCGACGTGGCGAGGTGCGAATAGCCACCGTAGGCATCCACCTGGATTGTCCCGTTGAACCCGTCGAGGATTTCAGCGGCATATTCGCCTTTACGCCCGGGCCGGTAATGGAACACCACGCCCGGCGGCGCGGAGCCATTCCAGCCGCGGTCGTCACGCAACACGGCCCAGAGATAACCGGTCTTCGTCTTACCTCGCCCCGGATCAAGAACCGGAGCTGTTGTCTCGTCGACATAGAGCCGCGTGCTTTCCCACAGCAGCCGTTTGGCCATGTGGTCGACCACCGGTGCGATTTCGCTGCCCGTGCGCCCCATCCAATCGGCCAGCACCGTGCGGTCGATCGGCACCCCGTGTCGCGCCATGACTTCAGCCTGCCGGTTCAGCGGCATATGTTCGGAATGCTTGGAGACGGCAATCTCCGCCAGTAGGGCTTCGGTCGGCCAGCTTCCTTCGAGGAGGTGCGCCGGCGCTCTGGCCTGGACGACGCCCGTTCGACCCTTGGGACATGCGTATTTCGGGCGGATCGTGACGATCACCTCGTAGCGCGCCGGGACCCGGTCGAGCCGTTCCGTCCGGTCCTCGCCGATCCGGACCATGTTGCCGCAACCGCAGGGACAAGCGATGCTCTCGGGCTCGATCACGCGCTCGACCCGCGGCAGGTGTTCGGGCAGTGCACGGGCCTTCCGCTCCTTGCGAGGAGCGGCCTTGTCCGGATCGGATGTGCTGGCTTCGATCTTTTTCTCGACGGCGGCGATCCGCGCCTGTGTTTCGGCGATCGCCGTTTCAAGGTCTTCCAGCGCCAGTTCCATCTGCGCCGGATCGAGCTTTTCCGATTTCGGCCCGAACTTCGTGCACCGATAGTCGTGAACCTGCCCCTCAAGCTTCTCGATCAGTTCCTTCAACTCGGAGATGAACGCGTCCTTTTCGGCCACCACAGCCTGCTCATGCTGACGTGCAGCACGCTCGACCGACAGCTCGAACTGCATCGCCGCAAAGGCTTTGACAACCTCTGGCGGAAGGTCCGGAAACAGGCTGAGATCAAGGGGCGATGACATGCGCCCTTATAGCAAGGCAGCACGAAAAAGCCAAATAAAACAATGCAAAGACGGCCGGATATTCACCCTGCCGCCGACGGCGCAGTCACCCGTTGCGCCATGACCCGCCGCCAGTCAAGACCCTCGAACAAAGCCTCGTATTGCCCCCTGGAAAGACGTATCGTCCCATCCTGCACCTTGGGCCAGGCAAAGCTTCCATGTTCAAGAATTTTGTAAGTTAGCACCATTCCTGTGCCATCCCACACCAGGATCTTCAGACGATCCCCGCGCTTCGACCGGAAGATCACCGTCACCCCGGAATGCGGATCAAGCTTCAATTCGGTCTGCACCATCAGAGCCAGCGCCTGATGCCCGCAGCGGAAGTCCACCGGCCGCGTCGCGATCAGGATCGGCAGTCGTTGGCCAGCGACGATCATGCCGTCCCTCGCATCGCTCGCACCAGAGCCGCCACACGTTCAACCGGCACGTCACCGGGAACCCGCATCACAACGTCCGGGCCGATCTCCAGCGTCAAGACCGCTGAAACCGCCTCCGGCAGTTTCGGCGGCGCTAAAACACCCACAGCCTCGCTCGGCTCCGCTGTGATCGCCAAAGGCACAAATGCAGGCTCGGCATCCCCGTTCTCCGAAGGGCCCGGCATAGCCTCAAAAGGCAGGGCCAAAACCCCATCTCGTGCTTGTCGCCGCCAACTGGAAAGTTGGTTTGCTATAACGTCATGACGACGCGCAACATCAACAACACGAACACCGGGCTGAAAGCTTTCCGCTACAATCCGAGCCTTAACGTCATCCGGCCAACGCCGATTTCCCCGGCGCGGCTCGACAACTTCGTAGCGACCCACAAATCCATCTTCTGCCATGCAAATCTCCAGTTAGTCCTGGAAACCTTCTCGCACACGCAGCAAGCCTCAAAATATAGCCAATCCAATGGGGCGGAGACGGCGCTTAC
>UCEZ01000047.1:168854-169312 GCA_900471525.1 Hyphomicrobiales bacterium | reverse complement strand
CGCTCGCATCGACCGCGCCGGCAATATCACCAAGCGGCACAGCGCCGCCAAGCTGCAGTTCGCCCGTTTCGGTTCTGCCTGCCCGCTCTGGAACGTGCACCAGGCCTTCGAAATGCCGGGGCGGATGATCCGCCAGCTGGCCGAAACGCCGGATGGCGTGCGCTATCTCTGCCTGGCGACGCAGATAACGAAGGGCGGCGGCAGTTTCGCCACCCCGAGGCCGAGCTACGCGATCGCCCTTGGCTGCGAGATTTCCGACGCGCATAATTTCATCTATGCCGACGGGCTCGACATGAGCAATCGGGCCGCCTTCGATCCGATCGGCATTTCCTGCCGCATCTGCGAGCGCACGAAATGCACCAGCCGGGCCGTGCCGCCGTTGAAGCGCAAGCTCATCGTCGATCATGCATTGCGCGGTCCGCTGCCTTACCGGATCGCGGATTGAGATTGACAGGGGG
>UCEZ01000047.1:0-168846 GCA_900471525.1 Hyphomicrobiales bacterium | reverse complement strand
CATCTCCCCCTCAAGGGGGGGGATCGGGAGTATGTCGAACCTTCCCCGGACAATGCCCTCTTATTCAGCCAAAATAGAGATGATCGATGGACGGCGCGGCGGATCAATCTCCCCCCTTGAGGGGGAGATGTCACGAAGTGACAGAGGGGGGTACCCCGCGGCAAAGCCGTTTACTCCAGCCGCCGCCGGAAGAGCCAGGCGGCGGCGCTCAGCGTCACCATGGCGATCAGGCAGAGCGGGATGGTCTGGTTCACCACTTCGGCGAGGCTGATGTCTTTCAGGAACACGCCCTTCACGATGATCAGGAAATAGCGCAAGGGATTGACCAGCGTCACCGGCTGCAGCCATTCGGGCATGTTCTCGATCGGCGTGGCGAAGCCCGAGAGCAGCATGGCCGGCACCATGAACAGGAAGGCGCCGAGGATGGCCTGCTGCTGCGTCATCGACAGCGCCGAGATGAACAGCCCGATGCCGACCACCGAGGCGAGATAGAAGATGCCGCTGCCATAGAGCAGGAACAGCGATCCCCGGAGCGGCAGGTGGAAGATGAAGATTGCTGCCAGGATATAGGCGGTGATGTGGAAGAGGCCGATCATCATCGGCGGCAGGAGCTTGCCGATCAGGATCTCGTGGACGCGCAACGGCGAGACCATCAGCTGGTCGAAGGTGCCGAGTTCGCGCTCGCGGGCGATCGACAGCGCCGTGACGATCAGGCCGATCAGGAGCGCGATGCTGGCAATCAAATTTGGCACCATGAACCATTGATAGGTGAGGTTCGGGTTGAACCAGTTGCGCGGGATTGTCGTGACCGAGCGCGCGGCCGATCGTTTGCCGGCCGGGGTCTCGGCAGCGAGACCACCGGCGATCTGCGTCAGATAGCCCGAGACGATCTGCGAGGCGTTCGAGCGGCGGCCGTCGAGGATGATCTGCAGATCGACCGGCGTCCCGGCCTCGATGCCGCGGGAAAAATCCGGGCCGATCTCGACGGCGGCGATGACGTCCTGGCCATCGATCGCCTCGCGGACCTCGCCCGGGTTGGCGGCGACCTCGATGCGGCGGAAAGTCGGCGAACCCTCGATGCGCTCGACCAGCTCCTGCCCCCAATGGCCGCTGTCACGGTTGAGGATCATCACGTCGACATTGCGGACCTCAAGCGTCGCCGCATAGGAGAAGACGAGGAGCTGGATGAGGGGCGGGCCGATCAGGATGGCGCGACCCTTGGGATCGCGCAGCACCGCCAGCAGTTCCTTGACGATCAGGGCCCGAAGCCGCGTCCACCACATCAGCCGATCCTCTTCCTGGTGCTGCGGGCGGCAAGCGCAAAGAACACGGCGCCGATCGCGAGCATGACGGCCATCGAATGCAGGAACATCGGCCAGATATCGCCCGCGAGGAAAACGGTCTGCAGGCTCGGGATGAGGTAGCGGGCGGGCACGATGAAGGTGATCCACTGGATGACGGTGGGCATCGAATTGATCTCGAACAGGAAGCCGGAGAGCAGGAAGGCCGGCAGGAAGGCGGAGATCAGTGCCAGCTGCGAGGCCAAAAACTGGTTCTTGGTCGCCGCCGAAATCAGAAGGCCCTGGCCGAGCGCCGGAATGAGGAATGTTGCCGACAGGGCATAGAGCGCAACGACCGAACCGCGGAAGGGCACACCGAACAGGGAGACGGCGAGCAGCACGCAGAGCGTCATCGCGGCAAGGCCGAGCACGAAATAGGGGAAGATCTTGCCGACCAAGAGCTCGATCGCCGTCACCGGTGTGGCCATCATCGCCTCCATCGTGCCGCGCTCCCATTCGCGGGCGACGACCAGCGAGGTGAGCAGCGTGCCGACCAGCGTCATGACGATGGCGATGGAGCCCGGCACAAGGAAATTGCGACTGGTGAGTTCCGGGTTGAACCAGAAGCGCTGCTCGATCGAAATGGCGGTCGAGTTCTCGGCCATCAATGCCTGGCGCTGGCGTTCCCAATTGGCGACGGTGCCCTGCGCATAATTCTGGACGAAATTCGCGGTGTTCGGCTCCGAGCCATCGACGATCACCTGGACCTGCGGGCGGTTGCCGGCGGCAAAGTCCGTGGTGAAATTGGCGGGGATGACGAGAATACCGCGAATGCGGCCATTGACCAGATCCTCCTCGAAGACGCGGCGATCCTGGCTGGTGGCCACAGAAAAATAGCGCGATGCCTCGAAACTTGCGGCAAGGCTCTGGGTGAGCGGCGTGGTTTCCTCCATGACGAGACCGACGCGGGTCCGGGTCGTATCGAGCGAGACGCCGTAGCCGAACAGGAAGAGCAGGATCAGCGGCAGCACGAAGGCGATCAGGATCGTGCTCGGATCGCGCACGGCCTGATAGCTCTCCTTGCGTACTAGAGCCGTGAAGCGCCTGATCCGGTCCGAGGCCGAGGAGGTGCTCATGCCGCCTCCTTCGCTTCGGATTCCGATTGCCGGATGAGCGCGACGAAGGCGTCCTCCATGGTCGGATCGGGTTGCTCTTTGGTGACGACGCTTGCTTTCAATTCATCGGGCGAGCCGAGCGCGATCGAGCGGCCGCGATAGATCAGCGAAATCCGGTCGCAATATTCCGCCTCCTCCATGAAATGGGTGGTGACGAGCACAGTCACGCCCTTTTCCACCAGCGCGTTGATGTGCGTCCAGAATTCGCGCCGCGTGATCGGGTCGACGCCGGAGGTGGGCTCGTCGAGGAACAGGGCCTGCGGCTCGTGCATGACCGCGCAGGCGAGCGCCAGCCGCTGCTTGAGGCCGAGCGGGAGGTCCTTGGACGACTGGCCGGCATGGCGGCCGAAATCGAAGATCTCGTTCATGAGAGCGATGCGGTCGCGCTTACGCCGGCCGGAGAGGCCATAGACGCCGGCGAAGAAATCGAGGTTCTGCGCGATGCTGAGATCGCCGTAGAGCGAGAACTTCTGGGCCATGTAGCCCAATTGATTGCGCGCGGAGGCGGCGTCGCGGCGAAGATCGAAGCCGGCGACGCGGCCTTCGCCCGCCGTCGGCTTCAACAGGCCGCAGAGCATCTTGAAGGTGGTGGACTTGCCGGCGCCGTTCGGCCCGAGCAGGCCGAAGATCTCGCCGCGGCGGATATCGAAGGTGATGTCGTCGGCTGCGGTGAAATCGCCGAAGCGCTTGGTCAGCCCCTTCGCCTCGATCACCGGCCGGTCGTCCTTTGCCGTCAGCGGCTGTTGGGCCTCGGCGAGTTTCGAGCGTCCGCCGGGACCACCGCCGAGCATGTCGACGAAGGCGTCCTCGAAGCGCGGCGGGGCGGAGGAGGCCTTCGCGCCTTCGCCGGCGGATGGAAAATCGGGCTGGGCGCCTTCGCGGGTGACGATCCGGATCGCCTCGCCCTGGATGACGCCGTCAATGATGCCCTCTTCGTCGAGCAGTTTCGCCAGCACCTGCCGCTTGCGCCCGGGGATGCCCGAGACCCGGAACACGCGGTCCGTGACACGGGTGGTCATGTCCGCCGGCTTGCCGGAAAACATCAGTTTCCCCTGATTGAGCAGGAGCACGCCATCGCAGGCTTCCGCCTCGTCGAGATAGGCGGTTGACCAGACGACGCCGATGCCTTCCTTGGTCAGGTCCTCGACCATCTTCCAGAGATCGCGGCGCGAGATCGGATCGACGCCGACGCCCGGCTCGTCGAGCAGCAGCAGGCGCGGCTTCTTCAGAAGAGCGCAGGCAAGCCCGAGCTTCTGTTTCATGCCGCCCGACAGCTTTCCCGCCAGACGACCTATAAAACGCTTGAGATCGGTAAAGGTCAAAAGTTCGTCGAATGTCGCCGTCCGCTCATCTTTCGGCAGGCCGCGAAGGTCGGCATAGAGATCGAGATTTTCCTGGACCGAGAGGTCTTCGTAGAGCCCGAAGCGCTGCGGCATATAACCGATCGACGCCTGGATCGCGGCGGGATTTTTGGCGGTATCGAAGCCGAGAACTTCGACGGTTCCGCTATCGGGCAGCATCAGGCCGGTCATGAGCCGGACAAGTGTCGTCTTGCCCGCGCCATCAGGGCCGACAAGCCCGGTGATCTCACCACCGAGGATCGTGCCGGACACGGATTGAAGCGCAGGGGGCGCGTCGCCGAACCGCTTGGTTACGTCAGCCAGGCGAACCAGTTCGCTTCTTTCCCGCCCGGCGGTCATTGCGCAGCCACCTGTTGCGACGCAAACCGCACGGTGACCGGCATGCCCTGGCGCAGGTCTTCGCCCGGCTTGTCGACGACAATGCGCAGGCGGTAGACGAGGTCGGTGCGCAATTCCGGCGTTTCCACGGATTTCGGGGTGAATTCCGCAACCGGCGAGATGAAGCCAATGGTGCCGTCATAGGCGTCGTTCGGTCTTGTATCGGAGCTGACCTTGACTTTCATGCCGGGATGGATGCGGCCGAGATCGGGTTCGCTGACATAAGTGCGGACCCAGACTGGCTCGGCCAGCGAGAGGACGAAGACAATATCGGCCGGCGCGACGATCGCTCCCGTTTCGCGCACCCGCGACAGGATGATGCCGTCATTCGGCGCACGCAGCTCCGTATCCTCCAGGGATGTCTGGGCCGACGCCAATGTCGCTTCCGCCGCCTGCAATTGCGCAGCTGCTGCGGTGATATCCTCGACGCGGCTGCCTTCCTCGATCAGCTTCAATGCTTCTCTGCCGGATTCGGCACGCGCGGCGGCCATTGCCTTCGCCGCGACGGCCTGATCGAAGGCGGCCTGTGAAATTGTTCCGCGTGGGCGAAGCTGCTGGGCGCGTTCCAGCTCAAGCTCGGCATTCTGAAGGTCAGCCAGGCTCGCATTATAGGCGGCGCGTGTCTGGGCGATTTCGGTGGGGCGGGGCCCAGCTTTCAGCTTGTCGAGCGTGGCGCGAAGGGCGGCGACATTGGCTTCTGCCGAGCGCACGGCATAGTCGTAAGGGCGGGCGTCAAGCTTGGCAAGGACGGTGCCAGCCTTGATGACGTCGCCCTCATCGGCCGTAAGGTCCGAGAGGCGGCCATTGACGCGAAAGCCAAGCGAAACCTGGCGGATATCGACATTGCCATAGAGAACGAAGTCTTTCCGCTCTGCGGCTTGCCATCCGAATTTGGCCGGCAATCCGAACCACCAGGCCGCTCCGCCCGCCGTCGCAAGCAGAAGAATGAGAATCGCGAGCTTTTTCATGCCGTGGCTCCTTTGGCGGGCTCGAGGACGGCCACGAGTTCGGCGGCGAGTTTGCGTAAGGTTGCGACCTCGTCCGGACCGGCGCTGTCCCACTCCATCTGGGCAAGCACCGCCGCATGCGCCATGCGAAAGACCATGATGCCGCCGATAAAGGAAAAGGCGCGCAGCCGCACATGTTCGGATTTCGAATCCTCACCAAGGATGGTCCCGATCAGCCGCCGGGCAATCTCGATCATCGGCCGCATGATCCCCTGATAGACCCGTGTAAAGGCTTCCGTCGGCTCCATCTGTTCGCGAATGATGAAGCGCGCCCAGGATTCGGATTTCTTGCTGACGAAGAGCGCAATCATCGTCTGGGCGATTTCTGTCAGGAAGCTGCGGGCTTCCGCCGGCGTCATGCTTTCACCGGATGCTTCGAGGGTTGCGATACGGGCGCCGACCTTTTGGCGCATATCGCCGACATGGGCGCTGATCATCTCCGTCAGATATTCAGCGGTGGCAATGTAGAGGCCTTCCTTGCCGGAAAAGTAGTAGGGAATGGCCTGCAGGTTGACGCCCGCCGCATCGGCGAGCTGTCGGGTCGACGCGCCGTCGAAGCCATAGCGGCCGAAGACATCAAGCGAGGATGCAAGCAGCTTTTCGCGGGTCTGGTCGCGGCGCGAGGCGGGCGTGTTCTGTTCGTTTTCAATTTTAGACATGATGCAGGTATACATCATGTCTATCTTTCAGTCAATCGAATGAATTTAAAATTCGTAGTGGAGGTAATGCGAGGATTTTTGACAGGGAGAGACAGGAGCCAGCGGTGGAGGCGTAAGGCCGGATTTATTGCGGCTCCCTGGATCGGTAGTTGGCTGAATAACAAAAGGGCCGCAGATGCGGCCCTGACGGACTATTGAGACGACGAGTAGCAGGCCCGGTTTGCGCCCATGACCAGCCCACCGATGTCGTGCTTCTGGTTGCTCGGAATCAACGTGTCGACGACGCGGCAGACGAGATGTCCCCTGGCTTTTTCCGGCAGGGCGTCGAAATAGTTCCGGGTGACCATCATGTCGTGAAGTTCGGCATGACCGGCGCCGGGGGCATCGACGCAGAGCACCATGACCTGCCGGGCGATCGGCACAGATGTTCCGTGCCTCGATGAGCGGTCAGCGGGGAGTGGCAGGAAATGTCTGGCCTTGCCCGTCGACCATATGGTTATGTGAAGGAAGTGCTTAATCTGTTGGCGATCCGTGGCTAGCCGTGCCCGCAGACGCGTCATTTTGACATCCTTCACGAAAACACCGGGCGATCCTACTTGCAGTTGGGCGTCGTCGTCACTAAGTGACAGCCTCAGGATGTTACCGGTCACACCCTCTCTGGTTTGTACGGCAATTGGAATGCCCATTTGAGGTAGTGAGGGTACTCACGATCTCGCTTCCCGGGCCGTTGCGTTTCGGCAACAGTGAAAATCCCAACAGATATTTGTGACGAATATGACTGTAATTTTTATTGTTACAGTTATCGCTCTATGTAATCTCGACATGCGGTTTTGACCGCTGCCATAGGGGCTTGAATCGATATTTGGGGTCGGGGGACGCTGATTTTTCAGCCATGCAAACCTGTGCCCAATCGAAACTTGATTGGATCCGAAATGACTATAAGGGCTTTTCTTTTTGCGTCCGCTGCGGCGTTGAGCACAGCAAGCGGCGCATTCGCCGCCGACGCCATCGTTGCAGCTGAACCCGAGCCGCTGGAATATGTTCGCGTCTGCGACGCATTCGGCACTGGCTACTTCTACATCCCGGGTACAGAAACCTGCCTGAAGATCGGCGGTTACCTCCGTTTCCAGACCGACTTCGGTCGCGATCAGTCGGGTACGTCTGACTGGAATACCTTTACCCGCGCACAGCTCGAGTTCACGGCAAAGAACGACACCGAATTCGGCACGCTGACGAGCCTTGTCGCCCTGCGTACGAACGCCCGGAATTCTTCCGGTTCGTCGAACAACAACACTTTCATGGACGAAGGCTACATCGATATTGCTGGCCTGCGTGTTGGTATGCAGTACAGCTGGTGGGATGACGACTTGAGCGGCGAAACCGACGTGATCGCCAGCAACGAGACCCGTCACAACGCCATTCGCTACCAGTACGAGACTGAGACCTTCAAGGCTGGTATCGCAGTGGAAGAGCTGGAAGACGACTACGACACCAAGCCGGGCGAAGGCCCGAACAACGTTGGCGTCACCGGTCAGGTTTCGGGCACCGTTGGCGTTGTCACCGGTTACCTGCTTGGCGGTTATGACACCGATACCGAAGAAGGCGCTATCCGCGCGATCGTCTATGCCGATCTCGGACCGGGCCAGCTCGGCATCTACGGTGCCTACGCTACTGGCGCCAACTATTACTACGAAGAGTCCGAATGGACGGTCGGCGCTCAGTACGAACTGAAGGTCAACGATAAGTTCGCAATCACGCCCGGCGTTCAGTACTTCAGCAATATCGACCTTAGCAGCAGTGGCAACGGCTTCGGTGGTGGCGATGCTTGGACCGGCGGTGTGACCGTCGACTACAAGATCACGGACGGTCTCAAGTCCAAGGTGAGCGTTCAGTATCACGACGAAGACGACGGTGACGACGAAGTGTTCGGCTTCGTACGTCTGCAGCGCGATTTCTAAATCGCCGCTCGATATCCGGCTAGCCGCGCAGAGGCCCGGCTAGCCGACGGTTCGTCACGGATTTGACTGACCTCCGATCAGTGACGGGGACGGCCCGGCTCCCTCCGGCCGTCCCACACGGCCGCGCGAGCTTCAGTTCGCGAGCGTCCTGCCCAGCGGACACTTGCCGCCGTCGATGGTCGCCAGTTCCGAAATGGCATCCTCAACGGATTTCTCGCCCAGTAGGCCGAGCAGAGCCTGTTCGGCTTCCTTGCTGAGTTTTGCCGACCATTCGTTCATATTGCTTGAAATGAAGCATTCGGCGGGGATGTCGTCGCGCGTGCCCCAGATTTTCTTGTCCGGCGTCACGGCAAGATAGATTTCGCTCAAATAGATCGAGCTTGAGGGCCGGCCAAGCCGATAGCCGCCCTGATATCCTTCGGACGACACGAGGATATTCTTCTGCATCAAAGGTGCAACCAGCTTGCGCACGAGGCTGGGCTTGGCATCGAGCTTCGCTGCCAATGTATCGCTCGTCGAGCGCGTATTGTTCTTTTCGTTGACGGCAACTGTAATAATGATCTGCAGAGCCGAAGAGAAGCGTGTGTCCATCATGGGAGCACATACTAATGCAGGCTTTTGAAAAAACCAGATGGTTAGTGCAGTCACAGCAAAACTCTCCGGCGGTTTTTAAGCCAGAGGTAAGAGCTGCAGTAGAACCGAGCCTGGCCGAGCAGATCGTCGATCTTCCGGTCTATCGCTCCGTCCGGCGTTACATCAGGAGCCGGCGCTAATGGGAAATGGGGGTTCCGAACGGCAATTTCAATAGGCGAGTTACTCATATTGAGGACCCTCTTCAAAAGAGCCTGAGATCACTGGCCAAACGCTACGGTATCAACCAGAAGACCGTTGCCGAATGGAAGAATCGGAGCTTTGTCGCCGATCTGCCGATCTGCCGATCTGCCGACCGGTCCAAGTGGGCCGAAGTCCGCGGTCCTGTCAGGTGACGACGAGGCGATCATCGTGCCTTCCGCCGATATACCCCCGCTGCCCCTCGACGACTGTCTCCACAGCCTGCAGACGACGATCCCACACCTGACGCGATCGTCCTTGCATCGCTGCTTGGCAAGCGCCATCGCATCTCCCGCTTGCCGGATGTCGATGGCGACACGTCTGCCAGAAAACGTTCAGGACCTACCTTATCGGCTATTTCCACATCGACATCGCCGAGGTGCAGACGGGAGAAGGCAAGTTATATCGACCACACCTCAAAGTTCGCCTTCGCGGAGTTCGTCGACAAGGCCTACACGGCGACGGCATGGGCCTTCCTCGGCGCTCTGGCGGCCGCCGTTCCTACAAGATCAAGATCGTTCTGACCGACAACGGCATCCAGTTTGCCGATCTGCCGAAAAACGGTTCAGGGCCGACAGCCATGTGGAGAGTGTATCCATTCGATCGCGCCTGCCAAACGCACGATATTGAACACCGGCTGACAAAGCCCAAGCATCCATCGACCAATGGACAGGTCGAGCGCATGAACCGCACGATAAAGGACGCGACCGTCAAAACGCTTCCACCATGACAACCACGATCAGCTCCGAACCCACCTCCAAAGCTTCATCGCCGCTCACAACTTCGGCCGCCGTCTCAAGACGCTGAAGGGGCTCACGCCCTACGAGTTCATCTGCAAACGATGGGCAATAGAAACCGAAAGATTCATCATAGATCCAATCCATAAAATGCCGGGACTAAACACCTAGCCGCAGCCTATTCCGGACCCGTCAGGACTTTATGCCACGTTATGGCAATACACTCATGTTACGGAGAAGAGGAAGCAATCGGTCGCCCTGGCGCTGGATTTCCGCAAGATAGGGCGTATCGGACAGCACGAAATGCGTGATGCCGGCTTCCTCGTACTTGCGCAGCGAGCGGGCGACATCCTCGGCGGAGCCAACCAGCCATGTCGTGCTCGCTCCGCCGCCACCGAACTTGCCTGGCGCGGTGTAGAGATTGTCGTCCAGCACGTCGCCGCGCGCGGCAAGATCCAGAAGACGCTGCTGACCCACGGCCACCGCATGGCGATGGTCCTGCCAGCTGCCGGCCTTGCCTTCGGCCATCTCGGCGACTTTCGCTTCCGCATCGGCCCAGGCCTGTTCCGTCGTGTCTCGCACCAGGGTCGTGATCCTGAGGCCGAATTCCAGCGGAGCGATATCGCGGCCGAGCACCTTGCCGAGCGTCTTCAGCCGTTCGATCCGCTCCCGCACTCCGTCGAGAGGTTCACCCCAGAAAAGCTGGACGTCGGCCTCCGTGGCGGCCACCCGCTCGGCCGCTTCCGAAGCACCTCCGAAATAGAGTTTCGGATGAAGGCGGTTGCCTACGGCTTCGAGCCTCGGCACCACCGTGGATCCGGTGACCTGGAAGTGGTCGCCGGTGAAGGTGACGTTCTCCTCGGTCCAGAGACGGCGGATCAGCCGCATGAACTCCTTCGTCCGCGCGTAACGTTGCGACTGGTCGCCCTCGCTGTCTCCATAGGCCGCGAGTTCGTCCTGGCCGGACACCACGTTGACCCGAACACGCCCGCCGCTCAACTGGTCCAGCGTCGCCGCAGAGGCGGCGAAGTTCGCCGGCTTCCAGTAGCCGGGGCGGACCGCGATCAGGGGCTCGAATGTCGTCGTTCGCGCTGCAAGCGCTGTCGCGATCGTGAATGTGTCGGGACGGCCCCAGCCGGTGCCGATCAAGGCGCCTTTCCATCCGTGCTTTTCTATAGCTTTTGCCTGAGCTGTCAGACTGTCGAGGCTGTTATGGCCTTCGGTCGCGACGTCTCCGCGATGACCGGCCTTCACGTCGTTGGGAATGTACCAGAGGAATTCGGAACGACTGCTCATGTGCAAGGCCAATTTTCTTCGAATGATGAAATGGATTGATCATGGCAGGCGGTGCCGTCAAACGCGTTCCATCACTTCTTTTATAAAAGACCGGGAATTCGTCCAGTCCGGCATGGTTGGCAGGATCGCTGCAAAGACGTCTTGACGGTCGCCGTCGCCGACAGGTCGTGCGTCCATGGCTTCCTGGTCAGGCCGGCCACCCGACTTCCGCAATATCCAGCGACCCCGGCTTGCCGCCATCGCGCGCAAGCCTCGCCACTGCTTGCTGAACAGCTGCATTAAGCGGTGCGGCGGTATCATGAAGACGCCCAAGGCGGACGATCTCACCGTTTAGATAGTCAACCTCGCTTGAGGTGCCACGCACAAAACTCTGCCACGTCGATTGCTGGCCGGGCTCGATACCGCTGCCTTCCGCGACGCGCCAGCCGGAAATGTCGATGGTGCGCTCCGAAGGCGCTGCCGCGTCGTATCCCGCTGCTTTCAGGACAATTTGCGCTTCGTCCGCAAGTTCGGTTGCGGCCTTTGCGCGAGCCTCCGGCGTGCCGGCAAAAAGTTCGACCGCGTTCGTCACATTGTGCAGCAGCTTGGCAGCCTTCCAGCGGCGAATGTCTGCACTGGCCTCAGCCAGATATCCTGCTTTTGTCAGATCCGAGACAATCGTCGATGCAGTCCCGTCCAGCCCCTGCGGATAGCGCCCGAGGGTAACGACGCCGATATTCGGTTCACCGCCCACGACAACTTCACCAGTCACGGTATAGCGTGCCGGAATGCGAATACTGGCCGCATAGACACGGCTGAAGCGCCGCAGCGCGATGTCCTCGGCCGCCAGCCCGTTTTGCAGCGTGACCAAAGGCAGTTCGGACGCAAGACCTGCGCCTTCAACGTCGCGCCAGGCCCAGAAATCGGTTGCCGCCTCGACATCCTGCGCCTTGACCGTGAGGACGAGGATGTCGCCCTGTCTCAGGGTGGGTGGTGTTGCGGTATCGACCGCGTTGAGTCGAACCACACGGGTTTCCTTGGGGCGGCGATAGGAAAGACCATGGGCTGCGATATGCGCGATCTGGGCGCCGCGACCCACCAGAACGTAAGGAATGCCATGGGTTTCGAACTCGGCCGCCAGGCTCGCGCCGACCGCACCGGCGCCAATGATGATGTAGCGTGTCATGTAACGGTCAGGTCCCTTCCGGTGGCGTCAGGCTGTTCTGAGGATGGGGAGGTCTATCGAATGGCTCGACGGGGCAGCCTCATCCCGGTTCCACCGGTCGAAGGCGGCGCGGCCCAGAATGGAAATGGACGTGTCTTCCTGCGGAGCATGGACGAGCACGGACTGAATGTCCCGGAAATGCCGTTCAAGTCCCAGGTCGGCGTTGAGGCCCGGATTGCCGATGCCGCGGACCGCAATCTGGACGGCTTCACGCAGCTGTCGCCCGGCAATGAGCCGAGCTCTTATAAGCCTTTCGGCGTCTCCTGCGCCTGCTTTGAGCGCATCGAAAATGATCTGCCGGGCGCCGGAGACGAGGAGGTCGATCTCGCCGGAGAGCGTCACAAACCGTTCGGTGCGGGCGATGGGATGGCCGAGATTCGTTGGAACGCGCTCATGCGCAAACCGGATGAACGCCGCCTGCGCAGCTTCCGCCACGCCGAGATAGATTGCCGTCAGGGCCAGGGTGATCGCCGCATGGGCGCGGTTATCCTGCTGAGCCACGGACGGATCGACGAGTTCCAGCACGTCTTCCGCCGGGATCTCGACATCGGTGTATTGGACGTCATGCGAACCCGTGGCGCGCATGCCGAGGCTGTTCCAGTTCTCGATGATGTGAATGCCGGGCAGTCCGTTCGGCACGACGAAGGTTCCGACCCGCGCCGGCGTTTCGTCGGTATGGGCCCAGACGAGGAAATGGGTAAGACCATGCGCGCCGGTCACGAAGCGTTTGCGGCCGGTAATCGACCAGCCGTTTGCTGTGCGGCGGGCAAGCGTTGCCGGCAGGCCGCCGCGCGCCGGCGATCCGAGTTCCGGCTCGACGCGGGCGGCGTTGAGCAGCAGCGGGCGCTGCTTAGCCTCGGCCAGCAGGCGCTTGTAGAGATCTTCCGGCCAATGGTTTTTTCCTGCCTGGCCGAGATGGTTGAAGATCGTCATTGCACTGATGAGCGCGACCGACGGATCGCCCCGTCCCAGTGCCGCGAGAATGGTGGCGGCATCGTGGAGTGTGGCGCCTTCTCCGCCGTGGCGGGTCGCAACGGTGCTTTCCAGCAGGCCGCTTTCATGGACGGCACGGATGCCGACCCAAGGAAACTGACCGGTGCGATCCGCGTCTGGGGCGGCGTCCGCAAGAGCCCGTGCCGTCGCGTTCAGTAGGCTTGTGTCATAAGGCATATCAGGCGGCCGACTTCTTCTTTGCTTCTTCCCGCTCCCGGATGCCTTCGCGCACCAGCGGCAGGATGTAGCGGCCATAGTCGACGGCATCGTTGAAATTGTCGTAGCCACGGATCGAGATCAGGTCGGCACCAAGGTCGATGTAATCGAGGATGGAATCCGCGATTGTGCGGGGCGATCCCACCAGCGCGGTGGTGGCTCCCCCAGCATTTGTTGCCGTGACAGTCGGATACCATAGCGCGCGGTCGTGCACATCGCCGCGTGCAGCAATGTCCAGAAGCCGCTGCGATCCGACATTTGCGGGGCGCGGGGCGGACAGCGGCGAGCGCCCGAGACCTTTCTGGCGATTGTCGTTCAGCCGGTCGAGAATCTGATGCGCCTTCACCCAGGCCAGTTCGTCCGTCTCGGCCACGATGGGGCGAAATGTAACCCAGATGCGGGGACGATCCGTCCTGCCGGCTTTTGCGGCTTCTGCGTATACGCGGTCGATCTGCTGTTTCGTTTCCGCAAGCGGCTCACCCCAGAGCCCGAAAATGTCGCAGAGCGAACCACCGATCCGGTAGGCAGCATCCGACGACCCGCCAAGCGAGATCGGAATTGTCCCATGCGTCGGGCGAACCGCGCTGCGGAATTGCTTGAACTGATAGTACTTTCCGTCGAAATCGAAGGGCTCCTTCGACGTCCAGGCCTGACGCAGGATGCGGATATATTCCTCCTGCCGCTCATAGCGCTCCTCCTTGGTGAGGAAGTCGCCTTCACGCGCCTGCTCTTCGTCGCTGCCGCCTGCAATGAAGTGGACGACGACACGCCCGCCGCTCAGCTGATCGAGTGTTGCGAGCGATTTGGCTGCGACTGTCGGATAGACGGTATTCGGGCGCAGGGCGACGATGATCTTGATGTTCTTGGTGTGTGCCAGGACCGTGGCGCCGAGCGTAAAGGGGTCAAAGGACGACGAGGAGTAGGGGATCAGGGTATAGTTGAAGCCGTAATCGTCGAGCGCGCGTGCGTACCGCTCCAGAAAAAGGGTATCCACAGGCGCGTCCGGAATGGGGTTCAGGTCATTCGATGCGTTGGGAAAGCTTACGCTGATGAATTCCGCGGGCATGGGAGCTCCTATAATTTGCCAAATAGTGCAGCGACGTTAAGGGCCGGCGGCCTGATGAGGAAGACAGGTCATTCTCTTTCTAGAGAAACTATAGAAAATATCTCTAATTATCACTCGTTGACGCTTTCAAATCTCATATCGACACGACCATAAACAGTATGGCTTTCACGCGGTCACAATGCGGGCGACCAGCCGAGGCTCGGAGCGACGGTGTCCGCAAAGTCGGTCAGCAGCTGCACATTATCGGCGAGACCGAAGGCGGGCGGCAGGAAGAGGACGAGCTCGTCGGCAATAGCGAGACCGGGGTCGTTGAGCACCGCCTCGATCACCTGGTCGGGAGTACCGTGGAATACCGGAGAAATCTGAGTCCCGGGCGGTTGGTTGGTCCGCGTGGTCGGTTCGAGCGCGCCCTTCGGGCGAGATGCGGCGATGCCCAGCGTGCGGCGCTCGAGGTCGTAGGTGGCGTACGTCTCCCGAAGCTCGGCCGTGGTACCGACCAGGATCGAGGCGGCGACGGCGACAGATGGCGGCTCGGTGCCCCAGGTCTTGCGCCAGGTGCTGCGGTAGGCCTCGATGATACGGGCCTGATATTCACTGAAGGTCTCGCCTTCGGCGTTGTCGTGCTGGACGGTCCCGGAGATGAGGCCGATTCCGAGTTCGGCAGCCTGCACTGCGGAGCCAAGGCTGGCAGAGCCCTGTCGGATACGGGAGCGCAGCGTCGGGCTGTGCGGTGTCACGCGCAGCTTGCTACCCTCCGGCGCACCTTGGCCCGGCCCTTCGACGGTGTGGAGGGTCTCGCCCGAGATCGCGGCGAGAAAACGGGCCTGACGGCGCTTGGCCTCCGTCCGGGCATCGGTGTCGACCGCGCCAAAGACCGCGTCGAATGCCGCATTGGCACCAGTCGAGATAGCGAGCTCCAGCCGGCCATCGATCAGCAGGTCGGTCGTGGCCGCCGCCTCGGCGAGCAGGATCGGGTCCTGGTAGCGCATCGGGATGACCGCCGAGCCCAGCGTGATGTGTTTCGTATGCTGGCCGACCGCGGCAAAGAAGGGGAGCGGCGACGACAGATAGTGGTCGAAATGCCTCTGGTAGGCCCAGCCCGACTGGTAACCCAGCCGCTCGGCGGCCTTGAACAGCTCGATCCCGTCGCGCAACCCCTGTGTCGGCCCGGCATCGTCATTGAACGACACCCGGGTGTTGAAACCGATCCGATGCTTCTGGCGAAACGGTGCGGGTAGAGTGCCGGCAGGCGTGGCTATAGTCATGCGACCTGTTCCTGGTTGATGATCCGCCGGGGTTGCGGCGACGGTACGGGCGCGACGCGGGCGGCACCGGACGGGATCGATTTCAGCAACGACACGGTATAGGGCTGCTGCGGGTTATCGAAGATGTCCGAGACCGTCCCCTGTTCAACAACGCGCCCACGGTGCATCACCGAGACGGTGTGGGCGAGTTGGCGCACCAGGGCGAGGTCGTGGGAGACAAACACATAGGTCAGGCCAAGATTGGACTGCAGCGAAAGCAGCACCTCGACGATGTCGGCCTGAACGCTGACGTCGAGGGCAGAGGTGGGCTCGTCGAGCACGATCACGTCCGGCTTGAGAACCAGCGACCGGGCGATGGCCACGCGCTGGCGCTGGCCGCCCGACAAGGCTTCCGGCTTGCGGGAAAGCAGATGCTCGCCGAGCCCGACATTGGCAAGCGCCTCGCGGACATGCTCCACCCGCTCCTTGGCTGTTCCGATCTTGAACCGGTCGAGCGGCTCGCGCACAAGCCTTTCGACCGTCCAGGTCGGATCGAGCGAGGTGAAGGGGTTCTGGTAGACGAACTGGAGGTGGCGCCATACTGCCCGCAGCGACTCGTGCGAGCGGCCGTTGAGCCGTTCGCCGGCGACCGAGATGTTTCCGGTATCGGGCTGCTCGAGCCCAAGCAGCAGGCGGATCGCGGTCGTCTTGCCCGAGCCTGACTCGCCGACGAGGGCGTGTGTGGTGCCAGCCGGAACGGAAAAGGACACGTCGTCGACCGCCGTCACCACCCTGCCGTCAACCGCAAAGGTCTTGGTGACGGCGCTGACCTCGATTTTCGGTGTCTTGCCGGTGTCGGCCTTGAGGAAACGGAAGCCCGGATCGCGAAGCCTTGCGTAGCGGTCCGGGTTCAGGGCCGGGACGTCGGCATGCAATTTCCTTGCGTATGCTGATTTAGGCGAGGAGAACACGGCGGTCGTGCCGCCGGTTTCCTGGACGACGCCGTCCTTCAGTACCACCAGCGAGTCCGCCCGCTCGGCGGCGATCGCCAGATCGTGGGTGATGAGGAGCAGGCTGATATTCAGCTCGTGCTGTAACCGCGAGAGCAGGTCGAGGATCCGTTTCTGGATCGTGACGTCGAGCGCGGAGGTCGGCTCGTCCGCGACCAGCAGCGACGGCCGCGGGAGAACCGCAAGACCGATCAGCACGCGCTGCAGCATGCCGCCGGACAGCTGGTGTGGATAGGAATCGTAGACACGCTGCGGATTGTCGAGCCCAACCTGGGCGAACGTTTCCAGAATGAGCGCCTTGCGGATTGCCTTGTCGGGCTCGTCGAGGAGTGCTGCCGCTTCCATCGCCTGCACGCCGATCGTCCGCACCGGGTTGAGCGAGTTGCCGGGGTCCTGTGGGACGAAGCCGATGGCCCGTCCTCGCAGCGGCCGGAAACGACGCTCCGGTAGCCCCAGCACGTCATGGCCATCGAATTCGACGCGACCGGTGGCGTGCGCCCCACCGGGGAGCAGCCGCAGCACCGCTCGGGCAATGGTCGACTTGCCAGAGCCGGACTCCCCGATGAGCGCCAGGCTCTTGCCGCGGCCAAGTTCGAATCCGACGTTGCTGACCACCTGGTTCGGTCCGTAGGAGACCGACAGGTCTTCGACCCGAAGCAGCCCGGCTGACTGCTGTGGCTTCGGTCCGGTTGCTTCAGCGCGGAAAATAGTTGCGGTCAGTCTGTCTTGCGTAGCCATCGGCTGATCCTGTTCACAGAGAGGACGGTGGCGATCGTGACGAAGGCGGGTGCGTAAACCAGCCATGGCCACTTGAGGTAGTCCTTGCCGATCGAGATCAGCAGGCCCCAGTCGGAGGCGGGCGGCGGATCGCCATAGCCGAGGAAGGCGAGGCTGGCGATCACCAGGATCGAGTCGCCGAAATGCAGCACTGCCAGCGGCAGCACCGATCGCGACGCGTTCGGCAGGACATGGCGCCACAGGATATGCCAGCGTGAGCCGCCGAGCAGAAAGGAGGCTTCGACGAACGTCGCCTGCCGCGTCTTGATGACCTCCGAGCGCATGACCCGGGCGAAGACGGCCACCGCCGAGACGCCGGTGGCGATGGCAGCGTTTGTGGTGTCGAAGCCGATCGCGGTAACGACGATGACGGCAAGCAGGAATTTGGGGATCGCAAGCAGGACGTCGACCAGGCGAGCGAGCACGGTGTCCACCCAGCCGCCGAGGAAGCCGGCCAGGAGGCCGATGAAGCCGCCGGCAATGACGCCGATAAGGACGGCAATCATCGCGCTCGATACCGAGGAGGCCGTACCATAGACGACGCGTGTATAGAGGTCGCGCCCCAGGTGGTCGGTTCCGAACCAGTACTGGAGACTGGGGCCGAGCAGCTTGTGGGCGGGAACACCGTTGACCGGATCGTGGCTCGTGAACAGGCCCGGCGCCAGCGACCAGGCGATCGCGAGCACGATGATCGCCAAGGAAAGCGCGACGCTCGGTGGTACCCGGAGGGCCGTGAGCCAGTTGGTTGCCGGCGCGGTAGAGTAGGAGGAGGCGAGGGTCATGACGTCACCGCCTGGGAAATAGTCGAGGAGCCTTCGTCTGCGGTGGCCGGGCGACGCTCAGGCGTGCCAAGCAGCTTCACGCGCGGGTCGAGCAACGGATAGGTGAGGTCGGCGATCAGGTTGACGACGACGAAGACCACCGCTGCCAGCGAGACGACCGCCTGCAGGACAGGCAGGTCCTGCGTGCTGACAGAACGCTGCACCAGGCTGCCGATGCCGGTGCGTCCGAAGACCGTCTCGGTAATCAGCGAGCCGCCGAGCAGTTCGCCGATGGTGAGCGCGATCACGGTGACGACCGGAAGCGAGGACGGCTTGAGCAGGTGCTTGGCGAACAGGCGTGCCTTGCCGAGGCCGCGACTGCGCGCGACGGCGGCGTATTCCTGTCCAGCCTCATGGTCGAGGTTGGCGATGAGCACCTCGGCGATCTGTGCGGAAATCGGGATGCCGAGCGCGATCGCCGCGAAAAGGGTCGCCCAGAAGCTGTCCGGCTCGATGACGCGAAAGACGCCGAGCTGAAAGCCGAAGAGATGGATCAGCACCAGGCCGATCACGAAATTAGGCACCGACAGGAACAGCGACGGAAATCCCCGCAGCAAGCCTTGGCCGAACCGTTTCGGCAGGAACCGGGTGCCATAGGCGATGACCACCGCCAGCAGCAGCGCGACGACAAGTCCCGCAAACGCGAGAATGAGCGTCGACGGGAGGACTTCGGCAATCAGCGTCGCCACCGGCCGATGGGACCGCATCGACAACCCAAGGTCACCGACTAGGAAGCTGGAGAAGGAGCTCCAGAGCTGGACCAGGACCGGCCTGTCCAGACCCTGGGCGGCAATGATCTCTCTGATCTGGTCTTCAGTGAAACCGTTCTGCGGGTTACGCAGAACGTTGGTGATGGGGTCACCGGGCAGGATGCTGACGACGACGAACGTGAAGACGTAAGCCAGCAGGATGACGACCACGGCCTGGACAAGGCGCTTTGCGGCGTAGGTACGGTAGGCACTGTTCATGCCGGTCACCTCCTCACGTTGCTCGGTTGCACGACGGGCTACTCGCTTTTCGTGGCCGTGTAGTAGCTGGCGTAGGCGACGCCGTTGTACGTCACGCCCGTAACCTTCGGCGACTGCGCATAGATCCGCTGGACGATCTGCGTACGCGGGATGAAGTAACCCTGCTCGAGGACGTACTTCTGCAGCTCGTCGAGCAGTGGGGCACGGATCTCGACAGAGCCGGCGCTGGCGATCTTGTCGCGCAGGTCGTTGATCGTCTGGTCGCGCTCGTCGAGGGCGAACCAGTTCTCGCCGTTGTTGGCGTTGGTCAGAATGCCGGCGACCGTCCCGGCGTCGATGAAGCTACGCGTCACCTCGTAGGCCGGCACAGCCGGGCCTCCATATTTGACCTTTTCGCCATACGTCACGACGTCATAGGCCTGGATATTGACCTTCCACCCGATCTTGCCGAGCTGCTGGGAAATGAGCTCATCGATGGATTTTGAGGTGGCGAGATAAGGGTTGGAATGGAGCGTCAATGACAACTCCTTGCCATCCTTCGTGCGGATGCCGTCGGCGCCCTTGACCCAACCCGCCTCGTCGAGGAGCTTCTCGGACTTCTCTGGGTTATAGGCCAGCAGGTCGCTGTGATCGGTCGCTCCCGGCACATTGCTCTGGATGAAGGACGTCGCCAGCTTCCAGTCCGGCGTATAGACGGTGTCGATGATCTCCTGGCGATTGATGCCGGCCTGGAGCGCCTGGCGCACCTTCACATCATCGTATGGAGGCAGCTTGGTGTTGATCGCCAAACCGTTGACGAAACCCAGATAACGCGGCGTCGCAATGGTGAAGCCCTCGTCCTGAAGGGATACAAGCTCCTGTGGCGAGGCGTTGTATGCGACGTCAGCCTGGCCGGACTGGACGGAGGCAACGCGCAGCGACTGCTCGGAGACCAGCTTGTAGGTGATCGAGTCGAGATGAGCAGGGCCGGTCTGGCCGACCGCCGCAGGCCCCCAGTTGTAGTCCTTGCGCTTGACCAGCTTGACGAAGTCGCCCTCCTTCCAGGAGTCGACGACATAGGGGCCGCTGCCAAAGGTCTTGCTGAGGTCCGCCTGATCGGTGGCGGGCTGTGCGAGGGTCTTCGGGGATATCAGGATCGAGCCGTGGTAACCAAGGGTCGGGATGAAGCCGAGCGTCGGCTTCTTGAAGAAGACCTTCACCGTGGTCGCGTCAACCGCCTCGGCATGGTCGTAGGTCTTCGGAAAGAGACCAATCGGGTTGATGCCTTCCTTCTTGCGGCCGGCGTACCAGATGTCGAGGTTGGCGACGACGGCCGACGCGTCGAGCGAAGTACCGTCGGAGAAGGTGACACCGCTCTTCAGATGGAGCGTGAATTCGGTGGCCTTGTCGTTCTGCTCCCAGCGCTCGGCGATCCAGGGGCTGACTTTGCCGTCAGCGTCGACATAGAGGAGCTTGTCGGTCACATGGCCCCAGATGTGGCCCTGGAAGCTGGAAATCGCGCTGTTGTTCGGAATCCAGGTGTCACCCAGCGAGTCGATGAGAAAAGTGATGTCACCGCCGTCGGCACTATGCGCCGGGCTGACTCCCGCGGTTGCAACCAAGGCGGCGAATGCCAGGGCAGAGGTGGCGGTCAGCAGACGACGCCGGGAAAGCGAGAACGAAAAAAAGCGGTCAGTCATGAAGCGGTCCTGTTTGTTTGCCGAGCAGATCACGATGCAAAGACTAAGCAGGCCAACGCCGACGAGAAAGACTGGTTGTTCTTTTTCTACTAAAATTATGGATTATTTTGTTTCCGTTTTCGCGAGTTGGAGGATCAGCTTTTCAGCGCTTTCGGGGTCCTCTGTGTCGAAGCTTTTTCGACGGTTATGGCGACCGCGCTATTTGATCCCTGCTATGGACGCGCCCGACGCTCCATGTTCGGCGAAAGCCGACCGGCTTCACCCTGTGAACCTCATCCCCTCGAATATGCGCACCGGAGGCGGTTCGTTGGCGAAGCGTTCCACCTCCACCCTGGTAAGCTGGCCGGTCGAGCCCTGGGCCAATTGCGAGGTCCCGACGTCGCGCGTGAGGATATTCGGGTTGCCATGGATGCACATCGTCTTGTCGGCGGTCGCATCGTCCGGCTCGAACCACGCGCCCGTAGCAAGCTGAATCACGCCCCGTCGCACGTCCTCGCTCAGCACCGCCGCCGCAAGGCAGCTGCCGCGGGCGTTGAACAGCCTTACGATATCGCCATCCGAGATGCCGCGCTCGGCCGCATCGGCCGGATTGACACGAACCGGTTCCCGGCCCTTGATCTTGGTGGAGCGACTGAAATCGCCATAGTCCAGCTGGCTATGCAGCCGCGAATGCGGCTGGTTGCAGACCAGATGGAGCGGGTAGCGGCTCTCGTCGGTCTCTGCCTTCGCCTTTGGGGGATACCATCGCGGATGGCCGCCACAATCGTCGTAGCCGAAGCTTTCGATCGTCTGAGAAAAGATCTCGATTTTTCCGGACGGCGTTGGCAGTGGAGATGCGAGAGGATCATCCCGAAAGGCGCGCGCCGGTCCGCCATCGTCGGGCTGAAGCGGCAACTGCAACTCGCCACGTTCCCAGAACGTTTCGAAATCCGGAGCCTCGTGCCCGCCGGCCGAAAGCGCCTCATGCGTCCGCTTGAAAAGGAAGGCGAGCCATTCTGTGCTTGTGCGGTTTTCGGTGAACGCCTCGAATTTGCCAAAACGCCGCGCTATTTCCGAGAAGATCGCATAATCGTCCCGCGCTTCGCCGACCGGCTCGATGAGCTTTTTCATCGCGATCATCAGCGGATCGCCACCTGACGCTCCGATATCGTCGCGCTCGAGCGTCGTCGTGGCAGGCAGGACGATGTCAGCATGACGCGCGGAGGACGTCCATGCCGTCTCGTGCACGATGATGGTCTCCGGCCTCCTGAAAGCTGCCCGCAGTCTGTTGAGATCCTGATGGTGATGGAACGGATTGCCGCCTGCCCAATAGACGAGCCGGATATCGGGATAACGCATCGCCCGGCCGTTATAATGGAACTCGTCGCCCGGATTGAGAAGCATATCGGCGATGCGCGCCACGGGAATGAAGTCCGAAACGGCGTTCTTGAATTGATTGAGCGTGGGCAGCGGAACGGAGAGCTGCCGTTTACCGGTGTTGCCCAACGCCCCAAGAGAGTAGGAGAACCCACCGCCATCCAGTCCCATCTGTCCGAGCATTGCGGCAAGAACGATGCCCATCCAGACCGGCTGCTCGCCATGGTCGGCACGTTGCAGGGAATGGCTGACGGTGATCAGGGTCCTTGCACCCGCCATCGTCCGCGCCAGATCCTTGATGGCATCGACATCGACGCCGCAGATATCGGAAGCCCATTCCGGGCACTTTTCGACACCATCGTTGCGGCCGAGCAGATAATCCTCAAAACGCTCGTAGCCGACCGTATAGCGGTCGAGAAATCCGCGGTCATGCAGGCCTTCGCGAACAAGAACATACGCAAGGCCGAGCATCAGCGCGACATCGGTACCGGGCACGACCGACAGCCATTCCGCATTTGCCTCGGGCGGAAAATCATCGCTCAACGGGCTGATAAGGACGAAGCGGGCACCTCTTTCGCTGGCACCCTTCAGTTTGTCACGGACGATATGCTGGCTGTTGCCGCCGCCGTGCACATCTGCGTTCTTGATCGCCATCCCACCGAAGGCAACGACCAGCTCGCTGCTCCGCTCGATCGCATCCCAGGTGACGCTCTTGCGTTCGAAATGATCGTAGGGCCCCAGCACATGCGGGATGATAACCATCGCAGCACCGGAACTGTAGGTGTTGACGGATCGCACATATCCGCCCAGCAGATTCAGGAAGCGATGGACCTGGCTTTGGGCATGATGGAACCGCCCGGCACTGGCCCATCCGTAGGAACCGCCGAACACGGCCTGAGGTCCAAAGTCTTCGTAAACGCGCCGAAGCTCTTTTGCGACGAGGTCCAGCGCTTGTGTCCAGCTGACTTCGACATAGTCATCTGCTCCGCGTTTTTGCGCGTTGCCGGGAGCACCTTCGAGCCAGCCGCGCCGGACGGCCGGACGCCGGATGCGCGCGGGGCTATGGGCGATCGCCGGCAGGTTGCCCAGCAAAGGGGAGGGATGCGGGTCGGCCGGATGAGGGCGGATTTCAAGCTTTCCGTTTTCGTAGCGGCCGGTAAACGCGCCCCAATGAGAGCTATGGGTCTTGAACAAGTTCATTGCGAGGTCCCCAGGCAATCAAGGCGATATCGACAGGTCAAATCAACGTCTGCTCAGGCAAGATTTTGCCCGGATTCATGATGCCTTTCGGATCGATGGCGTTCTTGATGACCGCCATGAGGTCGACCGCATCGCCATGTTCCTGGCGGAGATAGGCGATCTTGCCGGTGCCCACGCCGTGTTCACCGGTAGACGTGCCGCCGACCAAGATCGCATATTGCACCATCTTCTTGTTGATGGCGGCAACCTCATCAAGTTCCGTCTGGTTCGTTGGGTCGACGGCGAAGACGACATGGTAGTTGCCGTCGCCGACATGGCCGAGAATAGCGGCCGGAACACTGCAGTCGCGCAGAAGTTCACGCGTCTTGACGATGCAGTTGCTGAGCTGCGAGACAGGAACGCAGACGTCGGATGACCAGCCTTTGGCGTTCTGCCGCTGGGAGACGACCGCGTAGAACGCGTTATGACGCGCCTTCCACAGCCGGTTGCGCTCCTCTGGTGCATTTGCCCATTCGAAATCCTTCCCGCCATTGTCTTCGACGATCGCCTTGACCATCTCGACCTGTTCCTGAACGCCGGCAGGAGAACCGTGAAATTCGAAGGCGAGCGTGTCCTCGATCTTGAGCGACAGATTGGAATAGGCGTTGACGGCCGTGATCAGGCCGCGGTCCATCAGCTCCATGCGGGCGACGGGGATGCCGAGTTGCACGACGGCAATCGCGGCGCTGACCGCCTGCTCGATGCTTTCGAACGAGCACAGCGCGGCGGAAATCGTGTCCGGAATGCCGTAGAGCCTAAGCGTCACTTCGGTGATGATGCCGAGCGTACCTTCGGAACCGACGAAAAGCCGCGTCAGATCGTAGCCGGCAGACGACTTCCGCGCCCGGCCGCCGGTGCGGATGATCTGGCCGCTCGGCAGTACGACGGTCAGCGACAGGACGTTTTCACGCATGGTGCCGTAACGCACCGCGTTCGTCCCCGATGCCCGCGTCGAGGCCATGCCGCCGATCGAGGCGTTGGCGCCGGGATCGATCGGGAAGAACAGGCCCATATCGCGCAGGTGGGTGTTCAACTGCTCGCGCGTGACGCCGGCCTGCACGGTACAATCGAGATCCTCGGCACTGACGCGGATGATGTTTGACATTCGCGAGAGATCGATGGAGACGCCACCACGTACCGCGGTCAGATGGCCTTCGAGCGATGTGCCGGCGCCAAACGCGATGACCGGCACATCCCCATCAGCGCAGAGCCGAACGATCTCGGCCACTTCGTCGGTGGTTTCTGCAAACACGACGGCATCCGGGATCGCGGGCGTGTGGTGGGATTCACCGCGGCCGTGCTGTTCGCGCAGCGCCTGCGATGTCGAGAAGCGGTCGCCGAAACGAGCGAGCTGCGTTTCGGAAAGGGCAGGGGATAGCACGCTCATTTGCTGCCTTGATCCTTGCCTGCACCGGGTCTCGACGGGTGTATCGCCCGGCTGGCCCCATTCGGTCCAGGCGCCATCATAGATGGCGACGTCATCCTTGCCGGCCAAATGCAGTCCAAACGCGAGTGCCGCTGCGGTCACGCCCGAACCGCAGCTCGCGACGACGGGCTTTGAGAAATCGAGGCCGGCGGTCTCGAAGGCGTTGCGGATATCCGCCACATCGAGCAGTTCCCCGGATTGCGGATTGGTCAGGGCGTTGAAAGGGAGGTTGAGGCTGCCGGGAATATGGCCGGAGCGCAGGCCCGGCCGCGCCTCCTTTTCCTCTGCAGTGAATCGACCGGCCGAGCGCGCATCGATGATCTGTTCGGCGTGGCTCTCCAGATTGTTGAGGACCTGTGCCTTCGAGCGGACGGCGGCCGGATCGAACGTGGCGCGAAAATTTGCGCTGGTGGGGGTGGTGACCTCGTGGGTCACCGGTCGTCCCTCGGCCAGCCATTTCTTGAACCCGCCATTGAGGATCGCGATCTTGTCGTGGCCGAAGGTGCGCAAGGTCCACCAGACGCGTCCGGCCGACATCAGGCCGGGCGTGTCGTAGACGACGATGGCGCTGTCGTTTGAAATGCCAAGATCGCCAGCGTAACGCTCGAAGGCGGCGGCGGACGGTAGCATATGGGGCAGCGACGTCTCATGGTCAGCGATCGCATCGATGTCGAAGAAGCGTGCACCGGGAATGTGACGCGCAGCAAAATCCTCCGAGGCAATTGGCGTTACGCCGGGCAATTTGAAGGATCCGTCGAGAATGACGAGGTTCGGATCATCGAGATACGCCGCCAGCCATTCGGTGGAGACGAGCGAAGCCGGCAGGGTGATGGACATGGATTGCTCCGAATGGTGTTCTGGCGTGGTGACGAACGGGCCGATGCCACCTGGCGCAGGCCCGCCCGGTGATTATTCAGGCGACGAGCTTGTTGCCGTTGAGGTGGCGGTCGAGGAATGGCAGGCTGTCCTGTCCCCAGTACAATTCATCCTCGTAGCGGAATGTCGGAAGGCCGAAGACGCCGGCGGCCTTGGCAGTCTCGATGTTCAATTTCCAGATCGACTGCACGTTCTCGGCCTGGGCGCTCTGCTCCAGAGCCGCACCGTCGAGTCCTGCCCTATCTGCGATTGCTTGGCGAATCTCGACCTTGCCGATGTCCTCGCCCCGCGCCCAAAAGGCTTCCTGAAGACCCTTCGTCAGCCCGAGCCAGTCCTGCCCCGTGTCGATGGCGGCGATGACCATGAAACCGGCGGGTGTCGGGTCGGAAAGGGCGGCGCGATTTTCAAAGTTCAGCGTCTTGCCCCTAAGCGCCGCCCAACGTTTCAGGTCCTTCATCCAATAGGCACGGCGCGCTTCCGGCCGGTTCCGTGAATAGATCGCTCCATTATCCTCGATCAACGGGATCACATAGGGGCGGATCGATACCCCATGCTGTGAGGCGAGCGCCACAAAAGGCTCCAGGCCGATGAACGCCCAGGGCGAGCCGATTCCGAAGAAGTAATCAATGGTCTTTGTCATGTTCTGCTCTTCTCAAGGGGTCTGGTCGAGTAAATCGCCGCGTCGAACACGGAAAGTGCGCAGTCGCGAGCGACGAGAACGGCCTGTGGGTCACGCCCCACTGCCACCGTGGCAAGGGCTCCTTCATAGAGAAGGGAAAGATGAGCGGATGCCTGGTCAAGCCTGACATCGGCCCTCGACATGATGGTGCGAAATATGTCCCTTACAGTTTTTTTGTGAGTTCGCGCTATTGACACGACGCGTTCGGAATCGCCGTGCTCGGCGACTGCAAGGGCGAACGCGCAGCCCCGAAACTCCGGGCTATCGGCCTTTTCGTGCAAACGCTCAAAAATCAGTTTGATCTGATCCCTCGAAGCCTCCGTTGCATCCAAAACCTCCTGTAGCGAACGGATAACACGGTCGTGGCGATCCTGGAGATAGGCTGCAACGAGATGGTCCTTGGACGGGAAGTGTCGATAGAGGGTTGCCTTCGCAACCTTCGCTTCTTCGATGATCCTATCGATGCCAACGGCGCGGATACCTTCGCGATAAAAAAGCGCGCCGGCGGCGATAAGGATCTGGTCTGATATAGGCTCTTTCATTGGACTGCTTCGGGTTGGGGATGCCTCATCGATGAATGAGCAAGCCATATCATCAGGCCGTTACCGTCAAGGTTGGTTCCTGCCGGGGTTCAGTGCATTGTTTAGCGATCGGATGGCGTCGAGAAGACGAGAAACCAGGAAGTCATCCTCATGTGGGAAAAGATCAAAGGCTTGCTGCGCTACCTCGGGCTAAAAGGGTACTTTTGTAGCAAGCCATATCTAATCATCGTCTCCTCTTCATGTCGCATTGAATATCCAATGTTGAGGATGATCCCGCTCGACTCGCTATGCCGAAAAGCTAGGGTACGAACTAATAACGAGAAAGACAGGTTGTTCTTTTTCCGCCGGCTTTATAGAAAATGTTTCGCGCGCGCCTCTCTCAGGCAGCCGACTTTTTCGTGGCCACAGGCAGCAACCTCATGCGCGGAGCGGACACCGTCGTTGAAACGGAGGGTTTCTTTCCGGAGCGTCGCCGAGGCCCCGGCCCGGACAGTCTACTGTTTCTCGCGTGACAGAGGACCATCCAGGGATTAGCAAAGGGTGATGGTGGAGCGTGTCGTCAGTTGGCTCAACGCTTGGTTCAAGCGAAGATGGTGGGTCAAGAAAAATGCAGTTATTTCAATTTATTAAGTATATATTCGACCATTTTAGCGCATTTTTTTGCTCACAATTAATCGACATCTATCAACAGCCCGTCGCTATGACGAAGCTCAATATCCTGCCAGAGGTGATGCAATGAAGGAAACGTTTCATCGTCTTCCATATTCTTTTTGTTCCTATCAGCAGCACCCCGCGGACACGACTAAGGCTCAGTAACTACGTCCCGCCTCTCACCGGGAGAGCCAGCCGCCATCGACGGGAATTGTCGTCGCGGTGACGTAGCCCGAAGCCGGTGAAGCAAGGAAAAGGATGGCGGTTGCAAGATCATCAGGCGTACCCCATCGCCCCGTCGGTATGCGCGCAAGGATATCGCGCGACCGGTCGGCATCCTGTCGGAGCGCCGACGTATTGTCGGTCTCCATGTATCCGGGCGCGATCGCATTGACCGTTATGCCATGAGCGGCAAGCTCGTTTGCCATGGCTTTCGTCAGGCCGACGATCCCGTGCTTGGCGGCGGTGTAGGCCACGACGCGAATGCCGCCCTGATAGGATAGCATCGAGGCGATGTTGATGATGCGGCCGCCGCGCCTGGCCCGCACCATTTCAGCCGCGGCCGCCTGGGACAGCTGAAAAACCGCACGCAGGTTGACGTCGTTAACGGCATCCCAGTCTTCCAGCGAATAATCGGCAAGATCGTTGCGCCGGATGATGCCGGCATTGTTGATGAGAATGTCGATCCGGCCAAGGGTACCTTTTACCGCTCCGATCAGTTCTGCGGCGTCAAAGGCTAATCCGAGATCCTGCTTTATCGCGAAAAAGCGTCGTCCCGCCGCCGCGATCCGTTCGGCCGTTTCGGGCATCTCCTGTGAGCCGATCGCCGCGATATCGGCTCCGGTCTGGGCAAGGGCGATTGCCGCTGCCTGGCCAAGCCCCGTCCGGGCGCCGGTCACCAGCGCCACCTGTCCTGTCAGATCAAACACCGATCACCTCAGGTCCTGCGGCCGCACCATGTCCATGTCCTCGAAGACCTGGTTTTCCCCGGACATCGCCCAGATGAAGGTATAGTTGCCGGTTCCGCAGCCGGAATGGATCGACCAGGGCGGTGAAATGACCGCTTCCTCATTGCGCATGACGATATGGCGGGTTTCCTGCGGTTTTCCCATCATGTGGAAAACCACCGCGTCCGGAGCCATGTCGAAATAGACATAGACCTCCATCCGCCGGTCGTGCAGATGGGCGGGCATGGTGTTCCAGTTGCTGCCGGGCGCTAGCTTGGTCAGCCCCATCAAGAGCTGGCAGGTCGGCATGACTTTGGGGTGGAGATAGCGGTAGATCGTGCGCTCGTTGTTGGTTTCGCGCGCGCCGAGTGTCACCGGCGAGGCTTCCTCGATCGTTACATGCTTGTTGGGATAGTGCGTGTGTGCGGGCGCGCAATTGCCATAGAATTTGGCGGAGTGCGCCGCATCATCGCTCGAAAAGGCGATGTTCCTGGCGCCGGCGCCGATATAGAGACCTTCCTGCTGTCCGAGCCTGTAGGTTTCGCCGTCAACGTCGACCTTGCCCGCGCCACCAATATTGATGATCCCCATTTCGCGGCGCTGGAGCAGGAAGTCCGTGCCGGTCACGCCGGAAACATCGTTTGGCGCCTCGACTGTTCCAGCAACCGGGCAGACGCCGAACACGATCACCCGGTCATAGTGCGTATAGGTCATGTTCATGGCGTCGGGCGCAAAGAGGCCCGAGATGTGAAACTGGGCGCGCAGACCTTCCGTGTCGAGCGTCTTGGCATGCTCGGGGTGAATCGTGTCGCGAATGTCCATGGGTCTTTTCCTTGAATGCTTTTTATTCGGGCAGAGCGCCGCGCATCCGCCCGGTGCGCGGCGCTCTGCTGCGGCGTGCCATCGGCGCCGTGGCCTGACAACGGTGCCGATGGCAGACGCCGACGCTATTTGGCAGCAGTGGTAAATTTGGCGATTTCGACATTCGCACCCTTGGCATCGGCGGCCAATTGAGCGTAGGCGTCCTCAAGCGTCAGTTCGCCGACGATCAGCTGGCTCATGCGCTGAACGATGGAGCCATAGACCGCGCTGGCGCCTTGGGTCCTCTCGATGGTGCGAGCCTCTTCCGGAACATTGCCCACATTGCGTGCGAAGGCTTCCATGGAGGTTTTGGCGTTCTGGCTGTCCGTCTTGTATTGCGGATTGTCGATCTGGGCGCCGGTGAGGATCAGGAACTGTTCGGCAATGTCGCGCTGAACCTTTTCCGATCCGAGGAACTCGATGAGCTTGGCGACGGCTTCCGGTGCTTTGGTGTGCTGGAAGGCAACGACGAATGTCGAACCCGGCATCGGCACGCAACCGGCGTCGCCGCAGGGCGGATCGATCGCCGTCCAGTCGAACGCATCGCCGATCTTGGTGACGAACGGATTGACCATCCAGTTTCCGGCCAGATACGTCACGACATTTCCATTGGCGAATTCGTCGCCCATGTTCTTGTAGCGCGTTCCGCCCGCAGCGCCCCACATCTCTTTGGGAAACGCGCCGGACTGGGTCCATTTGTAGAGATCGGCGATGTAGCGCTTGGCTGCGTCGTCGGGGAATATGAGTTGCCCGTCCTTCAGGAAATGCGCGCCGTAGGAGAATGCCGGTCCGGCAAAACGATGGCCGGAGCGGTCCATCGTGAAGGGAATTTCGACGCCGGTGGCCTTGGCAACCTTGACGGACGCATCGACGATCTCAGTGAGCGTTGCCCCCTTGGCTGGCAGCGGAACGCCGGCCTGCTCGAACAGGGTCACGTTGATGAACGGCTGGTTGAGCGTTTGCGAAGCGACATAGCCACCGATCTTGTCGGGCGCTGTACCCGGGGTGCGGATCAGGTCCAGCGATTGTCCGTGAAGCTTTGCAAAGCCGTCCGGGTCCTTCATGTAGGGCCGCAGGTCGGCCGTGTATCGGAGAAGATCGGTGGCCGTTATCTTGGCCACGTCAGGCCCTTTGCCGACAGACAGTTGAAGCGGTAGCTGCTCCATCATCTGCGCATAGCCGGCGGTGACGAAATCGACAGTGATGTCTTTGTTCTCTGCCTCGAACTGGTCGACCAGCTTCTCCATCATGGCGATATAATTCGGATCGTCGTCGGTGAAGGCGAAGGTGATTGTCTCGGCGAATGCCGGTACGCCAGCCGTGCTCAAGGCGAGTGCGAGGGCCGTAATTTTCAGGGTTTTCAAGGTCATGCATTCCTCCCGTTGTAAGTCAGCAGAGCGCCAATGAAAATATTTTCGTTGATGGTGTGTTCGAATTTCATTGCCTGTGGGGGATTTAATGGCTATTTCTTGCCGCAAGTCAAACAAAAATGCGAATTTTGAATGCGAAGGAGACGAAAACTAATGAAAAATATTTCATTAAAGTCTCGCAATAATCAGACGGATGAGGATGGTCTCTTGGCTGGGGTGACGCTCTGGCCTGTTGCGCCGGGCGAGGCGCTTAACCGCTGGCATGTCGGTATGGCCGAGGTCGAATATTTCCCCGGAACGGCCCGCCCGATGCCGGATGCGATCGATTACCGTTTCATCAACGGATGGGTTGCGACCGGTGATCTGCCATGCCGCGAGGCGCTCCGCGCCCGGCTTCTGAGCCGCGATATCCCGCTGCCGGCAGCCATCGATTTCTCCAATATCTATCTTGGCGGCGAAGATCCTCGTGTCGATTTTTCCACCTTCTGCTTTCGCCCGCTTCTCATTCGCCGCTGGATGCGCTGCATCGTCACGGCGGGGACGGCGCAGACCGTCCGCCTTGTCGCTGAAACCTGCGGCGGCATACATGTCTGGCTCAATGAGACAAAGGTGCTGACGCACGAGCCCTACGATCGCAACATCGCGCATTCGGCGACGTTTTCGGCGGATATTCCGCAGGGCGAGAGCGTCCTGACCGTATTTCTCGAAGATCTGCACGAGCGCGACACAAGCTGTTTCTTCAAGCTGACGCTGCTGGAAGGAAAGGGGCTTGCCGCCGGCATCCAGGCTGAGATCGACAGTCATTCCATGCGCGAGGTGGAGGCAACGCTGAACGGCCTGCGGACGGACCGGCTGTTCTATGATAGCGGCACAGTGCGCGTGGTCGCGGACTATCTGCCCGATCGTCCGGTGGAGATCGAGCTCGGCCCCGATTGGCATCCATCCGAAACGGTAACGATGAACGTGCTGCCGGATGGGGTGGGCAAGACGGCGGAGCCGATCCGCTTCACGATTTCCAAGGACAATCCGACGGCCGAGCTGTTCGATATCTCCGGTCTCAGGGCCGGGTGCATTTCTTTGACATTTGTCGTTCAGATCGGCGGCGCTCGGATCGAGCGCGGTCTTGGCACCTCCATCCTGCCGCCGCCGCTGTCGCTCGATCAGGACAACATATCAGGCCGCAAACGGGCGGCCCTCAATGTCATGCTTGCCGGCGGCAAGAACGAGCCGTCGCGTGCACTCGTCCTGTTGGCGCTCGGCAAGGAGCCGGAGCAGGCGGCACTGTTGATCGAGCGTGCGCTGCCGCCGGTCATCGAACGCCATGATTGCGCCGATTTCTGGCTATTGCCGCTTCTGTGGATCTATCGCGGGCATGCCTGGACCCAGCTGCCGGACGAGCTCTGGGAGAGGTTGCGCGGCACCATCCTCAACTTCCGCTACTGGTTGGACGAGCCAGGCGACGATGTGATGTGGTACTGGAGCGAAAACCACGTGCTCTGCTTTCATATCGCCCAATATCTGGCGGGCGACCTTTTTCCGGACGACGTCTTTCCCAACAGCGGCAAGACCGGCCTGGAACATCGGGCGCAGGCGGAGGCGCGGCTGTATCGCTGGTTCGACGCGATCGACGAGCACGGCCTCGCGGAATGGAACTCGGCCGCCTATTACCCGATCGATTTCCTCGGCCTGTTCACGCTGTTCGAAAACACCGATGATCCGCACCTCAAGGAACGGACCGGCAAACTCCTGGACGAGATCTTCGTCATGACTGCTCTGCACACGCTTGAAAGCGTTCCATCCGGATCGCAGGGCCGCATCTATGAAAAGGAACTCTTTGCCGGATCGGCGACCGAACTCGCCTCGGTTGCGGCGATCGCCTTTGGCGGTACATGGTATGCCGGGCACGATCGAGCGGCGGCTCTCTTTGCGCTCTCGGACTACGAGCCGCCGCCGCTGGCAACCGGTTTTGTGTTCCCGCCCAAAGGCAAGCGACTGGCTGCCCACTATACGCAGGGGCTGAACATGAACGCCAAGCTCTCGCTCTGGAAATGCGCGGACGCGCAATTGTCCAGCGTCGCGGAGTACAAGACTGGCGAGCTTGGCCATCAGCAGCACATGGCCGATATCCAGCTTTCCGACCACATGCTGGCGCGGTTCTGGATCAACCATCCGGGCGATCTGAAAGTCTGGGGTGGCAGCCGCCCGTCCTACTGGGCCGGCAACGGCATCAATCCGCGCGTCGCCCAATATGACAACGTGGCGCTGATGCTGTTCGACCTGACGCGCCAGCCCCATTCCATCCGGTTTACCCATGTCTTCGTGCCGGTTGAGCTTTGTGACGAAGTCGTTGTCGAGGCGAACTGGATTTTTGCGCGGGTCGCGGACGGCTATGTCGGTATTTACGGATCTTCCGTGCTTGAGGCTCTCCAGCAAGGCCTGTTTGCCGGTATGGAATGGCGTATGCACGTCGAAAAAGCGGGCTGGCTGATGATTGCCGGCAGCGCGGATATACACGACGGGTTTTCCGCATTCCGGGAAAGCTGCATTGCGCTTGCACCGCATTTCGACGCGGATGCGGTGAGTCTGACGCTCGACCACCCCGACGGCAGGTTGTTGCTGCCATTCGAGGGAGACCTGCAGCGTGCCGGAACATCCCTGCCTTTCGCGCCACTTTCCACCATTCCGCAGATCGGCATCGATGGCGGCGCGCTTCATCCCTGGACTGAAATCAAGGAGCTTTCCGCATGATCCCGGCCGCGGATATCACATCAGCCATTACGCAGATTTCCCGTGGCTTTCGCCGCTTGAAGGGCATCGGCGACGCTGCCGACGCCGATACCGGCGAGATCGTTTTTGATGAATGGGATTGGGAGGTGGGCGTTGGTCTTTACGGCTATTTCCGCGACGCCGAAGAACGCGACGATCAAGCCGCTTTCGGCAGGCTGATCCGCTGGTATGAAAATCAGCTCGCCCGCGGCCTGCCACGCCGCCAGGTCAATTCCACCTCGCCGATGCTGGTGTTCTCTCTGCTTGCGGAAAAATTCGGGCGTGATGACTGGAAGACGATCGTCCACGATTGGGCGCAGTGGATTTTCGAGGAGATGCCTCGCACCGAGGAAGGCGGCTACCAGCATCTTGTCAAGGAGCGCGACAACGAAGGCCAGCTTTGGGATGATACGCTGTTCATGGCCGTGTTGTTCATGACGACGGCCGGCCGGCTGTGTGAGCGACCCGACTGGATCGAGGACGCGCACTACCAGTTCCTCTGCCATATCCGGTTTCTGGGTGACGCGGCGAGCGGGCTGTTCTTCCACGGATGGACCTTTCTCGGCCGGCACAACTACGCGCGTGCGCTGTGGGCGAGGGGCAATGCCTGGATCACCATCGCCATTCCGGAACTCTTCCGGATCGCGCCGCCTGAGGGTGCCATTGCCCGCTACCTGAAGGAAGTCTATTGCACGCAGGTTGCAGCCCTTCAGGCACTCCAGAACGAGCAGGGCATGTTCCATACGCTGCTCGATGATATCGGAAGTCCCATCGAGGCCTCGGCCACGGCGGGTATCGGCTACGGCATTCTTGCGGGCATCCGGGAAGGATTGATCGACGAAAGCTTCAGGGGCACTGCGGAACGATCGCTCAGCGCCATCCTGTCGCGGATCGACGAGACCGGCCTTTTGATGGATGTTTCAGATGGCACGCCGATGGGCGAGGATCTCGACTTCTATCGCCGGATCAAGAATCTGCCGACACCTTATGGTCAGGCGCTTGGAGGGCTGTTCTTGATGGAATCGAGACGGCACGCGCGCTGACGGACGAGACGCGCCTCGCAAGGGTCGCGCGTCCACCACGGAGATTGGGAGGAAAACACAATGACCGCAATATCGATGAAGGATCTGCGCAAGTCCTATGGATCGCTGGAAGTCATCCATGGCATTGATATCGACGTGGGATCCGGTGAGTTCGTCGCTCTGGTCGGGCCGTCAGGTTGCGGCAAGTCAACGCTTTTGCGGATGATCTCCGGGCTTGAGCCTATCTCCGCCGGGCAGATGAGCTTCGACGACCAGCGTGTGAACGACCTGTCGCCGGCCCAGCGTCAGATCGCCATGGTGTTCCAGTCCTACGCGCTCTATCCGCATATGAGCGTGCGCAAGAACCTGTCCTTCGGGCTTGAGAACCTGCGCATGGATAGGGCGGAGATCAATCGCCGTGTCGATGCGGCTGCTAAAATGCTGGCGATTGACGGCTATCTTGATCGAAGGCCGAAGGCATTGTCCGGCGGCCAGCGTCAGCGGGTCGCGATCGGCCGCGCCATCGTCCGCCAACCGCGCGTCTTTCTGTTCGACGAGCCACTCTCCAATCTCGATGCGAAGCTGAGGGTCCAGACCCGCTCGGAAATTACCAAGCTGCACAAACAACTGAAAACGACGATGATCTACGTGACCCATGATCAGGTCGAAGCCATGACCATGGCGCAGAAGATCGTCGTTCTCAACAAGGGCAAGGTCGAGCAGATCGGCCGTCCGCTCGACCTGTTCGAAAGGCCCGCCAATCTCTTCGTCGCCGGCTTCATCGGTTCGCCGCGGATGAACCTTTATCCGGGCAAGGTTGCCTCGACCGGCAGCGATGGCGTGACTCTAGACAGCGCGTATCTCGGTCGCTTCCTCGTGCCCGGCACCGGCATAGATGTCCAATCTGGCGATGACGTCATAATCGGCCTGCGCCCATCGCACCTCAAGCTGGGACCCGCCACGCCGGGTGCGGGCGGCGGCACCATGACCGTGGAACAGGTCGAGAGCATGGGGCATGAAACCTTCGTCTACGGCCGCACGGGCCAGAGCGACGAATTGACGATCGTCCATGTGCCGGGACATTTCGAGGCGGAAACTGGTTCAAGTCTCGACTTCACCTTCAATCCCGCCTTTGCTCACCTGTTTTCATCCGTGGATGGCCGGTCGCTCAAGGGAGCGCGGATGTGAGCGCGCCCACGAGTGTAGCGCCGGTCGTCGTTGCGCGTGGCGAACGCATTGGCGACGGGCTTGACGCGGTGATGAGGATTGTGGAGGTGCCGATGGCCACGGTCCAGCGGCTGTTGGGGCACGCCCGCATGCCCTATGTCTTCATCCTGCCCAACATGCTGCTGTTTACCGTTTTCGTCTTCGTGCCGGTCGGCCTCGCCATCGCCTATGCGTTTACCGGCGGCACCAATCTCCTGATCTGGGATCGGCCCTTTGTCGGGCTTGAGAATTTCAAGGCGCTGCTGGACTGCGGCAGCTATCTGGAGCCCTCCACTTGCCGTTATAATCTCTTCTGGACCGCCGTTCACAATACTTGGTGGTATACCCTCCTCAATACACTGGGCACGCTGTTCTTCGCGCTGGTGACGGCGCTGGTGCTCAACCGGCTGACGCGCGGGCGCGGCTTTTTCCGGGCTGTGTTTTTCTATCCAGTGCTTCTGTCTCCGGTTGTCGTCGGCCTGATCTGGCAATGGTTCCTGGCGCGCGAAGGCCTGCTAAACGGCTTTTTGACGGACTGGTTCGACACGCGGATCATCTTCCTGCTCGAAGTCGGCTGGTCACGCGCCTGGGTGGTCTATGTCTCCATCTGGTTTCACATGGGCTTCTTCATGCTGATCATCCTTGCGGGATTGCAGGCGATCCCGCGCGATATCTACGAGGCGGCCGAGATCGATGGAACCTCACAATGGCGGCAGTTCTGGTGCCTGACTTTGCCGTTGCTGCTGCCCAACCTGCTCGTCGTCACTGTGCTGCTTTTGATCCGCTCCGTGCAGGTCTTCGACGAGGCCTGGGTGCTGACCAATGGCGGCGGACCGGGCACGGCGAATACCTTCATTGTCCAGTTCATCTATCAGACAGCTTTTTCGCCGGATCTGCGGCTGTATGGCCTCGCGTCCGCCGCCTCCGTCCTGATGGGCATCGCGTTGCTCGTCCTGACGCTCTCCCAACTCTGGCTCGCGAAGAAAGCAGAGGTCTGACATGATTGCCTTTCTCACGCGCACCCGCCACGCGGGCCGGTTTGACCTCACCGACTGGCTCGCCTGGGGCTGGGCCATTCTCGGCACGCTGGTCGTTGCCATCCCGATCGCCTGGGCTGTCATTTCCTCCCTGAAGACGGAAGCCGAGATCAATTCTTTTCCGCCGGCACTGGTGCCGCGTGCCGCCCAGACGATCACCGTCGACGGCCAGGCAAAACCGTTGTCGATGTGGGTACGGACCATGCCTGATGGTAGCGAGCAGACGGTGGCGCTTTTGCGCCGCATCGGGCTGTCCGCGACCGTGCTCGACCCCTCAAAGCCGGAGGAAACCTTCCGTGTTCCGGTGGCCGAACTGCGCCAGCTCAAGGAATTCCACCTGCAATGGTCGAACTACAGCGAGCCGATGAAGCAGTTCAATTTCCTGCGCTACCTCTGGAACACGGTGTTCGTCACAGTAGTTGCCACGGTTCTCACGCTGCTCCTGAATTCCATGGCGGCCTTTGCGCTGTCAAAATACCGTTTCGCCGGCCGCAACGCCATGTTCGCGCTCATCCTGTCGACCATGATGATCCCGCTCTCAGTGATCATGGTACCGGCCTTCATGGTGATTGTCGGCTTGAACCTTGCCGATAATCTGTGGGGCGTGATCCTGTCGACGGTTTCGACGCCGACAGGTGTATTCCTGCTGCGTCAATATATGCTGACCATTCCGGACGATCTGATCGAAGCTGCAAGGGTGGACGCCGCATCGGAATTCCGCATCTACTGGCGCATCGTGCTGCCGCTTTGCGCCCCGGCGCTGGCAGTGCTTGCCATTTTCTCGGTGATCTGGCGCTGGAACGATTTCCTCTGGCCGCTGATCGTTCTGTCGAGCCCGGAAAACTACACGCTGCAGATCGGGCTCAGTTCCCTGCAGGGTCAATTCAACGTGCAATGGCACTATATTCTTGCGATGACGGTCGTTACCTTGCTCCCGGTAACCGTGGTATTCCTCTTCCTGCAGAAATATATCACCGAAGGCGTGGCCAGCAGCGGAGTGAAATGACCTCGTGAGCATCAAGAAGATAGCGGAACAGAGCGGCGTTTCCCTCAGCACGGTCAGTCACGTGCTGAACGGTACAGCGAAGATCTCCGAAGGCGTCCGCGACCGTGTCATGACGGTCGCGCGCGAAAGCGGCTATCTCGATTCGCGCATTCGCCGCGCCATGCAGCCGACGTTGAAATCCGTCATGCTGGTGGCTTCGGCCGACAGGCTGCCGCAGAACGACACGAACTATGTCTCCTGGACCATTCTGGAAAGCCTGCGCAAGGAATGCGTCGCGCGTGGCGTCCAGATCAAGCCGCTGGTGACGGAGGGAAAACGGCTGACTCCGGCACCGGTGCTGAGCCGGATCAAGGAGACGCAGTCCGATGGGATCATCGTCTATTTCGACGAGAATCCGGAACTGCTCGAAGCCGTGTCGCGGCTCGACCGGCCGGCCTTGCTCCTGGCGGGACAGGACCCGACGATGCGGGTCGGTTCCGTCGGCATCGGCAACCGTTATGGCGCGCGTCTCGGCGTGCAGCATCTCCTCGATCTCGGACACCGCAATATCGCGCTGGTCGGCTGGCCGGGCCGCTATACGATCCGCCAGCGCCAGGACGGCTATAGCGAGGCGATCCGCGACCACGAGGCGATCGGTGCCCGTGGTTCTATCATCATGATCGACAGTTTCGAGCCGGAGGAGGCCGCGAGCAGCATGCGGCGCTGGCTGGAAGAGAATGGCGGTCTTGGGGACCTGACTGCGATGTTCTGTCTCGCCGACAACATCGCCATCGGTGTTATTCAGGCCCTGAAAGAGCGGGGATACCGGGTTCCGCAGGATGTCTCGGTCCTTGGTTTCGACGATATCCTGCGTGGCCAGATGATGGACCCGCCGCTTTCCACGGTCCATGCGCCGCTGGCCCAGATCGGCCGGATGGCGCTCGATGAAATGGAATATTGCCTGCGGACGCTTGGCGAACACCTGCCCGCGCGCCGCGTGGAACTGGGGTGCACGATCGTCGAGCGGGGGTCGTGTGCGCCGTTGGCAACGGCTCGGTAGCCAAGCTTCAGAGGCTCCAAAGTCACACACGTGGTACCGCTCAAAAGCGGCATGCTGACGAAACCTACGTCACAGTGCGCGCCTGCGACGCCACCATCCGTGGGAGAATCCACCCTGCACAATGGTTAGCGATAACAAAATATTGCCCCCTCAGTTCTGTTTTGCCGTCGCCGCAAATTAGACTAAAGTCGCATCGCTGGAGATCGCGGAAGACGATCTGGGACAGCGGTGATGTCGTCCTTGGGAGGGGATAACGATGCAACATTTTGCGACCACCATACCGCCAAAAGATATTGCTCTGCTGCAAGCCGTTCTCGATGCATGGTGTTCACAAAAGAAGATGCCTCGAAGCGAGGCTGTGACCGAAGCCAAGATTCTGATTTCAGAATACAAACGCGGCGTGCGGTCCCAGATTGGACTGGTCGATGCCTTGGTCGCCCGCGACATTCACTAGCGCGGGCTTGCTGTGAGCACGGAAGGCTGACATCCCACGAGCGGATGCGTCCGGTCGCAGGTCGATGCAGAGGTGGGGCCATGGTCGGTACTATCCTGGCCCCATCTCTTTTCAGTTTGTGCAGCATCTGCCGCTTGCCAGCCTCGAGAACGTTAAGTTCCAGACGCCCCGTCGCCGATCAGGCCTTGTGCATGAATTCGACGACGCCCGTATCGAGATCGTAATAGGCGGAGACGATCTTGACCTTGCCCTCATCCACGAGACGCGCGACGATCGGGCTCTCCGCCATGACGCGCTCTGCACCATTCAGTGCATTGGCGTGCACAGTCTTGTCGATGAAATTCTCGCCTCGGTCGGTTTCAGCAAGCGCCACCGGCAGGATCGGCTGGATCATTTTGCCGATCGAGCCGTCGAGTTTTGTGCCGTGGGCGACCACGTCGCAGGCAGCGGAAACCGCACCGCAACGCTTGTGGCCCATGACCACGATCAGTGGGGCGTGCAGGTGTTCCGCACCATATTCAATCGTGCCCAGCACATCGGTGTCGATGACGTTGCCGGCATTGCGTGCCACGAACAATTCGCCGAGCGTGGCGCCGCCGAAGATCAACTCCGGCACGACGCGACTATCGGAACAGGTGAGCACGATTGCCCAGGGCGCTTGGCTTTTCGCAACGTCCTGCCGTCGCTTGCCGAAATTCGCCGCGCAGGCTTCGGCATCGGCAACGAATTTCCTGTTGCCTTCCTGCAGTCTTGCCAGCGCTTCATCGGGCGAAACGGTGGGGGCGGCGTCCAACGCCAAAGCTCTCGTCGTCATCGCAAGGCTGCCGGTCATTACCGCAATGCCGCCGAGACCGGCAAGTGTTACGAAGGAGCGGCGGTTGAGGCGGGTGGAATTGCATTCAAAGCACATGGTCAGAGTCCTTTTGACGTGGAGTGGAACGCTCAGTACTAGCTGTAGCTGATCGTGTTGCTGTTGCGCGGCCTTGTGAAGAAATGCCTGTCATACTCGTAGCCCCGGACACCGGTAAAACTCTCAAACAAGGCGGAGAAGACGGTTTCCAGCTTATATTGTACGCGCGTCACGATCATTTGCGTGTCCTTTTCCTGTAACTCGTCAGGGATGTCGAAGGGTGACGCCTGCCCGGCGGAAAGGGCCGTTGCGCCATAGGCCGCCGACCAGACTACAGTCGCCTTATTCTTGGTGTCGACTTCCACGACGCAAATGAGAACGGTGAGGCCCGTGAGGTCATACGGCTCGAGGATCGAGCTTACTCCTGAAAGGACGGTTGAAATATCGGAGCGCGTCCAGCTGCTTTGCATCGACACCATTTCAGCTGATGTGGAAGCGATCTGATTCATCTTTCTTTGGACCGCCAGTCCCTGTCCAAGATCGACGGTTCCGGCGAGCAGGAGGAAGAGAAAAGGAAGCAGCAGTACGAATTCGATCGCTGATGCGCCTGCACGGTCTTCGCTGAAGCGTCGCAACAATCGCGACCCAAAACTGTATTGAAGGGATTTCATTTGGGTTTACTCAGAATGGTTCGTTGCGAAACAATGTGGAGGCGCCCAAAAGGTAGCTCCCATCGGACAGTGTTTGGCTGGAGAGGGAGTAGAGCTTGGTCACTTGCGGCCAGGGCAGGAAGGCCTGAACGAGAACATAGTCGCTGCCATAGCCGATATTGAAGCTCTCGGTTACACTCACATTGCCTTTGGAATCGATGGGCACCATACCGCCGACTGTCGAGACATCCGTGATGACATTGGCCGAGACAAGCAGTTTTGATTGACAGTTCAACATGTAGACCATGTCGCCGCAGATCTTTGCCTTGAATGTCGCCAGAGACATCTTCATCTCCGCGGCTCGGCCGGTTTTGATAAACCGCGCGTTTTTGTGCACGGAAGCATCGAGCGCTGTGTCAACGAAGAACATCGCCGAAACCTCGATGATTCCAAAAATAAGCATGAACAGCGGCAATGCCAGGATCGCGAATTCGATCGCTGCAACGCCGGATTTGTCTTTGAGAAACCGATGGACGATCCGGGGGCGCATCATTGGGTGAGCCGCACGGACGTTAGATACTGGGTGAAAAGAGTGGAAAGGCCCTTTGTGATTTCGTCTTCGGACGACGCGGAGATGAAGAGGTCAGGCGAGGAAGCGCAATCCTGCAGCGCTATCGGAATATAGTCCTGGCGGCTTGTGGTACCGCTGACGCCACTATGCAGAGTTCCACCCCAGGTCGTTGTCCAGGCACTGTTTTTCATGGTGTCACCGATGGTGGCGTTGTATCCCCAATCAAGTGGGATCGCCAGGTATTCGGTATAGAGAACTGCGACGCTGGCCTTGTTCTCCTTGAGGTAAGCACACCAATCGGGATTGAGCGGCGTCACCTTGCCCCAGTATTTGCCGGCGCCAGTAATGACCCAGTCGCGATGCGATTGCACGCCGTCGGTCAGCAGGAGAACGAGCTTGAGTGGCGAACCTGCAGACGAGCCGTCACCCGCAGCTCCAACCTTGCTCTTCAGGGCCTTGAGTGCCGTGTTGAAATCCGTGGACTTCATCGAACTCGCGCTCGTGAGGCCACTGCTGTCATCGGAAAGTTTCTTCCGGACCGTGCTGGTCGTGTAGGTCGGCGACAAGACCTCCGAGATTGTTTCCCCGAGCCCGTAAAGGCCGACCTTGATCCGCGCATGGCTATTATCGGCGCTGTCGATCATGTCGAGAACCTCTCCCACTGCGTCAAGCGCGACGTCGGATCGAAGCTTGACGCCCGCGGCTTTGCTGTAGGCGTAGTAGGTTGGGTACTTTTTACCCTGAACAGTGACCGGGTCTGCGGTGTTGTGACAGGCAAACTCGCAATTGGCGTTCTTGCGCATCTGTGACTGCCCTGCGCTCGTTGCCGCCAGAAGCATCGAGGGCGATTTGTCGATGACGACATAGACGTTCACGTAGGAGGTCGCCGGGCCCTTGATGGCGCTAACGACGCCAACCGGTACGGTTTTGATGTCCGCAAGGGTCATCAAAGTCGTGGGCACGGTCCCTTTGGCCGTGGCTGTTATGGTGTGACCTGACTTGTCGACCTTGATGTCCGTCAGGTCGTAGCTGGAATCACGCTTGTCTGCCTGCGCTTCAAACCAGTCGGTAATCTTTTCTTCCAGCTTACCTTCGTCATTGGTGTCGATCTGCTTGATGGCCGCTACAAGAGCGGCATCAAGGTCAGCCTGCATCTTGTTCTGAACATTGTAGGCGCGGGTGTAATCAAGGCTGGCGCCTACGGCGAGAAGCATTGGCACCGCAACAATTGCGACGACCAGCGCAACGTTTCCGTTTCTGTCACGAAGCAGGGATTTCAACCGCAACCGAGCGGTGACGAAAGAGATGAGACGCATGTTTTCAGATACACCAATTCAGCTTTTTGATCGGCCGATGGTGCGTTGCAAACATTATCTACAAGTAAATAGTAATATTAATGATGAGCTTAAATGACGAAAAGATATCCAGTTTGCGCATGCAATTTTGAAGAGGAAAATTTTACTTCGATGACGTCGCAGGTTTCTCCCGTTAAGAATGTATATTTTGTAACTACATACCATAAAAGTTGTATCTGGGTTTTTTGAGCGATTTAGCACCGTGCGCGCCTCGTGCAGCTCTGTTTGAAGAGCCCCGCCTTTTCATCGGTTTCGCGCGTGCAGCGGACATCCTGTTCGCACAGCGGATATTCGTCCGTCGCGGAAAGAGTTTACGAATGTCCTAATATGTGTAAAAGTCATACTAATCAGCCGTGTTGAGGCACATGATTGGAGACGCTGGCTTTGACGATGAAGCATTATAGGCTGGAGGTCGGCGGTTTCTCCGGGCAGATACGCCTGTATATTATCCCGGCGGAACTCTCCGCAATGCCGTCGCCCATTCCCTCAGGGCGCCTCCTCTGATGAGCAGACCCGGCGAGGTCTCCCGTTTCAAGGTTGTGGAAGCCGACGTCGATCAGTTGCGTGAACATTATGCGAAGACCCTGAAGCCCGTCCGCGTCAGTTCGTTGAACAAGGGGGCGTCGATTTCGGTGGAAGACCTTCATTTCTCGACAGGCGAATTCGACATCTGGTCGGGCGTGTGCCGGTCTGGAATGGAGGTCAGCTTCTCCGAGCCACCGGACGCCTTTGCGATCTACGTGCCACTTGCCGGAGCGATGGAACTGGATGCGCGCGGCCGCCAGTTCGTATCGACACCCGGCAAGCTTATTGCGACAGATCTCTCCCAGACCCGGCTGCTGCGGCTACATTCCGAGCGAAGCCACATCGGCATTGCCTTCAGCCGCAAAGCGGTCATCCGTCAGCTCTCCGAGCTGCTGGACATGCCGGTGATCCACGAGCTCGATCTTTTCGCCGAATGCGACATGCAGTCCGCTGCCGGTGCCAAGCTCGCCGCATTTGGGCAACTCCTTTGGGACAATCTCGCCAACGGTCCGCCGGATAACATCTCGGCGCGCTCCACGGAATATTTCTTCCGAACGATTATGGTCGCCATGCTTGAAAGCGTGCCGCACCGATATTCGGCATTGTTGGAGCGTCCTGTTTCTCCTGCCATGCCGCGACAGGTGAAACGGGCGATTGACTACATGATCGCGAATATTGCGAGCGCCATCAATGTTGAAGACATCGCTCAAGCGTCCGGCGTCAGCGTCCGTTCGCTGCAGGTGGCCTTCCAGCAGTTCAAGGATACCACGCCGCTGAACTACCTGCGTCAATTGCGTCTGGAGAGTGTGCGCCGCGAGCTTGTCGCCGGCAAACACGATCGCGTTTCAATTTCTGATGTCGCCCGCAATTGGGGGTTTACCCACATGGGACGTTTTTCCGTTCTCTACCGCGAGGCTTTTGGTGAAATGCCGACCGAAACACTGCAATTGACGCGCCTCGGCAAATAGCGCTGGGCTCATATGGCGCTGTTATGTCCGGATAGTGATCATTGGCAATATGATTTTGGCGATGTTTGAGCGCCGTGGGTTCTTCGGGTCAGGCAGTCCATTCCACCACGCTGCCACATCACGTCATTGTCACTCCGCAACTGTTTTCCCGAACGAAGCGTGTCGTGACGATCCGTTTTGACGTGGCCTGAGTCTTCAGAAAGCGCGTCGGCGCGGGCCGGCTGCCGGTTTAACGGACACGAGGTTAGGCTAATCCCACCTTGGTTTCAAAGTCATTGGGGTTGAGATAGCCAGTTGGCCTATCTCAACCAGCCATTTCCGACCACCTATTTGCGATCCCTTACCTTTGGTAGATTGCTCAACAGAGATTCGCACGCCTTGGTAATGTGACTAACCAGCAGCTCCGATGCCAGAGCTACATTGCGCTCTCGACAAGCAGCAAGTATCTGCCGATGCTCGCGATCATCGACGCCGGTTCCACCCGACAAAGTCAATTGAATGCGAAGATAACGCTCTATTCGATCATTCACGGAACGGATCAGATTGAGCAGGAATGGCCGGTCGGCGTCCTCGTAGAGGCAGGAGTGAAACTGCCAGTTCAATTCTGCCCATCGCGCGACGTCGGTCTCGCGTGCGAACTCATCGCAATAGGCTTCGGCGCGCTGAAACGTCCGGTCGGTCATCCGCGGTATCGAGAGTTGCAGCGCATTTGATTCCAGCATGCCTCGGACCTCGAAAATCTCGGCGATCTCAGGCTCGGTGACGCTCGTCACTACGGCGCCGCGGTTCCGTTGGAACTCGACAAGACCTTCGGCTTCCAATCGCTTCAGAGCCTCACGCACTGGAATTTTGCTGACGTCGAAAAGCTTGGCTATGTCATCTTGACGAATGGGTTCGCCTTCATCCAGGTCGCCGGTAACGATCGCCTCGCGGATATGCTTGGCGATGATATCGGAGGTCGGTGGGGTATGGGCAAGCGAGGGCAGGTTCTGGACTTTTAGCGGCAAAGTTCACTCCATGATCGACTGACAGCCGACCTGCGTACTAATCGAATACCGTAGTATATATGCGATTTGGCTTCAGGTGTCTTGACTTATGATCGTATACGATATTCTATATGAAGATGCAAACCGGATCTCGGGCAATGAGCGGGCAAAAGCTACCAGGACTAATCGGATATGCCGCACCTCTGAGTGCCGCTCCTGGTGGCCGGCTGGAATTCAAGATTTCGTCGCGTAACGATCTGCCGGTCACAGCACGCGCACTTCGATTGATCTGCTGTGATCCCAATCCGGACGGCCCCGGCGTGAAGACGGAGGAGGTCGATTTTGGTCTCGCCGACCGATATGTGGCCGCGGAGCAAAGGATTCATCTCGGCTCCTGCGCATTCGGTGCCATTCCGGTATTGAGCGATTACGCTGCAGTCAAAGTGGATTTGGTCGTAATGCCGGCACTGCGTACCGATTCCGCGCAGACACTTTTCTCATTGCGGAATGGCGATACCACTTCAGGGGCGGCCATCGTTATCAAGGGCGATAGGCTGTTCCTCCGGCATATAGGCAAACAGCAGTCACATGACCTTGGCGTCGGCTTGGCCAAGGGTTGCTGGTCCCGGCTCGAGGTTGCTTTCGAGCCGAGCGGCGTCTCGGTGGCGGTATCACGGGATCCACAGAAGAGGAGTGATGACGTTGTTCGCGCAAGCCTCTCGAACGTGACGAGCGACGTGCTGACAGGCGCCGACCATATCTGCTTCGCCGCCCTGTGGTGTGGGCATCCGGAGCAAACCTTCAATGGCTCCATCGAAAACCCTTCGCTGAGTGCAAGGTGCGTGGATGCGACAGGATCTGAGCGGGAGCCAGAGTGGGAGGTTATTTCGAGCTGGAATTTCGGTAGCGATGCGCGAGAGACGTGGGTGGCAGATGAGAAGGATAGCGGGCGACGACTTTCGCTGATCAATATGCCGACCCGCGCCGTCAGATCGTCAGCATGGTCCGGCCGAAATATGGATTGGAAACAGGCACCGCACGAATACGCGGCAATTCACTTTCATTCCGACGATCTCAGCGACTGCGGCTGGAAGACGACGATCCAGCTCGAGGTGCCCGAGAACACGCGCTCGGGCGTCTACGGACTCGAGATCGATAACGGCGCCGGCCAGGACATCATTCCATTCTATATCACGCCCGGGGAAAGTACGGGACGGGAGAGAATCCTGTTCCTGGCCCCGACATTCACCTACCAGGCCTACGCCAATTTCGCTCGCGGCAACTTTGTGGGCGAACTTGCGGAAAGAGTGGCTGCCTGGAGCGCCTATCCCCACAACCCTGATGAGGTCGGCGCTTACGGATATTCGACTTACAATCGGCATCCAGATGGTTCCGGTATAACCCTGTCGTCGCGCCTGCGCCCCATCCTCACCATGCGCCCGCAATATCTTGTCTACTTCGATCCGAAAGGATCGGGCATGCGGCATTTCCCAGCGGACTCGCACCTGACGGACTGGCTTGAGGAGAAGGGCCTTGCGTTCGACGTCATCACGGACGAAGACCTCGACCGGGACGGTCTCGCCGCCTTGTCATCCTATGACGTCGTCCTGACGGGGACGCACCCGGAGTACCACACTCGCCGCACTGTCGAGGCTCTGATCGCCTACCGGGAAGCCGGCGGTAATCTCATGTATCTTGGCGGCAACGGTTTCTATTGGAAGATCGGCCGTCGCAGCGACATGCCGCATTTGATCGAGGTTCGGCGCGCCGAAGGCGGAATGCGGGTCTGGGCAAGCCCGCCGGGCGAATATTACCATCAGCTCGACGGAGAATATGGCGGCCTGTGGCGCCGCAATGGAATTCCGCCTCAGAAGGTTGCGGGCGTCGGCTTTACGGCCGAGGGAGGATTCGAAGGCTCCTACTACGTTCGGACACCCGCCTCTTACCGGGATGATCTGGCGTTTCTTTTCGAGGGCATATCACCTGATGAACGCATCGGCGATTTCGGATTGTCCGGCGGCGGAGCGGCGGGCTTCGAGATCGATCAAGCCGCTGCCGATCTCGGCACACCGGATTTTGCGACGGTTGTGGCTTTCTCCGCAGGTCACGGGCCGTCGTTTCACACGACATTTGAAGAATTTCTGCTGCCTGACGTCTTCGACGGAGCCCAGCGGGAGCACGGCGGCATAAGCGCCAACATCGTCTACGGGAAGCCTGAAACAGGTGGCGGCCTCTTCGCCGTGGGATCGATCACCTTTTGCGGAAGCCTTTCGTACAACAACTACAACAACAACGTCTCGCGCCTCCTCGAGAATTGCCTGAGGAGGTTCCTGGCCGATGACTGAGACAAGCAATTCCCAAGACGCCCGCGTCAGTTTTCAGGAGCTGAAATCGCTGCTGACGTCGATCTTCGTCAACAATCGCACGTCATCAGAGACCGCTGATATACTCGCCGAAAATTGTGCCGCATGTGAGCGAGACGGCGCGCTCAGCCATGGCATTTTCCGAGTTCCTGGTTATGTCGATTCGTTGAGATCGGGATGGATAAACGGCCTGACGGTTCCCGATGTCGTGCGTCTCGGGCCGTCTTTCATTCGGATCGATGCGCGCAACGGTTTTGCCCAGAGGGCACTTGCCTCTGCGAACCCGCTGATCCGACGCACCGTTCGCGACACTGGCATAGCCATCATCGCTACCCGCAATTCTCATCACTTCAGTGCGTTGTGGCCGGATGTCGAGCCCTTTGCCTTGGCCGGGTTCCTGGCCATTACGGCGGTGAACGGACTTGCGAACGTGGTTCCCTGTGGCGGCCGGAAGGCCGTTTACGGAACCAACCCCATTGCCTTTGCCGTACCGGTTCACGATGCCGATCCGCTGGTGGTCGACCAGGCCACCAGCGTCATGGCGAATGGCGAGGTCCGCCTGCATGCGCTCGCAGACAAGCCTGTTCCAGATGGGACGGGCGTTGACCGCGCCGGCAACCCCACGACGGACCCCCATGCGATCCTGGCGGGCGGAGCGCTGAATACCTTCGGTGGGTACAAGGGATCTTCGATTGCCCTGCTTGTCGAGATTCTCGCGGCAGCGGTCACCGGTGGGCAATTCTCGTTCGAGAATGACTTCACCGGCTTTGCCGGTGCGCAAACCCCGAAGGCGGGGCAACTCCTTGTCGTGATCGACCCCGATTGGGGCAGATCCACGAATTTTGCTTCCCGGATTGCGCTCCTCTGCACTCAGCTCGTCGACGCCGGTCAGGACCGATTGCCAGGCGAACGACGATTCACGAACCGTGCAGCAGCCGGGCAATTCGGCATCCCGATCGCCGCTGATGATCTTCAGCGGCTTCGGATGCTGGCGGGGGAGGACTTATGAACTCCGACGACGATTTGCTGAAATGAGAGGTTTGGCCATGGCGCTTGATAAAGAGAGACTAGAACTGCGGCGAGGTCTGACGCCGGTGCAGGTGGATGAACTTGTGGAACTATTTCAACAGCAATGGTGGACCAAAGGCCGGCAAAAAGCGGATGTGGAAAAGTTGATGAAGCACGCCGAGCTCATCTTTGCCTTCGTGGACCCCCTGAACGAAGAACTGGTCGCCTTTGCGCGGGCCATGACCGACGGTGTCTACAAAGCGATGATCTTCGATATCATCGTCAAGGATACATGGCGCAACACCGGGCTTGGCCGGCTCCTGATGGACACCGTCATGACGGATCCCGTCCTCTCGAAGGTCAAGCATCGCGAGCTCTATTGCCTCGAGGACATGGTCCCCTTCTACGAAAAATGGGGCTTCACGGCCAATCTGCCCGGCCTCTTCTTCATGCGTCAGTCGTCTTGAGCCATCTCATGAGCACCGATCGAACTGTTCTTGATGCGGACTATGCGGTCATCGGCCTTGGGGCGATGGGCGCATCCGCGCTCTATTTTCTGGCTCGTTCTGGCGGGAAAGTCGTCGGCATCGACAAATACAGTCCTCCACATCATCATGGCGCGAGCCATGGCGGCTTCAAGGTCACAAGGGAGGCTGTCGCCGAAGGCCCCGCCTATCTTCACTTCGTCCAGCGCTCCAATGAACTCCTGCGTGACCTGGAGCGCCGACACAACGCCCATTTGATGCAGCGTAATGGGACGCTGATCATTGGATCGGACGCCGCGACCAGTTCCAGCAGTTTCCTGCGCGATACCGTTCGGATTGCTCAAGCCAACAACATCGAGCACCTGGTTTTTTCCTCCAAGGACTTGAATAGGCTCTACCCGCAGCTCATCGGCGTGGGCAGTGGCGATGCAGGCTATTTTGAACCCAATGCCGGCTTTATCAGACCCGAGCCGTTGCTGAGCCTGCAGATCGCACTTGCCAGGCAAGCCGGCGCCGAGATTTTGCCGAACACCGCCGTCAACAGGATCACGCCGGTCGCCGGCGGCGTGGAGATAGAGGCTGACGGCTTGCGAATCCGCGCCCGACAGGCCGTCATCGCCGCTGGCAGAGGAACAGACCAGCTCCTCGGTGGACAGTTAGGTCCTCTGTTGTCGGTCACCCAGCAAAGAACGTTCACGTTCAAAGCGCTCGACACTGCCAGCTATCAACCGAACAGGTTTCCGACCCTGATGTGGTTCCGCGAGAGCGTCGGCGGCGAATGCGCGACGGTCTTCCCTCTCGAAGGATCGGGGGATGGGGTGAAGTTTTTTGTGGCAGACACGGAGGTTGATCCGCGCATCGGGATGTCTGGCGACCGGTTTTACCAGCATCACATCCAGCCGTTCTTCCGGGGCATTTCTTCAGAATTGCAACACTCGGAACCGTGCTTCTACACATCGACGCCAGATCACGGATTTTTGCTCGATTGGCATCCGGATATTCCGGGCCTGTTTCTGGTATCGGCGTGTTCCGGGCATGGTTTCAAGCATGCGTTGGGGATCGGCGAGACCATCGCGGATGTGCTTACGGGACGTCCGGTTCGCGATCTATCCGCGTTCGGTTTGAACAGATTGTCTTCCAGCCGCCAATAAACGCAGCCCAGAAAGGCAAAAAGCTGCCTTGACACGCAACGTAGATCGTATACGATATCTTAAATTCAAAAATGATGAGCGATCGGATGGTCGTTCGCGAGAGGGAGTAAAATGAAATTCGATCGATTCCTGAGCACAGTCGAGCTGCACACGTGCGGCGAAACCTTCCGCCTCGTCACGCAAGGACTGCCCAAAATTCCGGGCAAGACGATCGTCGAACGCATCGCCTGGCTCGAACAGAACGCCGATCACTATCGTCGGGCGGTTCTGCTGGAGCCCCGCGGCCATAAGGATCTCTATGGTGGGTATTTGACCGAACCGGTCAGCCCCGAGGCCGACTTTGGCGTGATCTTCCTCAACAACATCGGCTATAGCCCGCACTGCGGCCATGGCGTCATTGCCTTGGCGACCGCCGCCGTGGAGATGGGCTGGATCGAGCGGAAAACGCCGGAAACCAAGGTTGGCATCGACGCGCCTTGTGGCTTTATCGAAGCCTACGTCCAATGGGACGGGGAACGCGCCGGCTCGGTTCGGTTTGTCAACGTGCCGTCGTTCATCTTCAGCCGTGACGTGACCGTCCAGACGCCGACCTTCGGCGAAGTGACCGGCGACGTCGCATACGGCGGCGCCACGTATTTCTACGTCGATGGCAGGAAGGTCGGCGTGGAGATCCGGGAGCATGATGCCCAGCGCGTCATGCAGCTCGGATACGAGATCAAAGCTGCCGTAAACGCGAAGATGCCGTTCGTGCATCCGGAGATTCCGGAATTCAACAATGTCTACGGTGTGATGGTGTACGGCGATCCCCGCCACGAAGGCTCTACGCAGGCCAATTGCTGCGTCTATGCCGATCGCGCGGTCGATCGCTCGCCCACGGGGTCCGGTACGGCCGGCCGTGTCGCCCAGCTCTATCTTCGCGGTCAGATGGACGCCTCCGATACTCTCGTCAATGAATCGATCATCGGCACGATCTTCAAGGGACGCGTGCTTTCCGAAACGAAGGTGGGGGAATTCGATGCCATCGTTCCGGAAGTGGAAGGCGACGCACATATTTGCGGTTTCGCGAACTGGGTGATCGATGAAGCAGATCCGCTCAAATTCGGTTTTCTGGTGAAGTGATGACAATCCAGCGCTTCGATGCGAAGTCCACCGAAAGTTTGCTCCCCTTCGATTTGCTTGTCGGGGAACTGGAGAGAACCGTGGCCGAATACACAGCTGGCGAGATCGCCAGTCCCGAGCGATTGGTCACGCCGCTTGCGGCAGGCGGCGTCATGCTCTCCATGCCCGCCAGCGCTCAGGACATTGCGATCCATAAACTGGTCAATGTTTGCCCTTCGAACTTCTCCCGCAATCTTGCGACGATCAACGGGGAGGTCGTGGCCTATGACGCCGTCACCGGCGTCTCGCTGTTCGCCCTTGATGGCCCGACCGTCACTGGTCGGCGAACGGCAGCCATAACGCTGCTGGCGATCAGCCGGCTTCGGAAAACACAGCCGAAGGTTATCGCGATCATCGGCACCGGCAAGCAGGCTTCGACGCATGTGCAGGCGCTGTCATCCTTCTATCCGGATGTCGATCTTGTCGTCGCCGGTATTTCCCGGGAGGAAGAGGAACTGTTCTGCGCCAGGCATTCCTCCCGTGGTGTCAGACCTTTCGCGGATCGCGATTGGTCCTTTATCGACATCGTCGTTACGCTGACCACAAGCAAGATGCCTGTCTACACGGAGGCGGCAACAGAGGGTCGGCTTGTTGTGGGCGTGGGGGCCTTTACGCCCGACGCGGCCGAAGTGGGCAGGGAGACGGTGTTGGCAAGTGCAGTCATCGTCGACGATCCTGTCGGCGCTCGCCACGAAGCCGGCGATCTCATTCAGGCCGGCGTCGACTGGTCAGGTGTGATCTCCCTTGGCGAGGTCCTCAAGGGTACGACAAATGTTGCACGGCCGGTTTTCTTCAAAAGCGTCGGCTGCGCAGCTTGGGATCTCGCGGCTTGCAGAGTGGCGCGCGAGATGATTGCCGCAGGCATGACGGGCTGACCTGCCCATATTGACTCACAAAGACTATCGTATACGATATCCTTAGATGTTTTCTACAAGGCGTGGCGTCCTGAAAATTGGCTTCAAAAGTACGTATACGATAGTCGATATTCTAAAGATGAACCGATAACAAAGAGAGGAACTGAAAATGAGGAAAATCATCCCGTTCATGGCTCTTGCCGCCGCAACGATTTGCGGCTCGGCTGCCCATGCAGACCAACTGGACGACGTCATCAGTGCAGGCAAGCTTCGCTGTGCCGTCGAACTCGACTTCCCGCCAAATGGCTCGCGCGATGCCGATAACAAGCCGATCGGTTTCGACGTGGACTACTGCAATGACCTCGGCAAGGCGCTGGGCGTCGAAGTCGAGATCGTAGACACACCGGAAAACGACCGTATTCCCGCAGTCTTGTCGGACCGGGCCGATGTGGCCGTTGCCGTCGCCTCCGATACGCTGGAACGCGCGAAAACCGTGGGTTTCTCGATTCCATATTTCGTGTTCGAGACGATCGTATTGGCGCGCGAAGATTCGGGTATCAAGGGACCGGACGACATCAAGGGGCACACGGTCGGAGGCCCGGCCGGCGCGTATGAAACGCTTGCACTCGCCGAACAGGTCAAGAAGGCGAACGATCCCAACTCCCAGATGCTGACGTTCCAGAGCCAGTCGGACACATTCCTGGCGCTCGGACAGAAGCGCATCGATGCGACCTACACCACGTCAACGATTGCGGCGGCGATCATCGCGTCCGGCAAATACCCGGGCTTGAAGATAGTTGGCCCCGCCCCGGTCGATGCCGACTATTGCGCGCTGATCGTCAAGCGACAGGAACAAGGCTGGCTCAACTATATCAACCTGTTCCTGAACCGCCAGGTTCGCTCCGGAAGGTACGCTGAGCTTTACAATAAGTGGATTGGCGAAGACGCCGGCACAGCGCCAGACCTCACCGTTCCCGGCGTCTACCGATAGCCAGGCCTGTCTCATCAAAGAAAGCACCCGATCACAATCGATCGGGTGCCACTGGAGAGCACAATTGGGTTGCTGCGAGCGAGAAGCCTGCCAGCGCTGATCGTTAACAGACATACGGTCGAGCCGGCTCTCCGAGGCATTTTTGGCCCTCGAGTTGCTCTTTGTGGCCAATGCTGCGGTACGCAACCACTTACAGAGAATGGGGTAGCAAATGGACTATCAGTTCCAGTGGAGGCCGGTCCTGCGATCGCTTCCCGACCTGCTTTGGGGTTCTTTGGAAACGGTCGAGATCGCCGGCCTGGCCATGCTGTTTGGAACAGTTCTCGCCATTTTTCTGGCCCTCGGTAAACGATCAACGAAAAAATATCTGATCTGGCCAGCCGACGCCTGGATCGAGACGGCGAGAAACACGCCGGCACTGTTCCAGATTTATATGCTCTACTTCGGTCTGGGCTCGCTCGGGCTGCAGGTCAGCTCCTATGCGGCACTGTTGTTCGGAATCACCTTCAACAATGCGGGCTACCTCGCGGAAACGTTTCGCGGCGGGTTCGCAGCCGTTCCCGAGACGCAGACACGAGCGGCGCGATCGCTCGGGCTGGGTGCTGCGCAAACCATCTGGTACGTCGTGCTCCCGCAAATGCTGCGGGCGGTTTTCCACGCCATGACCAACCAGATGGTGTGGTCCATTCTGATGAGTTCCCTGGGGGTCGTCGTCGGCCTCAACACGGACCTCACGGGCGTCACCCAGAAGCTCAATGTCGTAACTTACAGGACATTCGAGTACTTTTTCGTCGCTGCCGCCCTCTACTACCTCATTTCCAAAGCCTTCACGTTGTCTGCGCGCATCGTGGCCTGGCGCTTGTTCCGATACTAGGAGGCTGCGATGTACTTTGGTGGATCATTTACCTGGGGCGACTTCCAGTTCCTCCTTTCGGGAGCCGTGACTACGCTCTCGATTACGCTGGTCGCCGTCATAATCGGAACATGTCTGGGCGTCTTGTTCGGTCTTGTCAGAGCAAGCTCTCCCTGGTGGATCAGCAACACTCTCGGTGCCGTCCTTGACGTATTCCGGTCCGTCCCGCTCCTCATTCAGCTCGTGTTGTTCAATTCATTCAACAGCATGCTCAAGCTCAACTGGCCGACCTTTACGGTCGGCTGCATATGCTTGGGAATCTACGCGTCGGCATTCTGTACGGAGATCGTCAGAAGTGGGGTCGGCGCGGTCCCTCAGACGACACGCAGGGCGGCGCGATCTCTCGGCCTCAGCTGGCTGCAGGAACTGACATCCATCACGCTCCCGATCGCGACAAGGGTCGTCTTTCCGAGTTGGCTCGGACTGGCGCTCGGCGTGATGAAAGACACGGCTCTGGTCCTGTGGATTGGCATCGTGGAGCTCCTGCGCAGTTCGCAGATCGTAACAGCCCGAGTTCAGGAGCCCTTGCTGATCTTGGGCATCACCGGGCTGATCTACTTCGTGATGAGCTTTCCAATCGCCAGGCTCGGAAATCAACTTGAGAAAAAGTGGGGCACGCAATGATCGCAATTGAGAACGTACACAAGCAATTCGGCCCGCTACATGTGCTGAAAGGTGTCGACCTGACGGTCCAGAAGGGCGAAGTCCTGTCGATGATCGGCGGCTCGGGTTCCGGCAAGTCGACGATGTTGATGTGCATCAACGGCCTTGAGGGAATCCAGCAGGGACGTATCACGATCGATGGGTTGGAAGTTCATTCCAAAGCCACGGACCTCAACAAGCTGCGCCGTCGTATCGGCATCGTGTTTCAGCAGTGGAATGCTTTCCCTCACCTGACGGTCCTTGAGAACGTGACGCTCGCTCTCAGGAAGGTCCTCGGAAAATCCAAGGATGAGGCGGAGATGATTGCCATCGAGCAACTGTCTCACGTCGGGCTGAAGGAAAAGCTCGCGGTGTTTCCATCGCGCCTTTCCGGCGGCCAGCAGCAACGAATGGCAATCGCAAGAGCGTTGGCGATGTCGCCCGACTACATGCTGTTCGACGAGGTAACCTCTGCGCTCGATCCGCAACTCGTCGGCGAAGTGCTTGATACGATGCGCATGCTGTCGAAAGAGGGCATGACAATGATCGTCGTCACCCACGAAATGCGTTTCGCGCGGGAAGTGTCCGACCGCGTCGCCTTCTTCCGTGAGGGGCGCATTCACGAGATCGGCTCGTCGGAGCAAATATTCGACAACCCCGAGAAGCCGGAAACCGCAGCCTTCCTGAAATCAATCTGAACGCAATCGCGTTCCGGTTTCTCAGCAACTGAGGAATGTAAAATTGCGCTCATCCAAGATCGTCCACGTCGTTAGTTGCCATGCCGAAGGCGAAGTCGGCGACGTTATCGTTGGCGGCGTTGCACCGCCTCCGGGAGCAACCGTCTGGGAGCAGTCCCGCTGGATCGCCGAAGACGAAACGCTCCGTAACTTCGTCCTGAACGAACCACGCGGTGGTGTCTTCCGGCATGTCAACCTGCTGGTGCCGCCGAAGAACCCGAAGGCCCAGATGGGCTGGATCATCATGGAGCCAGCCGATACGCCCCCGATGTCCGGATCGAATTCGATGTGCGTCTCGACCGTCCTGCTGGACACCGGGATCATCCCGATGCAGGAACCGATAACTCGCCTGGTCCTGGAGGCGCCCGGCGGCCTGATCGAAGTCGAAGCTGAATGCCGCGACGGCAAGGCCGAACGGATCCGCATCCGCAACGTACCGTCCTTTGCCGACAAGCTCGACGCGAAGATCGAAGTCGAAGGGATCGGCACGGTAACCGTTGACACAGCCTATGGCGGCGACAGCTTCGTCATCGTCGACGCAGCCTCGATCGGCCTGAGCCTCACCCCCGACCAAGCCCGCGAGATTGCGCTGATGGGCGTGAAGATCACAGAGGCCGCAAATGAGCAGCTCGGATTTAGGCATCCTGTCAACGACTGGAGTCATATTTCCTTCTGCCAGTTCACCGATCCCGCCGTCATGAGGGACGGTGTTCTGCGCGGCAAAAACGCGGTGGCTATCCGGCCGGGCAAGATCGATCGTTCGCCTTGCGGCACCGGCTGCTCCGCGCGCATGGCCGTTCTGCATGCCAAGGGACTGATGAAGGCTGGTGACAGGTTCACGGGCATTTCGCTCCTGGACACCGAATTCCATTGCAGCATCGACCATGAACTGGACGTCAACGGTACGCCCGGAATCAGCCCGATAATTTCCGGTCGCGCCTGGGTTATCGGAACCAAGCAGCTGATGGTCGATCCCGCCGACCCCTTCCAGACCGGGTACCGCCTCTCCGATACCTGGCCAATGGAAGACTGAGGCGTCCGATAGGCCGATAGCTAAAGTCGAACTGTTTCCAGGCCCCGGTCCGGAAAAAAAAGGCAGAACTCTCGAAGGCCATCACTGAACCTCTTGAACGAGCAGGCCGGATAGAGCCGGAGGCGACAACGGCGATGCTTGTTGAAATTTTCTCCAACGAGTGTTTGTCGCGGGCGAGCTACTTTATCAGCGTGGCCCATGAATATGTCTATACAACGTGGAATAACATAACGAAGCGGACTATTCGTGGCTTCTTTTGAACGGGCACTGATCGTCAAACAGGATCAGCGAGCTGTGACGCGGGATACTTGGCGTGAATTGCCTCGAGATTTGTAGAGACCTTCTTTCCTAAATTTGAGGCAAGAAGGCTATCATGAGCAAATCCAATTTCAGCGACGAGCTTAAGCGAGATGCGACACCCTACCGCGAAGCAGAATGGCGAGTGTATGGGCCAACCATTCGGCTCTTTATATGGGGCGGAATGCGCTTCACAAAGCGGGGAATGGAAGAGCCTTTAGAGACCATAGAGCGCACCAATTGAAAGCGCACTGTTACACACCTTTGTTACAAGGTGCCTAATGCGCAATCTCTTGGAGAGGCTTAACATATTGATCTGGCTAAGATCAAAAATGGAATGGTGCCCAGAAGAGGACTCGAACCTCCACACCCTTTCGAGTACCAGCACCTGAAGCTGGCGCGTCTACCAATTCCGCCATCTGGGCGACGGACGGGGATGTAAGGGGCTCACGGGCAGGTGTCAACAGGGTTTTTGAAGTTTTCTTGAAAACCACTGCGGAAAGTCAAACAAACCGTTGGATCACAACGGTTTTCCACGAAATTGGCGTGCGACGGTCTGGCGAAGCCTCCAGCTTCAGCCGTATTGCCGGGCGAAGGCGCGGATAGAATCAAGGCCCTGTTCGAGAAGCCTCTGTGCCTGATCGGAAGTTTCCGCTTCAACGTAACAGCGCATCTCCGGCGCGTTGCCCGAGGGACGGAAATGAATGACGCTGCTGTCCGTCAGCGTGACCCGTAACCCGTCGATGTCGCTGACGGATTCCGGCGCGCCTATGGGAGCCAGAAAGGCGGAGAGATTGTCCACGCCGGCGCGCAGATAGGCCATCAGCGCAGCACTTGTCTCAAGCGGGAAATTCTCGATCCGGTCGCTCAGCGCCGCCGGCAGGGCATAGCCCGCAGCAAGCGCCGAGAGACGCTTACCGCTGCGTGCGGCGAGAAAGAGCACTGCGAGCACCGGCAGGAAGCTGTCGCGTGTCGGCAGGGCTTTGAGCAGGATGCCGTTGAGGGTGAAGTCGGTGGCGGTCAGCGTGCCGCCATTGGCCTCGAAGCCGACGACGCCCGTCTGGCCACTGCGGACGGCCTCCAGCATGCCCTCGATGACGAAGGGCGAACCGACGCGGGTGCGCAGGATGGAGAGGCTCTGTCGACGCTCCAGGCCGGAATTTGAGGTGACCGGCGTCACCGCGACCGCGGCCCCAGTAAACTCGGCGGCTATCAGACCCAGAAGATCACCGCGCAAGGGCAGGCCGGTCTCGTCGCTGACGAGCGGGCGGTCTCCATCGCCGTCGGCCGAGACGATCGCATCGAGCCTGTATTCTTTCGCCCACGCCTTGAGCAGATCGACCGTCGCCGGCGAAACGGCTTCGGTATCGACCGGAATGAAATTGGCAGAGCGGCCAAGCGGTATGACGTCCGCGCCATAATAGGAGAGCACCTCGACGAACAGGTCGCGCGCCACGGTGCTGTGCTGGTAGACGCCGATCTTCAGCCCGGACAATGCGCCGGCGGGCAGGATTGCCTTATTGCGGGCAAGGAAAAGCGCCTTCGCTGGTTCGGAATGATCCGCGGCCGAGCCCGGTGTCGCGTCGATGCGTACCGACTGCGTCGTAATCTCGGCTGCCGCAGCACCGATCGCCTCTTCATCGGCCTTGGCGATCTCGCCGTCCGGCCGATAGAACTTGATGCCGTTGCGGTCGGCCGGGATGTGTGAACCGGTGATCATCAGGCCAGCCGCATCCTTTTCCAAGCCATAAAGCGCCAGCGCCGGTGTCGGCACGGCGCCGCAATCCAGAACGGTCAGGCCGGCGCGGGTCAATGCACCCGCGCAAATGGCTGAAATTTCCGGGCTGGAGGAACGAAAGTCCCGGCCAAGGAGGATCGGGTCGCCGGATCTGGCTTGGCCGGACGACAGGAGATACTGCGCAAACGCAGTCGCGTAGACGGCGGCAGCCGGGCCGTTCAGGTCCGTGGAAAGGCCGCGAAGGCCGCTCGTGCCGAATTTCAAGCTCAATGTATCCTCCGTCTGGTTGACAGGATTTTGATAACCGCGAGAGTGACTTGCCGGGAATATTGGCGCATTCTGCCAAGTTGGAAGGGCAAGGCGTCGAAAAGACGCAGGATTTGCAGTCGGGCAATTGGCGAAAACACGAATAAAACAAAAATACCGGCCGTTAATATGAAACAGGGACACCAACCGAAGCAAACCCTTTTGGGAGAAATGAGGAAACAAATGGCGGGATTTCGAAATTTCGTTATTGGCTGCGTGTTGGGCGCTGCCTCCATCATGACACCTTTGGCCTCTTCGCAGGCGGTACCGCTGGCCGCTCCGGACGTGAAGATCGACCAACAGACGGATGTGCAGACCGTTCAACGTCGTCGCGGCGTTCCGGAGTATCGCGGCTATAACCGCGGTTACCGGCCGTATTATGGCTACCGGTCGTATCGCCCCTATCGGCCCTATTACGGTTACCGGCCTTACTATGGGTACGGGTCCTACTACCGCCCCGGTCTCAACGTCTATATCGCCCCACGGCCTTACTACCGCAACTCGTATGGCGGTTCGCATGTGGACTGGTGCCTGTCGCGGTACCGCTCTTACAATCCGGCAACCAACCGGTTCCTGAGCTATGGCGGCGTCTACAGAATCTGCTATTCGCCCTATCGCTGAAACGCTTCCATTTGATCGACGGCGGGGATTTCCCCGCCGTTTTTGTTTGCGAAGTTTCAGCCGGCAATGGCACTCCACGCCCATAGCAGCACAGCGTAGCGCGCAGCCTTGCCGATCGTCACATAGAGGAGGAAGACGAGAAGAGGCGTGCGCAACAGTCCGGCCGCGAGCGTCAGCGGATCGCCGATCACCGGCAGCCAGGAGAAAAGCAGGATGGGCCGGCCGTAGCGTCCGAACAGCGCCTCGGCTCGTTGCCGGTTGGCAGGGCTGACGGGAAACCACCGGCGGTGCTCGAAGCGCAGGAGAAAACGGCCGAGCGCGAAATTGACCACGGCGCCAAGCACGTTGCCTGCAGTTGCCGCAAGGAAAAGCTCGAAAATTCGCGCATCCGGCTGACCGGCCGCAAGAACCAGCGCTGCTTCGGAGATGCCGACCAGTAACGTGGCCGAGAGGAAGGCGGCGCTGAAGACGCCGAAAAGAAGGCTTGCGGTCACACCATCAGGTCCGGTCCGTGTGGCCGAGATCCCGCTTCGGTTCGATCACATCGCGTACACGCTGCTTCAACTCCTTCGGGCCTGGAAAGCCGCCATCGCGCTTGCGTTCCCAGATCAGCGCCTCACCGACATGGATTTCGAAATTGCCGCCGGTGCCGGGAATGAGCGCCACTTCGCCGAGGCTGTCGCCGAAGGTGGAGAGCAGTTCCTGCGCCATCCAGGCGGCGCGCAGCAGCCAGTTGCACTGGGTGCAGTAAAGGATGGTGATGCGCGGCTTTTCGGTCATGTCGGCTTCCGTGGCGATTGCAGTCGAGAAGACGTTATCGATCAGCGGCGTATGCCACAACCGCGCGCGATCAAGAACGTCTCACGAAATTGTCAACTAAATTTATCATGTTTCCGGGCGGCATCCCTTGATCGTTGCAAAATCCACAGCAAAAGAATGTTGCGTTGCAAAATTCATGAGGAGACAACATGACTGATATTTCATCCACCCGTCCGCCAGCCATGCTGCCCGCCCTGCAGCGGTTCTACCTGCCGCTCGATACGACGGCGGAAACGTTGTTGCGCGTCGTCGCCGGCGTCCTGCTCGTCACCCATGGTTACGGCAAGATCATCAATCCCTTCGGCGCTGTCGGCATGGTCGAAGGCCTCGGCTTCTATCCGGGCGTCTTCTGGTCGCCGCTCCTGTCGGCAACGGAGTTCTTCGGTGGCATCCTGGTCGCGATCGGCCTGTTCACCCGCCCGGCATCCTTCGCGGCGATGATCGTGTTGCTGGTCACGGTCTATTTCCACGGCATCGTCACGGGCGAAGGTCTCGCCGGCGCAGAAAAATCGATCCTCTGGGCTGCGATCTTCTTCTTCTTCGCGATCCGCGGATCGAATTCCCAGTCGGTGGATGCCAAAATCGGCCGGCAAATCTAACCATTGGCGCTGCGGTCCCGATCGGCCGCAGCGCTATTCCCCGATTTTCAGGGGCAGCGGCTTGTAGCCGTCGATCTCAACTCGTCCCGCCGCGATCAGATCAATGGGCTCTCCGCCCGACGTACCAGCGGCCGCGACGATGTCGAACCCTTCCACATTGCAATCGGTCTCGATCTTGGCCGTATTTCCCGCATTGACCGACGATCCGCCGAGCGCGTCGAAAGTGATGGTTTCATCCGGCAATTCCGTGTTGCCGGTCGCCGTATTCTCCGGATCGAACTGCGGCCGCAGCGTCAGCGAGATGTTCGTCAATTCCTCGCCGCTCTCCAGCACGGCAAAGTCATAGGCGCAGTAGCCCTGACCGCCGAGCCAGGAAAACGTGTTGATCAGGGTGAGGGCGAGGAAATTGGCGAACATCTGAAAAAAACCTTCCGAACGGATTAGTCCGGCATCGTAGGCGCTGCCGCCTGTCGCCACCATGGCCATTTTCAGGGGGATCAGGCGGCGGATGATGTTCCGTATCGTATTTTGAAAGCCGTCATCACCGCGATCACCGCCGCCGCCAGAAGCACCAGCTCAACAATGGAATTGGGGGCTGCGCAACCCGCCTTCTATCATAGAGGTTTCGAACTGTTCGTCGCGCGTAGCTAAATAGGGCAACAGGCCAATGGTCCCGAGGAAAGCGGACAGGCCGAACAGAGTGCCGGGCTTCGATGTCGCGAGATCCAGGCCGACAAAGAAGACGACCAATCCAACGATCGGTCCCGCTGCAAGCAACAGAAATTCCGTCGCCGCGTTCACCGGAGCAAGATCGCCGTGGTCGAAATCGTAAGCCTTGTCACAGACCTCGGCTGACGCAGTTTGAGAACCGCACAGCAAAATGGCGGCCGAAGCCGCCATTCTGGATAGTGTCTTTGTCAGCCCTAAAGCCATTACAGCGTGCGAGTGATATGCTCGACGCGGAAGCACTCGATCGTGTCGCCTGCGCGGATGTCTTCGTAGTTCTCGAAGGCCATGCCGCATTCCTGGCCCATCGGCACTTCGGAGACTTCGTCCTTGAAGCGCTTGAGGGTCTTGAGCTTGCCTTCGTGGATGACGACGTTGTCGCGCACCAGGCGCACGCCCGCACCACGTTCGACCTTGCCTTCGATGACGCGGCAACCCGCGACCTTGCCGGTCTTGGTGATGTTGAACACTTCCAGGATTTCGGCATTGCCGAGAAAGGTTTCGCGTCTTTCGGGCGAAAGAAGACCGGACATCGCTGCCTTCACGTCATCCACCAGGTCGTAGATGATGTTGTAGTAGCGGATTTCGATACCGGCACGCTCAGCCGCGGTGCGTGCCTGTGAGTTGGCACGAACGTTGAAGCCGATGATCGCGGCATTCGAGGCTTCCGCCAGCGAGATGTCGGACTCGGTGATGCCACCGGCACCCGAATGCACGATGCGAGCACGAACCTCGTCGGTACCCAGCTTGTCGAGTGCGCCGGCAATGGCTTCGATCGAGCCCTGCACGTCACCCTTGATGACCAGCGGAAATTCCTTGAGGCCAGTGTTCTGCAGCGTCATCATCATCTGCTCGAGCGAACCGCGCTGGCCCGATGCACGGGCAACGGCCTTGTCGCGGGTCAGGCGCTGACGATACTCGGAGATTTCGCGGGCACGGCTTTCGTTTTCGACGACGGCGAACTTGTCGCCCGCCTGCGGCGTTCCGGAAAGACCGAGGATCTCGACCGGCATCGACGGCGGCGCTTCCTTGACGTGTTCGCCCTTGTCGTTGACAAGCGCGCGCACGCGGCCCCACTGGTCGCCGGCGACGATGATCTGCCCTGGCTTCAGCGTACCCTTGTGGACGAGAACGGTGGCAACGGCACCGCGGCCGCGATCGAGCTGGGCTTCGACCACTGTGCCTTCTGCACTGCGATCCGCATCGGCGCGCAGATCGAGGATTTCGGCCTGCAGCAGGATGGCTTCGAGCAGCTTGTCGAGGCCGAGGCCAGTCTTGGCCGACACTTCGACGTCGAGCACTTCACCGCCCATGGTTTCGACGAACACTTCATGCTGCAGCAGCTGGTTACGTACCTTCTGCGGGTCAGCTTCGTGCTTGTCGATCTTGTTGATCGCCACGATGATCGGAACGCCGGCAGCCTTGGCGTGGCTGATCGATTCGATCGTCTGCGGCATGACGCTGTCGTCGGCTGCGACCACGAGGATCGCGATATCAGTCGCCTGGGCGCCACGGGCACGCATCGCGGTGAACGCGGCGTGGCCGGGGGTGTCGATGAACGTGATCTTGTTGCCGTTCTGCTCCACCTGATAGGCGCCGATATGCTGGGTGATGCCACCGGCTTCGCCCGAGACCACATGGGTCTTGCGGATGGCGTCGAGCAGCGAGGTCTTGCCGTGGTCGACGTGACCCATGATGGTCACGATCGGCGGGCGCGGCAGCATCTCGCCGTCGTCCTTGGCATTGAACAGGCCTTCTTCGACGTCGGATTCCGAAACGCGCTTGACGGTATGGCCGAATTCACCGGCGATGAGTTCTGCGAGGTCGGCGTCGATGACGTCGCCCGGCTTCATCATCTGACCTTCCTTCATCAGGTACTTGATGACATCAACGGCCCGTTCGGACATACGCTGGGACAGTTCCTGGATGGTGATGGTTTCCGGAAGAATCACTTCGCGCATAACCTTTTCGCGGGTTTCCTGCATCTGGCTGCGGCGGAATTTCTCCTGCCGGCGGCGCATCGCAGCCATCGAGCGGCCGCGCGGATTGCCTTCGTCGTCGAGAGCGGCCGTCAGCGTCAGCTTGCCCTTGCGGCGTTCTTCTTCCGTCTTCGGGCGGGCAGGTGCCTTGGCGGGCTCCGGCCGGACGACCTTGCCGCGCACCGGTGCGGTGGCGCCGCGGTTCGGGCGGGCCTCTTCCTCTTCGGCTTCCGTCTTGCGGCGGGCGCCGAGTACCGGGGTCACCGTCGAAGGCGTCGTTGCAGGCTTTGCTGCCTGGGCGCGAGCCTGGTCTTCCGCCTTGCGGACAGCAACGGCAGCTGCCTCGGCTTCGGCGGCCTGCGCGGCTTCGACCGCTGCCTTCTCGGCTTCGCGTTCCGCAGGTGTGCGGGCTGCTTCTTCCGCGGCGCGGCGGGCTGCTTCTGCCTGTTCGAGCTTCAGGCGCTCGGCTTCCTCGGCCTGGCGGCGTGCCTCTTCGGCGGCGCGGCGCTTTGCGTCTTCCGCATCGCGGATCTGGGCTTCGGCCAGCGCACGGCGGCGGGCGTCGATCTCACCAGCCGACAGCTGGTTGAGAACCACGCCGACACGCGGGCGGTTGTTGTCCTGCTGGCGATTGTCCTGCTGGCGCGGCTGCTGTTGCTGCGGCGCAGGGCGCGACGGCTGCTGCACCGGTGCCGGCCGCTGCTCTGCGACGCGTGCCACGGGGGCGGGCGTGATCGGAACAACCGGCTTCTCGTCTTCCGGCCGATGCGGCCGCCGCTTGCGCGTTTCGACCACGACCGCCTTCGTCCGGCCACGACCCATGTCCTGCCGAACAGTTCCCTGACTGACCCCGGAGGGCTTCAGGGTCAGCGTCTTCTTGGCTCCGCCGAATGTCTTGTCGTCGTTGTTGTCGGTCATTCCGTTCCGTTCCTAAGATCAGGGCCGGATGCGTATCACCAGACCCCGTCGTTCGATTTCATATATACAATCGCGGTTTTTCCGGCCTGCGCCGGTGACCCGCGTCATTGTGTCGGCAAGCCAGTAGAGGCGCCAACGGCTCGAGCGGGGACGGTTCCCCGATATCTTTCGAGCATGTTTGCGCGCTTCACTACACCCTCACCCGCCTGCCCTGCAAGCGCGCAAGCATGGATAAAAGCATTCTGGCCTAAAAGCCCTTCCATTTCCGCTTCGGTGAAGAAGCGGAAGGAGGGTATTTCCTGTCCGTCATCGGCAACAAAGCTCATCGCCTTGCGCGCCTGGTCAATCTTGCGCACACCGTCCGCTGCGGCATCCACCGCATGGAAGGTGGCAAGCGCCGCGAGGCCACGTACGGCCTGTTCGACTTTCGAGGCGCCGCTGATGAACTGCGCAGCCTTGCGCGCCATGTTCATCATGCCTGCGAGCTGCATCGACAAGAGCCGGTCCACCTCGTCGGCAAGCTCTTGTCCCGCCGTCACATCGGCCTTCTTCAGGCCACGGGCAAACAGCTTCTTCGCAATTGCCTTTTCAAGCACCGCCCGTTCCGCCGTCACCCAGCAGCCACGGCCCGGCAGCTGCTTCTTCAGATCAGGCACCACCCGGCCGTCAGGGCCGGCGACAAAGCGGATCAGCGTTTCCGGCGTCCCGCTCTGCCGTGTCACGATGCACATGCGGCCGTTCACTGCTTCACCATCAATGTCCCCGACAGGGTCCTTGTCTTCAACCAGCATGGCGGTTTTCAAGCAGCATCATCAAGTCCGTATCACGATCAGCAACGCCCTTGTCAGGCGTCCTGTTCCGCGCCTTCCACGACTTCGAGCGCTTCTTCTTCGCGCGCCAGGTCTTCTTCCGTGATCCAGCCGGCAGCGAGGCGCGCCTGCAGAACCATGCGTTCGGCTTCGACGCGCGAAACCTCAAGCTTGGAGAACAAGCCTTCGAACTTCTTCGTTTCGCCGTCCTTGCGTTCCGACCAACCGACGAGATCGTCCGAGGCGCAGCCTGCGAAGTCTTCCATCGTCTTGATACCGTCTTCGCCCAGCGCCACCAGCATCTGGCCCGTCATGCCGTTGATCGAGCGCAACTCGTCGGATACGCCGAGTGCAACGCGCTTGGCGTCCATCTCGGCTTCCAGGCGCTCGAGATACTCGCGGGCGCGGGTCTGCAGTTCGCTCGCCGTGTCCTCGTCGAAGCCTTCGATCGAGGCAATTTCGTCAAGCTCGACATAGGCGAGCTCTTCGACGGCTGCGAAACCTTCCGATGCCAGAACCTGGCCGACCATTTCGTCGACGTCGAGCGCTTCCATGAACAGGTTGGTGCGCTCGTTGAATTCCTTCTGACGACGCTCGGATTCTTCCGCTTCCGTCATGATGTCGATATCCCAGCCGGTCAGCTGCGATGCGAGGCGGACGTTCTGGCCGCGGCGACCGATGGCCAGCGACAGCTGCTCGTCCGGGACCACGACTTCGATGCGTTCCGCGTCTTCGTCGAGAACGACCTTGGACACTTCCGCCGGCTGCAGCGCATTGACGATGAACGACGCCGGATCCTGCGACCACGGAATGATGTCGATCTTCTCGCCTTGCAACTCGCCCACAACGGCCTGGACGCGCGAACCGCGCATACCGACGCAGGCGCCGACCGGATCGATCGAACTGTCGTTCGAGATCACGGCGATCTTGGCGCGCGAGCCGGGGTCGCGGGCGACCGAGCGGATCTGGATGATGCCGTCGTAGATTTCCGGAACTTCCATGGTGAACAGCTTCACCATGAACTGCGGATGGGTACGCGACAGGAAGATCTGCGGGCCGCGCTGTTCGCGACGGACATCATATACGTACGAACGAACGCGATCGCCATAGCGCATGTTCTCACGCGGGATCATTTCGTCGCGGCGGATGATGCCTTCGCCGCGGCCGAGGTCGACGATGACGTTACCGTATTCGACGCGCTTGACCGTGCCGTTGACGATCTCGCCGATGCGATCCTTGAATTCGTCGAACTGGCGGTCCCGCTCGGCTTCGCGCACCTTCTGGACGATGACCTGCTTGGCGGACTGGGCGGCGATGCGGCCGAAATCCATCGGCGGCAGCGGATCGGCGATGAAGTCGCCGAGAATGGCGTCCGGGTTGCGGTCGCGGGCAAGCTCCAGCGGGATCTGCGTCGAGTAATCTTCGGCAACCTCGACGACTTCGAGCAGGCGCTGAAGCCGGATTTCGCCGGTCTTGGAATTGATGTCGGCGCGGATGTTGCTCTCTGAACCGTAGCGCGAGCGGGCCGCCTTCTGGATCGCGTCGGCCATGGCGGCCAGAACGATTTCGCGGTCGATCACTTTTTCGCGCGCGACGGCATCCGCGATCTGCAGAAGTTCGAGCCGGTTAGCACTCACTGCCATATTAAAGTCTCCGTCTGATTGCCGGGGCCTCGCATCGAGGCGTCCCGCGCCCATAAACTCAATTGATCGGCGAATCTTCGTCTTCGAAGTTTTCGTTGGCCGCCTGGGCTGCCTTCGCCTTCTTGTCTGCTGTCAGCGCGTCGCGGATCAGGTCGTCCGTCAGGATCAGCCTGCCCTCGGCCAGCGCCGTGAAGGGGATGACCACGCGCGGCTCTTCGCCGTAAGCCGGCTGATCGCGTTCGATCGTGAAACCCTCGTCGTCGGCTGACACGATCTTGCCGCGGAAACGCTTGCGGTTGTCGACCAGGATCGAGGTCTCGCACTTGATCAGGTGGCCGGCCCAGCGGCTGAAATCCGACTTGCGCACCATCGGGCGGTCGATGCCGGGCGACGATACCTCAAGATGATACGCCTTCTCGACCGGATCTTCCACATCGAGCACCGGCGAAATCGCCGTCGAGATCGCTTCGCAATCTTCCACGGTCATCGTGCCGTCGAGGCGCTCGGCCATGATCTGCAGCGTCGCGCCGTTCTGTGACGAGAGGCGGACGCGCACCAGCTGGTATCCCATCGGAACAAGCACCGGCTCGATGATGTCGGCGATGCGCCGGTCGATCCCGGTCTCGGTGATCAGCCGCGGTTCCTGTGTATTTTCTGCCGTTGTCGTATCGGACAAACGATGCTCTCCCAAAACATCGGGTAATAAAAAAGAGCGGGTCCTGACGGGCCCACTCTTCATCAACCGATCAAGAATTTGAGGCTCATATACGCTCGATTATCCGCAAATGCAAGATATCCCGCTGCCAGGCCCACAAAACCTGGATGTGGTGGTTGAAGTGGCAAAATCATGCCAAGGCCAGCGCTTTTGCTTGCCCGGCAGATCATCTCGCCTAGATTGGGCATCACAAGACGATTCAAAGACAGACAGGGTGGGAAGCGCTTTGCCGCATCGACTATCGCCACTGGCGCCGTTCAAGCACGACACCTTCCGCGTCATATGGGTTGCAAGCCTCGCGTCCAACTTCGGCGGTCTCGTCCAGGCGGTGGGCGCTGCCTGGATGATGACGTCCATCACGTCGTCGGTGAACATGGTGGCGCTGGTGCAGGCCTCGACCTCGCTGCCGATCATGCTGTTCTCTCTGGTCTCGGGCGCTTTGGCGGACAATTTCGACCGGCGGCGCATCATGCTGATCGCCCAGTGTTTCATGCTTGGTGTCTCCGCACTTCTGACGGTCTGCGCCTATTTCGGCTTCATCACGCCGTGGCTGCTTCTGTTTTTCACGTTTCTCATCGGCTGCGGCACGGCGCTCAACAATCCGTCCTGGCAGGCCTCCGTCGGGGACATGGTGCCACGCGACGTGCTTCCCGCAGCGGTCGCCCTGAACAGCATGGGCTTCAACATCACCCGCTCGGTCGGCCCGGCGATTGGCGGGGTCATCGTCGCCGCGGCAGGCGCAGCTGCGGCATTTGCCGCCAATACGCTCAGCTATTTCGCCATCCTCTTTGCGCTCGTCCGCTGGCGCCGCGAGGTGACGCTGAGCAAGCTGCCGCGTGAATCGATGGGCCGGGCGATTTCGGCGGGCCTTCGCTATGTCGCCATGTCGCCCAATATCGGCAAGGTGCTGTTTCGCGGCTTCGTCTTCGGCCTGTCGGCCAGCGCCATCTTGGCACTTCTGCCTCTGGTTGCCCGCGATCTCGTCGCTGGGGGGCCGCTCACCTACGGCATCATGCTCGGCGCCTTCGGCCTCGGCGCCATCGGCGGCGCGCTTCTGAGCGCCCGACTGCGCGAACATCTCTCCAGCGAGTGGATCGTCCGCATCGCCTTTGCGGGCTTTTCTGTCAGTGCGCTTGTCACAGCCGTCAGCCCCTATGGTTGGCTGACGAGCCTGGCGCTTCTTTTGTCTGGTGCCGGCTGGGTACTGGCGCTGTCGCTGTTCAACACGACGGTGCAGCTCTCGACGCCACGCTGGGTCGTCGGGCGGGCGCTATCGCTCTACCAGACCACGACCTTTGGCGGCATCGCGGCAGGCAGCTGGATGTGGGGTCAGCTGGCCGAAGCCCACGGCCCGGCCAATGCTCTGATCGTGTCGGCGCTTCTGATGGTCGTCGGCGCCGTCATCGGGTTGAGACTGCCGCTACCGGAGTTCCAGTCGCTCAATCTCGATCCGCTCAACCGCTTTTCCGAGCCTCTGTTGAAGCTCGACCTTAAACCCCGCAGCGGACCGATCGTCGTGATGATCGACTACGAGATCGCAGACGACGATGTGCCGGACTTCCTCACCGCCATGGCAGAGCGCCGCCGCATCCGGATCAGGGATGGGGCGGGGCAATGGGGCCTGATGCGCGATCTGGAAAACCCGACGGTTTGGACGGAGACTTATCACGTGCCGACCTGGGTGGAATATGTCCGCCACAACCAGCGCCGCACGCAGGCCGACGCGGAGATCGGCGACCGTCTTCTCGCCCTGCATCGGGGTGATGCCGCACCCCGCGTGCACCGGATGATCGAGCGCCAGACGATCCTGCCTTACGACTACGAGCGCTACAAGCAGCAGATGGACATGCACTGAAGGAGTGCTTGCCCGCTCGTCATCCGGTGATCGGCTTTGCAGCCGTCCCAGTCCCCTCAAATTTCAGGAGGCCAATGCTGCAAAGTTTCCGGGGACTGTCGTCTTTGCGCGTTCAAAAATACTCATCCATATGGTTGACTATCACGTGTATTTTGTATATTCAACCATTGGGATGAATAATGAACGAAGATGATCTGTCACGACTTCTGAAGGCTGCCGGTGACACCACGCGGCGACAGATTCTGACACTGCTTGTTCAGGAGGGGGCTTTGAGAGTGACGGCGCTCGCCTCCCATTTCGACATGTCCCTCAATTCCGTCTCCAAGCACATCAAGGTGCTGGAGGAAGCAGGACTTGTCACCCGCCGGACTTTAGGCCGCGAGCATTTCATCGCAGCCGAACTCGAACCGCTGAAGCTGACGGAGAACTGGTTCGCGCAATTGAAGTCCATCTGGGAACTGCGCCTTGCGGCGCTGGAAAACCTACTCGTTTTGGAGGATGAAAAGATGAATGAGCTTGAACTGACGGTGAACCGCAAAATTGCAGCCTCACGCGAGAAAGTGTTCAATGCCTGGCTTTCGCCAGCCATGCTGGCGAAATTCATGGTAGTGCCTTCGGGCAGCACCGAGCCGTCCAAAGTCAAGAACGATTCGGTGAAGGGCGGCCGGTTTTCGATTGTCATGGTGACCGCCGAGAAGGAAATCCCGCACGCCGGCACCTATCTCGAGATCGACCCCTATTCGCGTCTCGCCTTCACCTGGGAGTCGCCCTATTCGCTTGACGACAGCGTGGTGACCATCGATCTCGCTGAAGTGGATGCCGGCACGACCGAAATCACCTTGAAGCAGGTGAAGTTCAAATCCGAAGAAGCGCGGCAGGGCCACGAAAAGGGCTGGTCTGCGATCTTGGATCTACTCGAAACAAACCTCGCCTGATTATCGGACCGGGCGGGATCGAATGCGGTTTCGCCCGGTCTAGATGAACCGCTCTAGAATTTTCCCAACAGGTTTTTCTGCGGGAAACAAGTCGGCTCGATGCCGTTCTTCGCCTGCCATGCGCCAAGCGAGCGCCGGGTCTTATAGCCGGCCAGGCCATCCGCCTTGCCGATATCGTAGCCTTGGCCTTCCAGCGCCTTCTGCATCTTCAAGACGTCCGAGCGCAGCATCTTGCCGACGTCGCCGAACTCGCGCTTGAACGCGCCGCCACCCGAGGCGATCCGGTCGGCGAGGTTGCCGATGAAGAGGGCATAGAGGTCGGAATTGTTGTATTCCTTGATGACGTAGAAATTCGGCGTGACGATGAATTCGGGACCATGGCGGCCGGCCGGAACCAGCATCATGCCATCGGCCTTGGCTTCGCTTGCTGGAAACGCCTTGCCGGATGTCCGTTCGATACCATCGGATGCCCATTGGGAAATCGGCTTTGCCAGGTCCGGACCTTCCTGTGCGCAGGTGACATTGGCGGGGATATAGACCTCGAAACCCCAGTCGCGGCCACGCTGCCAGCCTTTTTTTGCCAGGTAGTTGGCGATCGAGGCAAGCGTGTCGGGTGTCGATTTCCAGATGTCACGCCGCCCGTCGCCGTCGAAATCGACTGCGTATTTGAGGAAGCTCGTCGGCAGGAACTGCGGCTGGCCCATGGCACCGGCCCAGGACCCCTTCATCTCAGCCTCACGAACGTCGCCACTGTCGAGGATATGAAGAGCCGCGATCAGTTCGCGCCGAAAGAGATCACCGCGCGTCGACATGAAGGCTTTGGTGGCGAGTACATCCATGATCGGATGCGGGATTTTCGCTCGGCCGAAGCCGGATTCGCGGCCCCAGATGGCAACGATGATCGGTCCCGGAACACCGTAGGCCTTCTCGATCCGCCTAAGTGTCGCGGCATTTTCCTTGGCAAGGCTGCGGCCGGTCGCGGCCAGACCCTGCAGCCTCTGCTCAGAGAAATAGGCACCGGGCGAAGAAAACTCCGCCTGGCTCTGTTTCTGTTCGCTCGGTGGCTTGGTGCCCGGTGCAACGAGATCAGGCAGGTCCCAGTTGAGTTTCACATCGGCAAAGGCTGCCTTGAAGGATTTTTCGGAAATTCCGGATTTCTGCGCTTCCGGCCAGAGATCGGTTTGCAGCCACTGGCGGAATTGCGCCTCGGTGTCGGCCTTGGAGGCGGCAAGGGCGGGAGAGGAGGTGGTGAGCGTCAGGAGGGCGAGGAGCGCCGCCGCCAGAGTTTGCCGCGCCTTACCCCCCTCTGTCGGCTTTACCGACATCTCCCCCACAAGGGGGGAGATCTTTCTTTTTCCACGCCGGCTTCCCAGCAGACTGTTCAATCGAGAGACCGCGGCGGCCAATCTCCCCCCTTGTGGGGGAGATGTCACGGAGTGACAGAGGGGGGTAAGGCGCGGCATACGCATAGCTTTCCTCAAATCGCCGTCCTCGCCCTCAGCGCCGCCGTCAGCGTCCCCTCGTCCAGATAGTCCAGCTCGCCACCAACGGGAACGCCATGTGCCAGCCGGGTGATCTTGACGCCCAGCCCATCCAGCTGATCAGTAATGTAATGGGCCGTCGTTTGGCCTTCGACGGTGGCGTTGACGGCGATGATCAGTTCGCGCACGCCGCCCTTTGCCACGCGCTCGACCAGACCCTTGATGTTGAGATCGTCAGGCCCGACGCCGTCGAGCGGCGACAGGGTGCCGCCGAGCACGTGATAGGCCGTGTTCATCGCGCTTGCCCGCTCCAATGCCCAGAGATCGGAAACGTCTTCCACGACGATGATGACCGAGTTGTCGCGCCGCTCGTCGGAGCAGACACTGCAGGGGTCGATCGTATCGACATTGCCGCAGCATGAGCAGATGCGGACCTTGGTGTAGGCCTCGCCCATGGCGTCGGCCAGCGGTCCGAGAAGCTGGTCTTTCTTCTTGACGAGATGAAGGGCAGCGCGCCGGGCCGAACGCGGCCCGAGCCCGGGCACCTTTGCCAGGAGCTGAATGAGTTTTTCGATTTCGGGGCCGGTGACTCGCTTTGCCATGGGCCGTTTCTACTCCATATCTGCGGGGAACGGAATCGCCGAAAAGAGAGTGTTACCCATGAAAATCCTCGCTGTCTGCGCTGGCAGCGCCGAAATCCTGCCCGGCAAAACCTACAAGACCGGCATTTTCAAGCATCCTGTCGAGACGGGTGTGATGATCGACCGCGAAGGGCTGATCGGCGACAAGATCTGCAATCGCAAGCACCATGGCGGCGTCGATCAGGCGGTCTATGCGCTCGGCTCCATCGATCTCGACTGGTGGTCGAAGGAGTTAGCGCGCGAGCTGAAACCCGGCATCTTCGGTGAGAACCTGGTGATCGAAGGCGCCGACAGCCGCAAGATCTCGGTTGGCGATCGGTTTGCGACAGAGACGATCGAACTCGAAGTCACCTCGGCGCGCATCCCCTGCGCCACGCTCACTGCGCGCATGGACGATCCCGCTTTCGCCCGACGTTTTGCCAAGGCCGGACGACCGGGTTTCTACTGCCGCGTGCTCAAGGATGGCGTCGTCCAAGCCGGCGATGCCGTGACCTATCACGCCTATTCCGGTTCGCCGGTCCTGATGCCGGAAATGCTGGAAACCTTCGACAAGAACCTCTCCGATGAGGATCGCGCCCGTTATCTTGCCGCTCCGATCCACGACAAGCTCCGGGCCAAGCTCACCAGCGCCTGAGACTTTGCCGATCCCATCATCGGTCGCCTGCATTGCAACCGACGGTCTTAACCATCCGATTAAGTTCCGCTTTATTTCAATCCCTTCTCAACCTATGAGAGATCCTGTCGCAGAGCCTTCATTGCATTCGGGCCGGCTGCGATAAATCGATGATTGTGCAGACCCAGCCAAACCGCAGCGAACTTGCAAGGGCAAGAGCGCCGGGATGCTTGCGTCTGTTCGCAAGAGAGCAGCAAGGGCTGTCATCATGTATGGATCTATGCAAGTTGCGGGCTGCATCAGGCAATGGAGCGTCTTGCTGGTTGCCGCGCTGGTAAGCGTTGCGATCCATGGCAATGGCGCGCAGGCCGGAGATTGCGCGCCTTCGCGAGCATCGGCCAGCCCCGAAATCGCCCGCCTGCAGCGCCAGATCGCCGCCAACCGGGCCTTCGAAGTGAAATATAGCTGTGCGGCTGCATCCACCTTCGCATGCCGCGAAATCGCCGGCCGCATCGCGCAGGCGAGCGCTCGCCTTGCCAGCCTGTCTGTTGCGTCGAACCCCAGTTGCCGGAAGCCGACGGTTGCAGAGCGTGTCCCAGTCCGCCGCGCCGACCCCGCTGCTGCTCGCGGCGCAACGGCCGGATATGCTCTGCCGCGTATCAGCGCCAAGATGGAGACGCGTTGCGTCCGGCTATCGGACGGTTATTCATTCCCGACACCGAATTCCGGCTACAACACGGCTGAGGACGTGGAAGCGATCGCCGCGCAGTGCAAATTCATCTGCGACGATCCGGCGATGGATGTCTACCGGATAACCAGTGCGGACCGGAATACCGACGAGATGATTTCGGTGACGACAGGCGCGCGCTATGCGGAGTTGCCCAATGCCGGGGCCTATCGCACGGCAGCACCGCTCAAGACCTGCGATATGAATCGGTTCTACAAGACCGTACTGGCGAAGGCACCGGCAGCCGATCCGGCTGACCCAAATTTGGCGCTTTCGAATTCAAAGACCATTGAGCCGGTCAAAGCCGGTGCCTTGGATGTGGCGCTTCTGGGGGATGTCGGCCTGCGCGGCACGACGAGCTTCGTGCCAACGCCGGCCCGCAAGGTCCGCATTGTCGGCGCGGCCTACCTGCCCGCCAATTGATCTTGGCTCGAGCGCCGGGCACGTTCAGCTTCCGCCGGTACCCTGCCTTCCTTAGAAGGGCAGCTTCATGCCGGGCGGGATCGGCAGCCCGGCGGTCAGCGCGCGGGTTTTTTCGGCGGTGATGGCTTCAGCCTTGTCCTTGCCGTCCTTGTGGGCGGCAACGATCAGGTCCTCGAGAATCTCGACATCGTCTTCCTTGAACAAAGACGGGTCGATCTTCAAGCCCTTGAGGTTGCCCTTGCCGTCCATGCGCACGGTCACGAGACCACCGCCGGAGGCGCCGTCGACTTCGAGTGCAGAAATCTCTTCCTGCATCTTCTCCATCTTGGCCTGCATTTCCTTGACCTTGCCCATCATGCCCATGATGTCGCGCATCGCCATCTCCTCTATGTATCTCGTGGTCGTGTTTGGAACTTAGTGCTCGATATCGTCGCCGGGAAGGATGTCGCCCTCTTCGGATTCGGCGGCGGCTACAGCTACCGCCTCGCTTTCCTCTTCCGGCTCTGGTCCCTTGATGCGTACGTCCGTAATCTTGGCGCCTGGGAAACGGGCAAGAATGGCGGCAACGTCCGGGTCCTGGCGGGCATCGCTGACGCGCTTTTCCTGCGCCTGCGTCTCGGCTTCGATCAGCGTCGGCGCTCCAGGTTCGCGGCTGAGGATGACCATCCAGCGGATGCCGGTCCAGTCTTCGAGTTTCTTCTGTAGCTCGGCGACCAGCGTCTTCGGGGCATCCTCCGGCAGGTTGATTTCCAGCCGCCCGGGCTCCAGGTTCACGAGCCGCACAAACCCGCGCACCAGCGTCTTCAGCTTGATATCCCGGTTTGTGCCGCAAAGTTCGGCAATGTCGCTGACCGAGCGCAGCGAAACCTTGGGTTCGACCTTGGTGACGAGGGCCTCGACCGGCCGCTCCTCGATCTTGCCAACGGCAACCGGTTGTGGTGGGGCGTCCGGCACGGCACGCAGCATGGTCGCGCCGTTTCCGGTTGCCCGTTGCGCGGGCGGCATGTCATTGCCGCGTGCCTGGACCGATCCGCCCATGGAAGCCTGCGCGCCACCGCCATTGCCGCCATTCGGGGCGGACGGCTGGCGCGGGGCGTCGCTGCTGGAGAGTTCAAGCAAGCGGCGGGCCGCATCTTCCGGCGCGGGCAGGTGAGCGGCATGGGCAAGCCGGATCAGCACCATTTCGGCGGCACCCGCCGGGCGCGAGGAACTTTCCGTTTCCGGAATGCCCTTCAACAGCATCTGCCAGATCCGCGACAGCGTCGTCACCGCGACGCTTGAGGCGAACTCGGCGCCGCGGGTGCGTTCGATTTCGCTCAGCGACTGGTCGCTGGCCGCATCCGGCACATACTTCAGCCGTGTGACGAGATGGGTGAAATCGGCGAGATCGGTCAGCACGACCGAGGGGCTGGCACCGGCCTCGTATTGTCCGGCAAATTCGTCGAGCGCCGCCGCGACATCGCCTTTGACGATATGCTCGAACAGGTCGACGATGCGGGCGCGGTCAGCAAGGCCAAGCATCGAGCGCACGGCCTCGACTTCGACCACGCCGCCACCATGGGCGATCGCCTGGTCAAGCAGCGACAGGCCGTCGCGGGCCGAGCCTTCGGCCGCGCGCGCGATCATCGCCATGGCGTCCGGATCGGCTGAAATGCCTTCCTTGCCGAGAATGGTGGTAAACAGGCCGACGAGGTCCGATGCGCCGATGCGGCGCAGGTCGAAGCGCTGGCAACGCGACAGGACGGTGATCGGAACCTTGCGGATTTCGGTCGTTGCGAAGATGAATTTCACATGCTCCGGCGGCTCTTCGAGCGTCTTCAACAGGCCGTTGAAGGCCTGCGTCGAGAGCATGTGCACTTCATCGATGATGTAGACCTTGTAGCGCGCCGAAACCGGGCGGTAGCGCACCTGCTCGATGATCTCGCGGATGTCGTCGATACCGGTATGCGAGGCGGCGTCCATTTCGATCACGTCGACATGGCGGCCTTCCATGATCGCCTGGCAATGCTCGCCGGGGATTCTGAGGTCGATGGTCGGCTTGTCTATCTCAGGCGTCTTGTAGTTCAGCGCACGGGCGAGAATACGAGCGGTGGTCGTCTTGCCGACGCCGCGAACTCCGGTCAGCATATAGGCTTGGGCGATACGGCCGGTCTCGAACGCATTGGTGAGCGTGCGCACCATCGGTTCCTGGCCGACCATCAGATCGGAGAAATCCTTCGGCCGGTACTTGCGCGCAAGTACGCGGTAGGCGGCGGGCTTCTCGGATGTCGGGATCAACGTATCTTCGCTCATCGCCCCTGCCGCTTGGCACCAAGTCGTGTCCAGACCGGACAGAAGGAAAAGGGTGGGAGGCTGGCACGATGACCCGTGCCTGGCTCGTTGGGGCTGCTTCCTTCCGGACCTGACCCGGTTGGCGAGTGGCTCGTCCACCACCAACCTCCCGGCTCTCATATCGGCAATATCGAAACCAAAAGCAAGCCACGCCTTCAAAAAACTGCTATCGTTGTTGAAACAAAAGAAAAATCACCGCTCAGGGAGATCCGCTTGCCTGCTTTCGATATCGACGAACGTCTTCAACGCGATGGATTGCTTGTCGCCAAGCTCGGCCTTTGCCAGCTTCGCGTCAACAATGACCGCCGCTGGCCCTGGCTGGTGCTTATTCCGCAGCGTGACGACGTGTCGGAAATCTTCGATCTGACGCCGCTCGACCAGGCGATGCTGACTTTCGAGACGAACATGGTCGCTTCGGCATTGAAAAAGGTGACAGGGGCGACGAAGATCAATGTCGGCGCGCTTGGCAATATCGTCCGCCAGCTTCATGTCCATGTCATCGCCCGCAGCGAAGGTGATGCCAACTGGCCGGGGCCGGTCTGGGGGTATGGGACTGCAGAACCCTGGAGCGATGACGAGCGCAAGGCATTCGCAGCACGGATACTGGAAAACCTCTGACCATGACGAAATCGATCTTCGACCTGCACAGCCCGCATCCCGAGCCGAGCACGCTCGTCGCCTTCGCCGAAAATCACCTGGAACGGCAATCCGAACATCGCCCCGACGATTGCGTCGAGGTGGCCTTCCGCAAGGAAGGTGCGCATGTCTTCGCCTTTTCCGGCGGCAAGCTGGTCGTCAAGCACGACGAGAAGATCATCGACCCGCTGTTTGCGCCCTATGAACTGGCAGGATTGGAGCCGATCCTCGATGATGCCATCCTGCTCGGGTTCCTGGCGAATGGCGAACCGCGGCTGGCCGTCCCGGTTGGCCTTACCGAGGAAACGCTGCCAGAACCCTTCAAGGTTGCCGATGGCCGCACGCTTTATCGCCAACAGATGCTGCCCGACGAGCTGCTTGGCCAGTTCGCACAAGCATCAAGCCTGATCAGCTGGAATGCCTCGAACCGCTTTTGCGGCAAATGCGGTTCGGCGATGGAAAGCAAGGCCGGCGGCTATCGTCGCATCTGCTCCGCTTGTGGCCACATGACATTTCCGCGCACCGATCCGGTCGTGATCATGCTGACGATCGATCTGGAGCGCGATCTCTGCCTTCTCGGCCGCAGCCCGCATTTTCCAGAAGGCATGTATTCCTGCCTCGCGGGTTTCGTGGAGCCGGGTGAAACGATGGAGAATGCCGTTCGGCGTGAAACCCATGAGGAATCGGGCATCCGCGTCGGCCGCGTCCGCTACCATGCCTCGCAGCCCTGGCCGATGCCGCATACGCTGATGATCGGCTGTTATGCGGAGGCCAAGTCCCGGGACATTCACCGTGATGAGCATGAGCTTGAGGATTGCCGCTGGTTCACGCGTGAGGAAACTGCGGCGATGCTGGCACGCAACACCGGCGTGACGCTTGCAGCCGGCGAACTCGGTACGCCGCCGAAGGGCGCCATCGCCCACCAGTTGATGCGCGACTGGCTGGATTGGCCCAGATAAACGAAATCGGCGCCCGCTGATGGCGGACGCCGATGGAATTTCAGCCGATTGCCGGCTCAGAAGTTGCGCTGGAGACGAATGGTGCCGCCGACGGCGCTGCCATTTCCGCGCTCTCCGTCAAATTCCGTATAGTTGAGTTCCGGCTGGAACTTCAGCATTTCCGTCACCATGTATTCGACGTTAAGGGCGGCTGCGAAGGTTCCGTCTTCTTCGTAGGCTGCCTGAGCGTTCAAGGAAGCCTTGTCGCTCAACTGGGCGGCAAAACCTCCCCAGGCAGCCCAGTCGCCGTACCACGGGCCGTAATAGTTGAGCCGTCTCGTCCCGCCCGGCCCTTTATCGTTGTCCCAATCCGACTGATAGCCGCCCATGACCCAGACACCAAAGGTGTCGTTGAATTTGACATCGACACGCACCTTGCCGCCGAACGCTTCGGCCTTGGTGTCATAACCGCCGATGAAGGCGATGCCCGTGCCCTCTTCCTGGAAGTATCGCAAGCCGCCGGTGACGTGCGGAAAGTCTCCGCCCCGATAGGAAGCGCTCGGCGCCGGCGCAAACCCGGTGTCATACGTGCCCGAACCTTCGTCCAGGCCAATCAGGGCGGAAAATCCCACGTCGCCGCCATAGACATAACTGATCTGGTTGGTCCGGTCGCCCGTGTAGTCGATGACATCGTCGTTGATGATGTTACCGGCCGAATTCAGCCAGGTGTCGTAATGTGAATCGCCATACCCGGCCCGGAAGCCCCCAAGTTCAATAAAGGCAGCGTTGAGATATGTATCGGTATCGTTGACGTTGTTCGCATCGCTGCGCAGTTCGATGAAGCCGCGCAATGTTCCGAACTCGGTGTCGGACTTTGCATCGAGCGTGATGGTTCCACGCGTGAAAGCATCCCAGCCGTCGTGGTCTCCCGAATAGGGATTCTCGCCGTAGTTCGAATCGAAGCGCACGTAGCCGCCGATCTTCAGGCAGGTTTCTGTTCCAGGAATATAGAAATAGCCTTTCCCGAATGCGTCGCAGACGCGGACATATTCCATGGGTTCGGGTTCCGCTGCGACGATTGCGTCCGCGGCGCTTGCTCCGGTCGCAACCATCAAAGCGGCGGCGGAGCTGAGAAGGAGTGTCCTGATTGCCATGAGTCGACCTTTGCTGCTCATTTCGCTGAAAGCTCGCAAGAGCTTGTCGTTGGCGGAAAGCACTGAGCGCTACGAATCAGACTCAATGCGACAAACAAATCCCAACGGGGTCGTCACAAACAATCACTTTTCGTCTGTGATTTCCAGCCACCAATTCTAGCCGACGAGAAACGCTATGCGGCAGCTATAGAACAAGCCGCATCGGATGAGCGGAATAGGAGCCGAGAATGCGGACTTTTTCGGAGAAATACCGCAGCTCGTCCAGCGCCTGGCGAACATGCGGATCGTCCGGGTGCCCTTCGATGTCGGCATAGAACTGCGTGGCGATGAACTTGCCGCCCAACTGATAACTTTCCAGCTTGGTCATGTTGATGCCATTGGTGGCAAAGCCGCCAAGCGCCTTGTAGAGCGCGGCCGGGATGTTGCGGACGTTGAAGACGAACGTGGTGACGATGACGTCCTTATCCGTCTGGCGCTTGATATCCTTCGCATCGCGCGAAAGGACGACGAAGCGCGTCACGTTGTTTTCCGTGTCCTCGACATTCTCGGCGATAATTTCGAGATTGTAGAGATCAGCAGCGAGCCTTGGCGCAAGCGCCGCCATCGAGCGGTTGCCGGTCTCAGACACGAGCTTGGCAGCCCCTGCCGTATCGCCAGCCACAACCGGCTTCCAGCCATTGGCGCGGACGATCATGCGGCATTGGCCGAGCGCATGGATGTGGCTGTGCACGGTGCGGATTTCATCACGCGAAACGCCCGGCAGCACCATCAGCTGGAACCGGATTGGCATGAAATACTCGCCGATGATGTGCAGCCGCGATTCAGGCAGCAGATGATGGATATCGGCGACGCGACCGGCGATCGTATTCTCGATCGGGATCATTGCCAGATCGGCCTCGCCGTTCTCGACCGCCAGGAACGCATCCTCGAAAGTCTGGCAGGGAAGCGGCTCCATGTCCGGGAACATGTCGCGGCAAGCCATGTCGGAATTGGCGCCGTAATCACCCTGGAAGGAGATGCGGTTGGTCTTCGTGATCATGATAGTTTCCGATCAGGCTTTTGTGGCGAGGATACGCCGGGCTTTTTCAAGGTCTGCCGGGGTATCGACGCCAAGCGGAATGGATTTGACGATCTCGACGTCGATGCGCATGCCGGCTTCAAGAGCCCGCAACTGCTCCAGCGATTCGCGCTTTTCCAACGTCGAGGGGGGCAGCGAGACGAATTTTTCGAGCGCTGCACGCCGGTAGGCATAGAGACCGATGTGATGATAGAGCGGTCCCTTGCCGTGTGGCGCGGTGGTGCGCGTAAAATAAAGAGCCTTCAGCCGCGTCCCGGACAGCGGCGAGCCGACAACCTTGACGACGTTCGGATTGAGCTTCTCATCCTCATCCTCGATTTCGACGGTCAGTGTGGCGATATCGACGTCCGGATTTTCGAGCGGCCGCAGCGCGGCGCGGATGGTTTCCGGCTCGATGGTCGGGAGGTCGCCCTGTACGTTGATAACGATCTCGGCCTTGCCCTCCGGGTCGCTCTTCAGCAACGCTTCATGGATGCGATCAGACCCGGACTGGTGGTCCACCCGGGTCATTACAGCCTCGAAGCCGGCGGCGACTACGGCATCGAACACGTCCTGATGATCGACCGCAACGATAATCCGGCCGGTATTTGCATCCTTCGCTCGCAAGGCGACCTGGACGATCATCGGCAGGCCGCCAATATCGGCGAGCGGCTTGCCCGGCAGTCGCGTTGAGGCCATCCGCGCGGGAATGAGAATGAGGGTCTTGTCCAAATTGTCGCTATTCATGCTTAGGCCTTCAAAAGGCGCCGGAAAAGTGTCAAAAGGTCTCAGTCCGGAGCTTATAATGTCTGTTGCAACGCAAAGCCAAAAGACATAGGTTCCGCGCGATTTCAAGATAGGCTGGCGTTTTGTTTGCGCCGGGTGCAAGGGGAGCATTGGCGGATGAACTCATATGTGAACATGGGCGTGGGTGCCTTCCTGGGTACGGTCTTTGTTTTGATGTCCGTGTCGATCGCATCGGAAGGCATCTTCCATTCGGAAGCTCCCGAAAAGGAAGGTTTCGCAATCATCGCCGAGGAAGGTGCGTCGGAAGCCGGTGCAGGTGGCGAAGCTGAAGCCGAAGTCGATATCAAGCCGCTGCTGGCCTCGGCCGATGCGTCTGCCGGCGCGACGGTCTTCAAGAAATGCGCGGCCTGTCACACGGCGGAGAAGGGAGGGGCCAACAAGGTCGGCCCGAACCTCTGGGGCGTCATCGAGCGTCCGATCGCCTCGCATGAGGGCTTTGCCTATTCGGCCGGCATGAAGACGTTTGCCGAAGCCAACAAGACCTGGACCTACGATCATATCAGCTTCTTCGTCGAGGCGCCGAAGAAGCACGTTCCCGGCACCGCGATGGGTTTCGCCGGCGTCAAGAAGCCGGAAGAGCGCGCCAACCTGATCGCCTGGCTGCGTGAACAGTCCGATTCGCCGGTAGCATTGCCTGACGCATCCGCCGCCGCAACGCCTGCCACCGAAGGTGAGGCCGCAAAGCCGGCTGCCGAGGGCGAAACTGCCAAGCCCGCTACAGAAGGTGACGCTGCAAAGCCTGGCACCGAAGGCGAAGCAACGAAGCCCGCCACGGAAACGGCACCTGCCCAATAAAGGGCGACGCTTCACGGTGAATGCTGAAAGAACAAAGCCCGGCCAAGTGCCGGGCTTTTTCATGTCTGCGTACCGGCAGCCGCTTTGCTACAGCAGGATATAGGCCCAGGCGGAGACCGAGATGACGCCGAGCGCGGTGGTGATGGTGATCGTCGAGGAGGCGAGGCCATGACCGACGTTGAAGTGATTGGCGATCAGCCAAGCGTTGACACCGGTGGGCACGGATGACGTCAGCACCAGCGCTGCCGTCCAGTCGCTGTTGAGGCCGAGGAGCTGGCAGGCGCCATAGACGGTCGCCGGCAGAACGATCAATTTCAGGACACTGGTGATCGAGGCGAGCCCGGTGTTGCCGGCAAGGCCGTACTTGTCGAGCGCCATGCCGATCGAAACGAGCGCCGCCGGGGCAGCGACCGAGGCGAGTTGGTCGACGACAACCTTGATCGGACCGCCGAGCGGCATGCCGACGAGATGAACGAGCGCTCCGCACACAAGGCCGATGACCAGCGGGTTGCGCACCAGATTGCGCAGAATGCCCTTGAGCAGCCTGAGAGGGCTCTGGCCGGGCTTGCCGCTGGCTTTCCGCTCCGCCCGCTCCATCAGGATCGTGCCGGCGATCATCATGACAGGCAGATGCACCGACAACAGGATTGACAGCGCTACCACTCCTTCCTCGCCGACATTGCGGGAGACGAGCGGCAGGCCGATGAAGACCGTGTTGGCGAAAGCAGAGGAGACACCGGCAAGCACGCCGATGCGCGCGTCCTTTTTAAAAAACAGCGTAGCTGCCAGATGCCCGAGCGTCCACGTCACCGCAACACCGGAGAAATACGCGACCCAGAGCGGCCAGGGCGAGCCATCCTTGAAGTCGGCTTCGGCAACGGTGCGAAACAAAAGAACCGGCACCGCAACACGGAAGACGAAATCGCCGAGCGCATCCCCGACCGCTGTCTTCAGATAGTTCGTTCGCACGATCAGCCAGCCGAGCAGGATGAGGACGAAAATCGGGACGACATTCAGAAAGACATCGGACATCAGGTGTTGCCTCTTGGCGCGTTGAGCTTCCGCCATACCGCCATTGGACCGGGGGCCGCAACCCGCGGATGAGCTGTGTCGCAAAAGACGCACATTTCACGCAAGGCTCATATGTCAGGATGGTGACAGGAGGTTGCAGGATGATTGATCAGTGGTGGCAGGAACCCGTCGTCCTCGAGCTCGACGGGATAGGCAGATACCGCATCGTCCGCAACACGCGCGAAGCCGCGGAATGTCTTCTCAGGAAATGGCCCGTCCGTGACGGCAGCGCCTATAAGGCGGCAATCCAGATGTGCGGCCATGTGCTTCGCGGCGAGCAGCCGATGGATTATGCCCGCCAGGATTTCATTGCGGCCGCCGTCGAGGCTTTCATTCACGTGCAGCCGAACGCCTGACACCAGCTGCACATCGCCCGCCTCCTGAGACGTCATTTGAAAAAACGGAACATTCGAGAAAAGCTTGCGTTGTCCCTCGGAAGGACATTTGCGAGATGCACAAGCAGACCTACATTCACCAGGATGACCATCCGGACCTTACCGATGATGATCTGGCCGGCAAGGTGCGGCGCTATATCCAATATGCCGCGCTGATCGATACGTCAGGCCTGTCGGTGATGGCGTTCGGCCGCACGGTCGTGCTCAGCGGCTATGTCTCGTGCGAAGCCGAAATCGGCTGCGTCGAGGAAGCGGCGGCCTCGGTGATCGGCGTCCATCTCGTCGAGAACCGGGTGGAGGTTCTGAAACACTAGCGGTTTTCCACCTTGCCAGGCGATTTGGCCAGACGGTTTGGCGATCCCGTTTGAGGTCTTTTCTGCAATTTGACTGACAAAACTCGAGTGGCAATACCGGCCCTCGGTTTCAGGCCGGCGCTATCCTTCAGAATACAAAAAAGGCGAGCAGCAGCAGGACCGGTAGAAAAATTCCGACAAGCCACATCAGCATCTGGCGAAACATCAGTTGCCGATATTCACGGTGGGCGGCTCTTTTCTGGGTTTCGGAGATGATCATTGTAAGCCTCCCTTTAGAGCGTGCCGCCGGTCACAGGATTTACGACCGGCCTTTCGCTTGCGTCCTTGCTGCCGGCAGGCTGCACCGTGGGTCGCGCCTTCGATCTTTCGTCGGCGGGTGACGATTGACCCGGCGGTCGGTGCACGTCCTTCGGGTTTTTCTGTTCGGGTGTCACATTGGTGTCGTCTGTGGACATGACACGCTCCTCAAGCCATACCGGCGGGGTCGCCGACCGGTAGAAGTGCCGGATCAAGGACGGGATCGTTTGGATTCTTGGTGTCGCCCTTGTCGATCACCGGTGGTGTCGCCGGCTTGTCCTGTGAGCGGTCGGGAATACCCTGTGTCGGTTGCGGGCCACGGGGGCTTTCATCCGGCGGAACGGGAATGGTGGTCGGCATGATCGTTCTCCTTTATTCGGAAGGAAAACGACGCGCACGGCCGATGGTTCCGTACAGATTTGGGGCAGGAGATTCCGCGCCAAAAGAACCGCCTCTAGTTCAAAAGCGCTTTTTCGCCCTGCAGAGTTCCGCCGATATCTCCCGGCTTTTTCTTCGGTAGCGGCTTCACGTTTCCGGAAAGAATATCCACCGGCGTTGCCACAGTCGTTGCCGCGACCTTGCCGACGGTGTTCACCGTTCCGGCGACCAGCGCGGTAATGCCGTCTCCGACGCCGATGCTGGAATCCGTCAGCGTTTGGCCGGTGACGAGCCGCTGACCGATCAACTGCACGATTTCGGGGCTCTCGGCGAATTTTCCATGGTTGAGGCGATCAGTGGATTTCACCTTGGTCAGGTCGACGACGGTAATGCCGGCGGCTTCAAGCTTGCTCTTGTAGGGTTCTTCAGCCGGATTGATCTGTCCCAACCGTTGTACGTCACCGGAGATATAGCGCGACAGGGCCAGCGCCCGGTCGTCCTGCGAGACGAAGATGGTGAAATTCGGCTTCTTGGCGCCAAGCTCAGTCCATTGCCGCGCAAACACGTCGACATCGATATCGGGCGAGGCAAGAATGACATTCTCGATCTTCTTGGGCAGGGTCCCATCGCGGATCGCCATCTGGCGGATCGATTCCATTGCCAGCCACGTCCCCATCGAATGGGCAAGGATGGTGATGTCCTTGACGTTCTTGTCCTCGACCAGCGCCTTCAGCAAGTTCTCCAGCGAGGTGCGTGAATAATTGGTGCTTTCCTTATCGTAGTTGTAATCGAACACCTTGGCACGAGACGGCCAGGTAAAGAGAATCGGCGTTACGTCGGCGCCGGAATCGTGGACGATCTGGGCAAAGCGGAAGACCGAGTCCTCGTAGGTGTTGTTGAAGCCGTGGATGAAGACCATCGCATGGCCGCCGGCGGAGTGACGGCGCACCCAATCGTGACCCTCCTGCACGGTTGCCACCGGCTGGACGCGCACGACCGCGAAATCGGTTTCCGGATTCGGCGGCAGCTTCTTCGGCCATTGAACGGTGCCGGCCGCGCGCGCCTTGTCGGACGGGATGGAAACCGCGACATCGGTGATCGAGGGCTGAACGCTGCGCTCGCCTGAAAACAGGGTGGCTGGATCATCGGACGGCAGGCGGCTTGTCGCCACCAGCATGTCAACGACAGCGTTGCCCTTTGGCTCGGCGGCAAGATTGAGCGGCTGCATGACGCCCGTCACGTGGCCGCCGCACGCGCTGAGCGCCAGAACGACCGGCAGCGTGACGGCTATACGCCGGAAGCGCCCTGGCAGTGATGACGTAGCAGGCCTGCCGTTCGATGCTGAGGTCATGGATACGCTTCCAACAAAAACGAGAACTCACAAAACTGCCCGGAATTGTGAACCCAACTCAGTCCACAGTCGGCCGCCGCCGTCAAGCCTGCAACGCGCAACCTGGCCGATCCGGTCAATCCATGGCACAGCTTCATATTGTATTTTTGACACAACACGAAGGCTGGCGGAAATCGCTCCGACGCCACCATTCCTTCCGCCACTTTATGCGGACCGGCCTTGGCAGGACAGACAAAAATCGTCCGGATGACTACTCCGACAGCCCCTGTAATCCGAGCGCTGCATTTCGGCGGAGGTCGGCGATTGCTATCTTGAGTTCCGCCTCCTCCCATCCTGCCGCTAGGCCGCCCTGGAGAAGCTGGGCTTCGATATCCTCTTCCGTGAGCGTCTCGTTCTCCGACAAATGCTTGAGGGCGGCTTCGAGCGCCTCTTCGCAATCGAGTGCCCGGTCCGGGTCGCCAATGGGGCGCTTGGGGGATGCGACATAGGTCATGCTCATTTCTCCTTAGGCGACAACATTGAGGCTCTGGCGGGGATCAGGTCGAAATTCGACGATACCCGATCTCCGAGATTTACCGCAGGTGGGAGTTTCCGGAAAGTATTGTCCAAGGATTTATCGAAACGAAAGGAAAAATGGCGGACAGAGCGGGATTCGAACCCGCGATACGCTCTCACGTATACACACTTTCCAGGCGTGCGCCTTCAACCACTCGGCCACCTGTCCGTTTTGTCAATCGCACCGGTGGTTGGGTCCGGCGGATCAGAGACAAGCGCTTGCTTTCTCCTGAACCCGGTTCGGCTACACCAAATCGGGAGGCCGCGGGTGAAACCTGCGGACCGGCGCGATATATACCGATGAACTCCTTGGGATCAACTGATTTCTGACAGTTTTTTGACTTCTTGCGATACGTGCCTGTGGAAGGGCGGCATTGCACTTCATCGGGCCTGTGCTTATTTCTTGTTGTCGTTGGATAAATGCAGTCTGGCCACCGCGGATACGGACTGGTGTGGGGAGTGGCCGAATGCGATTTTTGTTGCGCTTTGCAAGTTTTCTGGCGCTGGTCGCCGGTGTCCTAGTAGCATCGGTGGATGCGATCCAGTCGGTTTCTGCCTCCCAGGCGGTATTGACGCCGCTGGCAACGGCGCTTGCGGCCGGTGGCTCCTCGACACAGTCGCTGGTGCAAACGCTGGAAAGGCCGCATCCGAATGGCGCGTTTCTGGATCCGGTAATTCGGTGGTCGTTGCAGCAACCGGCCTTTGCCTTCTTCCTGGTGATTGCGCTGGTGCTTTGGATGATCGGTTACAAGCGGCCACCGGTTGCGGGCAGGTTTTCTGCCTAAGCGCGACTTTGCGTTGAAACATCTTTTCAGGACTATGAATGCTGGCCGGCGGCCGGGCGACAGTATGTGGATTGTCAGCCTCACGGTTCGACGGCCATGGCGAAAAGGTCACAACGGCCGGGGAAGCTGGGCTTTGCGGGCATTTCAGCAATTGCAAAGATGGGGGTTCTCGGCTAATCAAAACTTGACTATAAAAAGCAAGTTTAAGACAGGCAGCTTGAGCTGCGCCGCCGAGACAATGTATGACCTTCCAGCCGCGCATGAACAACAGGATATCCGGGTTTTCCGTCATCGGCGGATTGAACCGGCGCGAATGGAACGGCATCGTCGCCGACCTCTGGGATGTCGAATGTGCGCCGGTTGCCGGCGGTTTTTATGTTGCCGATGATCCCCGGCTGTTCATCGTGCTCGACGCCAAGGGTGGCGACCGGCGCAATATCCGGCTGCGTCAGACGCAGCAGGCCGTTGCCGAGGACAGTCGCCGACAGGTCATTTCCTACATTCCTGCCGGCATGGAACTGTGGGCCGAAATGGTCGACGTGAGCTATGTTCGCCACCTTGATCTGCATTTCAACGCGGATATCCTCAGCCGCCGGCTGATGGAAGACCTCGATCCGCGCAAGTTGGAAGCGCCACGGCTGATGTTTTCCGAGCCACGCTTCCTGGCGCTGGCGGAACTGATCGCTGCCGAATGTGCCAATCCCCAGCCGCTGCATGATCTTTATGGTGACGGTCTGTCTGTGGCGCTGTTCATCGATGTCATGCGGCTCGGACCGGTCAGGGCACGCAAACGCAGCGAGTTGGCGTCGTGGCAGTTGCGTCGCTCGATCGACTATATCGAGGAAAACTGCCTGCGCGGCGTCCGGCTCGAAGAGCTTGCGACGCTCACCGGCTTGTCACAGTCCTATTTCAGCCATGCCTTCAAGGCCTCTACCGGCCTGCCGCCGCACCAGTGGCAGATGAAGGCCCGTATCGAGCGCGCCAAGCAGTTGATGCTCAAGGGCGAACTGCCGATGAGCGTGGTTGCCGCCGAGACCGGCTTTGCCGACCAGGCGCATTTCACCCGGGTCTTCCGCAAGACGGTCGGTGCGACGCCTGCGACCTGGGCGAAAAGCCAGAGGTTCTAAGCACCCACCTTACCTGTGTGCAATGCGGAATATGGACCAGAATCGTTCAATTCCCACAGTGAGAGACAATCCCCGCCCTGCATAGTTGAGATAAATACTCAGCTTATTTCATGGAAATGCCGGATTACGTATCGCCGACGGGGGCGCAAGCGACCGGTTTCAAGCTGGGGTGATGATTTCATGCAGATCAAGGGGACCGGTCTCTATCGTGTTTTGATGGCGAGCGCGGCGATTGCGGCAATCGGCGTTGCGCAAGGCGCATGGGCGCAGGATGCGGCAACGGGCGCTGCCACGGCGCTGGAGCGAATCACCGTCGAAGGCGGCGGGGCTACGGACAAGGAGGCGACCGGCCCAGTCGATGGCTATGTGGCAAAGGCCACAGGCACAGGCTCCAAGACCGCCACCCCGATTTCGGAAATTCCGCAATCCGTTTCTGTGGTCGGCCGCGACGAACTGGAAGACCGTGGCGTCGTCACCAAGATCGATGAAGCGCTGCGTTACACCGCCGGCGTTTCGACGGAGCCTTTCGGCAGTGATCCGGATACCGACTGGTTCTACATCCGCAGCTTCGACGCCACGCAGACGGGCGTGTTTCTTGACGGCCTCAATCTCTATTCCTACGGTTTCGGCGGCTTCCAGACGGATGCCTACATGCTGGAGCGCGTCGAGGTGCTGAAAGGCCCGGCGTCGGTTCTCTACGGCGGTTCCAATCCCGGCGGTATCGTCGATCTCATTCGCAAGCGCCCGCAGGACGAGCCAGCCTACTCGACCGAGATCGGCATCAACAATTTCGGCAATGCCTTCTTCGGCTTCGATGCCAACGACAAGCTGAATGCCGACGGCACAATCACCTACCGCATCACCGGCAAGGTCGCCGGCGGCGACAATTATTCCGACTATTCTGAGGATCTGCGCGGCTTCCTGATGCCGCAGATCACCTATGCGCCGGATGATGCAACGTCACTGACGGTCTACGCCATGGCTTCCTCGCTCGACCAGACCCATGTCGGCAACGGCTTCCTGCCTTACGAGGGCACGGTGACTAACGCGCCGTTCGGCAAGATCGACCGCGACCTTTTCACCGGTGAGCCGGATCACGATTTCGGCCGCTACGACCAGCAGATGTTCGGCTACGAATTTTCGCACGAGTTCGACAATGGCTGGAAGTTTTCGCAGAACCTGCGCTACGGCCATCTCGATAAGGCTGAAGAGCTTGTCTATCCCTACGCCTATACGGCAACTTACGATCTGGCGCGTCTCGGCTTCAAGCATGATACGTCTGTCGATAGCTTCAGCGTCGACAACCGGGCGGAAAAGGAATTTTCGACAGGGCCGCTGAACCATTCGCTGCTGCTTGGTTTCGATTACAAGAACTTCAAGATCGACCAGACCCAGGCCTCCGCATTCCCGGCGTCTGACCTGGACCCGACGGACCCGGTCTATGGCGACCCACTGCCAGCCTACTTCACCTATCTCGACGGTATCACACGGATGAAGCAGACCGGCGTCTACGGGCAGGATCAGATCCGGTTCGGTGACGGTTGGCTGCTGACGCTGAACGGCCGCTACGACTATGTCGATATCGAAAACGTGTCGCGGCTTGCGACGGGCTCGTACGATACCACCGACAGTGCCGTCAGCGGTCGTGCTGGTCTTGCCTATGAATTCGACAATGGTCTCACACCATATGTTTCGGCGGCCACCTTCTTCAACCCGCTGGTCGGCACGGCCTTCACAGGCGAGGCGCTCGAGCCGGAAGACGGCCACCAGTTCGAAGGTGGCATCAAGTACGAGCCGACCTTCATCGACGGCGTGTTCACGGCATCCGTCTATCACATCGTCAAGAAGAACGTGGCACTGACTCGCCCCGATTTCTTGCAGGAACAGCTTGGCGAAGTGACTTCCACGGGCCTGGAACTGGAAGGCAAGGTCAACTTGAACCAGAACTGGAAACTGCTTGGCTCCTATACCTACAACGATCTGGAAGTCACCGAAGACCTCAACGCCGCGCTGATCGGCAATCGGCCGTATCTTATCCCGGAACATCAGGCTGCTCTGTGGGTAGAATATCTCGTGACGGACGGTGCGATGGAAGGCGTCAGTGTCGGTAGCGGCCTGCGTTATCAGGGCGAATCTTTCGCCGATATGGCAAACACGGCCAAGGTTCCCGACGCCGTGGTTGCCGATGCCGCCATCCGCTACGAAAAGAACGGCTGGGGTGCCGCGCTCAACGTGACCAACCTGTTCGACAAGGAATATGTCAAGGGTTGCCAGGGCCTGTTCACCTGCGGCTATGGCGACCAGCGAACCGTGACGCTGAAGCTCAGCAAGGCCTGGTAGGTTATGCCGTCTTGAATGCAGGCCGCGGTGCGAGAGCGCCGCGGCCTTTTACATGTCGGTAGCCAAGGACGACTCCTGCCGATTGCTTCCTTGTTGGTCCGATTTTAGCGCGAAACCTGATGATTTCGCCGTCTTTTTGGGCAATTTACCTTTTTTTACCAATTGAAAAATTTCGGGTGAATTTTGATTTGAGGCATGCAAGGATGCGCGCCAGCCAGACATACCCTTAAAAAGGGAGTGGTGGTTCCGCAGACATGCTCCCGAAGAGGAGCTTGCGGGAGGACCCAACAAGATCAATAGCAACAACAGGGCTGCACAATGAAAAAAACGCTCCTCGGTCTCTTTGCCTTCTCGATGATGTCCGCCACGGCGCTCGCCGCCGACGTCAAGCCGGCGCTCATCTTCGATCTCGGCGGCAAGTTCGACAAATCCTTCAACGAAGCGGCCTTCAACGGCGCGGAAAAGTTCAAGACCGAAACCGGTGTTGAATATCGCGAGTTCGAAATCAGCAACGACGCCCAGCGCGAACAGGCGCTGCGCCGCTTCGCCGGCGACGGCAACAACCCGATCGTGGTTGTCGGCTTCAACTGGGCGCCGCCGCTCGAAAAGCTGTCGGCTGAATATCCGGACACGAAATTCGCCATCATCGACATGGTCGTCGACAAGCCGAACGTGAAGTCGATCGTCTTCAAGGAACAGGAAGGCTCGTATCTCGTCGGCGTTCTCGCCGGTCTCGCCTCCAAGTCGAAGACCGTCAGCTTCGTCGGCGGCATGGACATTCCGCTGATCCACAAGTTCGCCTGTGGTTACATCGGTGGCGCCAAGTCTACCGGTGCTGACGTCAAGGTTCTCGAAGCCTATACCGGCACGACGCCGGACGCCTGGAACGACCCGGTCAAGGGCGGCGAAATCGCCAAGTCGCAGATCGATCAGGGCTCCGACGTGGTCTATCACGCTGCCGGCGGTACCGGCGTTGGTGTGCTTCAGGCTGCGGCAGACGCCGGCAAGCTCGGCATCGGCGTTGATTCCAACCAGAACGGCCTTCAGCCGGGCAAGGTCCTGACCTCGATGCTGAAGCGCGTCGATGTTGCCGTCTACGAAGCCTTCTCGGCCGCAAAGAACGACAAGTTTGAGTTCGGCATTTCCAACCTCGGCCTCAAGGAAGATGGCGTCGGCTTCGCGCTCGACGACAACAACAAGCCCCTGATCACCCCGGAAATGCAGGCCGCCGTCGACAAGGCCAAGGCCGACATCATCGCCGGCACGGTTCAGGTCCACGACTACATGTCGGACGAAGCCTGCCCCTATTGATCTCTTCTAATTGAATGAAGAAGCCGCCGGTCGTTGGGATCGGCGGCTTTTTCTTTTATTCGATCAGAATGGATTGATTAGCCGGCTCAATAATGCGGCGGACGAGTATTGGCGGGGGCTTCGAGGCTTTGCTCCTCAAGGTTGAGGAAGCGCTCAGTCAGCCGGTCGAGCTTGGCGCGGACCTGCTCGACAATGGTCCACTGTTCCGCCAATTGGTCAGACAGTTCCTCGATCGTTTTCGCCTGATGCGCGATCGTTTCCTCGAGCCGGGTGATACGTTCGCTGTCGTTGCTCATGATTTTCCTCGGGCAACCATTCGTGTGCCATGCCATCCCCTATCATATCCACATGATCGATAAAGTCTGCGGCGCGGCAATATTGCGTTTCCTCCGGAAGCGCGTAAATCGCGCTGGACTCTCCCGATTGAACTGGGAAGAGTAGGCAATCCAGCGAATTTTTGGGCTTACGCGTCCGGAATTCGATGCTAAACTTATACCAATTGGTAAAAAAATCGATGCCCGGGCTACCGTTGTCAAAGCGGAGAAAACCGGGTCGACTTGGGGAACATGGGTCAATATGAGTGATATTGCCATCGAGTTGCGTGGCATCGACAAGAGCTTCGGCCTTGTTCATGCCAATAAGAACATCAACCTGACCGTCCGCAAGGGCACCATTCACGGCATCATCGGTGAAAACGGCGCCGGGAAATCGACGCTCATGTCGATCCTCTACGGCTTCTACCAAGCCGATAGCGGCGATATCGTCGTCGATGGCAACAAGGTCACGATCAAGGACCCGAACGCGGCGATCGCAAGCGGCATCGGCATGGTCCACCAGCACTTCATGCTGGTCGAGAACTTCACCGTGCTGGAAAATGTGATGCTCGGCGCCGAAGACAGCCAGATCCTCAACACCAGTATTTCCAAGGCGCGCGTCGAGTTGAAGCGCCTGGAAAAGGAATATGCGCTGGAGGTCAATCCGGATGCGCTGATCGAGGAATTGCCGGTCGGCCTGCAGCAGCGCGTCGAAATCCTGAAAGCCCTTTATCGGAAAGCCGATATCCTCATTCTAGATGAGCCGACGGGCGTTTTGACGCCGCCGGAGGCCGATCATCTGTTCCGCATTCTCGGTCAGCTGAAGGATCAGGGAAAGACGATCATCTTCATCACCCACAAGCTGCGCGAGATCATGGCGATTACCGACGAGGTCTCCGTCATGCGCCGCGGCGAGATGGTGGCAACGCGCCACACCAAGGAAACTTCGGTCGAGGAGTTGGCCGAGCTGATGGTCGGCCGCCGGGTGTTGCTGCGGGTCGAGAAGGGTGCTGCAAATCCGGGTGAGGTGAAGTTTGCTGTCGAAAATCTGACCGTGCGCGACGGCCGCGGCGTCACCATGGTCGATAATGTTTCCTTCAACCTGCGGGCCGGAGAGATCGTCGGCATCGCCGGCGTCGCGGGTAACGGTCAATCGGAACTGCTGGAGGCGATCTCTGGCATCCGCAAGGCCGTCGGAGGCACGGTGCTGCTCAATGGCAAGCCGATCGACGTCACCGGTCACGTCGATCCGCGCGAACTGCGCGACAGGGGGCTCGCGCATGTGCCGGAAGACCGTCACCATGTCGGGCTCGTGCTGAAGTTCGAGGAGGCCGAGAACGGTATCCTCGGCTATCATCACGACAAGCGCTATCTGAACGGCGTCTTCCTCAACACCAAGGCAATCCAGGCCGATGCTGAGGAAAAGATCAAGAAATACGATATCAGGCCGCCCAATCCGCGGCTGAAGACAGCCAATTTTTCCGGTGGCAACCAGCAGAAGATCGTGCTGGCGCGCGAAATGGAGCGCGGCCCGGACGTGCTGATCATCGGCCAGCCGACCCGCGGCGTCGATGTCGGCGCCATCGAATTCATCCACAAGCGGATCATCGAGATGCGCGACCAGGGCAAGGCTGTCCTGCTCGTCTCCGTCGAACTCGATGAAATCCGCGCCCTGTCCGACCGTATCATCGTCATGTTTGCCGGCCGCGTTGTCGGCGAGCGGGATCCGGATGCGACCGAAGGGGAACTGGGCCTGCTGATGGCCGGTGTAGAAGGCCGCAAGGACGCCGCCGAATGAGCAACCCATACGCAAAACTGCCCGGCTGGGCAGAATACGGCCTGATCCCGCTGGTCAATCTCGTGGTCGCTTTCCTGGTGGCCGGTCTCGTCGTGCTTCTGGTCGGTGAAAATCCGCTTGAAGCCGCCTACCACATGATCAATGGTGCCTTCGGCCGCGGCGAATATATCGGCTTCACGCTGTATTACGCCACGACCTTCATCTTCACCGGCCTTTCCGTTGCCGTAGCCTTCCATGCCGGTCTGTTCAATATCGGCAGCGAAGGCCAGGCCTATATCGGTGGCATCGGCGTGGCGCTTGCCTGTCTCTGGCTGGACAAAACCATGCCCTGGTTCGTCGTCTTTCCGCTGGCGATCGTCGGCTCCGCCGCCTTCGGTGCGCTCTGGGCCTTCCTGCCCGGCTGGCTGCAGGCCAAGCGCGGCAGCCATGTGGTCATCACCACCATCATGTTCAATTTCATCGCATCCAGCCTGATGGTCTATCTTCTGACGCGTGTCCTGAAGCCACTCGGTTCCATGGCGCCGCAGACCCGCACCTTCGAGGCGGGCGGCCAATTGCCGAAGCTCGACTGGCTGATGTCGATCTTCGGGCTCGATCTCGGCAATTCGCCGTTCAACGTCTCCTTCCTGCTCGCCATCCTCGCCGCCTTCGGCGTCTGGGTGCTGATCTGGCGCACCAAGCTTGGCTACGAGATGCGCACCATGGGCCACAGCCCCTCATCAGCGCGTTACGCCGGCATCGGCGAGGCGCGCATCACCGTCATCGTCATGATGATTTCCGGCGGTCTCGCCGGCCTGATGGCGCTCAACCCGATCATGGGCGAGCAATACCGCATGCAGCTGGATTTCGTGCAAGGAGCGGGTTTCGTCGGTATCGCGGTCGCGCTGATGGGCCGGTCGCACCCGGCCGGCATCATCCCGGCGGCAATCCTGTTCGGCATGCTCTATCAGGGCGGCGCTGAGATCGCCTTCGAAATGCCGGCCATTTCGCGCGACATGATCGTCATCATCCAGGGCCTAGTCATCCTGTTTGCGGGCGCACTTGAAAACATGTTCCGCCCGGCGATCGGCCGCGCGTTTGCCAGTATCGGCCGCCGCTCCGCCGTCGCCGCACAGACAAGGGGAGCTTGAGCCATGGAGTTTTTTCACACGATCATTGCAATCCTTGAATCGACCATCCGCGTCTCGGTACCGCTGATCTTCGCAGCGCTTGCCGGGTTGTTCACCGAGCGGGCAGGGGTGTTCGACATCGGTCTTGAAGGCAAGATGCTTGGCGCCGCGTTTGCCGCCGGTGCGGTTGCTGCCGTCACCGGCTCCGTCATCATGGGGCTTCTCGCGGCCATCCTCATCTCAGTGCTTCTGTCGCTGGTGCATGGCTATGCCTCGATCACCCAGCGAGGCAGCCAGATCGTCTCCGGCGTTGCGATCAACTTCATTGTTGCGGGATCGACTGTCATTCTCGGTGAAGCCTGGTTCAAGCAGGGCGGCCGTACACCGGCGCTCGCTGGTGACGCTCGTTTCCAGACGGTGACTTTCCCGTTCGCCGATGCGGTGAAGGATGTGCCGATCTTCGGCCCGATCTATTCCAATCTGCTCTCCGGCCACTTCATCCTGACCTATGTCGCCTTCCTGCTGGTGCCGTTCAGTTGGTGGATTCTCTATCGCACCCGCTTCGGCCTGCGCCTTCGCGCCGTCGGTGAAAATCCGGGTGCGGTCGATACGGCCGGCATCTCGGTGATCTGGCTGCGTTATCGGGCGGTCATCTGCTGCGGTATTCTTTGCGGCTTTGCCGGAGCCTATTTGTCGCTCGCGATGAGCGCCGGCTTCGTCAAGGGCATGACGGCGGGCAAGGGTTATATCGCCCTTGCGGCATTGATCTTCGCCAAATGGCGGCCGGTCAATATCATGCTGGCCTGCCTGCTGTTCGGCTTCCTCGACGCGCTGGCAATCCGCCTGCAGGGCAATCCGCTGCCTCTCATCGGTCAGGTGCCGGTGCAATTGATGCAGGCACTGCCCTATATCCTCACTGTCATCCTGCTCGCCGGTTTTATCGGCAAGGCGATTCCACCAAAGGCTGGCGGCATACCCTATGTGAAGGAGCGCTGATCATGGAAAACGAGCTTTTCGAGGCCGCGCGCGAGGCCATGGCGAAGGCGCATGCGCCCTATTCCAAGTTTCCGGTCGGGGCCGCCATCCGCGCCGAGGACGGCAAGATCTATACCGGCGCCAATATCGAGAACCTGTCCTTTCCGGAGGGCTGGTGCGCCGAGACGACTGCGATCAGCCACATGGTGATGGCCGGCCAGCGCAAGATCGTCGAAGTCGCCGTCATTGCCGAGAAGCTGGCGCTCTGCCCGCCCTGCGGTGGGTGCCGCCAGCGGCTTGCCGAGTTTTCCGGTGCCAGCACCCGCATCTATCTCTGCGACGAGACCGGGGTGAAGAAGACGCTCGCCCTCTCGGACCTGCTGCCGCATTCCTTCGAAACCGAGATCCTCGGATGACCGCCGCTGCTGACATGCTCAAGGCGAAGCTTGCGGGCCTGTCGCCGGGCTACGGAATCGTGCTCGGCTCGGGCCTCGGTTCGCTGGTCGAGGCAGTGGCGGACGCGGTGCGTATTTCCTATGCGGACATTCCGGGCTTTCCGGTCAGCGCCGTGTCGGGTCACGCCGGTGAGCTGGTGGCTGGAACTATCGGCGGCGTTCCGGTTATCGTGCTCTCAGGGCGTGTGCATTTCTATGAGCGCGGCGATGCCAATGCCATGCGCGGGCCTATCGAAACGTTGAAGGCGCTCGGCGTCGAGACCTTGATCCTGACCAATTCGGCCGGATCTCTGCGCGAGGACCTGCCGCCCGGTTCGGTGATGCAGATCACTGACCATATCAATTTCTCCGGCACCAGCCCGCTGATCGGTGTCGATAGCGACGATCGTTTCGTCGGCCTGACATCTGCCTATGATCCGGAACTGGCGGAACGTATGCGAGCTGCCGCGATCAAGCTCGATATCCCGCTAGGCTCCGGCGTCTACATGTGGTTCTCCGGCCCAAATTTCGAAACACCGGCGGAAATCCGCATGGCGCGCATTCTCGGGGCCGATGCCGTCGGCATGTCGACCGTTCCGGAGGTCATTCTGGCGCGATTCTTCGGTCTGAAGGTCGCGGCCGCCTCCGTCATCACCAATTTCGGCGCGGGCATGACGGGCGGCGAACTCAGCCACCACGAGACCAAGGACATGGCACCGGTCGGCGGCCGGCGCCTTGCCTCCATCCTCTCCGAAATGATTTCGGCAGGAAACTGACCCGCAGTCCCGCGGGCAACACCGCGCGGAACGGGTTTGCGCGACCGCTTCAAGCGTATAGAACAATCGTTCGTGACCGGCCGCGGCGTTGGTCACGACCCATCGTGACCAAGGAAATGGACGGACCCCATGATGCTCGAAGCCTCCAATCGCCAGATCGCCGCGCTTGCGCTGTCGTTGCTGGATCTCACCGACCTCACGGACGACTGCACGCCGGAAGCGATCGAAAAGCTTTGCGCGTCTGCCCGCACGCCGCATGGGCACACGGCCGCCATCTGCATCTGGCCGCGCTTCGTTGCACAGGCACGTTCCATTCTCGGTCCGAGCAGCACCGTGAAAATTGCGACCGTCGTCAATTTCCCATCCGGCAATCTCCCGGTCGAGACGGTTGTTGCCGAAACGCAGCAGGCGATTGCCGATGGCGCCGACGAGATCGATCTGGTCATTCCCTACCGCGCCTTCATGGCAGGAGACGAGCAGGCGGTGCGCACGATGATCTCGGCGGTGCGCGAGGCGTGCCCGTCGCCTGTGCTCTTGAAGACCATTCTCGAGACCGGTGAATTGAAGGATCGCGGCCTGATCCACAGCGCGTCGCATATCGCCATCCAGGAAGGCGCCGATTTTATCAAGACCTCGACCGGCAAGGTTGCCGTCAACGCGACGCTGGAAGCTGCCGACATCATGCTGACCTGTATCCGCGAAAGCGGTCGCAAGGTCGGCTTCAAGCCGGCAGGCGGGGTGCGGACAGTGGGCGACGCCCGCCTCTATCTCAATCTTGCTGCCACCATCCATAGCCCCGACTGGCCGATGCCCTCGACCTTCCGTTTCGGGGCCTCCAGTCTGCTCGGCGACATTCTTTCGGTCCTCGAAGGTCGCGAGCCGATTGCCGGGGCGATGGCGTATTGACGATGATCCCGCAGGAGGTCATCCGGCGAAAGCGGAACGGCGAAGTACTCGACAGAGCCGATATCGCAACCTTCGTCCGTGGGCTTGCCGATGGATCGATCTCGGAGGGGCAGGTAGCGGCCTTTGCCATGGCCGTCTGGTTCTCCGGCATGAGCCTCGATGAAACGGTGGCGCTGACGCTTGCCATGCGCGATAGCGGCGACGTGCTGTCGTGGGCCGATATCGATCGCCCCATCGCAGACAAACATTCGACCGGTGGCGTTGGCGACAATGTCTCGCTGATGCTGGCGCCGATTGCGGCTGCCTGCGGTCTCGCCGTACCGATGATTTCAGGCCGGGGCCTGGGACATACGGGCGGCACGCTCGACAAGCTGGAATCGATCCCCGGTTATGACATCAAGCCTTCCGCAACGCTGTTCAGGCAGACGGTGCGGGAGGCAGGTTGCGCCATCATCGGCCAGACCGCCGATCTCGCGCCAGCCGACAGGCGGCTCTACGCGATCCGTGACGTCACAGCGACGGTCGATTCCGTGCCGCTGATTACCGCCTCGATCCTGTCGAAGAAGCTTGCTGCGGGGCTGCAATCGCTGGTGCTCGACGTCAAGATCGGCAACGGCGCCTTTATGGTCGGGCAGGAAGAGGCCGAAACGCTGGCCCGCTCGCTGGTTGGCGTCGCCAACGGCGCGGGCGTGAAGACGACGGCGTTGATCACCGATATGAACGAACCATTGGCCGATGCCGCCGGCAATGTGCTGGAAATCGAAAACTGCATCGCCTTTTTGCGTGGGGAAAAAGCCGGAACCCGTCTCGAAACGGTGGTGATGTCCTTTGCCGCTGAAATGCTGATGACCTCGGGTTTCGCTGCGAACCTAACGGAGGGAGCCGACCTTGCCCGGCGGGCGTTGCAGACCGGCGTAGCGCTCGACAATCTCGGCCGGATGATCCAAATGCTCGGCGGGCCTGTTGATTTCATGGAGCGGCCGCAAGCTTATTTGGTCAAGGCACCCGTGGTCCTCGCCATCGAAGCACCTCAGGACGGTTTCCTCCAAAGCTGCAACGCTCGCGATGTCGGGATGGAAGTCATAGCGCTCGGCGGCGGCCGCACCCGGCCGAATGAGCCGATCGATCACCGCGTCGGTTTCAGTAGCCTGAAGCCGCTCGGCACGAAGCTTGAAAAGGGAGAGCCCTTCGCGTTCGTCCATGCGGCCAGCGAGGATCAGGCTTTGAAAGCGCGTGCCCGGCTCCAGGAAATCTACACGATCGGAGAAGAAACGTTGCCGGAACACCCGGTCATTGTTTCCAAGATTACCGAGTAAGGTGCAGCGCACCGTTTTCGACGCGGTATGACGAAAGCTTGTTGAGAAAGCTCATACCGACCAGCATGCCCGATAAAGATTTGTCCGGCAGAACCATGGCCTCGACATCCTTGACCGAAATCGTGCCGATTTCCACACGATCAAGCATGACATGCGCAGCCTTGACGACACCGTTTGCCGTGTTGGCCTGAGCATTGAAGGACAATGATGCGGTCGAGACGCCAAGGCGGCGCGCTGTCGAGATGTTGATGGCGATCATGCTGGCGCCCGTATCCACCAGACCGTTTTGCTTGCGGCCGTTGACAGTGAACGTTCCATAGAAATGCCCGCCCGGCCCGGGCGGCATGATCACGCCCCTGCCACCGGCGTATTTCGCCGGGCTGGCTTGTGTGGGCTTGGTCGCGGTGTCGTCGAGCTGCGGGCGATCGAGATAGGACGTGGCAAGACCCGGCAGCACCATGGCGGCGGCAACCATGCCTCCGGCAAAGACAGCCAAACGGACTAACATCTGTCACACCTCACGACGTGGAAAACAGCGCTCAGCTAAGCATAAAGCCCACTAACAGGATGCAAAAAGCCGCCGGATTTTCCGGCGGCTGACTGGTCATGTGAGAATCTGGTTAAGGAATTGGGAATATCTCCCTCAATCCGTACTGCCAATCTATTTCGTCCCGTACATCCGGTCGCCGGCGTCGCCGAGACCCGGAACGATGTAGCCGTGCTCATTGAGGTGGCTGTCGATCGAGGCGGTAAAGATTGGCACGTCGGGATGCGCCGCCTGAAAGTTGCGGATGCCTTCGGGCGCGGCCAGCAGGCAGAGAAAGCGCAGGTTCTTCGCCCCTCGTTCCTTCAGCTTGTCGATGGCGGCGATCGAGGAATTGCCGGTCGCAAGCATCGGGTCGACGACAATCACCAGACGCTCCGACAGGCTTTCCGGCGCCTTGAAATAATATTCGACCGCTTCCAGCGTTTCATGGTCGCGGTAGACCCCGACATGCGAAACGCGGGCGGAGGGCACCAGTTCCAGCATGCCTTCAAGCAGGCCGTTGCCGGCGCGCAGGATTGAGGCGAACACCAGCTTCTTGCCTTCGAGCACCGGCGCCTGGATGGTCTGCATCGGCGTCTCGATGGTTTCCATCGTCAGTTCGAGATCACGGGTGACCTCGTAGCAGAGCAGGGTGGAAATTTCGCGCAGCAGGCGCCGGAAACCCGCGGTCGAGGTTTCCTTTTTGCGCATGATGGTCAGCTTGTGCTGAACAAGCGGATGATTGATGACTGTAACGCCGTCCATGGCCAAGCCCTCCTCGCGGAAACTGGAATTCAATTCCTTTTTTCACAGAAAAGCGAGACGCCGCAAGGCCTGAGCGGCGCTTTACAGCGTCATCCCCAATCGATCGGCCTCAGAGGGCCGCGAGCAAGCGTGCGCGTGTTGGCTCATCAACGAAGGCGGCCTCGATCGCCGTGCGCGTCATGGTGTTGATCTCGTCATCGGAGAAAGCCATCACCTGCGAAGCGATCTCGTATTCCTGTTTGAGCGACGTGTGGAAGAACGGCGGATCGTCGGAATTGAGCGTCACCCGGCATCCGGCCTCATAGAGCGCCCGCAGCGGATGCGAGGCAAAGTCCGGAAACACCTGCAGCGATACGTTGGAGCCAGGGCAGGTCTCCAGTACGACACCTTCGCTCGCGATCCGTTTGATGAGATCGGCATCCTCGATGGCGCGTACGCCATGGCTGATACGCGACGGGCGCACATGATCAAGCGCGTCGCGCACGCTGAAGGCGCCGGCCATCTCGCCGGCGTGGATGGTGAGGCCGAGCCCGCAATCGCGGGCGATATCGAAAGCGCGCGAAAAATCCGCAACCTTGTGCATGCGCTCGTCACCGGCAAGATTGAAGCCGGTTACCAGCGGATGCTCGCGCCTGGCGGCGTAAAGCGCGGTACGCTCCGCCGCTTCCGGTCCCATGTGCCGGATGATGGTGATGATCATCCGGCCTTCGATGCCGGTCTTTTCCTTCGCGGCTTCGATACCGGCAGCAAGGCCACGGATATAGGCGTCGCTGCCGATGCCGATCGTGTTGCCGTGATCGGGGGAGACGATGATCTCGCTGTAGATCGTTCCGGCCTCTGCGAGTTCCGTCAGATAGGTCTCAGCCAGAAGCGCATAGTCTTCCTCGGTGCGGAAAAGCTCGGCAACAGCATCATAGCATTTCAGGAACTGGGTGAAATCCGCCCAGACATAGGTCCCGTCCTTGATGATGCCATTGACATCGACATTGTATTTTTGCGCCTGGACAAGCGCGAGCGCCGGTGGTGCCGCGCCCTCGATATGGCAGTGCAGCTCGGCCTTCTTCAGATGTGCAGTCACAGAAAACTTCTCCCATGGAGGCCAGGTTCAAGGCCCAGATGCTTGGCAACGGTCTCGCCGATGCCGGCGAAGCTTGGCAGGACGCCGATAGAACGAGTACGGATTTCCGGTCCGAAAACGAGGATCGGCACACGCTCTCGCGTGTGGTCAGTGCCTCGCCATGTCGGGTCGCAGCCGTGGTCGGCCGTCAGGATGACGATATCGCCGGGCTTCAGCTTGCGGTCGATGTCAGGAAGCCGCTGGTCGAAGGCCTCGAGCGCTGCGGCATAACCCGGCACGTCGCGACGGTGTCCGTAGAGCATGTCGAAATCGACGAAATTGGTGAAGACCAGATCGCCGTCCTCGGCTTCGTCCATGGCTTTCAGCGTCGCTTCGAACAACTCCATGTTGCCGTTTGCCTTGATCAGCCGGCCGATGCCCTGATGCGCGAAGATATCGGCGATCTTGCCGACAGCGTGAACGGTTCGTCCTGCTTCCTTCAGGCGGTCGAGAAGCGTCGGTTCCGGCGGCAGAACGGAGTAGTCCCGGCGATTGCCGGTGCGGATGAAATCCTTCGGCGTCGTGCCGACGAAAGGCCGGGCAATGACGCGGCCGATATTATAGTCGTCGAGCAGGCGCCGTACCGTCTGGCAGAATTCAAGCAGCCGTTCAAGGCCGAAGGAATGTTCGTGCGCGGCGATCTGGAAGACGGAATCCGATGAGGTGTAGCAGATCGGCTTGCGGGTTCTCATGTGTTGCTCGCCGTGCAGCGCGATGATGTCTGTGCCTGAGGCATGGCAGTTGCCGAGAATGCCCGGCACCTTGCCCTCCCGGCAAATCGCCTCAACCAACTCGGGTGGGAAAGCGTCGCCTTCCGCAGGGAAATAACCCCAGTCGAAGGCCACCGGCGTACCGGCGATCTCCCAATGGCCGGATGGCGTGTCCTTGCCGCGCGAGACTTCGCTTGCCGCGCCATAGAGCCCGAAGACCCGCTCAGGCAGCGGCATGCCGGCGGGCAGGCGTTTGTTGGCAAGTTTTGCCGCGTGCAGCAGGCCGAGCGCCGACATGTTGGGAAGCGTTAGCGGCCCTTCGCGCAGGCCCTCCCTGTCGCCCGCGCCCGCAGCGCAGAATTCAGCGATATGACCGAGCGTATCGGCACCATCGTCACCAAATTCGGCAGCGTCCGGCGCTCCGCCGATGCCGAAGGAATCAAGAACGAACAGAAAGGCACGCGCCATGGATCACCCGGAATGCTGTCGCAGGCCGGGCTCCAGATTACAGGCGGCTTGCGGCAGACAGTTGTTATCCGTCATCTCGCGCTTTGGCAGCGGTTGCGACGAAGGCGCGAAGAAATACTCCGGGGCGGGGCAGATTGCAAATGGCGGGTGTCCCTGTCGTGCCGTTCAGGATCCGCAGTCGCTGCACTTGATGCCGGTATTACCGATGCGCTGGCGATAGTAATACGTTTTCGACAGATTGAATGTCTCCAGCTCGTTTTCGGTCTTGAGGCCCGGTGCAAAGAGCATCAGGTGGTGGGGAACGACGAGTTCGGAGCGTACGACGAATGCGTTCACGGAGGAGATGTCGGTCGGTAGCGCGATAGTCGAACCTACCTGGTACGGAGTGCCGCCATCCTCGTCGCGTGACCAGGCGACTGTGCCGGACCCAGGTGCTGTGACCATGATACCGGTTATTTTGAGCGAATAGTCGGTCATCTCGTAAGGCGCCATGATGCTCTTGGCGACATCCTTCATGCCGTCGAGCGTGCCCTTGGTGACGTTGTCTTCCCGCGTCAGCACTTCGGCGACCGTGCTGGAGGCGCGGGCGACCTTGCGGGATACGCTGTAGCCGAGAGAAACTTCGAACGAACCGATATAGGCCATGATGAGCAGCGGCGCGACAATCGCGAACTCGATGGCGCCCGTGCCCTTTCGGTCGCGCCAAAATGCCCTGAAGGCCTCTGTTTGCAACGAAAGCCGTGCAAGATGATAGCGGATCGCGGATTTCATCGGGTGATCCTCAATAGTTTTCGTTGCGGAAGGCGGCCGTCGCCACCATCAGGTAGTCGTTGGGCATGCTGCTTCCGGCGGTGCGCAAATTGGTGACATAGGGGCGGACGAGGTCGGTAATCACTTCCCAACGGTAGTAAGCCCGTACCATGTTGATCGTCTTTGCTCCGCCCGGCGCGAATTTGAAACCGCTCGTATCAAGGTCGTCGCCCGTTCCCTTGCGTGGGATCGCAACCGGAATCTTGGAGAAATCATCGAAACTGCGGACGTCGATGAACAGCTTGGACGGAATTTGGGCCTCATCATCCGAACAGGTCATGATGATCGAGATTTCGTCGCAGAAGGCCTTGCGGAACTGCAGTTCCGACATGTCCGTTGCGGCGTTGACGCCGAAGGTGATTTCGCCGGTACGCACCTTGCGTGCCATCGTCTCGGTGGCATTGGCAAGAAGCTGTTCTGCGGTGAATGCTGTGAAGGTTTCGAGCGTCGCAAAGACGACGATCAGGAAAGGCACGGCCAGAAGAGCAAATTCAACCGTCGATGCGCCGGATCTCTCCTTGAACAGACGCCGCAACAAGCCACGGCCGCGTCTTTTCATCGAATTGCCGACCGTGCCGGTCGTTGCATTACCATCATGGTTGTTCAACATCTCGCCATTCCGTCAAGCGCCATACGATGAGGCATATTAGGAAATGACTGTTGATATTTCGTATGCAGGAACAGGGGTAATTTGAATGGAAATAATCACCAGATGGTAACGATTGTCCAATGGCAAGGATTGGAGAAGCCTTGCTCACTCATGCGAACGTGCAGTTTCTTCAGTTCGCAATCGTCGTCTTTTGCGTGGCGTGCTCTTCGCAATTGGGCGTGCATGAAAGCACGGAGCGAATTGTCTGTTTAAAGACGCGCACGGTGTTTCCTTCATCGATCGAGACCAGAATCCGCTCATCGACGATGGCGTTACCGTCGGCATCCAGGATGACGATGTTGGTCGTGCCGAAAGAACGTCCGGTGAGAACGATCGTCTTGGCATCCGCGACGGTCGCATCGGCCACCTCCGAGTTGCCGACGATGACCTTGCTGACCGGGCGATCGAGCTTGAGGACGCGTGCATGGTTCATATAGACGTTCAGCATGTCCTCGACAGCACCTGCAGGGCTCGCCAGAAACGAGGCGATCAGCGCGAGACTTGCGAAGGCCGTGGTCAGCAACCGGGCGCCGATGGCTGTGTTTTGCAAATTCATAGCTGTTTCCTGATGATGCGGATGCTCCACCATCCTCGGTTTTGGTGAATGAAGCGTTAAATTTGCTGCAGTAATCGTGCCAGGCAGCACATAACGCGGCATTGCTTTCGGAGTTCCGGGTAAAGAGTGCCAAAAATTAAAATCTTATACTTCAAGTTGTCATTGTTTTTACCAAAAAACCGGGCGTAGACCGTTAACATCTTGGTAACTGTTTTCCTTAAGCCGATTGAAATTCACCATGTGTAGGTTTGCTTCAACCGATCAACGGAAACAGTTGGCGGTAGTGCTGAACAACAAGTGAAGTAGGAGAAATGACATGACCAAGATTTTCGCACGTTTCATGAAGGATGAGTCCGGCGCGACCGCGATCGAATATGGCCTGATCGCCGCCCTCATCTCCGTTGCTCTGATCACCGGTGCAACGACGCTCGGTTCTACGCTGGACACGCAGTTCAAGGATCTGAGCACCAAGATGACGACTGCCGACGGCAAGTTCTAAACAACAAGCACCGGCGCCGTTTGATGACGGGCGCATCTGGATCGTTCTTGATCAGCATGCGCCCACGGCCCGCTTTGGCGGGCAAGGAACATCACCGTCGCTACTTCTTAAAATCTACGTTTGAGTTTGCTTATTCGATCAACGGAAAACGTTGGCGGAAGCGCTTGACGACGAGTTGAACCTGGAGAAATGACATGACCAAGATTTTCGCACGTTTCATGAAGGATGAGTCCGGCGCGACTGCGATCGAATATGGCCTGATCGCCGCTCTCATCTCCGTTGCTCTGATCACCGGCGCAACGACGCTCGGTTCTACGCTGGACGCGCAGTTCCAGGACCTGAGCACCAAGATGACGACTGCCGACGGCAAGTTCTAAGTCGTCGCTGTTTTTATTCGGAGAACCGCCCCTTTTGGGGCGGTTTTTCTTTTTATGGCACCGGCGGTTATTTACCGGATTGGTATTTCGTTAAATCAATGCGCGTAGGCTCTGCCGAAGGTGTTTTCCATTCCAGCGCGTGAAAAATCGCCCTAGCCACCTGCAGATTTGCACAAACGGAGACGAACATGATCGAAGCTGCCATTTTCGTCATATTTCCGCTGTGCCTGGCAATCGCCGCGTTCTCCGATCTTTTCACCATGACTATCCCGAACCGGGTATCGGCCATACTGCTTGCTGCCTTCGTTCTGATTGCGCCGCTGGCAGGCCTCGGCCCTGCGACCATCGGTATGCACCTGGTAGCCGGTGCGATCGTCTTTACGGCGTGCTTTACCCTGTTTGCGCTCAACATCATGGGGGGAGGCGACGCCAAGCTCTTGACGGCAAGCGCTGTCTGGTTCGGCTACAACGCCTCCCTGTTTGAATTCGTTCTCTATGTCTCGATCTTCGGCGGTCTCCTGACCCTTCTGATCCTGATGATGCGCAAGCAGGAAAACGCCATACTCGCCTCCGGTCTTCCGGTGCCGCATCTGCTGTTCACCGCCAAGAAGATTCCCTATGGCATCGCCATCGGGCTCGGTGGCTTTTTCGCCTACCCCTCGTCCCCGCTGATGCAGGCAGCGCTGGCTCAACTGCATTAATTTCTTCGCACCATCTTGACCCAACGGTGTTTGCGACGGCGCTTGCCGAGCGTGTCGAATGTGCCTTTGCGGCGCAAATCATTTGTTAACCACGAATGTAAGCGGTCCGTTAACTATAATTACACGAATTCCTGATCATTCTGCAGCGAGCATATTCTCGGACTGCAGGGACAGATCATGAAACCGGTGCGCGTTATTATTCTGGCAGTGGCCGTCGTATCGGCGGGGCTGGCCGGATTCCTGGCACTTAAGCTCACCAGCGGCAAGACTGTGATCAGCACTGCCGAACCGGTCATCGAGCGTGAGCCGACGGTCAACGTTCTCGTCGCCAGCAAGAGCCTGCCTGTGGGGTCCCGGCTTGACCCGGATGCCGTCCACTGGATTTCGTGGCCGAAAGACGGCGTTGTCGATGGTCTGATTACCGAAGAGCTGCGGCCGAACGCGGTGACCGATCTCCAGGGCGTCGTTGTGCGTCTGCCGATTTTCAACGGCGAGCCGGTGCGTCAGGAAAAGATCGCGGATTCTTCGAGCCGGATCATGTCTTCATTGCTTCCGGCCGGCAAACGCGCCGTTGCCACCGAAATTACGGTTGCGACCGGCGCCGGCGGCTTCATTCTTCCGAACGACCGTGTCGATGTCATCATGGTGCGCAAGACCGAGGAGAACACGTTCCTGACCGAAACGGTTCTGAGCAACGTCCGCGTGCTCGCCATCGACCAGCAGGTCGAGGAAAAGGACGATGGGTCCAAGTCGGTGGTCGGAACCACAGCGACGCTGGAACTGACGCCGGACCAGTCGAAAGTCATGACGGTCGCCCAGCAGATGGCCGAGCGCCTGTCGCTGGCGTTGCGCAGCATCGCCGACGCGCAGGAACCCGATACGACCGGGGCGGACTATCTGCTGAGCGGTGACGGGCGGCCCTCCATCCAGGTCATCAAATCGGGCTCTATCGTCAAGAGCGACGACAGCTCATCCATGGTTCAAGCGAAATAATGTGTGAGCGGGAGCGGAACGTGAACCGGATCGGAAACAAACTACGTAGCTCCGTCGCAGCTGGATTGGCCTTTTGCCTGGCCTTCTCCGGCATGCCCGCCGAGACCTTTGTCGCGGAGGCTGCATCGCAGTCGCTGGTGCGCATCGTCAATAGCGGCCCCGGCGCAAGGAAAACCATCAAGCTGGGGCTCAACAAGGCCGTCGTCATCGATCTGCCGACTGACGCGCATGACATTCTCGTTGCCGATCCGATGCTGGCCGACGCCGTCACACGGACATCGCGGCGCATCTATCTGTTCGGAAAGATGGTCGGCCAGACGAACATCTTCGTGTTCGGTCCGGGCGGTGAGGAAATCGTCAGCCTCGATCTGGAGATCGAGCGCGATATTGCCGGCCTTGAAGCCAACCTCCGGCGCTTCCTCCCTGATTCCGATATCAAGGTGGAAATCATCTCCGACAACATCGTGCTGACGGGCACGGTCCGGACACCGCTCGATTCGACCCGTGTCGAGGAGCTGGCGCAGGCCTTCATCAAGGGCGGTGAAGCGACAACCCGTAATATCACCGCGCAGGGCAATAACGGCGACGCGGACATCTTTGCCGAACGCCGCCAGGTATCGCAGATCGTCAATCTTCTCAGGATCGACGGCGAAGACCAGGTCATGTTGAAGGTGACCGTGGCCGAAGTTTCCCGCCAGGTGCTCAAGCAGCTTGGGTTCAGCGGCTCGATTTCCAGCGATAATACCAAGATTCTGTTCTCCAATCCCGCAAACCTTGGCAACGCGGTCAACCCGTTCTCTTCAGTTGTTACCTCCACGATTGGCTCAACCGGCATATCGAACTATATCAATGCAATGGAGCAGGCTGGCGTCATGCGGACGCTTGCCGAGCCGAGCCTGACGGCCATTTCCGGCAAGAAAGCCACTTTCTCTGTCGGCGGCGAGTATCGACTGCCGTCTAAACAGGACGTTGACTCGGACGGAGGGTTGTCGCGTGAGAGCGAAACGGTGGAATACGGCATCGGTCTCGATTTCACCCCGGTCGTCCTCGGTCCCGGGCGGATAAGCCTGGAGATTGCCACGGAAGTTTCCGAGCCGACGTTCGAAGGCTCGGATGTCAGCGGAAATGCCGGGACTATCGCCCGCGCTCCTGGCCAGACCTATATGTCGATCCGCCGCCGCAAGGCATCGACGAGCATCGAGCTTCCCTCTGGTGGTTCCATTGTGATTGGCGGCCTCGTCCAGGACAACATCCGACAGGCGATGTCCGGAGTCCCCGGCGTGTCGAAGATCCCGGTTCTCGGCGCCCTGTTCCGGTCCAAGGATTTCGTACGCAACGAGAGCGAACTCGTCATCATCGCGACGCCCTATCTGGTTCAGCCGGTGGCGCGCGGCGCCCTGTCGCGTCCGGATGACAATTTCAATCCGACCGACGACCTCTCCAGCGCATTCCTCGGGGAAGTCAATCGCATCTACGGCAACCGTCAGGCCGCCCCCGTCGGGCAGTATCACGGCAATGTCGGCTTCATCTACAAATAGGCGGAACCGGACATGACAACGAAGATCATCCTGAACCGCAACATGAAAAGGCACTCGACCATGCGGCCAAACACGCTCACAGGCCCGGTTCGTCTTCTACGCCTGCTGGCGATCGGCACCCTGCTGGTGGCCGGTACAAGCCTCGCCGGCTGCGCCAACCGGGACGGTATGTCCACAGGCGCGCTCCCCGATGACTATCGGACGCGTCACCCGATCGTGATTGCCGAGGCCGAACATGCCATCGATGTGCCGATCGCTTCCAGTGACAGGCATCTGACCAAGGGCGCGCGCGACGTCATCCGCGGTTTCGCCCAGAGTTACACCAATTCTGCGACAGGCACTGTTCAGATCCTGTTGCCGAGCGGGTCCGCGAACGCCCAGGCCGCGTCCGCGCTGCGCAAGGAAATCCGGGGAGTTCTGGTCGGTTCCGGCATTCCGGCGGTAAGGTTGGTCGAGGTCCGTTATCAGGCAGATCCCTATGGCGACGCAGCGCCGGTTCGATTGAGCTATACTGCGATCACGGCAAGGACTGCACCGTGTGGCAACTGGCCGAAGGACCTGATCGCCAACACGATCGAGAATAAGAACTATGAAAATTTCGGCTGCGCCAGCCAGGCTAATCTTGCAGCGCAGGTTGCCAATCCGATGGATCTCATCGGTCCGCGCGCCATGTCGCCGATCGACGCTGTACAGCGCGGCCAAGTGATCAGCGACTATCGAGGTCTTTCGAGCGGCGACGACGGCACGACGATCATCATCGGTGGCAATTGACCATTCGGACGGTTTGACGGGATAGCACCATGAGCACGATTGACTACAAGATAGAGACCGCAGGCGGCGATCCGGACGGCTTTTCCGACACGGTCCGCCCGAGCGATGTCGATCATTTGCGGCCGCTTCCCCGGATATCCGTGCACGCTTTCTGCGAAACGGAAGCGTTGCAGCGGGTGATGGAGCGCTGCGGCCAGGACCGGCGAATGAGCAAGGTCAGCTTCAAGATCAACAGCGGCTCGATCACGGCGGCCGCCAACATGTTTTCCACCACGCCGACGCCCAATCTGATCATCCTTGAAACGGCGACGGAACCCCGTTTGCTGATGGCGGAGCTGGCACCGCTCGCAGCCGTTTGCGATCCGAGCACCAAAGTGATCATCATCGGCCGCTACAACGACATTCCGCTTTACCGTGAGCTGATCCGCAACGGCATTTCCGAATACATCGTCGCACCGGTCGCGATGCCCGATGTCCTCGGCGCCATCGCCTCCATCTTCGTCGATCCGGAAGCCGAACCGCTTGGCCGCAGCATTGCCTTCATCGGCGCCAAGGGTGGTGTTGGATCCTCGACGCTCGCCCACAATTGCGCCTGGGGCATTTCCAACCTGTTTTCGACCGAGGTGGTGCTTGCCGATCTCGATTTGCCCTACGGCACAGCCAACATCAATTTCGACCAGGATCCTCCGCAGGGCATTTCGGAGGCCGTCTTCTCTCCGGAGCGCCTCGACGAAGTCTTCCTCGATCGCCTTTTGACGAAGTGCTCCGAGCATCTGTCCCTGCTTGCGGCACCCTCCATGCTTGATCGGCCCTATGATTTCGATGCGACGGCCTTCCAGCCTCTGATGGAAATCCTGTTGCGCAATGCGCCGGTGTCGGTGCTCGACGTGCCGCATCTCTGGGCGGATTGGACCCGCACAGTGTTGGCGGAGGCCGACGAGGTCGTTGTCACCGCCGTGCCTGACCTTGCCAATTTGCGCAACGCCAAGAACCTGTTCGATTCGCTGAAGAAGATCCGGCCGAACGACAAGATGCCTCACTTGGTGCTGAACCAGGTCGGCATGCCGAAGCGGCCTGAAATATCGCCGAGCGATTTCTGCGATTCGCTTGAAATCGAGCCGGTTGCGATCGTTCCGTTCGATATTGTGCTGTTTGGAAATGCTGCCAATAGCGGCCGGATGATTGCCGAGATCGACAAGAAAGCACCGACGGCCGAGACCTTCTCGCAGCTCGCCCATCTCCTGACTGGCCGGGTGACGGCCAAGAAGGCAAAGAAGGGCGGACTTGGCAAGATGCTCGGAATGCTCGGACGCAAGTAACTGACATTCAAACGAAAACCGGGTTGAACGCATGTTTGGTAAACGAGGAAACGAAGGCTTCGGAAAGGGCAGTTCCAACAGCCCTGCCGTGCAATCGACGGTGCCTGCCACTGCTCCGGCGGCGCTCGCCGAGCGGTCGGCCACGCCTGTACTTGCCGAACCTATTCGCGAAACGATTCCTGTCACCCGTGCGCAGCCGTCTCCACCACCCGTTCGCAAGAAGACAGCCCGCACCGAAGACTACTATGACACCAAATCCCAGGTGTTTTCGGCGCTGATCGACACGATCGATCTTTCCCAGCTCGCCAAGCTCGATACCGAGAGCGCGCGCGAGGAAATTCGCGATATCGTCAACGACATCATCACGATCAAGAACTTCGCGATGTCGATCTCCGAGCAGGAGGAACTGCTCGAGGATATCTGCAACGACGTGCTCGGCTACGGTCCACTCGAGCCGCTGCTGGCGCGCGACGACATTGCCGACATCATGGTCAACGGTGCAGGACAGACCTTCATCGAAGTCGGCGGCAAGACGATCGAATCCGAGGTCCGTTTCCGCGACAACGCGCAGCTTCTGTCGATCTGCCAGCGCATCGTTTCCCAGGTCGGCCGCCGCGTCGACGAATCGAGCCCGATCTGCGACGCCCGTCTTCCCGACGGCAGCCGCGTCAACGTCATCGCGCCGCCGCTTGCCATCGACGGCACGGCGCTCACCATTCGTAAGTTCAAGAAGGACAAGCTGAAGCTCGACCAGCTGGTCAAGTTCGGCGCCATCACGCCGGAAGGCGCGGTTCTGCTTCAGATCATTGGCCGCGTCCGCTGCAACGTCGTTATCTCTGGCGGTACCGGTTCCGGCAAGACCACGCTCCTGAACTGCCTGACCGGTTACATCGATCTGGAAGAGCGTGTCATCACCTGCGAGGATACGGCCGAACTGCAGCTGCAGCAGCCGCATGTGGTCCGCCTCGAAACCCGCCCGCCAAACATCGAGGGCGAAGGCGAGATCACCATGCGCGATCTTATCAAGAACTGCCTGCGTATGCGGCCTGAACGCATCATCGTCGGCGAAGTGCGCGGACCGGAGGTCTTCGACCTCCTGCAGGCGATGAACACCGGTCACGACGGATCGATGGGCACGATCCACGCCAACACGCCGCGCGAATGCTTGAGTCGTATGGAATCGATGATCGCCATGGGCGGCTATACGCTGCCGGCAAAGACCGTGCGTGAGATCATCGCCGGCTCAATCGACGTCATCATTCAGGCTGCGCGCCTTCGCGACGGTTCGCGCCGCATCACCCACATCACCGAGGTGATCGGGATGGAAGGTGACGTGATCATCACCCAGGACCTGATGCGCTATGAAATGGAAGGCGAAGACGCCAACGGCAAGATCATCGGCCGGCACAAGTCGACGGGTATCGGTCGTCCGCATTTCTGGGATCGCGCTCGCTATTTCAACGAAGACAAGCGACTGGCCGCAACGCTCGATGCGATGGAAAAGGACTGAGGCGCTTCATGTTCGGAATAGACATCACCATTCTGGCGATCGTCGGTCTCGTAGCGCTTGCGACGGCCGGGCTTGCCTATGGCATTCTCTTCACGCGCATTGAAACTGAAAAGAAAACCGACAGCCGCGTCCGCAAGGTCAAATCCGCCGAAACCGACCGGGTCCAGGTCAAGGCTGCCCGCGACCGCATGAATGAAATGTCCAAGCGGCGAAAATCCGTTGCCGATTCGCTGAAGGACCTGGAAAAGAAGCAGCAGGAAAAATCGGCCAAGGCCAAGCCGAGCATGAAGATCAGGCTGATGCAGGCCGGCCTCAAGATTTCGATCCCGCAGTTCTACATTGCCAGTGTGATCTTCGGCATCGTCGCCAGCCTCATGGCGCTGATTGTCGGCGCGATGCTGCCGATCGTTGGCGGGATTTTTCTGATCGCCACAGCGGGCTTTCCGCGCTGGTTCGTCAATTTCATGATCAAGCGCCGCTGCAAGGCTTTCCTGAACGAGTTTCCGAATGCGCTCGACGTCATGGTGCGATCGATCAAATCCGGCCTGCCGCTGAATGATGCCATCCGGCTGATCGCCGGCGATGGCCAGGAGCCGGTCAAGACAGAATTCAGACGCATCATCGAGGCGCAGCAGGTCGGCCTGAATATTCCGGAAGCTTGCGCCCGCATGATCAACAGCATTCCGCTGCCGGAGGTCAATTTCTTCGCCATCGTTATCGCCATTCAGGCGCAGGCCGGCGGCAATCTTTCCGAAGCACTCGGCAATCTTGGCAAGGTGCTGCGTGAGCGCAAGAAGATGAAGGCCAAGGTCCAGGCGCTGTCGATGGAAGCCAAGGCGTCGGCCTGCATCATCGGCGCGCTGCCATTCATCGTCGCCTTCATGGTCTACATGACCTCGCCGGACTACATGATGATCCTGTTCACCGATCCGCGCGGCCATATCATCATGGGCCTTTCCGCGGTTTGGATGAGCATCGGAATCTGGATGATGCGCAACATGATCAACTTCGACATCTAGGAAAGGGTCCGGCATGAGCGAGGGCATGATCAGTACCCTGACCGATCCGAACATCATCGTCGCCTTTCTGGTGGCTGTGGCGGTACTGGCGACATTCTATTCTCTGGCGGTGCCGTTCTTCGAGCGGGGGAATCTGGAAAAGCGGATGAAATCCGTTGCCACCGAACGCGAACTGATCCGGGCACGCGAACGCGCGCGCCTGAATGCGGAGATCAGCAATAGCAAGACGTCGCTCCGCGCGCAGAACAATACGTCGGTCCGTCAGATCGTCGAGCGGCTGAACCTGCGCAAGGCACTGGTCGACGACAAGACTGTCAATCGGCTGAAATCGGCCGGCTACCGGTCTCAGAATGCGCTCAACATGTTCCTCGTCGCGCGCCTGTGCCTGCCCTTCGTGTTTCTTGCCGTTGGCGCCTTCTATATCTTCTTCCTCGGTTATCTCGGCGACAAACCGCTGCCGATGCGGATTTTGGCCGTCATCGGAAGCGGCTATCTCGGTTTTTATGCACCGAACATCTTCATCTCCAATGCCGTTTCCAAACGCCAGCATTCGATCCGCAGAGCGTGGCCGGATTCGCTCGACCTGCTCCTGATTTGCGTGGAATCGGGTATTTCGATGGAACTCGCCATGCGGCGCGTAGCGGATGAAATCGCGGCCCAATCGACGGCGCTGGCCGAAGAACTGGTTCTGACCGTTGCGGAACTGTCGTTCCTGCCGGACCGGCGTGTGGCGCTCGAAAATCTCGGGACCAGAACCGGTCTGGACGAGGTGAGATCGGTGATGCAGGCGCTGATCCAGGCCGACCGCTACGGCACGCCGATCGCCCAGGCACTGCGCGTCCTGGCACAGGAGAGCCGTGACCAGCGCATGAACGAGGCCGAAAAGAAAGCCGCGGCGCTGCCGCCGAAGCTGACCGTGCCGATGATCCTGTTCTTCCTGCCCGTCCTGATCGCTGTCATCCTCGGCCCGGCCGGCATCCAAGTGTCGGACAAGTTCTAAGCGACAACCATCGAACGTGGCTATTGATTTGAGGCGCTGCCATCACGACCGTGGCAACGCCTTTTGCTTGCCTGATTATTCTGCAGGGAAATCCGTGGAGGCGGCAAGATCGCGCCAGTCAGCCAGTTCCTTCGCGACGCTGGCATTCTTCGTCTCGATCGCGGCGATTGTGTCTGTGCCGAACGGCATGCGCAGTGGCGGGTTTTCAGCGCCGGCCAGCGTGATCATCGCCTTGGCAAGCCGGGCCGGATCGCCGGGCTGGCCGTGATTCTTGCCCGCCGCGAAATCGCGCATTGCACCGGCCGGTGTCTGCTCGTAGTCCGCGATGGAACTCGGGCTGATCGCAAGCGAGGTTTCATCGAGGAAATCGGTGCGGAAGAAGCCCGGTTCGACGACTGTGACGTTGATGCCCAGCGGCTTCACCTCGATGGCCAGCGATTCCGTAAGGCCTTCGATCGCAAACTTTGTCGAGCCGTAGACGCCCCATCCCGGGAAGCCGACATAGCCGCCGATCGACGAGATGTTGATCACGTGGCCGGAGCGCTGGCGGCGCATATGCGGAAGCACCGCCCGGGTCACCTTCAAGAGGCCGAAGACATTGGCCGCATAGATCTTTTCGATTTCCGCAGCGGTTGCCTCTTCGACGGCGCCAAGCAGGCCGTACCCCGCATTGTTGAGCAGGACGTCGATCTTGCCGAACCGCTTGACGGCCTGTTCGGCGGCGGCAAAGGCCTGCTGCTCGTTGGTCACGTCGAGAGCGACCGCCAGGAGGTTCGGGTGATTGCCGAACCGGTCGATGACCGTTTGCGGATTGCGCGCCGTCGCAACGACAGCATCACCGGCATTGAGGGCTTCCTGGGTGATGAGGGCGCCGAAGCCGCGGGACGCACCAGTGATGAACCATACACGCATGACGTTTTCCTTTCGTCGTTGAAATTTGCTTGCAGGATCAAGGTAGTCCGATACGATAAGTGAGATAAGTCGACTTCTAATCCATGTATCAATGAAGAATTCTCATCAATGCGCCGCATCCGCTCTGCTGATCTATCCGTCTTTCTGGCCATTGCCGAGCACCGAAGCTTCCGCAAGGCGGCGATCGATCTTGGCGTAACGGCTTCGGCCCTTAGCCACGCGCTGAGGACGATCGAGGAACGGCTGGATGTGCGGCTGGTCAACCGGACAACGCGCGGCGTCGGCTTGACGGAAGCCGGCGACAGGCTGCTCGAACGCATCCGGCCCGCGTTTCTCGATATCGATGCGGCGTTGGAGGAACTCGATGCGTTCCGGGGACAGCCCTTCGGCAAACTCCGGATCAATGCCCCGCGCGCCGCCGTAAAGCTGGTTCTGCTGCCGATCGTCGCTCGATTTTTAAGGGAACATTCCGCTGTCGAAGTCGAGATTGTCGTCGATGATGCTCTTGTCGATATGGTCTCCGGAGGCTTCGATGCCGGGGTCCGGTTTGGCGAGACTGTCGCCGCCGACATGATCGCGGTTCCCATCGGTCCGCGACATCGGTTCGCAGTCGTTGGCTCGCCGGACCATTTCGGGCGTCATGGTAAACCCGTCACGCCGCATGATCTGAAAAACCATCCCTGCATCCGTTACAGGTTTGCAAGCGGCGCATTCTACCGTTGGGAATTCGAGCGAGGAGGCCTGGAAGTCGACATCGACGTTCAGGGTCCGCTGACGCTGGGCGATCAGGACACGATGCTGCAGGCAGCGCTCGACGGCGCCGGGCTGGCCTATGTTTTTGGGAGCCAAACTGCTGAGGCGGTGTCAGCGGGAAAACTGGTCAGCGTTCTGGAGGATTGGTGCCCGTATTATCCGGGCTTTTTCCTCTATTATCCCAGCCGACGGCAAATGCCGGGTCCGCTGCGTGCTTTTCTGGATTTCGTGAAATCCAAGCGGTAGGCGGAAGCAGGTTTCCGTCAGTTCGTGCCCTTGTCTTCCTTGGACAGTTTCTGCCAGGCGTTCTGCTGCGACATGATCGAGCGCAGATATTTGACATTGGCTTCGGCCTGGTCCGGCGACAATTCCTGACGGGCAATCTGCTCGGCTTCGGCGAACCGTCCCTGCAGACCGACGGCAAGCGCCAGATTCTGCCGGACACTGCTATCGGCGCCGGGCTGTTCGACTGCTGATTTCAGATAGGTTTCGGCCGTCTTCAAATCCTTGTTCAGCAGATAGGACATGCCGAGATTGGACAGGACCGTCGGCTCGTTTGGCTGCATATCGAGCGCCTCGCGATAACGCTGGCGTGCTTCGCCCGCGCGGCCGAGCTGGTCGAGGATCGCGCCTTCGGCCGATTTCAGCCTCCAGTCCGGCCGGTCGGGCGTCTGGGCGCGGGAAACAGTGTTGAGCGCTTGCTCGAGCTGACCCGCAGCAGCCTGCGATTTCCCATAGGCGGCAAGCACTTCGCGGTCGTTCGGAAAATTGATCGCCACCTGCTGCATGACTGCCAGCGCTTGATCGTTACGGCCGGTCATCCTCAGCATGTTGGCATAGTTCAGGCCGGCAGTGCGGTCTTTCGGATTGCGTTCATAGGCCTTGCCGATGCTTTCCGCCGCTGCCGAAAGTTCGGTGGCGTTCATCGACTGGACAGGCTTGGAGAAATTGGGGGAGGGGACGGAGCCGGTCGTCAGCTCTTTTTTCTGCGTGCCGCAGCCGGCCAGTGTCAGTGCAAGGATAGCCATTGCGGCGCCCCGCAGGAGCCGGTTACTGGAAAAAGACGATTGTCCGCGTGAATTCATTGCCAATGCCCCTAAGCATTTGTTCAAGCACCGGACAAATCCCCAACATATCGGCGCAATCTTCACTCCAGCAATAATCTGTTAACCCTAACAGAGCGTTAATTAGCTGATTCTACTCCGTGCTCCCCTGAAGGATTTTCATGGCCTCCTATCAATTCATCGACCGTCCGTCGCCCTTCAACACCAGCGCCGGCAAGACCCTGCCGATCTTCGCGGTGACACCCGCCCATATCGATCTCGGGGCGATTGATCCGATTGCTCTGGACTGGGCACGCAAGGCGGGATTCAAGGCCGAATCCGGCGCGGTCCTGCTGATCCCTTCGGAAGACGGTCATCTCGGCGGCGCGCTGTTCGGACTGGGCGCCAATCCGTCTGAAGCACCGTTCCTGACTGGTAAGTTGGCGCGCACATTGCCCGCCGGAAAATGGCATGTCGAAACCGCACCACTGACGGCCAACCGGCTGGCGCTCGGCTATGGCCTCGGCTCCTACCGCTTTGATCGGTATAAGGCCGCAGCGAGCGAAGCGCCGACCTTGATGATTCCTGCCGATGCCGATGCGGCCGACATCAAGCGTCAGCTCGCCGGCGTCTTTCTAGCTCGCGATCTCATCAACATGCCCACCAATGACATGGGACCCAATGCGCTGGAAGAAGCGTTCCGGGCGCTCGGCGAGCATTACAAGGCCAAGGTTTCTGTCGTCTCCGGCGACGACCTGCTGAAGCAGAACTTCCCGCTGATCCACACGGTCGGCCGCGCCAGCGCCGAGGCGCCGCGTCTCCTGGAAATGCGCTGGGGCAAGAAAGGTCATCGCAAGGTGACATTGGTCGGCAAGGGCGTCTGCTTCGATACCGGCGGCCTCGATATCAAACCGGCCGCCTCCATGCTTTTGATGAAAAAGGACATGGGCGGCGCCGCAAACGTCATGGGCCTCGCCCTGATGATCATGGACGCCAAGCTGAAGGTCGATTTGCGCGTTCTCGTGCCCGTGGTCGAGAACTCGATCTCCGCAAATGCCTTCCGGCCTGGCGATATCTACCGTAGCCGGAAAGGGTTGACGGTACAGATCGACAATACGGATGCCGAAGGCCGGTTGATCCTTGCCGACGCGCTCGCCTATGCCGACGAGGAAGAGACCGACCTTCTGATCGACATGGCAACGCTGACGGGCGCTGCCCGCGTCGCCCTCGGTCCCGATCTGCCGCCCTTCTACACAGATGACGAGGATCTGGCCGATGATCTCAACGAAGCCAGCCTGACGGTCGATGATCCCTTGTGGCGCATGCCGCTCTACAAGGGCTACGAGAAGGATATTTCAGCGCGCATCGCCGACCTGACCAACGCGCCCTCCGGCGGCATGGCCGGCTCGATCACGGCGGCGCTCTTTCTCAAGCGCTTCGTGACCAACACCAGGAGTTGGGTCCACTTCGATATCTTCGGGTGGGCACCGGCGGAACGGCCACACTCGCCACTCGGCGGTGAAGCCCAGGCGATCCGTGCGCTTTATCATCTGATCGCGAAGGGGAAGAAGTAATTTGGTCATGGTTTGAGGAGCTTACCCCCTGTCCTTTCGGGGCAGGGGGGCTCAATCAATTCGTCCTCAGACCTACTCGTTGATCAGCCGCTTCAAAAGCTCGATCTCATGCGACAGCTTGGTGTCGCCGGTGATCAGGTCTTCGATCTTGCGCACCGCATGCAGCACCGTCGTATGATCGCGTCCGCCGAAACGGCGGCCGATTTCCGGAAAGGAGCGGGGCGTCAGCGTTTTTGCCAGATACATGGCGATCTGGCGCGGTTTGACGATGACGCGGGTGCGGCGGTTGGAAACCAGTTCCTGGCGCGACACGTTGTAGTGCTTGGCGACGACGCGCTGGATATCCTCGATGCGCACCCTGCGTGGCTCACCGGCATTGACCAGATGACCGAGCAGTTCATCAACGCGCTCGATCGACAGCTGAGGCTCGAAGGAGAGACGGAAGAGCAGCTGGTTGAAGGCGCCTTCGAGCTCGCGGCCGCTGGCCGTGATGTTGCGCGCGACATGGCTCAGGATGGCAGCGGGAATGTCAAGCGAAGCGTCATCTAGGCGAGCGACTTCGAGACGGCGCTTGAGGATTTCGAGACGCATCTCGTAGTCCGGGCCTTCCATTTCGATGGCAACGCCGCCCTGAAGCCGCGAACGCACGCGCGGATCGAGCGATTCCAGCTCCCATGGCGCACGATCGGCGGCAACGACGACCTGTTTTGCGCTGTCGAGCAGCATGTTGAGCAAATGGCAGAACTCGTGCTGGATCGACTTGCCCTGCAGGAACTGCATGTCGTCGATCACCAGGAGGTCGATGTTGCGCAGTGTCTCCTTCAACGACAAAGCGTCATTGTCGCGAATGGCCGTTGCAAAGCGCCACATGAAATATTCAGCAGTCAGGTAGACGACGCGGGGCGCACGTGCGCTCTGGATCGCGGCGGTGGCGATCGCCTGCAAGAGGTGTGTCTTACCAAGGCCGACCGTCGAATGAATGAACAGCGGATTGAAGCGCACGGCGCCGGCGCCGGCTTCGGCGATCGTCTTGGCGGCGGCAAGGGCGACACGGTTCGAGGAGCCTTCGACGAAGCTCTCGAACGTATAGCGTGAATCGAGCGGAGAACCGAACAGCGGTCCGGCAACCGGTTGCGGCTTCTGAAGATTGCCGACCGTGGAAGCCGCGTGGTGGGCAAGGGTCTGCGGCGTCGACCGGCGTGAAGACGCGGGTGTAACGGTGTCGCTGTGATTTGCCTGCGCCGCATCTTCCTGAAGACCGGGCCGGGCGCTGCGCGTCGCGCTGCGCACCAGGATTTCGACTTTCAGGATCTCTGCATCTTCCTGCTGGAAGATACTGGTGATCAGGTCGAGGTAGCGGTTGTTGATCCACGACTTCAGAAAGGTCGTGGGAACAGAAAGCCGCACAACGCTCTTGGAGATGGAGTGAAGCTTCAGCCGGCCGAACCAACTGGCAAAAACATCAGGACCGACCTGGGCTTTCAAGCGCGCACTGACCCGCTCGAAAAGTGCGCTGTGCAGCATGTCGCCCTTGTCCCCCGCCGGAACATCAGACTGCTTTACCGCGATCTGACGTGCATTCTCCCCATTTTCGAACACAATCGCCGCAGTCACCGAATTATTAAGCATATTGCCGCCTTCCAATATCATTCCGCGACGCCGCCATTGCTGCCGGCATCTGCCTTTATGTTTGTCTCGTGCGGCCCTTTTAAAGGCATGCCGCCCAATTCAAACGCCCACCGTACCCTCAGAGGAATCCTCATCCCCTCTTCCGGCCCGGCTTTCGTGCAAATCCGTTCGGTTATAGCCCAAACGCATCTCCCGCTTGCACGGTTTCATTCCAATGTCCGGCCAAGCCTCGCACCCCCGCCTGTCCGTCCAGTTCCACCGGCCCTCCCAACCCTCGTTACATGAAGGGCGGACCAGTTGCCGCAATGCGCCTCATCCGCATTCCGGCGACAGCCTCAGCGCAGTTCGGCATAAACCGTCGCAACGCGTTGTCCGTCGTATCGAAAGCGCCACCTCATCCACAACCAGAAGTCGCAGAACGTCATTCCGGGCAAACATGTTGCACGGCTGAAAACACCCTGTCCTGATTGATGGAACGTTGTGGAACCACCCCGTTACAGAAGGTTTAAGTGAAATTGTGCCGCCTGTTGAAAGGCCGCCTTTTCATCTTGTCCACAGGCATGTCCCGCGCCTTCTGTGGGAGGCATTTAGGCAGGATCGTGACCCAAGATCAATCGCGAATTTTAACGGTTGGGAAGAGCGGGGCGTTGACTCTCATAGCGTGTCCTGCATGGGCCTGCGGCCTGCCGAAGAGAATCGCTTTTGAATCAAGGGCTTTGAATTTTGGCTCGGAAGTTAGCTGGCGAAAAACAAAAAAAATAAAAAATTTCTTGACTCGCCACACACCTTAACGGGCCCCTGCTGGAGAGGCGGAAGTCCGAGCTTCCTCCTGCAAGTGTTTGATTTTATTTAAAATATTATGTCATTGCGATGACATAATAACTTGCACAAGGATTAACCATCCGCCAAGTCGAAGTACGAATCTGAAAAGCCCGGTCGCAGGACCGGGCTAATTCATTGAAGCTATTTTAGTAAGCCGGCTTAGGCCGAAAGCGACTTGACGCGGTTGGCGAGTCGCGAAACTTTGCGCGATGCCGTATTGGCATGCAGCACGCCCTTGGTGGCAGCGCGCATCAGTTCCGGCTGGGCTGCCTTCAGGGCTGCCTGAGCGAGAACCTGGTCGCCGGAAGCGATGGCTTCTTCGACCTTGCGGATGAAGCCGCGAACGCGCGAACGGCGGGACTTGTTGACTTCCGTGCGGCGTGCGATCTTGCGGGTCGCTTTTTTCGCCGAAGTTGTATTGGCCATTTGGTGTCTCTCTTCGAAATCTGACAAAAACTCCCGACCGCCGTGCCGGGTCACTGCGACCTGTCGTCCAAGCAAGTAGGGAGCAATATCGGAAAACCTTGGAGCGGCTTTCCAAACTGTGGGCGGCATATAGCCTTAAACACGTCTCCCGTCAACGCGCTATTTTTGAAAACGTGGCATGCGGGACTCGGCTGTCGGCTAAGCTATTTCTGGCATTTCGGGCAATAGAAGGTCGAGCGTCCCGCCTGAACGACACGGGCAACAGTGCCGCCACAGCCGGGTGTCCGGCAAGGCTCGCCTTCGCGATCGTAGACCGAAAACGAATGCTGGAAATAGCCGAGCGTGCCGTCAGTCTGGATATGATCGCGCAACGACGATCCGCCGGCCGCGATCGCATCGGCGATCACCGCACGGATTGCCTCGGTCAGGAGCACAAGCGTCTTTTTCGGCTTTCCCTTTGCATCCACCAACGTGCCAGAGGCCCGCAGGGGCGACAGACCGGAACGCCACAACGCCTCGCAGACATAGATATTGCCAAGCCCGGCAATGTTTTTTTGGTCGAGCAGCGTGGATTTGAGCGGCTGCGCCTTTCCTGCGAAGCGTGCGGCGAGATAGGCCGCGTCAAGCACATTGCCGGTCGGCTCTTCGCCGAGGTCCCGGAAGAAGACATGACTGGCAAGCGTATCGCGCCGGGTGAGGTCCATGAAGCCAAAGCGGCGCGGGTCGTTGTAAATGACGCGGGCCGGCCCCTTCGCGCGCTCCAGATGGAAAACCACGTGGTCGTGCTTCTCGTCCTTGCCCCGCGGATGGTGAAAATCGCCGGGCGTGTCGGGCATTTGCCCTTCTTCCACGCGAAAAGACCCCGACATGCCGAGATGGGCGATGATCACGTCGCCGCCCTCGAGGTCTATCAAAAGGTATTTAGCCCGCCGCCCGAGCGAGACGATGTGCTGGCCGGAAACGAGCGTTGAGAAGTCGGCAGGGAATGGGAAGCGCAGGTCCGGCCGGCGCAATTCAGCGCGTACCAGCAGCGCGCCTTCCATGGCAGGCGTCAGGCCCCGCCTGACAGTTTCGACCTCGGGAAGTTCCGGCATTCACGTCTCCTCGCTAAGCCGCCAACTGACCGGGGTCATTTGGCAATTCCATTCGCCGCGCACATATCCTATAGCAGGCTGGCCCCTGTTAACGGGCGCGAATGCCGCAGGTGGGTGCCTGTCGCAGAGATAGCGTGGATGAAGCGAGTTCGCTATGCTCAATGCAGCAGCGATTAAACGGAGTATGTCTTGATGACTGGTGAGCGCACGTCTGCCGATGGCGGCATGGAAACCTCCTATGGTTTTCGCCAGGTTGGACAGGGCGAGAAGCAGGCGCTCGTCAATGACGTCTTCCACAAGGTCGCCAAGCGATACGATATCATGAATGACGTCATGTCCATGGGCCTGCACCGGGCGTGGAAGGATGCGATGATCGCCTCGCTCAATCCGCGCCGCTCCGAGGATTACAAGGTTCTCGATGTTGCCGGCGGTACTGGTGACATCGCCTTCCGCATCGTTGAAGCATCCGACCGCAAGGCACACGCGACGGTGCTCGACATCAACGGCTCGATGCTCGCTGTCGGCGCCGAACGAGCCGAAAAGAAGGGCCTGTCGCCCAATCTCACCTTCGTCGAGGCAAATGCCGAGGAATTGCCGTTCGAGGCCAATTCTTTCGATGCCTATACGATCGCGTTCGGCATCCGCAATGTGCCGCGTATCGATGTGGCGCTGACGGAAGCCTACCGCGTCCTGAAGCGCGGCGGCCGTCTTCTTGTACTGGAGTTTTCCGAGGTCGATATGCCTTTGCTCGACAAGGTCTATGACGCCTGGTCGTTCAATGCGATCCCGAAATTCGGCAGGATGGTTACCGGCGACGCCGAGCCATACCAGTATCTGGTAGAATCGATCCGCAAGTTCCCCAACCAGCGCGATTTTGCCGCCATGATCACCAAGGCCGGTTTCTCGCGCGTTACCTTTACCAATTACACCGCCGGCATTGCCGCGCTGCATTCCGGCTGGAAGATCTGACGCATGATATCCATTCTCGTGAAGCGCTCTGAGGGGCAGCCCTTGCGCGGCGGCCGGTCGTCATGAGCACGCCCGGAGCTTATGCGCGTCTCGTGCGGATCGGCTGGGTGCTGGTGCGCGAAGGCGTGGTGTCAGCCTTGCCGTCGGAGAACCTGCCGGCGCTGCCGAAGGCCGCGCAATCCTTCGCCGGCCTTTTTGCGCGCCGCCGTGCGAAACAAGAGGATCGCAGCGACCGACTGGCCCGGGCCATCGAGCGGCTTGGTCCGTCCTATGTGAAGATCGGCCAGTTCCTCGCCACCCGCCCCGATGTCGTCGGTGCCGATTTTGCCGAAGATCTCTCCTTCCTGCAGGACCGCATGGCGACCTTCCCGGTCGAGGAAGCCCGTGCCGCGGTCGAAGGCTCGCTCGGCCGCCCGGTCGCCGATCTCTATGCCCATTTCGGCGAGCCGATCGCCGCTGCCTCGATTGCCCAGGTCCATCCCGCTACGATCTTGCGGGATGGCGTCGAAGAAAGGGTAGCGGTCAAGGTCATTCGCCCCGGTGTGCGCCAGCGTTTCGCGCATGATCTGGAGGCGATGTTCCTCGTCGCAGGACTGCAGGAGCGTTTCCTGCCGCACACGCGCCGTCTGCGGCCGGTTGAGGTGACGAAGACGCTGGAGCAGACCACCAAGATCGAGATGGATTTGCGGCTGGAAGCCGCGGCCCTGTCGGAACTTGGTGAGAACGCGGCCGATGATCCGGGCTTCCGTGTGCCGAAAGTCGATTGGGAACGAACAGGCCGCGACGTCGTCACGATGGAGTGGATCGATGGCACCAAGATGTCGGATGTCGAGGGCCTGCGCCGCGCCGGCCATGATTTGAACGGGTTGGCCGACACGCTGATCCAGTCCTTTCTGCGCCACACGCTGCGCGACGGCTTTTTCCACGCCGACATGCACCAGGGCAATCTCTTCGTTGATCCCAAGGGCATGATTGTCGCCGTCGATTTCGGTATTGTCGGCCGTCTCGGCAAGAAGGAGCGCCGCTTCCTTGCCGAAATCCTCTATGGTTTCATTACCCGCGACTACCGCCGCGTTGCCGACGTGCATTTCGAAGCCGGTTACGTGCCCGCCCATCACAACGTCGCGAGCTTCGCCCAGGCAATCCGCGCCATCGGCGAGCCGATCCACGGCCAGCCAGCGGAAACTATCTCCATGGCCAAGCTGCTGACGCTGTTGTTCGAGGTTACCCAGCTCTTCGACATGGAAACGCGGCCGGAACTGGTCATGCTGCAGAAGACCATGGTCGTCGTCGAAGGTGTCGCCCGCACGCTCAATCCGCGTTTCAATATGTGGAAGGCCTCGGAACCGGTGGTCGGGGCCTGGATTCGCGACAATCTCGGCCCCAAGCGCATCGTGTCCGACGTCAGGGAAGGGCTGCACGCCGCACTGCGTCTTGCCGAGGCCGCGCCCGAGATTGCCGCGAAAACGGAGAAATTCTCCCGCGATCTGACGGCCATGGCTGAAAATGGCCTGCGTTTTGACGAAGACACCAGTGAGGCCATCGGCCGCTCCGAGGCACGCCACAGCCGGTCCGGCCGTCTGGCGCTCTGGGTGATTGCCTTGACGCTTCTCTACATCGCCTGGCGGGTTTTCTGAGGTGGTCCTTGTCTTTGCGGCCAGGCTCGATACAATCCGGACCATGAAAAGCGCAACCATGTACCTTGTGATGACCTGCACGTACCCAAGAGGGTGCGCAGGATCGGTGCTGGGCTAACGCGCCTTCATCCTGTGGACCCTGCCGAGGCAGGTAGGGTCGCAAGCTTCTTACCTCCTCGCATTGAAAGACGAGGATCGTCATGAAGCAAACGGAAAACCTGCAATCGCTTCCTTTGAAAAATACCCTGCACATCCGGGCCTCGCGTCCCGGCGATCATGAGCAGATTGCTGCCGTGATGAACCAGCCGCAAGTGCGGCGGGGAACGTTGCGTCTGCCTCATACCAGTCCGGAACAAGTCCGCTCATGGTTGGAAACGCCGTCAGACGGAGGCCTCCGACTCGTTGCCGAAAGGGATGGCGTCATTCTGGGTGCTGCCGGGCTCCATCGCCAGACGGGGCGGCGTCATCACGCCGCGGTGCTCGGCATGAGCATCCATGACGCCTATCACCGCCAGGGCGTCGGCAAAGCCCTCCTGTTCGATCTTATGGATGCAGCGGACAACTGGCTGAACATGACGCGTATCGAGCTGACTGTCTTTACCGACAATGTGGCAGCAATCGCGCTTTATGAAAAATCCGGCTTCGAGACCGAAGGCATTCACAGGGCCTATGCTTTTCGTGACGGTGCGTTTGCGGATGTCGTGGCCATGGCCCGGATAAGAAAATCATAGGCGCCGCTACCCTGTTCCATTTGGAACTGCGGTGATGCCGGCAGTGCGGCATTCTCCTTTTCAAGGATGAGACGGGCTCATCCAGTCAATCACCTAAGGAGAGACCACCATGCGTAAACTGATCATTGCTTCCGTCGTTGCCGCTGGTGCGGCTCTTTCTTTCGCAGCCCCATCACAGGCGGGCGGTTACTATGGCGGCGGTTATAACGACGGCTACTACGGCGGGCACCACTACGGCCACAAGCGCTACTACAAGCAGAGCTATTACGAGCCTCATTGCTGGATCAAGAAGATCCGCCAGTACGACTATTACGGCAATCTGGTCGTCAAGCGCATCAGGGTCTGCAACTGATCCGGCCTCCCCGGAGAAGCAGTCACTGACGAAAACCGGCGGTTCCCTCCGCCGGTTTTTTTGTGCACGGATTCCAGGACATGAAAGTTGCTGCGGAAACAATGCGAAACGAAAAACGGGAAACATTACAAAGATTTCATGCCGCCGGACTTCATTAAGGCGTAGTTTCGACCTAGCTATTGCAGGAATTGTACGCCTACTGCCCGACCTAATCTGAAAGATGCTTGAATGGCGGATGCCACCCGAAAAATTGTCCCTACGATCGAAGAGGATGAGGCGCCCGTAGCCCCGCCTGCGCTAGCGCCGAGGAGACGCGCCCGATCGAGGACGCGTTGGCTGATCCTGCCGGTTCTGCTTCTGGCTGCCGGTGCCAGCTGGTACGGGTGGTCAACCTACGGCAAACAAAGCAACGCCGAGACCGTCGTCACCGAAGCGCCGGTGCGCGGCGATATCGAAAACAGCGTCACGGCATCGGGGCTGCTCAGCCCGATCAAGGATGTGGATGTCGGGGCGCAGGTCTCCGGCCAGTTGAAGAGCCTCAAGGTCGAAATCGGCGATAGCGTCAAGGAAGGCCAGTTGATCGCCGAGATCGACAGCGCCTCCATCGAGACGCAGATCGAGATCGCCGAGGCCGAGCTTGCCAATCTGCAGGCGCAGATGATCGACAAGTCTGCGCAGGTCGTGCTGTCCTCAGCCAATCTGACCCGCCAGCGTGCCCTCGTTGCCGGGAACAGTGCAGCCCAGTCGGCTCTCGACGAGGCCGTCGCGGCGCTTGCGACCGCCGAGGCCAATGTTGATGCGCTGAAAGCCCAGGTCCGCAAGCAACAGGCAACATTGAAGGACGCCCGCATCAGTCTCGGCTATACCAAGATCTATGCGCCGATGACCGGCACCATCGTCAATACCTCCGCCAAGGAAGGCCAGACGCTGAACGCCAACCAGACCGCACCGACCATCGTCACCATCGGCGACCTTTCGACCATGACGGTCGAGGCTGAGGTGTCGGAGGCCGATGTCGGCAAGCTGAAGGTCGGCATGAACGCCTATTTCACGCTGCTCGGCCAACCCGGCAAGCGTTATCCCGGCACGCTGCGCCAGATCAAGCCGACACCATCGACCGAAAACAACGTCGTGCTCTATTACGCTCTGTTCGACGTGCCCAATCCTGAGGGTACGCTGATGATGAACATGACGGCGCAGGTCTTCTTCGTGCGGTCCGCCGCGGAGAACGTGCTGACGATCCCTGTCGCAGCGGTTCGCTCCGGAGATGATGGCAATTCCGGCGAAGTCACTGTCGTGACTGCCTCCGGTGCGCGCGAAACCCGTAAGGTCGAGACTGGTATCCGCAACCGCGTGCGTGTCGAGATCAAGCAAGGCCTCGACGAAGCCGATTCCGTCGTGGTCGGCACTGGTTCCGCGGATAAGGCGGCGGCATCGTCCAACCGCTCCGGTTCGCGGCGCGGCATGGGCGGCATGCCGCCCATGTTCTGAGGCGACGAAGGCTATGACCGCGCTCATTTCGCTCAAGAATATCCGCAAGACCTTCGTCAATGGCGACGTGGCCGTCGAGGTCTTGCGCGGCGTTTCGCTCGATATCCAGCCGGGTGAGTTCGTCGCTATCGTCGGCGCCTCGGGCTCGGGCAAATCGACATTGATGAACCTGCTAGGTTGCCTTGATACGCCGACCAGCGGTCAGTATCTGCTCGAAGGCGAAGACGTATCGGATCTGAATGCAGACGAACTTGCCGCCCGGCGCCGCCAGATGTTTGGCTTCGTGTTCCAGAGCTACAACCTCGTGCCGACCGCAACTGCGCAGGAAAACGTCGAAATCCCCGCCATCTATGCCGGCATGCCGTCACGGGCGCGGCAGGAGCGGGCCGAGGCGCTGCTCAAGTCGCTAAGGCTCGGTGACCGGCTCGATCACCTGCCCAACCAGCTTTCCGGTGGCCAGCAGCAACGCGTCTCGATCGCCCGTGCGCTGATGAACGGCGGCCAGATCATCCTGGCCGACGAGCCGACCGGTGCGCTCGACAGCCAGAGCGGCAGGGAGGTTATGGCGACGCTGCGCCAGATGAACGATGAGGGCCACACCGTCATCATCATCACCCACGCGCCGGAACTCGCCGAATCTGCCGATCGCGTCATCGAAATCAGCGATGGCCTGATCGTCGCCGACCGCATCCCCGGCAATATCAGGCGTATCGGCCGGGTGAAGCCGACGCTCGCGGCAAGGGCCGCGGGCAAGGCCGCCATCGTCGCCGATGTCAGCGAAGCTGTGCGCATGTCTTTCCGCGCGCTTCGGGCCAATCTGTTTCGGACCATCCTGACGCTGCTCGGCATCGTCATCGGCGTCAGCTCGGTCGTCGCCATGCTCGCCATCGGCAGCGGCGCGCAGGATTCCGTGCTGAGCCGCATCGCGGCCATGGGGTCGAATGTGCTGGTCGTCCGGCCAAACATGGCCAATTTCCGCGGTGGGGATGGGGGCAGCATCGTCTCGCTGATCCCGTCCGATGCCGATGCCATCCTGGAGCTTCCGAACATCAGCTTCGCCGTGCCGGAAATGTCGAGCACGCTGACGGTGCGTGCCGGCAATCTCGACACGCAGACCACCGTCAACGGCACGGTGCCACAGTTCCCTGAAGCCAAATCCTGGACGATCGAGGACGGCGCCTTCCTGGGAAAATCCGATATGGATGCCTATGCGACCGTCGCCGTCCTCGGTCGAACCGTTGCCGACGCGCTGTTTCCCGATGGAACCGATCCGCTCGGGCAGTATATTCTCATCAAGAACATCCCCTTCCAGGTCATCGGCGTCATGTCGAAGAAGGGGGCGAGCGCCGGCGGCAACGATCAGGACGATACGGTCCTCGTGCCGCTCTCGACTGGCAACCTGCGTCTGTTCGGCGCGCGAAATGTCCGCTCCGTTACCGTGCAGGTGAAGGACGACAGCGCCATTAACGTCACGCAAGATCAGATTCAGGCTCTGCTCGATACGCGCCACAAGCGGCAGGACACGCAGATCGTCAATATGGCCGCGATCCGCGAGACCTTCACCGAGACCTCGAACATCCTGAAGATCTTCCTCGGCTCGATCGCGGCCATCTCTTTGCTGGTCGGCGGTATCGGGGTGATGAACATCATGCTCGTGTCCGTCACCGAGCGCACCCGCGAGATCGGCATCCGCATGGCAACCGGCGCACGCGGCCGCGATATCCTCACCCAGTTCATCGTCGAGGCACTGGTCGTGTCAGCCCTCGGCGGGGTGATCGGCGTGGGTCTCGGCCTGAGCATTGGCGCGGCGGCGCAGGCCTTCGGCATTGCCGTCAGCTTCGCGCCTGGCCCTGTCATCCTTGCCTTCGGAAGCGCTTTCCTGACGGGCTTAGTCTTCGGCTATCTGCCGGCCTACAACGCCTCCCGCCTGCAGCCGGCCGTGGCCCTGGCATCGACCTGACCAATCGGGCACAACGCCATCCACCTGCAATGGTTGACGTCGCTCCTCTGATCGTTTCCACTGGATGCCAGCGAAACAGGAGGGAAGCCCCATGTCCGATGCAGATCGCTTCATGACGGAGGCCATCGCGCTTGCCCGCGAGAATGTCCGCAGAGGCGGACGCCCGTTCGGTGCCGTGCTGGTCATGGACGGCGAGGCCGTCGCCCACGGCGTCAACGGTTTGGTGGAAACGCACGACCCGACGTCCCATGCCGAACTTCTCGCCGTGCGCACGGCGGCCATCAAGCGCCAATCGCCCATCCTGAAGGGCGCCACCATGTATGCCAGCGGCCATCCGTGTCCGATGTGCCTTGCCGCCATGCGTCTCGCCGGCATCACCGATATTTTCTACGCTTATTCCAACGAGGACGGCGCACCCTACGGGCTGACCTCGGCGCCGCTTTATGCCGATCTCAAAAAGCCCTTCGACGAACAGGACATGAGCTTCTCCTATCGTCCCGTCCGGCCGGAAGGCGAAGAGGATATCTACGAGCTCTGGAGGAAAATGCAGGAGGGATAGGCGGCTGCATTTCTAGCGCTATTGCCACGCAGGCTCATTCAACGAGGGGAAAATGCGAAACTTCCTGTTGCGCTTATGGACTTCGCTTTCCACGCCCGGCCTGCTGATAGGCGTCCTGTTCTTCGCCGTCTCGCTGACGCCCAGTCTCATTCCACGGCCCTATCTGATGCAGGGCGTGCTGTCCGGATGCTCGTTTGCCGCGGGTTACGGTCTCGGTGCCTTCGGGCGCTGGCTATGGTTTTATCTTGAACTCCCGGCGCTTTCGCCCAGGATTGATCGGGGCGTCAAATTGGCCGCCCTTTTCATCTGCGGCGGCACGGCGATCGTCTTTCTCTGGCAGGCCTCCAAATGGCAGAATTCGGTCCGCAGCCTGATGGGGCTCGAACCGGTGCAGACCGCGGAGCCCTTGGAACTGGCTCTCGTCGCCATCCTCGTCTTCTTCCTGATCGTCGCCCTCGCGCGGCTATTCCGCATGACCTTCGCCTTTCTCTCGCGCAAATTCGAGCGTGTGGTTCCGAGGCGGATCGCCAAGGTCCTGGGTATCCTGCTCGCCATTCTCTTCTTCTGGTCGGTTGTCGACGGCGTGTTGTTCAAGGCCGGACTACGCCTCGCCGACTCTTCCTTCCGCGAACTTGACGCCCTGATCGACAGTGATCTTGCGCCGCCCGCTGACCCTTTGAAGAGCGGCAGTGCGGCATCGCTCGTCTCATGGGACGATCTTGGATTTCGCGGCCGAGAGTTCGTCACCTCAGGGCCGACGGCTGCAAAGATCAGCGCATTCTTCAATCAACCGGCGCTTGAGCCCATCCGCGTCTATGTCGGCCTGAACGCCGCGGAGACGACAAAGGAAAGGGCGGCGCTGGCGCTGGCCGAACTCAAGCGCGCCGGCGGTTTCGAGCGGTCCATCCTGATCGTCGTCGTGCCAACCGGGACGGGCTGGGTCGATCCGGCGGCCATGGACACGGTCGAATATCTGCATCGCGGCGATGTCGCGAGTGTCGCCCTGCAATATTCCTATCTGACGAGTTGGCTTTCCCTTCTGGTCGAACCGAGCTACGGCGCAGAAGCCGGCGAGGCGCTGTTCAAGGAAATCTACGGCTACTGGACGACGCTGCCGAAGGAAACGCGCCCGAAACTCTATCTGCATGGATTGAGCCTCGGCGCGCTGAATTCCGAGCGTTCCGCCGATCTTTTCGACGTTATCGGCGACCCCTTCCAGGGCGCACTGTGGAGCGGCCCGCCGTTCGAAAGCGCCGGCTGGAAATCGGTGACGGCCGGCCGCGATCCGGGCTCCCTGGCCTGGCTTCCGCGCTTCCGCGACAATTCCGTCATCCGTTTCACAGCGCAGAAGAATGCACTCGATATCCCCGGCGCACAGTGGGGGCCGATGCGGATCGTCTATCTGCAATATGCCAGCGATCCCGTGACCTTCTTCGATTTTCGCGCGCTCTACCGCGAGCCGGACTGGATGAAACAGCCGCGCGGCCCGGATGTCTCGCCCTATCTCACCTGGTATCCTGTCGTCACCATGCTGCAGCTGGCACTCGACATGGCCATGGCCACCACATCGCCGATGGGCTACGGCCATGTCTATGCGCCGGAGCATTATATCGACGCCTGGGTGGCGGTGACCGATCCGCAGGGGCTGGCACCGGGCGATGTCGAAAGATTGAAGGCGATGGTTTCAAAGAGGGATTAGGTGTTGGACGGTAGGGCGTGCTTCTCTCCTTGTCGGCACAAGCCCGACAAGGAGGGGAAATGGCCTCAAGCGCTGCGCACCGGCGCCAGGAGCCTCAACGCATTGATCGTCACCAGTACTGTTGCGCCCGTATCGGCGAGGATCGCCGGCCAGAGCCCGGTAATGCCGGCAATCGTCGTGACAAGGAACACTGCTTTCAGCCCCAGCGCGATGGTGATGTTCTGGCGGATATTGCCCATCGTCCGTTTCGACAGGTCGATCATCCGGGCGACATCGCCCACTCTTCCATGAAGCACGGCGGCGTCTGCGGTTTCGAGCGCCACGTCGGTGCCGCCGCCCATGGCGATGCCGATATCGGCCGCAGCCAGTGCCGGTGCGTCGTTGATGCCGTCGCCGACCTTGGCGACGACGAGGCCTTCGCGCTTCAATTCACCGACGATCCGCTGCTTGTCCTCCGGCATCAGTTCGGCACGTACCTCGATGCCGAGCTCACTACCGATCGCTGTTGCCGTGCGCCTGTTGTCGCCGGTCAGCATGACGATCTTGACGCCCGCATCAGTCAGAGCCTTCAGTCCGGATTTCGCATCGGCGCGTGGCTCGTCGCGCATGGCGATGGCCCCCGCCAGCGTCTCGCCGATGATCAGCACGGATACCGTCTTGCCTTCGTCGTTAAGCGCCGTGATTTGCGCTGTCTGTTCGGCCGACAGCGCAATGCGATCACCGGCAGCCTGCGGCGAACCGAGAAAGATAGCCTTGCCGTCCACGCTGGCCGTCACGCCCTTGCCGCCCAGCGCCCTGGCGTCAGACGCGGCGGGAACCAGCGCCTTGTCAGCTGCCGCCTTGTCGAGGATGGCCTTTGCCAGCGGATGGCTCGACCCGGTTTCCAGCGCTGCCGCAAAGGTCAGGACCTCAGCCTCGGAATGGCCGAAACCGATGATATCGGTCACTTTCGGCTTACCTTCCGTCAGCGTGCCGGTCTTGTCGAGCGCAACGGCAGTGATCGTGCCCAGCGTTTCCAGAACCGCGCCGCCCTTCAGAAGCAGGCCCCGCCGTGCTCCGGCCGAAAGCGAGGCGGCGATGGCCGCCGGCGTCGAGATGACCAGCGCACACGGGCAGCCGATCAAAAGGATGGCAAGCCCCTTGTAGACCCATTCGCCCCAGCCCCCACCCATAAACAGCGGCGGGATGATGGCCACCAGCGCGCCGACAACCACGACGCCCGGTGTGTAGTAGCGCGAAAAACGGTCGATGAAACGCTCTGTCGGCGCCTTGGATTCCTGCGCCTCCTCAACCAGTTTGACGACGCGGGCAATGGTGTTGTCGGCAGCAGCCGCCGTCACCCGCACGCGCAGTGCCGCATCGCCATTAATCGTGCCGGCAAACACCTTGTCATTGACGCCCTTGTGCACCGGCGTGCTTTCGCCCGTCACCGGCGCCTCGTCGATGGCGCTGTCGCCGGACAGGATCACCCCGTCAGCCGAGATACGGTCGCCCGGGCGCACGAGAATGACCGCGCCAACGGCAAGGCTTTCCGCCGGAACCGCCCGCGTCTGGCCGTTCTCTTCGAGCAATGCCTCTTTCGGCACGAGCGCCGTCAGCGACTGGATGCTCGCCCGGGCCTTTCCGGCCGCCACGCCTTCGAGAAGTTCGCCGACGAGAAAGAGGAAGACCACTGCCGCCGCCTCTTCGCCGGCATTGATGACGACCGCGCCGACGGCAGCAATCGTCATCAGCATCTCGATCGAAAACGGCGTGCCGGCCATGGCTGCCATGATGGCGCGGCGGGCGATCGGGATGAGCCCGATCAGCATCGCGGCGATGAAGGCGTAAGGCGCGATCGAAGGCACGAGATGGCCGATCGCATAGGCAACGACCAGCGCGGCACCCGAAAGAATCGTCAGCCTGCCCTTCTTGCTTGCCCACCAAGGGCCAGTCGTCGGTCCATGATCGTGCCCGTGCAGGCCTTCGATCGCACCTTTTGCGGCCTGTTGCGAGTGGTCGTGTCCGGCATGGTCATGATTCGCATGTTCATGCCCGCGATGCCCGGAATGATCGTGTCCGGCGTGACTATGCTCGCCACCGCCATGATCATGACCGCATCCCGCATGCTTGTCTGCGGCGACCGCTGCTGCAGTCTTGCCGGCGAGTTGCGAGACCGAATAGCCAAGGCCGGTCACCTTCCTTGCGATTGCGGTGAGGTCGCTCACCTCGTCGTGGTTGACCGTCATGGTGCCCGCAGTCACCGAAACCGAAACGTCCTTGACGCCAGGCATCCGCCGGACCGCCGTGTCGATCTTGCTTGCGCAAGAGGCGCAATCCATGCCCTCCACCCGGTAGCGTGTCTGTGTCGCCTCTGCCATGATTCGTTTCCTGTGTGCTTGCTTGTCAAACCCTGGCATCTTTCCTACATCCTCTAGCGACTAGAGGTGCAAGAGGAAAATTCATGAAAAAGATCACCATCGGAGAAGCCGCTCGCCAGAGCGGGGTCAAGGTGCCGACGATCCGCTATTATGAGGGCATCGGCCTGCTTCGCGAGCCCAGCCGCAGCGAGGGCAACCAGCGTGCCTATGAACCATCAGATCTCCATCGGCTGACCTTCATCCGCCATGCGCGCGAACTCGGCTTCGAGGTGGAGGCGATCCGCACACTTCTGAGCCTGCAGGACAATCCGTTGCAGCCCTGCGCTTCCGCCGATGCCATTGCCAAGGCGCGGCTCGTCGAGGTCGAGCAACGCATTCGCAGCCTGATGGCGCTGAAGGCCGAGCTGGAAATGATGGTCGAGGGCTGCGGCCATGGCCGGGTCGATCAATGCCGGGTGATCGAGGTGCTTGCCGATCACGCCCAATGCACCCATCATGGCCATTGATCCGCGTCGATTGCGCATGGCATTCGGCTCGGCTAAGGTCCTGAGCCGCAAGACAAATTAAGACGGATCGTCATGACGCTTCAGGGAAAACGCCTCCTCCTCATCATCTCCGGCGGCATTGCGGCCTATAAGAGCCTCGATCTTATCCGCCGGCTGCGCGAGCGCGGCGCCTCGGTTCGCCCGGTGATGACGGCCGGAGCGCAGGCTTTCGTCACGCCACTTGCCGTCGGCGCGCTCGCCGCCGACAAGGTCTTTACCGATCTGTTTTCCCGCGAGGACGAGCAGGATGTCGGCCATATCCGGCTTGCCCGCGATTGCGATCTGATCGTCGTTGCGCCCGCCACCGCCGATCTGATGGCGAAGATGGCAAACGGCCTTGCCGACGATCTCGCCTCGACGATCCTGCTTGCAACGGACAAGTCGGTTCTCGTTGCTCCCGCCATGAACCCGAAGATGTGGTCGCATCCGGCCACGCGCCGTAACCATGCCACGCTCGTAGCCGACGGCATCCGCTTCATCGGCCCGGCCTCCGGCGAAATGGCCGAAAGCGGCGAAAGGGGCGAAGGCCGCATGGCCGAGCCGCTGGAGATTGCGGCCACCGTCGAAGCGCTCCTCGACACGGCTCCCAAGCCGCTTGCCGGAAAGAAGGCCATCGTCACCTCCGGCCCGACGCATGAGCCGATCGACCCGGTGCGCTACATCGCCAACCGCTCGTCGGGAAAACAGGGCCATGCCATTGCCGCCGAGCTGGCGCGGATGGGTGCCGATGTGACGCTGGTCTCCGGTCCGGTGACGATCCCCGATCCGAAGGGCGTCACCGTGGTGCATGTCGAGCGCGCCGAGGAGATGCGTGACGCAGTGATCGCTGCGCTGCCCGCCGATATCGCCGTCATGGTTGCCGCCGTCGCCGACTGGCGTGTCGCGAGTGCGGCCGGCAACAAGATCAAGAAAAAGCCCGGCGAAGCGCCGCCGCCGCTGCAGCTCACCGAAAACCCGGATATCCTGAAGACCGTCGGTCACCATGCCAAGCGACCCAAACTGGTGGTCGGCTTCGCGGCAGAAACCCAGAATGTTGCCGAGAACGGCCGCTCCAAGCTGGAGCGGAAGGGTGCCGATTACATCGTCGCCAACGATGTCTCGCCCCATACCGGCATCATGGGCGGAGACCGGAATACCGTGAAGGTGATCGGGAAATCCGGCGACGAGGACTGGCCGGATATGAACAAAAAGGCAGTCGCCGAACGGCTTGGCCGGCTGATCGCCTCACATTTTTCCTGACGCCACCCGGCCCATCCGCGAGATGTCTGGGGTTGCACCCTGCGTCCCGAACAAACGGACATCGACGCCATTCTCTCCGACGATGACAGCGGTACCGTCGGGGATTTCCACCCAGGCATTGTCGTCGTCGTTGAGCGGTTCGGAGACCAGGCAATAACCGCCGCTCGGACCCATCGGTGCTGCATAGAGCGTCGGCGCTTTCCAGTCGGAGGCATAGCGCACGGCATAGAGATCATGGCCGTCGGACAGGGCAGCCGTGAAGCGAACCAGAACCTTGCGTTCCAGGTGCTCGGCCAGCCGCTCGACGAAGGCCAGCGTTTCGGCGATGGCGCCGAGCGGGTCCTGCTCAAGACCGAATTGCAGCGCCAGTAGGAAGAGAAGCTCGCTGTCGGTGGAGCCGGTGCGGGCGGTATAGAGGTCGTTGTCGAGCATCGCCTCCATCGGCCGGCGCAAATGGTCGAAATCGCCGATCTGGCCGTTGTGCATGAAGGACCAGCGGCCATGGACGAAGGGATGGCAGTTGTCGCGCCGCGTGCCGCCGCCGGTCGCAGCCCGTACATGGGCGAGAAACAGCGGCGAACGGATCTGCCGGGAAATACTTTTAAGGTTGCAATCGGACCAGGCGGGCAGGATGTCGCGGTAGCGGCCGGGTTCCGGATGGTCGCCGTACCAGGCGATACCGAAGCCATCGCCGTTGGTGGCCGTCTTGGCGCGGGTGGCGCAGTGGGATTGCTCGATCAGGGAATGCGCTGGAGACGATACCAGTTCTTCGAGATAAAGCGGCTCCCCGCGATAGGCTGCCCAGCGGCACATAAAGGATACTCCGGATCGCGGGGATGGCCCGCCTTGATGGTTCGTTAACCATGATATTTGGCGATCATCCGGCCGAACATGGTAAAAATGCGTTAACGAACAGGATCATTTTCGCATCTTGCCGTTTACTTTAACGATTTTTGACCAACCCATCTGTTTCCTCGGGAACGAGAGACCAGGAATATTCGAATAAATATTCCATATTGACAAAGTTTGTACAATTCATTTCATTCTGCCCAAAAGCCGCGCGTCGCGGCGCGGGAGGAATGCAGCATGAGTGGCAAACGCAGGATCGGTGTGGGCTTGATCGGAACGGGTTTCATGGGCAAGGCCCATGCGCTCGGCTTCACGATCGCGGCACGGGTTTTCGACCAGCCCTTCGACCTCGATCTGGTCTCGGTCGCCGATGTCTCGCTGGACGGAGCGGAAAAGGCCCGCCGCAATCTGGGCTTCCGCAAGGCGACGGCCGACTGGCGCGAGCTTCTGACCGATCCGGATATCGACATCATCGACATCACCACGCCCAATCTTCTCCACAAGGAGATGGCGCTGGCTGCCATCGCCCACGGCAAGCACGTCTATTGCGAGAAGCCCCTGGCGCCGACCGTTGCCGAATGCGCCGAAATGGTTGCCGCTGCCGAAAAAGCCGGCGTGATGACCCAAGTTGGTTTCAACTACCTGAAGAACCCGATGATCTTCCTTGCCAAGGACCTGATCGAAAGCGGCGAGATCGGCGAAATCCGCTCGGTACGCGGCATCCATGCCGAGGATTTCATGATGGACGCCTCCGCTCCCTGGGGTTGGCGGCTTGATCCGAAAAGCGGCGGTGGCGCGCTTGCCGATATCGGCAGTCATATCATCGCGTCGCTGCGCCATCTGGTCGGCCCGATAACCTCGGTTCTCGCGGAAACGATCATCCAGGTGCCGGAACGTCCGGTCGCTCGGGGCGCGAGCGAGATGCGCGCCGTCGAGGTGGACGATATCACCCGCGCCTTCGTTCGGTTCGAGAGCGGTGCCACCGGCAGCTTCGAGGCTAACTGGAGCGCGACCGGCCGCAAGATGCAGCATGACTTCGAGATCTACGGCTCCAAGGGCAGCATCGTCTTCACGCAGGAGCGGATGAACGAACTCAAGGTCTGGTTTGCTGGCGACGACATCCGCGCCAGAGGTTACCGTACCATCTGGGCAGGCCCCGAGCACCCACCCTACGGCGCCTTCTGTGTCGCCCCCGGTCACCAGATCGGCTTCAACGATTTGAAAGCCATCGAGGCCAACGAGTTCCTGTCAGCGATCGCGACAGGCGCCAAGCCGGGCACGGACTTCCGCGAAGGCTTTGAAGTGCAGAAAGTCGTCTCGGCGACGTATCAGTCGGCGAAAACCAATGAATGGGTGCGTATCGGCAACGGCTAGGAAAATCGTGAAACGGTGGGAAAAAATGGAATTGTGGAATGGATGTTCTATTCCTCGCCCCATTCCTCGCATAAGGTCTTGACGGCAGCGCAAACGCAGGAAGACCCGGACATATGGCCGAAACGGAAAACAGCATCGCTATTCCGCAGGACTTTGACGGTCTCAAAGCGATGATTCTGGAGCGCAAGACGCAATTGCCGAAGCGTCTTCGCCAAGTCGCAGCCTATGCCCTGGATCATCCGGACGAAATCGCCTTCGGTACTGCCGCAAGCATCGCCACGTCCGCCGATGTCCAGCCCTCGACGCTCGTTCGATTCGCTCAGCATTTCGGATTCGAAGGCTTTTCCAGCCTGCAGCAGATTTTCCGGGCCCGCCTGCGCGAACGCACGCCCGGTTATGACGAGCGGCTGAAGGCGCTCAGCGGCAACGATCACAGCAAGCTGGAAAGCGGTTCGATCTTCAACGGCTTCGTTGCCGCCGCCCACCGCTCGCTCGATAACATCGCCACCTCCGTCGAGCCGGAAGCCTTCGAGCGCGCCGTGAATATTCTCGCCGGAGCGGAGACAATCTATCTGGTCGCCAAGCGCCGCTCCTATCCGATCTCCGGCTACATGGCCTATGCCTTCGGCAAGCTGAAGGTCAGATACCAGATGGTCGGCACCGCAGCTGGCATTGACGATGACATTCTGGCAATGGCCGGCCCGAAGGACGCGGCCTTCGCCGTCAGTTTCTCGCCCTATGCCTCGGAAAGCGTCAATCAGGCAAAGTTGCTCGCTACCCGCAAAGTACCGGTTGTCTCGCTGACCGATTCGGCATTCTCGCCTCTGGCGGAGTCATCAAAGGTCTGGTTCGAGCTTGTCGAGGCCGATCATGCCGGGTTCCGCTCCCTCTCGGCCAGCATGGCGTTTGCCATGGCGCTCACGGTTGCGGTCGCCGAAAAAAGGCGGCGGATCACCGAGGAACGGGTAATAGAATGAAAATTCCATATTGACTATAAGTCAGAATTTATGTTTCATAAAGACGATACGCCACCAGCCAATAAAAATGTCGGCGCGACGCAAGCGCCCGCCGGGAGGAAGCCGTGAGCCAGACCAACAGGACGCAGACAGACAAGCCGCTTGACCTCATTACCATCGGTCGGGCCTCGGTCGATCTTTACGGCCAGCAGATCGGAACGCGGCTGGAAGATGTCGCCAGTTTTGCCAAATCCGTCGGCGGCTGCCCCACCAATATTTCCGTCGGAACCGCCCGTCTCGGCCTGAAGTCGGCGCTCCTTACCCGAGTCGGCAAGGAGCAAATGGGCCGCTTCATCCGCGAGCAACTGGAGCGCGAGGGCGTCGAGACCAAGGGTATCGTCACCGATCCGGAGCGGCTGACGGCGCTTGCCATCCTCTCCGTCGAAAGCGACCATTCCTTCCCGCTGCTGTTCTACCGCGACAACTGCGCCGACAGCGCGCTTTGCGAAGACGATATCTCCGAAGATTTCATCCGCTCCGCCCGTGCCATCCTCGTCACCGGCACGCATTTCGCCAAGCCGCATACGGATGCAGCCCAGCGCAAGGCGATCCGCATCGCCAGGGAAAGCGGCGCCAAGGTCGTCTTCGACATCGATTACCGCCCCAACCTCTGGGGCCTCGCCGGCCATGACGCCGGCGACAATCGCTACATCGCCTCCGAGAAGGTCTCGGCGCACCTGAAGACGGTGCTCGCCGATTGTGACCTGATCGTCGGCACCGAAGAGGAAGTATTGATCGCGTCGGGCGACGGCGACCTGCTCGCCGCGCTGAAGACCATCCGCGCCAACTCCAAGGCGACCATCGTGCTGAAGCGCGGCCCGATGGGCTGCATCGTCTATGACGGCCCGATCTCCGATAATCTCGAAGACGGCATTGTCGGCAAGGGCTTTCCGATCGAAGTCTACAACGTTCTCGGCGCCGGTGACGCCTTCATGTCCGGCTTCCTGCGCGGCTGGCTGAAGGGTGAACCGCATGCAACGTCTGCCACCTGGGCCAACGCCTGCGGTGCTTTCGCGGTTTCCCGTCTGCTCTGTGCGCCGGAAATTCCGACCTGGACCGAGCTGCAGTTCTTCCTGGAAAACGGCAGCAAGGAAAAGGCGCTGCGCAAGGACGAGGCGATCAACCATGTCCACTGGGCAACGACGCGCCGCCGCCAAATCCCTCAGCTGATGGCGCTCGCCATCGACCATCGCAGCCAGCTGGAAGATCTGGCCGATGGAAATGCCGAACTTCTGGCTCGCATTCCCGCTTTTAAGGTTTTGGCCGTCAAGGCCGCCGAGCGTATCGCCAACGGCCGCCCGGGCTTCGGCATGCTGATCGATGACAAATACGGGCGCGATGCGCTTTATGCCGTGGACAAGAATTTCTGGATCGGCAAGCCGATCGAGCTTCCCGGTTCGCGGCCGCTGCAGTTCGAGTTCAGTCAGGATCTCGGTAGCCGGCTCATCGACTGGCCGGTCGATCACTGCATCAAGGTTCTGAGCTTCTTCCATCCGGACGATCCGGCCGAGATGAAGGCCACCCAGATTGCCAAGCTGCGATCTGCCTTCGAAGCGGCGCGCAAGGTCGGCCGCGAGATCCTGATCGAGATCATCGCCGGAAAACATGGCAAGCTCGATGACCAGACCATTCCCCGGGCGTTGAACGAACTCTACGATGCCGGGCTGAAGCCCGACTGGTGGAAGCTTGAGCCGCAGGCAAGCCGCACCGCCTGGGCCGCCATCGATGCCGTTATCGAGCAGCGCGACCCGCTCTGCCGCGGGGTCGTGCTGCTCGGCCTGGAAGCGCCGTATGAAGTGCTGAAAGAAGGGTTTGCCGCTGCACGCACGTCGAAAACCGTCAAGGGTTTTGCGGTTGGCCGGACGATCTTTGCCGATGCCAGCAAGGCTTGGCTGGCTGGCGAGATGACCGATGAACAGGCGATCGCCGACATGGCAGGCAAATTCGAGGCCCTGGTCAATCTTTGGCTCGGCCTTGCGGATACGAAGGCGGCTTGAGCCGCAAAACGGACGCAGGTCCGGGGCAGATCAATAGGCGAGGTAATGTCCTCGTTCGAGGAGGAAGCAATGAGCCAGAAAACCGTCCGCTTGACCATGGCGCAAGCCGTGGCCCGGTTCCTGACGCGGCAGATGACTGTGATTGATGGCGAGAAAACGCCGATCTTCGGCGGTGTCTTCGCCATTTTCGGCCATGGCAACGTCGCCGGCATCGGCGAGGCGCTGCATGGCATCAAGGAAACCCTGCCGACCTATCGCGCCCAGAACGAGCAGGGCATGGCGAATGCGGCCATCGCTTTCGCCAAGGCAAGCTTCCGTCGCCGCTTCATGGCCTGCACCACGTCCATCGGCCCCGGTGCGCTCAACATGGTAACGTCGGCAGCGCTCGCCCATGTCAACCGCCTGCCGGTCCTGCTTCTGCCCGGCGACGTCTTCGCCAATCGCCGTCCGGATCCGGTTTTGCAGCAGATCGAGGATTTCGGTGACGGCACGATGACCGTCAACGACTGTTTCCGCCCCGTTTCGCGTTACTTCGACCGCATCACCCGCCCGGAACAGATCATTCCGGCGCTGCGCCGGGCCATGCAGGTGCTGACTGATCCCGCCGATTGCGGCCCCGTTACACTGTCGCTCTGCCAGGACGTGCAAGCCGAAGCCTACGATTACCCGGAAAGCTTCTTCGACGAAAAGGTCTGGACGACCCGCCGCCTGCATCCAGATGCGGACGAGCTTGCGCATGCAATTACAGTGCTGAAGGCTGCCAAGAAGCCGGTGATCATCTCCGGTGGCGGCGTGCTCTACTCGGAGGCCAGCGCCACGCTTGCGGCATTTGCCGAAAGGCACGGCATTCCGGTTGTTGAGACCCAATCCGGCAAGTCCTCATTGCCGCACAGCCATCCGCTCAACATGGGTTCGGTCGGCGTCACCGGCACGTCTGCGTCCAATCAGCTTGCCGAAGATGCCGATGTCGTTCTCGCCGTCGGCTCACGCCTGCAGGATTTCACCACCGGCTCCTGGTCGCTGTTCAAGAACGACGACCTGAAGATCATCGGTCTCAACACACAGGCGTTCGATGCCGCCAAGCATGAGGCCCTGCCGCTGGTGTCCGACGCCCGCGTCGGTCTCGATGCGCTCAGCGCCGGGCTCGGCTCGCACAAGGTCGATGCCAGCTGGACGCAGAAGGCGACGGACGGCAAGGCCGAATGGCTGAAGGCCGCAGACAAGGCGACCGCAACGACCAATGCAGCACTTCCATCGGATGCCCAGGTCATCGGTGCCGTCCAACGTGCCCGCAAGGAAAACACCACGCTCGTCTGCGCCGCCGGTGGCCTGCCCGGCGAATTGCACAAGCTCTGGCAGGCGGATGCGCCCGGCAGCTATCACATGGAATACGGTTTCTCGACCATGGGTTATGAAGTGGCCGGTGGTCTCGGCGTCAAGCTTGCCAAGCCTGATAGCGACGTCATCGTCATGGTCGGCGATGGCAGCTACATGATGCTGAATGCGGAGATCGCCTCGTCGATCATGCTCGGCGCCAAGATCACCATCGTGTTGCTCGACAATGCCGGCTACGGCTGCATCAACCGGCTGCAGATGGCAACCGGCGGTGCGAATTTTAACAACCTCTTGCGCGATACCCATCACGTTACGCTGCCGGCCATCGACTTTGCCGGGCACGCCGCCGCAATGGGTGCTTTGACCCGCAAGGTGGCTTCGATCAGCGAATTGGAAATTGCGCTGAAGGAAACCGCCGGCGAAAACCGCACCACCGTCATCGTCATCGATACCGACCCGCTGATCACCACGGATGAAGGCGGCCACTGGTGGGATGTAGCGGTGCCGGAAGTCTCAGAGCGCTCGAAGGTCAACGAAGCCCGCAAGGGCTACGAAAAGGCGCTCGCCGCCCAGCGCATCGGTTAAGAAACCTCCCGTCCTGATATGGGCGGGGGAGCCCCGAGCATCATTGCCAGATCATTTTCGGAGAGCCCGCTGCAGGCTTTTCGAACGACGCCTCCCAAAAGACGCCTCAAGGAGACTTTCATGAAAGCCAAACTCGGCATGTCGCCCATCGCCTGGTGGAACGACGACCTTCCCGAACTCAGCGACGACGTGTCGCTCGAAGAATGCCTGCGCCAGTCGCGCAGCGCCGGTTTCACCGGCATGGAGCAAGGTCGCCGCTTTCCGAACAATCCGAATGAAATGCTGCCGATCCTGCGTGCGGCCGACGTGACGCTCTGCGGCGGCTGGTTCTCCGGCACGCTGGTCAATGAGGATCTCGCGGCCAACAAGGACCGTATCGCGCCGATGATCGAACTGTTCAAGGCTGTCAATGCGCCCTGCATCGTCTATGGTGAAGTCGGCCGTTCGATCCAAGGCGACCGCTCAAAGCCGCTCGCCACCAAGCCGCGCCTTGGCGATGATGAGATGAAGGTCTATGCACGCCGCGTCACCGAGTTCGGCGAATGGTGCGCCGACCAGGGCATGCCCCTCTCCTACCATCACCACATGGCCGCCGTCGTGGAAACCGAGCCGGAACTCGACGCCTTCATGAAGAATTCGGGCGAAGGCATTCCGCTGCTGCTGGACGCCGGCCATCTGGCTTTCGCTGGCGGTGACGTGCTGCGTGCCATCGATAACCACCATGCTCGCATCAACCACGTGCATGTGAAGGACATCCGCCAAGTCGTCATCGATGGTCTGGATCGCAGCAGGCAATCCTTCCTTGACGCCGTGGCGCTCGGAGCCTTTACCGTACCGGGCGACGGCTCGCTCGATTTCGGCGCCATCGTCAAGCGTTTCGCCGACTATGGCTATGAAGGCTGGTTCGTGGTCGAGGCCGAGCAGGATCCGCGCAAGTCGCCGCCGCAGAAGATGGCGGAGATCGGCTATGCCGAACTGATGCGAGTCATGACGGCGGCCGGTTACACGGTGGAGACGGAAGGGTTTCCGAAGGGGTAATGTCGACGAGGCCCCGTTTACCGGCGTTTCACCCCTCACCAACTTCGGCCAAGGGTTCGCCAACGCTCACCCGGCCTGCGTATCCTCTCCCGCAAGGGGAGAGGTAAAACCCGCTGCACCCACCTCGCCTCATCTGAGGGACGGTGATCGCGGCACCCTACCTCTCCCCTTGCGGGAGAGGATAGTAAGCCCGCGTGAGACGCAGTCGAACGCATGGGCGCACTTGGTGAGGGGTGCAAACGCCCCTCGAACGAAATGGAGAACGTCATGCCGAACCTGCTCGTGAAACCTCATGGCACCAACGGCCGCGTCACGCATGTGACACCCGAAAATGCCGGCTGGACCTATGTCGGCTTCGACATGCACCGGTTGGCGGCTGGCGAGACGGCCTCAGGCGAGACCGGCGATCGCGAAGTCTGCCTCGTCTGGATCAGCGGCAAGGGCAAGACCACGGCCGACGGGCAGGATTTCGGCGTGGTCGGCGAGCGGATGAGCCCGTTCGAGGGCGCACCGCATTCGCTATACGTCTCGGCGGGCGCCAGCTGGTCGGTGACGGCAGAGACGGATCTCGAACTCGCCGTCTGCTCCGCCCCCGGCGGCGGCGACTTCAAGACCAAGCTCATTCCTCCAGGCACCCATCCGCTGCTTCATCGTGGCAAGGGATCGAACACGCGCCACGTCACCAATATCATGCCGGAAGACGACAATTCCGCCCATTCGCTGCTGGTGGTCGAGGTGATTACGCCCAACGGTAACACGTCCTCCTATCCATCGCACAAGCACGATCAGGACAACCTGCCGGACGAGAGCTTCCTCGAGGAAACCTATTACCATCGGCTGAACCCGCCCCAGGGGTTTGCTTTCCAGCGCGTCTACACCGACGACCGTTCGCTCGACGAAGCCATGGCGGTTGAAAATGGCGACGTGACGCTGGTGCCGAAGGGCTATCACCCCTGTGCCACGATCCATGGATACGACCTCTATTACCTCAATGTCATGGCCGGTCCATCGCGCGTGTGGAAATTCAACAATGCCAAGGAACACGCCTGGCTGTTAACCGGCGCCTGATGCTCTAGGTTCTTCCTCAGGGAGGAACGGCTATGCACATCGACGGAAACTGCCACTGCGGCGCGATCGCTTACGAGGCCGAGATCGACCCGGACGAGGTCGGCATCTGCCACTGCACCGATTGCCAGCATCTGACCGGCTCGGTCTACCGCGTCACAGTCTCCGCGCCAAAAGAGAATTTCCGCATCACCGCCGGCCAGCCAAAGACCTATGTCAAGACCGGCGACAATGGGCGGACGCGCTTCCAGATGTTCTGCGGCAACTGCGGTTCGCCGATCTATACGACCGGCACCGACAAGGATGCCGAGGAAGTGGGCATCCGCTGGGGCAATATCCGCCAGCGCCGCGAGCTTGCGCCCAGGCATCAGATCTGGTGTTCTTCAGCGATGAACTGGTTTGGCGAGCGTGATGCGCTGCCGGGGCAAGAGCGCGACTGAGGAGCAGCGATGAAAACCGGCCAGTTCCGGATGCGGCGATGCGCGATCGAAGGCGTGGAGGCTGTGGAGGCCGACACGACGCATAGCTTCGGCCGTCATACGCACGACCAGTTCGGCATCGGTATCATCCTGCGCGGCGCTCAGAAATCGGCAAGCGGTCGCGGTCCAGTCGAAGCCGGGCCGGGCGATGTGATTACGGTCAATCCGGGCGAGGTGCACGACGGCCATCCCGTCGGCGACGCAGGACGGGCCTGGCGGATGCTTTATTTCGATCCGGCACTGATTGCGCAGGCGGTTGTCGATATTGGTGAGGGACGGCCGAACGATTTTGTGTTTTCAAGGCCGGTGATGAATAACAGGCGCGTTGCCCAAAGCTTCCTGCCGGCCTACGCGGCAATGATGGAGGCGCGCGAAACGCTTGCGCGGGAAGCCGGTTTTTTGCAACTGATCGCGTCGCTGTTGGATCGCCAGCCTGGCTTCTCTCTCCTGCCTCCATCCATCAGCCGGGCGAAGGCTCTGATCGATGATGATCCGGCCGCCGCCACGACCTTGGCCGACCTTGCTGCTGCAAGCGGCCTCAGCCGCTTTCAGGTGGTACGCGCTTTCACCCAGGCGACCGGCATGACGCCGCACGCCTACCTGGTCCAGCGCCGTATTGGGGCGGTTCGGCGGCTGATCGCGAAAGGTGTACCTCTCGCCGATGCCGCTCTGGCCGGCGGGTTTGCCGATCAGAGCCATATGACCCGCGCCTTCGTGCGTGCCCACGGCGTCACGCCGGGAGCCTATGCGCTGGCCTTCAGCTGAGGCGCTGCAATTTCGTTCAAGACCGAGGAATGGCGATCTGCTTTTCTGCGACTTTCCTCGTTGAACGGAGCGCGTCGTGACCCTCGAATATCTGCTGACATCCATTGTCGTCATCCTCTTGCCGGGCACCGGCGTCCTTTACACGCTGGCAACGGGTCTCAATTCCGGCGGCCGTGCCGGCATTCTCGCCGCTTTCGGCTGCACGCTTGGCATTCTGCCGCATATTGTTGCGAGCGTTGCCGGACTGGCGGCTTTGCTCCACACCAGCGCGATGGCGTTCGAGGTCATCAAGTATCTTGGCGTCGCCTATCTGCTCTACATGGCCTTGAGTGTCCTGCGTGACAGCGACAGCCTGCGGGTGACCGAAGAGGCTCGACCCATGCGGGCAGGAAAAATCATCGGAACGGCCATCCTGCTCAACAGTCTCAACCCGAAACTGTCGCTGTTCTTTCTGGCCTTCCTGCCGCAGTTCGTGCCCACCGGCACCCCGTCGCCAACCCTGTTCATGCTGTGGCTTGCCGCCGTGTTCATGGTGCTGACTTTCATCGTCTTCGTGTTCTATGGCGTCTTTGCCGCAGCGGCGCGGCGCTACGTCATCTCAAAGCCGGGTGTCACCACATGGCTGCGGCGCGGTTTTGCGGGTGCCTTCGGCCTGATGGGTTTGCGGCTCGCGCTGTCGGCGCGATGAGATCAGCAAAGAAAGCGCATCCCGCGATGTCGCCGAGGCGATATCCGTTTGATCTCAGGTAGAAATCCCCCTATTCGAACGGGTAGCGCCGCGCCGTCAAATGACATGCGAGGCCGCCAGACCTTCAAAGGAGCTTTCCCGTGTCTTCAGCGTCCTCGCCGGTATTCGGCAAGAAATATTCCGCCTTCCTGTTCGATATGGATGGAACGCTTCTGAGCTCCATCGAGGCTGCCGAACGCGTCTGGGGAAGGTGGGCCGAAAGCCATGGCCTCGATGTCGCGACCTTCCTGCCGACCATGCACGGCAAGCGTGGTGTTGACACCATCCGCCAGCTTGGCCTTCCCGGCGTCGACCCGGAAGCGGAATCGGCCATCATCTGCCAGGGCGAGATCGAGGATGTGGAAGGCGTAAAGCCGCTGCCGGGTGCGATTGAGTTCCTCAAAAGCCTGCCGCCGGAGCGCTGGGCGATCGTCACATCCTCGCCGCGCGAACTCGCCAAGGTGCGCATCGCGGCCGCCGGCCTGCCGGAGCCGAAGTTCATCGTCATCGCCGAGGATGTGTCACGCGGCAAGCCGAGCCCGGAATGCTACCTGCTCGGCGCAAAACGTGTCGGCTTCGATGCCAAGGATTGCCTGGTGTTCGAAGACGTCGCCGCTGGCGTGATCGCCGGAGAATCGGCCGGTGCCGACGTGATGGTGATTACCGCGACGCACACGCATCCGTTCGAAACATCGCACCAGACGATCCCCGGCTATATCGGCATCGAGGTCTCCGTCGATGAAAACGGCGATCTCACCCTGACGGACCGCCGGTAAGAGGCGCGTCAGCTCTTGCCGTGCGAGAGGATGTTGACGATCGTGCCAAAGGGATCGCGGACGTAGAAGCGCCGCACACCCCACGGCTCGTCGGTGATGTCGTAGACGATCTCCAAGCCCATTAGCTTGGCTTTCGCGTGGATTTCATCGATATTGTCGACCTCGATCGAAAGCTGCGGCACGGGTGTACCGGAGCCACCCTGGCTGGCGATGGAAACCTGCGCCGGGGCCTGCTCCCCGGATGCGAAGGTCAGGATCCAGCCATGGTCCATGACGAGATCGAGACCGAGCAGTTCGCCATAGAAAGCGCGCCCTGCCTGCGGATCGGTGGCTTGAAGATTGGCGACGATACGACGGACGGTCACCAGTCAGGCTCCCGCCGCACGCGCCTTCGCCATGGACTCGTCCAGTTGCGAGATCAACGATAGGAGAATGTCGTTCGCCGGTGTCGGCACATTGGCCATCCGCCCGAGCAGGGTGATGGCGCGGGTGAGCGGCGTGATTTCCATCGGTCGGCCCTGTTCGAGATCCTGCAGCATCGAGGTCTTGGCATTGCCGAGACCCCGACCGTGTTCCATCTTCTGCTCCACTGTTTCGCTCACATGGCAGCCGAGCCGTTCCGCGACGGCGTGCACTTCCGTCATGACCTGCTTCACCAGGTCAACGGCAGGCCCATCCATGATCTCCGAGATCCGTCCCCTCGTCAGCGCGCTGATGGGATTGAAGGCCGCGTTGCCGAGAAACTTCAACCAGATCTCGTCGCGGATGCGGTCCGTCGTCTTGATCGTCCAGCCGCTGGCTTGCAGCAGATCGGCTATCGCGCCTAGTTCCGGCGACTTGGTGCCCGATGGCTCGCCAAGATGAAGCAGCCCGCCGCTGGTGAGCCGGATATGACCGGGCTCGAGCATCTGCGCACCCTGATAGATCACGCCGCCGATGACGCGCTCCGGGCCGATCCGCTGCCAGACCAGCCCTTTCGGGTCCAGCACCTCCACCTGTCGGCCTTCAAGGCCGCTTGCCGTGTCGCCATGGAAATACCACCACGGAATACCGTTCTGGATCATCACCACGCGCCCATCCGGCTTCAGCAGGCGGGCAATATCCGCACTCGCCGACGTCAGCTGATGGCCCTTGAGCGTGACGATGACAAGGTCTTGCGGGCTGAGATCAGAGGTATTGTCGGTCGCAGCAAACCTTGCGACCAGCGGCTCGGTCTTGCCTGGTTCGTGCAAATGCAGGCCGGTTTCCCGGATTGCCTTCAGATGCGCGCCGCGGGCGATCGCCGAGATGGTCGAACCGCTGAGCGCGGGGGAGGCGGCGAGCCGTGCCGCCAGCGCCCCGCCAATGGCCCCGGCCCCGAAAATGCAGATGTTCCGGAAATTCGTCACCGCGTCTCTTTCTGATCCAAGGGTCTGCATCGTCCCTCCTGCAAGCTGTTTCAAGAAATTGGCAGCTCTTGGTAACAACCATCCTCGCCAGCTTCCAGTGTTCGAAGGTGTCCCGCTGGAAAATAATTGCCATTCGCAGGAAATCCAGACGACCGAGCGCTGGCTAGACAGATCTTTTTGAAACCTCCGCGCCGGTAGACAAGCCCGAGGCACAGGTATTTAATTAGCAATACATGAAATTCCGACGATAGACGCATTCCACCGCTCAATGGAGGACGAAATGACCGGCGTCAGATGGAAGCTTCAGGGCCGCGAATTCATACATTGCAACTGTGCCTATGGTTGCCCCTGCCAATTCAACGCACTTCCCACCCAAGGCAAATGCCACGCCATCGGCGTCATTGAGGTCGTGGACGGTTTTCACGGCGAGACACGGCTCGATGGGTTGCGTATCGCCATGATCGTGTCATGGCCGGGTCCTATCCATGAGGGGCGTGGAGCGTGCGTGCCGATTATCGACGAGCGTGCAACGCCAGCGCAACGCGATGCCTTGCTGCGCATCATGAGTGGGCTCGACACCGAGCCAGGCGCGACCTTTTTCGCAGTGTTCGCCACGACGTACGATACGGTGTATGAGCCAGTCTTCGAACGGATCGATTTCGATTGGGACATGGACGGCCGCACGGCCAAGATCGACATTCCAGGCTGGATCGAAGCCCGGGGCGAACCGATCCGCAATCCCGTTACCGGCGAGGAACACCGGGCCCGCATCAACCTGCCGCACGGTTTTGAATACGACATATGCGAGGCCGGACGTGGATGGGCAGAGACGAAAGGGCCGATTGCTCTATCGACCAAGGATTCGCACGCCCATTTTGCACGTTTGCACATGACCGAGAGCGGTGTCGTCCACTAGAGCCGGATGATTTTAGGTCGAATCAACCCAATCTGAATCCGCTCTAGAATCAAAGAAGTAGAGGCTATGGCCGGCATCACGCTCGACACCCTGCTCAGGCGGGACCGGATCATCATAACAATCAGCCTGGTAGCCATCACCCTGCTTGCGTGGCTCTATCTGCTTTCGCTGGGCGACATGACAGCGCCGAGCGAACAGCCGATGGAATCCATGGAGGGCATGCCTGGAATGCCCGGGATGGATATGCAAGGCATGACCGAGGCCATGCTGGCGCCGCACGCGTGGGCCCCTCGCGAGGCGTTTCTCGTTTTTACGATGTGGTCGGTGATGATGGTCGGCATGATGCTTCCGTCGGCCGCGCCGATGATCCTGCTCTACGCGCGGGTCGGTCGGCACGCGGCAAGCCAGGGAGCGCCGTTTGCGGCCACCGGGGTTTTCGGTGCCGGTTATGTCGCAGCGTGGTTCCTGTTTTCGCTCACGGCAACTCTCGCACAGTGGCTGCTCGAACGCGCCCTGTTGCTGACACCGATGCTGGAAAGTGCGAACGGCCTGTTCAGCGGGGTGCTACTCCTCGTTGCCGGCGTCTATCAATGGACGCCGCTCAAGCATGCCTGTCTCAGCAAATGCCGCGCCCCGCTTGCCTTCATCCAGAGCGAGGGCGGGTTTCGCCGCGATCCTTGGGGCGCTTTCAGGATGGGGCTACGCCATGGCCTCTATTGTGTCGGTTGCTGCTGGCCGCTGATGGCACTTCTGTTCGTCGGCGGGATCATGAACATCCTCTGGATCGCGGCGCTCGCGATCTTCGTCCTTGCAGAGAAAGTCATGCCGGGCGGGCGATGGCTCTCGCAAGCGGCTGGCGTCATCCTCGCTGCCGCCGGCGTGTGGCTCATTGTTCGCGGCCTCTTATGAGTGAAAAGCCGCGGCAACCGAAAGCGCCAGGAGACGTCGCCGGTAAACATCGACAGTGAGCTGACGCCTCGTTAAGCTTCGTCAGATCGCCCCTTTCCCCGCGGAAATCCCATGCCCCAGAAAATCGCCTTTGTCACCGAGCCGGCACGGCAGGTTGATGTCATCCATGAAACGGACGTCCTTGTCGTCGGGTCCGGGCCGGGCGGGCTTGCTGCGGCGCTTGCGGCCGCACGGGCGGGTGTGGCGGTGACGCTGATCGAACGCTTTGGCTGTTTCGGCGGCAATATCACGGTCGTTGGTGTCGAGGGTTTCGCCTGGTACCGCCACGAGGCGACGGTCGAGGCCGGCGGCATCGGCTGGGAATTCGAGGAGCGGGCGAAAGTGATGGGTGCCGCGGTGCCCGAAAGCCAGTCGCTGAGCTACGAGCTGGATTCGGAAGGCTTCAAGCTGGTCGCCGACCGGTTGGTGGAGGAAGCAGGCATTCATCCGATGCTGCACCGCCAGTTCGTGTCTCCGATTATGGACGGTAATGCGATCAGGGGTATAATCGTCGAATCCAAGGCTGGACGGGAAGCCATTCTGGCAGCTCGGGTGATTGACGCCACTGGTGATGCGGATGTTGCACATCGCGCTGGAGCGCCGACAAACAAGACGCCGGTGGAGCAGATGCAGGCAGCCTCGGTCATGTTTCATCTCGCTGGTGTCGACAAGAAAGCCTTCATGGCCGGTGTCCGCTCCGATCCGCAGACCTATAGCGACTGGTCGACCGGCGAATGGCAGATCGAGACGTCCGGCAAGGAAGACCAGATGTTCTCGCCGTTCCTTGGCAAACCCTTTGCCCAGGCCATCCGCGACGGCATCATTCCCGCACATCTGAACACGATTTCAGGCACGTGGGGAGCGCTGCATGACACCGGCGAACTCACCTACATGAACCTCATCCATCTCGCCGGCTGCGACGGAACAGACCCCGACAGCATGACCCGTTTCGAGATCGAGGGGCGACGTCAATCCATGCTCGCCATTGAGGCCTTGCGCCGTTACACGCCCGGCTGCGAAGGTGCGCGCCTGCGCAATTTCGGCATGAGCATCGGCATTCGCGATACCCGCAAGATCGATGCCGCCTACAACATGACCGAGAACGACGTGCGCAACGAGGGCCGGTTCGAGGATACGATCGGCATCTATCCGGAGTTTATCGACGGCTACGGCGTTCTGATCCTGCCGACCACCGGTCGCTACATGCATATTCCCTATCGGTCGCTTCTGCCGAAGGGGGTCGAAAACCTGCTGGTTGCGGGCCGGGCGATCGGCGGCGACCGGATCGCTCATGCGGCGACGCGCAACATGGCCTGCTGCGCGGTGGCGGGGCAGGGCGCTGGCGTTGCTGCCGCTCTTTCGGTCAAAAGTGGCAAGTCGTTTGGAGAAATCGATCTGCCTACCGTTCAGAAGGAACTCGAACGGCAGGGTGTGCGGATCAGATAGCGTGAGGGCGCGCAACGATCTCCCTCTTCTCCCCAACGGGGAGAAGTGCCAAGCGACTGCGAGGCGATGAGGGGGGCTTTGGCGAAGCCGGAGCCAGAAAAAGGCGGCCTTCGGCCCCCTCATCCAGCCCTTCGGGCCACCTTCTCCCCGCTGGGGAGAAGAGGAGCAAGCCGAAAGTCATATGCAATTGCCCTGAGGTAGAGGGCCGGATCACGCCGCCTTGGCGACGTGATACTCCTTGATGGCGATCATCTTGATAGCCGGATAACGTTCTGCCTCGTAGCGCAGCGAAAACGAGTCCTGTGCCAGGAACACCGGATCGCCGTCGAGATCGCGGGCGATGTCGCCGCGGCGAGCCATGATGAACTTTTCCAGGTCCGCCGGCTGATCAGCCGAAATCCAGCGGCAGACGGAGAAGCGGGCCACGTCAAACGAAACCGGCAGGCCGTATTCCGACTGGAGCCGTTCCTTCAGAACGTCGAGCTGCAGTGCGCCGACGACGCCGACGATGGCAGGGGAGCCGTCTTCCGGTGAAAACAGCTGCACGACGCCTTCCTCGGCCATCTGCTGCAGCGCTTCCTTGAGTTTCTTCGCCTTCATCGCATCTTCCAGCCGCACGCGGCGCAGGATTTCCGGCGAGAAGTTCGGGACGCCCTGGAACACCAGCTGCTCGCCTTCGGTCAGGGTGTCGCCGATGCGCAGGGTGCCGTGGTTCGGGATACCCACCACGTCGCCGGCATAGGCGGTATCGGCCAGCTGCCGCTGCGAGGCGAAGAAGAATTGCGGCGCGGTGAGGCCGAGCTGCTTGCCGGTGCGCGCCAGCCGCGCCTTCATGCCGCGCTCCAGCTTGCCGGAGCAGATGCGGGCAAAGGCAATGCGGTCGCGGTGGTTCGGGTCCATGTTGGCCTGGATCTTGAAGACGAAGGCCGTCATCTTTTCGTCGGTTGCATGGACCGTGCGTGTATCGGCCACCTGGTCGCGCGGCGGCGGGGCGATGTCACCGAGTGCGTTGATGAGATCGCGCACGCCAAAATTCCTGAGCGCCGAGCCGAAGAAGACCGGCGTTAGGTGGCCTTCAAGGAAGGCCTTCTTGTTGAAGGGCTTGCAGGCCTCGATTGCCAGCGAGGTTTCGTCGATGAAGGCGTCACGCTCGTTTTCCGGCAGGCGGTGCGCTGCCATTTCCGGGCCGTTGACCTTGGTGGGGATTTCCTGCGTGTCGGCGCCGCGCACGGTGTTGTCGGCGAGGTGATACGAGCCGCAGAACGTCTTCGACCGCCCGATCGGCCAGGTCACCGGCGCACAGTCGAGCGCCAGCTTTTCCTCGACCTCGTCCAGAATCTCGAAGGGGTCCCGGCTTTCGCGGTCCATCTTGTTGATGAAGGTGATGATCGGGATATCGCGCATGCGGCAGACTTCGAACAGCTTCAGCGTCCGCGGCTCGATGCCCTTGGCGGCGTCGATGACCATGACCGCGGCATCGACGGCCGTCAGCGTGCGGTAGGTATCGTCGGCGAAGTCTTCGTGGCCGGGCGTATCGAGGATGTTGAAGACATTGCCGTGATATTCGAAGGTCATCACCGAGGTCACGACCGAAATGCCGCGCTCGCGCTCGATCTTCATCCAGTCGGAGCGCGTCTGGATACGGTCCTTCTTGGCCTTCACCTCGCCGGCAAGCTGGATCGCGCCGCCGAACAGCAACAGTTTTTCGGTGAGCGTGGTTTTACCTGCGTCCGGGTGCGCGATAATAGCAAAGGTGCGGCGGCGGGAAACCGCCTCGGCGAGACTTTCGGCCATGATGTGAATCCTGTGAATTGCCGCGTATGTAGCGACTCCGTGGATAACTTGCAATTCGCATTGGCCGTACCGAAGTCGGAATTGCTAAGGATAAGCATGACCATTCATTCACAGAGCCGCCCGACCTTGAACCTCGTTCGCCTGCCGAACGGGCAAGGCATCGATTTGCCTGCCTACGAGACGGCCGGTGCCGCCGGAATGGATCTTCGCGCCGCAGTCGCTGCCGATCGGCCGCTGGTGCTTGGGCCGGGCAAACGGACCCTGGTGCCGACCGGCTTCATCTTCGAAGTCCCGGCCGGCTACGAAGCACAGATCCGGCCCCGCTCGGGTCTGGCCTTCAAGCACGGCATTACCTGCCTCAATACCCCCGGTACGATCGACAGCGATTATCGCGGCGAAGTGAAGGTTCTGCTGATCAATCTCGGCGACGAGGACTTCGTCATCGAGCGCGGCATGCGCATCGCCCAGATGGTGATCGCTCCCGTGACGCAGGTTTCCGTTCGCGAGGCGTCGGATGCCAGCGAAACCGTGCGCGGCGCCGGTGGCTTCGGCTCGACCGGGGTCTGACTGTCCATGCCGCCGGACACCCGCGGCCTGACGTTCCGGCAGGACTATTTCGACGATCCGGCGGCCTGGTCCGCGCTGGTGGCATTGCTGCAGGATACGTTCGGCATCGATGTCGGCACTCAGGATAGGTTTGGCGGACCCGATCCGACGAGCATGCCATTTGGCTATTTCGATGAAAATGGCACCTGCGTCGCCAATTTCAGCGCCTTTTCCATGCCGATGATGATCGATGGCCGTCTCGTCAAGTCGGCCGGTTTCCAATCTGGCGCGGTGCGGCCGGAATGGCGGGGCCGCGGGCTTTACCGCGACCTGATGAACCGCGCGTTCGGCTGGTGTGATGTGCAGGGATTTGAACTCCGTCTCCTGCTCACCGACAAGCCGGCATTGTACGAGCCCTACGGGTTCAGGGTTCTGCCACAGCACCAGTTCTCTGGTCCGTCACCGGCGGAAGTGAAGCCGACGAGGCCGGCCCGAACCCTTTCGATCGGCAATCCCGATGATCTGGCTCTGGTCATGCGCCTGTTGCGCGGAAGAACCTCGGTCTCCTCTGTTTTTGCGGTCGCAAGTCAGGTTGAGATGTTCCTGCTCAACAGCTGCCTCGATACCGATATTCGACTCGCCTACCTCGACCAGTTCGAGGCGATCGTTGCTTGGAAATCCGACGGAACATCCTTTCAGCTTCTCGACATCGCCGGCAAATCGATCCCATCGCTTGCCGCCATTCTTGCAGCGCTCGACCTGTGCCCGGGTCGCATCGAAGTCTGCTTCCCGCCCGACCGGCTGGATTGGCAAGGCACGCCGAAGCCGTTTCCATCCTATACCAGCCTGATGATCCGGGGCGAGGCGACCAGTCGTGTAGACGTGCCTGTCATGCTTTCGCCAATGGCCGAATTCTAACCGTTATTTCCCGCTACTGAGCGGCGGCAGCCGGCGTTTCACTGGCGTCGATTTGACGATCGAGGTGTTTGTCTGGGCGCGCTCGGCAACCCGGTCGAGGATAGAATCAAGCTGCTCCATATCGCGCACCAGAAGCTTGGCGATGAAGCAGTCGTCGCCCGTCACCTTGTCGCATTCGACGAATTCCGGCGTTTCCTGGATCAGCTTCTCGACGATATGCAGCATGCCCGGCATCGGCCGCACGCGCACCACCGCCTGCAACGAATAGCCGAGTGCCGCCGGATTGACGGCGACGGTAAAGCCGGTGATCACGCCGCGATCCTCCAGCCGTCGCAACCGGTCGGCAGTGCTGGGCGAAGACAGGCCGGCCTCCTGGGCCAGTTCCTTCAGAGAGATGCGCGCGTTGAGCGAAAGTATGTCGAGCAGACGCCGGTCGAGATCGTCGAGCAAGAAAGCCTCCATAAGGTAGTTTTCATCATTCGCCTTCCATGATTAGCCAATATGGCACAGATACCTTCCAAAATCCATATATCGACGTCCATGCACATACTATCCTTCCCTCCTGTTCAAAGGAGTGGGCGCAATGGAAAAGGACATCAAGACCGGCAGTATCGAGATGACCGCGGCCATGCTGATTTCCGGCACGATCGGCTGGTTCGTGCTGATGTCCGGCCAGCCGGTGATCGACGTAGTGCTCTGGCGATGCCTGTTCGGCGCGCTGACATTGCTGGCGATCTGCGCCATGCTCGGGCATTTCCGCAAGGGTATCCTGACATGGCGGCTGTTCGGTCTCGCTGTGCTCGGTGGCGTTGCCATCGTCGTCAACTGGCTGCTGCTGTTCGGCGCCTATTCGCGCTCGTCAATCTCGATCGCCACCATGGTCTACAACACCCAGCCCTTCATGCTGCTGGCCATCGGCGGGATGTTCTTCAAGGAAAAGATCACCGCCACGAAACTTGCCTGGCTTGGCGTCGCCTTTGCCGGCATGGTGGCGATCGTCGAGGCGAAGCCGGCGGGCGATTTTACGGGCAGCGACTATCTGACGGGTATCGCCATGGCCCTGGGCGCCGCGTTCTTCTATGCGCTGGCGGCGCTGGTCGCCAAGCGGTTGAAGGGAACGCCGCCGCATCTGATCGCGCTGATCCAGGTCGTCACCGGGCTTCTGATGCTCCTACCTTTCGCCGGAGCTTCCGGCCTGCCGAACGAGGCCTATCAATGGGCGCTGCTGGTCGCGATGGGCGTGATCCATACGGGGCTAATGTATATTCTGCTCTACAGCGCGATCCAGAAGCTGCCGACCCATCTGACCGGTGCTCTCTCCTTCATCTATCCGGTCGCAGCCCTTGCCGTCGACCGCATCGCCTTCGGACATCAGCTGCAGGCGGCGCAGCTTCTCGGTTCCGCGGCGATCCTGATTGCGGCTGCGGGCATGACATTCGGCTGGACATTGCCTCGCCGGGTGCGGCATCAGGTGGGTTGAGGCATCCAAGGAGACCCGCATGATCACCTGCTACCTGCGCTACACGATCGACCCCTACAAGCTCGCCGAATTCGAGGAATACGCAAAACTCTGGATCCCGCTGGTCAACCGGCTGGGTGGTACGCATCACGGCTATTTCATGCCGCATGAAGGGGCGAGCAACATTGCGCTCGCCCTCTTCAGTTTTCCGAGCCTTGCGGCCTACGAGGACTATCGCGAACGCATGGCAAAGGATGCCGAATGTCAGGCTGCCTTTGCACTTGCCGATCGAACCCGCTGCATCCTCAGCTACGAACGTAGCTTCATGCGGCCGGTCTTTGAATGAGCCTCAGAACGTGATTTCGTCCGAGCGGCGCAACTCGATCGCGTGTCCGCCGGCATTGAAGCCGCCAAGCACGCGATTGTGGTGGGCGATGATCTGCGGGAAGGTCAGGTCCCCCATGTCGCCGGTCGTATGACCGTCGGAGAGTAGCGTCACGTCATAGCCGAGCGACACGGCGCGGCGCGCGGTCGTATCGACGCAGAATTGCGTCTGACAGCCGCCGATGACGAGATGCGTCACGGAATGACTTGCCAGCTGCTCCTCAAGATCGGTCTGGAAGAAACTGTCGCAGCTCGTCTTGTGAACGACGGTCTCGCCAAGAACCGGTGCAATCTCGTGGCGAAGGCCCCAGCCGTGGGACGAGCGCGCCAGCGGATCACCGGGGCCGCCGTCATGCTGGACGAGAATGACCGGAACATGGGCGGCGCGGGCGCGCGCCTGGATCGATTGCAGACGGCCGACGGTTTCGCTGAGGGCGGCGTCTATGACCGACTGACGCTCGGGCGTGCCTTCGCCTTCGAGAATGGCGTTCTGGACGTCGATGATAAGAAGTGCTGTTGTCATGGCATGCTCAAATCGTTGTTTGGAAGGAAAATTGGGGCTCTAGCGCCGGCTTTCCATCGCCATGCGCAGGGCAAGCGCGCCGAGCACGCCGCCCATCAGCCAGCGCTGGGTCGAAAGCCACGCCGGGCGACCGGCAAGAAAGCCGGCGATGGAGCCCGCCGTCAGTACGATCAAGGCGTTGACGGTGACGCTCGTGGTGATCTGTATCATACCGAAGACGAGGGACTGGGAAAAAATATCGCCGAGAGCCGGGTCGATGAATTGCGGCAGTAATGAAAGGTAGAGGACGGCGATCTTCGGGTTCAGTACACTGGTCGCAAAGCCCATGATGAACAGGCGGCGCGGGCTGTCGGCCGGCAGGTTGCGCACCTCGAAGGCCGAACGGCCGCCGGGACGCACGGCCTGCCACGCGAGATAAAGAAGATAGAGTGCACCGGCGATCCGCAAGGCGTCATAGGCAAAAGGCACTGCAAACAACAGCGCCGTGATGCCGAAGGCTGCCGACAGCATATAGACGAGAAAGCCGAGGCCGACGCCGACGAGCGAGACCAATCCCGCCGCCGGCCCCTGATAGAGCGAGCGGGAGATCAGGTAGATCATGTTCGGACCGGGCGTCAGCACCATGCCGAGCGCAACGAGGGCGAAGGCGGCAAGGCTTGCTGGTTCGGGCATGAACGGCGTCTCCATTGCAAGCGGCGCGGGGCAGAATTTCGACCATGCCGCCGCACTGCAATAGCCGGAACGACCGCGTCGATCAATGCTGCGAAAATTGCCAGCCGCAAGAAAACCGGGTAAATACCGCCTTCACAAATCCGTGGAGCCGACGATGAGCCTCGCCACCCTTTTCGCCTATTGCACAGCGCTCTTCATTGCCGCTGCGATCCCCGGCCCGGGCATGACCGCAATTGTCGCGCGTGCGCTCGGCTCCGGTTTCCGCGAGACCTTCTTCATGGGGCTCGGTCTCGCACTTGGCGACATCATCTACCTGACCGCCGTCATTCTCGGCCTTGCTTTCGTCGCCCAGACCTTTACCGCCGCCTTCACGGTTATCAAGATCCTTGGTGCGCTCTATCTGGTCTATATCGCCTACAAGCTCTGGACCGCCGGGCTTTTGCCGCAGGATATCCAGGCGAAGAAAAGTGCCAGCATGGGCATGTCCTTTCTTTCCGGGCTGCTTGTCACGCTCGGCAACCCGAAGACCATGCTGTTTTACGTGGCCCTGGTGCCGACGCTGATCGACCTGCATGTGATCGGCCTCAACGAATATGCGGTGCTTGTTGGGGCGACTTTCATAGTGCTGATGGCGGTTCTGATCCCTTATATCCTGCTCGCCTCGCGCGCGCGGCTGCTTTTGAAACAACCCCGTGCGCTGAAATCTCTGAACCGGATCGCCGCCAGCATTCTCGGCACGACTGCCGCCTATATCGCCACTCGGGCCGCCTGAAAAATTCATTCCGCCACAGGCGGTTCCGCGACAGTTTTTTCCAATCGCGTTCAAGCCGTTAGCGATTAGCACTCTGGCAAGCGGGTTGCTTTGACCCTATTCTCCCTCGCAACTTGGCAAAAGGGAGAACACCATGTCAGATCAGCGCAAGCCCGGCCGCGGCCGCATCTATTCCTCGATCACCGAGACGATTGGCGATACGCCGATCGTTCGCCTCGACAAGCTGGCCAAGGAAAACGGCGTCAAGGCCAATCTCTTGGCAAAGCTGGAGTTCTTCAATCCCATCGCTTCCGTAAAAGACCGTATCGGTGTGGCGATGATCGAATCGCTTGAAGCGCAGGGCAAGATCACCCCCGGCAAGACGACGCTGATCGAGCCGACCTCCGGCAACACCGGCATCGCGCTTGCCTTCGCCGCCGCTGCCAAGGGCTACAAGCTCATTCTCACCATGCCGGAAACCATGTCGGTCGAGCGTCGCAAGATGCTGGCGCTGCTCGGCGCTGAACTGGTGCTGACTGAAGGTCCTAAAGGCATGAAGGGTGCGATCGCCAAGGCCGAGGAACTGGCAGCCACGCTGCCCGACGCGATCATCCCGCAGCAGTTCGAAAACCCGGCCAACCCGGAAATCCATCGCAAGACGACCGCCGAGGAAATCTGGAATGACACCGATGGCGGTGTCGATATTCTCGTTTCCGGCATCGGCACCGGCGGCACGATCACCGGTGCTGGCCAGGTGCTGAAGGGCAGGAAGCCGTCGATCCAGGTCATCGCCGTCGAGCCGGAAGAATCGCCCGTGCTTTCTGGTGGCGCGCCGGGTCCGCATAAGATCCAAGGCATCGGCGCCGGTTTTGCGCCGGCCATCCTCGACACGAAAATCTACGACGAGATCGTCACTATCAACAGCGCCAAAGCCGTGGAAACGGCGCGGCAGGTGGCCCGGCTCGAAGGCGTGCCGGTCGGCATTTCCTCCGGTGCGGCCCTTGCTGCCGCCATCAAGATCGGCCAGCGTCCGGAAAATGAAGGCAAGAATATCGTCGTGATCATTCCGTCGTTTGCTGAACGTTACCTGTCGACGGTGCTGTTCGAAAACCTCGGCGGCTGATTGCACGCCTGACGGCACGGACCGTGCAGCGAAGGCCGCCCTCGAAAGAGCGCGGCCTTTTTCAGTTCTGCCTCAAGCTGCAGCGGTGAGCCGCTCCCCCGCGATCCTATAGGAAATCGCCTCGGCCAGATGGATGCGCCCGACCGTCGCTTTCTCATCGAGATCGGCAAGCGTGCGTGCGACCTTCAGAACGCGGTGGTAGCCGCGTGCCGAGAATTTCATCTTTTCGGCGGCGTCGCGCAGCAATTGCAGTCCGCCGGCATCGGGCTCGGCCATCTTCTCGATCATCGCCGTCGAGCAGCGTGCATTGGAGAGGACCTGCGGCATGCCCAAGGCAATGAAGCGGTCTGTCTGGATTTCGCGGGCGCGCGCTACCCGGCGGGCAACCACTGCGCTCGGTTCTGCCGGCGCCGGGCGGATCAGGTCGGCGGCTGTGACCGACGGGACGTCGATACGGATGTCGATCCGGTCCATCAGCGGCCCGGAGATGCGCCCCTGATAGTCCGAGACGCAACGTGGACCGCGGGCGCAACTGTGTCCGGGCTCCCCCGCCATGCCGCAGCGGCAGGGGTTCATGGCGGCGACCAGCTGAATGGCGGCCGGATAGGTGACGCGGTGATTGGCGCGGGCGATGATACATTCGGCAGTTTCGAGCGGCTGGCGGAGCGCATCGAGCACCTGCGGGGTAAATTCCGGAAATTCGTCGAGGAAGAGCACGCCGTTGTGCGCAAGCGAGGCCTCACCCGGTTTGGCGCGCAGACCGCCACCGATCATCGCTGCCATGGTGGCCGAATGATGCGGGGTGCGGAACGGTCGCCGGTCTGACAGCTTGCCGCCCGGCAATTGTCCAGCGATCGAATGGATCATTGAGACTTCGAGCAGTTCGGTGGGGGAAAGCGGTGGCAGGATCGAGGGCAGGCGGGCGGCGAGCATGGATTTTCCCGAGCCCGGTGGCCCGACCATCAGCAGATTGTGGTTTCCGGCGGCTGCCACCTCCAACGCCCGCTTGGCGCTTTCCTGCCCCTTGATGTCGGCGAGATCAGGCATGTTCGCGGCGCTGGCCCGAACCGCCGGTTCCGGGCGAGAGAGGACCTGCGTGCCGCGAAAATGGTTGGCGAGCGCGATCAGGCTGCGTGGTGCCAGAATATCGATCTCGGCACCGGCCCAGGCCGCTTCCGCGCCGCTGTCGGCGGGGCAGATCAGCCCCTTGCCCAATCCGTTGGCGCCGATGGCGGCCGGCAGTGCACCGGCGACGGCGGCAATCGTGCCGTCGAGATTGAGTTCGCCGATGACGACATAACCGGCAAGGGCGTCGCCCGGGATGGCGCCAAGCGCGGCCATCAGGCCGAGCGCGATGGGAAGATCGAAATGCGAGCCCTCCTTCGGTAGGTCGGCTGGCGCGAGATTGATGGTGACCTTCTTGGCCGGTAACGACAGGCCCGACGCATGCAACGCGGCCTGGACCCGCTCGCGGCTTTCAGCCACCGCCTTGTCAGGAAGCCCGACGATCTGCATGCCGACCTTGCCAGGCGCGACCATGACCTGCACATCGACGGGCACGCCCTCTATGCCCTGGAATGCAACCGTACTGACACGCGCGACCATGATTGCCCCTCTTGCCGCGAGACAGGCTCAAATCCCTGCCACCACAACCTTCCCCGGTTGTGGTGGAAAATCTTGCACGAATAACGGAATAAAACAAGAACAATTATCGAACAGATTCGAGGGCGACAAACGGCTGAGTTGTGCCTGATTGTATTTCGCGAACGAAGCGGAACAACCGTGAACATCCAGGGGGTGAAATCGGGTTGTGCGGCTAGCAAGGCCGCGTCAGGTGCGCTTGCGTTCGATTGCATCCCAGAGAAGAGCCGCGATATCGGCGCCGCCGAATTTCTTGACTTCGCGGATGCCGGTGGGCGAGGTGACGTTGATCTCGGTCATCACGTCGCCGATCACGTCGATGCCGACGAGCAGGAAGCCGCGCTCGCGCAACGCCGGCCCAATGCGGGCGCAGATTTCCTTTTCGCGAGCCGTCAGCTCGGTCGGCATGGGGGTTCCGCCGGCATGCATGTTGGAGCGGGCGTCGTGTTCGGCCGGCACGCGATTGATCGCGCCGACAGGCTCGCCATCGACGAGGATGATGCGTTTGTCGCCCTTGCGAACCGACGGCAGGTATTCCTGTGCGATGAAGGGCTCGCGGAACATCTGGCCGAACATTTCGAGCAGCGACGACATGTTGCGGTCGTCCCGGGTCGAATGGAAGACACCGGCGCCGCCGTTGCCGTAAAGCGGCTTCAGGATGATATCGCCCATTTCGGCGCGGAAGCTGGCAATCTCGGCGGGATCGCGGGTGATCAGCGTCTTTGGCATCAGGTCGGGAAATTCGGTGACGAAGATCTTTTCAGGCGAGTTGCGCACCCAGGCCGGATCGTTGACCACGAGTGTCTTCGGATGGATGCGCTCGAGCAGATGTGTCGAGGTGATGTAGGCCATGTCGAAGGGTGGATCCTGACGCAGCAGGACGACATCCATGGTCGACAGGTCGATGCGTTCGGCATCGCCCAGCGTGTAGTGGTCGCCCTTGACGTCGCGGAGCGTCATCGGCTGGACGGTAGCGAAAATCTTGCCGTCGCGCAGCGAAAGCTGGTTGGGCGTGTAGTGGAAGAGTTTGTAACCGCGCGCCTGTGCCTCAAGGCTCATGGCAAACGTTGAGTCGCCTGTGATGTTGATACCCGAGACATGGTCCATCTGGACCGCGACATTGACGATTCGTGCCATGAGACATTTCCTGTTGATCGTGGGCGTCATTGCGAAAGGTCCGTCTATATCAAATCACGTCCGGGGGGCCATACAGATTTCTGCCGGTATCCATATTTGGACGCGCATTCGCCTTCACGCGGCGGCTTTTCCGCCCGCGGCAAGTGGACTATGACACAGGTCAATGGGGCGGGAGTTTGCCGGGATGCGTTCTTGCAAAAAAAGTCGGCTTGCCGCGCCGCTAAACCTGACGCCGCTATCACCCGTTGCGAAAAGCGGCCCATCCGCCTTTGTGCTGTCCATGGGCAGTTAGCCTCGCACGGTCGGGCTGCGGTTGAAACAAGCGGCGGTGGCATAGAGGGCGCAGAACTCCGAGTTTCTCGTTAAAAGGGGCAACGGAGGGCTTGTTTCTGACATCGGCAGTCCCGTAGATCATGCTTCCGATTACGCCATCGAGGTTTGCATGACTACCAGCCCCTACTTCATGCCCGGGACCTGCTTTTTCGATCTGGTTCCTGCTAAGGGTGGTGAGCACTATCGCATTTTTCTGTCGATCCCGAAGGGGGAGCCCCCAGCCCAGGGATGGCCGCTTCTCGTCCTGACGGATGGAAACGCTACCTTTCCCTTTGCCGTCGCGAGCCTCGTGACGCAGGCGCCTTATCCGACGGGGAGCAACGTGGGTTGGGGCGTGATCGCGGCGATCGGCTATCCCACGGATGAGCCCTATGATCCGCTTCGGCGGTCCTGGGATCTGGGGCCGCCGCCGGTGAAGACCTATCCGCCGTTCTTCGAAAATAGCCCTCCGGTCGTCATCGGCGGCACAGGCGAGTTGCTGGACATGATCGAGGGCGATCTTCTACCGAAGATCGCGGATATGACGGTCTTGGACCCCGCGCGAAGAACGCTTTTCGGACACTCTTTCGGTGGGCTTTTTACGCTTTATGCCCTGTTCGAGCGCCCCGGCCTGTTTGCAAACTGGATTGCGGCCAGTCCTGCGATCTATTGGGAGGGCTCTGAAATCCTGAACAACGAGGCGGGCCGGAAGGCTCTTCCCGGTGTGGCCTATGCGCATCTGTCTGCCGGTGAATATGAAGGCGACGCGCTGGCGCCGTTCCAGACGCTGAACGACGATGCGGGCAAGCGCCTGGAAAAGAAGAAACAGGAGCAGACCGTGCGACTGGCACGCGAAATGACGAAGCGGCTGAATGACACGCCGGACGGGTTGCGCGCCGAATTCGAGATCTATCCGGGCGAAACCCACATGTCCGTGCTGGGCGCGGCGTTGAACCGCGCTGTCGGTATTGCCTTTGCGGTGAGGCGCTGAGGGGCAGCGTCCCGCCACCGTATACCAATCTGCACGGATATTGACCGATTTCGGTCAATATCCGAAGGGACGGGCGGTAAGCTCCCTCATTCCCTGTCCCGACTTGCGGGGAGCGCCGGGTGAGGGATAGATTTTTCGGGGTTTGCGGAAAGGATCCTTTCCACGGGGAGAGGAGCGGTGCTAGCCGATCGCTGGCTCCAGCGTAGTCGCCCGTTGCCGCGCCGGGCCGGAAGCATCGGGCGATTGCACCAGGCGCTTGCCGGTCGTGGCATCGAAGAAATGCAGGCGGGAGGGGGCGATGGTCAGGGCGATGGTCTCTGCGATTTCGATTTCGGGCGAGAGGGCCGCCGTGAGTTTCTTGCCGTCGACCGTGCCGTGGACCAGGCGCTGGGCGCCGAGTTCCTCGACATAGTCGATCTTCATGGTCAGCGACCGTTCGCCGGCAGACGCGATGCGCAGGTCTTCGGCGCGGATACCGATGGTGAGGTCGGCCGGCAGGGCCGACATGGCGCCGGCTTCCAGCGCCTGCGAGCCGAAATGCAGCTGTGTGCCCTCGCGGGTGCCGCGCAGAAGGTTCATCGCAGGCGAACCGATAAAGCTGGCGACGAAGGTGGAGGCAGGCGTGTGATAGACATCGAGCGGACGGCCGATCTGCTCGATCTGGCCGCCGTTGAGCACCACGAGCCGGTCGGCCAGCGTCATCGCTTCCAGCTGGTCGTGGGTGACATAGAGGGAAGTCGTGCCGAGGCGCTTCTGCAATTGCTTGATTTCGCCGCGCATCGAGACGCGCAGCTTGGCGTCGAGGTTGGAGAGCGGCTCGTCGAACAGGAAGGCCGCCGGCTTGCGCACGATGGCGCGACCCATGGCGACGCGCTGGCGCTGGCCACCGGACAAGGCACGCGGTTTGCGCGTCAGATACTGCTCGATCTCCAGCATGCGGGCGGCTTCGGCGACGCGGGCGTCGATCTCGGCCTTCGGTGTGCCGCGGTTTTTCAGGCCGTAGGCGAGGTTGTTGTAGACGGTCATATGCGGATAGAGCGCATAGTTCTGGAAGACCATGGCGATGTCGCGCTCGGCCGGCTCGATATCGTTGATGACCCGGTCACCGATTTCGACGGTGCCCTTCGAGATCGCCTCAAGGCCGGCGACCATGCGCAAAAGGGTGGATTTACCGCAGCCGGATGGGCCGACGAGCACGATGAACTCGCCGTCGGCGATGTCGATGGAGACGGATTTCACCGCCTCGACGCCGCCGGCGTAGATCTTCGAGACATTGGTGATGTTGATCGCTGCCATGCCGCGTCTCCTCTACTTGTCGCTTTCGGTGAGGCCTTTGATGAACCAGCGCTGGAAGATCATGACGATCATCACAGGCGGCACCATGGCGAGGATCGCCAGGGCAAAGGCCTCGTTGTAATCGGGAATGTTGGAGCCGACCCAGACGAGCAGGATCTGCTTGATGCCACGCACCAGCGTGAAGAAGCTCTCGTCGGTGGTCATCAGCGTCGGCCAGAGATACTGGTTCCAGCCGTAGACAAACATGATGATGAAGATCGCCGCGATCATCGTCTTCGACAAAGGCACGATCACGTCGATGAAGAACTTGAAAGGTCCGGCGCCATCGATGCGGGCGGCTTCCAGGAGTTCGTCGGGGATCGATTTGAAGAACTGGCGGAAATAGAAGGTGCCGGTGGCCGATGCCAGGAGAGGCACGATCAGGCCGGTATAGGTGTTGGTCAGCTTCAGCGTATTCATCACCTCGTAGGATGGCAGGATGCGCACTTCGAGCGGCAGAAGCAGCGTTGTGAAGATCATCCAGAAGGTGATCGTCGCAAAACGGAAGCGGAAATAGACCAGCGCATAGGCCGCCAGCATCGACAGGACGATCTTGCCGGCGGCAAAGCCGATGCCGAGGATCAGCGAGTTCATCATCATCCGCAGACCGGTGATCTTGCCGGTAAAGCCGCCTTCTCTGGTCAACACGGTGGTGTAGGTGTCGATGAAATGGCCGCCGGGCAGAATCTGCAGGCCGTTGCGATGGATATCGGCCGCCTCGTGGCTGGAGGTCATCAGGGCGACGAGCAGCGGCCCGACCATGAAGAAGACGCCCATCATCAAGATGACATGGTCGAAAAGTTTCGTGCGATGCATGATCTCGCCCCCGCTCAATTGTAGTGGACGCGCCGCTCGATGAAGCGGAACTGGAAGATGGTGAGGACGAAGACGATGATCATCAGAATGACGGACTGGGCCGAGGAGCCGCCGAGATCATTGCCGCGGAAGCCGTCCATGTAGACCTTGTAGACCAGCGTGATCGGGTTGTTGGCGGCCTTGTCCTTCACCATCACGTCGATCACGCCGAACGTATCGAACAGGGCGTAGGTCGTGTTGATGATCAGCAGGAAGAAGGCCGTCGGTGCCAGCAGCGGCAGGGTGACGGTCCAGAAGCGGCGGAAGCCGGATCGGCAGTCCATCAGGGCTGCCTCGCGCACCGACACCGGAATACCCTGGAGCCCGGACAGGAAGAAGATGAAATTGTAGGGAATCTGCTTCCAGACGGAGACAACGATCATCGCAAACGCGGTGTCGGTATAGTCGAGCCCGACCTTGATGTCCCAGCCGAAGAAGGCCGCGAACTTCACCAGCGGGCCGATATGCTGGTCGAACATCATCATGCCCATCAGGCCGGCGACCGGCGGGGCGATGGCATAGACCCAGATCAGCAGCGTCTTGTAGGTGGCGTTGCCGCGGATGACGCCGTCAGCCTTGACGGCGAGCAGCAGGCCGATTGCCAGGGAAAAGAAGGTAACCAGCGCGGTGAAGACAGCGGTGAAGCGGGCAATGCCCAGATATTCGCCGGATTTCAGCACGTCGGTGTAATTGGCAAAGCCGACGAAAGTCGAGCCGAAGCCGAAGGGGTCCTCAAGGTAGAAGGACGAGTGGATCGCCTGAACCGAGGGCCAGTAGAAGAAGATGAAGATGATCGCCATCTGCGGCGCGAGGAAGAGATAGGGCAGAAGCGGCGAATTGAACTGCACGCGCTTGGCAGCGGTATCTTCCGGCGGTTTGCTGGCGGATTTGCCCCATATACGCCAAAACCCGCCTGCGGCAGGGGTAGCGAGTGTTCCGGACATTGCCTGGGATGTGGGCGTGTTCGTCATGAACGGGCTTTCAAAATATTGGACACACCGGGTGACGAGGCTTGCCCCTCACCCTAGCCCTCTCCCCGCAGGCGGGGAGAGGGGATGACAGAGGCCGCCGCTTGTCCCTTCTCCC
>UCEZ01000088.1 GCA_900471525.1 Hyphomicrobiales bacterium | reverse complement strand
TCAAATTTGCTCTTTGCCATTTCCGGCTCTCCGTTCTTTGACCCCCATCAAGGGGTAATTCTCTTGTTTCTGTCAGCTGGCTTTAAGCTCCGGTCACTTCTGACCGGAGTACTTCGCCTGGATTTCCTGCGACACGTTCGACGGAACCGGCGCATAGTGATCGAAGGTCATCGTGTACTGTGCACGGCCCTGGCTCATCGAGCGCAGGTTGTCCACGTACTTGAACATATTGGCCAGCGGCACGTTGGCATTGATCACGACGGCGATGCCGCGCGATTCCTGGCCCTGGATCTGACCGCGACGCGAGTTCAGGTCGCCGATAACGTCGCCGACGTAGTCTTCCGGCGTTACGACTTCAACCTTCATCATCGGCTCGAGCAGCTGAGCGCCGGCCTTCTTGGCTGCTTCACGGAAGCAGGCACGCGAGGCGATTTCGAAGGCAAGAACCGACGAGTCGACGTCATGGAACGCACCGTCGATCAGGGTTGCTTTGACGCCGAGCATCGGGAAGCCGGCGAGCGGACCCGAAGACAGAACGCTTTCGATGCCCTTCTGAACGCCCGGGATGTATTCCTTCGGGATCGAGCCACCAACAATCTTGGACTCGAACTTGAAGTCGTCGCCTTCTTCGTTCGGTTCGAAGATGATCTTGACGCGTGCGAACTGGCCCGTACCACCGGATTGCTTCTTGTGCGTGTAATCTTCTTCGTGCTTCTTCGTGATCGATTCACGGTAGGCAACCTGCGGCGCGCCGACGGTGGCTTCAACCTTGAATTCGCGGCGCATGCGGTCGACGAGGATGTCGAGGTGAAGTTCACCCATGCCGGCGATGATCGTCTGGCCGGATTCTTCATCCGTCTTGACGCGGAACGAAGGATCTTCGGCAGCCAGGCGGTTGAGCGCGAGGCCCATCTTTTCCTGGTCGCCCTTGGTCTTCGGCTCGATGGCGATCTGGATGACCGGCTCGGGGAATTCCATGCGCTCGAGGATAACCTGCTTCAGCGGATCGCAGAGCGTGTCGCCGGTGGTGGTTTCCTTGAGGCCCGCAAGAGCAACGATGTCGCCGGCGAAAGCTTCTTCGATGTCTTCACGGGAATTGGAATGCATCTGCAGCATACGGCCGACGCGTTCGCGCTTTTCCTTGACCGTGTTCATGACCGACGTGCCCTTTTCGAGCTTGCCGGAATAGATGCGGGCGAAGGTGAGCGAACCGACGAAGGGGTCGTTCATGATCTTGAACGCGAGCATCGAAAGCGGCTCGTCATCGGACGGATGACGCTCGATTTCGGCTTCGGTCTTGACGTCGATGCCCTTGATCGACGGAATGTCGAGCGGCGACGGCAGATATTCGACAACAGCGTCGAGCAGCGGCTGAACGCCCTTGTTCTTGAACGCGGTACCGCAGAACATCGGGTGGAACTTGACGTCAATCGTGCCGCGACGGACGAGCGCACGGATCTGCTCATTGTCGGGCATGACGCCTTCCAGATAAGCTTCCATGGCAGCTTCGTCGATGTCGACGACGGTCTCGATGAGCAGTTCGCGGTACTTCGCGGCCTGTTCCTTCATGTCGTCCGGGATTTCGACAACGTCCCACTGTGCGCCGAGCGACTCGTCGCGCCAGATGAGAGCGTTCATTTCGATCAGATCGATAACGCCCTTGAATTCCGTCTCAGCGCCGATCGGCAGCTGCATGACGACAGGGATTGCACCGAGACGGGACTTGATCATGTCAACCGAGCGATAGAAATCGGCGCCGGTCTTGTCCATCTTGTTGCAGAAGATCATCCGCGGAACATTGTATTTTTCAGCCTGGCGCCAGACGGTTTCCGTCTGCGGCTCTACACCAGCGTTGGCGTCGAGAAGAGCGATAGCACCGTCGAGAACGCGCAGCGAACGCTCGACTTCAATGGTGAAGTCGACGTGGCCGGGGGTGTCGATGATGTTGAAGCGGCGCATCTTGCCGTCACGGCCCTTCCAGAAGGTCGTGGTGGCAGCGGACGTGATGGTGATGCCGCGTTCCTGCTCCTGCTCCATCCAGTCCATGGTGGCAGCGCCGTCATGGACTTCGCCGATCTTGTGCGACTTGCCCGTGTAATACAGAATCCGCTCGGTGGTCGTGGTCTTGCCGGCGTCGATATGCGCCATGATACCGAAATTGCGGTAGTCTTCGATTTTATATTCGCGAGCCATAATGACTGCCTTTCGAAAAATGTTCGTCGATTACCAGCGATAATGCGAGAATGCGCGGTTGGCGTCGGCCATCTTGTGCGTGTCTTCACGCTTCTTGACGGCGCTGCCACGGTTGTTCGCAGCATCCATGAGTTCGCCGCAAAGGCGATCGATCATGGTGGTTTCGTTGCGCTTGCGGGCAGCAGCGATCAGCCAGCGAATGGCAAGAGCCTGACGGCGCTCGGGACGAACATCGACCGGAACCTGGTAGGTGGCACCACCAACGCGGCGTGAACGCACTTCGACGTGCGGAGCGATGTTGTCGAGAGCCGAATGGAACACGGTGACCGGCTCCTGCTTCAGCTTGCCCTGGACCAGATCGAACGCACCGTAAACGATGTTTTCAGCGACCGACTTCTTACCATGAAGCATGATTGCATTCATGAACTTGGTGACAACCAGATCGCCGAACTTCGGGTCCGGATTGATCTCGCGCTTTTCTGCACTGTGACGACGTGACATACTTTTGTCTCTCAACTTTGAACGGGCGCCTTAACACGCGGAGAACCTCGCGCAGCGCCTTAAATTGTGGAACCCGAATTACTTCGGACGCTTGGCACCATACTTCGAACGGCGCTGCTTGCGGTTCTTGACACCCTGGGTATCGAGAACGCCGCGGATGATGTGGTAGCGAACGCCCGGCAAGTCCTTGACGCGGCCGCCGCGGATCATGACCACGGAGTGTTCCTGAAGGTTGTGACCTTCGCCCGGAATGTAGCCAATGACTTCGAAGCCGTTGGTCAGGCGAATCTTGGCAACCTTACGCAGAGCCGAGTTCGGCTTCTTCGGGGTCGTCGTGTAAACGCGGGTGCAAACGCCACGCTTCTGCGGGTTTTCCTGCAAAGCAGGAACCTTGTTGCGCTTTACCTGTGCCTGACGCGGCTTGCGGATCAGCTGGTTTACGGTAGGCATATAACCATCCCTTACAAATTCTGTCTCATTACCCTTGCGGGCGGATCAATGCCGTTGCCGGCGGTTTCGAACGCTTCATAAATGCGCAAACGAGGACCGATCCGCTTCTCAGCAGATGGCCCGCAATAAAAGCAGAGGACGCCCATATTCTCAGCGTCTTGCGTGCAGCATTTTGGTCTTCAGCGTGCGTTTCGAACCTTGTTTGAGGCGAACTCCAGAACGTGACGCTCCGAACCAGCCAGCCTCACATGGGCTCCGATGCGGCGGGGTGTACTGATTTCGGGGTGTCCCGTCAAGGGGAATTAACAAATATTCTTGTCCGCACAGGGCTGACATGCCTGCAAAACAAGGCTTTGGCGCTCAAGCCGAGGCAACCCGCGCACTAAGCAGACGGGAATCGCTGATGAGAAGCGTTCAACTTAAAGAATCATAAAGCAATTCCACAATCCAGCGAGGACTTCGAAGAATCGCACCCTGCCCGCCACGATTCGTCGTGGCGGCGTGTTTTTTTAATGCACGCAGCGTCGCAATACGCTGTAAAGTCCTCGCACATCTTTCGAACGAGGAAATAGCCATGACTGCCATTCCGGACAACGACAACAATCTCGACGGACCGATGATCTTCATCATCATCGGCAAGGCCTATGAGCAGGATGGCGACGACGAGGGTATCGACATCCATGTGATGTTGCGCGCGCCCGATGACGATACCGCCGTACGTGAAGCGCTGAACGCGCTTGCCGAAGAGGGCTTCCTCGAGGCCGATCTCGACCAGATCGGCACGCTGACCGACGTGCCCGACGAAGAACCGCATGCCTCCGCCTACCAAGGCGCGCTGACGGGGGAAGTTGCGATCATCAAATTCGGATGACGAGTACATCGCCCGGGACCGGCCTGCTGCCGCGATCCCTGGCTCTATTCCTCTGAAACGCAAAAAAGCCGCCTGGATCGCTCCATGCGGCTTTTTCAATTGAAGGGCAAGGGCAGTAAACCGCCCTCGCCCTTTGAGCCTTACTCGGCTGCTGCTTCTTCCTTGGCTGCCATGTCGGTCAGCATCGGCGTTGCGGCTTCTGCTCCCGTGCCCTTGCGGCGCTCTTCGAGGATCATCTCGTCGCGCGCGGTGGCGATGCGGCGGATCTGGGTCATGGTACCGCCGGTACCGGCCGGGATCAGGCGGCCGACGATGACGTTTTCCTTCAGACCCTGCAGGCCGTCGGTCTTGCCGGCGATCGCAGCTTCCGTCAGCACCTTGGTCGTTTCCTGGAAGGAAGCGGCCGAGATGAAGGACGGCGTCTGCAGCGATGCCTTGGTGATGCCGAGCAGGACCGGATCGCCGTAAGCCGGCTTCTTGCCCTGTTCGATCAGCTGATCGTTGACATCTTCCAGTTCGATGCGGTCGACGCTGTCACCAACGATATAGGTCGAGTCACCGGCGTCGGTCACTTCCACCTTCTGCAGCATCTGGCGAACGATCACCTCGATGTGCTTGTCGTTGATCACAACACCCTGCAGACGGTAGACTTCCTGGATTTCGTTGACCAGGTAGGAAGCGAGTGCTTCCACGCCCTTGATCGCCAGGATGTCGTGCGGTGCCGGGTTACCGTCGAGGATGTAGTCACCCTTTTCGATATAGTCGCCATCCTGAAGATGGAAGGGCTTGCCCTTCGGGATCAGGTATTCGACCGGCTCGACGCCATCTTCCGCAGGCTCGATCAGCACGCGGCGCTTGTTCTTGTAGTCGCGGCCGAAGCGGATCGTACCATCGATTTCGGCGATGATCGCGTGATCCTTCGGACGGCGCGCTTCGAAGAGTTCGGCAACGCGCGGCAGACCGCCGGTGATGTCCTTCGTCTTGGCGCTTTCCAGCGGCGAACGTGCAAGCACGTCACCCTGGGAAACCTTCGTGCCCGGCTCGACCGACAGAATGGCATCGACCGAAAGCATGAAGCGGGCGTCACCACCACGCGACAGCTTCAGAACCGAGCCGTTCTTGTCCTTGATGACGATCGCCGGCTTCAGGTCGATACCGCGCGGCGTCGAACGCCAGTCGATAACCTGACGCTTGGTGATGCCGGTTGCTTCGTCGGTCGCTTCCAGAACGGAGATACCATCGACGATATCTTCGAAATGAACCGTGCCTTCGACTTCCGTCATCATCGGGCGCGTGTAGGGGTCCCACTCGGCCAGACGCTGGCCGCGCTTCACCTTGTCGCCATCATCGACATAGATCTTCGAGCCGTAGGCAACGCGCTGCGAGGAACGCTCGACACCACGTTCGTCGAGGATCTGGACCGCCATGTTGCGGCCCATGGCAACGAGAACGTTGTCCGAGTTGCGCAGCATGTTGCGGTTCTTGATCTGAACCGTACCCTCATACGATGCTTCCAGGAACGACTGGTCGACCACGGTCGCAGTACCACCCAAGTGGAAGGTACGCATGGTCAGCTGAGTACCCGGCTCGCCGATCGACTGAGCGGCGATGACGCCGACAGCTTCACCCATGTTGACAGGCGTACCGCGCGCCAAGTCGCGGCCGTAGCAGACGCCGCAGACGCCGGTCTGGATTTCGCAAGTCAGTGCCGAACGGATCCGGATCGACTGGATACCGGCCTTTTCGATTTCCACGACATCGGCTTCAAGGATCATCCGGCCGGCATCGACGATGCGATCACCGGTGACCGGATGATCGATGTTGTCGAGAGCCGTACGGCCGAGAACGCGGGCGCCGATGGAGGCAACGACCTGACCGGCATCGACGATGGCGGTCATGGTGAGGCCGGTTTCGGTACCGCAATCCACCGAGTTGACAATGCAATCCTGCGCGACGTCGACGAGACGGCGTGTCAGGTAACCGGAGTTCGCGGTCTTCAAGGCGGTGTCTGCAAGACCCTTACGGGCGCCGTGTGTCGAGTTGAAGTACTCGTTAACGGTCAGGCCTTCCTTGAAGTTCGAGATGATCGGGGTCTCGATGATTTCGCCCGAAGGCTTGGCCATCAGGCCGCGCATGCCGCCCAGCTGACGCATCTGGTTCGGAGAACCGCGGGCGCCGGAGTGCGACATCATGTAGATCGAGTTCATCGGCTTCTGACGGCCGTTGTCGTCAAATTCGACAGCCTTAATGCGGGCCATCATTTCGTCGGCGACCTTCTCGGTTGCCTTGCCCCAGGCGTCGACAACCTTGTTGTACTTTTCGCCCTGGGTGATCAGGCCGTCATTGTACTGCTGCTCGTATTCCTTGACCAGATTTTCGGTGTCACCGACGATCTTTGCCTTGGTATCCGGGATGACCATGTCGTCCTTGCCGAACGAAATGCCGGCGCGGCAGGCATGGGCAAAGCCGAGCTGCATGATGCGGTCGCAGAAAATGACCGTGTCCTTCTGGCCGCAATGACGGTAGACCGTGTCGATCATCTTGGAGATGTTCTTCTTGGTCAGTTCCTGATTGCAGACATCGAACGGCACGTTGACGTTCTTCGGTAGAAGTTCGCCAATGAGCATACGGCCCGGCGTCGTTTCGAAGATCTTCGAAACGGGCTTGCCTTCCGCATCGATCGTCTTGAAACGGCCACGGATCTTGGCATGCAGCGTCACCGACTTGGTTTCAAGCGCGTGATGCAGTTCGCCGAGATCGGAGAAGGCCATGCCTTCGCCCGGCTCGTTCTGGTTCATGATCGACAGATAGTAGAGGCCGAGAACCATGTCCTGCGACGGAACGATGATCGGCGCGCCGTTTGCCGGGTGCAGGATGTTGTTAGTCGACATCATGAGCACGCGGGCTTCGAGCTGGGCTTCGAGCGACAGCGGAACGTGAACAGCCATCTGGTCGCCGTCGAAGTCGGCATTGAAGGCCGTGCAGACGAGCGGATGCAGCTGGATAGCCTTGCCTTCGACCAGCGTGGGCTCGAAGGCCTGGATGCCCAGACGGTGCAGCGTCGGTGCGCGGTTCAGGAGAACCGGGTGCTCGCGAATAACCTCGTCGAGGATATCCCAGACTTCCGGCTTTTCCTTTTCAACCAGCTTCTTCGCCTGCTTGACGGTCGAGGAGTAACCCTTGGCGTCGAGGCGGGCGTAGATAAACGGCTTGAACAGCTCGAGCGCCATCTTCTTCGGCAGGCCGCACTGGTGCAGCTTCAGTTCCGGACCGGTCACGATGACCGAACGGCCGGAATAGTCGACGCGCTTGCCGAGAAGGTTCTGGCGGAAGCGGCCCTGCTTGCCCTTGAGCATGTCGGACAGCGACTTCAGCGGACGCTTGTTGGCACCGGTGATGACGCGGCCACGGCGGCCGTTGTCGAACAGGGCGTCAACGGATTCCTGCAGCATGCGCTTTTCGTTGCGGATGATGATGCCAGGCGCACGAAGCTCGATCAGGCGCTTCAGACGGTTGTTGCGGTTGATGACGCGGCGATAGAGGTCGTTCAGGTCGGACGTCGCGAAACGGCCGCCGTCCAGCGGAACCAGCGGACGCAGGTCCGGCGGGATGACCGGAACGACCTTCATGATCATCCATTCCGGGCGGTTGCCGGATTCCATGAAGTTCTCAACGATCTTCAGGCGCTTCATCAGCTTCTTCTGCTTCAGCTCGGACGTGGTGTCAGCCATTTCCGCGCGCAGGTCGCCGGCGATCTTTTCGAGATTCATCGAAGCCAACATCTCGTAGATGGCTTCAGCACCGATCATCGCCGTGAACTGATCTTCGCCGAACTCGTCGACGGCGATCATGTATTCTTCTTCCGAGAGAAGCTGATTTTCCTTGAGGGAAGTCAGGCCCGGCTCGGTGACGATGTAGTTTTCGAAATAGAGGACGCGCTCGATATCCTTCAGCGTCATGTCGAGCAGCGTCGCGATGCGGCTCGGCAGGGACTTCAGGAACCAGATGTGGGCAACGGGAGCAGCGAGCTCGATATGGCCCATGCGCTCGCGGCGAACGCGCGACAGCGTCACTTCGACGCCGCACTTTTCGCAGATGATGCCCTTGTACTTCATGCGCTTGTACTTGCCGCACAAGCATTCGTAGTCCTTGATCGGGCCGAAGATGCGCGCGCAGAAAAGACCGTCGCGTTCCGGCTTGAAGGTGCGGTAGTTGATCGTCTCCGGCTTCTTGATTTCACCGTAAGACCAGGAGAGAATCTTCTCCGGCGAGGCAATCGAAATCCGGATGGAATCGAATGTCTGTGCAGGCACCTGCGGATTGAAAAGATTCATGACCTCTTGGTTCATGCGTATCTCCTTTACGGGCATAACGCCCTGAGCTTGGCAAGGGTGCCGGCAAATCCCGGGCGCCAGCCCCATGCTTGAAACGGATAAAACCGCATAAAATGCGGCCGCATTTCCTACCCCGTCTCATCGATGCGAGACCTGGGCGGAAACGGTGCGCGCCGCTTGGGAGCGGCACGCACCTTGATGTTTTTACTCGGCCGCGTCCGGCAGTTGCTGGTTTGCCGCGTTGAGTTCGTCGAGCTTGGAATTTTCCAGTTCGACGCTGAGGCCCAGCGAGCGCATTTCCTTGACGAGAACGTTGAAGCTCTCCGGAATACCGGCCTCGAAGGTGTCGTCGCCACGGACGATCGCTTCGTAGACCTTGGTACGGCCGGCCACGTCGTCGGACTTCACCGTCAGCATTTCCTGCAGGGTGTAGGCGGCGCCGTAGGCTTCCAGAGCCCAGACTTCCATTTCCCCGAAGCGCTGGCCGCCGAACTGCGCCTTGCCGCCCAGCGGCTGCTGGGTAACGAGCGAGTAAGGACCGATCGAACGGGCGTGGATCTTGTCGTCGACAAGGTGGTTCAGCTTCAGCATGTAGATGTAGCCGACGGTGACCTGGCGGTCGAACTGATCGCCAGTACGGCCATCATACAGCGTCGACTGGCCGGTGACCTTCAGGCCAGCCTGCTCCAGCATCGTGTTGACGTCCGCTTCCACCGCGCCGTCGAAGACCGGCGTTGCGATCGAAACGCCGCGACGGGTCTGCTCGGCCAGACGGACGATCGACTCATCATCGTAGTCCTTGATCGGCTCGCCCTTCGGGCCGGATCCGATGACGCTGTCGATGGTATCGCGCAGCGGCTGAATATCAGCGCCCGCCTTATAGGCATCGAGCATGGCACCGATCTTCTTGCCCATTCCGGCGCAGGCCCAACCCAGATGGGTTTCGAGGATCTGGCCGACGTTCATGCGTGAAGGCACGCCGAGCGGGTTCAGAACGACGTCGACATGCGTACCGTCTTCCAGGAACGGCATGTCTTCGATCGGCACGATACGCGAAACGACACCCTTGTTGCCGTGACGGCCGGCCATCTTGTCGCCTGGCTGGATCTTGCGCTTCACAGCAACAAAGACCTTGACCATCTTCATGACGCCCGGAGGCATTTCGTCGCCGCGCTGGACCTTCTCGACCTTGTCCATGAAGCGATGCTCGAGCAGCGACTTGGATTCGTCGTACTGGCCACGCAGAGCTTCGATCTCACCCTGAGCCTTTTCGTCTTCCGTCGCAAACATCCACCACTGCGAGCGGGGATATTCGGAGATGACGGCGTTCGAAAGCTCGGTGCCCTTCTTGAAGCCCTTCGGACCGGCTACGGCGACGTGACCGCGCAGCATGTCGAGCAGACGCGAGTAGACGTTGCGATCCAGGATCGCCTGTTCGTCGTCGCGGTCCTTTGCAAGACGCTCGATCTCTTCCCGCTCGATCGCCATGGCGCGTTCGTCTTTTTCCACGCCGTGGCGGTTGAAGACGCGAACTTCGACGATGGTGCCGAAGGTGCCCGGAGGCATGCGCATGGACGTGTCGCGAACGTCGGAGGCCTTTTCACCGAAGATGGCGCGCAGAAGCTTTTCTTCCGGCGTCATCGGGCTTTCGCCCTTCGGCGTGATCTTGCCGACCAGGATGTCGCCCGGAGCGACTTCCGCACCGATGTAGACGATACCGGCTTCGTCGAGGTTCTTCAGCGCTTCTTCCGAAACGTTCGGAATATCGCGCGTGATTTCTTCCGGGCCGAGCTTGGTGTCGCGCGCCATCACTTCGAATTCCTCGATGTGGATGGAGGTGAACACGTCATCGCGAACGATACGCTCGGAGAGCAGGATCGAGTCTTCGTAGTTGTAGCCGTTCCACGGCATGAACGCGACGAGCGCATTGCGGCCGAGAGCCAGGTCACCGAGATCGGTCGACGGACCATCAGCGATGATGTCGCCCTTGTTCAGGATGTCGCCGACGGTAACCAGCGGGCGCTGGTTGACGCAGGTGTTCTGGTTGGAACGCTGGAACTTCTGCAGGCGGTAGATATCGACGCCGGACTTGCCGGCTTCGAGGTCTTCCGTGGCCCGGATAACGATACGCGTCGCATCGACCTGGTCGACCACGCCGCCACGGCGGGCAGCGATAGCCGCACCGGAGTCACGGGCAACGATCGGCTCCATGCCGGTACCGACGAACGGTGCTTCGGCACGCAGCAGAGGCACGGCCTGACGCTGCATGTTCGAGCCCATGAGCGCGCGGTTGGCGTCGTCGTTTTCAAGGAACGGGATGAGAGCTGCCGCGACAGACACGAGCTGCTTCGGCGAAACGTCCATCAGGTTCACGATGTCGCGCGGTGCGAGCATAACGTCGCCGGCGTGACGGCAAACGACGAACTCTTCAACAAACGACTGGTCGGCGTTCAGCTCGGAGTTGGCCTGGGCCACGTGATACTTGGCTTCTTCCATCGCCGACAGATAAACGACATCCTTCGTCACCTTACCGTCAATGATCTTGCGGTAGGGGCTTTCGATGAAGCCGTACTTGTTGACGCGGGCGAAGGTTGCCAGCGAGTTGATCAGACCGATGTTCGGGCCTTCCGGCGTTTCGATCGGGCAGATACGGCCGTAGTGGGTCGGGTGAACGTCGCGGACTTCGAAGCCGGCGCGTTCGCGCGTCAGACCGCCCGGGCCAAGTGCCGAAAGACGGCGCTTGTGGGTGATTTCCGACAGCGGATTGACCTGGTCCATGAACTGCGACAGCTGCGAGGAACCGAAGAACTCGCGCACGGCCGCGGCAGCCGGCTTGGCATTGATCAGGTCCTGCGGCATGACAGTGTCGATCTCGATCGACGACATGCGTTCCTTGATGGCGCGCTCCATACGCAAGAGACCCAGGCGATACTGGTTCTCCATCAATTCACCAACCGAACGAACGCGGCGGTTGCCGAGGTTGTCGATGTCGTCGATTTCGCCCTTGCCGTCGCGCAGGTCGACCAGCATCTTGACCACGGCCAGGATGTCTTCCTTGCGCAGGATACGCACGGTGTCGGCCGCATCGAGGTCGAGGCGCATGTTCATCTTGACGCGACCGACGGCGGAGAGGTCGTAACGCTCCGCATCGAAGAACAGCGTGTTGAACATGGCTTCGGCCGAATCCATGGTCGGCGGTTCGCCCGGACGCATGACGCGGTAGATATCGAACAGAGCGTCCTGACGGTTCTCGTTCTTGTCCACGGAAAGCGTGTTGCGGATATAGGCGCCGACATTGATATGGTCGATGTCGAGGACGGGGATTTCATCAAAGCCAGCCGCCAGGATGACGCCGAGCGTCTTCTCGTCGATTTCGTCGCCGGCTTCGAGGAAGATTTCACCCGTCGACATATTGACGAGATCTTCGGCAAGGAAGTTGCCGTAGAGTTCGTCGTCGGTCGCCTTGATGGCCTTCAGGCCCTTTTCCGTCAGCGTCTTCAACAGGCGCGGCGTCAGCTTCTTGCCGGACTCAACAACCACTTCGCCGGTATCGGCGTCGATCAGGTCGGAAAGCGCCTTCTGGCCCTTCAGGACGTCAGGCTGGAACGGAATCCGCCAGCCCTTGCCGTCGCGCTGATAGAGCGACTTGGTGTAGAAGGTCTCCAGGATTTCTTCGCCATCCATGCCGAGCGCCATCAGAAGCGATGTGACAGGAATCTTGCGGCGACGGTCGATACGTGCATGGACGACGTCCTTGGCATCGAATTCGATGTCGAGCCAGGAACCGCGATACGGTATGACGCGGGCAGCAAACAGGAGCTTGCCCGACGAATGGCTCTTGCCCTTATCGTGGTCAAAGAACACGCCCGGCGAACGGTGCATCTGGGAAACGATGACGCGCTCGGTGCCGTTGACGATGAACGTACCATTGTTGGTCATGAGCGGCATGTCGCCCATGTAGACGTTCTGTTCCTTGATGTCCTTGATGGACTTGGCGCCCGTATCCTCGTCGATATCGAACACGATGAGACGCAGCGTCACCTTCAGCGGCGCAGCATAGGTCAGATCGCGCTGACGGCATTCCTCGACGTCGAACTTCGGCTGTTCGAATTCGTAGGACACGAATTCGAGCATCGAAGCGCCGGAGAAATCCGTGATCGGGAAAACCGATTTGAAAACGGACTGAAGCCCCTCGTCCGGACGACCGCCCTGCGGCTCGTCGACCATGAGGAACTGGTCGTAGGATGCCTTCTGAACCTCGATGAGGTTCGGCATTTCTGCGACTTCTGGAATTTTACCGAAAAACTTGCGTACGCGCCTGCGACCGTTAAACGAAAGGGTCTGAGCCATCGTCGCTCCTTTAAAAATTGCACCCGGGCCTGCAACAGACGGTGACCGCTGGCCAGTCGGCTCCGTCAATCAATGGGTCGTTCAATCTCGTCCAGCCCCCAAAAACGCTTAGCACGGATTGCTGTGGCGTCTTTGGTTCGAGACTATCCTCTTGAAGAACCCATTACCCAAAAGCCGTTTTTAAGTGGCTTTTGGGTAATACGTTCAGAAAGCGGTCAAAGAGAGGCGGCCGTTTTACGGTCACCTCTCCTTCAAAACAAGCAGAATTACTTGACGTCAACCTTGGCGCCAGCGTCTTCAAGCTTCTTCTTGAGATCAGCAGCTTCAGCCTTGGAAACACCTTCCTTGACAGCCTTCGGAGCGGCTTCAACGAGGTCCTTGGCTTCCTTCAGGCCGAGGCCTGTGATCGCGCGGACTTCCTTGATGACGTTGATCTTGTTTGCGCCGGCATCAGCGAGGATGACGTCGAATTCAGTCTTTTCTTCTTCAACAACAGCAGCAGCGCCAGCGCCGCCGGCAGCAGCAACTGCTACCGGAGCAGCAGCCGAAACGCCCCACTTTTCTTCGAGAAGCTTCGAAAGCTCAGCAGCTTCCAAAACGGTCAGCGAGGACAGGTCTTCAACGATCTTAGAGAGATCAGCCATTTTTCAGTTCCTTTAATTCGGTTCGAACTTGGTTAGATATAAACAACGAAAAACCGCCTTATGCGGCTTCTTCGTCCTTCTTGGCGTAGGCCGCAAACACGCGGGCAAGCTGGCTTGCCGGTGCTGCAACAACCGATGCGATACGCGTTGCAGGGGTCTGAATCATACCCAGCAGCTTTGCACGCAGCTCATCCAGCGACGGCAGGGTCGCAAGCGACTTGACTGCATCCGCGTTGAGCGTGGTTGCTCCCATGGCGCCGCCGAGTACAACGATCTTGTCGTTGGTCTTGGCGAAATCCATGACAACCTTAGGAGCCGTTACCGGGTCGGCGCTGAATGCTACCAGCGTCTGACCCTTGAAGAGATTGGACATCCCTTCGGCTTCCGTACCCTGAAGGGCGATCTTGGCCAGGCGGTTCTTCGCGACTTTGACGGTGCCGCCAGCAGCGCGCATCTTCGAACGGAAGTCGTTCATCTGTGCGACTGTGACACCAGCATAGTGGGCCACGACAACAGAACCGGCGCCCTTGAAGGCGTCGTTCAGCTCCGTGACGAATTCGCGTTTTTCCGCTCTTTCCACTGCCTATCTCCAGTTGACTGGACCGCAAAACACAGCCCAGTCGGTTTGCCTTTGCCACATGGGATCAGAGTTGATCCCAAGCGACGCTCGAGGATCCTGTCCCCTGCGCGTTCCCGTTGGAGCGGGTCCGGCACAAGGCAAGCCGAGGTTCGAACCGAATTTCCACGCTTTCGCGCGTCAAATGAAATTCGGGACTCACCCGTCTCATGCAGGCTGAAGTGATTAAGGGATAACCACCTGCAATCTCGGACAGGAGTTCCGGGTTTGATCCCGGAATTTCCGGCCCCGAAAGGCCGGAAATCTGTGACCGGGCCAGAGGCCCGGATGAACTTGATTAAGCGGCGCTGACCGTCGACGGATCGATCTTGACGCCCGGGCCCATGGTCGAAGAGATCGCCACGCGCTTGACGTAGTTGCCCTTGGCGCCAGCCGGCTTTGCCTTGATGACCGCATCAGCGAAGGCGCGGATGTTTTCTTCAAGAGCAGCAGCGTCGAACGATGCCTTGCCGATGCCGGCGTGAACGATACCAGCCTTTTCGACGCGGAACTCGACGGCGCCGCCCTTCGATGCCTTGACAGCACCGGCGACGTCCATGGTGACGGTTCCGACCTTCGGGTTCGGCATCATGCCGCGCGGGCCGAGTACCTTGCCGAGACGACCGACGAGCGGCATCATGTCCGGGGTCGCGATGCAGCGATCGAAGTCGATCTTGCCGCCCTGGACGATTTCAACCAGGTCTTCGGCACCAACAACGTCTGCACCAGCAGCCTTGGCTTCGTCAGCCTTGGCACCACGGGCGAAAACGGCGACGCGAACGTCACGGCCGGTGCCGTTCGGCAGGTTGACGACGCCGCGAACCATCTGGTCGGCATGACGCGGATCAACACCGAGGTTCATCGCGACTTCGATGGTCTCGTCGAACTTGGCGATGGCGCGAGCCTTCACCAGTGTGATGGCTTCGGACAAAGCAACGAGCTTCGTCGGATCGATGCCTTCGCGGGTCTTCTGTACACGCTTTGCAAGCTTTGCCATTTTACGCCACCACTTCCAGACCCATGGCGCGGGCGGAGCCCTCGATCATGGTCATTGCGCCTTCGATATCGGCTGCGTTCAGGTCCTTCATCTTGGCCTTGGCGATCGTTTCGATCTGAGCCTTGGTGAGCTTGCCTGCGGTCGCGCCCTTACCCGGCGTCTTCGAGCCGGACGAAATCTTTGCTTCCTTCTTCAGGAAGTAGCTGACTGGCGGCTGCTTCATGATGAAGGTGAAAGACTTGTCCTGGTAGTAGGTGATGACGACCGGAATCGGCATGCCCTTTTCCAGTTCCTGCGTGGCGGCATTGAACGCCTTGCAGAATTCCATGATGTTTACGCCACGCTGACCAAGCGCCGGGCCGATCGGCGGGGACGGGTTTGCCGATCCTGCCTTGACCTGAAGCTTGAGCTGGCCTGCAACTTTCTTAGCCATTTCTCTCTGCCTTTATGGTTTTCCGAATTCCCTCCCCGCCAACGGCGGATTGGAACCGGAAATGTTCCAGCCGGTTTCCCGGCCCTTCATGCCACGCTAGACAAGCGCGGCGGCTGCGGTTGCGTGGTGCGGATTGAGGTCCGGCTAAGACCATCGTCCTTCCACGCGGATTGCGGGTTACCCCGCCCTTGCCGGACACGAATGCCCGGAAACAAAAGAATGCCGCGCAGCCAGACGAACCCGGCGCTGCGACAATCTGAAATCAGACTTTTTCGACCTGAGCGTACTCAAGATCTACCGGCGTTGCGCGACCGAAGATCGAAACCTCGACCTTGAGGCGCGAACGCTCCTCGTCCACATCCTGAACGATGCCGTTGAACGATGCAAACGGACCGTCGGAAACGCGAACCTGCTCACCGATCTCAAACGAGATCGAAGGCTTCGGACGATCGACGCCGTCCTGCACCTGACCGAGAATACGCTCGGCCTCGAAATCCGGAATCGGAACCGGCTTGTTGTCGGACCCGAGGAAACCAGTCACCTTTGGCGTGTTCTTGATGAGGTGATAGGCCTCATCCGTCAGGTTGGCGCGCACCAGCACGTAACCCGGAAAGAACTTGCGCTCGGCATCGACCTTGCGGCCACGACGAACCTCGACGACCTTTTCGGTCGGGACGAGAATCTTCTCAAACAGATGGCTCAGGCCCTTCTGCTTGGCCTTCTCCTCGATCGATTCAGCAACCTTCTTCTCGAAGTTCGAGTAGGCGTGAACGATGTACCAACGCGCTGCCATATTCATTCCCACCCGTTCAAACGCCAGCATTCAGGACGAGGCCGATCAGCCAGCCCATCAGTTGGTCCGCAGCAAAAAAGAAGATAGCCGCAAAGAAGACCATGACGAACACCATCAGCGTCGAGATCATCGTCTCGCGCCGCGAAGGCCATGTCACTTTCGCCGTCTCGGAGCGAACCTGCTGCAGAAACGTAAATGGATTTGTTTTGGATGCCATTGAATGCTCACGCCTTAACGGCCCGTAAAGCTGACGATCAGCCCCACGCGCCGCGTGTCTGTTTGAACCCTACATAAAGACCGATTCTATAAATCACAAGAGGTCAACGGTCTTTTTGCGAAATTAGCCGGAAAAGGCAAGCCCTCTCCCTGTATATTCTGCCATGACGCTGCTGCATGTCTGCGCTGTGTCGAATGGCAGGGGCAGCAGGGCTCGAACCTGCGACCTGCGGTTTTGGAGACCGCCGCTCTACCAACTGAGCTATACCCCTAGACCTTGAGCGCCAGAGGCTTGAAGCCGAAGCGCTGCGAGAAGTCTGCGGCTTATTATTCAGTTTGCCGCAGGATGACAAGCGCCTTTGCGGGAAAAAAGAAAGAATCCGCGATACAGGCCAATCTTTTCAACGGGGCAAACCGCAGCCATCAAGTGCAGGCACATTTCTACCTCCTACCCTCCCTACGGCTGTAAAAGGATTTCTTTCCCGCAAGGGATGACGGAGCGCCCGGCGTGGTCTATTTCGTAGCGCGCAAGCAAATCAAATAAGCAAATTGGTCCGGATGCCACAGAACATGTCGATGCAAGCCGAAGATTTCGAAGCGCTCCTCTCAGGCTATGAGATGGTCGCATTGATCGCCAACAGCGAAAGCGTCGACATCGACGCCATAACGCAGGCGCTACCCGCGAAAACACTTTACGTCTTCTTCACCGGTTGCGCCAAGGTGGTTCCCCGCCCCTTCGAGAAGGACGCCGTTCTGTGTCATCGTCTCGTCGCCGACGGCACGAAGTTCCTGAAGTCGCAAAAGCATTTCGACAAGGCCTACAGCCTCTTTGCCAAAGGTCTGAAGGCCGAAATCGGGGTAATTGCCGATCGAGGTGTCGCGGAAGAGTGTTTGGCTCCCGCATCGCCCCGCAAGAGCGATCTGGTTCCCCATACGCTCGACTTCGACCACGCGCTTGGACCGCTGTACCCGTTTGGGCGCATGCCGACCACGGGCTTTGCGATCGCGGTCTGGCTGGCCGAAAAGATACCCCACGCCAATGTCTGCCTGTGCGGTTTCACAGGCGTCGCCGGCCTGCAGTTCAGCATGTACACCGAACATGACTGGACCTTCGAACAGATCATGCTGCAGCTTTTCGTCAAGAAGGGTCGCATCCAGCGTTTCGAGGACAACCTCAGTGAACCGGCCGGCATGTTTGCGCGGATTCACAATCGATTCCCGGAGTTCAGCGAGGCAACCATCGCGCTGGTCGCGACCAATGTTCTTGCCAACCGGTACACCGGCATGGAACGGCAGGTCGCCAAGCTTTGGTCGAAGACGAAACTCGAGCGCCGGATCGGCGGGTTCTTCAAGCGCTTCAAGAGCTTTGGTCACTGAACTCCTGCGAATTCGGAATTGATCGGCAAACTGGCGTGATCAGCGCTGTGCAACGTAAAGGACGCGATCCCGTGCCGCGAACCATTCCTCGGCATAGTCGTCGTTCTTGTATTCCTCGAAATACGGACCACCGTCGGTAAAGTGCACGAGGTCGGCGTCGTCGTTGTAGTCGTATTCGTTGACCAGCCAGTTCCAGGTCTGCGGCAGGGCACCGATCAGATCTTCCGTATCCAGCCACTTGAACTGATGCAGTTGCAGGCCCGTCGCGGTGTTGACGTAATCCGGCGTCAGCGCCCGGCACCTGGCATTGTTGAACAGGATGACGCTCGACCAGTTCTTCTTTTCGTATTTCGTTTGTGTCTGCCCCAGAAACTTGGTCTCGATCTTCGGCGTATAATCGTGCTTGACGCACATGGCCGCATAGCGATCATCGCGCAGATCCCAGAGTCTCGCGATGTCGGTCCGCATCAGCATGTCGCAATCGGCAAAAAGGCTCCAGCCATCATAGTTGCTGAGATAGGGAACGAGGAAACGCGAGAAGGAGAATTCGGTCGACTGCAACTGGTTCCGCTCGCGGGTAAAAACACCGCCGAGATTGCTCAGCGATATCGGCAGGAACTCGACCGGAATTGAACTCTTTTCAAGAATACTTTGACAAAAAACATGATAGGCCACGACTTCCTTACTGTCGAAACCAATGAATACCCTCGCATTGTCCGCCATTTCCCCTCCGAAAAATAACAAGCGACCGCATGTCCGCCATGCGGAACAACAACTCGAATACAATGTCAAAGTTCCACTCGCCGCCAATGAGGGGAACCGACTCACTAAAACTAGTCGGCGTTGAGTATTGGGGCAATCTCATAACAGCCAGGTTTTGTCGCCCACGGGCTGATTGCCCCGCATCTGTGTTCCAACAACAACTTATTCCTGAAACAGCAAAAGCCCCGCCGTTGCCGACGGGGCCTTCTGAGGCCGATGTAATCTAGCCGATTACTCGACGATGGATGCCACGATGCCGGCGCCGCGTGCAAATCGCGCCTGCGCGCCATTTGCACTACTTTTCTGCGTCGGCAGCTTTCGGCTCGTCGTCTATCGATTGTTATTCAACAATCGAAGCCACGATGCCGGCGCC
>UCEZ01000022.1 GCA_900471525.1 Hyphomicrobiales bacterium | reverse complement strand
GCCGTCGGTTTCAAAGGGCGCGGCATCGCCATCATCAACGGCTGAACCGCAATATATCGCAAGAGGACCATATTCATGACATCGCAAATCACAGGACTCGACGCGCGTTTCGCGCTGGCGCAGGCCATGGCCAGGGAGGCGGGCGCCGTCGCGCTCGGCTATTTCAACGCGCGCGAAACGCTGGTGATCGAAACCAAGCGCGACCTGCAGGACGTCGTCTCGATCGCCGACCGGGAGGTTGAAAACCTTATTCGCGCCCGCGTCGCGGAAGTTCACGCCGGCGATGGCTTTCTGGGCGAGGAATACGGCCTTGCGGAAGGCCATTCCGGCTATACCTGGGTGGTCGATCCGATCGACGGCACCAGCCCCTTCGTCAACGGCATGCCGAACTGGTGTGTCTCCATCGCCGTGCTGCACAATGGCCAGCCAGTGATCGGCGTCATCTGCGCGCCGTGCCATGACGAACTCTATGCCGGCGCCTCCGGCAAGGGCGCGACGCTCAACGGCCGGGTGCTGACGCTTGATCCTTCCCGCAATATCCGCAATGCCGTCACCGGTATCGGCGCCAACAACTACGTGACGCCGGCCTTCGTCGGGAAAATGGTCGAACGCCTGCTGGAGGCGGGTGGTAATTTCATCCGCAACGGGTCCGGCGCGCTGATGCTCGCCTATGTGGCGGCCGGACGGCTGGTCGGATACTACGAGCCCTACATGCACGCCTGGGATTGCCTGGCCGGCTATTGCCTCGTCAAGGAGGCCGGCGGTTGGCATCATCCCTTCCCCGTCGAGGGTGAGCATCTGACCAAGGGCGCGCCGGTGCTTGCAGCCGCCCCTGGCGCACGGGACGATCTGATGAAGATTGCCGGGCTCTGAAAAAACGCCGGGATCGCAAATAATCCCGGCTGGCATCATCACGTCTTGCCGCGACCGTTCGGCAAAGCCCGTGCCACAGCACTGAGGAGGTCGGTCTGGGATATCAGCCCCAGAATCCGGCGCTCATCATCGACAACGATGACCGCATGGGTCCGTCCATCCGTCAGAACAGGCAGCAGGGAGAGCGCCGGATCGGCCGCCGAAGCGGTGGCTGCCGTCGACAGGACTTCGCCCACACGATCGGCAAACCTGGAGAGTTCCCGTAAACCTATCGTCCCGACAAGCCGGCTGTTCTCATCCCTGACCGGCAGCGTGCGGATATTGTGCTTCAAAAGAAGCTCCCGCGCGTCTGCAGGATCGGCATGCGCGTCAATGGAGATGACGTCGCGGGACATGATGTCGGCACAGCTGATATCCCCATGCGCGCGAATGACCGCCTGCAACTCGACCTGTTGGAGCAGACGGCTGAGATCACCCCGGTCGATATCGAAGGTTTCGTCGAATGCTGCCAGCGCGGCATCGACATCCTCCTCGCGAAAACCGACCCTTAGCGATGAGGGCAAGTCCGCAGTCTGATGTGTATTGACAACTACTTTGGCTGCGACATGGGGATAGTTCCGCCGTGCGAGCTTGTGAAACAGCAAGCCAAGCCCGACGAGAATACAAGAGTTCAATCCGACCGGGACAAACGGGAAAAGCAGCCCCCAACCGGCAACGGCAGGCCCGCCGAGCACGGCCGTCAGCGCTGCCGCCCCACCCGGCGGATGGAGACACCGGGTAAACGACATTGCGCCGATCGCCAGCGAGACGCCGACACCGATGGCGATGATCGGGTCATGGATCAGATAGGCGGCGATGATGCCCATCAAAGCGGAAATCGTATTGCCACCGATGATCGACCATGGCTGTGCCAGAGGGCTTGCCGGCACCGCAAACAACAGCACGGCGGAAGCGCCCATCGGCGCCACGATCAGCGGAAGATGCGGACCTTGCCCGAAGAGATAACCGCTGATCAGGCCCGTCAGACCGATGGCGATCAAGGCACCGACACAGGCGATCAGCCGCTCGCGCAATGTTGCGCCGGCCAGAATGGGCGCGAAAAGTTGAAATCGGCTGCCCGATTTGGATTTTTGAAGTTGGGACATAGGAAACCGATAGGAGGGAGGAGAAAATGGAAAGCATGCATGCGCGGCGGCTAGCCAGGCGGAAGATGCGGGGCCTTGCCGCGTGTCGCGACAAGCACATCATGGAAGGCGTCGAGGGCACTGGCGCGATCACCCCTGCGGGAGACCAGAAACGTTTCCACCGGACCGAGATCGTGCATCCTGGCGTTTCCCAGCCAGTGCATCAACTCCAGCACCGATTTCGGCATCACGCCGGCCGCTTGTCCCGTCGCGACGCTTGCCAGGATCGCATGGTACGATCCCACCTCCATCGTCTTGACGGCACTTGATTTGCGCGCCCAAAATTCGGCAACGCGGCGATATGTGCAGCCTGGCTCCAGAGCGGCCAGCGATCCGACACGAAGGTCCGAAGCCGACTTGATGTCCGGGTGGCCTGGCGGCAGCAGGACGATGAGTTCTTCAACGAAGATCAGTTCGGACTGGAGCTTTTGGAGATCGTCAGAAAAGCTCTGCTGCTCGGCGAGAACCGCCTGCGGCGGCCGCGCGATCAGAGCGCAATCAAGCTCGCCCGCCAAAACGCTCCGTGTCAATTCTGGCGAAACCCCCATCGTCAAACGAACAGACACATCCGGCCACATCCGGTTGAATTGCGTCAGGGGCGCCGGCAGACGGCTTGCCGCCGTGCTTTCCATCGTTCCCAGGCACAGGTTTCCCGACGGCGTCAAAGGCCGCACCGCCTGGCGGGCTTCCAGCGCCAGCGCCGTCAGCCGGTTTGCGTAGGCCAGAAACGTCTCGCCCTCGCCGGTAAGGGTCATCTTCTTGCCGTCACGGCTGAACAAAGCCACGCCCAGATCCTGCTCGAGCTGCTGGATCCGCGTCGTCACGTTTGACGGAACCCGGCCAATTGCCTTGGCAGCCTTGGTGACACTGCGATCACCGGCGACGGCTAGAAATATCTCGAGGGTAGCAAGGTCCAAGGATCAGTCTCTATTCGGGAATTATATTGATATATCGTTCGTTATATGGAAATCATATTCAAAGCTCAAGACGGAAACCCGGGCGCGCGCTTTTGTCTCGCGTCGTCAAACGGAAGGGCAGCAGCGATGCCTGGCGACGACCCCACGGACTTTGCGGACGGATTTTCATCTCCCGCATGCCTGATGCATGAAGTCCATCCCGTCTACATGGGACTGTCGCCGGAAGGCAATTCCAACAGTGATGTTGCGCCGTGGCGTCAGGGCGAACGCAAGCGTTTGATCAACGCCCGAATGGACCTATCCTTTGCAAAGCGCGACGCATTTACCGCTGATATCGCTGCAAAACTTGATGGCATCATTGGCGATGTCACGGGTAAGTACGTGAGCTTTTTCTGGCCATTCAAAGGCGAACCGGATTTGCGGCAATGGATGGCTGTGGTCACCGCCAAAGGCGGCACCACCCTGCTCCCGGTCGTTATCGCCAAAGGGCAGCCACTGGTCTTCAGGTCCTGGAAGATGGGAGAGAAGCTTGAGCCCGGCGTCTGGAACATCCCCGTACCTACAAATGGAACGGAGTGCGTTCCCGATATCGTCATTGCGCCCGTTGTCGGTTTCGATACCGCCTGCTTCCGGCTCGGCTATGGTGGCGGATTTTTCGATCGCACGCTGGCCCGGTTCCGGCATTCGCCTTTGGTGATCGGCGTCGGCTATGAACAGCAGGCTATTGCCAGCATTCGCCCTCAACCACACGACATCCCGATGGACGTCGTCGTCACCGAACGTCGCGTGCTATATCGGTAGCCTCACCGGGCAAGGCGAGCCGGTTCGAATTTCGGCGGGCCTGTAGGATGGCCGATCTCTCGATCATCCCAACATCACCTACTCAAGCTTGGCCGCCGCAGTGAAGAAACCCTCCGGGCTTTCGACCTCGACAAGCTTCTTCTTCTCAATCAGCCAGAAACGATTGCCGACCGCGCGAACGAAGCTGCGGTCATGCGATACCAAGAGGCAGCTTGCCTGATGTTCCATGAGCTCGCCTTCCAGCGCTTCCTGCCCGTCGATATCCAGATGGTTCGTCGGCTCGTCGAGCAGATAGAGGTTCGGGTTGGTCAGCCGCAGGACCAGCATGCCGAGCCGTGCCTTCTGCCCACCCGACAGCTGACTGATCGGTCGCGCCTGCAACTCGATCGTCATGCCAGCGCCAGCAAGCAGCGCCCGCGCCCGCTGGTCGCCGATATCGAAACGGCGAATGATCGTCTCCATCGGCGTGTCGGTGTCGCTGAGATCGGCGAGCGCCTGATCGCCATAACCCAGGACGAGTGAAGGCGTTGCCTTGATGCCCTCTTGGGTCACCTCCGACTGTTCGATCGCCCTGCGAAGCATGGCGATGAGGCGGGTCTTTCCGGCGCCGTTTGCGCCGAGCAAGACGATCCGGTCGCCCTGGCAGACGAACTGCTTGCCGGTCTTGAACAGCAACGTCCCATCCGGGGTCTGAACCGTCGCGTCTTCCAGCGTGATCAGCACCTTGGCGTGTGTGCCGCGATTGGCGAGCTTGATCGCACCGGCGGAGCGCTCCAGATGTGCGGGTTTGGCCGCATCCTCGAGTTTTTCCGCCCGTTGCCTTAGCTGCTTAGTCTTGACCACCAGCAGATCGCTGCCCGAGTTGATGCCGATATTGTTGAGCTTCGCTGCCTGCTTGCGCAATTGTTCGGCGACCTTCATGTCGCGTTGAAACCGGCGCTCATCGGAGGCATCGGCCTCGTCGAGTGCTGCCCGCGCCCGGGTATAAGCCAGCGGAAATATCTGCGATTGTTCGGGGCGAAGGAAAAGCGTGCGGTTCGTCACCGCGTCGAGGAAAGCGCGGTCGTGACTCGAGATGACGACGGGAACGTCGCGCGGCAGTGCGTTCAACCAAGCCTCCAGCATGGCTATCTTGCCGAGGTCGAGATGGTTCGTCGGCTCGTCGAGCATCAAAACGTCCGGCTCGGTGACCCAAACGCGGGCGAGCATGGCGATGCGCTGCCAGCCACCGCTCAGCTGTTTCAATGGCCGCTGTCGCAGAGCCTCCGGCACCTCCAGCGATTCCAGCACCACATCGACACGCCAGCTCTCGCTCTCCCGCTGGTCAGCGGAAAGCGCATCCAGAACGGCGGCATAGAAGGGGAGATCAAACAAGGTCGATGGGACATTCTGCTCGACATAGCCGATCGTCAGCCCGCGCGCTTTTGTCATTTCGCCTTCGCTCGCTTCAAACGCGCCGGCGATGCAGCGGAAAAGCGTCGATTTCCCGCGGCCATTGGCAGCGACAAGTCCGATGCGATCGCCAGCATTGATGACGAGGCTAAGTTTCGAGAAGAGCGGGCTGCCCAGCACAATGCCGAGATTACGGATGTTGATAAGAGTCATGATCGTTCTCTGGTCTTGCCACGCGATCATCCATCGAGGGCTCTCAAGCCATCATCGATGCAATGCGTCAGGCGCGGCGGATTGGAAAATGCAGGCGGCTCAAGCCATCAGGCTCGACGCTGCAGTGCCACGAAGGGCAGACCAGAAGTGGTTTTAAGAGAAACGAACTTTGGTCAGCCCTGCAAACGCATTTGCAGGGCGTTGACGGGGCCACGCTGGCGATGGTGCCGGAAATATGTCTTCATTGCGCAGCCCTCCTTTCTCGATTTGCAGAGTGCCACGCATAACATCCGATTGCGAGAATCGCAATCACCCCTGCATCGAACCCGGAAGGCAGGCTCGGCCCAGGACCTAAATCTCAGATGATGGAGTGATCGACAATGACGACCGGCTTGCCGTGCGAACACATCTCGACCCGTGCCTCGACCCGGTAGATATCGCGCAGCATCGTCCCGGTGATGACATCGCCGGTCAGGCCGCTTGCGACCATCGCACCCTTGGCGATGACGATGGTGTTTTCGCAGTAGCGGAGCGCGTGATTGAGATCGTGCAGGGCGATCAGCACCGACATTCCCGACTTTGCCGCCAGCCGCCGCATGAAGCCGAGCACCTCGATCTGGCGAAACAGGTCGAGCGCCGAGGTGGGCTCGTCCATCAAGAGGACTTCAGGCTTGCGGACCAGCGCCTGGGCGATGGAAACGAGTTGACGCTGACCGCCGGAAAGTTCGCCAAGGCCACGAAAGGCCAGGTCGTTGATCCGCAACGCCTGCAGGATACGGTCGATCTCCAGCAGTTCGCTGTCGCGCACCTTCCAGCTCGATCCCTGCTTGCTGGCGAGCAACACGGATTCATACACCGTGAGCACCGCATTGGCGCCGGTATCCTGCGGCATGTAGCAGATGGTCTCAGGCCCCTTCAGCGTATCGGAGAGCACCACCGTTCCAGGGCCTGAAGCAAGTCCGGCAATGCGTTTGAACAGTGTGGACTTGCCCGCCGCGTTCGGGCCGATGACAGCGGTCATGACGCCGCCGCGCAGAATATCGGTATCGACGTCCGACAACACCGTGTGCTTGCCGTATTTCGCGCCGACGCCCTTGAGTGCAAGCCCTACCATGCCCGCCTCCGATTGGTGAAGATCAGCACGAAGAAGAACGGCACGCCGACCAGGGCTGTGATGACGCCGATCGGCAGGATGGCACCCGGGATGAGCGTCTTCGACACGACGGACGTCGCCGACAGGAGCAGCGCGCCACAGAGAACGGATGCCGGCAGGAAGAACCGCTGGTCTTCGCCCACCAGCATGCGGGCGATGTGCGGCCCGACAAGGCCGACGAAACCGATCGTGCCCACAAAGGACACGGGGATCGCAGCCAGCAGGCTGACGGTCATCATCGTGTGCAACCGCAGCCGGCGCACGTTGATGCCGAGGCTCGCTGCCTTGTCCTCGCCCAGCCGCAGCGCTGTCAGTGCCCAAGCATGCCGCGCGAACAACGGGATGGCGAACAGGAGCACCGCGCCGGTGATCCAGACTTTCGGCCAGGTCGCCTTGGTGAGACTGCCCATGGTCCAGAAGACGACGGCAGCAAGCGCCTGTTCGGAGGCCAGATATTCGAGCAGCGACAGCAACGCGTTGAAGGTGAAGACCAGCGCGATGCCGAGCAGCACGATCGTCTCGACCGTGACGCCGCGCATGGTGGAGGCAAAGTGGATGAACAAAGCCGCCGCCATTGCCATCAGGAAGGCGTTGATGGGGATCATATACTGCACCGCAGCCGGAAAGATCGCCACGCCGCCGATAAGGCCGAGTGCCGCGCCAAAGCCGGCGGCAGCTGAAATCCCGAGGGTAAAAGGGCTAGCCAGCGGATTGGCGAGAATGGTCTGCATCTGCGCGCCCGCAAGCGACAAGGATGCGCCCACGGTAACGGCCATGAGCGCGATCGGCATGCGGATATCCCAGATGACCACCCGCAATTGATCACCGACAGACTCCGCATAAAACAGCGAGGTCAACACTTCTCGCAGCGTGTAATTGGCCGGCCCCAGCGCCATGTCGATCGATATGCTGAAGCACAGCGCCACGAGCATGCCGCAGATCAGGACGATCCGGCGAAAGGCGAGAGCGCGATACTGATCGCGCCCTGCTGTCGTTTCGAGCTGTTCTGCGGCGACAGCCATTAGACTATTCGTCCTTCAGGGAGACGAAATAACCGGGCTTGTAGTCCAGCGGCAGGAAGCGCGCATGCAGTTCCTTGAACGTGGCTTCCGGATCGAGGTCCGTGAACAGGTCCGGATGCAGCCACTTGGCAATCTCCTGGATCGCAACGAACTGGTACGGATTGTTGTAGAACTGGTGCCAGATGGCATGGACATTGCCATCGGCGACAGCCTTGACGCCGGTGAAAGCCGGGCGCTTGGTCAGGTTTTCAAGCTTGCGATGCGCTTCGGTGAGGTCGGCACCATAGCCGACGCCAACCCAGTTGCCGCCGGGGACATAACCCTGCCAATTGCCACCGGTGATGATGATCTGGTCGGGATTGGAAGCGATGATCTGCTCCGGATTGACGGTGCCGAACGTGCCCGGAATGATGTCCTTGGCCATATTCGTGCCGCCGGCGATCTCGACCATCTTGCCGAAATTCTCATTGCCGAACGACATGCAGCAATCGTCGGAATATCCGCCAGCGCGCTCGACGAACACGACCGGCCGAGCCGGATTTTCTTTAGCCAGGACATCGGTGACCTTGGCGATGCTGTCGGCACGGAACTTGATGAAGTCTTCCGCCTTGGCTTCCTGGCCGAGCAGCTTGCCCATGATGCGCATGCTGGCTTCGGTGTTTTCCATCGGCTTTTCGCGGAAGTCGATATAGACCAGTGGGATGCCGACCTTGCCGAGCTTTTCGATATAGCCGGCCTCTTCGGTCGCGGTCTTGGCGTCGAGATTCATGATGACGACGTCGGGCTTCAGCGAAACGGCCTGCTCGATATTGAAGGTGCCGTCCTTCATGCCGCCGAACGTCGGCAGTTTGGCGATTTCCGGATACTTGGCGAGATAGGCCGCGTAGCTTTCCGGATCGGCTTTGGTGAGGTCGTCCCGCCAGCCGACAACACGCTTGAAGGGAGCATCCCGGTCCAGAGCAGCGACGAAATAGATCTGGCGGCCTTCTCCGAGGATGACATGGTCTACCGGCACGCTGACCTCGACGTCGCGGCCCGTCACGTCCTTGATGACGACCTTCTCGCCGGCCAGAACCGTGCTGGAAAAAAGTGCGCAAAGACCCATGGCGGCCAAGGCCACCTTGCCGAACATACCCATTGTTTTCAACTCCATCGGGGAAACTGTGCGCTTCGTAGATATCATGATCTTGACAGTCAAGTTTTATCTTTTAGAAGCATTCCAGGAACTGGCCGCAGCGCATTTCGATCCAAGGCAGCATGTTATGAGCGATATTCCCCGTCTGACGAATTATGACCTGCGCGACGAGATAAAGGCCTATTGGTCGCAGCGCGCGGCGACCTTCGATCAGTCACCCGGCCATGAGATTTTCTCCGAAGAGGAACGCGCCGCCTGGCACCGGTTGATCGTCAAGCACCTTGGCAGGGGTGATGGCCGCCTGGCGCTCGACTTGGCGAGCGGTACGGGTGTGATCTCGCACCTGATGGACGATCTCGGCTTCAAGGTTACCGGGCTCGACTGGGCCGAGCCGATGCTGGAGCGCGCGCGCAACAAGGCAAAGATCCGGACCCGCAACATCACCTTCCGCATCGGCGATGCGGAAAACACCATGGAGCCTGATAATCACTACGATGCGATCATTAACCGGCATCTCGTCTGGACGTTGGTGGACCCGGTCAAAGCCTTTGGCGAATGGCTGCGAGTGCTGAAGCCCGGCGGCACGTTGCTGGTGATCGACGGCGATTTCGTCAACACCACGATGGTCGAACGCATCCTGTCAAAACTTTCCGGCTGGGGCCAGCGCTTCGGTCTTCTGAAGAGCGATCCGCTCCACGCTCCGCCCGGCACGATGGAGACCCATCGCAGCATTCTCTCGCAGGTCTATTTCTCGCAAGGAGCGCGCGCTGAGACCGTCGCCGGCCTGTTGACTGCGGCCGGGTTCGAAAACGTGACCATCGATACCGATCTCGGCGAGATACACCGGACCCAGGCGAAGAACTGGAATGTCCTGAAGGGTATGGCCCGCAAGTCGCAGCATCGTTACGCGATCCGAGCCGTCAAGCCCATCCAGGGCTCAGCGTAGACAAAATTTCCATTATATACTTTATTGTCCACATCTTCCGTGATAGACAAGCTGCACAGCTATCACGGAGACGCCATCAATGCAGATCGAGGAATTCACGCTCGAACGGATCCAATCGCTTTATGAAAACCTCGTGGAGTTCAATCTCTCCGATAGCGGCGTTCATCCCTACTCGCTGAAGGAACTGCTGACGCCCGACCAGCTTCTCGGCCTGCATGAGGTTGAGCTCGGCTATGGCTGGACCAATGGCGGCGTCGAACTGCGCGATACCATTGCCCGGCTCTACAAGGACCGCGACCGGGAAAACGTCATGGTCACCAACGGCTCGGCGGAAGCGAACTTCATCCTGGTCATGACCCTGCTGGAGCCGGGCGACGAACTGGTGCTCTTCGTCCCGAACTACCTGCAGATTCGCGGCTGGGCAAAGGCGCTCGGCGTCACAGTCAAGGAGATCGTGCTTCGCGAGGAGCTTGGATGGCTGCCGGATCTGGACGAGGTTCGCGCTGCCGTGACGCCAAAGACCAGGCTGATCAGCCTGTGCAATCCGAACAATCCGACCGGCAGCCTGCTACCGCGCGAAACGATGGACGCGCTTGTCGATATCGCCCGCACGCATGACGTCTATCTGCATGCCGATGAAATCTACAAGGGGTCCGAGCTGGATACGGAAGAGTCCATCAGCTTTGCCGATCTCTACGAGAAGGCCGTGGTGACGGCCGGCCTTTCCAAGGCGATGGCGCTTCCCGGACTGCGGCTCGGCTGGCTGGTCGGCCCGGCAGAAGAAATCTACGGCACCTGGCAGCGCAAGGACTATACCTCGATCACCACCGGGGCGCTGAGCGAGCACATCGCCAACATCGTTCTGCAACCGGCCAAGCGCGCTGAAATCCTGTCCCGCAGCCGCCGCCTGCTGCGGGAAAACCGGGCTTTGCTGACATCCTGGATCGATGCACACAGCAACCTCTTTTCCTATCTGCCCCCGCGTGCCGGCGGCATGGCTTTCGTTCGCTATAACCGGGAGATCAATTCTTCCGTGCTGGTCGATCGAGTGAGAGAGGAAAAGAGCGTCATGTTGGTGCCGGGCGACGTCTACGGGCTCGACGGCTATGTCCGTATCGGCATCGGCGCGCAGAAGCTCCACCTGGAAACCGGGCTGGAGCGCCTTGCAGACTTCATGAGAGGCTGAGGATTACCGATGAAGCCTGAAATCGCCTCCTATGCCGCGGTCTGCGATGGAGTCGCCCAGCTGTTCCAGCCCTTCGTCGAAGTCGTGCTGCATGATCTCGAAACGGAGACGGCTGCGCACATCGCCGGAAATTTCTCCAAGCGCGAGATCGGCGAGCCGTCATTGCTGCACGAGATCGATTTCCGCCCCACGGAGCGCCTTCTCGGCCCCTATGAAAAGGTCAACTGGGATGGCCGGCGGATCAAATCGATCAGTATCATCCTACGCGACAACGCTGAGCGGCCGATCGCCGTGATGTGCATCAATGCCGACGTCTCGCATTTCCATGCGGTGATGCAAACGTTGAGCGCCTTCGCCTCTGTTCCCACCGATCATGCCAAGCCGGCGAGCCTGTTCAAGGAGGACTGGCATGAACGGATCAACGAATATATCCAGAACTGGACGGGCTCACGTGGGCTGATCATCGCCGACCTGACACGCGAGCAGAAACAGCAGGTGGTCAAGGACCTCTCGGCTGACGGCGCTTTCGGTGGCAAGAACTCTGCCGCCTATATCTCGCGCATTCTCGGCATGGGCCGCGCGACGGTCTACAAATATCTCAATCAGGATCGATAGGCGGGCGAATGATTATCCTGTCGCGATCCGAAATCGAAGCCCTGGTCGATCTCGACAGTGCGCTGCATGCCGTCGAAGCTGCCTATGTCGCTGCATCCGATGGCCTGGCCATGATGCCGCCGGTCGGTTATCTCGCCTTTCCGGACAAGGATGGTGATTGCCATATCAAATACGGCCATATCGCCGGCGATCCGACATTCGTCGTCAAGGTCGCGGCCGGCTTCTATGGCAATCCGTCGATCGGGCTGCCGACGTCGAACGGCGTGATGCTGGTCTTCTCCGCCGCGACCGGCGTTCTCGAAGCGATCCTGCTCGACGAAGGGTTCCTGACCGACCTGCGCACGGGTCTTGGCGGCGCCATCGCGACCCGGGCACTTTGCCGCCCGGATGCGCGGCGTGTCGCGATCATCGGGACCGGCATTCAAGCGCGATGGCAAATCCGCTGCCTGCGGCAGGCAATGAAGGAAACCCCGCTCACTTTTGGCATATGGGCGCGTTCTCAAGCGAAGGCGCGGGAGACAGCAAACAGCCTGGCAAGCGAAGGCATCGATGTGAGCGCGGCGGCCGATCTGGAGCGGCTCTGCCGCGATGCCGATATCATCATCACGACGACACCGTCGCGCGAACCGTTGATCCGGGATGCCTGGATACGGCCCGGGACGCATATAACCGCAATCGGCGCCGATGCACCGGGCAAACAGGAGCTGGACACCGCTCTTGTCGGCCGCGCCGACCGCCGCATCGGCGACTGGCTCGAACAATCGCTGGATCACGGCGAATTCTCCACGGCGTTCAAATCCGGATTGATCACCAGTCCGGACTGCACAGAGCTTGGAGCCGTTCTCGGCGGCAAAGCTGCCGGTCGGGCACATTCCGACGATATCACCATCGTCGACCTGACAGGCATGGCCGCTCAGGACATCGCCATCGCGAACTCAATCCTTGATGCCTACCGGCCTGCCCAACGCGTTGACCGTAGCGGTGCATGAAGGGCCAAATCTGAGCTGATCACGCGACAAGCGGGAATTTCGCCGAGTGGAATTCCAATCACATTCCGTCGGACGGCCTAGAAAAACCGGGATCACTCACTACGTCCTAGTGTCGACATGCTGCTGAAGATCATCTTCCCATTTCCAGCCGCCCATTCTGGCGCCGGACCAATTGCGAGGCTTCACCGTGGTTACCTTCACACTCAATGGACAAGAACGGACTTTCGATGGCGATCCGGATACGCCCCTGCTCTGGGTAATCCGCGATTTCGAGAAGCTGACGGGCACCAAATATGGGTGCGGCGTCGCGCAATGCGGCGCCTGTACGGTGCACCTAGACGGAATGACGCGGCGCTCCTGCATCACGCCGATTTCTACCGTCGACGGTTCCGAAGTGATCACGATCGAGGGTATCGAAGGCCCTGAGGCAAAGGCGGTTCAGGCGGCCTGGGTTGCGATCGACGTTCCTCAATGCGGCTACTGTCAGTCCGGCCAGATCATGTCGGCAGTCGCCCTTCTCCAGGTCACCCCAAAGCCGAGCGATGCGGATATCGACGGCGCCATGGCCGGAAACCTCTGTCGATGCGCAACCTATCACCGTATCCGGCAGGCTATCCACAATGCCGCCGATGCGATGGAGGGTTGAGCCATGACACTGCAACAGATTTCCAGCACGAGACGCGCATTCCTCGCAGGAAGCGGCCTTATCATCGGTCTAGCATTGGCCCCGCGCCTGTCGGCGTTTGCAGCGCCTAAAGGCGTTCAGGCAGGCGGCGAAGATGCGCTGACGGCGTTGAACGCATTCGTCAAGATCGGCACCGACGACACCGTGACCGTGCTTTCCAAGCATATCGAATTCGGCCAGGGGCCGTTCACGGGGCTTGCGACGCTGGTCGCCGAAGAACTCGATGCCGACTGGTCGCAGATGCGGGCCGTCCATTCTCCCGCTGACGACAAAATCTATGCGAACCTCGCCTTCGGCCTTCAGGGAACCGGCGGATCGACGTCGATTGGCAATTCCTACGAGCAACTGCGCAAGGCAGGCGCAACGGCGCGCGCCATGCTTGTCGCTGCGGCGGCTGAGGAATGGGGCGTGCCAGCCGGCGAAATCACCGTCGAGAAGGGCCGCATCAAACACACGGCCTCCGGCAAGGAGAGCGGATTTGGCGCGTTGACAGTCAAAGCGGCGACGCAGACCCCGCCGGAAAATCCGAAACTGAAAGATCCCTCGCAATTCGTCCTGATCGGCCAGGAACTGCCGAAGCTCGATACAGTCGGCAAAACCAACGGCACGGCAATCTTCACGCTCGATATCGCCACCGACGACATGCTGATCGCCGTGGTCGCACATCCCGATCATTTCGGGGCGTCGTTGAAATCCTTCGACGACAGCGACGCGCGCAAGGTCAAGGGCGTCATCGACGTCAAGCAGGTGCCGCAGGGCATCGCGGTCTACGCCGACAACACGTATTCCGCGCTCAAGGGGCGAGACAGCCTCAAGATCGAATGGGACCTCTCCAAGGCAGAGACGCGATCGAGCAAAGAACTCGAAGCCGACTATGCCAAGAAATTCGCCGAAATGGGCCTGAAGGCGACGAACAACGGAGATGTCGAAACCGCATTTGGCAAGGAGGGTGTGCAAACAATCGAGGCCGAACTCGTCTTTCCCTTCCTCGCCCACGCCCCGATGGAACCGCTCGACGCGGTCTTCATGAAGGCTGCCGACGGTTCGCTCGATGTCTACACCGGCGCACAGTTCCCCGGCATGGACCTGATGACGGCAGCCAAGATCGTCGGGCTCGATCCTTCCAAGGTGCGGGTCAACACGCAGCTGACCGGCGGCAGTTTCGGCCGCAAGGCTCAGTTCGGCTCTCCCTATATGCAAGAAGCAGCCAGCGTCTATGCGGCGACGGACGGCACGCGGCCGGTCAAGCATATGTGGACACGCGAGGACGACATCCGTGGCGGCTTCTACCGGCCGATGTATGCACACAAGATGCGTGGCGCGATCGACGCGGAAGGCCGTATCGTGGCTTGGGATCAGGTGATTGTCGGCCAGTCGATCATGGGCAAGGCGGATCTCGACGAAACGTCGGTCGAAGGCGCGTCAAACCTGCCCTATGTCATCCCAAACCTGCGCGTCACATCGCACAATGTCGCGCTCGTAGTGCCACCGCTCTGGTGGCGTTCGGTCGGCCACACACATACCGGCTTTGCCGTCGAAACCTTCGTAGACGAACTGCTCCAGAAGGTCGGCAAGGACCCCGTCGAAGGACGCCTAGCGCTTCTGACCAACGAACCGCGACATATGGGGACACTGAAGAAGGTCGCGGAGATGGCCGATTGGGGCTCGACCGTGCCGGATGGCCGTTCCCGCGGCGTCGCCGTGGTCAAGAGCTTCGGCACCTACGTGGCGCAAATCGTCGAAATCTCCACGGGCGACGATGGCGCACCCCGGGTACACAAGGTCTGGTGCGCCGTCGATTGCGGCGTTGCCATCAACCCGAATGTCATCAAGGCGCAGATGGAAGGCGGCATCGGCTACGGGCTTGGTGCCGTTCTCTTCGACGCGGTGACACTTGGCGATGGCGGCAAGATCATGCAGTCGAACTTCCACGACTATCGCTCGCTGCGCATCAACGAGATGCCGGCGGTCGACGTGGCGGTGATCGCCTCGACGGAGAAGCCGACCGGCGTCGGCGAACCGGGGGTTCCGCCGATCGGACCCGCCGTTGCCAATGCCTGGCGGCGATTGACGGGAAGTCCGGTGCGCCGTCTGCCGATCGTCAATATCGTGACGTCGTGAGGGATCGACCATGAAAAAATTCGCAATCGCTTCCGGCGTCGCCGCCATCGGTGTCGCCGCCTCCCTCCTTGCCGCCACGTTTTCGCTGGCGCAGGACAACCCCGCGGAACAATCCGCTCCGCTCAAACCGGCGGCCGAATTCCAATCCATCACGGATGCAAAGCAGCGCTCCTGGGCGCTGTTCGAAGAAGCCGGCAAAGTCATCCAGCATCCGCGATGCGTCAATTGCCATCCGGCGACGGAGCGACCGCTTCAAACTATGGCGATGCATCCACACCAGCCGCCGGTCGTGCGTGGAGAAGGCGGCATGGGCATGCCGGGCATGACCTGCAACACGTGCCACGGCGCTGCCAATGTTGACGTGGTGGGCCAGGCCGAAACGCTGAAGAGCATTCCCGGAAACGCCGCCTGGCACCTGGCGCCGATCGAGATGGCCTGGCAAGGTAAAACGCTTGGCGAGATCTGTCGCCAGATCAAGGACCCGGAACGCAACGGCGGCAAGACACTTGCCGAGATTACCGAGCACATGGCCCATGACAGCCTTGTCGGCTGGGGATGGCAGCCGGGTGCCGGACGAGAACCTGTTCCCGGGTCGCAAGCCGTGTTCGGGGAACTGATCGCCGCCTGGGTCGAAAGTGGAGCCGCATGCCAGTAGGCCCCGAGGCCTTCGGTCCCGGGGCTAGCCTGCCAAATGGTCAACGATATTGGTCTTTTTTTGGTTGAGGAGGACAGCGTCGGGGTTTGGGAGTGCTTTTGTTCCAACCCCGTCTCGCAGCCTATGTATCGATAGTGGAAATTTGGCCGCCGCGATTGCGGCATCCGGTTTATCCACGCCACCGTCTCAAACGGATGGCCGAGTGGAAAACCGGTTCAGGAGTCGGTGGTCAGGAAAGTCGACACGGGAACCTGGAGCGCCGCGGCGATCCTTCTCAGCTTCGCCGGATCAGCATCCGCGCCATCTTCAATCGCTGAAATCTCGGAATTCGCCAGTCCGCATGTCACCGCAAGATCCTCAATGCTGTAGCCGGCAGATTCGCGATGGGTCTTGACCCGGGATGCGACAGTTCCGCTGGAAATTGCGCCGAGGCCAAGGCCGTCGAAGGTATTGAGTGCAATGGACATAGAAGTCTCCTGTTGTTCATGGATCTGAAGTATGCGCTTTATCGTTCCCCGCTTGATGGCTGACCGCAAATTATCGATCACCCTTTTATTGCTGCAATGCGTCATCGACAAGCAATATTGTTGCACCTGCTCGGCGAACGGGCGGCTCATTCGAAAAATTTAATCAAAACAATACCATAGGTGGCCATTGCTCCTGACTCACAACCTGAGCCAGGTCCCGTTCCCAGTCACTATTTCGTGATGCGGAACCCTGATGGCACCTCGCGAGAGGAGGCTGATTCCGTTTCAACGCTGGAAACGGAGGCGCCGGGAGGTCCAAGCCAAAATTGCTTCAGCATCGCGGTCACTGCCGAATCCGGCCCGGCGATAAGGGCCGTCACCGATCCGTCGGCTTCATTGCGAACCCAGCCTGTCAGACCGAGCCGTTGCGCCTGGCCGCGTGTCCAGACGCGGAAACTCACGCCTTGTACCCTGCCGGCTATGCGAACCAATGTCGCCTTGGGATCATTCGTCATGGCCATCTCCATGAATGCCTGTCTCGTGAATCTGGAGCATGCCGGAAAGATTGCAAGCGTGTTTCCCGCGCGGCGGAAAGCGCATCGAAACCACGACAAGCCACGACATCGCGAGCGCAACCGATCGCCCTTTGTAAGATAGCCTTCGCCTGCTATTGGAGATGCCGGATTGATCAGAAACACGCGCGAAGCGCCGCTCGGCTTCCTCGACCCGCGACAAACAACAACAATGGACGTGCAGATGGATACCGTGGAAATCAATGGTCGAAGCGATTTTGCTCTCTGGGCAATACAGCGCGCGCAGGAAATCGTCATGGCCGAGGGCGCCGCACTGGCGCTCGCCGCCCGCGACATGGACGAGGCAGCCCTCAAGGAAAACGGAACGGCATTGGGCAAGGCCATCGCAGACGCAATGCTCGAAGTCTTTGACGGCTTGATGACCGAGTAGAAACGACACCCGGGGTCTCTTAAGGTTCCAATTCTCTGGGCCGTTCGGCGGAAGAAAAATGATCGAAGCGAGCGCATCCACCGTGTCAGGACTACAAATCGAAAACGATGGTCATCCCATCAGACTGAAATGGCATCGGCTTCGCCGGCAGCTTTCCGATCCGCTGTTTTCCATCGACGTCATGCGAGCGGGATTTTCTCTCGGCGCGTCGATGGAGCTCGATCTGCGGGTACGCGCCGATGGCGGCTTCGTTGTGTTGCATGACAAAGATCTGGAAGGTGAAACGACAGGGCACGGCCGCATCTCGCGTAAAAGCCTCGACCAGCTGCAAGACATCTACATGCGCGACGGCGAGAGACCCCTGACCTTCAGCGAGGATCTTGCCTTGATGCTGCAATCGGCCCATCCCGATGCGCTGCTGCAATTCGACATGAAGGATGATTACGAGGCGATCGGCGAGAAAGGCATTGCGCATCTGACGGCGCATTTGCAAGATATGAACGCCTCGGTGATCGTCAGCGGCCACTGTCTCGACCTCATCGTCGCCGTCAGGCGAAAGCTGCCGCACCTGCTGCGCGGTATCGATCCGACCGACAAGCTCGTTGAAATCTATCGACGGGAGGGTTTGAAAGCGGTCGAGAAAAGCCTGCTTGCCGATATCAGCGGCCCGACGGAGCCGGATACCATCTATCTGCAATGGTCGATGCTGTTGCAGGCAGCGCGCGACGGCCTTGATATGGTTTCTCTCTGCCAGAGCGAAGGGAAACGTGTCGATGCGTGGACCTTCACGCTGAAGAACCCGGCGGGCGGCTTCAATGATGTCGAGTGGCGCGATTTTTCGGCGTTGATGGCCCTGAAGCCCGATCAGATCACCACCGATGAAGCGACGGCGACGGAACGGGCCTGGTTGAATCGCCCAGCTGGCTAGCGGCTGGAGGCATCCGCCGGCGCCACGCCTTCCAGGTCGAGAAGAAATGCGAACTCGTTTTCCATAGTGGCCGAATAGGCGATCACCGGGCCACCGTCATCGAGGAGGTCCGAAAGGCGCGGCATAGCCACCTTCGCACCGGCCTCCTGCGCGATCAGCGCTCCGGCAAGCACATCCCAGGCATTGAGATGCCGTTCGTAATAGAGATCGGCAACACCCTCTGCGACGCGAACCAGTCCGATCGCCGCAGCGCCCATGCGGCGATAGTCCATACCGCGCTCGTAGAGACGCCTGGAGATCGCCTGGTAATCGTCGAAGCTGGTGCGGCGGGAGTGGCCAAGAATGATCATGCCCCTGGATGGATCGGTGGTCACGGCGGCATAGATCTCTTCGTCGTCCTTGAATGCACCGCCACCGCGAATAGCGTGGAAGACCTTGTCCTGTGCCGCATCGTAGATCACGCCGATCTCGATCCGGTCGCCGGCAACGAAGGCGATCGAGACACCCCAGTGACGGAAACCGCGAATATAGTTCGTTGTACCGTCGATGGGATCGACGACCCATGTTCCCGCCGCTCCGGACTGTCCGCCGCTTTCTTCTCCCATGACCGCATCGTCGGGAAACAGCACCAGCAAGCCGTCGCGAATTGCCTGCTCGGCCTGCCTATCGGCAGCCGTGACGAAATCCTGCAACCCCTTGTTTTCGACATGCAGCGCACCGGCCTTTGCCTCCTGCCGGAAACGGGTCGCTTCGCGTCCGACCTGCCGCGCAATCCGGATCGCTGCCTCCGCTCGAGCGTGAATGGCGGAGGGATCGAATTGGGGAGGCATCATGCAGTCCTTCTTTTGATCAACGATACCGGCGTGAACTCGACGCGCGCGGTCATGTCAGGCTCGGCCATGCGGCTCATCAACAGGTCGATAGTCTGCTCCGCCTGTAGGTCGCAGGGCTGGCGGATGGTCGTCAGCGCATAGGCCGCCCAGCTCGCTTGCGGAATGTCGTCATGGCCGATGATCCGGATCGGCGGCACATCCTGACGACCAAGATCGCGCATCAGCCGGTCGACGACCCCGCAGGCCATGTAGTCGTTGGCGCAGAAGACGCCGTCTATGCCCAACCCCTCAAGATCGCCAGCGGCGCTATAGCCGTTCTGATAATCGTTGATCTGCAGCGGGATCAGCCGCGCTTCCATGTCCAGCTGCCTGCAGCGGCTAAGAAAGGCCTCGCTGCGCCGCCGCGCTGTATAGGACACCGTCGGCGCTGCCATGACGGCTGGCGATTGAACGCCACATTCGATCAGGTGATCGGCGGCGAGGTGTCCGGCCATGCGGTCGTCCGAGACGATCCTGTCGACGAAGGGAATGTCCTCACCTTTGTTGATGAGCACGATCGGCACGCCTTCGGCGGCACATTGCTCGCAGATTTCCGTCGGCGGCGCGTCGGAGGTGACGATGACGCCCGACACCGCATAATGCAGCAACTGGCCGATGACTGAGGACGTGTCGGCTTCCTTTGAGGTCGGCAGAAGGATCGGACGAAAATTGCGGGCAAGCAGCGCCCTCGCCAGATGCTCGATCTGCATCGTGCGAAACGGATTGTCGAGGCCGGCGGCGACAAGGCCGACGAGATCAGAGCGCTTGTTGGTGAGGCTGCGGGCCAGATAGTTTACCCGGTAGCCGAGTTCCTTGGCTGCCTGATAGACTTTTTCCCGGGTCTTTGGCGAAACGCTCGCATCCGGCGTGAAAGCACGCGAAACGGCGGCGCGAGAGACGCCCGCCACACGCGCCACGTCGAAGGACGTTACCTTGCGCGGTCCATTGTCCTTGTCAGCCAAGTCTTTCTTCTCCACACATTGCCGGCCGCATCAGATCGGGAAGATCCGTGCAAATGCCGAGCACCGGCAGCTGCATGATATCCTTCAGTACGACGGGTCTCTCCTCGTGCCAGAGCACGATCTCTCGGCCCTCATCGAAGACTTTCCGCATCAGTTCCGTTGTCACCAGATCCTGCGGCCGCTCCCCTGCCCTCTCCCAGCAGAGATGCAGGATATCGGCGCCAGCCTGATCGCCAAGCACATGGGGGTCATGGTCGACGCGCACCAGAACCGAAAGCGGCAAGTCGCAACCGACATCACGCAACTCACGCACCTGCGCGGTATCGAACGAGCCGAGGCAGGCAAAGCGCTGGTTCAGCCGCCGCAGATGCTGCCAGCAGAGCATGCCCGTGCCCGGAGCCTTGAGCTCGATGTAAAGACCTGCCCCGAGCTCGCGGCCGAGCGCTGCCACCGCCTCGAATGTCGGGATGTTCACGCCCTCAAGCACAGCAAGCTCCGCGGCGGTCATCTGCGAGATATGGCCATCGACACCGAAGACACGCTCAAGGTGATCGTCATGCGATACCACGACGACGCCGTCCTTGGTTATCTGCGTGTCCAGTTCCCACATCTCGGCGCCCAGTTCGGAGGCCAGCCGGAACGCCTCAAGCGTGTTTTCACGCCGATGACCGCTTGCGCCCCGATGGCCGATGCAGAACGGCAGCGTTCCCTTGCCGGAGGGCCAGCCAAAACGCTCGAAGAATGGGGAAAAATCGCGGGACATCAGAGCCTCCGTCCGTCATCGTCAAAGACCAGCACGTTCCTGCTGTCGATCGCCCAGGTAACGGCATCGTCGATGTTGACATCATGGCGGACGGGCTGGATCGATCGGAGCAGCGGCCCGCCATTGAGCCGGACGTCGTAAAGGTTCTCTCGCCCCTGCGTCTCGGCAAACATGACCTTGCCGGGAACGGCAATGTCGCCCGTCGGCGTGAAATGTTCGGGGCGGACGCCGAGCATCAGCTTCGCGCCTTCCGCCGCCGCAACCGAGGCCGGTAGCGGAACGCGGATTTCGCTGTCCGGGATCGAAAAGACACCATTGGCCATGACGCCGCGGAGGAAGGTGATGGGCGGATTGCCGAGGAAGCCGGCAACGAAAGCGGTGCGCGGATCGCTATACATCTCCGCTGGCGTGGCGATCTGGACGATCTCGCCTTCCTTCATGATGGCGATGCGGTCACACATGCTCATCGCCTCGACCTGATCATGCGTCACCAGGATCGCCGTGATACCCGTCTCGCGCTGGATGCGTCGGATTTCCGAGCGCATTTCGAGACGCAGCTTCGCGTCTAGGTTGGCAAGCGGCTCATCGAGAAGCAGGACATCGGGTTTTCGCACCAGGGCGCGTGCCAGCGCGACGCGCTGCTGCTGGCCGCCGGAAAGCTCGGCCGGGCGCCGCCCGAGCAGGTTGCCGATATGGACGAGCCCGGAAATGCGATCCACTTCCTTGCGAATATCCGCGGTGGCCATGCCCTTCACCTTCAAGGGAAAACCGATGTTTTCGGCGACGGTCATGTGCGGATAGAGCGCATAGGACTGGAAGACGACACCGATATTGCGCGCCTGGCTCGGCAGATCGGTAACGTCCCTGTCACCGAAGAGGATTCGCCCGCCGGTCGGCCGGTGAATGCCGCAGATGGCAAACAGCGTCGTCGACTTGCCGCAGCCGGAAGGGCCAAGGAGCGCCAACATTTCGCCATGGCCGACCTCGAGCGTCATGTTCTCGATGACCTTGGTGGCGCCGAAACTCTTGGAGAAATTGTCAAGGAGGATGCGCATCAGCCTTTGCTCCCGCCGCCGTAAATGTTCATCAGGTATTTGTGGAACAGCGCGTAAACGATCAGCACCGGGATGATGTAGAAGACGCCGACGGCCTTGAAGGTGCCGAAATCGAAATTGTTGTCGTCAGCAATCAGCGCCGAAAGATAGACCGACAGCACCTGCACCTTGCTGCCGGGCGCCAGCACCTGCGGCAGGATGAATTCGCTCCATGCGGTCAGGAAAGAGAACAGTCCCACCGCCATGATCCCGGGCCTCACTTGCGGCAGTACCAGGCTGCGCCAGACGCGGAAGCGCGATGCGCCGTCGACGACCCCGGCCATTTCGATCTCCCACGGCACGGTGTCGTAAAAACCCTTCATCAGCCAGATGCCGAGCGGCAGGTCGATGGCGGCCTTCACCAGGATGACACCGATCAGCGAATTATAGAGCCCGATCATCTGCAGCACGATGAAGATGGCGATGATCAGCGTCACCGAGGGGAATGCATGCAGCACCATGACGCCGGCGAGAAAGAAGCCGCGCCCCGGTACGTTGAGGCGCGACAGCACATAGCCGGCCATTGAAGAGACAAGCACGATAACGGTGGTCACGCTCGTGGCGAAGATCAGCGTATTGAGGGTAACGAGCCAGATGTTCGGCTTGCCCGCCGGCGTTTCCCAAAGGAAGCGCCAATGCCGCAGCGTGAAGCTCTCCGGAATGAGCGATCCCACCGCCGTGTCGGTGATCGTGTCGATGAACAGATAGACATACATCAGCACCAGCGGCGCACTGACGATCGTCAAAGCGAGAATGACGGGCCAGGTGCTGTAGTTTGCCGATGGTTGTGATTTCTCCGCCATGGTCAGTCCTCGATCAGCGGCCGGGAAACCAGCGTGCCGTAGTTGAAGATGCGCAGGTAACCGAGCGACAGGACGATGCCGATGACGACGAGGACCAGCGCCATGGCAGCGCCAAGACCGTATTCCAGGTTGCCGGCATAGTTGTTGAGCGCCGTGTGATAGGCGGCGAGCGACCAGACTTCCGTCGCCTTGCCAGGCCCGCCGCGCGTCGACAGCAGGATTTCGTTGAAGGAGGCGAGCAGCGAAAGCGTCTGGTAGCAGGTGACGAAGAGGATCGGCCAGCGCATCTGCGGCAAGATGATGTAGCGGATCTGCTGCCAGCGGCTGGCGCCGTCGACTTCGCTGGCGAAGAACTGGCTCTTCGGGATCGCTTTCAGCGCCGAGGAAAACACCAGCATGCCCATCGAGGCGCCGATGAACCCGTTGATCAGCACGACGAACACCCAGGCATTATAGGCATTGTCGAGCATGTAGTTCTTCGGCTCATATCCGAACTTGCCCATCAGAACCGAGATGAAACCCGTGTCCCAGGCGAGCCATTTCCACATCAGCACGTAGATGACGACGGGGGTGATGCGCGGCAGAAGCCAGATCGAGCGGAAGATCGTCGCCGGCGCGGAGGGCATGTAATGCGTCCAGATCGCGAGCAGCATCGCATAGGTCGTGTTGAAGAGGACGAGTACCAGTGCGACGTAGAGAAGCGTGTTGAAGAGCACACGGGCCATATCGGGCGAGGAGACGATGCGGGAGAAGTTCTCCGTCGTCCAGTTCCAACCGGTATAAGTCACATCAGCGACGCTGTTCTTCTGCCCGTCTGTCAGCGTGAAGCCGAGCGTGTCTAGTACCGAGAAGAGTTCTTCCTTGCTGGAAAAGCGGGAATTGACGACGGAACGGTTGAATTGCTCCGAAATCTTCTTGACGTCCGGGGTCGAAGGCCGCTGATCAAGCCCCTTGATCATTCGCTCCACCTCGCGTCGGGACGGGAAGACCTCGCCCATGTGCTTCGCGCGCAATTCCGTAGCGATACCCGGATCAAGACCTAGCCCCTCAACAGCCTTCAGGCCTACCTCATCGATCGTGTAGCGCGGCTGTGACATCTGCTCGGCGATTTCAGGCATGGCCGATTTAAGATCGTTCAGCGAATGCGGCGCGATCTGGTAGGCGCCGCCGGAAATGCCTGTCGCAGTCGTCATGTTCGTCATCGAGAAGACGCCGGTCAGCACGACCGGCATCAGAAAGAACAGAAGGATCATGATTGCTGCCGGCGCGATCATCACCAGTCCAAGCATCCTCGATGTTTTCATGGAAATTCTCCCCGGCGTTTCCGGGCAGCGAACCGCCCGGAATTTCGCGCCGATATCAGCGAATGATGATCTTGTCGCCGAGTGTGCTTTTCAACTCGGCTTCGACGTCGCCAATCGACGCTTCTACCGTCTTTGCACCTGTCCAGGACGCTTCGAGACCCTTCCACATGATGTTCCAATAGGTGCCGAAATCGGCATTGTTGGGCATCGCGTTGGCAAACGGCAGCAGACGTTCGGTCGCCTCGCGCGCCCAGCGGTCGGACGAGTAGAGGTCGATTTCGCTTTCAGCCTTCGAGATGCCGAGGTGCGCCGACTTCACCGCATGAAGAACGTTGATACGCGGCTCGGAGGCGATCTTGATCAACTGGGCAGCGATCTCCGTGTCCTCCTTTTCGTGACCGGAGGTCAGGAGGTAGACGAGCGGATGCGTCAGCGTATTGGCCTTGCCGCCTTCGCCTGCAGGCATCAGCGAGAAGACGACATTGTCGAAGAAATTCGTCAGACCTTCCTGCTTGACCAAGCGGGCATAGTGCCATGTGCCGCCGTGCCAGATGCCGGCCTTGCCGGTGGCGACTTCCTTCCACCACTGGTCGCCGGGCATGCCGATATGGTTCTTCTTGGTGACCCCATCCTTCACCGCATCGGCGAAGAACTGGTAGGCGCGCGTCATCGCGGCCTTGTCGAAGACGAGCTTGCCGTCTTCTTCCATGGTGCCGCCGAAGCTGGTGTAGAACTGCCAGTAGTCGGGGCCGTTGCTGGTGCGCGGATAAAAGCCGTAGCCGGGCTGGACAAGGCCCTTGTCCTGCATCTTCTTGGCGTCTTCCAAGACGTTTGCCATGGTGTAGCCACCGTCCTGGATCTTCTGCGGCAGGGCGTCGAGATCGGCGTCACTGTAGCCGATCGCCTTCATGTGTGGCTTCCAGAAAAACATCGGACGGGATTCGGCGTCCTGCGGGATACCGTAGACGACGCCATTGAAGGAAGCGATCTCCATCAGGTTTTCGTAGATGTCGTTGAGCGGCCAGGAGTCCAGATCGACATAGTCTTCGATCGGAACGATCAGGCCCGCCTGCGACCAGGGGCCGATATCCTCATGTCCGGTGGCGACGATGTTCGGTGCCTTCTTGGCTTCGGCGGCCAGGGTCAGGGCCTGCTTGAAGCTTTCCCAGTCGGAATAGGGCGTCTTTTCGACCTTGATCTTCAGGTCCTCGCCACGGATGGCAGCTTCACGCTCCAGTTGCTGTGCGGCAATTTCGATGGCATCGAGGCGATAGGTGTCGTTCGGGCCGGTTCCGCCGGACCAAACGCTGATGGTGATATCCTTGGCGTAAGCCAGAACCGAGGTCGAAGCCAGCATGGCGGCGGCAACCGTCATGCATTTCAGAGTGGGCAGAATGTTCATTTTCTTCGTCTCCCGAGAAGAGCAAGGTGAGATTTCAAGACCGCAGCACCTGACTGGCGGCCTCTTCGAAATCCCGCGAAAACGTGGCGTATCCCGCTCTATGGGGCGAACGTAACGGCCGAATGACAAAATTGAGCACGTGTGCAAAAATCCTCGTGGCGACGTTTTGCCGGAGGTTTTGCCACGGGCGAGAATGGGAAGGTGCGTGCCGAGAGGCATGCTGACGCGGCAGGTCACCCAGAACAGCGACGACACGTTGATTGAGATTTTCCGGTATCTGTCGTTTGAGAGCACCAACGTCGCTCGCGGATTTTTCGTATTCTGACAACGATGTGACAAATCTGAAAATCATCTGAAAACGCCGGTCAATCGACTGACATGTGCACACTCTACAGAGGCTGCGAAAGCGACCGGACACGTTTCGGCGCAGTTGCAAAAGCCGATGCGGAGAACGCACCATGAAGATCATCCAGATCACCGATACCCATCTCAGCCCCAGCAAGCCGCATTTCAATGGCAATTGGGAGCCGCTTGCGGCCTGGATTATCCAGACGAGTGCGGATCTCATCATTCATACCGGCGATCTCACCGTTGATGGCGCCGATCAGGACGACGACATCGCCTTTTCGATGGAGCTGATGCGCCAGCTTCCGATGCCGGTGCTGATCGTGCCGGGAAACCATGATGTCGGCCATCTGCCCGGTTCCGACCAGCCTGTGGACGCGGCCCGGCTGGAACGCTGGCGCCGCCTGGCCGGGCCTGACTACTGGGTATCGGACCACGGAAATTGGCGGCTGATCGGGCTCAACAGCCTGCTGTTCGGCCACGGCGATACCGAGGAAGCGGCCCAGTTTACCTGGCTGGAAGAGGTGTTGGCGGCCCGCGACGGCCGGCGCGTCGCGATCTTCACCCACAAGCCGCTATTCGTCGATGATGCGCATGAAGGCGACACCGGCTACTGGAGCATCCGTCCGGCACCACGCCAGCGTCTCTACGACCTGTTCGCGGCACATGACGTGGCGCTTTTCGCCACCGGTCATCTGCATTGGGCCTGGAAAGGCGCGTTCGAAAACACCGCGCTTGTCTGGGGACCGTCGTCGGCCTTCATCATCGACAAGCTGGAGCGGGAAATGCCCGGCGAACGTGTCGTCGGCGCCGTCATCCATACGCTCGGCGAGGATGTAACGAGCGAGATCGTCACGCTGCCGGAACTGACCCGCTATTTCATCGACGAGGTGATCCATGAGGTCTATCCGCGCGCGGTGCCCAAGCGGGTGCCGGAGGCAGCACAATGACTGTCTTTTCGCTGCGCGACATCAGAAAATCCTTTGCCGGCAACGCCATCCTCAAGGGCGTGTCGCTGGAGGCCGAAGCCGGCGAGTTCATCGCTCTCGTCGGTCCGTCCGGCTGTGGCAAGAGTACGCTGCTGCGGATCGTCGCTGGTCTCGATCATGCCGACAGCGGCGAAATCCGCATCGGCGACCGGGAGATGTCGAAGCTCACAGCCGCCGATCGCAACATCGCCATGGTGTTTCAATCCTACGCGCTCTACCCGCACCTGACCGCCGGCCAGAACATCGCCGTGCCGCTCGCGATGCGCAAGCTGACAGGTATGCAACGCTTGCCGTTGATCGGCACGCTATTGCCGGGCCAGCGCCAGATCTGCGCCGATATCCAGCGGCAGGTCCAGGCCATGGCCGTATCGCTGAAGATCGACCACCTGCTTGACCGCAAACCCGGTCAGATGTCGGGCGGCCAGCGCCAGCGCGTCGCTCTCGCCCGTGCCATGGTGCGCAATCCGAGCGTGTTCCTGATGGACGAACCGCTGTCCAACCTCGACGCCAACCTGCGCGTCCACGCCCGCGGCGAAATCGTCGATCTCCATCGGCGCGCGGGCGTGCCGACGCTGTATGTCACCCACGATCAGTCCGAAGCCCTGTCGATGGCCGACCGGGTGGCTGTGATGATCGGCGGCAATCTGCTGCAATTGGCAGCACCGCAAGCGATCTACGACGATCCGAGCCATATCGAGGTCGCCCGCTTCATCGGCCAGCCGCGCATCAATCTGCTGCCCGGCAAGAAAGACGTGCATGGCATCGTTCAGTTCGGCGCGTTGCGCCTGGCATCGCCCCCGGATGCTCAGGGTGAAGCAAACGTCACACTCGGCGTTCGTCCGGAATTCGTGCGGCTCCGCACCGAGGGGCAAGGCGCATTGGCCGCCCGGGTCGAACGCCTGGAGTTTCTGGGCTCCGAAGTCATCGTCTTCGCAAAGCTGGCAGCCATCGGCGAGACGATGCTTGCCAAGGTCGCGCCCGGCGAAGCGCGTGGGCTCGTTGCCGGCCAGCCGATCGGCCTCGACATGGATCCGGCGCACCTGATGCTGTTTGCGCAGGACGGTCAGCGCCTGCCGGCAACACCGGTGTCCGCCGTTCTGCGGGAGACCGCTCATGGCTGAAGTTGCGCTCCCCTTCTCAGCCAGCGAAACCGCAGGCCGGCGCGAAGCACAGATAGCCTGGCTGCTCGCCTCACCCGCCATTCTGCTGATGCTGCTGTTTATCGTGCTTCCCACCATTGCCGTGATTGTGCTCGGCTTTACCGATTTCGAACTCGGCTACGGCAGCTTCCGTTTCGTCGGCCTCGAAAATTATGCCGAGCTCATCAGCGACCGGACCTTTCGCCGCTCATTGTGGAACACCACCGTCTACACCGCGATCGTGACACCGGTGTCGATCGTTCTTGGTCTCGGCATTGCGCTGTTGATCGAAGCGGAACCGCGCGGGCGCGACTTTTTCCGCACCGTCTACTTTCTGCCCGTCGCCTCCCTGCTCGTAGCCATGGCAACGGTCTGGCAATACCTGTTCCATCCGAGCATCGGTCCACTCAACACCTTTCTGGCGGTGTTCGGCATTCTCGGACCGAACTGGCTCGGGGCGTCGAGCACGGTGGTATACGGCCTTTCGATCATCGGCATCTGGCAGTCCGTCGGCTTCAATATGGTACTGTTTCTGGCAGGCCTCACCGCCATTCCGCGTGAACTCTATTCGGCAGCCGAGGTCGACGGGGTCAAATCCTCCATCGACCGCTTTCGGCTCGTGACCTGGCCGATGCTCGGACCAACCACGCTTTTCGTCACGACGATCAGCGTCATCAACTCGGTCAAGGTGTTCGAAACCGTCAAGACGCTGACCGAGGGTGGACCGAACAAGGCATCGGAAATGCTGCTGTTCACCATTTATCAGGAAGGCTTCGTGTTCCTGAGGGTCGGTTACGCATCGGCGATGACCGTCGTGTTTCTCGCCATCCTCGTCGTCCTGATGATCCTCCAGTACCGCTTCCTCGACCGGCAGGTGCATTACACATGACCCAGTCCCTGACACCCGGACGGGTTTTCCGTCTCACGCTGCTGTCGCTCGGCGCGCTGATGTTCCTCGCGCCTTACATCTTCATGGTCTCGACGGCCGGCAAGGACCAGAGCGAGATCTTTTCCGCCTCGCTGTCGCTGATCCCGCAGCACTTCGCCTATGTGGCCAATTTCACCAAGGCGCTGACACGCGTGTCGATGCAGAACCTGCTGCTCAACGGGGTGATCGTCTGCGGATTGATCCTGGTGTTGCAGGTGGTGGTGGCAGTGCCTTGCGCCTATGCCATGGCCAAGCTGAAATTCGGCGCGGCACGTTTCATGATGGCGCTGGTGATGCTCGGCCTGCTAGTGCCGATCCATGCCACCGCTCTGCCGCTCTACGTCGCCTTCGACAAACTGTCGCTGCTCAACAGCTACACGGCACTCGTAGCGCCGTTCTCGATCTCGGTGTTCGGCATCTTCCTGTTCCTGCAGTTCTTCCGCGCCATGCCGGATGACCTGATCCACGCCGCGCGGCTCGACGGCATGTCGGAAGCCGGCATTGTGGCGCGCGTGATCGTGCCCAATGCCTGGCCGGCGGTCACTGCCTTCGCCATCTTCTCGGTGGTCGCGCACTGGAACGACCTGTTCTGGCCGCTGATCGTCGTCACCAACCAGTCCTACGCAACGCCGCCTCTCGGGCTGTTGTTCTTCCGCGCGGCCGAGGCCGGAGACGACTACGGCGCGCTGATGGCCGCCACCCTCATCATCACCCTTCCCCTCGTCGTCGCCTTCCTGCTCGCGCAGAAACGCTTCGTCGAGGGTATCACCATGACCGGTCTCAAAGGCTGACCGGTCGTAACCCAAGCCGTAACTCAAGGAGACCATGCGATGAAACGTATCAAGCAGGCCCTCGCCGCCGCCGCGGTATCGATGGCCATGTCGATCCCGGCTCATGCCGAAACGACCCTCACCGTCCACTATCCGATGCCCGGCTTCTTCAAGGACGTGATGGACACGATCTCGAAGAAGTTCATGGAAGAGAACCCGGATATCAAGATCCAGTTCGCCAATCCATCGGCGACCTATGAAGAGGGCATCCAGACGATCATGCGGCAGGCCGGCACGGCGGAAATGCCCGATGTCACCTTCATCGGCCTCAACCGCCTGCGCATGCTGAACGAACGCGACATCCCTGTCGACCTGACGCCGCTGGTCGCCAAGGAAGGCGACATGGCGTCGAAGGGCTTTTCCGAAAACATCCTGAAGCTCGCCCAGGTCCAGGGCAAGCAGGTTGGCCTCGCCTTCGCCACGTCCAACCCGATCATGTACTACAATGCCGATCTGGTGCGTGCCGCGGGTGGCAATCCTGACGTTCCGCCGAAGACATGGGACGAAGTGATCGCCCTCGGTGGCAAGATCAAGGCGCTCGGCGACGGCGACGAAGGCATCGATTTCCGTTGGCAGGGCGACGACTGGATGTTCTCCGCGCTGCTGTTCGGCGCCGGTGGCACCATGCTGAGCGAAGACGAAAGCAAAGTGACCTTCAATGGTCCCGAAGGCCAGAAGGCTGTCGAAGTGCTGGACCGCATGGTCAAGGAAGGCGGTCTTCCCGTCCTGACCAAGCAGGCCGGCGAGCAGGCTTTCGTTGCCGGCAAGATCGGCTTCGCCTTCCAGACGACCGGTGCGCTTCGCAACACCATCAAGAATGTCGGCACCAAGTTCGATCTCCGCACCGCCCACATTCCGCTGATCGATCCGGTCAACGGCAAGCTGCCGACCGGCGGTAACGCCGTGGTCATTCTGACCAGGGATGCAGACAAGCAGGCCGCCGCCTGGAAGTTTGCCAAGTTTGCCGCAGGGCCCTATGGCGCCTCGGTTGTGGTTCCCGGCACCGGTTATGTTCCGAACAATGAGCTGGCCGCCGCTTCGCCGGATTATCTCGGCACCTTCTACAAGGAGAACCCGCTGTTTCGTGCCGGCCTCGAGCAGATGCCGCTGATGAAGCCCTGGTATGCCTTCCCGGGCAGCAACGGCGTCAAGGTGACCCAGACCATCGTCGAGAACCTGTCGCGCGTGGTCGAGCAGTCGGCAACGCCGCAAGAGGCACTGGACGACGCAGCCGCCGATGTCGAAGATCTACTGCCGCGCAGCTAAACAGATCCCAGCTCATCGAACGGCCGCCCTTCTTGTGGCGGCCGTTTTTCGTTGCCCCGTCAGTCATTATTCCGGATGTTGCGCACCGTACCGCCGGGGCGCAACCGGTGCGCCACCTGTAGATGGCGCGGTGCGACAGCATTTTCGGCCATGTCCAGAAGCAGCGACGCAGCCGCGGCGCCCATTGTCGCGTCCCCCATTTCCGCGGTCGTCAGGACCGGATCGGTCAAGAGGCCGATCGCGATGCCGTCGAAGCCGACAACCGAAATATCGCCCGGCACCGACAGACCCTGGCGTCTGACGGCGGCGATGACGCAAAACGCGAGAAGGTCGTTTGAGGCGATAATCGCAGAAGGCGCGAAGCGCGAAAGAATCACCGATAGATCGAGCGTTTCGAACCCATCGACGAACGGGATCTGCATGGCTTCCAGAACGGCCACGCGCGCCGCATCCATCGCATCGCAATATCCGGCGTAGCGCAGCCTTGCCCGGTCGGAGGCCGTGAAATAGCCGGAGACGAACAGGATGCGCCGATGACCGCAAGAGAGAAGATGTTCGGTGACGTGGCGGCCAGCCTGGCGATTGTCCGCGCACACGGCTGCGGGAAATCGCGCAGTCGGCGGATTGCCGAGCAGAACCGTTGGCGGCAGATTCCCTGAGAGCGCCTCGCTGCTGTGCGCATCGCAAACGGTGAGGATCAGCCCTGTCGGCTGTTGATTGAGCAGGGAGGCGACCGCGTCCACCTCGCGAGCAGGATCATAGTCCGACTGCGCGATCAGCACACCGTGACCGGCGACCAGCATGCGATTCTGGATACTGCTCAGGGAGGCGGCGAAGACGGGGTTGGTGATACTTGGAATGAGGACGCCGATGACCGGGCGGCGCTTTGCCGAACCCGTTGGCACTGCGGCCGCGCGATAGCCAAGTTCGGCCGCAGCGCGCCGGACCTTCCGGACCATCTCGTCACTGACCGGCCCGGTGCGGTTCAGGACCCGCGAGACGGTTGCAAGCGAACAGCCGGCGCGGGAGGCAACCTGTTGGAGGGTTGTCATGATATCGGGTCCGCTGTTGTAAGCCGCCAAAGAAAGAGCACCGCGAACCATTACCTACGATGAACCGGACGGGATGCGCAATGAGACCGATGCTCAACCCATGGACGAAAGTTTGGAACGAGCGACCCGCCGCTCCCAATTCGACCGCGACCCGCGGACAAAAAACGTCCGGCGGGCATGGCTGCCCGCCGGACGTTCATGATCAAGCTTAATAACGCTTGCTGGAGTTGGGCACGCGCAACCTCAAAGCGGTGTTACGTCGAACCCGAACCACTTCTCCGACAGGGTCTTGATCGTGCCATCTGCCTTGGCAGCGGCGATGGCATCGTTGAACATCGCCTTGAGTGCCGGATCGGTCTTGCGCAGGCCGACCGAGCTGCCACGACCGAGAAATCCACCCTGGAAGCGCGGACCTGCCGTTGTCATGTCCTCGTTGCCCGGCTTTTCGGATGCCGTCGTGAGGTAAGCCATGGACGCCATGACGACATCGACACGGCCCGCGGCGAGATCAAGATCGTGCTCTTCCGTCGTCTTGTATTCGCGAACCTCGACAACGCCCTTGAGATATTTGTCGACGAAGGATGCGCCGGTCGATGCCGTCTGCACGCCGATGGTCTTGCCCTGTAGCATCGGCTTTACCTTCTCGAGGATGCTCATGGCGCCGGCCTCATTCGAGGCGAGCGAGAAGACTTCGCCCTTGGACGGCATGCCGGCGAGCGGGCTGGACTTCAGCGTTGCGAAAGCCTGGCCGGTCGAGCCGTAGGAATTGCTGAAGTCGATGACCTTTTCGCGCTTTTCCGTCGCCGACATGCCGGAGATGATCGCATCGAACTTGCCGGCATTGAGCGCAGGGATCATGCCGTCGAAGTTCTGGACGACGACCTCGCATTCGACCTTCATGTGGTCGCAGAGATACTTGGTCAGCTCGATTTCATAGCCGTCGAGCGTGCCGTCCGGCTTGGTGAAGTTATAGGGTTTGAAGGCGCCTTCGGTCGCAATCGTCACATGCGTCCATTTCTTGTCTTCTGCGTGGGCACCGGCCGAGGCCAGCATCAGCGTCGAAAAGCAGGCCGCCTTGACGATTGATGTCATAGTTTTCATTGTTGCATTCCCCTTTTTTTGATCGATAGTTGGAGTAGTCGCGGCACTCATCCCTTGATGAACTGCCGGAAACGGTCGGATCTGGAATTCTCGAAGACGTCCTTCGGGCTGCCGTCTTCCTCGACCAGCCCCTTGTGCAGGAAGATGACGCGGCTTGAGACATCCCGGGCAAAGCCCATCTCGTGCGTGACGATCAGCATGGTGCGCCCCTCTTCGGCGAGCGACCGCATGACACGCAGCACCTCGCCGACAAGCTCGGGATCAAGCGCCGATGTGGGCTCGTCGAACAGCATGACGTCGGGTCGCATGGCGAGCGCACGGGCAATCGCCGCACGCTGCTGCTGGCCGCCGGAGAGATGCGATGGATACTGATTGCGCTTGTCGGCAATGCCGACCTTGGCAAGCAGCGCCTCGGCTTCCTCGATACACTCCTTGCGTGGCCTTTTCTGGACATGCACGGGCGCCTCGATAACGTTCTCGATAATGGTCTTGTGGGTCCACAGATTGAAGCTCTGGAACACCATGCCGAGCCGTGAGCGAACGCGGTCCACTTGCGCAATGTCGGCCGGTTTGCTCTTGCCATTGCGGGCGGGCAGCATCCGGATCGTTTCGCCGCCGACCGTTAAACTGCCGGAATCGGGCGTTTCCAGCATGTTGATGCAACGCAGAAAGGTCGACTTGCCGGACCCGGAGGAGCCGAGGATCGAGACGACCTCACCTTCCCTCGCATCAAGCGAAATCCCCTTGAGGACCTCAATCGGGCCGAAGCTCTTGTGGAGATCCTTGATGCTCAGCGCCAGCGATCCTGCCGCGGACAAGGGAAGGTTCATCGCGCATCTCCTGCAATAACCGCCTGCGCGGCGTTTTCCGGTTGCCGCAAATGCGGACTGAGCTTGAATTCGACCAGCTGGACCAGACGCGTCAGCAGGAAGTTAATGGCCAGATAGATGAAGCCTGCGACGACGAACACCTCGATGGCGCGGTAGGTTTCGGAGATGATCCGAGCCGCGACGCCGGTGACTTCCATGAGGGTGATGATGGAGGCCAGCGACGTCGCCTTGATCATGGAGATCATCTCGTTGCCGTAACCCGGCAATGCCTGGCGGATCGCCAGCGGCAGCACGATGCGGCGAAAGACCATCAATCGCGACATGCCGCAGGCGCGCGCCGCCTCGACCTGTCCGTGCGGAACCGAGAGCAATCCGCCACGGATGATTTCGCTGGCATAGGCGGCCGTGTTCAGGCTGAGCGCCATGACCGCGCACCAGTAGGCGTCGCGAAGGACCGGCCAGAAGATGCTGTGCCGGACTGCCGGAAACTGGCTGAGGCCATAGTAGATCAGGAAAATCTGGACGAGCAGCGGCGTGCCGCGGAAGACGAAGACATAGGCGCGGGCAAACCAATCGAGCACCAGGATACCGGAGGTGCGCGCAAGGGCCAGCGCCAGTGCGAGCATGGCGCCAAGAACGATCGACGCGCCCGCGAGTGACAATGTCAGCGGTAAGGCCGAGATGAGGCTGAGGAACGTTTCCTGTGTAAATTGCCAATCCATCAGCCTCTCCTCACGCCACGGCTGAAATGACGTTCCGCCTGCCGCAGGGCGATGCTGGAGACGGTCGAGATGGCGAGGTAGATCAGGCCAGCAATCAGATAGAAATCGAAGGGAAGACCGGTCGAGCCGGCGCCGATCTGCGACTGGCGCAAAAGTTCGACCACGCCGGTAATGGAGACCAGCGCGGATTCCTTCAGGACGACCTGCCAGACATTGCCGAGGCCCGGAAGCGCATGGCGCAATGTCAGCGGTGCGATGATGCGGCGAAAGCGCAACGCGCGGGACATGCCGCAGGCGATCGCCGCCTCGATCTCGCCGCGATGCACCGCCTTGAACGCGCCGCGAAACACTTCCGTATGTTGCGCGCCGGACGTTATGCCGACGGCGAGCGCGCCGGCAAGGAAGCCTGGGAAGCTGATGAAGCCGTCAGCGCCGAAGAGTCTGCCGATCGATGTGATCGCAGCGCTTCCGCCGAAATAAAGAAGATAGATGACGAGCAGATCCGGAATGCCGCGCAGGATCGTCGTATACGCATCGGCCGCGACGCGCACTGCCCTGCCGCCGGAGATCTTCGCCCAGGCACCGAACGTGCCGATGACGGCGCCGATCGTATAGCCGGACAGCGCAATCAGGATCGTCATCCAGGCGCCGGCGAGCAGCGCCTTTGACCAGCCGTCAGGCCCGAAGCTCAAGAGATCGAGAAATCCCGGCTGCGTCACGATGGGTCCACTCCATATCGGAGGCACGCCATCAGGCTTCGAAGGATGGTCTTACCGGCCATTGCTGTTCTCCGGCAGGGGCGGAGAAACGTCATCGGGAATGGGATTGACGAACGGATTTCCATCGAGGCGCGCCCTGTGGTCCGCCTTGGCGGCCTCGATGAGGGCCGGATCGGCGATCAGGTCGAGAGCGGTGCTTGCCATGACCTTTGCCGCGTGCTCCATGCCCTTGTGCGCGGCGGGCAATTTTCCTTGCGCCACCAGCTGCCAGGAATGGCCGGGCGTGCCGATGGCATAGGTTGCGCCGCGCATCTGCACCGTCGGGACGACCCAACTCACCGTGCCGACATCGGTAGAACCGACGATCGATCCGTCACCGCCACCCAGCGGATAGATGAGATCGCAAAGCGCCTGCCCCTTCTTCGGCTTGATCCCGAAACGCGCAAAGGACGCCGCAATATCCTCGGGCGAGAAGGTCCGTTGGAAATTTAGCGCGGCATCATTGTCGGCGTCATCGAAAACAGGCGGCCCCAGCCGCTGGAGATTGGTAAACATCCGCTCCTCCAGAGGCGTATTGCCGACGAGATTGGCGTCACCGCTGACAACTTCGCTGCGGACCGTCGTTTCCGTCATCAAGGCTGCGCCCTCGGCCACTTTCTTGACGCGCGCCACGAGGCTCAAGAGTTCGGTCAGTGTCCTTGCGCGGATCAGATAGCGGACCGTCGCACGAGCCTGGACGACATTCGGTGCGGCACCGCCCGCGTCGGTGATCGCATAGTGGATGCGGGCCGACGAAGGCATGTGCTCGCGCATATAGTTGACGCCGACATTCATCAGTTCGACGGCATCGAGCGCGCTGCGGCCGAGATGCGGCGTTGCCGAAGCGTGCGAAGCCCGTCCGCTGAAGTGGAAGTTGAGCTCGTTGCAGGCAAGAGATATCGGATTGTTGACACCGGCGAAGGCGGCTGGATGCCAGGATATGGCGATATCGACGTCATCGAAAACACCGGCGCGCACCATGAAGCCCTTGGATGAGCCACCTTCTTCGGCGGGACAGCCGTAGTAGCGGACACGCCCCTTCATGCCGTTCGCTGCCAGAAAATCCTTGACCGCGGCGGCGGCCAGCATCGAGCCCGATCCTAACAGATTGTGACCGCATCCGTGACCATTGCCGCTGGGGACGAGCGGCCGCTCTTCGGCCAAGCCTGCTTCCTGGCTCAGTCCCGGCAACGCATCGAACTCGCCGAGAATGGCAATGACCGGGCCGCCCTCGCCCGCTTCACCCATGACGGCTGTCGGAAGGCCAGCGACATTGCGTTCGACGCGAAAACCTTCCTCTGTCAGGAGACGCGAATGCTCTTCACAGGAACGAAATTCCTCGTAGTTGGTTTCCGGCATGTCCCAGACACGGTCGCTGAGCGCGAAGAAAGCATCGCGTTTCGCTTCAACGAAATCCCAGACGGAATCGGAATTTTTCATGGCGTTCGGGACTCGCTTATTTTATAGTTACCAATATTGGCGCCAATTTATGATACAAAAATAAATTGCGCAACGGGCGTCGATGAATATTTTTGTGGTGTCGGCTACGTCGCAATCGTCGAAGTTCGGTTACAAGAAAAATTCGGGCAGGCCGCCCGCCCATGAGAACAGGAAGAACCCATGAGCGAAGTTCAAAGCGAAACGGCTGTCATGTCGGACGAGCGGGACGTCACCGATCTTGTGCTTCAGGACATCCTGACCGGTATGCTGCCCGCCGGCACCTGGCTGAAGCAGATCGATCTCGAGCGTCGATATGACTGCACAAGGCCGGAAGTTCGCCGTGCGCTCGATCGCCTCTCGCAGAAGCGGTTGGTGGCGCATGTGCCCAACCGGGGTTACCACGTTTACCAGCCCGACGACCGGCGCGCGAAGGAGGTGAGCGACATCCGCGTCATTCTCGAAACCGCGGTCGCCGACATGATGGTTGCCAATGCAACCCCTGAAAGCATCGTCACATTGCGCGGGCTTGCTAGGTACTTCGACGAAATGACCCTGACGGGGACAATCCTGGAGCACTACGAGGCAAACCTTGCCTTCCACCGCGAACTTCTGCTTCTGGGCGGCAACCAGGAACTGGTCGACCTGGTCTCCGAAATTCGCCAGCGCACATCGTCAGCGCCGGTTTCGCAGTGGCGGACCCGGGCCCGTATCGAGAAGTCCGGCCGCGAACATCACATGATGGTCGATGCGCTGGAAGCCCGCGACGCCGAGGAGTTGAAGCGCCTCATTGCGTTGCATATCCGCCAGCCGGCCGATGCACCGAAAGACGCTTCGCCGGCATTGAACGGTGCCCGAACGTCGTAGATACTCGGAAGGGGTTTGGGGAAATTCGATCGGGAGGTGCGTTTTGGAAGCTGATCATGACACGAGCCAACTGGAGATGGTCGTCCTGATGACGCCCGACATGGCCAACTTCAGCGGCAAGGTCCATGGCGGCGCGCTCCTCAATCTTCTGGACCGCGTCGCCTTTTCCTGCGCCTCGCGCTATTCGCAGGAATATGCGGTGACTTTATCGGTCGATCAGGTCGTCTTCCGCCAGCCGATCCATGTCGGCGAACTCGTCACCTTTCGCGCTTCGATCAATTATGCGGGCAAGACGTCGATGGAAATCGGCATCAGGGTCGAAGCGGAAACCATCAGGACCGGCGAACGGCGGCACACGAATTCCTGCTACTTTACGATGGTTGCAGTCGATGCGGAGGGGCGTCCTACCAATGTGCCCGCCTACAGCCCCAAGACAGCGATTGGAAAACGCCGCCTGCGCGCCGCCGAGGTGAGGCGCAGCCTGAGGCGTGAATTTGAAGAGCGCTTCAAGGCCGCCGGCTCGACCCCCGACGATCTTTAAGCCGAGCTGCGCAGCATGATCTCGGCTGTCAACAACACCCGTTCATCCATTCCACCGAAGCCCGAAGCGGGCGGCTCATCGCCGAGCTTGTGAAGCAGCAGTTCGATCGCACGCCGTCCGATCTCGTTGTAATTCTGGGCGACGGTCGTTAGTGGAGGACAGGCGTAGCGGGACAACGGATGATCGTCGTGTCCGGCAACGCGAAGATCGCAGTCGGCGCCGTGGCCGACCTTGAGGCCCTTCTGGTAGGCTGCCGAGATGACACCGAACGCCACCCGATCGTTGGCGCAGAGAATGGTCTTGGTTGGGAGCCGGGCGCTGGATCCCAGAAGTCGCGTTGCCTCCTCGAAACCGAACCGCTCGAAATCCCAGGTGGCGTTGTCGGCAACATCGACGATCTCAGGCGTGAAGCGAAACTGCTCCATGGCCTCGATATAGGCGCGCTGCCGCGTCGCCGCGTTGATATTGACCTGCGGCATGCCGAAGTAGCAGGGCGGCTCCCCCGACCGGCACAGATAATCGACGATCAGGCCAAAGCTCTGGCGATTGTTCGTTCCGACAAAGGCCGATGTCTCGTCCAGCGGCGAATCCACATAGATGAGCGGAATGCTCTTGCCGAGCTGTTCGAGCGTGGAATGATGAGACTTAATCCCGAGCGGGGCGATGATCGCGCCAGCGACGTTCATCGATTTAAATGTCTTGATGGCCCGGTCTTCCATCTCCGCCTTACCATCCGACGACAGGACGAACGCCAGGAAGCCTGCTTCATTGGCGGTCGCCTCTATACGGCGGGTCAGCGCCATGTAGAACGGGTCGGTGGAATTCGGAATGATGACGCCGATGATGTTGCTGCGCCGGCGATTGAGATTGACGGCAAACATGTTCGGCCGGAAGCCCGACTTCTTGAGGGCCACCTCGATGGCGTCCCGCGTTTTCTTGCGAACCGAGGCTGGATCGTTGAAGTATTTCGAGACTGTAGGACGCGACAGGCCGACGAACTCGGAAAAATCCTCCATCGTTCTGATCGTTTTCCCCAACTGCTTACTCCTGACACGGCAAATCTTTCGACTTTCTAGATGACTCCACGGTGCACGGAAAGTCGAAAGCGCGCCAGCCAGCACGTGGTTCTCAAAAACCTAATCTGCAACGAACTGCACCTTCATCGTCGCGGCATCGCTCGACTTCTTTGTGAGGAAAGGCAGGATCTCCGGCAATGGCAAGCGGTGCGACACGAGCCGCGCCATGGCGCCGTTGTCCTTCACCAGAATTTCCAGTGCATCGGGAATGTTGCGATTGAGCGAATGCGAACCGACCAGCTTGATCTGCCGGCGGAAAATTTCGAAGGGTGCGACGGAAATCCGTGCGTCGGGTGCACAGACACCGAAGACCAGAACGGTTCCACCATCCGCGGTGAAATCGATCATTCCTTCCACAACGCTCGCGATCCCCGTGGCGTCGGCGACGAAATCAAAGTCTCGCTTGTGCGCCAGCAACTCCTGCGATCCGGAGACCGCAACCTTGAGCCCAAGTTCCTGCGCGAACGAGAGGCGGTTCTCGTTGATATCGGCGACCGTCACTGTCTCGACGCCTTCCGCCTTCAGCGAAAGCGCCAACAGCAAGCCGATCGGGCCGGCCCCAAAGACGAGAGCATTCTGCGAGCCGAAGGGGCCGGTCTTCAGGTCCGCGCTGCCGAGCCCGTTGACAACACATGCCAGGGGTTCGGCCAGGGCAGCGACATCGAACGGCAGTTCGCCGATGTCGTGGAGATGATTTGCCTTGACGACGCTGAACTCGGCGAAGCCGCCATTGTGCGTCACGCCATAGGCTTTGAGATCGCGGCAAAGATTTGTGAGACCCTTGCGACACGCCTTGCATTCGCCGCAGGGCAAGTTCGGATCGACGGCCACCCGAGAGCCCGGTTGAACACGAGTCACATCAGCGGCGATCGCCTCGACGACCCCGGCATATTCGTGGCCTGGCACCAGAGGGAAGCGTCCTTCCCCGTAGCGGCCGTGCAGAACGTCGATGTCGGTGTGGCACAATCCGGCCGCCTTCACGCGGACCAGCGCATGACCCGGCGGAATTTCCGGCAATGGCAGGTTTGCCGGCGCCGCCACGCCCTTGGCGACAAATTGAATTGCTTGCATGTCTTTCTTCTCCCTTCGTCCGCTCAGCTCATCCAGTTTCCGCCGTCGACATTGTATGTCTGGGCGAGAATGTAGTTGCTGTCGGCGGAGGCGAGAAAGACGGCCAAGCCCTTGATGTCATCAGGCGTCGCAAAGCGTCCGATCGGCACTGACTTGGCAACGGCGGCCTTCTTCTCCCCCGGTTTCAGGCCTTCCCACTCAGCAAACTTTGCGTCGACAATGTCCCAGTGCTCGCCGTCGACGACGCCGGGTGCAATCGCGTTGACATTGATACCGTGCTTGACGAGGGCAAGCGCCGCCGACTGGGTGGCCGAGATGATCGCTGCCTTCGAGGCGCAATAGAGAGTGACCAGCGCCTCGCCGCGACGTCCGGCCTGGCTTGCCATATTGATGATCTTGCCACCCCTGCCACGCGCAATCATGACGTTGGACACGGCCTTCATCATGAACAGCGGCGCTTTCAGATTGATCGTGAAAACACGGTCGTAGCTGTCTTCCGTTATTTCGTTGATCGGTGCCATGTCGAAGATGGCGGCGTTGTTGACGAGGATGTCGATGCCACCGAACTCCGCGTCGATGGCTTTGACAATCGCATTGATCGCCGGAAGGTTGGTGACATCGAGTTTGACGGCCTTTGCAGCGGGGCCGATTGCCGCCGCGGCAGCTGTCGCCCGCTGGGCGTCTATATCGGCAATCACGACCTTGGCGCCTTCGTTGACGAACGCCTCGGCAAAACCGAGCCCGATGCCGCGCGCGCCGCCCGTGATCAGCGCAATCTTGTTGTGTAGCTTCATATCAGTCTCCGATAGTCGTAGGCCGCCCAGGTTCTCTTGTGGCGGGATCATTCCGATGATGGCTGCAGGTGGAGCAGGCGGTCGAAGGCAGCACCTGGGATGGGGAAACCTTGCAAATCGCCATGGCCTTCAATGCGAAAGGTCCGGCAGACCAGCTGCCGGGCCCTCTCCGGGAGGAACCCCGCGGCCGAAGCCGCGGGCAGAGACCTCACTTGATGTAGCCCGCCCTCGTCATGTCGCGCTCGACCTGTTTCTGGGCAGTTTCAAGGGCGGCATCGACACTCTGCTGGCCGGCAAGTGCCGAAGCGATCTGCTGTCCGACGCTCGTTCCGATGGCCTGGAACTCGGGGATCGCCACGAACTGGACACCGGTATAGGGGACGGGATCCTTGGTCGGCTTGGACGGATCGGCAGATAGAATTGCCTGGAGAACCGTTGCCGCGAACGGCGCGGCCTTCTGGTATTCAGGCAGTGCATAGGTCGACTTGCGCGTGCCTGGCGGCACGGCAACCCAGCCTTCCGTCTCGCCAACAAGCTTCACGTATTCCTTGGATGTTGCCCACTTGAGGAACGACTTCGCAGCCTCTGCCTTTTGCGAGGTCTGCGGAATGGCAAGGTTCCAGGACCAGGACCAGCTCGATCCGCTCGGAGTCACGGCAACCGGAGAACGCGTGAACGCGGTCTTGTCCGCCACCTGGCTCTGCTTCGGATCGTAGACGCGGCCGGCCGCCGACGTCGCGTCGATCCACATGGCGCAATGGCCGGTCGAGAACAGCGCCTGGTTTTCGTTGAAGCCGTTTGCCGTTGCGCCGGGAGGGCCATATTCCGTCAAAAGCTGGACGTAGTCGGTAATGGCCTTCTTCCACGGCTCCGAGTTCAGCTGCGGCTTCCAGTCCATGTCGAACCAACGACCGCCATAGGAATTGACCATGGTTCCGAGGAACGCCATGTTCTCGCCCCAGCCCGGCTTTCCGCGAAGGCAGAGACCATACTGCTCCTTCGACTTGTCGGTGAGTTTTGCGGCAAACTCCTTGATCTGGTCATAGCTGGGCTGGTCCGGCATCTTGAGGCCGGCCGCATCGAACAGGTCCTTGCGATACAGAGTGAACGAGCTTTCGGTGTAGAACGGCACCGCATAGAGTTTTCCGTCGACGGTGAGGCCGGCCTTGATCGGCTCCAGCAGGTCGCCATAGTCATAGTCGTCGCCGAGATCATCGACAGGGGTAAGCCAGCCAGCCTTGCCCCAGATCGGCGCCTCGTAGCCGCCGATCGTCAGAATGTCGAACTGGCCGCCCTTCGTGGCGATGTCCGTCGTCACCCTTTCGCGCAGGACGTTTTCCTCGAGCACGATCCAGTTGAGCTTGTTGCCGCTCTGCTTCTCCCACTCGGCGGACAGCTTCTGCATGATGATCATGTCGCCGTTGTTGACGGTGGCAATCGTCAGCTCCTCGGCACAGGCCATTCCTGCCATCAGGCCAAAGCCGACGGCGGACGAAGATAGAATTCGAATGATGTTCCTCATAGTCCCGCTCCTCCTTAACGGATGTTCACGCATAAACTTACATGCGTAAACTTTTATCAGGCAATACTGCGGCTCTTGTCAAGCGACAGCATCTCCGATTAACCGTCCGGCTCTTTGAGATTTTTCTCATATTATTGATATTATCTAATAATTTTTTGCATTAAGATTATGAATGAATGCGACACAACATTCGTGTGCGTCGCAAAAATAATTATCGCGCGTAAATTATTATTGACTATTTGGCGCGCGCCGACTACTTCGCTCGATAGCGTTCAGCCTTGGAAATGACCCCTGGCTTGACTGAGGAGTTTGACATTGTCCGTTTCGAATATCCGGGGCCTCGCGCCGGAAGTGCTTGGACCGACGATCACCGTTGGCGAAATCCTTGTGGAGATCATGGCGACAACAGTCGGCACCGGGTTCCTGGCGCCGCAGCCGCTGGTCGGTCCCTATCCCAGCGGCGCGCCCGCCATCTTCATTGACCAGGTTGCGCGCATGGGCGGTTCCGCCGGGATCATTGCCGGCGTTGGAAACGATGATTTCGGCCGATTGAACATCGAGCGCCTCAGAAGCGACGGCGTCGATGTTTCGGCAATCTCGATTATCGAGGACAAGCCGACAGGAAGCGCATTCGTCCGATATCGTCCTGACGGCGCGCGCGATTTCGTCTTCAACATCACGCATTCCGCAGCAGGTGATGTCAGGATGACGGAAAATGCCCACGCTCTGGTGGAGCGCGCGGGGCACATCCATGTCATGGGGTCGGCTTTCGCCATTCCCGGCGTGGCGGAGATCCTGAATCACGCCATCCAGACGGTGAAACGCCGCGGCGGGTCAGTCTCCTTCGATCCGAACATCCGCAAGGAGCTGCTCGATGCCGAACGCGGGCGAAGGCTTCTGGATGATATTCTCGCGGTCACCGACCTGTTGCTCCCCTCCGGAGAGGAGCTCCTCGTGGCCGCCGACAGAACAGACGAAGCGGTGGCGATAATGAAGCTTCTGGACAGTGGCGTCAGCGAAATTGTGCTGAAGCGCGGCCGGAAAGGCTCGTCGTTCTTTGGTCGCGACCACAAGCAGATTGATGCGCCGGCGTTCACCGTCGACGAAATCGACCCGACGGGCGCGGGCGATTGTTTCGGCGCGACCTATCTCACCTGCCGCCGGATAGGCATGGAGCCCGAAAGGGCGCTCCTGCTCGCCAACGCGGCAGGCGCCCGCAACGTGACCCGGCAGGGCCCGATGGAAGGCGTTTCCAGCCTGGCCGAACTCGAATCTTTCATCGCCACGACCAGGACGGAGAGTGTTCATGAGTGATATCTTGATGCGGCTGGCCGCCTCCAGACACAGCGGCAATCCATTCGGCATTACATCCGTGTGTTCCGCTCACCCCATCGTCCTCAGGGCGACGATAAGACGCGCCGCGCGCACCGGCCGGGAGGTTCTCATCGAGGCAACCTGCAATCAGGTCAATCATCTCGGCGGCTATACGGGCATGACACCGCAGGCCTTCATCGATTTCGCCAACAGCATCGCCGACGAAGAGGGGCTGAACCGGGTCCAGATCATCTACGGTGGCGATCACCTTGGTCCCAATCCCTGGAGGAAGGAACAGTCTGAGAGGGCGATGGGAAAAGCCGAAGCAATGGTCGATGCCTACGTGCGAGCCGGCTTCAGCAAGATCCATCTGGATGCCTCGATGGGCTGTGCCGGCGAGCCGGCCGCCCTTGACGATCGCACGATCGCGGAACGGGCCGCGCGGCTGGCGCAGGTGGCAGAAAGAGCAGCACGGGAGGCCCATATACCCCCGCCAGTCTACATCCTCGGAACCGAGGTGCCCGTGCCTGGCGGTGCGGATCATGTCCTGAGCGATGTCGAACCGACATCGCCCGAGGCCGCGCGATCCACGATCGAAATCCATCGAGCCGTCTTTGATCAGGCAGGCCTCGCGGACGCATTTTCCCGTGTCATCGCATTTGTCGTTCAGCCCGGGGTCGAATTTGGAAGCGACAACGTCGTTCCATACAGATCGGATCGCGCGGCCGATCTCTCCAACCTGCTTGACGAGCAGCCGCAGTTGGTCTTCGAAGCCCATTCCACCGATTACCAGACCGAAGCAGCGCTCGCATCTCTGGTGCGCGACGGGTTTCCGATCCTGAAAGTCGGCCCGGGCCTGACATTTGCATATCGCGAAGCCGTCTACGCACTGGATATGATCGCGTCCGAACTGATTGAAGGATATGGCGACCGGCCATTGGCCCGGACCATGGAAGACACGATGCTTGCGTCGCCCCAGGATTGGAAGGGGCACTATCATGGAGACGATGCCGCACTTCGTCTTCAGAGACACTACAGCTACAGCGACCGTATTCGCTATTATTGGGGCAAGCCCAATGCGGAAGCAGCAGTTGCGAAACTCTTGAATGCGCTCAAAGGAAAATCGATACCGGAAACCTTGGCTCACCAGTATCTGCCAAACTCCCTCGGCAGCCTCGCAGAACTGAAGAACCCAGAAACAATCCTGATCGCTTCAGTCGATGTCGTTTTGGCTGCATACGAACAGGCATGCCTTAAGCTGACGCTGCAAAACTCACGCGCCGGAACGCGGTAACTCGCCAGCCAGCGGCTGAAACCGGGTTTGATTGCTGACCATTTCCTACGATTGCGGCGATCAAACCCGTTTGCGAGTTGGAGATTGTCCGCGCCCATGGAAAATATCTGAAACGGACAGTGTCTACCCGCTGTTTCTCAGGGCGGAGGCAAGCGGAAGCCGCGTCGCCGCGAATGCCGGCAGAGCTCCGCCAACGATTCCGATGGCCAGTCCCAACAGACTTGCCTGCAGCATCAGGTCAGTTGTCACGCTGAGTTGAAACGCCATCTGCGTGTTGTTGGCGCCCAGCGTGCTTGCCTGCCATCCGTTGAAGACCAGCCATGAGGCAATCGCACCGGTGCAAGTGCCCACCAGGGACATAAGCATTGCCTCCACCCACGTCGCCGAAAAGGCGGCGAACCGACTGAAACCCAAGGTGCGCACCGTTGCGATTTCAACAGACCGATCCGAAACGGAGCTCATCATCGTGTTGAGCGCCCCGGCGGTTGCGCCGATCGCCATCAACAGTGCAATGGGCCAACCAAAAAGCCTGATGAGGCTGCTGATCCTCTCTGATTGCGAAACGTAGAAGTCGACCTCCGGCATTGCGACGATTGGCGTCCCGGAGGATGCAGCAAGCACGGCTTGCAGCGTCTTCAGGCCGGCCGGACCGTCGAGACGAACCCGGACGGTCTGCACCTGACCCTGCCGATCGAACGCGGATTGAACCGCTTCCATGTCGGCCCAGATCTCGGATTCAAAAGCACTGCCGCCGGCCGCGAAATGTCCTGCGACAGTCCAGTCGAGCGGGCCAAGGCGAACTTTGTCGCCGATGTCGAATCCGGCAAATTCGCTTGCAATACGCTTGCCAACGACGATCTCGCGAGAACCGGGAGCGAACAAGCGCCCCCCGGAAAGCGCGGCTCCATCGCGAAGGGATGGCCCAGCCGGATCCATACCGCGCAAGGCAAGCGCCTGGTCCGCGCCATCGGCAAGACGCCTCACATCGACCGGCACGAGAGTCTCGCGCGAAACGATCAAGTCGCCATTCGCGTCGCGGGCGATCCCGGTGTCGCCTTTGCTGGCCTTGAGGTTGCGGATCATTTCGGGCGGTATATCGGAGCCGATTTCCTGGTTCGTGCCGCCACCGAAAATGATAGCGACAGAGGCGGAACCCGCACTGGCCAGCGCCGTCTCGAACCCTTTGGCCATGGACAAGAAGCCGATCAGCACGGACACGACCAAAGCGACCGAGAGGACCATCGACAGGGATATCCACGCCCGGCGCGGAAGGCTGCCGAGATTGGCTCTGATCATGACGAATGTTTGCTTGAACTGGGACGACATGGAGCTACCTCGACCTGAAAGCGTTGATGATGGGCATACGCATGGCGTTGAATGCCGGGAGGATCCCCGTGACGAGGCCAAGGACGACGATGATGAGGATGGCCTTGACCAGCACCACAGGCGTGAAAACCAGGCCAAAAGTTGGACCGGCAAAGACGGTCGCAAGTTTTGTGAGCGCGAGACCGATCATCCCGCCGGTCACGAATATGAGCATGGTCTCGCCGACGATCAGCACCATGATATGGCTGCGTGAGAAGCCAAGCGTCTTCAGCACGCCGATTTCGAACGTTCGTTCCCTGATGGCAAAGACCATGGTGTTGATGACGATCATCAAGATTGTCGCAAAGGCCGCGCCGACGACGAGATTGACGATCAGACCGATGTCGGCAAACTGACGGATGAAGGCTTCGAGGAACTGTTTCTCGGATTGCGTCTTGGTCGGTGCTGCCGAATTGGCAAACAGGGAATCGATTCTGGACGCCAGCAAGCCGGGCGAAGCCATCTCGCGCGGCAAGACAATAAAGGCATCGGCCGTATCCCTGTCCCGAGCTCTCACCGCGTTGACGTAGTCGTAGCGGGCGATCATGAAATAGGTGTCGGTGCTTGCATCGGCGCCGTTGAAAATGCCTGAGATCTCGAAGCTCCAGTCCCGGCCGCCATTCGCCTTGGTCATCTGGAAGGCGGTTACGCCTATGCGTTGCCCCACGGACCAGCCTTGCGCTTCGGCGAGTGCCTTTCCGACGAGCACGCTGTCGCGTGCCTGATCGAGCCCGGCCAACAATTCGGGCGTCAGGCCCAGCTCCTTGCCGTTCACGCCCGCGATCAACCGTGGATCGACGGCACTTGTCACGACGACGTTCTTCTCGGCGCCGACAAACCCGCGCATGCGCGTCATATAGGCGAGTGCCGCGACATCCTTATCGGCGGCGATCTTGTTCATGTAGGCGAGCGGCAGCGGCTGCGCCCGGCCCGCCTTGTTGACGACACCAAGCAGATTTTCGCTCGCCCCCTCCGACCCTTGCGAGCCGCTGAGAAAACTCGCCGTCAGGCCGTAGATGAGGAAAGCCACACCGACACAGAAGACAAGAAGCATTGTTCGAAGCGGTTTGCGCCAGGCATTGCGCCGGGCCAGCTGGAAAAAGGTCATTGACTGTCCATCCCCTGCTCGATGAATGTCCCCTTGTCGAGGTGAAGCGTGCGCCTGGCAAAACGGGCCGCCTCCGGGTCATGGGTGACCATGACGATCGTCTTGTTCAGTTCGCGATTGAGGAAGCCGAGCATTTCGAGGATGTCGTTCGCCGATTTCCGGTCAAGGTCGCCAGTCGGTTCGTCGCAGAGAAGCAGGCCAGGATCCGCGACGATGGCCCGGGCAATGCCGACACGCTGCTGCTGACCACCCGACATCCTATTTGGATACTGTTTCTGCCTGCCGTTGAGCCCGACCAGATCGAGAACCGTGTCCACCCTCGCACTCCGCTGCCTTCGGGTGAGAGGTTTGAGAAGCAAAGGCAGCTCGACGTTTTGCGCCGTGTTGAGCATCGGCAGCAAATTGTAGAACTGAAAAACGATGCCCATGTTATGGGCGCGCCATGACGATCTGGCGCTTTCGCCCATCCGGTCGAGGTGGCTCTTGCCGATACGCACCTTGCCCGCATCCGGGCTGTCGATGCCACTCAGTATGTTCAGAAGCGTCGATTTTCCGGACCCGGAAGGCCCCATGACAGCAACGAAGTCGCCGCGCGCTATGCTCAGGTTCAAATCGGAGAATATCGATATTCCCTCCGTGCCGAACTTGAAGCCCTTCCTGACGCCGTTGAGTTCGATGTAAGGCTCTGCTTCTTGTGCCGTGATTGTCATTTTTGCGTTCCTCGCTGATTGATGGCGGCTACGGTCGCCGATGCTGCAATGCTGATCCGCACTGCCATGTTGGGGCGGATGCCGGCTGGCGCTGAGCGGAGGGAAAGGCGAAGTGAGACCGTGCCCTTGTCGGCAGAAGCGACGGGCGCTATCCGGTCGATCTGCACGTCGAACGGCTGGTCGGGAAAGGCGTCGAGCACCGCCTCACCACGAAGGCCGGGCCGCAGAAGGGCAATACTGGACTCCGCGATATCAGCGTCGATGACCAGGCTCATGGTATCGGTGATAGTCAGCAGACTGGCGTTTTCGCGTACGCTGTCGGCACGCGCCAACACGATTTCGCCCAATCGGGCGTTGCGTGTCGTGACCGTCCCGGCAATGGGCGCCCTGACATTCAGCTCGCTGACGGTATCCTCCGCCCTTTCGAGAGCCAGTTCGGCCCTGGCCAGATCCTGCCTTGCCTGCCCCACGCTGTTTACGGCGCGATCCCGCAGGCTCGCCGCATCCTCCAACTGCTGCCTGGGCGCCGTACCGCGAGCGACAAGGGTTTTGATACGATCGAGAGAGGAGTTGGCCTGGGCGAGGTCGATATTCCTGGCGGCGAGGACGATTTCCGCCGAAGCCTTGGCGATCCGGGCCCCGCGAAGCGCGAACCGGGCACCGGCGTCATCCAACCTGACCAGTAATTGGCCGGCCTCAACCTTGTCGCCGACCTCAACCGCAATTTCTACAATCTTGCCTTCATACTTGGAGTAGATCGCGGCAGAATCGAGCGCCACGACATAGCCGGAGCCTGTGACGCCACGTGTTGCCGGAACCGCGCCAGAAAGGACTGCGGGCGCCGTTTGCGCTGCTCTGGCGAGATCTTCCCTGGCGGGGGCCGCGAGATCCTTGCCGGTCGATTTCGCGATGTCGGTTTCGGATGAGCCGGCCGCGCCTGCGGTAACGCCGCCGAACATCTTATGCCCGAAACGGTACAGCTCGCCCGGTTGAAATACGATGAGCGCATATAACGATGCGACGGTGACGATGGCGAGGACGCCAACGCGATTGAGAAACAGCCGGGCATGGCGCTTCGGCGGCTCCGGGTCAAATGCCACGGGCTGAAGAGAAAGCGACTTCAGCTTCTCGGCAAATTGGCGATCGTGTTCGGTTGCTGTGTTCATGCCGCCAGAATTGCGGAATCGGAAAAAGCAGCGACCTGAATTGCGTTATAGAACGTCCTCTATCGCGATTTAGAACGTGGGCGGACCTCTCTCGGCCTTCAGTCACCATATCGGTGCGCCCAACTCACGCGACAAAGCTCCGCGCGAAGGAAGGATCAGGCGTTGCGCGCACTCTTTTCCCGCCAGGCGAGCGGGGTCATATCCGTTATTCGCCGGAACTCGCGATTGAAGTTGGATTTGGTCTGGAAGCCAACGTCGAACATGATTTCCGTCACGGACTGATCCGTGTCGGCCAGAAGACGGCAGGATTCTGCGATGCGGTACTCGTTGACATATTGCGACACATTCTTGGCCATGGCCCGATTGATCGCCGCCGAGATTTGCCGCGCCGGTATCCCCGCCTTTCGAGCGAGACGATCGAGATTGAGATTGGCGTCCCGATAGAGCTTCTTCTCCTGCATCAACTCGTCCACCCTGACGATCGTCTCGGTATCCTCGACAAAATCGAGCTGGGGCAAGACTTCGGCAGCCTCGACGGGAGCACGGCTTCGGCTGGCAACTGCAGCCGCTATGCTGAGAACGACAAGCGCGAGAAGATTGGCAACACTGATAACCTTCACAGCATGGGCACCATGGGCCCATGCGAAATCAAAATAGACAAACGTGTCGACTGCCGCCGACAGGCAAAGCGCAACTGCTGCGAATATGCTGGCTCGATAAACCGAGGCCGCCCCTTCAAAAGGCGCAAGACGAAGAACGTCCGTGCCAGATCGCATGAGGAGGAGGACAGCTATGGCGTAGCCCAGATAGGTAATGATCAACGCGACATCGATGGCATCCCGCCATGCAGCCATGAGTACCACGATCACGACAGCCGGAAGGATATGCAGCCCCAGGGAGAGCGGCCATGGACGATGGATCGTCCGAACCAGACTGGAAACGCCGAGATAGACGAGCGGCGGGACGATTGCCGCAACAATCGGCGCAACATAGGCGACACTCGCCACTCCGTAACCCCAGCGCAAACCGGCGAGTACCGATTGAAACGCACTGGTCATGATCAAAGCCATGAATGGACGATTGGGCGGGGATTCATCGTTGCGTCTTGCTGCGACGAAAAGAATGAGCAGCAACAGGGCAACGACGAAGGGAAGTGGGACAAACAGCATGATTCTTGCTTAAACTAGATTGGTGATATGACCGTGTTTCGAACCAGCATCGCCTGAGATCATGATTGTCGGCGACCTCTATCACGTTTTAGGCCATGAAATTGGCGACAATCGCAAGTCCCACGGCGCGCTCGCAGTTTGTCCCGCCGATCGCAAGCCGAATGCGATCGAGCAATCGTGGCTGGAGCAGTTTCCCTGAACCAGGACCAAACACATCGCGTCGTTCCGGCCGATTGAGCGGCCGCGCGACGACCCATGTCGAAGTCACGTATGCGGGCAATCACTATCAGTTCACCGGCATGTTCCACCCTCGATGCAGGATGTTTGACGAGCGAGTTCAAGGTGTTGCAATGAGGCGAACAGCCTGATTTTTAAGCCAGTTTTCCGCTTGACACTTTTTTAGGCGCTCCCTATGATTTTTGAACCAAATGGTAAAAAAAAGGGGAGCAAATCAATGACCAAAGACATCTTGATTTCACGCCGTGCAGTAATCGCATCGGGCATCGCCCTCGGGGTCAGCGGGCTCGCGCCGCTGGCAAGAGCCGCTGCGCCGATGAAGGTCGCCGGCATCCATGCCTCGCCCGTCGAAAATGCCTGGAACTCCTGTCTTCATCAAGCCTTGCAGGACGCAGCCAAGGAAGGCGTCATTGAATATGTTTTCTCCGAGGGAGTTTCCGGCACCGATTATCCGCGCGCCATGCGCGAATATGCCGAGCAGGGCAACAAACTGATCATCGGCGAAGCCTATGCCGTGGAAAAGGAAGCGCGACAGGTCGCGGCCGATTATCCGGACACGGCTTTCGTGCTGGGGTCGAGCGGCACTGAGGCCGGTAGCAATTTCGGCGTCTTCGGCACCTGGAACCATGACGGTGCCTACCTTGCCGGCATGCTGGCGGGCAAGATGACCAAGTCGAACATTGTCGGCTCGGTCGGCGCCATTCCGATCCCGGAAGTCAACATGCTGATCAATGCCTTCGCCGAGGGCGTCAAGGCCGTCAATCCGGATGCAAAGCATCTGGTTTCTTTCATCGGCACCTTCTTCGATCCGCCAAAAGCCCGCGAAGCCGGTCTTGCCCAGATCGATGCCGGCGCCGACATTCTGTTCGGCGAACGTATCGGCACTGCTGATGCAGCGAAGGAACGCGGCATCAAATCGGTGGGCTCGCTGATCGACTACACGCCGCGCTATCCGGACACGGTGTTTGCCAACGCCATGTGGTATTTTCGCCCAATCCTGAATGCCGCGATCGCCGATGCCGCCGCCGGCAAGCCGGTCGGCAAGAACTACACGCCCTACGGCCTGATGAAGGAAGGCGGCAGCGATATCGTCTTCGTGAAGGGCGTGGCACCTGCCGAAGCAGAGGCTGCGATGGAAGCCAAGCGGGCGGAGATCAAGGCTGGCACCTTCGAAGTTCCGAAGATGATGGACGAGCCGAAGTAATTCGACTGATGCGCGGCGACGCGACCGACCTGGCACAGGCGATCAAGAGCGGCAGCCTGACCTCTATCCAAGCGATGCAGGCCTCGCTTGCCTCGGTCGAGGACCATAGAACGCTCGGCGCTATTGCCCATCTCGACTCGACGATGGGCATGGCGTCGGCTGAAGCCATGGATCAGGAACGGTATTCGGAGCCGGGCCGCTTTGCTGCCCGGCCGTTTTCCGGCGTGCCGACGCTGGCGAAGGATCTTGGCGGACCTTTCTCCGGATTACCGGTGACAGCCGGGTCACGTCTCTTCGAAAGAAAGGGCAGTGAACCGGATTCGGATCTCGCCACCCGCTTCCGAAAAGCCGGTTTCTGCCTGTTCGGACTGACGACGAGCCCGGAATTTGGTCTTTCGCTGGCGAGCGAGCCGGCCGCCGGGCCGACCTGCCGCAATCCACTCGATCCGGCGCGCACGCCCGGCGGCTCGTCCGGCGGTGCAGCGGCGGCGGTCGCAGCCGGCATCGTCGCGATCGCGCATGCCACGGATGCCGGTGGCTCCATCCGCGTGCCTGCTGCCTGCTGTGGCCTTGTCGGCCTCAAGCCCAGCCGCGGCGTCATGCCGGCCGGCCCTTCCTTCGATAATCATCTCGGCGGCATTGCCAGCGAACTCGCCGTCTGTCGCTCGGTGCGGGATGCGGCGCTGATTTTCGATGCTCTGCATGGCAAGGCAAAGGGTCCGTTTGCCGATCCGGCGATTTTAGAGAACGGAGGTGACCGGTTGCGGATTGGCTTGCTGACCGATACCGGCCCGAAATATCCGACGGACAGTAACCGGCTCGAAGCGATCAAGGATGCAGCGCGCGCGCTTGAGGCGGATGGACATCAGATCGTCTCGCTCGGCTGGGCCGAATTCGAGCAGAGCGTCGATGCCAGCCGTCGCGCGCTCGGCGACATCATCGCGGTCAACCTCGCATCCTTCATCGATACGCTCGGGCTCGACATCTCACGCGCCGAACCTCTGACTCAGGCATTCGTTGAGCACGGTCGTGCGCTCACGGGACAGACACTCTGGACATCGCTGAATGGCGCAGTGCAAACCAGCCGCGCACTCTGGACTATCTTCGACAGGGTTGATTGCATGTTGATGCCGATGCTTGCCAAGGCGCCTCTTGCGATCGGGTCGTTTCCGTCCGATCATGGCGATACGGAGTTGCAGCTTGAGCGGATGACTGCTTTTGCACCGCTTGCCTCTCTCGCCAATATTTCGGGATTTCCGGCCTTGACCCTGCCCTTTGGATCAGATGCGGACGCCCTGCCCTTGCCCGTACAGATCATGGCGCCGATGGGCCACGAGGCGCTGCTGTTATCGCTTGCCGCACGTCTCGAACGGGAAGAACGCTGGCAACATCGTTTCCCGGTGGCAGGGCTTGCGGCATGACAGTTCCGGTTCTGGAAATACAGGGTGTCAGCAAGCGCTTCGGCACCAACCTTGCAAATGACGACATCTCGATAACGCTTGCCAAAGGTGAGATTGTAGCCCTGCTCGGCGAGAACGGCGCAGGCAAGACCACGCTGATGAGTGTCCTCTTCGGCCATTATATGCCGGATGCCGGCCGAATTCTGATTGATGGCATGGAACTGCCGCAGGGCAAGCCGCGAGCTGCGATCCGCGCCGGTGTCGGCATGGTGCATCAGCATTTCTCGCTGGCGTCCAACCTGACCGTTCTCGAAAATGTCATGACCGGCACGGAAAAACTCTGGTCCTGGCGCTCGGGGACATCCGCAGCGCGGAAGAAACTGTTGGCAATTTCTGAGCGCTTCGGCCTCAAGGTCGATCCGGATGCGCGTCTTGGAGACCTGTCGGTCGGCGAGCAGCAGCGCGTCGAGATCCTCAAGGCGCTCTATAACGATGCCCGCATCCTGATTCTTGACGAGCCAACGGCGGTGCTCACCAATATCGAGGCCGAAAAGCTATTCACGACGCTGAAGGAAATGGCCCGCCAGGGCCTTTCGCTGATCTTCATTTCCCACAAGCTCGATGAGGTGATGACCGCGGCCGACCGGATCATCGTCTTGCGCAGCGGCAAGGTGGTTGCCGAACGCAGAGCGTCTGAGACCAGCAAGGCTGAGCTGGCCGAACTGATGGTCGGCCGCCGTGTGACGCGGCCGGTGCGGGAGCCATCGGCGCCCGGCACGGTTGCGCTGGAGGCTGCCGATATCACAGTGAAGATCAATGGCGTCGAGCGGTTGAAATCCATCAGCTTCCGGCTGCGCGAAGGCGAAATCCTCGGCATCATCGGCGTCTCGGGCAATGGCCAGGCGGCGCTGGCGCATCTTCTCTCCGGCACGCTATCGCGCACGTCCGGCACCCTCCTGCTTTTCGGCGAACCGATCGGCAATCTCGGCGTCGCCGATGTCGTCAGCGCAGATATCGGCCGGATTCCGGAGGACCGCAACGAGGAAGGCGTGATCGGTGAAATGGCAATCTGGGAAAACGCCGTGCTCGAGCGCATTTCCTCGCCTGCATTTTCGCGCAGTGGACTTGTGAACCGCAAGGCGGGTATCGCTTTTGCCAAGGAGATCATCGGCCAATTCGACGTCCGCGGTGGCAGCCCTGCAAGCCGAGCGCGGTTGCTTTCGGGCGGCAACATGCAAAAGCTTATCCTCGGCCGCAATCTGCATCAGCGGCCGCGCATACTGATCGCCGCGCAGCCAGCGCGCGGCCTTGATGAGGGCGCAGTGGCAGCCGTGCATGCGCGTCTTCTGGAGGCCCGTCGGCAGGGTACGGCCATACTTTTGATCTCGGAGGACCTGGACGAAGTGATCGCGCTTGCCGACCGTATCCAGGCCATCGTCGGCGGTCGGCTGTCGCCCCCCGTCGAAGCGGAAGTGGCCGAAGCACGCAGGCTGGGCCTGATGATGGCCGGCGAATGGCATGAGGCCTGGAAGGCTGACCATGCGATTTGAGCGCCGCGAACATCGCCCGCTTTACCTGCTGATCGTCGCGCCGGTGCTCGCAGTCATTGCCGCCCTTGCCCTCTCCGGCATCCTGATTGCAATTGCCGGCGCTCCGGTGCTCGATGCCTATTGGCGCATCCTGACCGGCGCTTTCGGATCGCGCCTCTCCGCTACCGAAACGCTGACGCGTGCAACGCCGCTGATGCTGACGGGGCTCGCCGCCGCCGTTGCCTTCCGGGCGAGACTCTGGAACATCGGCGCAGAAGGCCAGTTCTATCTCGGGGCCATCGCGGTTGCCGCAGCGAGTGCCAAAGTGTTGGGCGATCTGCCTGCACCCATTCTTATTCCGTTGCTGCTGCTGGTCGGTGCCATCGCCGGCATGGTCCTGATCCTTATCCCGCTCTGGCTGCGTTTGCGCTTCTCGGTTGATGAAGTCGTGACCAGCCTGCTGATGAATTTCGTCGCCCTGCTCTTCGTTTCGATGCTGATCGACGGGGTGCTCAAGGATCCGCTCGCTTTCGGCTGGCCACAGTCGCAATCGATCAGCGACCATGCCATGCTGCCGAAGCTGATTGCCCGCTCCCGCCTGCATATTGGCCTTGTGATCGCGGTCGCCCTGGCGGTCATCGTCCATCTCATGCAGTCGCGCACGGTGTTCGGCCTGCAATCGCGTGCCGCTGGCCTCAATCCCTCCGGCGCGGTCTTCGCGGGTGTTCCGCTCGGGAAAACGCTGATGAAGGTCGCCTGCCTGTCGGGCGGGCTTGCCGGCCTTGCCGGCGCGATTGAGGTCATGGGGGTGAAGGGGTATGTCACGACCGATCTGTCACCCGGTTTCGGCTATGCCGGCATCGTCGTCGCCATGCTCGCCAATCTCAATCCGCTCGGCGTGGTCCTCGCGGCCATTTTCACGGCCACCATGTTCGTCGGCGCGGATGGCATGAGCCGTGGCCTCGGCATCCCCACTTATATCGCCGATGTCACGGTAGCACTGTCGTTGCTGACGATGCTGATCGCGCTGTTCTTCACCCAGTACAGGATCCGCCGATGACCCTGCTGTTTGACATCATCGCATCTGTCGGCCTCTGGGGCGCCGTCCTGCGCATCGCGACACCACTGATTTTCGGCACGCTCGGCGCATTGTTGTGCGAGCGGGCCGGCGTGCTCAATCTCGGCATCGAGGGGATCATGACCTTCGGCGCGATGATCGGCTGGCTCTCGGTCTATCACGGCGCCGACCTTTGGACCGGCCTTTTGGTCGCCGCGATTGCCGGTGGGGTCTTCGGCCTGCTGCATTCAGGCCTGACGGTGACGCTGGGTCTCTCCCAGCATGTGGCGGGCCTCGGCGTCACGCTGTTCGCCTCCAGCTTTAGCTACTACGTCTTCCGCCTGATCGTGCCCACAGCAGGCACGCCGCCGACCATCGTGCCGTTCCAGCCGATCGCCATTCCCGGTCTGTCGACACTGCCCTTCATCGGGCCGGCCTTTTTCACGCAGACAGCACCGACCTACCTGGCGATCCTGATTGCGTTGATGATGGCCTATATCCTCTTTCGCACGCCACTTGGCCTTGCGATCCGCATGACCGGCGAAAATCCACATGCGGCCGAAGCGCAAGGTGTCAATCCGATGAAGGTGCGCTACGGCGCGGTAATCGCCGGAAGCGCATTGATGGGGATGGGAGGAGCATTCCTCACTCTGTCGGCGTTCAACAGCTTCTTCCCAACCATGATACAGGGACGCGGCTGGATCTGCATCGCGCTTGTGGTGTTCTCATCATGGCGCCCCGGTCGGGCGCTGTTCGGCGCGCTGCTTTTCGCCTTCTTCGATGCGTTCCAGCTCAGGCTGCAAACCGTGGTGGAAGGTGTGCCCTACCAGATGTTCCTGATGACGCCCTATATCCTTTCCATCGTCGCGCTTGCCGTGATGGCCCGCCGCGCCCGCGTGCCGCAGGCGCTGATGCGGCCTTACAGACGCGGCGAGCGATAACCGCTTTTACTCAACGAGGTTTCCATGTTCGACCTGATCGTCCGCAACGCAAATCTTCCCGACGGCCGCAAGGGCATCGACATCGGCATCACGGCTGGCAAGGTCAGCGCTATCGACAGGACGATCGAGGCGCAGGCGGGAGAGGAAATCGACGCCACTGGACGGCTGGTGAGCCCGCCCTTCGTCGATCCACATTTCCACATGGATGCAACGCTGTCGCTTGGCCTGCCGCGGATGAATGTTTCGGGCACACTGCTTGAAGGCATCGCATTATGGGGCGAGTTGCGTCCGATCGTGACAAGGCAAGAACTGGTTGATCGCGCACTGCACTACTGCGATCTGGCGGTGACGCAAGGTCTCCTGTTCATCCGCAGCCATGTTGATACCAGCGACCCAAAACTGGTGACCGTCGAGGCAATGATCGAGGTCCGCGAGAAGGTCGCGGCCTATATCGATCTGCAACTGGTCGCCTTCCCGCAGGATGGCTATTATCGCGCAGCCGATGGCATCGGCTCACTCAACCGGGCGCTCGACATGGGCGTCGACGTCGTCGGCGGTATTCCGCATTTCGAGCGTACCATGGGCGAAGGCACGGCGTCCGTCGAGGCGCTCTGCCGCATCGCCGCCGACCGCGGCCTGCCGGTCGACATGCACTGCGATGAGACCGACGATCCGCTGTCGCGCCATATCGAGACGCTGGCGGCCCAAACCATCCGCTTTGGCCTTGAGGGACGCGTCGCCGGCTCACATCTGACCTCGATGCACTCGATGGATAATTACTATGTCTCCAAGCTCATTCCCCTGATGGCGGAGGCGCAGATCAATGTCATCCCCAATCCCCTGATCAACATCATGCTGCAAGGCCGGCACGATACCTATCCCAAGCGCCGCGGCATGACCCGCGTGCGAGAGCTGATGGATGCGGGCCTCAATGTCTCCTTCGGGCATGATTGCGTCATGGATCCCTGGTATTCGATGGGATCGGGCGACATGCTGGAGGTCGGCCACATGGCCATCCACGTCGCGCAGATGGCCGGGATCGAGGATAAAAGGAAGATCTTCGATGCGCTGACGGTCAACTCGGCAAAGACGATGGGCCTTGAGGGCTATGGCCTAGAAATCGGCTGCAACGCAGACCTCGTCATCCTGCAGGCGCAGGATACGCTGGAAGCGCTGCGGTTGAAACCGAACCGGCTGGCGGTCATCCGCCGCGGCAAGGTCATCGCCCGCTCGGCACCGCGTATCGGCGAACTTTTCCTCGACGGACGCCCGAAAAGCATTGACGGTGGCTTGGACTACGCCCCGCGTTACTGAGGTGCGGGGCGTGCGATTCAGACGCCGCGCTTGTTGCCCCAGAGCAGGACGTGCAATTGCGGCAACACGCGCGCCTCGAACCATCGGTCCTCCGTCACCTTGTCGACCAGCCAAAGCATCCGGTCCATGACGCCGTTGATATCGACCCTTGCCTCGTCGTCATCAGGCGGCGGCGGGGTGTGATTGCCGGGCTGGAGATAGACCGGAAGATCAGGATAGCGGGCCGCAGCAACGCGGGCATAGGCGTAGTCTCGATCGTCGAAGACGACGATTTTAAGCGCAATCTGCGGCTTCCTCGCAGCCATTTTCAGGCACGTATCGAAAGCGTCCCAATCTGTCTCCATGCCGCTTGATGGCGGCTTCGGGCTCAGCACCAGAACGTCGAGATCGGCAAACCAGTTTTTCGCAACGCTGCCCTGGGTCTCGAGCACGAAACGGTAACCCTCGCGATGCCCGCGCTCAATCAACGGACCGAGCGGCTGGATCGCCGGGTTGCCGCCGGATAGCGAGACCGTCAGCGGCTTGCTGCCGGAAAGCCGGACGACCTCCCGCCAGATCTCCTCGGCCGACATCGGACGCCATTGATCGCGATAAGCATTGTCGACCGCATGCAGCGTATCGCACCATGAACAGCGATAATCGCAGCCGCCGGTCCTGACGAAGACAGTCGGCAGGCCGATCAGGATGCCCTCCCCCTGGATCGTCGGTCCGAATATCTCGCTGACGCGGATCTGCGCCTCGCGGGCAGTGTTCATGGCCGGTATTCCGCCCAAGTCTTCGGTGTTTCGCTGACACGCACCGCTGAAGTTTCCGGCAGGCGCTCCTTGCACCAGTCATAGAAATGTTTTGCCAGATATTCCGACGTGACCCGGTCATGGCCGAGCACTTCGTTCAGATGGCGATGATCAAAGCTTTCGTCGATGTAGCGCTTTAACGGCGCGAGCTCGTGGTAGTCGCGAACGAAGCCGTCGCCGTTAAGCGTAGCTGCCGAGAGTTCCACCACGACGATGTAGTTGTGCCCATGCAGGCGCGCACACTGATGCTCGGCCGGCAGATGCGTTAGCTGATGCGAGGCGGAGAAATGAAATTCCTTGGTGATCCGGAACATTATTTCACCTCCTCGGCGGAGAAGCCGGCGGTCGCCGCCATCCAGAAGTCCGGATCCTCGTATTCGGTGGGATCATCGACCCCGGCGAGATGAAAGGCCTCTCGCCGCTCGACACAGGTTCCGCAACGGCCGCAATGACGCATGCCGCCCTTGTAGCATGACCAAGTCTCCGCAAACGGAGTGCCGCTTTTCGTGCCATCGGTTACGATGTCGGCTTTGGAGATGGTGACGTAGGGCGCGTAGAGCGACACGTTGGCATAGCCATCCAGGGCATGGTTCTGCATGGCCTGAAACGCATCGATGAAGTCCGGCCGGCAATCCGGATAGATGAAATGGTCGCCGCCATGCACGGCGACTGCGACGGCATCGGCTTTCTGCGCAGCGGCAAGACCGAAGGCGATGGCCAGCATGATCGCATTGCGGTTTGGAACCACGGTGGCCTTCATCGTCTCCTCGGCATAATGGCCGTCCGGGACGTCGATATCGTCGGTCAGTGCCGAGCCGGTGAGATGGCTGCCGATATTCCTGATGTCGATGACCTGGTGGGCGACGCCAAGCCGTTTGGCGCAAGCGGCGGCGAAGTCCAGTTCCTTGCGATGTCGCTGTCCGTAATCGAAGGAGAGAAGGCTGATAAGCTGATGTTCCGCCGCGACCCTATGCGCAAGCGAAATGGAGTCCAATCCGCCGGAGCAGATGACGATGGTTTTCATACGATAGGATCCCTTGTTTTGACCGGGTGGGCTGCGACCGGATTACCGGCGGCTTCTAACGCAAAGACATCCCTTTGTGAAGGCCAAGCGAGAGGACGGATGATTGCGTCAGAACCGCCGACTTGATGACTTAAGAGGCGTACGACGCCCAAAGAATGGGCAAGTGCATGCACTTTTGAAATGATGCGAGCTGTGGTGCCTCGTGCATTCAAGCGAAATCAAATACTTAAAACTTGGCACAGCCTTTGCATTTTAGAATGCAGAGTTGGTGGCTAGGGTTCCGGCGCTTCGAGAAGCGTGCTGGTCCGAGAGCTACCACCGGTTGGGGAGACATCCCGCCGGGTGCACGGCGGGACAAAAGCCCGGGAGACCTCGTTAGCCAAGGGATTGGCGGCGCGATGGTCCATGCCGATCCCTTTTTTGAAGAAAAGCAAAAAGGGGAATTTCAATGCAGACTTTTTCGAAAATGCTCTCCATCACCGCACTGGCGACTTCGCTGGCCTTCGGCATGGCGTCAAACGTCTTTGCAGCACCGAAGACCGACTTCAAGGTCGCATGGTCGATCTATGTCGGTTGGATGCCGTGGGGCTATGCGGCCGACAAGGGCATCGTGAAGAAATGGGCTGACAAGTATGGTCTCAAGATCGAAGTCACCCAGTTCAACGACTACGTCGAATCGATGAACCAGTACACCGCCGGCGCCTTCGACGCAGTGACGCTCACCAACATGGATGGCCTCTCGATTCCGGCAGCGGGTGGCGTCGATACGACCGCCGTTATCGTCGGCGATTTCTCCAACGGCAACGACGCCGTCATTCTCAAGGACAAGGCGAGCCTCGCCGATGTGAAGGGCCAGAACGTCAATCTCGTCGAGTTTTCCGTCTCGCACTATCTGCTCGCCCGGGCGCTTGAAAGCCTCAAGCTGACCGAACAGGATGTGAAGGTGGTCAACACCTCCGACGCCGACATGGTCGGCGCCTACAAGACAGCGGATGTCTCGGCAGTCGTCACTTGGAACCCGCTTGTTGCGACCATCCTCGAAGAGCCGACTGCCAAGAAAGTTTTCGACAGCTCGCAAATCCCCGGCGAGATCATCGACCTGATGGTCGCCAATTCCGACGTGCTGAAAGACAATCCGGATTTCGGCAAGGCGCTCGCCGGCATCTGGTATGAAACCGCAGCGCTGATGACGGCGGACACCGACGAAGGCAAGGCGGCGCGCGAAGCGATGGGCTCCGCGTCGGGAACCGATCTGAAGGGCTTCGAAGCCCAGATTGCCGCCACCAAGTTGTTCGACAAGCCAGCCGACGCGGTGGCTTTTACGGCATCACCAAGCCTGCCGAAAACGATGGACCTCGTGCGCAACTTCCTGTTCGAAAAAGGGTTGCTCGGCAGCGGCGCCGCATCGGCAGATGTCATCGGCATCGAAATGCCTGATGGCAAGGTTCTCGGTGACAGCGGCAACGTCAAGCTGCGCTTCACCGAAACCTACATGAAGGCCGCTGCAGACGGCTCGCTCTGAACGTTGCGCCGATCAGGGGTGCGGGTTTTCCGCGCCGCCTCTTCTCCTTCATCCGCGGAGCCTTATCCATGCGCTGGATCAACACCAGACCGAGCCGGGGTGCACAGCTTGCCCTCATGCTCCTGCCCTTCCTGCTGCTGATTGCCGCCTATGCGACGGGATCGGCGGCAAGGCTGGCGGAGAATGCCAACGACAAGCTGCTGCCCAGTCTTACCGGCTTCGCCGACGCCATCAATCGGCTGGCATTCCTCCCGGATGCGCGCACAGGCGACTATCTGCTGTGGTCCGATACGGCTGCGAGCCTGATCCGTCTTTTCGCAGGCCTTGGCATCTCGACGGTGACGGCGCTTCTGATCGGCATGATCATCGGCATGCTGCCCTATCTGCGGGCGCTGCTGGCGCCCTTCGTTACCGTCATTTCCATGGTGCCGCCTCTGGCGCTGCTGCCCATTCTCTTCATCGTCATGGGCCTTGGCGAAGCCTCGAAAATCGCGCTGATCGTCATTGGCGTCGCACCGACGATGGTTCGGGACCTGGCCCTGAAGGCGCAAGAGCTTCCGCGCGAGCAGATCGTCAAGGCGGAAACGCTGGGCGGATCGTCATGGCAGATCGCGCTTCGCGTCGTGCTGCCACAAATCCTGCCGCGCCTGATCACCTGCGTCAGGCTGCAGCTTGGCCCGGCCTGGCTCTTTCTCATTGCCGCTGAGGCGATCTCGTCGGATTCCGGGCTCGGCTACCGCATCTTCCTCGTCCGCCGCTACCTGTCGATGGACATCATCTTTCCCTACGTCGTCTGGATCACCCTTCTCGCTGTCCTGACGAACTTCGTCCTCGATCAAATCCGCATTGCCATCTTCCCCTGGTCCGAATTGGAGAAGCAGGGATGAGCGAACTGATCATTGACGGCGTCTGGAAGGAATATGGAGACCAGATCGTTCTGGAGAACGTTTCGCTGACTGTGGCATCGCGCGCCTTCGTCGCGTTGGTCGGTCCTTCCGGCTGCGGCAAGTCGACATTCCTGCGCATGCTGCTCGGCCAGGAGCGAGCGACGAAAGGCACGATCCTGATTGATGGCGAACCGCTGCCCTCCGAACCAGGTCCTGATCGCGGCGTCGTCTTCCAGCGCTATTCGGTCTTCCCGCATCTGACCGTGTTGGGGAACGTGCTGCTCGGCAAGGAGCTGACAGCCTCCAAATACAAGGCCAAACTTTTCGGCGCGGCCCGGCGGGCAGCCATCGAGGAGGCCCGGCAGCTTGTTGCCGAAGTGGGTCTCTCCGGTGCGGAAGAGAAATATCCCGCCCAGCTTTCCGGTGGCATGCAGCAGCGGCTGGCTTTGGCACAGGCGCTGATCATGAAGCCGAAAGTCCTGCTGCTCGACGAGCCCTTCGGCGCGCTCGATCCCGGCATCCGCGCGGAAATCCACACGCTGATGAAGCGGCTCTGGCACGAAACGCAGATGACTGTCCTCATGGTCACGCATGACATGCGGGAGGCTTTCACGCTCGCCACCCGCGTTGTCGCCTTCGAGCGGCCGCGCGACCGTCCTGAGGAAAAACAACGCTACGGCGCCACCATCACGCGGGACATTTCCATCTGGCCGCCGCGCCGCGCCGGGGAGCTCTCTCTTTCCAGCCCTGACCGGGACGGCCCGGTCGTTTTGCAGGGCCCTCGCCGGGACGACCCGTCTTCCAGTCCGTCAGGAGATAGATAGCCATGCACGTCAGACGTTCCGCAGAGGAAATCGCCGCCAACCGTCAGCGTTATGAAGAACACCAGAAGAAGGGGCTGGAGTTTGCCCCCAAGACGCTTCCGTCGCCGAGCCCGTTGCCCGCACCCGCAATCGAGTCAACAGCGATCATCCATCGAGAAACGATCCCCGGCGGCTGGTACTGGTCGACCCTTTTGAAACGCGGCGAGGCGTTGCGTATCGACCAGCAGGATGGCGCCTCTACCGTAGCGCTGGTCGCCTGGAACGCGACCGACATCAGCGAGAGGCTCAATCTCGTCGACACCGTCAAGGTCCAGTGGACGACCGCGCTCGGCAAGGGCCGGGTGATCTTCTCGGACATGGGCCGCGTGATGTTTTCGATGATCGAGGATAGCTCCGGCGCCCATGACTGCCTGATGGGCGGATCGACGGCTGCTTCGAACGCGGCCAAATATCCGGGTGTGAAGACCCGCAATACGCGCGACAATTTCGTGCTCGTTGCCGGCAAGCTCGGGCTCGACCGCCGCGATATTCCGGCCGTGCTCAATCTCTTTGCGCCTGTCCGTATCGATGACGCCGGTGGGTTCCACTGGCAGGGCCAACGGTCCAACAGCGGCGACTACGCCGAAATGCGTGCCGAGATGGATATGTTTGTCGGCCTCTCCACCTGCCCGCATCCGCTCGATCCCAATCCGGTCTATGCGCCGGCACCGATCACCGTCAGCCGCTTCCGCGCCGCCGCGCCGGGTAAGGACGATCTTGCCCGCACGGCCACCGCCGAAGCCGTTCGCGGTTTCGAGAACAACGCGATGATGCAGCCTTGAGGAGGTGAACATGATCGATTTCATTCAAACCGACGCCTCGCGCACCATCGAAAATGCAGCGCAGGACCACTTCATTCCGGCCGAAGCGCCGTGGTCCGGAATCGTGCGCAAGGGCCAGACGATCCGCATTGAGGACAGCTACGGCCAGCAGGCGATCGACACGCTGTTCTACAAGGCCGACGATTTTTCCGAGCGCTATTCCAACCAGGATACGATGCGGGAACAAGGTGAGGCCTATGTCGGCACGGGCACGCGGATCATCTCCAACGAAGGCAACGTGATGCTGACGATGACGGCCGACAGCTGCGGTCGCCACGACACTTCGGCCGGCGCCTGCTCCTGCGAAAGCAACACAGTGCGCTTCGGCCACGCCACCAAATATCTACATGCCTGCCGCGACAACTTCGTGATCGAGGTGATGAAACACGGCATGAGCAAGCGCGACATCGTGCCGAACATCAACTTCTTCATGAACGTGCCGATCAGCCCCGACGGCAAGATGACCATCGTCGACGGCATCTCCGCACCCGGCGACTATGTCGAACTGGTGGCCGAGATGGACGTGCTCTGCGTCATCTCCAACTGCCCGCAAATCAACAATCCCTGCAACGGCTTCGATCCGACGCCGATCCGCGTGCTCATCTGGGATGCTGCACCGGGTACCGAGGCATGAGCATGTTCAAGAAGGTCCTCATCGCCAATCGCGGCGAAATCGCCGTCCGGGTCATCCGGACATTGAAGACAATGGGCATCGCCTCCGTCGCCGTCTATTCCGATGCCGACCGGTTTGCCATGGCAACGCGTCTGGCTGACGAAGCCGTACACCTTGGCCCCTCGCCCGCCACCGAAAGCTATCTCAACATCGATGCCGTCATCGCCGCCTGCAAGGCGACTGGCGCAGAAGCCGTGCATCCCGGCTACGGGTTTCTGTCGGAAAACATCGGTTTTGCCGAACGGCTCGCGGCCGAGGGCATCGCCTTCATCGGGCCGCGTCCGGAGCATCTCTCTGCCTTCGGGCTGAAACACACCGCCCGCGAACTGGCACAATCAAGCGGCGTACCGCTTCTGCCGGGCAGCGGATTGCTGGAACATGCCGACGATGCACTCGCGGCGGCGGAAACCGTCGGCTATCCGGTGATGCTGAAGAGCACGGCCGGCGGCGGCGGTATCGGCATGCAACTCTGCGCGGATGCCGATGCGCTACAGGCCGCCTTCGAAAGCGTGCAACGCACGGCGCGCGCCAGCTTCGGCGATGCGCGTGTCTATATCGAGCGCTTCGTCGCCGATGCACGTCATGTCGAAGTGCAGATCTTCGGCGATGGCAAGGGCAAGGTGGTGGCGCTCGGCGAGCGGGACTGCTCGCTGCAGCGGCGTAATCAGAAGGTCGTCGAGGAAACTCCGGCACCAGGGCTTTCGGATGTAACGCGGGCGCGGCTGCACAAGGCGGCGGTCGATCTCGGCGCTTCAGTTTCCTATGCCTCGGCTGGCACCGTCGAATTCATCTACGATCCGGAACGCGAGGAATTCTACTTCCTCGAGGTCAACACGCGGCTCCAGGTCGAGCATCCAGTGACGGAAGCGGTCTTCGGCATCGATCTCGTCGAATGGATGATCCGCCAGGCGGCGGGCGAGGATGTGCTTTCGGGTGCCGAAGCTCTGAAGCCGAAGGGTGCTGCGATCGAGGTGCGCGTCTATGCCGAGATGCCGCATGCCGACTTCCGCCCGAGCGCCGGCTTGCTGACGGAGGTCGTGTTTCCCGCAGACGCGCGCATCGACGGCTGGATCGAAACCGGCACGGAGGTAACACCCTTCTACGATCCGATGCTTGCGAAAATCATCGTCGCGGCCGACGACCGCTCGGCGGCGATCGCGAAACTTCAGGCAGCGCTGGCGGAAACGTCGATCGCTGGGATCGAGACCAATCTCGACTATCTTCGCGCAATCGCCACTTCCGATCTTCTCGCAAGCAGCAAGGTGGCAACGACGGCGCTGCGCGATTTCGCCTTCGTGCCGGATGTCATCGAAGTTCTGTCGCCGGGCGCCCAGTCCAGCCTCCAGGAACTGCCCGGCCGCCTCGGCCTCTGGCATGTCGGCGTGCCGCCGAGCGGGCCGATGGACGAACGCTCCTTCCGCCACGCCAATCGTCTTGTCGGCAACAATGACACGACCGCTGCGCTGGAGTTGACCGTGTCCGGCCCGACGCTGCGGTTCTACGTCGACACGGTAATCGCGCTCGGCGGAGCCAGGATGGTAATGACCTGTGACGGTAGTCAGCTGCCGCATGACACGGCGGTTACAATCCCTGCGGGGCAAGTGCTCTCCATCGGGATCATCGAGGGGCCTGGCCAGCGCGCCTATCTCGCCGTCGCGGGGGGCCTTGCGGCCCCCGTTGTGCTCGGCTCACGTGCCACCTTCGGTCTCGGCCAGTTCGGCGGCAACGCCACCGGCACGCTCAAAACAGGCCATGTACTGCACCTTGCGCGACACGTGCCTGCCAAGCCGGCAGAGCCTGCAAACGAACCCGCCGAACTCACGCGCGAATGGAGCGTCGGCGTCCTCTACGGACCCCACGGAGCGCCGGACTTCTTCCAACCCGACGACATCGACACCCTGTTCTCTACCGCCTACGAGGTGCATTTCAACAGCGCCCGCACCGGCGTCCGCCTCGTTGGCCCGGCGCCGAAATGGGCGCGCAGCGATGGCGGCGAAGCAGGGTTGCATCCTTCCAACCTGCACGACAACGCCTATGCCGTCGGCGCCATCGATTTCACCGGCGACATGCCAATCATTCTCGGCCCCGACGGACCGAGCCTCGGCGGCTTCGTCTGCCCGGCGGTGATCGCCCGCGACGAGCAATGGAAAATGGGCCAGTTCAAGCCCGGCGACCATATCCGCTTTCACGCCGTTGCGCGGAGCGAAGACCCTATCGCCGGTCCTGCCGTTCATCGGCCCGTGCCGGATATCGGTTCCGCCATTGTCGGGACGCGTGACGATGGCCCTGTTTCCGTCATCTACCGCCGCCAGGGAGACGACAATCTGCTGGTCGAATATGGCCCGATGGCACTCGACATCGCGCTCAGGCTGCGCGTACACCTGCTGATGCAGGCCGTCATGGAAGCCCGCCTGCCCGGTCTCATCGACCTCACACCCGGCATCCGCTCGCTGCAGATCCATTACGATGGAACGACATTGAGCCGAAAGCATCTGCTTGGACTGCTGTCTGATATCGAAGCGACCCTGCCGCCGGCTCAGGCAGTCAAAGTCCCGAGCCGCATCGTGCATCTGCCTCTGTCGTGGAATGATCCGGATGCCGAACTTGCCATGCGCAAATACCAGGAACTGGTCCGTCCCAATGCCCCATGGTGCCCCTCGAACATCGAGTTCATTCGCCGCATCAACGGGCTTGCCGACGAACAGGCGGTGAAGGACATCGTGTTTGATGCCAGCTATCTCGTGCTGGGTCTTGGCGACGTCTATCTCGGCGCGCCTGTCGCAACCCCTGTCGATCCGCGTCACCGTCTCGTCACCACCAAGTATAATCCCGCCCGCACCTGGACTCCGGAAAATGCCGTGGGCATCGGCGGAGCCTATATGTGCATCTACGGCATGGAGGGTCCCGGCGGCTACCAGTTGTTTGGCCGCACCATTCAGGTCTGGAACACCTGGCGGCAGACCCCCGAATTCGCCAAGGGCAAGCCGTGGCTGCTCAACTTCTTCGATCAGATCCGCTTCTTCCCCGTGAGCCATGACGAACTGACAGAGGCGCGGGCTACCTTCCCGCATGGCGGCTATCCCGTGCGGATCGAGGAAACGGAATTCTCCTATGCTGCCTATGAAAAGGAACTGCAGGCGAATGCCGTGTCGATCAACCGTTTCAAGGCCACGCAGCAGGCGGCTTTCGACGCCGAGCGGCAGAGCTGGAAGGAAACCGGTCTCGACAGTTTCGTCAGCGACGAAGGTGCTGGAGAAAGCCTCGGTGGCGATATTCCTGCAGGCTGCTTCGGAGTTGCCAGTAGCGTTCCCGGCAATATCTGGAAACTTATGGTGGAACCGGGAGCGACCGTTGCCGCCGGCGAGACGGTTGCCATCATCGAATCCATGAAAATGGAAATCAACGTCACTGCCCACACCGCTGGACGCGTCCGCGATCTGCGTGCCGGGCCTGGTCGAAATATCAAAGCCGGCGATATCATCGCCGTTCTGGAGAACTGCTGACATGCTGCCGACAATTCTCGATCTCTCAAGCCTTCGCGCCGCCTATCAATCCGGCCTGACACCACTCACACTCGTTGAGGAGGTGATTAAACGCCGCGCCGCTTCCAAAGACCCGGCGATCTTCATTGCCGCCACACCGGATGAGGGTCTGCGCTCAGCCGCCCGTGACCTGCTGACACGTGCACCCGAGCCAAACAGCTTGCCCCTTTGGGGTATCCCCTTCGCTGTGAAGGACAATATTGATGCCGCCGGCCTGCCAACCACAGCCGCCTGCCCCGCCTTCGCTTATGATCCGACGTTGGATTCGACAGTGGTCGCACGTCTCAAGGCTGCCGGCGCCCTTGTCATCGGCAAGACCAACCTCGACCAGTTCGCGACCGGGCTCAACGGCACGCGCTCGCCCTATGGCGCGCCGCGTTCGGTCTTCGACCCGGCCTATGTATCGGGCGGGTCGAGCTCAGGTTCCGCGGTCGCGGTCGCATCCGGCCTTGCCACATTCGCGCTCGGCACCGACACCGCCGGCTCAGGACGCGTGCCGGCGGCCTTCAACAATCTCGTCGGCATCAAGCCGACGCCGGGTCTGGTGCCGAACGTCGGCGTCGTCCCAGCCTGCCGCAGCGTCGACGTGGTCACCGTCTTTGCCGCCACGGTTGGCGATGGCGTTGCGATCCGCAAGGTGATGGAAGGGTACGACGCTGCCGACCCCTTCTCGCGTCACGCCGTGCCCGCAAGCCTTCCCGCTTCCGGCTTGCGGATCGGCGTGCTGGAGAGCACCGAGCGGGAGTTTTTCGGAAACAGGGATGTCGAGGCGCTTTACGATGCGGCGATCGAGCGCGCGAAATCGCTCGGCGCAACCATTGTGCCCTTCGATTATGCGCCGTTCCGGCAGGCGGCCGAGCTGCTCTACAATGGCCCCTGGGTCGCCGAACGACTGGCGGCGGTCAAGGACTTCCTGAGCAGCAACGCCGATGATTTCGACCCGACGGTTCGCACGATCATCGAAGGCGCCAAGGCCTATGACGCCGTCGCTGCCTTCGAGGGCAAATACAAGCTCGAAGCGCTACGGCAGAAGACGAAGATTGAGTGGGCGAAGGTAGACATCCTGTTGCTGCCGACTTCGCCCACCACGTATACGGTCGAGGAGATGCTGGCCGATCCGATCGTGAAGAACGGTCATTTCGGTCGCTACACGAACTTCGTCAATCTCTACGACTATGCAGCAATCGCCATTCCGGCGGGCTTCGGTCGCAATGGTCTGCCCGGCGGCGTGACGCTGATCGGTCCTGCGTTCACGGATGACGCGCTCGCCCCGTTTACCGACGCAATGCACCGGGCACTTGGCGCGGGCATGGGCAAGGACAAGACGGCATCGCTGCCCGAAGAAAGCCGGGTTGCGCCGCTTGACGACGGCTTCGTTCCGATCGTCGTCGTCGGGGCGCATCTGACCGGCATGCCGCTCAATCATGAACTGACCGGGCCAGGCGGATATCGCCTGAAAATCTGCCGAACAGCCCGTGATTACCGCCTCTTCGTGCTGCCGAACACAGCACCGCCCAAGCCCGGTCTCATCCGCGAGCCCGGCTTCACCGGCAACGGCCTTGAGGTCGAAGTCTGGGCGCTCCCGCCCGCCGCCTTCGGCCATTTCGTCCAGAAGATTCCGCAGCCGCTCGGCATTGGAAAAATAACTCTCGAAGACGGTAGCAGCATCTCCGGTTTCCTCTGTGAGGCTCATGCCGTCGCAGCCGCCGAGGAAGTCACCGCGCTCGGCGGCTGGCGGGCCTATATCCGCGCGAAAAATGCAAATGCAAACACGTAACGAAGGAAGCAAAACATGGCGCGATTGATCGGAAATGTACTACGCCTGCTCCGCGAGGGACTACTCGCCCGCACGCTCGCCATTGGCACCCTGCGTCGCAATTCGCTACTGAGCGACAAGATATAACAAGAGGCCAACTCGCGTTTGCACCGGGCTAGGCGAGATCGTCCAGCGTGTAGGCGCGGATATAGTCGATCTTCATTTCCGAACCGTCGGGAAGGCCATCTGTCGGCGTGCCGGCCATGCCACCGACCGCGAGATTGACCAGCATATACATCGGTTCGTGCATGTCGGAGGGCGTATCGGCGCGCGCAACGGCGACATCGTCGATATACCAGACGATCTCATCTTCCTGCCACAGAACGCCGTAGGTGTGAAAGCCTTCGGTTTCGGACACGCTGACGGCAGTGGAAACAGAGGTCTGCGATCCGGTCTCGTTCGAGTGAACGGTCACGTGCACCGTGTTCGGGTCCTGGCCGCGCATTTCCACCACATCCAGTTCCGGCGGCCAGGAGCCATCTTCGGGAAGCAGCCAGAAAGCCGGCCACACACCCTTGTCATCCGGCATATCGGCGCGGATTTCGAAATAGCCGTAGGTCTGCGCAAAGGACGCGTGCGTCGTCAGCATGCCGGAGGTGTAGGCGTGTCCATTGACCTCGGCGCTGATGGAGGCAGGCGTTTGTTCCGCCGTGATCGTCAATACGCCGTTATTGATGGAAAAAGGGTTGGCGGCGGAGGTCGGCGCATAGAGCGGATTGACATACCACTGAAGTTCGCCGTTGCCCGACAGGGTAGCGCCCTTCTCCGGCGCCCACCAGTATTTTGCTTCCCACACACCGCTCGTCCCATTGACCAGCTGAAGCGTGTTGAAGTTATCGTTGAACGTCTGCGTCAAGGCTGAGCGGTCCAGACTCAGTTCGAATTGACCGGCATTCAGATCAGCAACCGCCTTATTGGCAAAGACCAGGCTTTCCCCATCGCCGAGATCAAGGCGCAGATTTGCCCCCTCCTGCGTGACGTTATCAAGGAGCTGATCAAAGGATGTCAGCGAGTAGTCGTTCAGCCGGACGATGTCATCAGCGGCGAAATCGGTGATCAGATCGCTGCCGTTGCCCTTGGTGAAAATGAAGGTATCCGCACCGGCACCGCCGATGAGCACGTCATTGCCATCGCCGCCGTCCAGCGTCTGCCGCCCTGAGGCACCTTTGATGATGTTGTCGGCGGAATTTCCGAAGGCATAGCGCAGATTGCCGGTAACGGTCAGGTTTTCGAAATTTGCTGGCAGAGTATAGCTCATCCAGGTGCTGATGGTGTCGATGCCCTGCCCGACTGCCTCATAGGCCCGGTTGATCGCGGAATAGAGATAGTAGATATCGTCGCCCGTTCCACCGATCATCGTGACGTTTACGGCGCTATCACCCCACATGGAATCATTGCCCGCCGTTCCATATAAGGTCGGGCCGGAGCCGGTCGCCGAAAAGAATCCGGTTGAACTATCACTGTAAAACAGGGTTTTCCCGAGGGCGTTCAGAACCGTTTTGCGCATGGCGGTCTCCTGTCGGTGCTGCTGATGACAACCGGCGGCGACCATTGCATGTTGATAGAATCGGCGCCGATGCTGTGCCCACACTATCGCAGCGCAACATTTTCCCAACCAAGGATTGCCATTGGTTGCGGCAAACCGTCGAGGGGCGTTAACGCGGGGTTAACCAATCCCCGTTTTGGGTCACTATCAGTGGTTATACGTGCGACCGGGGCTTGCAGCCACCGGCCGAGCATGAGGACGCGCTTGTGCTGGCTCGGCATAGTTGCGGAGCCGGCAGTCCCCTCAAGCGGTTTTGTTCTCGCTGAAAACACCACGTTTCTTGAGCTGGCTGATCAGCGCCGTTGCCGCACCTGTGAGAATGATCAGCGCCACGAGGACGGAGAGATACCGAACGTTATCCGGATCCGCTCCAGCCGCATGTTCGTAAATTGCTGCCAGCAGCAAGGTGATCAGCGTGGCGGATGCGGTCGAATAGTCCTTGGCGATGACGCGTTTGACATTGAAGACCATGCCTTCCGTGGCTTGCGAGAATCTACCGAGGCGCGGAATCCAGCGCGGGACATCAGAGCAATAGGCCTTGTATCCCTCGCCGAACTTGTCTTCAAGAAAGGCTTCCTCTGCATAAACGATACATTGATACATAAAGCAGAACAAAAGGATGCCGATGATCATCACCGCCGGATTGCCATGGATCAGGAAGACGGCGGAATAGATCAGCACATTGCCGACATAGAGCGGGTTGCGGCAGATGCTGAACATGCCTTCCGTGACGAGGTTCTTGGCATAGACTTTTTTGTTCAGGCCGCCGCGTTGGATATAGGCGTATCCGATCACCGTCGCACGCAGCAGCAGGCCGGACAAGGCGATGAGCCAAGCGGCAAAATGGACCGCAGATTCAAGCTTTGCACTGCCAAATATCTCTGTTGCTGGGACTGCAGAGAGAAAGAGCGCGACGATGATCAGCGGGAAAACCTGGTTTCGGTACCGGAACAGAAAGTTTCCAATGGATATCATCAAGGGTTTCATTTTCTTCTCGATTATTTGACAGCGATGATGCCGCAGAAGTTGTACCAGCGGAAAAATATCTCGACGTGCCGGAATCCTGTTTCCTTCAAAAGCAGGACGTTCTCCTCCAAGCGATAGGGGATAAGGACGTTTTCCAACGCTTCGCGTTTCTTCGATATCTCGATCTCCGAATAGCCATTGCGCCGCTTGAAATCGTAATAGTGCTGAATGAACAGGCGGTTGAACGTCGTATCCTCGCTCGTCAGCTTTTCGATCAAGAGCAGACAGCCCTGATCGTTCAAGCCGGAGTAGATCGTCTTCATCATCCGCTCGCGGTAGAGCGGGCGAATGAACTGCAGGGTGAGCAGCATTGTGACGACGCTGGCATTCTCCATGTAGAAGCCCTGGTGCAGATCAGCGGTCTGCAATTCTATAGGCCGTTGCGTGCCGGTCTGGGCGATCTTCTGCCGCGCTTTTTCCAGCATGTCGGGTGCGTTGTCGACGCCGACGAACTTCACGCTGGGATCGAGGATCGGATCCAGCGTCAAAAGCGTCGTCGCGGTCGAGCAGCCAATATCGTAGAGGCTGGTGTTGGGCTTGGCGAAGTCCTGCGCCAGTTCGCAGACCATGCGTTGCATTTCTTCGTAGTGTGGTACGGAGCGACTGACCATGTCGTCGAAGACGTCGGCCACCTTCGCATTGAAGGAAAAATCTCCTACGGACGGCTCGTCCTGACTGAAGACTGTGTCCTTGCGTTCCGTCTGGAGGACGATGTTCAGTGCTTTCTTCATGATCCTGCTTTTCCCTGAGTGACCGCGCGTTTTGGGACTGGAGATGCACGGCTGCCTGGAGCTCAAAAACTCGGCTACGCATCGCGGTGTCTAGGACACGCCTGCTTCGCCTCGCATCTGGTCACCAAACGCATCCAAAGCTGACAACTGGCTGAACGCCAACATTCAATGTTCATGGGGGAAAAGGCCGGAAACACTCCGGGCACTAGGCTTTACGGATCGATAGCGGCCCGCATTCGGGCTTTTCCGAATTACGCTCGCGAGCGGTTAAACTGGCTTAACAGAAGCAACAGTCACAGCGTGCCGGCTGCCAGTGCGTGTTCGACACCTGCCTGGATATGGACAGCCAGAACCTGTTTGGCAGCCTCGGCGTCCCGGCGCAGCGCGCAGTCGAGGAGGGCCTGATGTTCCTTCGCGGCAATATCGCCACGATAGGAAAGCGCGACCATCTGGTAGCGCAGATACTTATCGAAGACGGCCGCGTGGGTTTCCATCAGCAATTTGGAGCCGCAGGCCGAGATCAGGGCCTGATGGAACTCCCAGTCGTAACGCTTCCACGTTTCGGATTGGCTCATGTCGCCTTCCTTCATGCGCCGCTCCATGCTCGCCAGCTTGTAGTGGGCCGAAACGAGACGGGCTTCCCACTCCATGTCGCCATCAACGATGGATTGTTCAAGCGCATGTGTCTCCAGCAGCAAGCGCAGCGCCGCAACCTCTTTCAGATCAGCAACGGAGACCGGCGAAACCTCGAAGCCGCGCTGCCCTTCGGCAAGAACGAGGCCTTCGGAAGAAAGCCTGTTCAGGATTTCGCGGAGTGTGCTGATGCTTGTGCCGTACGTGTCCTTCAAACGGTCGAGTTTGAGTTTCTGACCCGGCGTCACACGACCGAATATGATATCGGCACGTATCCGACGATAGGCACTTTCTCCGATGGTTTCCAATCCGGGATCGATGGTAGACATCAGCGCCATTCTCATACGATTTGAATATCATCCGATATAATCGGATCTCCCACCGAATTCAAGCTGCCACTGTTGCGAGCATGAAACAATTCAACATGCCCGCGCAACTGCCCACGGCCGATAATCGCACATTTTCTCCAAGCTGCAGCCTCCGGAGTAAACGCCACATCTCCATCACGACATAATTGACGCGCACGACACGTCTCCCCAACGCAAAAATAACACCATACGATTTCTAAAATATCTGATATTTTCGTAATCATATATTGATTTTGTATTCGCCGAATGTCATTAATGGCAAAAGTCGCTTTCTGGCTGCGCGTCCAGAAGGCCGATCATGGGAGGAGAACCTGATCATGAACTACGTGCTGGATTTCAGCGTTGTCTTCGAGAAGATGCCCGACCTGCTTATGGCGGCCCTGGCGACGATCGGCCTTGCACTCACAGGCATGTCGCTGGCGCTGGTGATCGGCGTGATTGGCGTCGCGGCAAGGACCTCATCCATCCGCCCCCTGCGCACAGCGGTCATCGCCTTCGTCGAGGTGGTTCGCAACACGCCGTTCCTGGTACAGATATTCTTCATTTTCTTCGCCTTGCCCATGATGGGCATCCGGCTGAACCCAACGATTACGGCAATCATCGCGCTGGGCCTGAATGGTGGCGCGTATGCTATCGAGATCATTCGCGGCGGTGTCGACAACATCCAAAAGGGCCAGGTTGAAGCCGGTCTCGCGCTTGGCCTGCACAAGACGCAGGTCTTCCGCCTGATCGTGCTGAAGCCAGCGCTGAGGGCAATTTATCCCTCGCTAACCAGCCAGTTCATCATGCTGACGCTCACCACTTCAGTGTGCACGTCCATCGCGGCCTACGAGTTGACCTCCGTCGCACAGATTATCGAGTCCGACACGTTCCGCAGCTTCGAGGTCTATTTCGCCATCACGCTCATGTACCTCGTCATCTCGTGGATGATGATGGGGCTGTTTGCGCTGATCTCGCGGCATTTCTTCAGCTATCCGGTACGGTGAGGAGCGGGACGATGGGCGCTATCGGACAGAATGAAATCCTCTTCCTGGCGCAGGGCCTGAAATGGACACTGCTGCTTTCCATCATCGGCTTCGTCGGCGGCGGCGTTTTCGGCCTTGGGATCGCCCTTGCCCGGACGTCTGAGCGTTCGGCGCTGCGGAAAACGGCCGCCGGTTACATATCCGTCTTTCAGGGCACGCCGCTGCTGATGCAGTTGTTCGTCGTCTACTACGGTATCGCGCTTCTCGGTGTCAGCATCGAAGCCTGGATGGCCGTCGCAATCGCCTTCACGCTCCATGCCAGCGCGTTTCTCGGGGAAATCTGGCGCGGCGGCATACAGGCCATACCCAAGGGCCAGACAGAAGCCGCCAACGCGCTGGGACTCCACTACCTCTCGCGGATGAAGGATGTGGTCCTGCCGCAGGCCTTCAAGGTCTCGCTGCCGGCAACGATCGGCTTTCTCGTCCAGCTCATCAAGGGCACGTCGCTTGCCGCCATCGTCGGCTTCATCGAGCTCGCCCGTGCCGGACAGATCGTCTCGAACCAGACCTACAGGCCGCTGCTGATCTTTGGCATCGTCGGCGCGATCTACTTCACCATTTGCTGGCCGCTGTCCCTCTATGGGGCTCGGCTCGAAAATCGGATGGCCAAGGCCGCCCGGTAAGTTGGCAATCCAACAAACACACAAGCTCTAATCAACCAAGGAGGAGAAGGTAATGATCAGCAGCTTCAAGACCGGCCTGAAGCGCCGTGGAATTCTGTTCGCAGCCGCAGCTCTGGTGATGGCCCCGTGGCTGTCGCCCATGCCTGCACAGGCTGCAACGCTGGAGGAGGCAAAGGCCAAGGGCAAGGTCGTCGTCGGTATTCAGGGCGATAACGCACCCTGGGGTTTCGTCAATTCGAGCGGCGTTCAGGACGGCTTCGATGCCGACATCGCCAAGCTCTTCGCCAAGGAGCTGGGCGTTGAGGTCGAATTCGCACCGCTCGCGGTCGCCAACCGCATCCCGGCGCTCGTTACCGGCAAGGTCGATATCCTGTTTGCCACCATGGCGATGACCGAGGAACGAGCCAAGTCGATCCAGTATAGCAAGCCGTATGCCGGCAACATGATCTCGCTCTACGGACCGAAGGACAAGAAAATGGCCGAGGTCACCGACCTTTCCGGCATCGATATCGGCGTACCGCGGTCAAGCGCACAGGACAAGGCCGTCACCGACGCTGTCGGTTCCAACGCAACGGTCCGCCGCTTCGACGATGATGCGGCCACCATCCAGGCGCTGCTTTCCGGCCAGGTTCAGGCTGTCGGCGGCAATGTGTTCTACATGGAGCGGCTCGATGCGGCGAGCGCCGGCACCTATGAGCGCAAGATCGATTTCCTGCGGACCTACAACGGCGTCGGCACCCGCCTTGGCGAAAAAGACTGGAACGAAGCCGCCAACGCCTTCCTCGACAAGATCATGGCGAATGGCGAGCACGCCAAGGTCTATGCGAAGTGGATGAAGGTGGACGTTCCGAAGTTCCCCGAGTCCCTCCCGAACATCCCCTTCACCGTCAACTAACGTTCTGCGCAGGAGATCGCCGTGCTGCACGCCGCTGACACTCAAAGCCCGCTTCTATCCATGGAAGCCGTGGACAAATGGTACGGCGCATTCCATGCGTTGAAGAACATCAACCTTACGGTTCGCAAAGGCGAGAAGATCGTCCTTTGCGGGCCGTCCGGATCCGGCAAGTCCACGCTTATCCGTTGCATCAATGCGCTCGAGAAAATCGAGAAAGGCACGATCATGGTCGAGGGGACAAAGCTGGATGACAGTGGCAAGTCGATCGACGCTGTCCGGCGTGAAGTCGGCATGGTGTTCCAGAGCTTCAACCTGTTTCCGCACATGACGATCCTGGAAAACTGCACGCTTGCGCCGATGCGGGTGCGCGGAACAGGCAAGGCGGAAGCCGAGAAAATCGCCCGCAAATATCTCGAACGCGTCCGTATTCTCGATCAGGCCGACAAATTCCCGGCCCAGCTTTCGGGCGGACAACAGCAGCGCGTCGCCATTGCGCGGGCGCTCTGCATGGAGCCGAAAGCCATGCTGTTCGACGAGCCGACCAGTGCGCTCGATCCGGAAATGGTCAAGGAAGTCCTCGACACGATGATCGGCCTCGCCAGGGACGGCATGACGATGATCTGCGTCACGCACGAAATGGGCTTTGCCCGACAGGTAGCCGACCGCGTGATCTTCATGGCCTCCGGCGAGATCATCGAGGAAGCGCCGCCGGAAACATTCTTCCGCAATCCGTCGCATCCGCGCACCCAAGCCTTCCTCGGCGAAATCCTGGCTCATCATTAAGGTGGCGCTCACAATGACTGGTTCAACCGGAACATCGCAAACACAGCGCAAGGTGCTGGTGGGATTGATCGGCGCTGGTATTCAGGCGTCGAAATCCCCCGCCCTGCATGAGCGCGAGGGAACGCTCCAGGGCTTCGACTATCGCTATGAGCTTCTTGACCTCACCGAGCGCGGACTGCCTCCCAGCGCCCTGCCCAAGCTTCTGGCCGAGCAGGAGGCGCGCGGCTTTGCGGGCAGCAACATCACCCATCCGTGCAAGCAGATCGTCCTTGAATACCTGACCGATCTCGCCGAAGACGCGCGCATGCTGGGGGCGGTCAATACCGTCGTCTTCGAAGATGGAAAACGAACGGGACACAACACGGACTGGTACGGTTTCTACGAAAGTTTTCGCCGCAATCTCCCAGACGTGGCACGGCAGCATGCCGTACTCTTGGGAGCCGGGGGCGCGGGTGTGGCCGTTGCCCATGCGGCGATGAAACTGGGTATGGAGCACCTGTCGATCTTCGATCAGGACGCCTCTCGCGCCGAGCGGTTGGCGGAAGATCTGAACAGCCGGTTTTCCACCGAACGGGCCTTTGCGATCACCGATGTCGGCAAAGCGATGCGGACCGCCGATGGGCTCATCCACGCCACGCCGACCGGAATGAAGAACCATCCGGGCCTGCCGATCGAGGAAAGCTGGCTCAAGCCCCGTCATTGGGTCGCCGACATCGTCTATATGCCGCTGGTGACCGAACTTCTGGCACTTGCTGCCCGGCTTGGCTGCCGCACCCTGCCCGGCGGCGGGATGACGGTGTTTCAGGCCGTGGCAGCGTTCAAGCTTTTCTGTGGCGTCGAACCGGATGCTATGCGCATGACCGCCCATTTTACCGAGCTCTGCAAAACAGCTACGGGAACAGGTCGATGAAAACTTCGATAGCCACCGTGTCCTTGAGCGGCGATCTCAGGCAGAAACTCGAGGCGATTGCCAAGGCCGGTTTCGACGGCGTCGAGATTTTCGAGAACGACTTCCTGATCTTCGACGAAAGCCCCCGGCAGGTCGGAAAAATGGTTCGCGACCATGGGCTGGAGATCACCCTGTTCCAGCCGTTTCGCGATTTTGAAGGCATGCCGGAGCCCCTGCGCAGCCGCACATTCGACCGGGCCGAGCGGAAATTCGATCTGATGCAGGAGATGGGCACCGACCTGGTGCTCGTCTGCTCCAATGTCTCGCCCGCGTCGCTCGGAGGGCTGGACAGGGCCGCGGCCGATTTTCGTGAACTGGGCGAACGGGCCGCAAAACGCGGCCTTCGCGTCGGCTACGAGGCGCTGGCCTGGGGCCGCCATATCAACGACCATCGGGACGCCTGGGAAATCGTTCGCCGCACCGACCATCCCAATATCGGATTGATCCTCGACAGCTTCCACACGCTGTCGCGCAAGATCGACGTCAACTCGATCCGCTCGATCCCGAAGGAAAAGATCTTCATCATCCAGCTGGCCGATGCGCCGCTGATCGACATGGACCTGCTTTATTGGAGTCGTCATTTCCGCAACATGCCCGGCGAAGGCGACTTGCCGGTGCTGGACTTCATGAAGGCCGTGGCAGCGACCGGTTACGACGGCTATCTCTCACTGGAGATTTTCAACGACCAGTTCCGCGGCGGTTCTCCGACTGCGATCGCCGTCGATGGGCGTCGTTCGCTGATCTATCTCGGCGACCAGGTGAAGCGCGCGCAACCTGACGCCGCCCTTCCGGTCCCTCAAATGCCACCGCGCAGCAAGGTCGAGGGCGTCGCCTTCGTCGAGTTCACAGTGGAGGAAGCGGAAGCACCGCAGCTTGAGATGCTGATCGTCAATCTCGGTTTCCGCAAGGCGGCAAGGCACAAGACCAAGAATGTGACGCTGTTTCGCCAGGGCGGAATCAATCTTGTCGTCAACAGCGACCTGCGCGGCTTTGCCGGTTCGTCCTATCTTGTCCATGGAACATCGGCCTATGCGATGGGACTGGTGGTGGATGACGCTCGGGATGCCTTCGCAAGAGCGGTTGCGCTTGGCGCGGAGCCTTTTCAGCAGCCGCTCGACGCGGGCGAGATCGAGATGCCTGCCGTGCGCGGTATCGGCGGCGGAGTACTTTATTTCCTCGACAAGACCTCGGAACTGGGCCGCATCTGGGATATCGAGTTCAATCCGCTAGAGGAGGAGACGCTGGGCCAAGAGGCGGGCCTCGTGGCCGTCGATCATATCGCCCAGACGATGCGCTATGACGAACTGCTGACCTGGCTGCTCTTCTATACCTCGATCTTTGAAGCGCATAAAACGCCTGTGGTCGACATCGTCGATCCCTCGGGCATCGTGCGCAGCCAGGTCGTGGAGAATGCGGAAGGGTCGCTCAGGATCACCATGAACGGCGCGGAAAATCGCAACACTCTGGCCGGTCATTTCATTGCCGAAACCTTCGGTTCCGGCATCCAGCACCTTGCCTTCGAGACCAAGGATATTTTCGCGACCGCGCAAGCGCTTGCAGCCAACGGTTTCACTGCGCTCCATATTTCGCCGAATTACTATGACGACCTCGAAGCCCGCTTCGGCCTCGATCCGCATCTCACCGAACGGCTGAAGGACAACAGCATCCTCTACGATCGTGACGAGCATGGCGAATATTTCCAGCTCTACAGCCCAACCTATGGCGAAGGATTTTTCTTCGAAATCGTCGAACGGCGCGGATATCGCGGCTATGGCGCCGCCAATGCCATCTTCCGGATCGCGGCGCTCAGAAAGCACCTGAGACCGGCGGGGCTGCCAAAGGAATAAAGCATTGAGCAGAGGCGCCCCGAATCGTTCCAGAGCGCCTCAGTCGTTTCAGGCTACTTTGCCCGCTTCAGTGCATCGCCGAGGATCGAGACGATATCCTCGATATGGGATTTCTCTGCGATCAGCGGCGGCGAGAAGGCGATGATGTCGCCGGTCACACGAATGAGCAGGCCGCGCTCGAAGCAATCGACGAAGACATCGTAGGCGCGCGCGCCGGGAGCGCCCTCGCGGGAAGCAAGTTCGATGCCGGCGATCAGGCCGATCGTGCGGATGTCTGCAACATGAGGCAACCCCTTCAGCGAATGCATCGCCTCGTGCCAGTCGTCCTGCAGGTCCGCCGCCCGCGTCAATAGGTCTTCGTCGCGGTAGATATCCAGCGTCGCGATGCCGGCAGCACAGGCTGCCGGATGACCGGAATAGGTATAGCCGTGGAAAAGTTCGATCTGCCCCTCCGGTCCGTGCATCAACGCGTCATGTACCTTGCGGCTGGCAAACACCGCACCCATCGGGATCGCGCCATTGGTCAAGCCCTTCGCCGTGGTGACGAGATCAGGCGTCACGCCGAAATAATCCGTGGCGAACGATGCGCCGAGGCGCCCGAAGCCGGTGATCACTTCGTCGAAAATTAGAAGGATGCCGTGGGCGGTGCAGATCTTGCGCAGCCGCTCGAGATAGCCCTTCGGTGGGATGAGGACACCGGTCGAGCCGGCAACGGGTTCGACGATGCAGGCGGCGATGGTTTCGGCGCCATGCAAGGCGACCAGTCTTTCGAGATCGTCGGCCAGCTCGGCGCCGTGCTCGGGTTGACCTTTGACGAAGGCGTTTTTCGCAAGGTCATGGGTGTGGCGCAGATGGTCCGTGCCGGGAAGCTGCGGAAAGACCCGGCGGTTGTTCACCAGGCCGCCAACGGAGATGCCCCCAAAACCGACGCCGTGATAGCCGCGCTCCCGGCCGATCAGCCGTGTGCGCGTGCCCTGCCCGATCGACCGCTGATAGGCGACCGCGATCTTCAGGGCAGTATCGACGGATTCCGAGCCGGAGCCGGTGAAGAAGACACGGTCAAGCTTGCCGTCCGCTCCACCCGGCGCGATCTCCGCCAGCCGCTCGGCGAAATCGAAGGCGATCGGATGCCCCATCTGGAAGGAAGGCGCGAAGTCGAGGTTAAGGAGTTGGCGTTCGACCGCTGAGGCGATCTGACGGCGGCCGTGACCTGCATTGACACACCAGAGGCCCGCCGTCCCATCGAGAATCTTGCGCCCATCGACGCTGGTATAGTGCATGCCTTCGGCCGAGGCGAGCAGGCGCGGGGCCGCCTTGAATTGCCGGTTGGCGGTAAACGGCATCCAGTAACTGTCGAGTACCGGGGTGTTTGGTTTGCTGTGCTGGTTCATGGCGACCTCCTGTGAAGTCGCGATGACGCCATGATTTCATATGGCTAAACAAGTCCTTTTCTGTTGAACGATAAAGCATTGAAAAGGCTTGGTACGAGTTGTAATAGTTTCGATATTTCGAACATGCGAAACAGGGAAACCCCATGTCGGTCGATATCGGAAACAGATTGCGTCATTTGCGCCTGCTCAACAATCTGTCGCAACGGGAACTGGCCAAACGCGCGGGGGTGACCAACTCTACGATTTCCCTGATCGAGTCCAATTCCTCAAATCCATCCGTCGGCGCGCTGAAGCGCATTCTTGACGGCATCCCGATCGGGCTTGCCGAATTTTTCGCGTTTGAACCGGACCGCCCGAAGAAGGCCTTTTATCGGGCGGACGAGCTGGTCGAAATCGGCAAGGGGCCGATCTCCTACCGGCAGATCGGCGAAAACCTGTTCGGGCGCAGCCTCCAGATTCTCAAGGAGTGCTACCAACCCGGCGGCGATACCGGAAAGGTGCCTCTGGTGCATGATGGCGAAGAAGGCGGGATCGTTCTGTCCGGCCGTCTTGAGGTTACCGTCGATGACGAACGCCGCATTCTCGGACCGGGCGATGCCTATTATTTCGAAAGCCGTCGCCCTCACCGTTTCCGCTGCGTCGGACCGGTCGTATGCGAGATCATCAGCGCCTGCACACCGCCGACATTTTGAAGGGTGAGGGTCTTGCGGTTTGACATCCAAGTGGACAGGATCAGCGACAGATCGGACTCCAGCTCCTAACCGTGTTCGCGCCTGGCGCTCCCGCCGTCGAGATAGAGCAACAGAACAAACCCGCAAAGGCCAGCGACTGCGCCGAGCAGCGACGTACCCGAATAATCGCTAATGCGGGTTCCAAGCGCGAACAGGATGGCGCTCAGCCCGCCGCTCAGGAACAGGTTCACCGAGATGAGCGAACTGCCAAGGCCCGGACGGTCGGCGATGAGATCCTGGATGTAAGTGATCGGGATACTGATGAGAGCGGCGGCGGCAAAGGCGCTGAGAAGCGTCAGGGCATAGACATGCCAGGGGGCCGAGGAGAGACCCAGCAGAGTGAGATACACCGCATAAAGCCCCGCGCCGATTGCGAGCGCTGTCACCGCAGGCATGTGAAGCAGGATGCGGGCCCAGACGAAGATGAACACAACCTCGAGAAACGCAACGATCCCGACGACGACGCCGATATCGGTGACTGTGCCGCCCACTGCACCCGTTATGATCAGCGGCTGGACCGCCGCGTTGACATGCAGCGTCGAGGTGATCAGGGAGATCGCCATCAGGCGGACGAAGACGCGCGGCGAGAGCACTTCGGCGAAGGACGCAAGGTAGGAATGACGATGGCTTTTTGTCGGTGGCGGACCTTCAGCAGCCGGCAACTTGAAGAAGACCAGTGCCAGATTGACAATGCAACCGAGGCAAGCAAGGAGATAGGCTGGCAGCATGCTGCCGCGCCCGACCAGCACCAAAGCCACAAGACCTGGCACCAACACCCAGGCAACCGAAATTGCGGCACGCACGCCGGAATTGATCGCCGCCGCATCCCGCCCGCCCTCTGTATTGGCAATGGCGCGGACATTGGCGAACAGCAGTGATGTCATCGAGTTATAGACCGGCAGCATGATCAGTGTGCAGAAGACAAAGCTGGCCGGAACCGGCACGGCGTAGACCAGGCCATATCCGAAAATCCCGAACGTCATGACGATCATCAGAAGTATGCGGTAGTTGCCGATGCGGTCGGCGAGAACGCCAACCCAGAGACTGACGATCACGTTGACGGCCGCCGCTGCGAAAATCAGGATGGAGTAGAACCCATCGCTCAGGCCCAGCTCGGTGATGCCGATCACCGATTGATAGGGCGATGTTGCAGCACCCGTGAAGCCGAACAGAAAAATCGCGATCATGCTCAGCCGGACCACGGGGTGGCGGAAGGCGATCAACAGCGTCGAGGTCATAAGAGGCACCGAACGGGAAAACGGGAGACTGCCCACGAAAGATGGACGGTATTGCAAGAATTAGGCTTGGTTCGCTGAAACGGCGTCAGCCCTGCCAGCGGGCCGACAGCTTCGCTTGCGGCGTGTAGTCGAAATCACGGTCGAAAGGAAAGACCGGTCTAACCCTGCGGTCGCTTGCGAGATTGGCGATGTCCTGATTGACGACGCCGTCTGTCAGGACCATCAGGTTCGGATTGGCGATCGGTGCCAGCTCCGGCGACAGGTAGCCCGACTTCACCACCAGCAGCCGGACGGTCTTTGGGTCGAGGCCCAGCCGCCGGAAGTCTTCGATATTGTGATAGGGACGGCGGCGTGCCGCGAGCACGATCTCTATGCCGCCAGCACGAATGAGGGCCTGACGGTCGGCCAAGCCGCCGGGATCATCGAGGCGCAGGACAGTTGCCGTCACATCCACAGCGATGCTTGCCGGATCGAGACTACCGCCGATGCAAAGCGTAACCGATGCGCCCTCCCCGGCGGCAAAGCAGGCTTCGACGGCCGGACGATCGGTGATGCCGGCAAGAAGAGCGCCTTGCCAGTTGCGGGCAATCAGCGCGCGCAGCACATCGGCGCGGTCGCCAACGCCGCCGCCGGTCGGATTGTCGGCAGAATCCGCCAGAATAACCGGCGATGTTGTCGCCGCACCGGCGATATCGAGCATCTCTTCCAAGGGGCCCGTGACCGGTCCGAAGCCGAAGTTTTCGCGCGCATTCCAGTATTGCAGCGCGATCGCCTCGGCCACCTTCGACGCGCTGGCCTTGTCCGAGCCGGTGACGACGGCGCAAGCCGTCGCACGCGGCTCGTCGGCCCAGACATAACCGATCATCAGATTGGCATCGAGGATACCCGGCTGCGCATCGAAGCCCGGAAGGCCGAGATAGATCGATTTCGCCGGCTCGTCTTCTGTCGATGTGCATTCGCCGGGCAGCAAGACGGGAACCTTCGCCCAGGCAACGCCCGGACGGTTGCCGGTCCTCAACGTCTCGACCAGCATCGACCAGGCCCGCACCATGGTTTCGCGCACATCGATATGCGGCGCCGTCCGGTAGGCTGCAAAGATATCGAGCTGATCGATGATCCTTTGGCTGACATTGCCGTGCAGGTCGTAGCTCGCGGCGATCGGGCAATCCGGTCCGACGACGGTGCGCGCGGCGGAGATCCAGTCGCCCTCGGCATCGTCCATGCCCTCGACATTCACAGCGCCGTGCATGGCGAGATAGAGGCCGTCGATCGGCAAAGCCGCCTGAAGTTTGGCAAGAAACTCCGCCTTGAACACTTCATAAGTCTCTCGCGATACCGGACCGCCCGGCACGGCACGGGCATGCAGCAGAGGCACATGATCGATACCATCGGCATCGAGAAAGTTGAAATAGTCCGCACCAAGCAGATCGGCATCGCGAAGCACGCGAAAATCTTCAACCGCCATCAGGACGGGCGAATAGGTGCTGCACTCGGTGTGAATGCCCCCAACGGCGATGCGCATGGCTTTGCTCACTGTTTGATCCTCAAAGTTTCGGGCTGAGGCCGACGATGGCCGAGAAGCGCTGCCAATTCTTTTCACTCTTCGGCGTCCAGGCCGCCTCGGCGATGGCCGGAAGGCGTGGGAAAACTAGACGGTTGAAATAGCCGCGAGACAGGAAATGCTCGGACCAGATGCAGGCCTGCACGCCCTTCAGCCGATCTTTCAGCTCGTCGGGGAAATCGCCTTCAGCCTCGTAGCCATAGGTATGGGCTGGCGGCACAGTGCCTGCCCAGCTCGCTCCGGGTTCTTGCCATTCCTCTCCCTGCACCATGTCCAGATAGTAGGCCTGGCCCGGCGTCATCACCACCTCGTAGCCTTCGCGGGCAAGCTCGATACCGACTTCAGGGCTCTGCCAGGCCATCAGCAATGTGCCGTTGGCATCGACGCCGCCGCCATGGGCGACTTCGTTCCATCCCGCAAGCTTCTTGCCGCGTTTCGTCAGCATCGCTTTTATCTGCTTGAGGAAATAGGATTGCAGGCCGAAGGTGCCGGATATGCCTTCCTTCTCCATCAGCTTGCGGGCAAGCGGCGAGACAAGCCATGATCCGTCGGCAACTTCGTCGCCGCCGATATGAACATAGGGCGATGGGAAAAGCGTGATGAGTTCGTCGAAAACCTTTTCAAGGAATTCGTAGGTGAACGGGACGGCAGGATTGAGGGCGTTGTTGGCGTAACCCTGGACGGAATGGTAGCTTTCCGGCGCCTCCTGGCCATCCGACAGCTCGCGTAATGCAACGAGCGTTGCCGTGTTGTGACCGGGAATATCGATCTCCGGAACGATTTCGACGTTCAACGCCAAGCCATGCTCGACAATGGTGCGGACATCGTCCTGGCTGTAGAACCCGCCGACAGGTTCCGCGCCGTTGCCGAGCTGCGGCAGGAGCGGACCGTCAGGGCTGCGCAGGACACCGACCGTGGTCAGTTCGGGATAAGCCTTGATCTCCAGCCGCCAAGCCTCGTCATCAGTCAGGTGCCAGTGAAAGATATTCAGCTTGAGCCATGCGAGGATATCGATCAGACGCGTCAGATCGGCGACCGGATAGAATTGCCGGGAGACATCGAGATGGCAGCCGCGCCAGCTGTAGCGGGGCGCATCCGAGATCGTGCCCTCGATCGGGAAGCGGAATTTTTCAGGCTCCCGACGCGCGCCGTTCAAAAGTTGAGCGAGCGTCGTCAGCCCGTATTGCCGGCCAGCAGCACCGCCAAAGCTGAGGCTGACGTCATCAGCCGAGAAGAACAGCGCATAGGCTTCCGGCTCCAGCGTCGCATCCTGCTTCATGTGCAGGACCCTGCCCTGGCTGTTCGGCGCCAGGCTGAGCGGCGCGTGGTCGGCTTCGAACAGACGACGGAACAATGCGATGATCGCGTCGACTGCCTTGAGGTCGTCCATCGAGGCACCCGGGGCGGGATAGAGGCAGACCGGAAATCCGTCGCCCGGTTGCGCATCAATCTGCCGAGGCCATGGCTGCAGCGCAAACGGCAGGTCCAGTTTGCCTTCCGGCAGCAGAACGGGCGGCGGGCCGCTGACCCGGCCCTCAAGCAGAAGATCGGAGACTGAAACCGGCACATGGCGGCCATCGACCAGCGTCAGATAGGCGGATTTCGCACCGTCAGTGCAATGCACCGCCTTGCGATGCAGGCCACCGACCGTGAAGGTCCAGCATACACCGCGCGCCAGCACAAAACCGGCAGGCGGGGCGAATTCGTGGTAGTTGGCATCCCGCTTCACAAAGACCGCATTCTCGCAGGCCGTTTTGTCGACGACCCGCGTCAACGACGTATAGACGATCGTGAAATTCTCGATCGGACCATCGGAAAGGTTGAACAGGTTGAAGGTGAAGCGGCCATGCGGGCCACCATCAGGTTGCCACGTGCTTTCCAGACGATAGGGCGCCGATTGCATGTCTGTTCCTCTTATACTTAGTAATGGTCGGATTGGGAGAAGGTTCGGGCGAGTTCCGCCTGCCCTGCCGTCAGGCCGCAGTCGACCGGCAGGCAGACGCCAGTGATGGCCGCGGCAAGCGGGCTGGCGAGAAAACCGACGGCATTGGCCACGTCTTCGGGATTGGCAATCCGCTGCAGCGGATACCAACGGCGGACATCCTCAAACACATTCGGATTGGCTGCCGCGCGGTCCTCCCAGGCTTGCGTGCGCACCGTCCCGGGAGAGACTGCGTTCGCGCGGATGCCGAATTTTCCGTATTCCACCGCGATCAGCTTCGTCAGATGCAGAAGGCCAGCCTTGGCGGCGCTGTAGGCCGGATGACCGAAGACGTTCGTGCCGTTGACGGAGGCGATGTTGACCACGGACCCCTTGGTGTCCTTCAGCGCGTCTTCCACCGCACGAAAACAGAGGAAGGCGGCCTCTAGGTTCAGGATGCTGTCCGCGCGCCAGATCTCCGGCGTCGTATCCTGCAGGCTGACAGCGCGCGCCGCGCCGGCGTTGTTGACGAGCGTATGAACCACGCCGAGCGAAGCCGCGCGCTTTGCCATCTCGGCAACATGCATCTGATCCGTGATATCACAGGCAAAGGCGACGAACCGCTCGGGGCTTCCGAGGTTCAACGCCGCCCTTTCGGCGGCCGTTCCGTCAAGATCGGGCATCAGTACGATATCGTGGTCCTGCGCCAGGCGAAGCGCAATGGCGCGGCCGATTTCGCCTGCGGCCCCCGTTACGATCGCGACGGATGATGTCATGCTGGTTCCTTTCTGAACATGCCCTCGTCAATCCCCGAGAAGCTGCCGGTCGTCGCCGTCGCGGTGGGCAACGAGCTGCTGCTTGATGCGCCGAAGCGTCACCGTCGCCTGTGGCTGGATGTGATAAGCGACGAGGCTGGCGAGGATATCGACGAGCGCGAGATAGGCGATACGGGTCGAGGTCGGGCGATAGATGTTGCTGCCTTCGGGCAGATCGACGGGCACGGTGATATCGGCGGCACGGGCAACCGGGCTGCTGCTCTGCGTCAGCGCGATGGTGGTGACCTTGTGGTCGCGCGCAAGCATGAAGGATCGGACCAACTCGGCGTTGCGGCCGGAAAACGAGGATCCAATGACAACGTCGCCGGGCCTGGCGGCTGCCGCCATCATCAGCTGCATGCTGTGATCGGAACTCGCGGTGATGCGCAGCCCGAGGCGGAAGAGGCGGTTCTGCAATTCGCTGGCGATCATCGAGGAATTGCCGCCGGAGCCGAAGGCATAGATCATGTCGGCCCCGGCCAGCTTTTCGGTCGCCTGCTCGATCGCTGCGAGGTCGAGGCTGCGATGCAGCATGAAGAGAGCATTCTGCGCCTTGGAAACGATATCCTGCGCCACATCGGCGGGTTCCCGGCTTTTCGGCTCCGGCTTCAAATAGCGCATACCGACATAGGCGGTGCGCGCCAATTGCACCTTGAAGTCGGAAAAGCTGTCACAGCCGAGACGCCGGCAAAAGCGTGTCACGGTTGGCGGTGAAACGTCGGCCTTGCCTGCGAGTTCGATAATCGAGGCATTCACCGCGAATTCGAAATCGGTCAGCAGTATCTCGGCGATCCGGCTTTCGGCCTGCGAGAGCTTGCCCTTTTCTTCCTGGAGCGTTGAGAAAATATCCATTAGCGAGCACCTTCAATGAAATCGTCAGGCTGCCCTGAAGAGGCCTCCTGAAACCGCGGCAATGCTGCGATCCGGCACACGATTCTCACCTGATGTCCACCCTGCTCCCGTGTTGCCTGCGTCCCTACGCAGTCTTTTCCTTATAGGCGATGCAATCGATCTCGACCTTGCAATCAACCATCATCGACGCCTGCACGCAGGCGCGTGCCGGCGGATGCTGGCCAAAATAATCCTGGTAGATCTTGTTGAAGGTCCAAAAATCGCGCGGATCATCAAGCCAGACGCCGACGCGGACGATATGTTCGACACCATAGTTGGCCTCCTTGAGGATCGCCAGCAAATTGCCGATCGTCTTATGCGTCTGCGGGATAATTCCGCCTTCGATGATTTCGCCATTTTCCATGGCAACCTGACCGGATACATGCAACCAGCCGTTCGCCTCGACTGCGCGGGCAAACGGAAGCGGCTTGCCGCCGGCACCGACCTGTTCGGCTCCGTAACGCTTGATGGACATTGTCTCTCTTTTGCAAATTATTTTCTTGATCCGTTGACAAGTGACCATAGAAAGCGGAATTTGACTAGAGAAAAACGTCATTTATGAAAAGAATTTCAATTTAGGGAGAAAACGTGCGCGATCCTTTCCGCAATCCGTTTCCAACTTCTGACGTGGCCCGCCACGCGATCTGGCAGATGCTGGTCGAACGCGACATCGATGCTTTCCTCACCGCTGACTGGTCCAAGGTCGCTGGTGATTTCGTCGAGGAAGGCTTTATCGGCATCGACGGCAAGCGGGAGGCGAGCCCCGACAAATGGCGCCTCGCCTTCCCGTCGCTGGCGGCATATCGCGACGAGTGGCTGCACCAAGCGGAAGATTTCGCCGGGCAATCCTTCGCCGAGGACCCGCGCAACGCCATCTTTACGACGACGACGCTTGAAGATATCGAGATTGAAGGCGGCATGGCGCTGGCCCGCAAGAAGTTCGACGGCAGCCTGAAGAAATCGGATGGCAGTATCGATATTCTCAAGTGGCAGACACTCTATTATTGCCGCCTTCACGAGGGGCGATGGAAAATCTGCGGCTTCACCGGTTATCTCCCCAATCCGATGGGCGGGGCCTGAGCGGGCAAGCACGAGGCAAAGGCATTGCGCATCTTTACTGCCGCTTTGGCGACCGAAACGAACACCTTTTCGCCTATCTGCGTTGATCGCCGCGCTTTCGAGGCTTCACTCTACGCGCCTCCCGGTGAGCATCCGGAAACGCCGACCTTATGTTCCGCGCCGATCACGGTCGGCCGACGCCTGGCCGCGGAGCATGATTTCACGCTGATCGAAGGGACCGCCACCTGGGCGGACCCGGCCGGCCTCGTCAATCGCCTTACCTACGAAGGCCTGCGTGACGAGATTCTCGAGCAGCTGCGCGCCGCCCTTCCGGTCGAGGCGGTGGTCCTCGGTCTTCATGGCGCGATGGTCGCCGATGGCTACGAGGACACCGAGGGCGATTTCCTGGCCCGCGTCCGCGATATCGTCGGCCCGGATATCCTCGTTTGCGCCGAACTCGACCCGCACAGCCACCTGACGGCCAAACGCCTGGCGGCCGCGGACTTCTTTGTCTACTTCAAGGAATTCCCGCACACGGACTTCGTCGACCGTGCAGAGGATCTTTGGCGTATCGCGCTCGATACGCTCGCCGGGCTCGTCAAGCCGGTGATGTCCGTGTTCGACTGCCGGATGATCGACGTCTATCCGACCTCGCGCGATCCGATGCGCTCCTTCGTCGACAAGATCATGCGGATGGAAGCCGAGGATCGAGATATCCTCTCGATTTCGGTCGTCCACGGCTTCATGGCCGGCGACGTGCCGGAAATGGGCACGAAGATGGTCGTCCTCACCGACAATAAGCCGGAAAAGGGCGCGGCCCTGGCACGCGACCTCGGGCTTGAGCTTTTCTCCAAGCGTGGCACGTTCATCATGCCGCAGATCGACGAGAAGGACGCCGTTTCCCGCGCCATGACCGCGACGAGCGGGCCGATCGTCATTGCCGATGTCTGGGACAACCCCGGCGGCGGCACGGCCGGTGACGCGACGGTGCTGCTGGCGGAGCTGCTGGCTCAGGGCGCAACCGATACAGCGGTCGGCACGATCTGGGACCCAATGGCGGTGCAGATCTGCATGGCGGCCGGCGAAGGGGCGAAAATCCAGCTACGCTTCGGCGCGAAGTCGGCGCCCGGCACCGGTCATCCGATTGACGGGATCGTTGAGATTATCAAGCTGGTGCGCAACGCGGAGATGCGGTTCGGCGAAAGCTACGCGCCTTTTGGCGACGCCGCCCACATCCGCCTCCACGGCATCGACATCATCCTGAACTCGACCCGGGCCCAGAGCTTCGATCCGAGCCTGTTTTCGGTGATGGGCATCGAGCCGACATCGAAGAAGATATTAGTGATCAAGTCCACCAATCATTTCTACGCGTCCTTCGCACCGATCGCGGCGGAAATCCTCTATTGCTCGGCCGGCACCCCCTACCCGAACAATCCTGCACGCACGCCCTACCGCCGCGCGCCGCGAGACATCTGGCCGATGGTGGACAATCCGCATGGCGCTGAACAGGGAACGGCTTGAGCCGGCTGTGAACCACCCCGGATAAGAAAAAAGGACGCGCATAACTCGTCCTTTTTCTTAACCGAACCACATCGGATCAGCGCGCTATCAGGCGCCACCAATTTTCAAGAGACCCATGTCGATATCAGTGAGCTCCACCCGACGCTCAAGTGCAATACCGGAAGCGTCGAAGAGGTGGCAGTCGGTCGCAGCAATCCCGATCGGTACCGTCTCGTCGGCCCGGATCGCCGCGCTGCCGGGCAGCATCGCGCAGAAATTCTCGCTCTCGCCGTCAAGTGACGCATAGGCAACCGTATGGGCGCCAAGCCGCTCGATCACCGAAGGTACGACTGTCATCGAGAGGTCGGATTGTCCGATATGGATGTGTTCCGGCCGAACGCCGAGCGTCAACGGTTGACCGACGAGGTCGGGGCGCCCGCCAACGGGTATCGTGACGAACTGCCCCTTGTATTCGACCTCCACGCCGCCGGCCCCGACAGCTTTGCAGAGGACGGGCAGCATGTTCATTCGCGGATTGCCGATGAAGCCGGCGACGAACATATTTGCCGGCTTGTGATAGAGCTCAAGCGGCGCTCCGATCTGGGAAATCTCCCCGGCATTGAGGACGACGATCCGGTCCGCCATCGTCATCGCTTCGACCTGGTCGTGCGTGACGTAGATCATCGTGGCCTTCAATTGCTTGTGCAGTTTCGCCAGTTCGATGCGCATATCGGCCCGAAGCGCCGCGTCGAGGTTGGAAAGCGGTTCGTCAAACAAGAAAATCTTCGGCTCGCGCACGATCGCCCGGCCGATGGCGACGCGCTGACGCTGGCCACCGGACAGCAATCCGGGCTTCTGCTGCAACCGCTGTTCGAGATGGAGGATGCGCGCGGCGTTTTCGACCTTCGCCTTTAGTTTCTCCTCCGCCATCTTTTCGACGCGCAGCGGAAAGGCGATGTTCTCGAAGACCGACATATGCGGATAGAGCGCGTAGGACTGGAACACCATGGCGATCCCGCGCTTGACCGGTGGCAGGTCGTTGACACGTTTGCCATCAATCATGATATCGCCCGAACTGGTCTCGTCGAGACCGGCGATCATCCGAAGCAATGTCGACTTGCCGCAGCCGGACGGCCCGACGAATACGACGAACTCGCCGTTCCGGACTTCGAGTTCGATACCCTTCAGAACTTCGAACGTGCCGTAGTATTTCTGAACTTTTTTGAGATTGAGCTGTCCCAAGAAACTGTCTCCGGCCGCCGGCGAGAAGCGACCCTTTCATAGCAGAAGAGGAGTGGACCGCGAACCCTTACGGCGCCGGGCGTCTTTCAAGACGCGCTAAGGTCGCCGTAACTCTGAAATACTGCATAATTTCTCGGAAATTATGCAGTGGGTTCGCGGTCCGATGGGCTTACTTGTACTGCTCGAGGTCGGCAGCCGCCTTCTTCAGGGCATCGGCCGGCTCGGCCTTGCCTGTCACGACGGACTGGACCATTTCGATGATCACATTCTGGAAGCCCTTGTAGTCGGTGAAGAGCGGCTCTGGACCACCGTAGGCGATGCCGTCGATGAATGGCTTCCAGTAGGGCTCCTTGGCTACGAATTCGTCGACAAGGGCACCTGGACGCAGGGGGGTCAGGCCGGCGCCGCCCTGCAGTTCGTACTCGTGCTGAATGTCGGTCGAGGTGATGTATTTGGCGAATTCAGCCGCCTTCTCCTCGACGCCCGTGCCCTTGAAGATCGCCAGGCTGTCGGTAATGAGAAGCGTGCCTTCGCCCTTGGCCGAGGGGCCGAGCGGCAAGGCTGCGACACCCCAGTTGATCTTGGTGTCTTTCAGGCGGGCGGCGGCGCCCGAGCCGGCCTGGATCATGCCGACCTTGCCGTCGAGGAAGATCGCACGGATCTCGTTCTGTTCGTAGGCGGTAGCACCTTCGACGGAATAGGGCGTGATGTCCTTGTAGGCCTGCAGCGCTGCCAGCACTTCGGGGCTGTCCATGACGATCTTGTCGCCATCGATCACCTTGCCGTTGTTGGTGTAAACCCAGTGCATGAACTGGTGCATGGTGTTGTCGAAGGTCTTGGCGGGCAAGCCGTAACCGGCAATGCCGGTCTTTTCCTTGATGGCCTTGGCGGCGGCAATCTCTTCAGCCCACGTCTTCGGCGGCGTTTCCGGGTCGAGGCCGGCGGCCTTGAACAGATCCTTGTTCCAATAGAGAGCCTTGGTCGAGAAGGCGATCGGCACGCCCCACTGATTGCCGTCGAAGGTAACGGTGTCGACGATGTTCGGATAGTAGCTCTTCTTCTCGTCGTCGGTCATCGGGACCGGGATGATCAGATCGTTCTGCGCGAATTCCTTCAGCGTGCGCGAACCGACATAGGCCATGCCGACCGGCGTGCCGGCAGCAGCCAGCGTCGTTGCCTTGTCCTGGCACTGCTCCCAGCCGACAACCTCAGTCGCGATCTTCCAGCCGGCATTCTTGCCTTCCCATTCCTTGATGTACTTCTCATGGATCGGGTCGATCTTGTCGCCGCAATAGATCCAGCTGATTTCCTGGTCAGCGGCCTGTGCGGTCATGGCGCCGAGCGCGGTAGAGCCGAGCAAGGCGAGGGCAAACAGCCCGGTCTTGAAATGGTTTGTCACGTTTTTAGCTCCCATTTTCTCTGGTGGTTGGTCTTATTGTTTCACCGCGCCCGCGGTCAGCCCGCTGACGAGATAGCGTTGAAGGAAGAAGATCACGATCATGGCCGGTGCGATGCCGACGAAGCTCGCGGCCATGAGCTCGTTCCAGATGACCTCCTGCCGTCCGAAATAGGCAAACAAACCCACCGGCAGCGGCGCATATTCCGTCTTGGAATTGAAGGTCAGCGCATAGATGAACTGCTGGGCGTAGGAACCGATGAAAGTGGTGATCGCGACCACCGTGATACCTGGCATAGCGATCGGCAGGATGACGCGGCGCAGCGTGTAGAAATGGCTTGCACCGTCAACGAAAGCAGCCTCGTCCAGCTCCCTTGGAATGCGCATCATGTAGGTGCGCAAAAGCCAGATGGCAGACGGGATCAGGAAGGCGACGCCCGGTACGATGATGGCGAAATAGGTGTTCAACACACCAAAAGTACGCATCAGCCGGAAAAGCGGGATCAAAAGCACCGCGCCGGAAAACATATTGACGGCAAGGAATGCACCGAGCAGTTGGCCTGATCCCTTGAACTTGAAGCGGGCAAAGGCGTAAGCGGCCGGGACGACGAGGATCAGAACCACGGTGGTCACGATGGTCGAGATGAAGAAGGAATTGAAGATGTAGCGGGCAAAGCCCGGAACGCTCACCCACATCGTCCGGTAGGCCTCGAAGGACCCATTTTGCGGAATGAACCGGTAGGGCGATGAAAAGAGCTGGCTGAGCGGCTTCAGCGAAACCAGGAAACCCTCGACGAACGGCGCCAGGATAAAGGTGAGAAAGGCCAGGATGCCCGCATAGATGCCGATCAGTTCGTACCAGCGATAGCGGTTGATCATGGCTGGCTGGGTGCTCATCGGTTCTCTCCCGAGGAAAGACGGCTGGTAACGCGGAAATAGGCGAGGCAGAAGATCGACAGGAAGATGCAGATCAGCACGGCGCGGGCGGCGCCTTCCCCGTATTTTTTCGATCCGATCGCCGTGTGATAGGTATCGATGATCATCGTCGTGGTCTCCCCGCTCGGTCCGCCACGGGTGAGAATCCAGATAATGTCGAAGGAATTAAATGTCGCGATGAGCGACAGCATCGACATTGTAATCAGCGAAGGGATCAGCAGCGGCAAGGTAATGCGGCGGAACCGGTAGAAACGTCCCGCGCCGTCTGTCCAGGCGGCCTCATAGAGATCCTGCGGGATCGACTGCATGGCCGCCAGCATGTAGAGCGTCACCAGTGGCACGCCGATCCAGACGTCGGTGATGATCGTCGCCCAGAAGGCCGTGGAGCCCTGCGCGAGAAAGGCGACCGGACTGTCCACGAAACCGAAGCGCTGCAGCAGGCCGGAAATCATGCCGAACTGGCCGTTGTACATCCAGCCCCACATGAAGATGCCGATCGCCATGGGGACGATCCACGGTGGCATGGTCAGGACGCGAAACAGCGCGCGGCCGGGAACGGCGGAGTTGAGCATCGAGGCACCGAAGACGCCGATGATCATCTTGATCGACACGGAGAAGAAGGTCCACACGAAGGTGCGGATGATGACCTCGGCAAAGGTGGAGTTAAAGATCTTTTCGTAATTGATCCAACCGACCCAATTGGTCGTCTTCTTCAGCGAGGCATCGGTAAACGACAGGATGAAGGTGTCAACCAGCGGATAGGCCACGATCACCGCGACATAGAGAACAGCCGGCAGCAGAAGGATCCAGGCGAAGATGACGGTGCTGCGTTGAACGCTCATCTCGCGCCCCTCCTCAAGCTGCTCGGGAGTGAAGCGCTTCGTCGAAGCGGTCCCAGATCGGCCGCAGATCGACGACGCTGCGCTTGCGCCGTGCCTCGTCCATCGACAATGCGAGGATGCCGGCCTCGAGGGCATCAAGTGTCGATACCGGGAGTGCGCGACCGTCGCGGACATGGCCGATAATATCGGTCGCCATCTGCTCATCGGCCCCGTAGTGCTGCGACAATTCTGTCGCGGCATATTTGTTCTCGACGACCTTCTTCCCGGTCAGCATCTCGTGCACATCGAAATAGCCGCGGATGAAATCGCCCTCGGCCATGCCGCGCGAGCCCATGATGCAGAAGCGGCGGAACTGGTCAGGCACGTTCAGATTGGTGTGGAAGTTCATGCCGACGCCATTGGCATATTCGACGATGGCGACCTGATAGTCGATAATGTCGCCGTCACTGTCGAAGACCTTGTCGGATCCCATCCAGCCACTCGGCTTGCGATGGAAGAGTTCGAGATCGTTAATGCCTTCACGAGCCGGATCGTTGGCGGGAACGAAACTCTTGCGGCCGCCGAAGCTTGCGACACGTTCCGGCCGTGCGCCGACGATACCATTATAGAGGTCGAGGTCGTGGCAGCATTTTTCTAGCATGAAGCTGCCCGAATAGCGCTCGTAGCGGCGCCAATCGCGCATGAAGAAGGCGCCATGATAAGGTTCGATATGCTCGGACGCCTCGATCGAGACAATCTGGCCGAGCGTTCCGGCAGCCTGGGCGGCACGCAAGTCGCGATACATCGGCGCATAGCGCAGCACGAGACCAACCATCAACCGCTCATGGCCATGCTTCGCCATCAGCCGTGCGAGTTCGACGCTCTCTTCGACAGTCGTGACGATCGGCTTTTCACTGAAAACCTTGAGGCCGGCTTCCAGCCCGATACGGATATGGTCGAGGTGCATGTGATTGGGCGAGCCGATCATCAGCAGATCGAGCTTCTCGTTGGCGATCAGTTCTTCCGGCGTCGCATAAGCTGTCCCGGCGGAAACGCCCTTCTCCAGAAGACCAGGCAAGCCGGCCGGATTCGGATCGACGTAACCTGCGATCTCGAAGCTTTCGTCCATGGCCTTGAAAACATAGCCCAGATAGCCAAGACGGAATCCGAGCCCGATGATGCCCACTTTCATTCTTCTGGTATTCCCCGTTTATTGTCGTAATTTATTTTCTCAGATTGAGGCAGATTTTCAAACCCGTCAACCGAAATCCGCGAAATTCTTACTTTTATGAAATTCATTTTCATAAAAGCCTTGTCCGCATGACGCTGGAGAAATCATTGCAATCGACAAATTAGAAATGCCACAACCATCAGGAACAAGCGTTCCGAGGTACCTGTTTGCGGCTTATGCTCACGAAACTCCGAACGGTGCGCCTGCTGAGAACAGGTCCGGTCCTCACTGAGGGGCGCAAGCATTGCGGTCCAGCGCCGTCTATCCCCCATTGATCAGCGCGAGGATGAGCTGATGAATATTGCCGCCGTTGCTGAGTTCGGCTCGGTCAAAATCCCGGCTCTGCTGCCGCTGCGCACGAGAGAGTTCGCCAAGGCGGGTCGTCAATTCCGTCCTGATCTTCTGGCATTTCGGATCACCGGAAACGGTCAGGCCAACGGATACAGCTTCGATCTTCCTGACCATGTCCTTGATCTGGTCGCCGTGCACCAGTTCGTGTTTGTGCACGCCCGCTATGAAGATTTCCCACTGCTTCGCGATGGCGGATGGCAATGTTCCGGCAGGTTTCGGCAGCGTGTAGGTAATCGTCAGTTTCGGCCGCGCCGAGACGAGCACGCAGCTATCGCCTTGAAGCTCGTATTTCCTGGTCCAGGTCAGCTTGAAACTGGTAAATGCGATCGCGCGGCCGGAGTTCCCGACCTTGGGGCCTCTTTCGCCGATCGACGCGTAGAGCTCGGCGCCCGTGCTACCAACGATGTTATACGGCTGCACCTTCTCGATGGCCTGCCATTCTGCGCGTGCGGCAACCGGTAACGAGACCAGACAGCCGGTGAGCATACAAAACCATATGCCTGCTTTCACGCGAAACCTCGCAGGTTCATGCTTCATTGCGGATCACCAGACTGACACTCGAGTTTCTATCGAACACGCATGCACCGGATACCACATCATTTTCGTATGACGGGTCTCATGGCGGACGTCGAGCGCGGAGACTATTGGCAGGCCGACTGATAGACAATGCCATCCGCCGTCAAAGCAGCGGATGGCACGTTGCGAAAACTTCAGTTCTTGACGGTGTCTTCAAGGAAGAACCGGCCGAGCGGGTTCTGGTTGAAGTTCTCGATGTTCTTGCGCGAAACGTTGATGTAGGGGCTGTAGTACAGGTCGACCCAATGGACGTCGTCCTTGGCCATTTTCTGGATGTCGACATACATCGCCTCGCGCTTGGCCGGATCGAGTTCCAGACGTGCGGCGGCCACCAGATCCTTGACCTTGTCGTTCTTGTAGCGGGTCATGTAGTTCATATTGGTGTCGTGACCGAGAACGAAGGTGGTCTTCTGGTCCGGGTCGAGAATATCGTTGGTCCAGTACATCACCGAGATATCGTAGTCGCCAGCGACCAGCATGTCCCAGCTCTGGCTCGGATCCACCTTCTGCAGGTTGACGGTAACGCCGGCTTTCTGAAGCTGCTGCTGCAGAAGAACGGCGATCTGCTCGTCGACTTCGTTGCCGGCATTGACGATGTAGTTCAGCGACAGGTCGGATGCACCAGCCTCCGCCAGCATCGCCTTGGCCTTTGCCGGGTCATACGGATACTGATAGTTGGCGTCATAGTGATAGAGCGAGCCCTTCGGGATATAGGAATTGGCAATTTCGCCAAGGCCGAAGGTCACCGTATCGACGATCGCCTTCTTGTCGATCGCCATGTCGAGGGCCTGGCGGACTTCCTTCTTGGCGAGCGCGCCGTGCTCATGGTTGATCAAAAGGTGATCTTCGCGGGTCGAGGTGTCGATATGGACCTCGAGGTTCGGATCCTTCTTCAACTCCTCCACGCGCGAGAACGGCACGAAGATCGCCGTGTCCAGTTCGCCGGCCTGAACGTTCAGCATGCGGGTGTTGTCGTCGGGTACCGAGATCCACTCGACACCATCGAGCTTCACCCGATCAGCCTGCCAGAAGTTCGGGTTCTTTTCGAGAATGACGCGGTCGCCGCGACGCCATTCCTTGACCGTGAAAGCGCCGGACGACGCGGTCGGCTTTTCGGCGAAAGCCTCCTCGCCGTCGGCTTCCAAGGCTTTCTTCGACAGCACCGAGACGTTCGGCAGCGCCAGTGTCGACAGGAACGGTGCGGACGGCGTCTTCAGCTTGACGACCAGCGTGCGGTCGTCGGCGGCTTCCGCCGTTTCGACGATCTTGTAGCTGTCGCTCCAGAGCGAGCCTTCGTTGTCGCGGATGCGCAGCAGGCTGAAGGCGGCATCTCCAGCCGTGATCGGCGAACCGTCCGAGAATTTCGCGTCGCGGATCTTGAACGTGTAGGTCAGGCCATCATCGGAAACCGCCCAGCTTTCAGCAAGGCCCGGCTCCAGCTTGGTGCCAGTCTTGTCGACGCGGATCAGCACGTCGAAGACGTTGGAGAAAACCCAGTTGTCGACGTTCTGAGCCGACTTGATAGGGTCGAATGTCGTCGAGTCCTCACGGCGTCCGATGGTGAGCACGCCTGCGGCTTCGGCAATGCTGGCTCCAAGTGTGACCACGGCAAGCACCGTGGCTATGCTTAAAGTCTTCCATCTGCTTTTCATGATCACTGTTCCCTTTGTTGTTATTGCATGCTGATAAGTGGCTGGCCTCGAAGGACCGGCGCCCCTTTCGGCTCGTTCCGTGGGGGCAAATCCCCTTTGGGCAATGGCTTGTCGGGGTCGATGTCCGGAATGGCGCTGATCAGCGCTGCCGTATAGGCGTGGCGCGGGTTGGCGAACACGGCGTCGCAGCGGCCTTCCTCGACGATTTCGCCGCGATACATGACGACGACCCGGTCGCAGAGATTGCGCACAATGGCGAGATCGTGGGCAATGAACAGCAGCGTCAGGTTCATCCGCGTTTTCAGATCGCGAAAAAGGTCGATGATCTGCGCCTGGATGGTGACATCAAGGGCAGCGACGCATTCGTCGGCGATGATCAGCTTTGGATTGACGGCGAGCGCCCGGGCAATGCCGGCGCGCTGGCACTGGCCGCCGCTCATGCTGCGTGGGCGGCGGGTCATGAACGCACGATCCAGTTCCACGAGGTCGAGCAATTCGCCGATGCGTTCGGGAATGCCGTCCGGCGGTGTATTGCCCTGCACCTTCAGCACTTCGGCGAGCATGTCGCCGATAGTCAAGCGCGGGTTGAGGGCGTTGTAAGGGTCCTGGAAGACCATCGCCGCTTCCGTCCTGAGCTTCGCCAATGTCTGGCGAGGCTGCTGGGCAAGATCCGATCCGCCGAAGGTGATGTGGCCAGAGGATAGAGGCGTCAGACCGAGAATGGCGCGTGCCAGCGTGCTCTTGCCAGACCCGCTTTCGCCGACGATGCCGATGGTTTCGCCGGGCATGACCCGCAGGCTGACGCCGTTGACGGCGGCAATCTGCTTTTTCCTGCCGGAAAACAGCCCAAGGCGCGGCGTCGGGAAGCGCACCACGAGATCATCGATCTCCAGCAGTGGCTGGAGACGCGTTTGCTGCGCGATCTGCTCGACCTCTACCGCCCCGCCCTCATCCGGCATCGACGGATGACTTTTCAGCAGGCTGACCGTGTAGGCATGCCGCGGCTCGGCAAGAACGCGGCGCTTGGGGCCGTGCTCCAGAAGCTGGCCGTTGCGCAAAACGACGATACTGTCGCAGGTCTGGGCGACGATGCCGAGATCATGAGTGATCAGGATGATCGACAGGCCGCGCCGGTCGCGCAGGTCCATCAACAGACGCAGTATCTGCGCCTGGATGGTGACATCGAGCGCCGTGGTCGGCTCGTCGGCAATCAGGATTTTCGGATTACAGGACAAGGCGACGGCTATCATGGCGCGTTGACGCATCCCGCCGGAGAACTCGTGCGGATAGTTGTCGTATTGCCGCTCTGGGTCGGGAAATCCGACCTGGCCGAGAATCTCCACCGCAGCCGCCCTTGCCTGCTCGTGGCCAAAACCCTGATGATAACGGATGCCCTCGGCGATCTGGTCGCCGATGCGCATGACGGGATCGAGGTGGCTGGTCGGGTTTTGGAAGATCATGCCGATCTTTGCCCCGCGCACCTCGCGCATCGCATCTTCACCGAGCGTCGCAAGGTCCTTGCCCTCAAGCAGGACGGAGCCACCGGTGATGGCAATCGCGGGGGATGGCAGCAGTTTGACGAGCGCGCGGCAGATCATGCTCTTGCCGGAACCGCTTTCGCCGACGAGACCGAGGATTTCTCCCTTGGCGAGATCGAAGGAGACGGCATCGATGAGCGTACGGGTTTCGCCATCGATCGGAACCTTTACCGTCAGGTCGCGGATGGAAAGAACCGGGCTGCTCATTCGTTTACCCCCAGCCATTCGCCGAGGCCATCGCCCAGCAGGCTGAACCCGAAAGCAAGCACGACAATAGACAGGCCGGGGAACAGCGTGATCCACCAGGCCGTGGTGATGAAGCTCTGGCCCTCGGCAACCATGACGCCCCATTCGGCGACCGGCGGTTGGACACCGAGGCCGAGATAGCTGATCGCCGCGCCGTTCAGGAGAACCAGCACCGCGTCCGACATGGAAAAAACGATGGAGCCGGCCACTGCATTCGGCAGGAGATGACGGAACATGATGCGGGCGCGGCTGAAACCGAGGCTAACGGCCGCCACCGCATAATCGCTGCTTTTCAACACCAGCATCTGCGCCCGGATCAACCGCGCATAGGAGACCCAGCCGACCAATGCCATGGCGATATAGAAACTCGACAGCCCCGGGCCGAGGATGGCGATGATCGACAGCATCAGCACGAGAAAGGGAAAGGCGAGAATGATGTCGACCAGCCGCATGAAGACCGTGTCGACAATGCCGCCGAAGAAGCCCGCGACCGTGCCGATGAACGTGCCGATCAGAAACGGAAAGACGACGCCGATGACGGCGATCTGCAGGTCGATGCGGGTGCCCCAGATGACGCGCGAGAGAATATCCCGGCCGAAATTGTCGGTGCCGAAGGGATGGGCAAGCGACGGCATGGCGAGACGGACCACGGCATCCTGATAGATCGGGTCATAGGGTGCGACCAGCGGCGCGGCGAGCGCGACAGCCAGAAACAGACCGAGGATTCCAGCGCCGATCGCCAATGTCATGTGCCTGCCGAGAAAGCGGCTCCAGGGCACGTTCATGCGCGTGGCCGCGACAGTCGGGGTCATAGCCGGACCCTCGGATCGAGACTGACCGTGACGATATCGGCCAGGAAATTGACCAGTACCGTGGCGCAGGCAAAGACCATGGCGACGCCCTGCACCACCATGTAGTCGCGCGAGAAGATGGCGCGCACCAAGAGCTGCCCCATGCCGGGAATGGCAAAGACGGTCTCGACGACGACCGTGCCGCCGATCAGCCAGCCGATATTGACGGCGAGCAGATTGACGGTTGGCACCAGCGAATTTGGCAGGACATGCCGCCAGAAGACAAGGCTTTCCGGCATGCCGCGCGCTCGTGCCGCTGTCGCAAGATCGGATTTCAACACGACGATCATCGCCGCCCTCAAGCTTCGCGTCAGTACCGCTGAAAGCGAAAGCGCGATCGTCAGGCTGGGCAGAACCAGATGCGCCAGCTTGTCGCCGATCGTTTCGCCATAGCCGGATACCGGAAAGACACCGAGCCGCACGGAAAACAGGATAATCAGCATCAGCGCCAGCCAGAAGGGCGGAAACCCGATGCCGAGCGTCGAGACGATCCTGACGGCATGATCGGCAAGACGGCCGTTGTTGCGCGCCGCGAGCGCCGACATCGGCACCGCGATCAGGATCGACAGGAGAACGCTCGTCAGGACCAGGGTCAGCGTCGGCTCGATGCGGGTGGCGATCAGCTTCAACACGTCGATCTTGTAGAGGATCGACTTGCCCATCTCGCCCTTGCCGAGATTTTCGAGGAAGTAGAAATATTGCAGCCACAGCGGTTCATCGAGGCCGTACTGCGCCCGGATGCGGGCAATCGCCGTTGGTGTCGAGCGGGCGCCGAGCAGAACGCGGGCCGGATCGCCGGGAATGAGCCGCACCAGAATAAAGGTGATGATGCTGATGCCGAAAAGCACCGGCAGGAACTGCAATGGCCGGAACAGAACGAACCTATAGCGGTGCATGCGCGCGCACCCCTTTCTGTCGCCGAATTTCAGCCGCTATCGGCTTTCGTGTCATCATCACGCCGTCCCGCGCCGTGACAGGAAATCGAGCAGGGCCGGATAGTAGGCCTGCGGATTTTCATAAAACGGCATATGGCTCGCGTTGGCAAACACCTTCAGCTCGGCATCCGGCAGGCCGAGCTTCATGCGAAGCGCGCAGGCCGGCGTCAGTTCGTCGTGTTCGCCACAGGTGATCAGGACAGGGACAGTGATTTTAGGCAGATTCGGGACGCGGTTCCAGTCCTTCAGGTTGCCGATATAGAGAAATTCGTTGGGTCCTTGCATGGTACCGTAAGGACCCATGTTCCAGTCGTCGAGCGACCGCCTGACCGGGGCCGGCCAGTCGGAAAGACGGCAGACGTGCCGGTAGTTGAGGATGGTGATCGCCGCCAGATATTCCGGATGATCGATCGTCCCCTGCGCCTCATGCTTCTGCATCATGGCAACGGTCTCGGACCCCAGGGCCGCGCGTAGTCGGTCGAGTTCCTGAACCAGATGCGGCATGTCGGCAACCGTGTCCTCGAGGATCAGTGTCTTCAGGTTTTCCGGATAGGTCAGCGCATAGTCGATGGCAAGCCATCCGCCCCAGGAATGGCCGAGCATATGCACCTTGCCCAGGCCCAATGCCTTGCGCACTGTTTCGGTCTCCTCGACATAACGGCCGATCGTCCAGAGACCTGTATCCGTCGGACGATCCGACGCCCCGGTGCCGAGCTGATCGAAGGCGACGACTCGGTAGCCCTCATCGATAAGGCAGGAATGCGCCTCGCGCAGATAGTCGCACGGCAGACCAGGCCCGCCATTCAGGCAGAACACCACCTCGTCGCCGGCTCCGAAGGAATAGGCGACGATCTTGAAGCCGTCGACTTCGACCTCATGCCGCTCGTCCGGCTCGATCTCCCGCCACATCCCGGTCTCCACCAAAAAATCGCTTGCCCATCTTTTGAGCATGGCTAATTTTTAGCGGAATATCGGTTCTGCGCCAGCTATAAGAAGTGATAGGATCGCTCCCGGCAGGTTCAATCGCACGTATGACTTGGAGTTCAGCTATGCTTGACGATATCGGTGAGATCAGACAGCGTTTCTCGGCGGAGGCGACGCTGGAAGGCCGCATCGATCAGGTTTTCGAAGCGATGAAGCGGCTGGGTTTCGATGCGCTGATCTACGACTATACGCCGGTACCCTACGATCTCGCGGGCGATCTGATGATCCCGTCGCTGCTCAAGCTGCGCAACATTTCAAACGACATGCACGAATACTGGTGCGAACGCGGCTATTTCCGCATCGATCCCGTCCAGCAGCTGGCACTGCGCACGACGACACCTTTCTTCTGGAACTACGACAGGAACGCCGGGACGCTGATCAATCGTTTCATGAACGAGGAGACGGCACCGGTGGCGCATTATCTGCGCGAGCGGGACATGTCCTGCGGCGTAACGGTGCCAGTCCACATGCCGCGCGGCGACTATGCCACCGTGACGGGCCTTCGCCTCGGCGACAAGCGCGATTTCGAACGGGATGCCAGCCATTCGCTTGCCGATTTTGGCCTGCTTGCCCATGTTTTCCATGAAACCGCCTATCCCGTTTTTGACCGTGATGCGCGCGTATCGACGAAGATGCGGTTGACCGAGCGCGAGCGGGAATGCCTTCGCTACTCCGCCGAAGGCCTGTCCGCCAAGGAGATTTCCAGGATGATTGACCGCTCGGTACCGACCGTCGTCATGCACCTCAACGCCGCGGCGAAGAAACTCGGCGCCAAGAACCGCACGCAGGCCGTGGTGCGCGCCACCCACTATCGCCTGCTCGAGGACACACCCTATTACTTATGATAGCTGCCGCGGTCGCCGCACCCGCATTATGGTTTGCCCATCTTGAGTGAACGGATGGAGTAGAACGTGGCGACGGTGGCTGTTGAGGAAGGTTTCATGCCCTTTCGCGAATACCGGACCTGGTATCGCGTCAGCGGATCGCTGGATTCTCCCCTGTTGCCGTTGGTGGTCGCCCATGGCGGCCCCGGCTGCACCCATGATTACGTCGATTCCTTCAAGGACATAGCCGCGCTCGATGGCCGCGCCGTCATCCACTACGATCAACTTGGCAACGGCAACTCCACGCGGCTTCCGGAGAAAGGCCCGGACTTCTGGACGGTGTCGCTGTTTCTGGAGGAACTCGACGCGCTTCTCGCCCACCTCGGCATTGCCAGCCGCTATGCCTTTCTCGGCCAGTCCTGGGGCGGCATGCTCGGCGCCGAACATGCCGTGCGCCGGCCGGAGGGGTTGAAGGCCTTGGTGATCGCCAATTCGCCAGCCAATATGCACACCTGGGTGGCCGAGGCCAACCGTCTGCGCCGCGACCTGCCGCAGGATGTGCAGGATATGCTGCTGAAGCACGAAGAGGCCGGCACGCTGACTGATCCGGACTATATCGCCGCCTCGCGGGTGTTCTACGACCGCCATGTCTGCCGTGTCGTACCCTGGCCACCGGAGGTGGCGCGCACATTCGCGATCATGGACGATGACAACACCGTCTACCGCAACATGAACGGTCCGACAGAGTTCCATGTCATCGGCACGATGAAGGACTGGACGATCGAAGATCGCCTTTCGCAGATTCAGGCTCCGACCCTCCTGATCTCCGGCCGCCATGACGAGGCGACGCCGGAAGTCGTGCGCCCCTATGTGGACCACGTCCCCGGTTGCAGATGGGTGGTCTTCGAAGACTCCAGCCATATGCCGCATGTCGAGGAGAAGGCCCTCTGCCTGGCGACGGTTTCGGACTTTCTCAAGCAGCATAATGCCGCTTAGGGGAGTTCCGGCTACCCAGCCGATTGCTCAGCCGAGTGTCGAACCGTTCGCGGTGACGTAAACTGCATAAAGCGAGCTCGTCGCAGTGATGAAGAGCCTGTTACGCCGAGCGCCACCGAAGGTCAGGTTCGACACGATTTCGGGGACGCGGATCTTGCCGATCAGCGTTCCGTCCGGATCGTGACAATGCACGCCGTCCTCGGCGCTTGCCCAGATGCGCCCTGTCCGATCGACCCTGAAGCCGTCGAAAAGCCCACTCGTGCAGCTTGCAAACACCTCTCCGCCCGACAGCGCCCCCTCCTTTGAAACCGAAAACCGCCGGATGTGGCGCGGCCCGTTTTCCAGATGGCTGGCGCCGGTATCGGCGACATAGAGAAGTCGCTCGTCTGGCGAGAAGGCAAGGCCGTTCGGCTTCTTAAAATCGCCGGCGACCTTCCTCACATCGCCGGTTTGCGGATCAACGCGATAGACATGGCAGCCGCCGATCTCTTCTTCCCCGTATTCGCCTTCGTAGTCATGCATGATCCCGTAGGATGGATCGGTAAACCAGATCGAGCCATCGGATTTGACGACGACGTCATTTGGCGAGTTGAATCGCTTGCCTTCGAACCTGTCGGCAATGACCCGCACCGTGCCGTCAAAATCCGTCCGCGTCACCCGCCTGGTCAAATGCTCGCAGGTGACGAGCCGGCCCTGATTGTCCACCGTATTGCCGTTGGAATTGTTTGAAGGCTGCCGGAAGACGGATACGTGACCGCTGGTCTCGTCGAAACGCATCATGCGATTGTTCGGAATGTCCGAGCAGACGAGAAATCGGCCTGGTGCAAACCATGCCGGGCCTTCCAGCCAGCGTCCTCCAGTCCACAGCCGCTCCACGCGGGCATGCCCGACGAAGCACGCGGCAAAGCGCGGATCCAGAACTTCGAATCCCGTCCCTTCAATCTCCCCAAACATGCAAACTCCTCCTCACCGCGAATTTTACCCTATGCCGACCATCGGCTGACCGGTTGTTTCCTATTGATGATAGCGATAACATCACAGGTGATAAACAGGTTTTTGAGACGGTCGTCCGGACGGGAACAGACTATGACGAAGACAGCCGATGGGAAGATGGGCGACGGCAAGACGGGCGAAGCGCCGACCATGAACGATGTCGCCCGTCGCGCCGGCGTTTCGGCCATGACCGTGTCCCGGGCGTTGAAGGAAGGCAGCCATGTTTCCAAGGCGACGCGCGAGCGCATCACGCAAGCCATCAACGAACTCGGCTACGTTCTCGATCAATCGGCTGGCAGCCTGTCATCCCGGCGCACGGGCTTCGTCGCCGCAATCATTCCGTCCATCAACAATTCCAACTTTTCCGACACGGCACGCGGCATCACCGACGCGCTGGAGGGGACTGGCCTGCAACTGCTCCTGGGCTACACCAACTATTCGGTCGAGCGAGAAGAGGAACTGATCGAAGCCATGCTGCGGCGGCGACCCGAAGGCATCATCCTGACCGGTGGCGCCCACACGCCGAGAGGGCGGCGGATGCTGGAACAGGCCGGCATCCCGGTCATCGAAACCTGGGACACACCGGCCGACCCTATCGACAAGGTCGTCGGCTTTTCCAATGGCGCCGCGATGGAACTGCTGGTCGAAACGCTGGCCGCCAAAGGCTACGAGCGCTTCGGCTATATCGGCGGCACTACGGCGCGTGACACGCGCGGCAGCCAGCGGCGCGGCGGGTTCGTGCGCGCGTTGGAGCGACTGGGCCTGCCATCCGATCGGGTGATCTCGTTCGGTGTCCCGCCAATCTCGATGGAACAGGGCGCGCAGGCCGTCGTCAGCATGCTTGAGCGCTGGCCCGATACGCAGGTGGCACTTTGCGTTTCAGACCTTTCAGCCTTTGGTGCACTGATGGAATGCCAGCGCCGGGGAATGAAGGTACCGGACGATATCGCCATTGCCGGCTTTGGTGACTATGAAATCGCCGCCTGCTGTCATCCGCGCATGACGACGATCAATGTCGACTGCTATGGTATCGGCAGGCAGGCAGCGCTGAAATTGACGCAGACCATACAGGGCATGGCGACGGAGGAACCGGAGCGCATCACGCTGACCGACTTCCGCGTTGTCGAGCGCGAAAGCACCTGATCAGAACGAAAGCTGCACCTTCATCGACCGGCTGCGATCGCCCGCGGTCTCGAAGGCGGCCACGGCATCGTCGAGATCGAAGATACCTGTCAGAAGCGGTTTTACATCGACCCGGCGATGATTGATGAGATCGACGGCAAGCGCAAACTCCTCGTGAAACCGGAAGCTGCCGCGCATGTCGATTTCCTTCGCCACGATCACGTTCTGCGGGATGGAGACATCGCCGCCGAGCCCCAGCTGCATGAGAATGCCGCGGGGCTTCAGAACGTCGAGGCCAGAGCGGACGGCCCGCTCGTTGCCGGACGCCTCGAACATCACGTCGAAATATCCCTTGTTCGCGGAATAGGCGGCAAGCTTGTCGCCATCCGTGGCGACATTGATGGTGCGGTCGGCGCCAACTTCGAGCGCCTTCAAGAGTACCGCGTCCATGACATCAGTAGCGACGATTTCCTGCGCGCCGTGAGCGCGGGCAGCCAGGATGCAGAGCGCGCCGATCGGGCCGCAACCGGTGACCAGCACGCGCTTGCCAAGAAGCGACCCTGCGCGGTTGACCGCGTGCAGCGTGACGGCGAAGGGCTCGGCAAAGGCTGCCTCATTGATCGAGACGCCATCGGCGACCTTGTGGCACTGCCAGCTTTCGGCGACCAAACGCTGGCGAAAGGCGCCCTGGATATGCGGCATCGGCATGGCGCTGCCATAGAAGCGCATGTTGAGACAATGGTTCTGCTGTCCCTTGAGGCAATAGTCGCAGGCATTGCACGGTCGGCTCGGGGACACGGCGACGCGGTCGCCCACGGCAAGACCGGAAACGCCGCTGCCGAGAACCTTGATCGTGCCGGCGATCTCATGCCCGAGGATCATCGGCTCGCGCAGCCGGATCGTGCCGAAGCCGCCATGATTGTAATAATGCAGGTCGGAGCCACAGATGCCGCCAGCCTCGATAGCGATCTCGACCTGACCCGGCCCGGCTGTGCCCGGATCGGTCTCCTCGATACGCAGGTCTTTCGCCGCATGGATGACAACGGATTTCATGATCTCTCCTTCTCCGCCTCAAGCAACCGGCGTCAACAACGGCGCGCCTGAAAAATGCGCCGCCAGATTATCGCGCACCAGCTTGCCCATCGCCTGCCGTGTTTCAACTGTGCCGCTGCCATGGTGCGGCTGCAGGACAGTGTTGCGCAAGCCGACAAACCGCGAATCGATGGCCGGTTCGTTCAGGAACACATCCAGCCCGGCACCCCTTATCCGGCCCTGTTCCAGTGCGTCGAGCAAAGCCGCCTCGTCCACGGTCGTGCCGCGCGAAATGTTGACGAAGATGCCGTCCGGCCCCAGTGCATCAATGACGTCGCCGGTGACGATGCCGCGCGTGCCCTCCCCCCCGGCAAGCGTTACCACCAGGAAATCCGATTGCCGGGCGAGCGCGATCAGATCGCCAACGAAGGTATAGGGAAGGTCCGGCTTCGGTGTGCGGGCGAAATAGGAGATGGCGCAGTCGAAGGCGGCCGCGCGCCGGGCAAAGGCAGCGCCGATCCGCCCCATGCCGACGACGCCGATACGCTTGCCGCAAACACGGGTCGTCAGGGCCATGTTGCCCTTCACCCAATGTCCCTCGCGGACATAAGCATCACCGGCGGGGAGTTGCCGCGCGGCGGCAAGCATCAGCGCCATGCCGAGATCAGCCACATCTTCAGTCAGAACGTCCGGCGTGTTGGTTACGCGGATGCCGTTTTCGCGGGCAAAGCGAAGATCGATCGCATCCGTACCAACGCCGTAGCAGCTGACGATTTCGAGCTTGGGCAGCCTTTTCATCAGATCGGCGGAGGCGCCGAGCTCGCCGCGCGTGGCGATCGCACGAATGCTGCCTGCATGTTCGGCCAGAAACGCGTCGCGGTCTTTTGCCTCCCAAAGCCGATGGATGACATAGCGGCTATCAAGATCCTCCATGTCCCAGGCGGGATAGGGGCCGATCATAAGAACCTCTGGCTTCGACATGTTTACCTCCTGAATTTTCTTGCTTGACTTGATATGTTATCGATAACATATGTGTCAATAGAAACCGGGCGCTGTAAACAGGCAGCGCAAGATGAAACGGTTCGGGAGAAGCGGGAGGCTTTTGAATGGTATTTCCATTGTTCGACCTGAGCGGGCGCCGGGCACTGGTGACCGGATCGAGCCAGGGTATCGGCTATGCACTCGCCGAAGGATTGGCCGCGCATGGTGCCGAGGTCATCCTCAATGGCCGCTCGCCGGACAAGGTCGAAGCCGCAGTCGAAACGCTGCGCAAAGGTGGCCATACCGCGCATGCGGCAGTCTTCGATGTAACGGACAAGGATTCGGTTGCAAACGGCGTCGCCGCTATCGAGGCAGACATCGGACCGATCGACATCCTCGTCAACAATGCCGGCATGCAGTTCCGTACGCCGCTGGAAGACTTCCCGGCCGACAAGTGGGAACTGCTGCTGACCACCAATATCTCCAGCGTCTTCTATGTCGGCCAGGCCGTTGCCAGGCACATGATTGCGCGTGGCAAAGGCAAGATCATCAACATCGCCTCGGTGCAAAGCGAGCTGGCTCGTCCGGGTATCGCGCCCTACACGGCCACCAAGGGCGCCGTGAAAAACCTGACGCGCGGCATGTGCGCCGACTGGGCGAAATACGGCATCCAGATCAACGCCATCGCGCCCGGTTATTTCAAGACACCGCTCAATCAGGCATTGGTCGACAGCGCCGAATTTTCAGGCTGGCTGGAAAAGCGCACGCCGGCTGGCCGCTGGGGCAATGTCGATGAGCTGGTTGGATCGGCAGTTTTCCTTGCCGGCAACGCATCCTCTTTCGTGAACGGACACACGCTCTATGTCGACGGCGGCATCACTACCTGCCTTTAAAGGCCCGATCATCGTCATGGGCGTCAGCGGCTGCGGCAAGTCGTCGATCGGCGAGCGGCTGGCGGCACATCTGGGCCTGCCCTACGTCGAAGGCGACAGCCTGCATCCAGCCGAAAACATTGCCAAGATGTCGCAGGGCATTCCCCTCGACGACGGTGACCGGTGGCCATGGCTTGAGATCATTGGCAAGCGTCTCGCCGAAGCGGACGATGCGGGCATCGTCATTTCCTGCTCGGCCCTGAAGCGGATCTACCGCGACCAGCTGCGGCAGGCTGCCGGGCGACCCCTCGTCTTCGTCTATTTGAAGGGATCGCGCGATATCCTGTTGCAACGAATGACCGAACGTCCGGGGCATTTTTTCAAGGCTTCCCTGCTCGACAGTCAGCTCGCGACACTGGAAAGCCCGGAAGGCGAAAGGCTTGTCGTGACCGTCGATGTCGCCCCTTCGCCCGATGTCATCACAACAACGGCCCTCAAAGGCCTTGCCGCCCTGAACGGAGTTGAACCATGACCGATGCGCAAGCCTGCAGGGTCGCCGTCATCGGCGCCGGGATCATGGGTTCGGCCATCGCGACACGGCTGATCGAGACGGGCCAGAACGTCACCGTGTTTGACCTTGATCGGGTCAAGGTCAAGGCGCTGACGGACAAGGGCGCCAGTGCTGCTTCCTCCGCTGCCGAAGCGACACGCGCGAATGACTTCGTCATCCTCAGCCTCAACCATGCCAGCATCGTCCGCGCCGTTGTCTTCGGGCCAGAAGGCGTCTGCGCGGGCGCCGATGCAACGAAGCTCCTCATTGACATGTCATCGATCGACCCCGCCGACACGGCCGAAATGTCGGTGCGGCTGGCAGCAGAGACCGGCATGAAATGGGTCGACTGCCCGCTTTCGGGCGGCGTGCCCGGTGCGCTTGCCGGGCGACTGACCATCATGGCCGGCGGCGAGGAGGCCGATTTCGAGCGCGCCCGCACCGTCATGCAGCACCTCGCCCGCAATTACACGCGCATGGGCGGAAGTGGTGCGGGGCAGACCACGAAACTCATCAACCAGCTGTTCTGTGCGGTGATCTTCCAGGCTGTCGCCGAGGCGACGAAACTGGCCGAAGCAGGCGGCGTCGATCCTGCTTCCATTCCGGCAGCGCTTGCCGGCGGCCGCGCCGATTCCAGCATCCTGCAGGAATTCATGGGCAAGTTCGCCGCCCGCGACTACACGCCGACGGGACGGATCGACAACATGCTGAAGGATCTGGATTCGCTGCAGGCCTTCGCGCTGAAGACGAAGACACCGCTGCCCATGACCGGCCAGGTGGTCGAGATCCACCGGCTGCTTTGCGCTGCCGGCCTGGGTGCGCGCGATTCCGCTGAGATGATGCGCCTGCTCGACGGCACGCTTTCCTAACAAAATCTGGACCGGGACGAACATCGGTCCTTGACTAAGCAGATATGTTATCGATAACATATCTTAATCGACGCTTTGGGAGGGGCAGAGATGGACAATCGCAAACTCATCGAGTTCAAGGGGATCACCAAAGTCTTTGGCGGTACCCGCGCGCTCGAAAACGTTTCCATCGATCTGCTCCCCGGCGAAATCCTTGCGCTTCTCGGCGAGAACGGCGCCGGCAAGTCGACGCTCATCAAGACGCTTGCCGGTATCTACAAGCCCGACGGCGGCCAGATCCTGTTTCGCGGCGAACCCTACAGCCACCGCCCACCGAAACCCAACACACGCCAGCCGGTCGCCTTCATCCACCAGGACCTCGGCCTGATCGAATGGATGACGGTCGGCGAGAATGTCGGTCTGGCGCAGGGCTTTTCCATGCGCTCGCGACTGATCGACTGGCGCCAAACAGAGGACCGTGCCCGCGAGGCGCTGGAACTGGTCGGCTGCGATTTCGACCCGAGCACCCGCGTCCAGGACCTCACCCGCACGGAAAAATCGCTCGTTGCCATCGCCCGCGCGCTTGCCGTCGAGGCCGACGTGCTGGTGCTCGACGAACCGACCGCCAGCCTTCCGGCCGACGAGGTCGAACGGCTGTTCAACGCCATCCGTCCGCTGAAAGAGCGCGGCGTCGGCATGATCTATGTCTCGCACCGGCTGGACGAAATTTTCCGCATCGCCGACCGTGTCGCCGTCTTGCGCGACGGCAAGCTGGTGGGCCAGCGCCCGGTCAGCGAAACGCGGCCTGACGACCTGATCGAGATGATCGTCGGCCGCCCGGCCAACCAGCTTTTCGTCAAGGCGGCGTGCACGCCGGGCAAGACAGTCCTCGCAGCCAAAAACCTGACCTGCGCCGGCACCGGCCCGGTCTCGTTCGATATTCGCCAGAACGAACTGCTTGGCCTTGTCGGCCTGCGTGGCGCCGGACAGGAACTGATCGGCCGCGCGCTGTTCGGCTGCGAAGCCTTTGGCGGCGTGATCCATCTCAACGGCGAAACGCCGGATCTTTCGAGCCCCGTCGCGGCAATGAAATCCGGCATCGGGCTGATTGCGCGTGACCGCACGGAAGAATCCGTTGCCATGTCTCTGTCGCTGCGGGAAAACACTTTCCTCAATCCTGGCGCATCCGGTCGCGGCCTGTTCTCGTTCCTGTCGCCAGCCGACGAGGCAGAGCAGGCCCGCAAAATCGGCGAAACCGTTGGTCTTCGTCCGAACGACCAGAGCCTGCCGATCGAGGCGCTTTCGGGCGGCAACCAGCAGAAGATCGTCGTCGGCCGCTGGCTGGTGACCGGCCGCAAGCTGCTGGTTGCGGAAGACCCGACCGCCGGTGTCGATGTCGGCGCCAAGGCCGAGATATACAAGCTGATCGCCCGCGCTCTGGAAGCCGGCCTTGCCGTCGTCGTCGTCTCCACCGATTTCGAGGAGATCGCCCATATCTGCCACCGCGCACTGGTGTTTTCGCGTGGCAGAATCGTTGCCGAGCTTCAGGGCGAAGCCCTCACCACATCCGCCGTCATTTCCGCCGCTTCGGCATCGGAAGCCGCCTAAGAGACCACGGGAGCAAGACCATGCAATCGATCGAATCCACCGCCCTTGAGCCGACGCGCAGCGAACTGGCCGGCCTCACACTGGGCCAGAAGATCGCCCGGTATGTCCCGGTCTATGGTCTCGTCATTCTGACGGTCGCCCTGATCCTGCTGTTCTCGATCATTCTACCCGGCACCTTTCCGACATTGCTCAACCTGCGCTCGATCATCTCCGACAAGGCGATCATCGCGCTCCTGTCGCTGGCGGCGATGATCCCGATGGCATCGGGCCGCATCGACCTGACGGTCGGCTACGGCATTGTGCTTTGGCACATCCTCGCCATCAGCCTGCAGACGATGTTCGGTGTGCCATGGCCGATCGCCGTTGCCATCGTGCTGGCGCTCGGCGCCTTCACCGGTTTCCTCAATGGCCTTCTGGTCGAAGTGGCGCGCATCGACAGTTTCATCGCCACGCTCGGCACCGGCACGATCCTCTACGCACTGGCGCTCTGGCACACCGGCGGCCGGCAGGTGGTCGGCGTGCTGCCGGAAGGCTTTTATGCGCTCAACGGAACCATGGTCTTCGGTCTGCCGATCACCGGCTTCTATGTGATCGCCATCGCTGTCGCACTGTGGGTCATCCTCGAATACCTGCCTATCGGCCGGTACGTCTATGCCATCGGCGCCAACCCGAAGGCGGCGGCGCTCAACGGAATTCCGGTCCGCCGCTTCGTCATCGGCGCCTTTGTTTCCTCGGGCACACTGGCAGCGCTTGCCGGCGTTCTGCTCGCCTCGAAGCTGCGCATCGGCCAGGCCAGCGTCGGGCTGGAATACCTGCTGCCGGCACTGGTCGGCGCCTTTCTCGGCTCCACCACCATCAAGCCCGGCCGGGTCAATGTCTGGGGCACGATGACCGGTGTCATCATTCTCGCCGTCGGCATTTCCGGCATCCAGCAGATCGGCGGCTCGTTCTTCGTCGAGCCTCTGTTCAACGGCGTCACCCTACTCGTCGCCATCGGCATCGCCGGCTATGCGCAGCGCAAGCGGGGCGCTGCTGGCAAGGCGGCGACGCCCGGCCTGCCGGTAAAAACACAAAAAAACTGACGGGAAACTCATCGTGCGAACCGCACCATCTTCAAAGGGAGGAAGAACCATGAAACGCAGAACACTGATCCGGAACTCCGTCGCCGTGCTGGCGCTGATGCTGGCAGGCCCGGCGCTGGCCGACGCCATGGCGGATGCCAAGGCCGTGGCGGACAAATACGCCACCCGCGTTACCGCCTGGGACGGCCCTAAAGCCAGCCCCAAGGCGCAGGACGGCAAGACCATCGTCGTGCTCGCCGGCGACCTGAAGAACGGCGGCATCCTGGGCGTGACGACCGGCGTCGAAGAAGCCGCCGCCGCCATTGGCTGGGAGGTCAAAGTACTGGATGGAGCAGGTTCGATCGGCGGCCGTACGGCAGCCTTCGGCCAGGCGATGGCCTTGAAACCGGCCGGTATCATCATCAATGGCTTCGATGCCGTCGAACAAGGCCCGGCACTGGAACAAGCCAAGGCCGCGGGCATTCCGCTCGTCGCATGGCACGCCGGTCCGGTCATCGGTCCGGATGAAAAGACCGGCCTTTTCGCCAATGTCAGCACCGATGCCATGGAAGTCTCCAAGGCCGCGGCCGACTACGCCTATGTCGACGCGAAGGGCAAACCGGGCGTGATCATCTTCACCGACAGTACCTATGCGATCGCCATCGCCAAGGCAGACAAGATGAAGGCCGAAATCGAGGCGCTCGGTGGCACGGTCCTCGAATATGTCGATACACCGATCGCCGAAACGTCGCAGCGCATGCCGCAGCTGACGACTTCGCTCCTGCAGAAATATGGCGACCAGTGGACCCATTCGCTTGCCATCAACGACCTCTATTTCGACTTCATGGGTCCATCTCTCGCCGCCGCCGGCAAGGGCGGCACCGATGCACCGATCAACGTTGCCGCCGGCGACGGCTCGGAATCGGCCTATCAGCGCATCCGCGCCGGCCAGTTCCAGAAAGTGACGGTTGCCGAACCCTTGAACCTGCAGGGCTGGCAGCTTATCGACGAACTCAACCGCGCGTTCGCCGGCGAGGCGTGGTCGGGTTACCTGTCGCCTCTCCACGTCGTCACATCGGACAATGTCGAATTCGACGGCGGACCGAAGAACAGCTTCGATCCTGAAAACGGCTACCGCGACGAATACAAGAAACTCTGGGGCAAAATGTAACGGCCTCCCAGAAGCTGGGCATCGCGAATGATGCCCCTTTTTCCCAACGACGCGAACTCCCCTTAGCCGAAAGCAATCTCATGATCATTCGCTACGCCCTCTTCGAGGGGGAAATCCACACGGGCAAGGAAACGGAATTCCGCGCCTACGTGAAGGAAAAGCTGGTGCCGCTCTGGACCCGGTTTCCCGGCGCCGAGGAGGTGCGGGTGCTGGACGGAGCTGATCGTGACGAAGGCGCCCCCGTCTATGCCATGGCGCTCGCCATCCGCTATCCTGATATCGAAACCTGCAACAGAGCGCTGCAATCCGACGTGCGCTTCGAAAGCCGCGCCGTTACCGGCGGGCTGCTGGAGATGTTCTCCGGCCGCGTTCACCATCATGTCTTTACGGCGTCGGAATATCCGACGGCGTAGAGGGAGTTGTCGTGCCGGTCTGCGGAGATCGGCACGATTTGTTCCACAACGGTGGTCACCAGCACGACCGCCGCGATCGACACGGCGTTCGCAGCCCGCTTCGCGAAGGAAGGAGCAGCCATCGCGCTGAGCGCCATCGACGCAAAGGACGAGGCCGCCGCTGATGGATGTCACGGATCCCAGCGCTGTCAAGGCACCGTTGTTTGGTCGCCCCCCTTTCGGAGGCCTATGTTCTTTCATTACAAAAATTTAAGCCTTTATAACGGCTTAGTGATCGATCAGCAGGAAGTATGTCCTTTTTGCGCCGCAATACCGGCAGCTCAATAGAGCTTCGAATGCAGAGAGCGGTTTGCTCGAAACCCGGTCGCCCACATGAAAAGAACCTGGCCAACCATATGCGTTGTTGCAATCGCCGGCTTTGGTGTCGGCGCGTGGGGGAGCGATCGCATTCCCTATCTCTCGCAATTTGCCAAACAACCGGTTCTCCAAGCTGACAACAGCGGCAGCCAGCCGGTCAGCCGCGATCAGGTGCAGTCTGGCGACCACACAGATGGTGGCCAGCATCGTCGCGGCAGTGGCGGACAGATCCGCGTCAAGACGGTGGCGGCAACAAAAACGGCGCTGCCGATAGACGTCGTCGCAACAGGCTGGGCCCAGGCCGATGACACAACGGCGATCGCCGCGCAGGAACAGGGCGTCGTCACCGTGATCGACGCAACGGATGGCGCTGTGGTCAAGCAAGGCGACTTGATTGCCGAGCTCGACGATCGCACGGCGCAGGCAGCCGTCGACAGGGACCATGCAATGATCGCTCGCGACAACGCCACCCTGACGGAAGCCGAGGCCGCTCTGAAGCGCGCAAATGATCTTTTCGTCCAGAATGCCGGCACACAGCAGGCCGACGAGCAAGCGCAAGCGGCGCGCGATACGGCAGTCGCCACGATAGAACTCGACAAAGCCAATCTAGCCGCCGACCAGGTCCTCTTGGAGAATACCCGGATTCGTGCGCCCTTCGATGGCCGTCTGGGTGATATCGGCGTCAGCCGCGGCGCCTTTCTCAACACGGGAACGGCGCTCGTGACGATCACCAGATATGATCCGATCTATGTGACATTTCACCTAGAGCAGCGCAATCTACGCCGGTTGAAACTCGCGCTTGCCGCCGGACCTGTCGAGGTCACGACGGTTCCGCAATCGGACAAGGGCAAGGCGCGGCAGGGGCAGATAAGCTTCTACGACAACACGGTTGACACCGCTTCGGGCACGATCCTTGTCAAGGCAAAGTTCGACAATGCCTCAGGCGCGCTCTGGCCCGGTCAATCAGTCGATCTCGTTGTTCATTTCAACGATCCCGAACAGCAGATCGTAGTGCCGACCGTCGCGGTCAGCCCAGGCCCGGACGGCTTCTATTCCTACGTCGTCAAGGATGGCAAGGCTAGGCTGATGCCGGTAACCGTTACCCGTACCGAAGGGGATTTGACAGTCCTTGCGAACGGTCTTTCAGACGGCGACCATGTGGTGGTCGAAGGTCAGGCGCAGCTGACCGACGATCAGCATGTCAGCGAACAGTTCAACGGTCAGACGGAGGACCTTGCTTCTGTCGATAAGCCGGGACCGATCATGGCAGGTGCGCAGCCATGATTCCGAACTTTTGCATCCAGCGCCCTGTCGCGACCACGCTTCTGGCCATCGGTGTCGTGCTGGCCGGCATCGCAGGTTACCGGCAAGTGCCCGTGGCAGCGCTACCGCGGGTCGATTTTCCAACGATCAGCGTTTCGGCTGCGCTGACCGGCGCATCGCCGCAAACCATGGCGACCTCCGTTTCGACACCCCTCATCAAGCAGTTCGAGACAATCCCCGGCATCGACGAAATCACCGCGACGAGTTCTCTGGGCAATACCAGCATCGTGCTGCAATTCGATCTGAACCGGAACATCGATGCCGCCGCAGCCGACGTTCAGGCGGCGATCTCGCATGCAACCCTGCAATTGCCCGATAACATGACCACGCCTCCCAGCTATCGCAAGTCCAACCCGGCCGATGCGCCGGTGATGTTGCTTGCCGTGCAAAGCGACACGATGCCCTACAGCAAGCTGGACGAGATAGCCGAAGACGTCATCTCGCCGTCGCTCTCGACGCTTCCGGGCGTTGCCGAGGTCAACGTGTTCGGCGCACAGACCTACGCGGTGCGCGTCGAGGTCGATCCGGACAAACTGCTGACCCGCAACATCGGCATTGATACCGTCAACAATGCGATCGCCGCCGCCAACAATCAGGTGCCCGTCGGCTCCTTGCAGAACGATATGCAGAGCATGACGATCAATGCCGATACGCAACGCACGAATGCACGAGAATTCCGCTCGCTGGTCATCGCCAACGCCAATGGCGCGCCGATCCATCTGGAAGATGTCGCCGATGTTCGCGACGGCGTCGAGAATCAGAATACGGGCAGCTGGTATGATGGAAAACGCGGGATTATCCTTGCCGTCCAACGCCAACCGGACGCCAATACGGTCGATGTCGTCGATGCCATCAATGCAAAGCTGCCGGGCTTGCATGCCGAGATGCCGGCATCCATTTCGGTGAAACCCATGAACGACTCGGCAAAGCCGATCCGCGGCGCCATCTCGGACGTCAAATTCACATTGCTGCTGACCATCGGCCTGGTGGTGCTGGTCATCTATCTCTTCACGGGTTATCCGACAGCGACGATCATTCCGGGCCTCGCTGTGCCGCTTTCGCTGATTTCGACCTTCGGCATGATGTATGTGCTCGGCTATAGTATAGACAACATATCTCTGCTTGGCCTGACACTGGCGGTCGGTTTGGTCGTAGACGATGCGATCGTCATGCTGGAAAACATCCTCCGCCATATCGAAGGCGGAATGCCGGCGCGGGAAGCGGCAATCAAGGGCGCCGCCGAAGTCAGCACTACCATCATTTCGATGTCGGTCTCGCTGGTCGCGGTCTTTATCCCGATCCTGCTGATGGGTGGCGCCGTGGGGCGCATCTTCAACGAATTCGGCATGGTGGTCGCCATCGCGATCCTCTCTTCGGCAATCGTCTCCCTGACGGTCACGCCGATGCTTGGCTCGCGCCTTTCCGGCGGACATGGCAGACCGCCTTTCATCCTGCGGCTCTTCGATGCCGGCTTCGAACGCACACTTCGCGGATATGACAGGTCGGTGGCCTGGTGTCTCAGCCATCGCCCGGCCATTCTGCTGCTGTTCCTCGCATCCATCGGGCTCACGGCCTACCTGTTCATGACGATGCCCACGAGCTTCTTCCCGACGGAAGACATCGGGCGACTGACCATCTCCACCCGCGCGCGGCAGGACATCTCCTACGCCGCGATGCAGGATCTCCAGAACCAGGCGGCGGCACTGGTGAAGCAGAATCCGGCGGTCGGCCATGTCATGTCGATCGTCGGCGGCAATGTCCGCAGCCCGCTCAACAACGGCACGATGTATGTCGAGCTGAAAGACAAGGCACAACGTCCGGCGCTCGACCAGACATTGCGCGAGCTACGGGCAAGTGTGAGCAAGATCGCCGGCCTGCAGGCGTTCATCACGCCGCAGCAGAGTCTTCGCTTCGGTGGACGCCAGACGGCGAGCCAATATCAGCTTGTGGTCCAGGCACTGAGTGCCGACCAGACAAGCCTGTGGGCCGGCCGTCTCCAGGCCGCTATGCTTACCGACCGGCGTTTCACCGATGTTACCTCGGACGCGCAGAACGACGCGCTTCAGGCCAATATCGTCATCGACAAGGAGAAGGCCGCGGCCTTCGGCATTACCGACAGCCAATTGCGAACGACGCTGCAAGAGGCATTCGGTAGCTATGCCGCGGCCCAGATTCAATCAACCGGCGACAGCTACGACGTGATCGTGGAATACGATACGAAGAAACCTTGGGATGACCAGAAACTGCAGGAAATCCGCGTCGCATCCGGTACCGGCAGCCTTGTGCCCTTGTCCAGCTTTGCAAAGGTCAACAGATCAACCGGGCCGGTCACGATCAATCAGACCGGACAGCTGGTCTCGACAACCATCTCGTTCAATCTTCCGGCCGGCGAAGCGCTAAGCGATGCCACGGCCGCGATCGACCAGATCAAGAAGGACATCAGTCTGCCGGCGGACATCTTCACGTCCTATGGAGGAACCGCCCAAATCTTCCAGCAGTCGCAGGGCAACACGCCGATACTGATCCTTGCTGCGATACTGACGATTTATGTCGTTCTCGGCGTCCTCTATGAGAGCTTTATCCACCCGCTGACCATTCTCTCCGGCCTGCCCTCGGCCGCTCTCGGCGCCCTGCTGGCGCTCCGGGTGATGGGCTTCGACCTGTCCATCATCGCCCTTATCGGATTGCTCATGCTGATTGGTATCGTCAAGAAAAATGCGATCATGATGATCGATGTGGCGCTGGAGAATTTGCGATCCCCGGGCATGACTGCGCCTGAAGCAATTCACGAGGCCTGCGTGCGGCGTTTCCGGCCCATCATGATGACGACATTCTGCGCGCTCCTCGGCGCCCTGCCGATTGCGCTGGGTACCGGCGCTAGCTCGGAACTGCGCCAGCCGCTCGGCATCGCCGTCGTTGGCGGCTTGATCGTCTCGCAGGCGCTGACGCTGTTCATCACGCCGATCATCTTCGTGGAAATGGACAGGCTCAACAACTGGATCACAAGTGTTGGCAGCAGAAAAAAGCGGGCCAGCGAAACACATCAACCAGCGCCGCTCGCCGCGGAGTGAACATCCGCCTGTCGCCTTCATGGGCGACGAGAGAGAATTGAAAATCGCCATGATTATGGCAACAAGGTTAACTCAAATATTATTTTTAATTAACATGCATTAATTTTAGATGAGAACTACACTTTACATCGAAGCTAGGTACTGCCGGCGGTAACGGAGCCGTGACTCGACACTATAAGATAGCTTCATACCGAGAGACGCTTCATAGCGCCTTCCCAACAGAGGTAACGCAAATGTTCTCTTTCGCAAAGACTGCAGCGATTTCCGCGATTTTCATTTCAGCTTCCGTAGGCGTTGCTCTCGCCGGATCGCACGGCGGTGACGATCACCACCATGACGGCCGTCATGAGCATGATTCTTTCATGCGCGGGGACGACGACATCACAAACGACGACACGCCAGCCCCTGTCTTCGTGGTTCCTGCCTATACTCCCGCTCATGTCTCCGGATCGCGACTTGAAACAATTCTGACGGAGCTTCGGACCGACAACCAGCGCATGAACGCGGATCGGGCACGCGGCCTCCTGACGGCCGGTGAATATCACCGTCTGAGGGCCGAGGATGCGCAGATCCGCCATGAAGCGATGGCGGTGGCCGACCGCAACCATGGCGCGATACCGACGCCTCGATACGCCGCCCTGCAGAATGAGGCTCAGCGCCTTCAAACCGAAATTCGCAGGATGGCATGAGGCGTTCTGCCCGCCTCATGCTTGAAGCGGGCACTCAGGGAATGAATACCGCACCATGACCTTTGCGTGGTCCGGCATCTGCCACAAAGTAGAAACGGCTCGCCGAAAGGCGAGCCGTTTCTACGTGGCGTTGGACCGCTAAGAGGCCAATTCGCTACTCGGCCGGCTGAAGCCCTGTCACCGGAACACTGCTTGTGCCGTGCCCCCCAAGTGCCGCGGCAAGTTGGGTGGTGTCGAGTTCATTTTCCCAGCGGGCAACAACGATCGTGGCGACGGCATTGCCGACGAGGTTGGTCAAAGCCCGGCATTCGGACATGAAACGGTCGATGCCAAGGATCAATGCCATGCCTGCGACCGGCACCGAGGGGACCACCGAGAGCGTCGCCGCAAGGGTGATGAAGCCAGCGCCTGTAATGCCCGCGGCGCCCTTGGAGCTCAGCATGGCGACGAGCAACAGCAGGATCTGATCGCCCCAGGAGAGATTGATATCGGTTGCCTGCGCAATGAAGAGCGCCGCCAGCGTCATGTAGATGTTGGTACCGTCGAGGTTGAAGGAATAGCCGGTCGGAATGACGAGACCGACGACCGAACGTTTGCAACCAGCCTTTTCCATCTTGTTCATCAGGCCGGGAAGAGCCGCTTCCGAGGACGAGGTGCCGAGCACCAGAAGCAGCTCCTCCTTGATATAACGCAGCAGCGCCAGGATGGAAAAGCCGTTGTAGCGCGCGACCGCGCCGAGAACGACGAGGACGAAGAGTAGCGCGGTGATGTAGAAAGTGCCGATCAGCATGGCGAGATTGGCGATCGAGCCGACGCCATATTTGCCGATGGTAAATGCCATGGCACCGAAGGCACCGATCGGGGCGGCCTTCATCAGGATGGCGACGAGCTTGAAGACCGGGGCCGTCAGCGCATTGAGGAAATTGATGACCGGCTCGCCCTTCTCACCGACCATGGCCAGCGCGATGCCGAACAGCACCGAGAAGAACAGGACCTGCAGGATATCGCCATCGGCGAACGCGCCGACGATCGTGGTCGGGATGATGTTGGTCAGGAAGCCGGTGATGCTCTGCTCATGCGCCTTTTCGGTGTAGGTGGCGACGGCTGTCGGATCGAGCGAAGCCGGATCGATGTGCATGCCGGCACCGGGCTGAACGACGTTGGCGACGACGAGGCCGATAACCAGCGCCAGCGTCGAAAAGGTCAGGAAGTACAGCATCGCCTTGCCGGCGACGCGGCCGACTTTCTGCAGGTCGCTCATGCCGGCAATGCCGGTGGCGACCGTCAGGAAGATGACCGGCGCGATGATCATTTTGACGAGCTTGATGAAGGCGTCGCCGAGTGGCTTCAGCTGCGTGCCGAGTTCGGGATAGAAATGGCCGAGAAGGATACCCGCGGCGATGGCTGCGAGAACCTGGACATAGAGATGCTTGTAGAAAGGCGTTTTGCCTTGGGGCCTTTCGGCCGCATCGAAGGGAGCTGCGATCATGATTTCCTCCTTATGGCTCGTCCGGAACGAGTTCCGGCCTCCCGAGCCGTTCGCTTCAAGTCCAGCAGTCAAACCGCTGTTGGGGAATCCTTTCGCAATCTCCGTGCCAGTTTCGACACGCGCAGTAACATGTTGTAAAAACTAAATAAAAAATCGTGCATTTCTGTATGTTGACCAATTCATGCGGGAAGCCACACAAATTGATTTGATAATCGTGCAGAAAGATGCACAAATTTCCCATGACTTTTTCAGTGTCCCGATGGTTGTGGCCGTCTCTCCCCTTGCATGAGCGCATCCAGCGGATGCGGCTGTTTTACGGTGGACTGGCCTTGGCTCTGGTCATCACCAGCCTGTGGGCGAGCGGTGAGATCGGCAGGCGCCGTGCCGAGGTCGCGCTTGAAGCCCAGGCCCGCACCGATGCCGATTTGAATGCAGCATTGCTGCGCACCGTTCTGGAAAAATACCGCGCCCTTCCCTTCGTGCTTTCGCAGGATGGCGCCCTCGCAACGGCATTGACCGCAAAGGACGCGGGCACGCTCGACCGTCTCAACCACAAGCTGGAAATGCTGGCGGCAGGCACGAAGGCCGCGGTTATCTATGTAATCGGAAACGACGGTATCGCGATCTCCGCCAGCAACTGGCGCGAGCCGACGAGTTTCGTGGGCAACGACTATCGCTTCCGGGAGTATTTCCAGCGTGCGGTCGCCCAGGGACAGGCCGAGCATTTCGCGCTTGGCAGCGTCAGCAAGAAGCCGGGGCTTTATATCTCGCAGCGCATTGACGGCTCCGATGGCCCGCTCGGCGTGGTCGTGGTCAAGGTCGAGTTCGACGATGTCGAGGCCGACTGGACCGCCTCGGGCAAGCCGACCTATGTAGTTGACGAGCGGGGTATTGTCCTTGTCACCAGTATCCCCTCCTGGCGTTTCATGAGCATCGGCGAAATCGCTCCCGATCGGTTGGCCGCCATCCGGGAAAGCCTTCAGTTCGGCGATGCGCCGTTGCGGCCGTTGCCGTTCGAAATCGTCAGGGCCGCGGGGGACGGAGCCGATCTCGTCCGGATCGTCATGCCGGGCAGTGCCGGAAAATCGGCGTTTCTGGACATGCGGATTCCGGTCCCGACAACAGGATGGCAATTGCAGCATCTGGTGGCAGCGGAACCCTCGGTCGATGCCGGCGTACGCGAAGCACGGCTGCTGGCGCTGCTTGTTCTTCTGCCGCTACTGGCCGGCGCCGCCTTTCTGCTACGCCGCCGTCAGCTGATTGCACTGCGGATACTCAGGGAACAGCAGGCACGGGAGGAACTGGAGCGGCGTGTGACGGAGCGGACGCTGGATCTCAGCCAGGCGCGCGACCGTTTGCAGACGGAAATCACTGATCACAGAAATACCGAGCAAAAATTGCAAGCCGTGCAGCAGGATCTGGTGCAGGCCAACAGGCTGGCGATCCTCGGTCAGGTCGCGGCGGGCGTGGCCCACGAGATCAATCAGCCGGTTGCGACCATCCGCGCCTATGCCGACAATGCCCGCGTCTTCCTCGACCGCGGTCAGACGGCACCGGCCGGCGAAAATCTGGAAAGCATTGCCGCGCTGACCGAGCGGATCGGCTCGATCACCGAAGAATTGAAGGCGTTCGCGCGCAAGGGCCGCGCCACTGCTGAGCCCACCGGAGTGAAGGATGTTATCGAGGGAGCGGTGATGTTGCTGCGCAGCCGTTTTTCCGGGCGCATGGACACGCTGGATATCGTCCTGCCGCCTGAAGGTCTCCAGGTGATGGGAAACCGCATCCGGCTGGAACAGGTGCTGATCAACCTCCTCCAGAATGCGCTGGAGGCCGTGGCACCGAAAGGAGAGCAGGGCCGCGTCGCGGTCCGGGTCGCAGGCGACGCGAAAGATGTGTCGCTGACCGTCTCGGACAACGGACCGGGCATTTCGCCCGAGATCCGCGAGGGTTTGTTCACGCCCTTCAATACTTCGAAGGAAGGCGGCCTGGGTCTCGGGCTGGTCATCTCCAAGGATATCGTCGCCGACTATGGCGGCCGCATGGACGTATCCAGCGACGACGGCGGAACCCGGTTCGTCGTCCATCTGAAGAAGGCTTGAGATCATGAACCCGTTGACGCCAGTTGTTCTGATCGATGACGACAAGGACCTGCGCCGCGCCACTGCCCAGACGCTGGAATTGGCTGGATTTGCCGTCTCGGCCTTCGGTGGCGCCAAGGCGGCACTTGCCGAGCTGTCACCGGATTTTGCCGGCGCCGTGGTGACCGATATCCGCATGCCCGAGATCGACGGTCTGCAATTGTTCGGCGCGTTGAAGGACATGGATACCGACCTGCCGGTGATCCTCATCACCGGTCACGGCGATATTCCCATGGCCGTTCAGGCGATCCAGGACGGCGCTTATGATTTTATCGCCAAACCCTTCGCGGCCGACCGGCTGGTGCAGAGCGTGCGCCGGGCCAGCGAGAAGCGAAGCCTGGTAATGGAGAACCGGGCACTACGCCGCGCCGCCGAAGAGGCACAGGACAGCCTGCCACTGATTGGCCAGACACCGGTGATGGAAAATCTAAGAAACATCCTTCGGCATATCGCCGATACGGATGTCGATGTGCTCGTCGCCGGTGAGACGGGCAGTGGCAAGGAGGTCGTCGCCCAGATTCTGCACCAGTGGAGCCGCAGGCGAAAGGGTAATTTCGTGGCCCTGAATTGCGGCGCCCTGCCGGAAACGGTGATCGAAAGCGAACTGTTCGGCCACGAAGCGGGCGCGTTTACCGGCGCCCAGAAGCGCCGCACCGGCCGGATCGAGCATGCAAGTGGCGGCACGCTGTTTCTCGACGAGATCGAAAGCATGCCACTGGGCACACAGGTGAAAATGTTGCGCGTTCTGGAAATGCACGAAATCACGCCACTGGGGACCAATGAGGTGCGCCCGGTCGACCTTCGGGTGGTGGCCGCCGCCAAGATCGATCTCGGCGATCCGGCCGTGCGCGGCGATTTTCGCGAGGATCTCTACTACCGGCTGAATGTCGTCACGATCTCCATTCCGCCGCTGCGGGAGCGCCGTGATGATATCCCATTGCTGTTCTCCCATTTTTCCGCCCGAGCGGCGGCGCGCTTTCGCCGCGAGGTCCCGCCGCTCTCGCAGACCGTGCGCCGTCACTTGTCTTCGCATGCCTGGCCCGGCAATGTCCGCGAACTCTCGCATTTCGCGGAAAGGGTGGTGCTTGGCCTCGAAGGTGGTGGAGAGAGTATCGTCTCCCCACAACCGACCGGCTCGAGCCTGCCTGAAAAACTGGAGCGATATGAAGCCGAAATCATTCGGGATGCTCTTGCAGCCAATGCGGGCGATGTGCGCCGGACGATCGAAGCGCTCGGCATAGCCAGAAAGACGTTCTACGACAAACTGCTGCGTCACGGCATCGACCGGGCAGACTTTGTCGCACGCAAGTGAGGACGCGGATCGCCACCCGAAGAAGACTGTTGAACTAGGCTACGCTGATCGGTCGTCGCAAAGCGCCTGGGGGAGAGCAACGTCATAAAATCTGCTCTTCGAATGCGACACGGCTTGTCTCTCCTGGTTTTTCGGGGAACAAGCGTCATATGAGCGTTCCGACAACCCATCCCTTCGACTTCGACCCAACCTACGGCATGCAGCTCGAGCAGCTCCTGGCGATCACGCCGCCCGAGGCACCGCCGGGCTTCGACGATTTCTGGAGGAAACGGTATCGCCGTGCACTGGCGGTTGATCCGAAACCTGTGCTTCGCCAGAGCAAGGCCAGCCATCCCCGCTGGCACGTTCTCGATATTGCCTACACGTCGACCGGCACGTTTGAGATCCGCGGATGGCTGCTTCTCCCGCGAAAAGGGCAGGTTCGGCGGGGCTTGGTCGTCGGACACGGCTATGGCGGGCGGGATCTGCCGGATTTCGATCTGCCGGTGGAAGAAACGGCCTTGTTGTTTCCCTGTTTTCGCGGGCTTTCCAGAAGCGCTCGTCCGCCGATTTCATCAGACCCCGCGTGGCACGTCCTGCATAACATCGATAAGCCCGACGACTATATTATCGGCGGCTGCGTCGATGATCTGTGGATCGCCGTCTCGACACTCGTCACGCTTTACCCCTGGCTCGAAGGACATGTCGGCTATAGCGGCATCAGCTTCGGCGGCGGCATCGGGGCATTGGCGATCCCCTTCGACAAGCGGATCGACCGAGGGCACCTGGTCGTGCCGACCTTCGGGCACAGGCCACTGTGGCTGACATTGCCAACCATCGGCAGCGCACAATCAGTGCAAACCTATTGGAAGACCCATGCAAACGTACTCGACACGCTGCGCCTGTTCGATGCGGCAAGCGCCGCTTCCCGCATCAAGGTGCCGATGCTCGTTGCGCCCGCCCTGTTCGATCCGGCGGTTGCGCCACCCTGTCAGTTCGCCGTGGCCAACGCGCTACTGCAATCAAAATTTAATGAAACTTTCATCCTAGACGCCGGCCATTTCGACTACCCTGACGGCGCAGCGCAAAATGCGGTCCTTTGCGACAAGGTCAGACGGTTTTTCAAGGTGCCATGAAACGCGAATATCTGCGCTGGTATAGTCAGCGACTTCATCGAGACATGGAGCTGTTAGTGTTCGGCCATGCCGGCGCCAAGGTGCTGATGTTTCCAACACGCGACGGACGTTTCTGGGAGTATGAAAATCTCGGCCTTGTCGGCAGCCTTGCCGAGAAACTGGAAGCCGGTCACCTTCAGCTCTACTGTATCGAGGGGCTCGCATCCGAAACCTTCTATGCGTCCCGGCACCACCCGGCTGACCGTATTCGCCGGCATGCCGCCTACGAGGAATATATCCTGAACGAAGTTCTGCCGCTGATGGCGCAGAAGAACCCGCATGGCAGCACAATGGTCCATGGATGCAGCCTGGGCGCGTTCCAGGCTGCCAGTCTCGTCTTCCGTCACCCTCACCTCTTCAGCAAGCTCGTCGCCTTTTCCGGCCGCTACGACCTCACGATGAAGGTCGAGTCCTTTGGGGACCTGTTCGACGGTTATTACGACGACACGGTCTATTTCCATACGCCAAGCCATTTCCTCCCGGGTCTCGCCTGCGAATGGCGGCTTGAAAAACTGCGCCGGGTCGACATCGTTTTGACCATCGGGGATGAAGACCCTTTCCTCGACAACAATCGCCACCTGAGCAAGCTTCTTCAGGATAAACAGGTGGGCCATCAGTTGCATGTCTGGGGCGGTCGGGCGCATCGCGCCGGTGCCTGGCGCAAGATGGCAGCCTTGTATATCTGATAATCGGCCGGCGCGTTTCGCATCCCCGCCCATAGGCCATCTGTGTTGGATGAGGACCGGCGGGAGCCGCCTTGGCAAGCTAACGGAAATAGCTGAGCTTCAAGGGCAAAAGCGCGGCGCCCAGCACCGCAGCGTCACCGTTCGTCTGGCTGAGAACCAGCTTTGCTTCCGGCGGGCCGATGTCATAGCGGTGTACCCTGTCGGAGAATTTACGCACCCGGGCGATCATCATCCGCCCCAGCTCCGCCGGCAACTGCCCGCCGAAGACGATTGCCTGCGGATCGAGAACGGCGATCAGAGTGGCAATCATCCGGTCGAGGGCCGGCATCGTCCGTTCCAGCCATTCTTCGACGCCAGGCCAACCTGGATCAAAGCGCGTGCGAAGATCCTCTATGGAATGAATGTCGATGCCGTTCTCCTGCAGCGTGCGTAACAGATATTGCAGGGCTGGCCGATTGAGAGACTCCTCCGGCGTATAAATCCCGCTGAATTCCCCGCCATTGCCATGGGCGCCGAGGTGCGGCTTGCCGTCGATGATCACTCCGCCGCCAAAGCCGTGATTGAAGGAGAGATAGGCAAAGCTCTGATAGGAAAGCCCCGCACCGCGCAGGCTTTCGCCAATGGCACCGGTAGTGGCGTTGTTCTCAAGCCAGACGGGAAGCTGAAAGACCCGTTCGAGATCGGGACGAAGGTCGATCAGCGACCAGTCGCGCAAGGGTTCCGGCGCGTTGAACTCGCGGTTTCCGGAAATGAAGAAGCCGGACATGGAGAAACCGAGCCCCAGAAGCCGATCACGGGAAATCCCGCGCCGGGCCAACATCGCCGCCAGTTCGTCCGACAGCGCTTGTAGCGTCGTTTCACGACGCTCCGGCCGGATAGTCAACCGTACTTCCTCGATCACGTTGCAGCCGAAGTCGGCAAGGCAAAGCACGGCACTGTCGGTATTGATCGAAATTCCCAGCGAATAGACGGCCTCGTCCACCAGTTCGATCGTCGGGCTCGGCTGCCCGCGACCGCCCTTGCGCGGTGGCCCTGCCCTCAAGAGGTTACGCTCGATCAAGCCTTCGATCAGCCGGTGGACCGACTGTTGTGTCAGGTTGGTCAGATCCGTCATCGCCGCCCGGGTAATCGGCTCATGCCGACGCACGATGTCGAGGATCATGCGCTCGTTGTCGCTAGCAAGCGGCGGGACCGCATGATCGGAAGGCGCAGCAGGCAGGGACGGAACTTGGGAACTTGGCATGGCCCTGACTTATCCGCTCCAACGAGGTCCTGCAACCGCCTCGGCACATCACGCAATGCGGTTTTTTGCTTGCCTGTCACAAATACTACACTTAAAGTGTATTAATAGACCGCAACGCCAATCCCGGCTACCCGGAGCATCAAAATGACCGCCAGACTGCTTGCCATTGCGGCTCTCGCCCTTTCAGCCACGACAGCCCCCGTCCACTCCGCTGAAACGAACCTGAAGAATCTCGATTTCGACATTTCGAAAGTCACGAGGGAAAATTTTTACGACATCGTCGTTCCCGCCGCGAAGGCAGAGGGTACGGTCACCATGTACAATTTCGCCGGCAGTTTCGGCGATGCGTGGAAGGAATTGATCACCCGTTTTGAGGCCAAGTACGGCATCAAGGTCGAATACAGCGACGTGAAGGGTGCGCAGGCAAACCAGCAGCTGATTGCCGTGCAGAAGGCCGGCGAGGATGCCCCGGTCGATGCCTATTTCGCCGGCGGCGGCGATTATCCGCTGCTGTCCTCGGCCGGCGTCGTCGGCAATGTTCCGCTGACGACCATCCTGCCCAACATGAACAACTACGACCCTGCGCTCGCCCAATCCCTCTTTGGAAAGCCGCATGGCGGCGCCTATCCGCTCGTCCATCTCAACCAGACGGCGATCGGCTACGATAGTGCCTTCGTCAAGCCCGGGGACCTGCCGAAGACCTTCGACGAATTGCTTGCCTGGGCGGAAAAGAACCCGATGCGCCTTGGCGTCACCCTGCCCTCGAAGGGCGGTTCCGGCGGCGGCTTCATCTATTCCGTGGCGCTGAACTACCTGACCGGCGAATGCCGAACGACGCTGACGGACTATACGCTGACCGCCGAACAGGCGACCGACTGGGCGATGGCATCCGAGTGCCTGGAGCCGGTTTGGGACTATTACCGAAAACTGCTTGGCGTCGCGGAACTCACCAACGGCAACGCCGATACGCTGAACCTCATCAACAACCAGCAGCTCTACATGGGCACCGTCTGGGAAGACCAGGTGATGACCTTCATCCGCGACAAGCAGCTTCCCGAAACATTCCGCCTGACACTCCTGGAAAACGGCCAGGTCGGCAGCGGCGACGCCTTCTTCATTCCGGCCAATGCCAAGCATGTCGCGAGCGCACTGCTTTTGATCGACATGGCGATCGGCAAGGATTTTCAGGCCTGGAAGCTTGAAAACAAGGCGTCGCGCTCTCCGCGCACGGACCTCTCCAGCGACCTGATCACGCCCGAAACCGCGAAATATTTGTTGCCCGCCAATGTCTACCCCCGCCTCTCGGCTCCAGCCTTCTGGGACATGTCGAAGGCGCTCGGCGAGGCACTGGATGAGAAGGTACTCAGCCAATAAGGCGCCGCCTTCTTCGAGACGGACCGGCTCCTGGGCCGGTCCTCTTTTCCGCGATTGAAAGACGATATCCGATGAGCGAACTCGAGATCAGCAACATCACCAAGGACTACGGCGCGACCCGCGCGCTGCACCCGGTTTCCGTCAATGTCGAACAGGGCGAGTTCGTCACCATCCTCGGGCCTTCCGGCTGCGGCAAGTCCACTCTCCTGCGGATACTGATGGGCATTGCCCGCCCAAGCGCCGGCGAAATCCGGCTGGCGGGCGCCCGGATCGATCCGCTGCCGCCGGAAGCGCGTGATATCGCCATGGTGTTCCAGTCCTATGCGCTGTTCCCCCATATGTCGGTCGGCAAGAACCTCGCCTTCGGACTGCGCATGAAGAATGTGCCCAAGCCGGAGCGTGCCCGCCGCATCGAACACGCACTGGAAATCTGCAACCTGACGGGGCTGGTGGAGCGCATGCCGCGCCAGCTCTCCGGCGGCCAGCAACAGCGCGTGGCGCTGGCCCGCGCCATCGTCATGCAGCCGCAACTGCTTCTGTTCGATGAGCCCCTTTCCAATCTCGACGCCAAGCTGCGCGACACACTGCGCCAGGAGCTGGTCGATCTGCACCGCCGGATCGGCGCGACCAGCATCTATGTGACCCACGACCAGGCGGAGGCCATGGCGATGTCCGACCGGATCGTCGTCATGGATGGCGGAAGGGTTGTCGAGGTCGGCACGCCACTCGATCTCTATCGCGCGCCGACCCGCGCCTTTACGGCCGGGTTTCTCGGGCAGACGAACCTCATCACCGCTGACGCCGACGGTGACCGCGCCCGCTTGCCGTGGGGGCAGATCGTCGTCCTATCGGCACCGGCAAAAGGCACCGTGCGCGTTTCGGTGCGTCCGGAAACCATCGCGATCCAGCAGGACGAGGCGGGTGTAGGGACGGTGACATCCGTGTCCTTCATGGGCGCCCATGCGCTGTACACGGTCGGCATCGCCGGCACGACGCTGAAAGTCAGCCAGGCGGGCACCGAAAGCCTGATTGCTGCCGGCAATCGGGTATCGCTCGCGTTCAACGGCCCGCTGCATCTTCTCGTCGAACGGAAACTCCAGGAGGCGGCGTGATGCAGGCAATGCTTCGCGACCCCAAGGTACAGCTTGCTCTGCTTCTGCTGCCGGGTGTCGGCTACCTCTTGGTCTTCTTTGGCGGCCCGCTGGTCTCGGCCCTGATCGGAAGTCTCCGGCTCGACGACAGCAGCTTCACGCTGCAATGGTACGAGCGGATTTTCACCCGCGCCACGATGCTGCGCGGCCTGAAGACCTCGATCTATTACGGCGTAGCCCCTGTCTTCGTCTCGCTTGTCGTCTCCGTCCCGCTGGCGCTCCTGATCCGTCAAAGCTTCTGGGGCCGAAAGCTTTTCAACGGACTCTACAAGCTGCCGATGGCTGTGCCTGGCATCATCGTCGCCCTGATGGTGATCATCTTGGCCGAGCGCGGCGGCTTCATCGACCGGGTGATCGCTCCTTTCGGTCTCAGCCTGCCGAAACTCGTGCGCGATGAATGGGGAATCGGCGTCATCCTTGCCAGCGTCTGGAAGCAGATTCCCTTCATGACCCTGATCATCACCAGCGCCTTTGCCGGCATTCCGGAGGATATCCGTCATGCGGCGCGGTCGCTCGGGGCCTCGCGTTTGAGCACTTTCGTCTTCGTCGAAGTGCCGCTCGCCATGCCCGGCATCACCGCCGCGATCCTCCTCACGTTCATCGGCTCCATGGGCTCCTATGCCATTCCCGATATCGTCGGCCCGCCTTCGCCGCGCCCGCTCTCCGTGCTGATGATCTTCGAATTCAACGAGGGCCGGTTCGCGCAGGTCTACGCCATGGGCATGGTGCTCAGCCTTTTCGCCGTCGCCGTGCTTTTGGCCTACTACGCGCTGACGGCCAATATCGGCGTCAGCCGCACCAAGGGAGACGAGTGAATGACCGCCCTTGCCGAAAACCAGCCAGCGGAGCGCTCGCGCACATTTCACGAAGACGACCGCCTCCTCGTCTCAGCCGGGCTCTATGCGGCCCTTGGGCTGACCATTGCCTTGCCGCTCGTCCTGATGTTCCTGTGGAGCATCGCCGATGGCTGGGCGCCGCCGAATGTGATCCCGCGTGACTATACGCTGAGCCGCTGGCTGGGCCTTATCGCCGATCCCGGCCTTCTGCGCGCCACGCTGAACAGCATCGTTATCGCTATCGTCGTCACATTCGCAACAGCCGTCATCGCACTGCCGACCGCCTGGGCCATGGCACGCTTCCCCTTCCGGCTGAAACGGCTGGTGGAGATCTTCATTCTGGCACCGATCATCATTCCGGGCCTCGTCGTCGCCGTCGGCATCGGCCAGGTCTTCCTGTTCCTCGGCCTGTCCTATTCGATCGCGGGCGTCATCCTCGTCCAGATCGTCGGCACGCTGCCCCTGATGATTCGGCTGATGACGGCGACGCTCGAAACCATTCCGGACGATCTCATCCATGCCGCCCGCTCGCTTGGCGCCGGAACCATCGGCGTCGTTCTCCACATCATCCTGCCGCTCGCGGTCCCGGGGCTTCTTGCCGGCGGGCTGCTCTCCTTCATCGGCAGCTTCGAGGAATTCGACAAATCCTTCATCGTCGGCGCGCCCGTCATCGAGNNCGAGACCCTGCCGATCAAGCTCTACATCTTCCTCGATCCCTATTCCCTGCAACTGCCGATCGCCTCGATCATCGCCTTCATCCTGCTTCTTCCTGCCCTGATCGTCTTCGTCATCGCCGGACGCATCCTGCGCGACGACCTGATGGCCGCCGGCATGGGGAAACTATGATCTGCCCTCCCAACCCTTCCTCCCTCACAGCAAGAGAAACGCAATGCCCAGTCAGACAGCATCCTCCCTTCAGCCGATTTTCCCGAACGTCCCGTCCCTCCTTTCCCGTGATAACCCGCAAATCCTCACCGTCGCCCATCGCGGGCTCTGGACGAACGCGCCAGAAAACTCGCTGGCCGCCATCCGTCACGCGATCGCCGCCGGCGTCGAGATCGTCGAGATCGACGCCCAGGCGACCGCCGATGGAATGCTCGTCGTCATTCACGACGATACGCTCGACCGGACGTCGACGGGTACAGGGATCGTGTCAGAACTCCCCTACACAACCATCCGGCAGGCCCGTCTGCGGGCCGGCGGTGGTGGTGCAGACGCTCGTGCGACACAGGAAACCATCCCGACGCTCGCCGAAGCGCTGGAGGAGGCGCGCGGCCGCATCGCCGTCAATATCGACACCAAATTCGCGCGCGACCTGCCGGCGATCGCAACCGAGGTACGCCGGCTGTCGATGGAGGATCAGGTCATCCTGAAGACAACCGTCGATCCGGCATCGGAGCATTTTCCGATCCTTGACGCCGACTGGTTCGGCACCATTCCCCATATGCCGATGTTCAGTGTTCGTCCCGGCCTGTTTGCCGAGGATCTGCGGCGCATCGCCCCGCTTGCAGCGCCGATGATCGAGGTCCGGTTTGCCGATATCGCCGACCTGGTGGCAGGCCGGGAGGAACTCGAGCACCAGAATATCCGGCTGTGGATCAACACACTCGACGTCTCCCATTGCCTTGATTTCAACGACAGCCGCGCAGCGGAAAATCCGGAAGCCGTCTGGGGCATGCTTGCCGATGCCGGCGTCGGCGCAATACAGACCGATACGATCGCCACATTCAAGAACTGGCTGTCGCGTCCGCGGAAAACCGGAGCGTCGCTGTGACCGGAATACCGGATCGACTTACCCGCGCCATCGCTATTGTTGAAGAGGCCGCCAGCCTTGCGAAACGTTTTTTCCACGCGCGCGATACCATCGAGACGCGCACGAAAAAGGCCCAGGATTTCGTTTCCGAAGCCGACACCGCGGTCGAAACGCTGATCCGGGAAAGGCTTGCCAAAGCCTTTCCCGGCGAGGCGGTCGTTGGCGAGGAAATGGGCGGCGACGCGGGCGATGCCTACTGGATCATCGACCCGATAGACGGCACGTCCAACTTCCTGCGCGGCTCGCCGCTCTGGGGCATCTCGCTCGGTTTCGTTCGCAATGGGCGGCCGGACCTGGGCGTCGTGGCGCTTCCGGCGCTGAGCGACATTCTCGCAGCAGCCGACGGCACGGGCCTGTTCCTTAACAGGCAGCCGTGCCCGCGGGATGTTCCCTTCGCCGAGGTCCGCCTCATGTCGCTCGGTGACAGCCTTTCGGACGACATCGACGACATCGCTGCCCTGCACGCGGGCCTGCGCCGAAGCGGCTGGATCGTCGAGGCGTTTCATTCCACCTCGATCGGGCTTGCCTTTACCGCACGCGGCATTCTCGACGGGCACCTACAGAAGACAACCACGATGTGGGATATCGCCGGCGGCGCCGTCCTTGTCCGAGAAGCCGGTCTTGAGGTGCGGATTGGCCACGATCCGGTATCGGATGCCTACTGGATCGCTGCTGGAACCGAGGCATTGCTTGAGGCCACCGAGCGGCTATGGCCGGCAACGTCGCCCAAAATTTAAGAGCGAGGATGCAAGGCACCGGACGCATTTTTGTCGAAGCCGCGTGAATGGCGGGGGGTCTAAACCTGATCCCCGGGCCACGATCGTTGGACTACTCATCCTCTTCGTCAGCGTCGATTTCCATGGCGTCGGTTGCTCCTCTTCTGCTGAGCAACCCCGCATCCTCGAGCATCTCGACATCAGGCAGGTCACGCAGTGTGTCGAAACCGAAGGCCGAGAGGAAAGCCGGTGTCGTGACATAGGTATATGGCGCGCCCGGCGTCGGACTGCGTGGCCCCGAGGTGATGAAGCCAGCGTCGCGAAGCGCCGCTACCGTATCGCGGCTCACTTCCTTGCCGAACATCTTCGACAGGTCGCCGCGTGTCGCCGGCTGGAAGTAACCGATGGCCATCAGCACCGCGGCCTCACGCCGGGAAAGATCGGCTGACGTCTTCGTCGGAGCTGCGGAAGCACGGATGGCCTCGGCATAGACAGCATGCGTGCGATGCTGCCACCCACCGGCGACCGACACCAGTTCGTAAGGGCGGCCACGCAGATCCTCGCGCAGATCGTCGATCAGGAGATCGATACTGCAATCGCGCCCGACGACCCGGGCGAGCGTTTCCCGGCCTACTGGCTCTGCCGAAGCAAAGATCACCGCCTCGGCGCGCAGCATCCATTCGCGCCAGCGCATGTCGGGCGGAAGATCCTTGAGTTCGACATCGAGCAGAATATCACCGTCCTGCCGTAGGCGTCGTCGCGCGGACTTTCCAGTATCGGCCGTGTTCGCTTGCCGTGCCATCGTCACAACCCATAAATCCGGAATGTCGAGCGTCCCGACAATTCGCGCACAGCGTCCAGCGAGACGAGGCGCTCGAACAGGCGACTGTTGGCCCAACGCGAGAGCCTAGTAGAAGCGGACGATCCGGATAGAGCGTCTTCGTCAAGCAGCAGACGGACCACCTCACCAGCCCCCTTCGTCCGCAGTTTCGGCACAGCCGCAGACAGCCGATCCGCGCGCCTGGCAATCTCCGTCGCCAGGCGGCAGGCGTCGGCTGCACCCTGCGCCAATGCCAGACAGACCGCCCGATCGAATGCTTCGTCTCCGGGCTGCACACGACCCTTGCCTCCCGTCGCGCGAAACGCCGCTGAAGAAAACCGCTGTGCCATCAACAGCGGAACCGGCCGTTCCCAGCGCATGCTTCGCGCCAGCACCCAGTCGGCCAGCCACCAAGCAAGGGTTTCGGCGTCCCGGCGCAGGGCACAGACGCCAGCTGCGATCGACGCGGCTGCAAACGGCGGCGCCTTTCCTGTCTGAACGATATCGTCGACCATGCCGGGGATGGCGGCAAGCTCGTCGCTCCAGCCAATGCCAAGCAGAAGGGCGATGTCCTGCAGCGTTTTCATACTGATCATCAGCGATCGCCGGGTGAGCTGTCTGTAAGCCGCCAAGATGCTGCCGGCAGGCCCCGATTCGTCGCCTGCGGAGCGCAACACCCATGCGTCGCGCAGGGCTGCTTCGCCCTCGTTTCGCCCCATCAATCGGGCAGCGGATACGGCGCATTTGAGCGCCAGCCGCTGCCGCCAGGCGCCGGCCCAGTCCGGCTGCGCGCGCACGAGATTGTCGAGCAAAGTCAATGCCGTGCCCGACGCAAAGGCGGCGTCCGTATCGCTGATTGCCGCCCCGCGCAAAATCGCCCAGGCCGGCATGACCGGTGGCTGATAGAAAGCGATGGTGACAGGTGGGAGCGTCGAATCCATGTCAGCATGCTATTCCATGAGCGCGGTTTATACCATCATTTTCTCCGGCAACCGCACCGCCCGTCGCGACTGGATAACAGCCGATAATCTTGCCTTATCG
>UCEZ01000077.1 GCA_900471525.1 Hyphomicrobiales bacterium | reverse complement strand
GGGCTCACCGTGTCTGTCGACAACCCGGCCCCGCACAAACAGCGGAGACCCGGGCGTATCCGAACGGATAATCGTGCCGCCATTTTCAACGCGCGGCGAGTTGAGGCGCCAGAAGGGGCCAAGCAGCGACTGGGACGTTTCGGTCTGGCCCTGATCGCCGTTGTTGAGCAGGCAAATCAGCGTTGAAACGCCCAACGAACCCGACATCAGGACGAACTCGTTGTGGCTGTCCGTCTGCAATTGGCCGATTTCGTTGAGGACCGCCGTGGCATCGCGAAATTCCGGCTCCGTCAAGCGGACTTCGCGAACAAAGGCGTGCAGATGCTTCACCAGCGCCGTCAGGATCTCGCGAAGCCGGTCATCCGAGGTCTGCTCCATAACCTTTAGAGCCGCCGCTGTCACATCCTCTTGCGTCCGTATTACCATCTCACACCTCCCTATGGGCGTGCCTGTTTTGAAAAATCATCGATTATTTGTCAAGCCAAACCTCCACGTAAACGTGGGATATTTCAAAGGAATAAGCGTAGATCGTTCAAAATCCGCCAACATATCGTGGCTTTTATTGAGTAAAATTTACGTCGGGTCGATCTTCTTCCGGAGATTGGCGCCCAGCCGTACCAAACTGTTGACAGCAATAATCGTTTATTATACGGATCGTCGATAATGAAATTCGGCATCAGAAAACAGCGGAACCATCTGGGAGGATGTCGATTGCAATCAGGACCTGGCAGCCTCATTTTGGAAAGCGGCGCGGAGGCGGCAACGCCATCCTTTTCGGATGACGGCAAGAACACGATCGCCAGCCAGTTGGTGTCACGGTTGCGCGAGGCGATCATTTCCGGCCAGCTCGAAGCAGGCAGCAAGATCAATCTCGATCGGGCAAAACAGAGTTTTAACGTCAGCCTCAGTCCTTTGCGCGAGGCATTGGCGCGTCTGATTTCGGATGGGCTCGTCGAGTTCGAAGACAATCGCGGCTACCGCGTGTCGCCCGTTTCGCTGTCGAACCTCGAAGAGATCACCAGTTTACGCGAGGAGTTCGAAACCTACGCGCTGCGGGAATCCATGCGCGTCGGCGATGTCGAATGGGAAGGCAATGTCATGCGTGCGCTGCACCGCCTGAACCGGGCGGAACGGGATGCCTCCAAACCCGAGACGCTGGAGCAGTGGGAAGCCGTTCATCGGGAGTTTCACCTGACTTTGATTTCGGGCTGCCGTAGGCCGCTGCTTCTCAACTTCTGCAAAACCATGCTGAACCTGAACGACCGCTATCGGCGCACATTTCTCACCCGCACGTCCGGCGACCGCAATGTCAGCGTTGAACATAGCGAAATCGCGCAAGGAACAGTAGCACGGGATATGGACTATGCCTGCGACCGGCTGCGCGAACACATCCATCGCACCGGCACAAATCTGCGACGGCATCTCGCTGAAAAGGGGATCGCCTGAATGGAGACCGGGGAGGAAACCATAGCAGCCAGGACTTCCGCACCATCGCTAGGGGTCGCGCATTTTTCAGCGATTGATATCGAGCCCGCGAAATTCGTGTTGCTTGCAGCCGTAGCCGGCTTTTCGTCGGTTGGCCTGCGCCTTCATCCGGCCTTTCCCGGCGCTCCCTATTATGAGCTGTCGGCGGGAAGCGACGCAGCTCGCGACGTCAAAGCCCGTCTCGATGGTGAAGGGATCTCGCTCTATGACATAGAATTCGTCCTCATTGGGCCGGACTTCAATCCCGCCGCTCTGGCGTCAATGCTTGAAGCCGCCAGCGCGCTCGGTGCGCGACGTCTCAGCGTTTGCGGCGACGACCCGGATCGGGGGCGCCTTGTCGCCAATTTCGTAGCGCTTTGCGACCTCGCGGCTACCTTCGGCATGGGCGTCGACCTGGAGAACATGGGCTGGCGCGCGGTCGCCAGCTTTGATGACAGCCTGTCGATCGTGCAGAGTTCGGGCCGGGACAACGCCGGCGCGCTGATCGATGCGCTGCACTTCTTCCGCAATGGTGGGCAGGCGAACGACGTCTCCTCTGTCCCTGAAGGCATGATTCGGAGCATTCAGCTCTGCGACGCCCGCGGACCCGCGCCGAGAGCGGCGGATCAAATGATCAGCGAGGCCAGAACGGGACGTTTTGCGCCGGGGCTAGGTGAGCTTCCCGTTGCGAACCTGATAAAAGTGTTGCCGGCAGGCGCTGCCGTCTCAGTCGAGGTGCCTATCCATTCCAGCCAGACGCCGGAGGAGCATTTGCGGCACCTTCACAATGCCGCCCGTGCGTTGACCGGCTAACCACGAGCAAAAACGCAACAGCTAATACGACACGGAGACAGGCAGAGGAGCCCGTCGACGGGAGAGAGATATTGTCATGAACTACGTGCTGGATTTCAGCGTTGTCTTCGAAAAGATGCCCGACCTGCTGATGGCAGCGTTGGCGACAATCGGTCTTGCGCTGGCAGGCATGTCGCTGGCGCTGGTGATTGGTGTCATCGGAGTCGCGGCCCGAACATCGAATATCCGTCCCTTGCGCGCCGCCGTCATCGCCTTTGTCGAAGTGGTCCGCAATACCCCTTTCCTGGTACAGATATTCTTCATCTTCTTCGCCTTGCCGATGATGGGCATTCGCCTTAACCCCACTATCACGGCGATCATCGCGTTGGCCGTCAATGGCGGCGCCTATGCGATCGAAATCATCCGCGGCGGTGTCGACAGCATCCACAAGGGGCAGGTCGAAGCCGGTCTCGCACTCGGCCTGCACAAGGCGCAGGTCTTCCGCCTGATCGTCCTGAAGCCGGCGCTTCGGGCCATTTACCCCTCGTTGACCAGCCAGTTCATCATGCTGACGCTGACGACATCCGTCTGCACGTCCATCGCGGCTTACGAGCTGACCTCCGTCGCACAGATCATCGAGTCCGACACGTTCCGCAGCTTCGAGGTCTATTTCACCATCACGCTCATGTATCTCGCCATCTCCTGGATGATGATGGGGCTGTTCGCGCTGATCTCCCGTCATTTCTTCAGCTATCCGGTACGGTGAGGAGCAGGACAATGGGTGTTATCGGCCAAAACGAAATGCTTTTCCTGCTGCAGGGCCTGAAGTGGACATTGCTTCTATCTGCGATCGGCTTCATCGGCGGCGGAATATTCGGGCTCATCATCGCGCTTGCCAGGACGTCCGCACGATCCGCGCTGCGCAAGACGGCGGCGGGTTATATCTCCGTCTTCCAGGGCACGCCGCTGCTGATGCAGCTGTTCGTCGTCTACTACGGCATTGCGCTTCTCGGCATCAGCATCGAGGCCTGGGTGGCTGTCGCCATCGCCTTCACGCTGCACGCCAGCGCCTTTCTCGGGGAGATCTGGCGCGGCGGCATCCAGGCAATACCCAAGGGACAAAGCGAGGCCGCGAATGCGTTGGGTCTCCACTATGTGTCGCGGATGAAGGACGTGGTTCTTCCACAGGCCTTCAAGGTCTCCCTGCCGGCAACCGTCGGATTCCTTGTCCAGCTCATCAAGGGCACATCGCTTGCCGCCATCGTCGGTTTCATCGAGCTCGCCCGCGCCGGACAGATCGTCTCGAACCAGACCTACAGGCCGCTGCTGGTCTTCGGCATCGTCGGCGCGATCTACTTCATCATTTGCTGGCCCCT
>UCEZ01000125.1 GCA_900471525.1 Hyphomicrobiales bacterium | reverse complement strand
AAAGGGAACAGCTGGCAGAACAGCACCGGTAGCTTATGACCACATTCTAGACGGGAACTTGAACAAGCGTGGTGATGGTGTCGGTGGTCATTATCTTCGATCGGATAATGTAAGGGTTGTTGAAGTGACCAAGGGACCGGATCGAAATGGCATCACGCAGGGGATGGTCGAGATTCGTGATCCCGCAACTGGCAAATGGGTGGCCAAGAAGGCCGAGACAACATTCTTCCCGAGAGAGTGGACTCGGCGCAGGGTGGAAATGGAGATCGAAAGCGCATTTGCGAACTCGTCAACGAAGTACAGGAACGGTCAACCATACTGGGAGGGCACTTCTTCCAGTGGTGTTAAGATTGAAGGCTACTACACGCGCCCGGATGGCGGAGCAGCCACGGCATATCCGGTTTATGGGGCTAAATAGCATGGTCATGAGTGCGATTGTTTTTCCGTATTGGAATGGTGATGAGTACGTTGTCTCGTCAGATGAGAGAATTGGCGATGCAGAACCCGTCTCGTATGGCCAGGGGGGCGGGGTCGGGGAGATTGCTGCGTGGTTGGATGGTGACTTCGGTTTTCTTGGCGTAGGCAGTGAGCAGCGCGTTCGGAAATCATTCGAAGCTGCGGCACCTGCTGCCAGGGGCGGAGAGTGCGTTCACTATGGGGAGGGGCATGCAGTCCTGCGCGTGGGGGACCTGTTCCTGGTTTTCTCCAGATGGAACAAAAACAATGTTGCATTGTTGAAACAGGCACAGATTATCAGTGTCCTGGATNNTCGTCCGCCAGCGGCGTTCGAGTTCGAGTATGAGGCTGAAGGTGAAGAGGCTGTCCGTCAATTCAAGGATGCAGGCGGGGATGTCTCCAGGCTTGAGGACGATTTCTGAGAATGAGGGGCGTGTATCTATCCATCTGGTCGGCGTGCCTGATCGCATGGGCGATTGTCTTCCTCAACTTCGTATTTGGAATCAGCTTCCGCGGTTGTGGCCAGATGCACGGGGTGACACTCTTTGCATGCGATCTACTAGGGAGTTCGATCAACTACATCCTCATGGCTGTACTGGTCATGTTGCCCGTCATGAGCCTTGCGGCGACGGTGCGCTTCATGTGGTACCGCCGTTGCGGGCGTCTTGAGCTTTGTTTGATTGTTTCTTCGTTGGCTCTTTCTGGCCTTTCCGCGACGCATTTCACTTCCTACTAGCTACTCTTTCGGGGCCAGGTGGGATCAGCCTGCGACAGATGACGCCGGTATCACAATCCTTGAAAAGAGGCTTGCAGGCGGTAGGGGCTGAGTTGAACATGGATGGACGGTTCAAGGGATCAAATGATGCGTGACTCGTTTGAGATTGTTATGGAGGCCATCCCCTGGGATCACATGTCCACGATGCTGGAATCGATCGGGTG
>UCEZ01000127.1 GCA_900471525.1 Hyphomicrobiales bacterium | reverse complement strand
ACTTCGTGGTGGTGGAGGCCGTCACTGCGCGCGGGCTGGACATCATCGATCCTGCCGTGGGCCGACGACACTATCGCTGGGCTGAAGCCATGGGCCTGTTCAGCGGCGCCGCACTGGAGCTGATTCCCACGGCCACGTTCCTGGCCGAGAGCGCACAGCCAACGCCCTCTCCCCTTTCGATGCAGAGCGTGCTGTCCAGCAACCCGCGCCTGCTGCATCACCTGGGCATGCTGGCGGCATTGGCCATCCTGGTGCAGTTGGTCGCGATCGCATCACCCAAGCTCTTCTCGCTGGTGATTGACGAGGTCGTGGTCAAGAATGACAAGGACCTGCTGTACCTGCTGCTCTATATCTTCGGTCTGTTGTTCGCGGTCAGTGTGGCGGCGTCGTGGCTGCGCACGCTGGTGGATGAGCAGCTGCGCGTCTCAGTGAACACCGATCTGTCGGTCGGGCTGGCCGCGCGCCTGCTTCGCCTGCCTACGCGCTACTTCGAGCGGCGCAGGCCGGTAGAGATCCTGCGCCGGCTGGAATCCACTGATGTTGCCTTCACCACTTACACGAGGGGCTGGTTCGACATCACCATCGACGGCCTGTTCGCCATAGTGTTCCTGGTGCTGATCGGGCTGATCAACGTCAAGCTGGCCGGCGTTGCGGTCGGGCTGAGCCTGCTGTTCTTCGGCCTGCGCGCCGTCAGCCTGCCGGCCATGGCCAAGGCCCAGCAGCAGTCCATCGACGCGGAAACCGCGCGCAACCATACCCTGCTGCGGGCGATCACCGCCATCGAAACGGTCAAGCTGCGTGGCCAGGAAGGTGTGCGTCTGGCCGAATGGGCCAACCAGCAGTCCGAGGTGCAGCGTACGCGAGCACGCGTGGACCGAATCCAAGCCATGAGTGGCACCGCGCACGAAGCCATTTCCCACGCCAACTCGCTGGTGATCAGCGCGCTGGGCGCGCTGGCCGTGCTGGAGGGCGACAACAGCATCGGCGACCTGTTCTCGTTCGTGCTGTACAAGGACATGTTCATGGGCTGCACCCAGCGCATGATGGAGCGCTACGCCGGCCTGCGCATCGCCCGGGTCGAGCTGGAGCGCACCTCCGATATTGTCGATGAACTGCCCGAGTTGCCCAACGATGCGGTGTATCGCTCCAGCGGCGTCG
>UCEZ01000028.1 GCA_900471525.1 Hyphomicrobiales bacterium | reverse complement strand
GTTCGGCCCGCTTCGGATCGCCGGTCTGGACATAGGCGGCCAGGCCGTAATTGGTGTCGTTGGCGATCTCGATCGCTTCCTCTTCCGTCTCGAACGGCATGATGGCGAGCACCGGACCGAACACTTCTTCGCGTGCGATGCGCATGGTATTGTTGACATCGGCAAAGATTGTCGGCTTGACGAAGTAGCCGGTCTTGAAACCGTGCGGCTTGCCCGCGCCACCGACCAGAAGGCGAGCGCCTTCGGCGATGCCGGCCTCGATCAGTGCCTGCACCCGGCCGAACTGGACGTCGCTGACCAGCGGCCCGATATGGCTGCCCTCTTCCGCCGGATTGCCGACCTTGGCCTCCTTGCCAACGCGCGTGGCAATCTCGACGGCCTTGTCATAGACCGATTTCTGCACCAGGAGGCGCGTCGGCGCATCGCAGGACTGGCCGGAATTGTTGAAGCACTCCAGTACGCTGCCGGCAACGCGATCTTCGAGATCAGCATCTTCGAAGACGATGTTCGGCGACTTGCCGCCAAGCTCCAGCGTCACGCGCTTGACCGTTTCGGCCGCATCCTTGCTGACGGCGATGCCGGCGCGGGTCGAGCCCGTGAACGACATCATGTCGACGTCCTTGTGCTTGGACAGGGCAGCGCCGACGTTCAGGCCATCGCCATTGACGAGGTTGAACGTGCCCGCCGGGAAGCCGGCCTCATGGATCATTTCCGCATAGAGCAGCGCATTCAGCGGTGTGAATTCGCTCGGCTTCAGAATGCAGGTCGAGCCGGTCGCCAGCGCCGGCACCACCTTCAGCGCGATCTGGTTGATCGGCCAGTTCCAGGGCGTGATCAGGCCGCAGACGCCGATCGGCTCGCGCAGCATGACATCGCCGTTCGGCAGCACTTCGCGCGTGTGCAGGCGCTTCAGCGCATCGATGAAGCCCTGCAAATGGCCGACGCCGACATCGGCCTGCTGTTCGCGGCTCATGGTCAGCGGTGCACCGAGTTCGAGCGTGATAGTCTGGGCCATTTCCTCGTAGCGACGCTTGTAGATGGCGAGCAGTTTTTCCAGCAGCGCCAGGCGTTCTTCAGTGCTTGTGCGGCTATAGGTGACGAAAGCCTTCTTGGCGGCTGCGACGGCCTGGTCGACATCGGCTGCCGTGCCCATGGAAATCACCGCGACCGGCTTTTCGGTCGCCGGGTTCAGCACTTCGAGATCGTTGGCAACGATCGGATCGACCCATTCGCCGTTGATGTAGAACTTGCGTTTGTCGAGCATGTTTCTGTCCTTCCCGTCAGATCGTCTTCTGTTTTTCATTGAGCCAATCGGTGATCAATTGGCGATAGCGCTGGCCGCTGAAGCTAGGAAAATGGCCGCCATGCACGATGCGGGCGGGAATTTTCAACAGGCGCTCGATCGAGGCGAGATAGTCACCGGCGTTGGAGTGATAGGTATCCTCGATCAGCGGGCCGTCATAGAGGATATCGCCGGAGAACAGAATTTCAGTCGCCTTCTCATAAAGCGCAATACCCCCTGGGGAGTGGCCGGGCGTGTGGATGATCTCGAACACCCGATCGCCAAGATCGATCCTATCGCCATCTTCGAGAATGCGCGTCGCCGGCGCCTTTTTTACGGCATAGCATTTCGAACAGTAAGGCTCGGGCGGCAGCGCGTCGAAAATATCGTCGGTGACATAGGGATCGGCGAGCGTGTTTTGCCGCGTTGGGTTGGCCAGCAGATCGGCCTCGGCGGAATGCACGGCCCGGCATTCGAATTCATGATGGCAGCCGATATGGTCGAAATGCGTGTGGCTGGCGACGGCAATCAGGTCGCGCTCGGTGACCAGCGGCACATATTCCCTGAGCGAAACGACGCCCATGCCGCTATCGACCAGCATGTCGCGATCACGGCCGCGCACATGCCAGATGTTGCAGCGATAAAACTCCTGGATGAATGGCTCGGAAATGGCGGTGACATCGTCGTCAAGACGCTTCACCTGATACCACTTGTCCGCACCGATCCGTTCCATGCTCAATTCCCGCCGCTGGGCAAGGCTACGATGTCGGCGAGATTGACGGCAAGTGGGACGATCTGGCCGTCCGCCACCGCCGCCGATTGCGGCATATGCGCCACGACAGTCAGGTCCGGCGCAGCAGATGGTTTCAGATGGCAACGGTAATGCGTGCCAAAAAAGGCACTGCCCGTAACGGTGGCCTCGCCGAGCGAGGCGACCGGACCTTCGGCCTCCCCGGCCCGACGGAAATGCTCCGGGCGGATGCAGAGCGTGATCGTCTGCCCCGCGACGGGTGCCGAAACAGTAAAGCTCTTGATCGGCAGAGCGATCGAACCGACCGCCGTCTCGACCAGGGCCGATCCGGCATCCGCGCTTTTCACCGTGCCTGGAATAAAATTCACTTCCCCCATAAAGCCGGCTGAGAACACCGATCGAGGCCGCATGTAGATATCGGCTGGTGGACCGAAATCCTCGATCCGGCCCTGGTTCATCACCACGATCCGGTCGGCGATCGCCATTGCTTCTTCCTGGTCGTGGGTCACATGCACGAAGGTGGTACCCACCCGCTTCTGGATCGCTTTCAACTCGTCCTGCATCTGGCGGCGCAGTTTCAGGTCGAGCGCGCCGAGCGGCTCGTCGAGCAGCAGCACGTCGGGATCGACGGCAAGCGCACGGGCAAGAGCCACGCGCTGTCGCTGGCCGCCGGAAAGCTCATGCGGCTTCTTGTCGGCGGAGGCTTTCAGGCCGACAAGATCGAGAAAACCCAGTGCCTTGTCATCGCGCTCGGCCTTCGCCATGCCGCGCATGCGCAGGCCGAAGCCGACATTGTCCCTGAGCTTCATATGCGGAAACAGCGCATAATCCTGAAACATCGTCGTCGTCGGGCGCTTGGCCGGCGGCACGCTGGTCATATCCTTGCCGCCGATCGTCACCCGCCCCTTGGTCGGTGACTGAAAGCCGCCGAGGATCGAGAGCAACGTGGTCTTGCCGCAGCCGGATGGGCCGAGCAGGACGATGAACTCACCGGCCTTGATATCGAGCGAGACATCGTTGAGCGCGGTAAACGCACCAAAAGTCTTGCTGGCGTTGTGAACCGAAACCGGAGCGGTCATGATTTTTTCGTCCTTCCGAACAGGGTCAGTTCCAGAACCGCCAGCACCGCGACGGAAACGAGGAAGACCAGCGAGCCGATGGCATTGGTTTTCGGGTTCAGGCCGGAGCGCAAAAGGCTCCAGATTTCGACCGGCAGCGTCACGTCGAAGCGCGACAGCAGGAACGCGATGATGAACTCGTCCCAGCTGAAAGTGACCGACAGGAAAAACGCAGCAAGGATCGACGGCAGCAGCATCGGCGCGGTAACCAGCGCCATCACCTTGAAATCATTGGCGCCAAGATCGCGGGCTGCGCGCTCGATGTTGATGTGATGATCGCCCATCGAGGAAAAGATGATGGCAAAGCAGAGCGGCAGGTTGATCACCACATGGCCGATGCCGACGGTCCAGAGCGACAGCTTGATGCCGAAGGTGTTGAGCACGGTCAGCAGCCCGAGCGCGATAATCAGGTAGCTGACCGTCATCGGCGCGATCAGCAGACCGCGCTGGAGCGCTGAACCCGGCAGCTTGTAGCGAGCCAGAGCGTAAGCCGCGAGAAAGCCAAGCAGGCAGGCAATCACCGACGAGACGATCGCCACCATGAAAGAATTGGCGAGCGCCGCCATCAGTTTGCGGTCGGCGAAAACGGCCTCGTACCATTGCAGCGAAAAGCCATTGAACGGCGGCACCGGCAGGCGCCCGTCCTGGAACGAGAACAGCACCAGTACCGCGACCGGCAGGAAGATGAAGCCGTAGATCAGCCCGGCATAGCCATAGGAGGCAACCTTGGTCAGCGTATCGCGCATCTCACGCCCTCTCGATCTTCAGCCAGCGAGCGCAGAGCACATAGGCTGCGGTCACTGCCAGCATCAGGATGATCGACAGCGCCGCGGCCATCGGGAAATCCGCCCGGCGGCCGAGCTGCAGCATGATGATCTGCGGCAGCACCAATTCGTTGTTGCCGCCCAATATCTGCGGCGTCACGTAGTCGCCGATGCAGAGAACGAAGGTCAGGAAGGCGCCGGTCATGATACCGGGCAGTGTCAGCGGCAGGATTACATGCCAGAACGTCTGCAACGCATTGGCGCCAAGATCGGCGGCGGCGCGCCGGTAGTTCGGCGAAAGCTGGATCAGGTTGGCATAGATCGTCAGCGTCAACAGCATGACGAAGAAATGCACGAAGCCGATGACGGTGGCGGTGCGATTGCTGGCGATCTCCAGCGGTTCGCTGACGAGACCTAGCGTCATCAAAGTTTGATTTATGACGCCGTTTTTCGACAGCACCAGCAGCCAGGAATAGGAGCGCACAACATAGGACGTCCAGAACGGCAAAACCGCCATGATCAGCGCCAACCGCTGGAACCGCTTCGGCACCCGTTCGGCGATGATCCAGGCAAGCGGATAGGCAAGGAGAACCGACAGCACCGTGACGATCAGAGTGATCTCCAGCGAATTGACCAATCCCTTGAACAGCGAATCCTTCGCGAAAAAGGCGATGTAGTTGTCGAGGTTCCAGGCTCGAACGATCTGTCCACTCTGCCGCGACCACAGGCTCATCGCCGCCATGAAAAGGAACGGCACGACGAAGAAGGCGATCGTCCAGAGCAGTGCCGGGGCAACGAAACCCCAGGCCTTGCGGCGTTCGGTGTCTTCGAGGGTCATGGTGGACATGAGAAAGCTTTCAGGTTTGGAGAGGCTGAAGCGAGCGCCGCGTTTATCTCCCCCTCGGTGGGGGGAAAGCAAAATCAGGATCTTAGCTTCAGCTAAGTCCTAGATTTTGCAAGAGAGGGGGTCGCTTCCGCGCCAGTCCCCTCACCTGCAATTTCTAACATTTAGCCTTCGGCTAAGATGTTGAAATTGCTTCCTCTCCCACAAGGGGAGAGGAAGCCTCTTACTGCTGCATCATGTCCGTCCAGGCATCCTGCATCTTCTGGTCAAGCTCGGCGCTGGGGATAGGATAGAGCTGGGTCTTCTTCAGATATTCGGCCTGATCATTCCAGCGCAGCGCCGCCTTCTGCGCATCCGTCAGGTGTTCGCCGGCCTTCATGTTGGCGGGCATGGCCCAATAGCAGGAGGAGGTCGCGAGCCGCGCCTGACCCTCGGGGCTGACGATATATTGGACGAATTTCAGTGCCAGATCCTGCTTCTTCGACGCTTTCATGACGCCGATCGACTGCGCCCAGCGAACGGCACCCTGATCCGGCACGGTCCAATCGAGGTTCGGTTTTTCGCCGGATAATGCCGCCGTAATCCATTCACCACCGCCAACGAGGATATCGACTTCGCCGGTTGCCAGTGCCGTCTGCGAGGAAACGACGTCGCTCACCTGCTTCGACATGGTTTTCATCTCGGACAGCTTTTCGGCGATCGCCGGCATGTCGGCGTCGGAAAGCTCGGCGGTCTTCTTGCCGAGGCCGAGAGCGACGAGGCCGATCATCGGCAGGTAGTAATCATAGAGCGCTATGCGGCCCTTGTATTTGTCGGACCAGATGATCGACAGGTCCTTCATGTCGGCCGGATCGACCTTGGTCTTGTCGTAGGAAATCGTGTTGTAGCCAAACTTTTCGGTGACGGCGTAGGTCTTACCGTCCTTCATATTATTGGCCTCCATCCGCACTTCCGGGAAGATGTCGGCGGTCGGCAGCTTGTCGGCGGGAATTTCGGCCAGCAGATCAAGACCAACGGCGCGCTGGACATCGACGCCATCGATGACGAGCACGTCCCAGTCACCCGGCTGCGACTGTTCGAGGATCGAGAGTGCCGCGCCAGTTCCCTCGTAGTCCTTGAGATTGACCTTGACGTCGTTTGCCTTCTCGAACGGCTCGACCAGCGCCGGATCGGTATGGTCGCACCATACCAGCGCATTCAGTTCTTCCGCTGCAAAAGCGGGCGCCGGCGCGCTGACAATTGAGACAGCAGCGATTGAGATCTCAGCCACCGAAGCGAAAAATCGGCGCATGGAAACGCCATTCACGGAAATGATCATCGTGTTGCCCTCTGGTTTACAGCGCTCATTGCGGCGCCTTCGAGAAAAAGATTGAATGAGTTCATTTTTTAAGTCAATCTCAATTTTGAGGACATTCAAAAAAAGGAAAAGGGCGGAATGACGGGGCTTCGCGCAAAACAGAAAGCCGACAGAAATCGGCGTATCCTGCAGGCAGCCACAGATCTTTTCCGGGAGGTCGGCTATGACAGTGCCCGCATCGAGGACATTGCCGAGCGGGCGGAAGTTTCCGTCGGCACTTTCTATAACTACTACCAGAACAAGGGCGACATCCTCGTCGCCGCGGTATCGATGGAAGTCGAGGAGGTGCTTGCCGCCGGCAAGACCATTGTCGACAGCCCGCCGGACACGGTTGGCGAAGCACTGACGGCGCTGATCGGCCAGTATTACGACCATTCCCTTGTCTATCTGAGCAAGGAAATGTGGCGGACGGCCATGGCGATCTCGATCCAGCAGCCGGAAAGCCCGTTCAGCAGGCGCTATACTGAACTCGACGGCCGCCTCTGCGACCAGGTCTCGACGCTGATCGCCAAGCTGCAGCTGCGTGGCGCCGTCATGCCAGGTATAGACGCTGTCGGTGCCGGCCAGATGTTCTTCAACAATCTCAACATGATGTTCATCGAATTCGTCAAGGACGAGGCAATGACGCTCGACACGCTGAAGGAGATCGTCGGCCGGCAGAACCGGCCGCTGGCGACGCTGATCAGCGGCCCCAAAAGACAATAGCAAGCAGGATATTCAGGGATGGAACACACAAGGAATGCGGTCCTTGCGGCCGCCGACAGTCTTATTGACGCCTTTTCGCGGCATGATCGCGAAAAATATTTCGCAGCCTTCTCGAAGGAAGCAACCTTCATCTTTCACAATCTCGACCGCCCTTTGAAAAACCGCGCCGCCTATGAGACGGAATGGGCGCTCTGGGAAACACGCGATGGCTTCAAGGTCCTCTCCTGCCATTCAAGCGATCGCAATCTTCAGATGCTCGGCGGCGTGGCGATCTTCAGCCATAGCGTCGAAACACAAGCGGAATTCGGCGGAGAAGCAGTCACCAGCCAGGAGCGCGAGACGATCGTTTTCGAAAAACAGACGGACGGCGCGTGGTTGGCCGTCCACGAACATCTTTCACGCGCATCGTAAATGGAAAAAGCCCTCGAATCATAGTCGATTCAAGGGCTTTTCATTTACTTAAACAGCAGAACTTCCGCTTTCGTTACGGCTTAGATGGCACCAAAGACGAGCGCGGAAACAAAAAGGAAGGCTGCCGCCAGAGCCGCGGCCTGCGCTGCCATATTCCACGAAAACTGTGTCCCGGATTGCACGCCAAAGGCGGCTGGGCGATTCTGCATGACTGGTTTCGAACCTTGCATCCTGTCCTCCACTTACGTTGTCGCAGATATCCTGCTGGCCGTATCGTCGCCCTGATTTTCTCCTATATTTTCCATCGAGTTTATAGATATTATTTTCTTCATTTTTCGCGCTGAGGAGAAAAACCGTCCTCGACGCACGACCGGCTATCGGGAGAAACGCATCAGTCGCCTTAATGTTCCCGTCCCTGTTCTCTTTCTCGAACATGCCGGGACCACTGCTCGCTAAACCATGGATTCAGCAGAGAAACATCCGATTGACTACGCCGCTGCGTCAAGGCGCCGTTGGTCTCCTCGCAAGTCCAGACCTTGAAGGTTGTGAGTTCATGTTTGCCGAAAGTCTGGATCAGCGGAATATCGGCGGCATCACGGCCGCGCGCGACGGCGATACGGCCGATCCGGGGAATATTGTGGCGCGCATCGAATGTATACCACCGGTCCTGAAGATAGACCTCGAACCAGGCATTGAAATCCATCGGCGCAGGATCGCCTTCAACCCCGATGTCCCCCATATAGCCGTTGACGTAGCGCGCCGGCATGTTCATGCAACGGCACAGGGTGGCGGCAAGATGGGCATAATCACGGCAGACCCCTGCCCGCTCCTCATGTGCTTCCATCGCGGTTCGCAAGATAGAGGTATAGCCGTAGCTGAAAGTCAGCCGCTCATGCACATAATCGCAGATGGCCTGCACGCGTGCCCAGCCGGGCGCCATATCGCCAAAAAGCCTCCAGGCGAGCTCGGCAAAACGGTCGGTTTCGCAATAGCGGCTGGCCGAAAGATAGGGCAGGCAGACTGAGGGCAGCTTTTCAACCGGTACGGCACCCGCTTCGAGATCGACTGGATCCGGCCGGCCACTGTCCTTGATGATGGCGTCGTAGCTTAGATGAAGGCCACCTTCAGGCACCACCATGCGCATGCAGAGATTGCCGTGTGGATCAATGACCTCTCCGATCTTGACGGCCGGCTCAGACATCGGCCCGCGTTCGCTGACAATATCGGAGCGTCTGGCGCGATCGACGGAAAGATAGGTCATCATCGGTGTTGGCTGACTGCAGCTGATACCGATCTCGTATCCTAACCGTATGAACATGAGCTACCTCCACCGCCAGGCAGGAACGGGTTTCCTGCATATTTTGTTCCGGAAAAAGTGGGGCCAAACAGGCCTCTGACACAAGGATGCTGTCGCGATTGTCTCGGTCATCGACCGAACGTTGTCAAAGCTGACCAATTCTTGCTGCCGGCGCCACGGCGACCGCCAGCTCCGGCACCGTTCGGGGTCTTGCCGACCAAGAGGCGTAGAACGCGAACGTCTTCGGCCAATACTAGGTCGAATTGCTGACCCTGACAACGTCGCATGGCGGGTGGAGAACTACAAAGCCTACGTCTTGGGGAGTACTGAGACGCGTGGAACGCCGATCGATTTCGGCTAATCCGCGCCAGGACCGGATGCAAAAACAGCGCTCGCACCGCTGACGATCGAAACATGCGCATAGGCCGCCTGCCCCGCCACGACACCATCGGCCCGCAGGATCGCCATCACGATACCCTCGTGCTCGTCGTAGGATTTCGCCAACCGCCCCGGGATACGGAACTGCGCCCGCCGGAAGGGCGCAAGGCGCGCGCGGGTCTGGATGGCAAGGTCGGTGATATGGTCGCTATGGGCACCACGGTAGAGACGCGTGTGGAACTCGGTATTGTGTGCCTCGTACTCATCCTCGGCGCTGCGATGCACCAGGCGCGCAGACGCCTTGTGTTCGGCTTCCAGCATGCGGCGTTCGTCCACCGTCATCCGTTCGGCCGAGAGACGCGCGCAAATCCCTTCAAGCTCCGCCATCGCCTCGAACATCGAGGCAAGATGCTGCTGCGTCACATTGGTGACAACGGCGCTCTTGTTGGGCTCCCGGCCGACGAGACCGATCGCGCAGAGCTGGCCCAGCGCCTCGCGAACCGGAGTTCTGGAAACTTCGAAACGGTTGGCCAGAGAGATCTCGTCCAGCCTCTCACCGGGACGCATGGCGCCGGTGATGATCAGATCGGCAATCGCCCGAACCATCTGCTCGACGGTTGTTCCTGACCGGATGATTTCTCTTTTTCTGGCGAGCTTCACGGATCGAATCTGCTTGAATTTTACACTGTATACAGATGCAATGGAGGACGGTCATTGTCAATGACGGCTTTAGCAAGCTGATTTTGCTGGATAATTATCACTGGCGCATCATCCAAGGGCAACCTCTGGACAAAGATGAGCTCATATTTGGCGCGATGGTGTCCAAATTTTCCTTCTTGCTTAAAAATAAATCAATCATTGAAGAAATTGCATACAGTTTACGCTCGGTGAATTTTTCAGTTTTCAATAAAGTCAATATAAACAAATATTTAAATATTGGCACGCTCGTTGCATACAGTTTCCTGTGACCTTTTTCGAACCCGGCTACCTAAGCCGCAAGGAGCCCGCCATGACCAAACTCCTTCCCATGAACCGTCGCAACTTCCTGAAATCGACCGCCACCGGCGCAGCTGCCATCGGTTTTGCGCCTTCGCTGTTTTCAACATCCGCCGCAGCGCAGACAGCCCTGACCGTCGGCTTCATCTATGTCGGCCCCAAGGATGACTATGGCTATAACCAGGCGCACGCCGAAGGCGCCGCCGTCATCAAGGCGATGTCCGGCGTAACGGTCGTCGAAGAGGAAAACGTGCCTGAAACGGTCGATGTCCAGAAGACGATGGAATCGATGATCAATCTCGATGGAGCGACGCTCGTCTTCCCGACGTCCTTCGGCTACTTCGACCCCCATATGCTGGCCATGGCGGAAAAATATCCCGACGTGCAGTTCCGCCATTGCGGTGGCCTCTGGCAGGAGGGCAAGAACCCGATGAATACCGGCTCCTATTTCGGCTATATCGGCCAGGGCCAGTATCTGAACGGCATTGCCGCCGGCTACGCCTCCAAGAGCAAGAAGATCGGTTTCGTCGCCGCCAAGCCGATCCCGCAGGTTCTGCAGAACATCAACTCCTTCCTGCTGGGTGCGCGGTCCGTCGATCCGGCCATCACCTGCCAGGTGATCTTCACCGGCGAATGGTCGCTGGCGGTCAAGGAAGCCGAAGCCACCAATGCGCTGATCGACCAGGGCGCGGACGTCATCACTTGCCATGTCGACAGCCCGAAGGTCGTTGTCGAGACGGCCGCCGGACGCGGCGCTTTCGTCTGTGGCTACCACGCCAACCAGAGCCCGCTCGCACCTGAAAAGTACCTGACCGGCGCCGAATGGGCCTGGGGCAATGTCTACACCGATTTCGTCAAGAAGGCGCAGGCCGGCGAAAAGCTCGGCAATTTCGTTCGTGGCGGGTTGAAGGATGGCTTCGTCAAGATGAGCCCACTCGGACCGGGGGTCTCAGCCGAGGCGCGCACCAAGTTCGACACGACGCTGGCCGAAATGATGAAGGGCAGCTTCTCCGTCTTCAAGGGGCCGATCAAGGACAACAAGGGCGGCGATGCCGTCACCGCCGACCAGACGCTCGCCGAGGACGCGATCGAACTGGAAAGCATGGCCTATCTCGTCGAGGGCGTCGTCGGCTCGACATCTTAATCGGAGGCAGGAGCGTCATGACGATCGAGGTGAACACACCAACGCTTTCTCCTTTGTCCGCCGATGCCCGAAGCCTCAGGCCCCTGCTTGAATGGCTGGCGCGGCGAGCGGAACCGGTGGCGATCTCGCTGGGGGCGATTCTTGCCGGCCTGGCGCTCTTTTCCATTTTCATCGTGGTGGTCGGCAAATCGCCGGTCGACCTTTTCAAGCTGATGTATACCGGCGGCTTCGGTAGCTGGTTTTCCATCCAGAACAGCCTGAGCCGGGCAGCCCCGCTGTTGCTCACGGCACTTTGCGTCGCCCTGCCTGCCCGGCTCGGCCTTGTCATCATCGGGGGCGAAGGGGCGGTGGTGCTCGGCGGTGTCGCCGCAGCGGCTGCCGCCCTGCCGCTGGTGGGCTCAGTCTCGCCCATCATCGTGCTTCCCGTCATGGCGATCGCCGGCATGATCATGGGCGGCCTCTGGATAGGGCTCTCCGGTTTTCTGCGCCACTATCGCGGCGTCAACGAAACCATCGCCTCGCTGTTGCTGGCCTATATCGCCATCGCGCTGATGAACCATTTCATCGAGGGGCCTTTGCGTGACCCGGCCAGCCTCAACAAGCCTTCGACCGCCCCGCTTCCGTCAGACTATATGCTGGGCAACATCCCTGGCATGGACGTCAACTGGGGGCTGGCGATCGGCGTCGTCGCCTGCATTGTCTCCTGGATATTGATCGAGGCGACCAGCTTTGGCTTTGCCGCCCGTATCGCAGGTGGCAATGTCCGTGCCGCACAAATCCAGGGCCTGCCGGTCGGCCGGCTGATCGTCGGCTTCACAGCCCTTGCCGGCAGTTTTGCCGGACTGGCAGGCATGATCGAAGTGGCAGCCGTGCAAGGGTCAGCCAACGCTTCGCTTGCCGCCGGCTACGGCTATACCGGTATCCTCGTCGCCTTCCTCGCCCGCCACAATCCGCTGGCAATCATCCCCGTCGCCATCCTGCTCGGCGGCATCGACGCCTCCGGCGGCCTGATCCAGCGGCGCATGGGATTGCCGGATGCCACGGTGCTCGTGCTGCAGGGCACTCTGTTCGTGGTGATCCTGCTTTGCGAGACCTTCTACGGCCGCTTCAAGATCTTCAATCCCGACCTCTGGAAAAGACCCGCACTCTCAGGGAGGACCGCATGATGGAGGAAACCGGCATCGGCATCTGGGGCGTCCCGCTCGCCATCTTCGCTGGCGCCATCCGCGTCTCGACCCCCTTCATCTTCGTCAGCCTCGGGGAGTCGATTACCGAGCGTTCCGGCCGCATCAATCTCGGGCTCGAAGGCACGCTCGTCTTCGGTGCCATGACGGCCTACGCCATCGCCGTCATGAGCAATTCTCCCTGGCTCGGCGTCCTCGCCGCCATGGCGACCGGCGCCGTCTTCGGCCTGATCCACGGCTGGATCTGCAAGTTCCCCAAGGTCAACGACATCGCCATCGGTATTGCCATGATGCAGTTCGGCCTCGGCCTTGCCTTCTTCCTTGGCAAGCCGTTCATCCAGCCCGTCGCGCCGCATCTCCCCTCCATTCCGCTCGGCGGCTGGTCTGATCTGCCGCAGATCCAGTCGGCGCTGAATATCAACGTGCTCTTCATCATCGGCGCGCTTCTGTCGGTCGCGCTCTGGTGGGCTTTCAAGAACACGCGCGTCGGCCTGATCCTGCGCGTCGTCGGCGACAGTTCGGACGCCGCCCGCGCCATGGGTCTCAATCCGGATTCAGTACGGCTTCTGGCCACAGCGGTCGGCGGCTCGCTCGCAGCCGTCGGCGGCGCCTATCTCTCGCTGTTCTATCCCGGCTCCTGGAACGAGGGCATTTCCTCCGGCCAGGGCCTGATGGCGGTTGCGCTTGTCATCTTCGCCCGCTGGAACCCGATCGGCTGCTTCCTCGCCGCCCTCCTCTTCGGCGGTGCCGGGGCACTCGGCCCCGCCCTGCAATCCGTCGGCGTCACGCAGGGCTATTACCTCTTCTATGCCGCCCCTTACGTGCTCACCCTCGTCATTCTTGTCGCCACCTCCTCGCCCACCCGCTCGCTCGCAGGCGCACCCGGCGCCCTGTCGATCACGAAATAGGATATCCGGCCATGACAGCTCTTGCCGCCACCGCAATGCCCACCGGCGAAAACCTCAATTATATCGACGCCGATCCCTATCCCTGGCCCTATAATGGCGCCCTTCGCCCCGACAACACGGCCCTGATCATCATCGACATGCAGACGGATTTCTGCGGGCCGGGCGGTTATGTCGATCACATGGGATACAGCCTCTCGCTGGTGCGCGCGCCGATCGAGCCGATCAAAAAGGTGCTCGCCGCCATGCGGGCCAAGGGCTACCACATCATCCACACCCGCGAAGGCCATCGGCCGGACCTTGCCGACCTGCCCGCCAACAAGCGCTGGCGCTCGCGGCGGATCAACGCAGGCATCGGCGACTTCGGTCCTTGCGGCCGCATCCTCGTGCGTGGCGAGCCCGGCTGGGATATCATCGACGAACTCTATCCGATCGAAGGCGAGACGATCATCGACAAGCCCGGCAAGGGCTCCTTCTGCGCCACCGATCTGGAGCTGATCCTCAACCAGAAGCGCATCGAGAACATCATCCTCACCGGCATCACCACCGATGTCTGCGTGCACACCACGATGCGCGAGGCCAATGATCGCGGCTTCGAATGCCTGTTGCTGGAAGACTGCTGCGGCGCCACCGACTACGGCAACCATCTGGCGGCGATCAAGATGGTGAAGATGCAGGGCGGCGTCTTCGGCTCCGTCTCCAACTCCGAAAAACTCCTGAGGCAGTTGCCATGATCCAGGTTCGCGACACGCCGCTTCCGCAGGCAGGCAAAGCCGTCGGCATCCAGACCATAGGCATGACCATGCGCTTCGGCAGCTTCACCGCGCTCGACAATGTCTCGATCGATATCCCGGCCGGCACCTTCCATGCGCTGCTTGGCGAAAACGGCGCCGGCAAGTCGACACTGGTCAAATGTATCATGGGCTTCTACCACCAGACCTCCGGCTCGCTCTCCGTCGATGGCCGCGAGATAGCAGTGCAATCCCCAAGGGACGCGGCGACCTACGGGCTCGGCATGGTCTACCAGCAGTTCACACTTGTCCCCTCGCTGACCGGTGCCGAAAATCTCGTCATCAACCGGACGCATGTGCCGGCTGTGATCAACTGGGCGAAGGAGCGCAAGGACCTTGCCGCTTTCATGGAGCGCATGCCGTTCAAGATCCCGCTCGATCGTCCGGTGAGCGAGCTTGCCGCGGGCGAGAAGCAGAAGCTCGAAATCGTCAAGCAGCTCTATCTCGGTCGCAGCTTCCTCATTCTCGACGAGCCGACCTCGGTGCTGACGCCTGCCGAAGCCGACGAGATGCTCGGCCTCGTGCGCGGCATGACCGAACGCGGCGAACTGACCGTGCTGATGATCAGCCACAAGTTCCATGAGGTGACGAAGTTCACCGACGCCGTGACCGTTCTCAGGCGCGGCAAGATGGCCGGCAGCGGGCTGGTCAAGGACCTTTCGACCAAGGACATGGCAGCCATGATGATCGGCGACGTCAAGCTGGCCGAACTCGACACCCGCCTGCCGGTGCCCGCCGACGCCAGGCCGATCCTCGTCGTCAGCGACATCAAGGCGCCGGACCGCACCGGCCTGAAGATGATCGATATCGGCAACCTCACGGTCCATGCCGGTGAGATCGTCGGCATTGCCGGCATTTCCGGCAACGGCCAGAAGGAACTTGCCGAAGTGCTGGCCGGCCAGCGCCCGCCGGAAGCCGGCAGCATCACGGTGAAGGGCTCGCTGTATGGCGCGACACGACAGGAAACGCGCATCAACAATGTCCGTTTCATCCCGGAAGAACCGTTGAACAACGCCTGCGCGCCAAAGATGACGGTGACGGAAAATCTTGCCTTCCGCACCTTTGACCTGAAGAAGCAGGGCGGCGAAGCACTGTGGCTCGACATGAAATCCATGCGCAAGCGCGCCGCCTCGCTGATCTCGGATTTCAAGGTGAAGACGGCGTCCCACTCATCGCCGATCGCATCGCTATCCGGCGGCAACGTCCAACGCGCGGTGCTGGCCCGTGAATTGACAGGCGACGTCGATCTGCTGATCGTCTCCAATCCCTGCTTTGGCCTCGATTTCTCCGCCGTCGCCGAAATCCGCGCCCGGATCATGAAGGCACGCAATTCCGGCACGGCCGTCCTGCTCCTGTCCGAAGATTTGGATGAACTGCTGGAAATGTCGGACCGGATCATGGTCATGTCAGACGGCAAGCTGGTCTACGAGACGCCGGCGCTGTCGGCCGACATTTCCGTGATCGGCGCCCATATGGCGGGGCATCACTGATGCCGGAGATCAAGGCCGACCCCTTTGCCTTTCCGCTCAAACGCGACGCTATCGCGCTTGTGGTCATCGACATGCAGCGTGATTTTGCAGAACCGGGCGGCTTCGGCGCCAGCCTCGGCAACGATGTCAGCCGCATCACCAGGATCGTGCCGGACGTCAAGCGCCTGATCGAGGGTTTTCGCGCTGCGGGCCTGCCGGTCATCCATACGATGGAATGCCACCGGCCCGACCTATCCGACCTGCCGCCCGCCAAGCGCAATCGCGGCAACCCCGCGCTGAAGATTGGCGATGAGGGACCGATGGGCCGAGTGCTGATATCAGGTGAACCCGGGACCGGCATTCTTCCAGAACTTGCGCCGATCAATGGCGAAGTGGTGATCGAAAAGCCCGGCAAGGGCGCCTTCTATGCGACGCCGCTCGGAGAAATCCTCAAATCCAAGGGTATCGAGCAGCTCGTCTTTGCCGGCGTCACGACCGAGGTTTGCGTCCAAACCACAATGCGCGAGGCCAATGATCGGGGTTACGAATGCCTGCTCGCCGAAGAGGCGACGGAAAGTTATTTTCCGGAGTTCAAGACAGCGGCCATCTCGATGATCACGGCTCAGGGCGCGATCGTTGGCTGGGTCGCTTCGGTCGACGCCATAGTGGAAGGGATAGCTCATGCCTGAAACGACACGCGAAAGCCTGACCTCCGGCGGCTGGAAGACATTGCCGTTCGAACCCTTCCGCGAAGAGATCACGATCCACTGGATCCAGCGCTTCGAAAACGACCAGCCGGGCGTTGCGCTGTTGAAATACGAGGCCGGCGCCTCTGTCCCCCGCCATCTGCATATGGGCTTGGAAACCATTGTCGTGCTTGAAGGTACGCAATCGGATGAGGCTGGCGACTATGGCCCCGGCAGCTTCATCGTCAACAAGGAAGGGACCGAGCACTCCGTCTGGAGCGACACGGGATGCGTGGTGCTGATCCAGTGGGACCGGCCCGTAAAGATACTCCAAGAGGAACCGGCATAACCGACGAACATGCCGCTCGGCATCGCTGGAAACCAGCTGTCCGACGGCGTATCCAATGAACGGCTTTCCCAGGGAGCCTGCCGCGTGTCACGCAGCGGGCTCCCTGATTCTTGGCACTGGCAATTCTAGAGATTGGCCAGCAGTTCGTTGATGCGGCTTTCGGCATCGGCGAGAGCGGCATCAATCTCTTTCTGCCCGGTGACGGCAGCGCCCATTTCTTCGCCGATGATGTCCTGAATGGCAAACTGGCGCTGAACGGCTGACGGCAGCGGTGTGCCCAGTTCGGCGATCGGCGCGATCGTGTCGCGATGCGGCAGCGCCTTGAAGGCGTCGGAGGCAAGCACCGCCTTGAAAGCCGGCAGATGGCCGGTGCGCGACCATTCGAAATCGTTGTCTGCAAAGAACTTCAGGAACTTGCCGATGGCGGCGAGTTGTTCGGGCGTCCGGTCATCCTTGTTGGAAACGGCCCATGTGTGGCCGTCGGCGTATTGCGCCTTCTTGCCGCCGAAGAGCTGCGGATAGGGATAGACCGCGTAACCGCCGGAATTGAGCGCCGTGCCTGCCTTTTCTGCGGAGGCGTTGTAATCGCCGACGACCCAGGTACCGTTCAGCTGTACACCGCCCTCACCTGCCAGGAACGCCTGGATGGCGGCGGCATAGTCCATGTTCTTCGTCGTGTAATCCTTGTCGAAGATCGTCTTGTAGAGCTCGAAGACCTTCTTGGCTTCGGGCGTTTTCAGCTTCACCTGCATCGGGTCAGCGAAGAAGTCCGAATCCTGCTGGAAGAGATAGGTGTAGAGATTGCGCGTGAACAACGCATTCTCGTTGGCCAGGTTCTGGATGAAATATGGCTTTCCGGTCTTCTGCTTGAACTGCTCTGCCTGGGCGAGAAGCTCGTCGACATTCTTCGGAAGAATCGGCGTACCGTCGGCATTCAGAAGGCCCGCCTGTTTGAACAGGCCGAGATTGATATGATAGAGCATCGTCCAGCTATCGATCGGCAGAGCGTAGATCTTGTCTTCCTTGGTGACGCCGCCACGGCCGGCATCGGTGAAGCTGTCCGGCGAAATCCCGACGGTTGCAAGCAATTCGTCGAGCGGCAGGAGCAGGCCCTTGGACTGGTAGTCCGACAAAGCGGATTCATGCACGGTGACGATATCCGGCGGATCGCCGGCGGCAAACTGCGCCGTCAACTGATCGTAGCCCGGCCATTCGACCGTCGTCACCGTCGCCTTGATGCCGGGATTATCGGCATTGAACTTGTTGATCAGCGAAGTGATGATACCGCATTCGCCGACAGCCTTGCTGACGTCGGTATTCGTGCCGAAATCGGCATCGCAGGCGCCGAAAAAGCGCTGCACCGTGATTTCGGTGACATCCTGCGCAAGGACGGGCGACGCGCTCGCCATTGCCGCGACGGACGCCGCCGCCATGATCCATGATCTGAAATGCCGTGTCATGCTTGTCTCCTCCGTTGGTTTCGTCTGTTGGTGCGGTCAAACCCTCTCCCAGGGTCTGTCTTTCACGGCCGGAGCAGCACGACTGCCGCATCCGGCTGATTGGCAAAAGCGCGGGTGGCGCTAGCGCACGGCGGCGCCCGAGACGGCCGTGACGATGTATTTCTGGAAGAACAGGTAGAGGATCAGGATCGGCGCGCCGGCAAAGATCGCCTGCGCCATGAGGAAGCCCAATCCTTCCGACTGCGCGAAATTGGTCTGCGTCGAAGCCATGCCGACTGTCAGCGTGAACATGGTGTTCTTGGTGCCGGAGATCAGCGGCCAGAAATAATCGTTCCACGACCACAGGAAAGTGAAGATGCCGAGCGTCGCCTGGGCGGGAACGGTCAGCGGCAGAAGCACCTTCCAGAAAATCTTGAAGCGGCTGGCATTGTCGAGCAGTGCGGCCTCATCCAGTTCCTTCGGGATGGCGCGAAAATACTGGGTCATCAGGAACACGCCGAAGGGCGCGGAAAGCCCCGGCAGGATCAGCCCCTGGTAGGTATTGTGCAGTTTCAGAATGCCGAAGATCTGGTGGCGCGCGATCAACACGGCCTGCTCCGGCACCGCAAGACCGAGAAGCACGGCGACAAAGAGGATATCGCGGCCGGGAAAGTTCAGCCGCGCGAAACCATAGCCCGCGAGCGAGCAGAGAATCAGCGTTCCGATCGTCAGGCAGGTCGAGACGATGAGACTGTTCAGAATCCAGCGGAACACCGACGAATTCGCGAGGATATTGAAATAGTTCATCACCGTATAAGGCGCCCGGAAGACCGAATTCGTATCGGCCATCAACTCGGCATTGGCCTTCAGCGACAGGCCGATCACCCAGAGAACCGGAGCGAGCATAATCAGCGCGAAAACGATGACGAGTGCGAGCACGAGGCGGTCGCCGAATTCGCGTCCCATGATGCTGGTGGAGCGGCTCATCAGTTTTCTCCCCGTCTACGCGTGAGCACGAATTGAGCCATCGCAGCAATCAGGATCAGGACGAACAGCACTTCCGATGCGGCAGCCCCCATACCGAGATCCCAGCGTTTGAAGGCAACGTCGTAGATGTACATGACGATCGGCTTCGACGTGTTGTTCGGGCCACCCTGCGTCATCAGTCGGGCCTGCCCGAACAGCTGGAACTGCATGACCACCTGGATGAGCAGCACCAGAATAAAAGTGCGCTTGATCGACGGCAGCGTGATCGACCGGAAGGTCTGCCAGCGGTTGGCGTTGTCGAGTGCCGCCGCCTCATAGATCTCGCCCGGGATTTGCTGCAGGGCAGACAGGAACAGCATCATCGGCAGGCCGACGCACCACCAGATCGTGGCAATCGCAATGGCGATCATAGAAAGATCAGGGCTGGACAGGAACGCCGGCGCCGGGGCACCGAACCAGCCATAAATCGTTGCCAGCAGGCCGAAGTCGGGAATGAACACGATCCGCCAGATGAGCGTCACGATGGTGACCGAGAGAACGGACGAGGAGAAAAAGGCGGCACGCAGGAAGGCGGCGCTGCGCGTCTGGCGGTTGAGCGCCAGGGCCAGAAACAGGCCCAGTAGCGCCAGCGCCGGAGCGGTTAGAAGCACAAAATAGAAGGTGTTTCCGACTGATTGCAGAAAGATTTTATCGCCGAACAGCCGCGCATAATTGGCCAATCCGACGAACTTGCCGACGCCGAACGTATCGGCCTTGTGGAAACTCAGCCAGATCCCCCAGATGAGCGGAAAAACCAGCATGGTAACGAAGAAGAACAGATAGGGCGCGATGAACAGGGCGTTGCGCCACTGCGATGCGTTGATATTGGCGCGTGGCGCCCTTTGCGCCGTCAACGCGGGTGAAGAAAGGCTAGCTTGCGAAGAGACCAATGCCTCAGCCATTGATCCCCTCCTCGCAATGCCAGGCGCGGTCGGAAGCATCGAACAAGTGGACCCGTGATCCGTCAATCGACAGCGACACCGTGTCGTTGACGGCGACGCGGCTGTAGCCGATATCTTCGGCAACCACGACGCTACCGTCCTTCAGCTTTGTGTAAACAAGCGTCCGGTCGCCCAATCGCTCCAGCACATCGACCGTGCCGGTTGTTACACCCTGCCCATTCGGCGCGACACGCACCCCTTCGGCGCGGATGCCGAGCGTGAACTCACCGGGCTCCAATTTCATCGCGGGAACAGCCGTTTTCACGCTCGTGCCATCGCCAAGCGTGACACTCACCCCGCCGGCCCCTCCGCCTGCGACGCGCACCGGCACGAAGTTCATGGTCGGCGAACCGACGAACGTCGCAACGAAGCGCGTCGCTGGCCGGGAGTAGATCTCCATCGGCGTACCGATCTGCTCGATCTTGCGGTTGTTCATGACGACGATGCGATCGGCGAGCGTCATCGCCTCGATCTGGTCGTGGGTAACGAAGATCATCGTCGATTTCACCCGGTGGCGAAGCTGGGCAAGCTCGACGCGGGTACGGACACGCAAGGCTGCATCGAGGTTCGACAAGGGCTCGTCGAACAGGAAGGCCTTGGGTTCCTTGACGATGGCGCGGCCGATGGCAACGCGCTGGCGCTGACCGCCGGAAAGCTGCCCCGGTTTGCGTTCCAGGAGATGGCCGATCTCCAGCATGCGGCCCGCCTCGGCAACACGAGCGGAGATGACGTTCGCTGCGACGCCGATATTGCGCAGCCCGAAGGCCATGTTGTCAGCAACCGTCATGTGCGGATAAAGCGCGTAGCTCTGGAACACCATGGCGATATCGCGCTGGCCGGGCGGCAGGTTGTCGATGCGCTGGCCGTTGATCGAAATCGTCCCCTCATCGACACTTTCGAGACCTGCGATCATGCGCAGCAGCGTCGACTTCCCGCAGCCCGATGGCCCGAGAAACACCATGAATTCATTGGGATCGATGGAAAGCGACAGATGGTCGATGACCGTCGCCGCGCCGAAGCGCTTGACCACGTCCCTGATTTCGATATGCGCCGTCACGTCAACCTCCCTTGCCGTGATGGAACGGCTTCGCTTCGGCGCGGCGGCGAAATCACCTGCCACGACCAAACCGGCCACTCCTCGGATCCTGCGTTCCCCGACCTGGTTTTCCTCCCTGGTCTCGGCGCTTTCTCCGCTGCGCCGAGTATTCCCGAAACGAAATTCAAGTCAAGATTTTTGATGTATATCATAATTTATGATATACAAATTTTCACACCTTCAGGCGGATGACCTGATAGGACAGCGGCGGCAGAACCACCGAGACCACATCGCCCTTTACGGACGCGCCATCTCCCTTGCGCGGGACAACGTTGTCGGGCTTGTCCGCCGTGTTGACGGCGCGAAGATCCGCATGCGTCATCACCTGGTGATCGAGGATTTCCGCGCTCTCGAAGCCGGCGAGGCTGAATTCCGTTGTGATATTGTCCGTCAGATGACGGTTGACCGCGAAGAAGGTGACCGTCCTGCCGTCCGCATCGTGCACCCCGGCGACATCGACGAAAGGCACCTTTTCGGCAACGGGCGCATCATAGGTTGGCGAGTTGACCGCCAGATTGAGCGCCGTGCCGCGACCGAAGACCGAGGCGAAATAGTAGGGATAGAAAATCGATTGCCGCCAGGCAGCGCCGTTCGGCGCGGTCATGATCGGCGCAATGACGTTCACCAGCTGCGCGATGCAGGCGATGCGCACCACGTCGGAGCGGCGGATGAAAGTGTTGAGGATCAGGCCGACCTGCAGCACGTCTTCGAAGTTGTAGATGTCTTCGAGAAGGGCCGGCGCGTGCGGCCAACCGTGGTTGCCGGCAAGCAGCGCCTTGTCCTTTTCCTTGGAATGGTACCAGACGTTCCATTCGTCGAAGGAGATATAGACCTGCTTCTTCGAACGCTTCTTTGCCTTGACGTAGTCGATGACGCTGGCGACCGTGACGATGTAATTGTCGAGTTCGACGCTCTGGGCTAGGTAGTTTGCCGTGTCGCCGGCCCGGTTTTCGAAATACATATGCAGCGAGATGTAATCGACCTCGTTGTAGGTGTGCTCGAGAACGGTCGCTTCCCATTCCGGATAGGTCGGCATATGCGCGTTGGACGAGCCGCAAACGATCAGTTCCAGCGAACTGTCGAAGGCGCGCATGGCCTTTGCAGTTTCATGCGCAAGGCGACCATATTCGTCGGCCGTCTTGTGACCGATCTGCCAGGGGCCGTCCATCTCGTTGCCGAGGCACCAGAGCTTTGTGTTGAACGGCTCGGCGCGACCGTTGGCGATGCGCATGTCGCTCCACTTGCTGCCACCGGGATGATTGACATATTCGAGGAAATTGCGGGCTTCATCGAGACCACGCGAGCCGAGATTGACGGCCAGCATCATCTCCGTGCCGACACTGTCGCACCAGTCGGCGAACTCATGGATACCAACCTGGTTACTGTCGGACGTGTGCCAGGCGAGATCGAGCCGCGTCGGGCGGTCCTTCTTCGGGCCGATGCCGTCTTCCCAATTATAGGCCGAGACGAAATTGCCGCCGGGATAGCGCACGACCGGAACTTTCAGTTCCTTGACGAGATCGATGACATCCTTGCGCATGCCGTTTTCATCCGCCGTCGCATGCTCCGGCTCATAGATGCCGGTATAGATGGCGCGGCCCAGATGCTCGAGAAACGAACCATAGAGCCGATCGTCGATCTGCGAAATCACATAGTCCCGGTGTGCGACAACGGAAGCCTTCACGGCATGCCCTCCCTGAATTATCGTCTTTTGTGATATCAATCACTTTTCACGATACTAAAACGGAAGAGATCGCCGCGGTCAAGCGATATAATTCATAAAATCGGATTTATATCCGTTATTTCGTTTTCAATCGCATGACGATATCCTGGTCGTAATTGCCGAAACCACGGCCGAAGATATTGATTCCGCCGGGATGTTTGGCATTTTCCCGCACCCCGATGCGCAAGCGGATCGAATGGTGTTCGGACAGGCGCAGGTCGCTCAGCGCGACATCGGAAATCTTCAGGCCGTCGATATAGGTACCATCGCCAGCGATGCGCCAGTTCTTCAGCTTGCCGTATTGCGAGCCCTTGAGCTTCCACCAGTCGGGCGTGAAGACACCGCGCTTGTCGCCATAATCGCCCGGAGAGGTCCATGTTGCTGTGTCGACACCATTGACCGAAATGGTGATATCGGACGGCCAGTCGGCGCTCGTGCCTGGCACTTCCGAGCTCAATTCCATTGCAAATTCAATCTCTTCTATCTGAGCTCCGGTCAAACGGGCATTGTTTGGGAACTGGTATTCGACATAGCCGCGCGTAAACCAGATCAGGCCGGCCTTCATGCGATCCGGGTCAAGAAAGGTGTCGGGCACATCGAGTAGGCCGATAATTCCGTCAACGGAACAGAGGCCGCAGGGACCGGTGACTTCGCAGCTGGTATAAAGCCCCAGCGGCATCGCAACCTCGATACCGTTCGATTTCAGCGCCTTGATATCGTCCTTGAAGACGACCAGAACCTCGTCGAAATTCGAATAGCAGATCTTCTGGTTGCCCTTGCGCGCCTTCTGCGATTCCGTGCGGATCAGTCCAGCCTCCTCGAGAATAGCGATGTTCGTCGACACCGTGGACTGCGGAAGACCAAGGATTTCAGAGATTTCATTGACGTTTTGCGGGCCTTTGACATGCAGGAGCTTGAGCATCGCGATCCGGGACGTCGAGGCAAGGCCCTTGAGAACAGCCATTCCCTCTTCGGGATCAATCACTAGAAAATTTCGGCTCATCAGCTATTCCCGCGCTCCAGCATCGCTGCTCCACCAGCAAAGCCAATTAATATCAAAATAAATGATATGGTCAACGACGCTCTGCAGGCGGTGACTTTCCTATCACCGGCCAGAAAGCGGCTAAAGGATCAGCAGCGCGCGAAGATCATTGACATTGGTGCCGGTGGGACCGGGCACGAAGAGATCGCCGCTGGCGTTGAACGCGCTCCAGGCGTCGTGCCGGGCGAGATGGTCACGCGGATCGGCGCCGGCGGCCCGCATGCGAGCAATGGTGAAGCCATCGGCAAAGGCGCCGGCATTGTCCTCGGACCCGTCGATGCCGTCGGTGTCGGCCGCGAGCGCGTGAATTCCTGCGACACCATCGATGTCCAACGCAAAGGACAGCAGGAATTCGCTGTTGCGCCCGCCCTTGCCATAGCCGTCGCCGGAAATGGTCACCGTGGTTTCTCCGCCGGAGAGGATGACAACAGGCTTTCGGAACGGCCGGTTGCGCAGCACCGTTTCCCGCGCGATCGCCGCATGCATGCGGCCGATATCGCGCGCCTCGCCCTCGATCGCATCAGAGAGGATCACCGCCTCGATGCCCTGCTCTCGCGCTTTGGCGGCGGCCGCCTCCAGCGAAACGCTGGCGGAAGCGATGATGTGGTGACGCTGATTGGCAAATACGGGATGATCGGGCTTTGGCGCAGAGGCGTGCCCCGACCGCAGATGCTGCATGACCACATCAGGCAGCATCATGCCGTAGCGCGTGACAATGGCGAGGGCGTCATCCGGCGTGGAGAGGTCAGGGATTGTTGGCCCCGACGCCACGAAAGCGGGATTGTCACCCGGCACATCCGAGACAATCAGGCTCACGACTTTGGCAGGTGCGGCGACAAAGGCCAGCCGGCCACCCTTGATGCGCGAGACATGCTTGCGCACGACGTTCATCGCCGAGATCGGCGCACCGGAGGCAAGAAGCGCGCGATTGACAGCGATCTCGTCGTCCAGCGTCAGACCGCCGGGTGGCGCGGGCAGCAGCGAGGAACCGCCACCGGAGATCAGCGCAACGACGAGATCATCCGGCGTCAGGCCTTCGACCAACCGCAAAAGTTCGACCGATCCGGCAAGCCCCGCCTCATCCGGCACAGGATGGGCCGATTGCAGGACACGGATGCGCTCGCAGGCAGCGATCGGCCCATGCCGCGCCACTACTGCGCCTTCCAATGGCCCGTCCCAAAGGCTTTCAAAAGCAGCCGCCATCTGGCTTGCCGCCTTGCCAGCGCCAACAACGATGGTTCGCCCCTTCGGCCGTGCCGGCAGATGGGCACGAATGGCCGCCAACGGATCGGCAGCTTCAACTGCCGTCTCGAACAGGCTCGTCAGAAAGGCCCTGGGTTCAGAAATCATGCGAGATCAACCCGCAATCTCGAAATCATAGACGAACACGCCATCGGCGCCACCTTCGGTGGCAGCAACGATCCGGCCAGCCGCCTTCTCGTGATCCGGATGGGAAATATAGCCGTCCCGGGCAGCCGCGTCGGCAAAATCGATGATGAAACCGCCTGAATAGCCCCTGCCCAAGCCTTCAGGGCTGACATTGGGGCCGATATCGATGGCGAGGTATCCGGGAACGATCGGCTGCAGTGCCGCGATATCCGCAAGGATCGACGCTCTCTCGGCGTCGGAAACGCTCGCCTTGAAGCGGATGAAGACACAATGACGGATCATGGCAGAACTCCTATCGGATATCGGCACGCGCGCGCGGCCTCTGGTCGTTGCGTTCGTGGGAAAAGATCGCGGCCGGCAGCGGTTGCCGATTGCGGATGATGTCCGAGCCCTTCTCGCCCATCATGATCGTCGGACCATTGGTATTGCAAGAGGGAACGCGTGGCATGACGGAACTGTCGCAGACGCGCAGGCCCTCAAGACCGTGCACCTTGAGATCAAGGTCGACGACCGCATCTGAACCCGTGCCCATCTTGCAGGTGCCGACCGGATGATGGTCTGTCTTGGCACTGGCACAGCCATAGTCGAACATCTCCTCGTCGCTCATCACTTTTGGCCCCGGCAGACGCTCGGCCATGACGAAAGGTTTCAACGCGGCTTGCTGAAGAATTTCCCGGGCGATCTTCAAGCCCTCGATCGACATTTTCCGATCATGCGGATCCTCCCAGTAGTTCGGATCGATCAAGGGAGCCGCCGCCGGATCGGAGGACGACAGCCGCACCGTGCCGCGCGAGCGCGGATGCAGATAGGCGGAATTGAGGGTCACTCCCGCGTTCTTCAGCTTCTCGACCCCTGCCTCGATACCGGAGCCAAGCCCCAGATGGAACTGGATATCGGGGGAACGCGCATTCGGATCGGCATACCAGAAGCCACCGGTCTCAAACAGCGACGAGGCGACCGGGCCGGAGCGAAACAGCACATATTGCAGCCCGGCCCAAATCGACCGGTGCCACTTGGCGACGCCGTCATAGGTGTGGTCGCCGGTGCATTCGGAAATGACGAAGAGGTCGAGATGGTCCTGCAGATTGCTGCCGACGCCCGGCAGGTCATGCTTCACGTCAACGCCAACCGAACGCAAGTGATCGGCCGGACCGATGCCGGACTGCTGCAAGAGTTTTGGCGAGCCGATGGCGCCGGAAGAGACGAGCACCTCGCGCTCGGCCCGGATCGTTTCGACCCCTTTTGACGTTGCAACCTCGACGCCGACGGCGCGCGTTCCCTCCAGCACGATCCTTGTCACCCGCGCCCCGAGCCTTACCGTTAGGTTCTTGCGATTGCGGATCGGGTTCAGATAGGCAAGTGACGCAGAAGAGCGGCGGCGGTTGCGCTGGGTGAGCTGATAAAAGCCGACGCCGGCCTGTTGCTTGCCGTTGAAATCATGGTTGTACGGAATGCCCAGTTCCTGGCCGGCGCGGATATAGGCATCGCAGATCGGCAAACCGGAAACCGGCATGGAGACGCCAAGCGGCCCGCCATAGGCATGATAGTCGTCGGCAAAGCGCTGATTGTCCTCGGCGCGTTTGTAATAGGGCAGAACACTGCGGTAGTCCCAGCCGGTGCAGCCGTCTTCGCTCGCCCACAGGTCATAGTCCACAGCATTGCCGCGCGTATAAAGCTGGGCGTTGATCGACGAACCGCCACCGATCACCTTGGCCTGCGTATAGCGCATCACGCGACCCTTCATGTGCTTCTGCGGCACGGTCTCCCAGCCCCAGCTCGCCACACCCTTGGTCATCTTGGCAAAGCCGGCCGGCATGTGGAACAGCGGATTCCAGTCGCTGCCGCCAGCTTCGAGCAGCAGCACCTTGACGTCGGGGTCCTCGGTCAACCGATTGGCGAGCACGCAGCCGGCAGGTCCGGCGCCGGTGATAATGTAGTCGTAGGTCATGTCGTCTTCCTCAAAATCTATCACCGAGGGTGGTTTGCCCCTCATCCGCCCTGTCGGGCACCTTCTCCCCGTGAACGGGGAGAAGGACCGTGCCGCAAACTCCGTCGTCCCCTCTCTCCGTTTACGGGGAGATGGCTGGAGTGAGGGGCATTCACCAGCAAGACACGCGCCTACAAACGTCCGATAGACAGCCCACCATCGGCGTTGATCACCGAGCCCGTGGCAAAGCCGAAGCTGCCGCTGGCCAAGGCTGCGACCATCCGGCCGATATCCTCCGCCTCGCCCCAGCGCTTCATCGGTACCAGCCCGTTAGCAATCAGCGCATCGTATTTTCCGGAAACACCGGCCGTCATGTCGGAGCGGATGATGCCCGGCCGCAGTTCGAAGACGGAGATGCCGGTATCGGCAAGGCGCAGCGCCAGTCCTTGCGAAAAGGCCGCAAGCCCCGCCTTGCTCATGCAGTAATCCAGGCGTTCCGGCGAACTCATGGCCGCCGAGACCGAGGTGATGTTGATCACCGAACGATGCCCGCCGGAACCACTTGCCAGCATGGCCTTCACGACAGCCTGCGTGAAGAACACCGTGCCGCGCAGGTTGGTAGCGACGATCGTGTCGAAGTTTTCCGGGGCGAGATCCAGAAAATCGCCCCGCACCACAGATGCCATACCGGCATTGTTGACGAGGCAATCAACCGAGCCGAATTGCGCCAGAACCGCATCGACGGTCGCCTGATGCCCGGAGAGATCGGAAAGATCGGCCTTTAGAAAAATCGCCTTCGCGCCCAGCGCTGCAAGTTCATCCAGCACGCCTGAAACCTGATCCGCTTCGCCAATGCCGGTGATCGCGATATCGAAACCAGTTTTCGCCAGCGCCTTGGCAATGCCCAGCCCGATACCGCGGCGACCGCCGGTGACGATGGCAACGGGACGTTTTCCTTCCGTCATGCTGCCAGATCCTTCGAAATGATGTGGTCGGCGACGCGCAGAGCCTGTGCGGCGATGGTCAGAGCCGGATTGACGGCGGCCGAGGTTGGCAGGCAGCTTGCGTCGACGACGAACAGGTTCTGGTGGTCGAAGGCGCGGCAGAGCGGGTCGAGTGGTGCGGAGGCCGGATCGAGCCCCATGCGCACCGTACCGCACTGGTGTGAAGGGGTGCGTTTGTCGAAGGGTTGGGACAGCACGATCGGATAGCCCGCCGCCTTGAAATGCGCGCGCATCTTCGTCTCAAGGCCGGACAGCGCTTCCATGTTCGAACGCCGCCACTGCATGATGATGCCCTTGCCGTCGACCATGATGCGGCTTTCTGGGTTCGGCAGATCCTCCGTCATCATGTACCAGTCGACAGCGTGGCCGGCCATGAAGTCGAGTGCAAAGCGCGGCGCGTAACGCGGCGCATTGGCCTTGAGGATGTCTCCGTTGATCTTGCCGAGCAGTTGGACATTGCCGAGCGGCAGGCCGCCGCGACCACCGGTCAGGTAGTAGTCGTTCAGCATCAGCGTCTTCTGGTAGACGCTGTCGTTGCGCCGGAACGGGTTGATCGCCAGCATGGCACTGCAATTATGGTTCATGAAGTTACGGCCGACCTGATCGGAGCGGTTGGCGAGCCCCCTGCCGTCGCCGGAGCGCAGCAGGATCGCGGCGGAATTGATCGCGCCTGCCGACAGGATCACCAGCTTCGGGGACAACCGTTTCCGCTCGCCCCTGTGGGTGTAGTGGATCGCCTCGATCCGGCCACCCGGCCCGGCTTCAAGCGTCTCGACATGGGCGGAGGTGATCAGTTCGATATTCGGGTCCTTCAGCGCGGCGGCGAGCGGCGCGGTCTCGGCATCCTTCTTGCCCTTGCCGGTGTTGGGAAACCCGTCCCACGGCGTGCGTCCGCCGGCCAGCCAGGCGTCGATGTCGACGCCAAGCGGCAATGTCGCCGGATGCAGCCCCTGCGACTTCAGTTCGGCGCGGGCGCGGGTGATGGCGGGCTCGTCCGGCACGGGGCCATGAGAATAGGGTGTCGAGTGGGCTGGCTCCGTCGGATCCTGTCCAAGCTCGCCGCGCACCTCGAACAGCCGTTCCGCCTTGCCGTACCATGGCTCCAGTTCTTCGTAAGGGAAAGGCCAGGCCGGCGAGATGCCGCCGAGATGCTGCATCTCGGTAAAGTCCTCGGCGCGATAGCGCAGCAACACCGCGCCGAAGAGCTTGGAATTGCCGCCGACGAAATAGAAGTTCCCCGGATTGAACGCCGTGCCGTCCGGTTCGCGCCACATCTCCTTTGGCCGGAAATGGCCGTCGACGAAAATGGAGCGATAGCTGCGTGCTTCCGGCGTATCGGGAAGGCGCTCGCCGCGCTCGAGGATCACGATACGTGCGCCCGAGCCGGCAAGCCCGGCGGCGACCGTCGCCCCGCCGATGCCGGAACCGATGATGACGATATCGGGCTGCTTGACCATAACGATACTCAGCCGATGCGGCTCTGGCTTTGCGGATCGAAATACACCGCCTTGTCCAGGTTGAAGGCAAGCCGGGTGTTCTGTCCGGGCGCGATGCGGGCATCGGCGCGCAGGCGCGCCACGACTTCCTTGCCGCCAAGCTTGGTGACAGCAAACGTATCGGAACCCGCCGGCTCCACCACCTCGATCAGGCAATCGCCTTCGACCAGCGAACGGGCGTTGCGATCGGCACCATCCGGATCGGTCAGCGCTTCCGGACGGATGCCAAAGACGATCTGCTTGCCGGCATAGGCCGCGAGACCGCCGACCTGAGCGACCGGCAGATGCAACGGCTCCGCATCGGGACGCTCGAGCGAGACACGCAGATCGTTGCCGCCGCCCTCCACCGTGGCAGTCAGGAGGTTCATCGCGGGCGAGCCCATGAAATCGGCAACGAACAGATTGGCCGGGTTGTTGTAGATTTCGGCCGGCGTGCCGAACTGCTGCAGCACGCCATCCTTCAGCACGGCGATCTTGGTCGCCAGCGTCATCGCCTCGATCTGGTCGTGGGTCACATAAACGATCGTCGTCTTCATGCGCTGGTGCAGTCGCTTGATCTCGGTGCGCATGTCGACGCGCAGCTTGGCATCGAGGTTGGACAGTGGTTCGTCGAACAGGAAGACCTGCGGGTTGCGCACCAGAGCGCGGCCCATGGCGACACGCTGGCGCTGGCCGCCAGACAGTTGGCTCGGCTTACGCTCCAGCAGGTGACCGATCTGCAGCATTTCGGAGACCTGCTTGATCGCCTTGTCGCGCTCGTCCTTCGGTACGCCACGGATTTCCATGCCGAACGCGATGTTTCCGGCCACCGTCATATTCGGGTACAGCGCATAGGACTGGAAGACCATGGCGATATCGCGCTTGGAAGGATGCAGGCCCGCCACCGACTTGCCGTTGATCGATATTTCGCCCGAGGTGATCGGTTCAAGCCCGGCGATGGTGTTGAGAAGCGTAGACTTTCCGCAGCCGGACGGACCGACCAGCACGAGGAAGCCGCCCTCGTCGATTTCCAGATTGATGTTCTTCAGGATTTCCAGCGAGCCGTAGGACTTGCGCAGATCGGTGATTTTCAGAAAGGACATGGCTTTAACCCTTCACTGCGCCGGACATCAGGCCACGGACGAAGTAGCGGCCGGACACGATGTAGACGACAAGCGTTGGCAGAGCGGCGAGGATCGCGCCTGCGAAATGGACATTGTATTCCTTCACCCCGGTGGACGAGGAAACGAGGTTGTTGAGCGCCACCGTCATTGGCGTCGAACCGGCGCCAGAGAAGGACGCGCCGAAGAGGAAGTCGTTCCAGATATTGGTGAACTGCCAGATGACGGAGACGACGATGATCGGGCCTGAAGACGGCAGGAGAATGCGCCGGAAAATCTGGAAGAAGCTGGCGCCGTCGATCTGAGCGGCCCGCACCAGTTCGGTGGGGAAGGCTTCATAGTAGTTACGGAAGTAGAGCGTCGTGAAACCGAGACCGTAGATGACGTGCACGAACACCAGGCCCGGCACCGATCCGGCAAGCCCGAGGATGCCGAGAATGCGCGCCATCGGAATAAGGACGATCTGGAACGGGATGAAGCAGGACAGAAGCAGCATGCCGAAGAAGATGCCCGATCCCGGGAAGCGCCACTTGGTCAGCACGTAGCCGTTCAGCGCACCGACGATAGTGGAGATCGCCACGGCCGGAATGACCATCAGGATGGAATTGATGAAGAACGGGCGAAGGCCGGTCGGCTGCACGCCGATCTGTGCCGTCGACCAGGCCGAAAGCCAAGGCTCGACCGTCCAGGTCTGCGGCAGGTTGAGCATGCCGCCCTGTCGGATTTCATCGAGCGGTTTGAAGGAATTGACGACCATCACATAGAGCGGCAGCAGCGAATAGAGCGCAAACAGGATCAGCACCGAATAGATGATCGCGCGCATCAGGCGGCTGCTGGAGATGGCGTTGTCAGGGCTTTGGACGCTCATTGGCGCTTCTCCCCTTTGATTTCGGAATAAAGGTAGGGAATGATGATCGAGAAGATCATCACCAGCATGATGATCGCCGAGGAAGCGCCAATGCCCATCTGGTTACGGGTGAAGGTGTAGGAATACATGAAGGTCGCCGGAAGTTCGGTCGCCTGCCCCGGCCCGCCGCCGGTCAAGGCGATGATCAGGTCATAGGCCTTGATGGCAAGGTGGGCGAGCACGACGAAGGCCGACAGGAAGACCGGCCGCATCAGCGGAATGATGATCCGCCGGTAGATGGTCGTCGTCGAAGCACCATCGATCTGCGCTGCCTTGATGATCTCGTTGTCGACGCCGCGCAGGCCGGCGAGAAACATCGCCATGATGAACCCGGATGACTGCCAGACGGCTGCGATGACAACACAGTAGATTGCGTAGTTGCGGTCCTTGATCCAGTTGAAGGTGAAGCTCTCCCAGCCCCAGAGGTGCATGGTGTTTTCAAGCCCGATACCGGGGTCGAGAAACCATTTCCAGGCCGTGCCCGTGACGATGAAGGACAGCGCCATCGGATAGAGATAGATCGGCCGGAGCAGACCTTCGGCGCGGATCTTCTGGTCGAGCAGGATGGCGAGCGCCAGCCCCAGCACCGAGCAGATGGCGATATAGAGTGTCGCAAAGATCGCCAGATTGGAGATCGCTCGCCACCAGTGCGGTAGCGCCCAGAGCTTGGAATAATTGCTGAGGCCCACGAAATTGTACGAGGGCAGCATCTTGCTGTCGGTCACCGACAGGTAGCCGGTATAGGCGATGAAGCCATAGACAAAAACAAGAACAATGAGGAAGCTTGGGGCAAGCACCAGTTTTGGCACAATATCCTGCAGCCGGCTGCGGCTATCCATGGCGAATACCACCGTTTCAAAGACAAATGTCTGTAAGGAATGATGTCCGGGGTGCTTCAAACACCCCGGACAGGCACAAGGTTGTTACTGTGCGGCAGCGACGGCGGCCGGCAGTTCCTTGATGGCTTCATCAGCGGTGAGTTCACCGTTGAATTCGCGCGTCACGACGTCATAGATGGCGTTCTTGACAGCGGCCGGGTTGGCATGGCCGTGAGCCATGGAACCGAACAGCTTGCCGTTCTTGTCGGCGTCGGCGAGATCGGCCATTGCCTTCTTACCGCAAGCGTCAAACGCTTCGTTCGACACGTCGGTACGGGCCGGAGCCGAACCCTTCACCACGTTGAAGGCCGACTGGAAGGTCGGGCTTTCAATTGCCGACGCCATCTGCATCTGCGCCGGTACCTTGTCGGCGGCAACCTTGAACATCGCGAACTGGTCGGAGTTGAAGGTCACGGAGCCTTGAGTTTCCGGGTAGCGCATGCAGACGAAATCGGTGCCGGGCACCTTCTTGGCCTTGACGAACTCGCCCTTTGCCCAGTCGCCCATGAACTGCACACCGGCCTTGCCTTCGATGACCATGGCGGACGCCAGGTTCCAGTCGCGGCCGGAGAAGTTGTCGTCCACATAGGAACGCAGCTTGGTCATACGCTCGAAAGCGGTCTTCATCTTGTCACCGCCGAGAGCGGCCGGATCGAGATCGATGAAGGCTGCCTTGTAGAAATCGGTACCGAGCGAAAGCACGACAGCGTCAAACAGGGTTGCGTCCTGCCACGGCTGGCCACCGGCAGCAATCGGGGTGATGCCCTGTGCCTTGAAGTTGTCGAGGAGAGCGACCAGCTCGTCCCAGTTCTGCGGTTCCTTGCCGCCGGCCTTGTCGAGCGCAGCCTTGTTGATCCACATCCAGTTGGTGGAGTGGACGTTGACCGGAGCAGCGATCCAGTGGCCGTCATACTTGGAGAACTTCTGCAGAGCCGCCGGGATGACCTTGTCCCAGCCTTCCTTGCCCGCAATCTCGTCGAGGTTGCCGAGCGAACCTTCCTTGGCCCAATCGAGGATGTCGAAGCCGAGCATCTGGACAGCCGTCGGGGCATTGCCCGAGGTGACGCGGGCACGCAGCACGGTCATGGCTTCCGTACCGCCACCGCCGGCAACCGGCATGTCGGTCCAGGAAATGCCCTTGCTTTCCAGATCCTTCTTGAGGACGTCCAGAGCAGCCGCTTCGCCGCCGGATGTCCACCAATGCAGAACTTCAACGCTCTCAGCAGCATGCGCGGCAGTGCCGCCCATGACCGCGCCGCCCGTTATCATCAGTGCTGCAATCGCCGTCGTCGTCATAAACTTGCGCATCGTATTCCTCCCGTTTGCAAGTCGTAAAGCGGGAAACTCCTCCCCGCCGTTGAATGCCATCCCGTTTCGAAACGGGAAGCAATTGATCTGCGGTCACCACCGCTGGTTCATTTAAAACGTTATAAATCCCATCAAGTCAAGCACCACACGCATCTCCTATCCAATAGCTTTAACATACTGAATTCGGATGTTTATAAGCCGATGAATCGATTCCGCACCGCAGCAAAACTCTTGCGATAAGTATGATTTAAAACGTTTGCATAAACGCATTGCGCCTGCGTTCGTCTGACGTTACAAAAGCACCTTGTCATTGCCACAAGGGAGTATTTCATTGGCGGACACTCCCAAATCTCTGGCCTCGGAAATCATGCTGAAAAGCGGCAAGCCAACCCTGCGCACAATCGCCGACCTGACGGGCTTTGCCGTGACCACGGTATCGCGCGCACTCAGCAACGCCCCGCAGATTTCGGCAGAGACCCGCAAGCGCGTCCATGAAGTGGCGGCCGAGATCGGCTACCTGCCGGATCGAGCGGCCCAGCGCTTGAAGACCGGCCGCACCAACGTCATCTGCGTTCTGCTTGATCCGCACGAGGAAATCCTCGGCTACGGCATCTCGCTGATGCACGGGCTTGCCAAAGCACTCCGCGACACGCCCTACCACCTGATCGTCATGCCGAACTTCATCAACGGGGCCAATATTGACGCGGTTCGTCATATCGTCCGCAACGGCATGGCCGATGGCCTGATCTTCTCGCGCACCGAACCCTTCGATCCACGCGTCCGCTTGCTTCTGGAAAACGGCTTCCCGTTCGTCACGCACGGCAGGACCGAATTCACCACACCACACCCTTACGTCGACTACGACAATTTCAGTTTCGCTTATGAAGCGACCAAGCGGCTGATCGGACGCGGACGCCGCAAACCGATGATCATCCTGCCGCCAAAGCGCATGACTTTCTCGCAACACCTGCTGCACGGCTTCATGACTGCCGTCCGAGAAGCCGGCGTCGGCTACGAAATTCCCGATGAAATCAATCTCGACTGTCCCGTCGAAGAGATCCGCGACTTCATGAGCCGCCGTGCCGGACAACGTGACGCCCCCGATGGCTTTACCTGCGGCGGCGAGGTCTCGGCGCTTGCCACCATTACCGGCATGAGCGACCACGGCCTGACGCTCGGGCTGGAATACGACATCGTCGCCAAACGGACGTCCAAACTGCTCAGCCAGATCCAGCCGAAGGTGGAGACGATCTACGAGGACCTGACCGACACCGGCGAACAGATGGGCCGCGTTCTCCTGGCCCGGATCGCGGGCGATGAGACGACCGAGATGCAGGTGCTGCTCAAGCCGCAGATCAGCTTTTCGACGGTGTGAAGCGGCAGGGGCATCGTTCATTGTCCCCGCGAGGTAAGCGTCCCCGATCTCCGTTAAACCTGCGACGGAGAAAGAGGCGACGCTCCGCTCCAAATAATTCAATTCCTGCATCACACCCTCCATTCTCTCCATCTTCCCAGTCCCGCTACGAACGCGGCATCCACCAACCGGTACGGCCGCCGATGTGCATGTTCAGCGTCTTGGTCTCGGTGTAATCCTCGACCGCATGGCGGCCGAGTTCGCGGCCAAGGCCCGACTGGCGATAGCCGCCGAAGGGCAGTTCGGACGCACCGTCCATGAAGGTGTTCATCCAGACCGTTCCCGCCCGCACCTTGCGGCCGACCGTCAGGCAGGTATCGAAATCACGGCTCCAGACGCCGGCCGACAGGCCGTAATCGATCGAATTGGCAATACGGATCGCTTCCTCAATCGTTTCGAAACTCAGAACCGAAAGCACCGGCCCAAAAACCTCTTCGCGCGCCACGGCCATGTCCGGCGTGACGGCGGACAAAATGGTCGGCGACATGAACTGGCCGGAACCGAGATCAAGCGAGGAACCGCCATGAGACACCGTCGCGCCGTTGCCGGAAGCGGCAGAGACGTAGCCGACGATCTTTTCCAGATGCTGCGGTGTGATGATCGCGCCGACCTGGGTCGAAGGGTCGAGCGGATCGCCGACCTTGACCTTGGCCGAAAGCTCGGCCACACGACGAACGACTTCATCGGCGATGTCGCGATGGACGATCAGCCGCGATCCGGCATTGCAGCATTCGCCGGCGTTGAAATAGGCACCGAACACCGCCGCATCGATGAAATCGTCGAGATTGGCATCTGGAAAGACGATCTGCGGGTTCTTGCCGCCGAGCTCCAGCGACACCTTCTTCAGGGTCTGCGCCGCATTGCTCATCGTCAGCTTGCCGACGCCGGTCGAACCGGTAAACGAGACCATGTCCACATCCGGATGGGTGGTCATGATTGCACCCACATCCGGGCCGGTGCCAGTGATGATATTCACGACGCCAACGGGAACGCCGGCCGCTTCGAGAATTTCGCCGAGGACCAGCGTCGAGCCGGAGGTCAGTTCGGACGGCTTGACCACTGTCGTGCAGCCGGCGGCAAGCGCGAACGGTAATTTCTGTGAGACGATCAGGAACGGAAAATTCCACGGCGTAATGATCGAAACAACGCCGATCGCCTCGCGCAGGACCACGCCAAGCGTGCCGTCACCGAGCGTGTTGTAGCTTTCGCCGTGCAGGTCGCGAGCAAGGGCTGCGGCATAGCGCCAGATGTCGGCGGCACCGCCGAGTTCGCCCTTGGCTTGGCTGATTGGCTTGCCGGATTCGATGCAGTCGAGATAGGCCAGTTCGTCGGCACGCGCCGCAATCATGTCGGCTGCCCGCAGCAGGACAAGCGATCGTTCCGACGCTGTCATGCGCGGCCACGGCCCGTCATCGAACGCCTTGCGCGCGGCCGCGATCGCCCGTTCGGCATCGGCTTTCGTCGCGGCCTGATAGCGGCTGACGGTCACGCCATGACCGGGGGCGACGCGCTCCAGGGTTTTGCCTTCGGACGCATTCCCCCATTTGCCGTCAATCAGCATCTGGAAGTCGCGCACTCTCACGTCGGCCAGCGCCTTGGGCTTCACCAGAACCGTCATTACCATTCTCCCTTGAATTCCGCGGGGCGTTTATCTGTAAAAGCAGCAACGCCCTCTTTCATGTCGCCGGTCTTCGCAGCCAGGATCGACCCCAGCGCCTCGACGGCCGTCCCGTTGTCTTCGCCGTTAGCCGAGGCGATCATCAGCTTGCAGATCTCCAGCGCCGCCGGACCACGCTTGGCGATGCGCTGGGCATAATCCTTTGCCACGCTCATCACCGCTCCTGTCCCGGCCACCGCATCGATCAGACCAAGGTGCCGTGCCTCGTCAGCGGAGAACATCTCGCCGCCCAGCACCATCCGGCGCACGACCTGCGCACCGAACCGCTTGACCAGACGCTGCGTGCCCGACCAGCCCGGCACCATGCCAAGGCTTGTTTCCGGCAGGCCGATCTTCACCTGTATTTCCGCAATGCGGATATCCGCCGCAGCCGCCAGTTCCAGCCCGCCGCCGAGCGTGTGGCCGTTGATCGCGGCAATCACCGGCATGCGCAAGGTCGCCAACCGCTCGAACACCCGGTGGCCGAAGCGCACCCATTGATGGCCGAATTCGTTGGGGCTCATTGCGCCCCAGGCCTTGATATCGCCGCCGGCGGAAAAGGCCTTGCCCTCCCCCGTCAGGATAACCACGCGGACATTCGCATCGGCCTCGACGGTATCGCAGGCCGCAGACAGCGCCTTCAGCATATCGATATCGAAAGCGTTCAGCTTTTCCGGCCGCGCGATGGTGAGAACGGCAATGGCGCCGTCGAGTTCTATATGGATTCGTTCGTCAGCCATGCGCCGCTCCTTCCAGCGTCCGGATCGGCTTTTCCGGCAGCGTCAAGCCGATTGGCGCCTCATGGAACAGTGCTGCATCCATGACCTTCAGCTTGTCGGACACGATCAGCGGGAATTCCGACTGGTCGAGAATATGCGTCTGCAGATCGATACCTGGAGCGATTTCGGTGAGCATGATGCCTTGCGGCGTCAGCTTCATCACGCAGCGCTCGGTGACATAGGTGATGTCCTGCCCCTGCTCGACGGCGCGGCGGCCGGAGAAGGTGACGTGCTCGACCTCGTTGACCAGCTTCTTCAGCTTGCCCTCCTTCTCGATCACCAGCTTGCTGTCGGCCATCGAGAGCTTCGCCCCGGCATTGAACATGCCGGAGAAGACGATCTTCTTCGCCCGCGCGGTAATATCGACGAAGCCGCCGGCCCCCGCCGTCACATGTGGCCGGAAGGAAAGCTTCGAGACATTGACTGAGCCGGACTTGTCGATTTCGAGGAAGGACAGGAGCGAGGCATCGAAACCGGCGCCCTGAAAATAGGTGAACTGATAGGGCGACGGCATGAAGGCATCGGCGTTCGACGCACAGCCGAAAGCGAAATCGAGCAGCGGCACGCCACCGACAGCACCCTGTTCGATCACCCAGGTGACCGAGCCATGCAGGCCTTCTTCGAGCAGGATGCGCGGCACATTGGCCGAGATGCCAAAGCCGAGATTGACGCAAGAGCCGCCCTCAAGCTCCTGCGCGACCCGACGGGCAATGACCTTCTGGATGTTGAACTCCGGCACGCGGAAACTGTCGAGCGGACGGAAGATCTCGCCGGAGATGGCCGGGTCGTAATCGGTCAGCGTCGTCTGCTTCTGGTCGGGATCGACAACAACGTAATCCACCAGCATGCCGGGAACGCGCACATCGTGTGGCTTCAGCGAACCGGACTTGGTGATGCGCTTGACCTGCGCGATGACGATGCCGCCGTTGTTGCGGGCGGCGAGCGCCTGGTCGAGGCCGCCGAGATAGGCGCCCTCATGCTCATAGGTCAGGTTGCCGCGCTCATCGGCCGTCGTTGCCCGGATGATCGCCACCTGCGGCACGATTGCCTTGAAGTACAGCCAGTCCTCGCCCTCGAACTCCATCTTCTTGACGACCGGTTCGGCCGCGGCAGACGCGTTCATCGCACAGCCCTGGCGCGACGGATCAACAAAGGTGTCGAGACCGATTTTCGTCAGAACGCCGGGACGCTTGGCGGCGGCTTCACGGTGCATGTCGAACAGCACGCCTGACGGGATATTGTAGGCGGCAACCTCGTCGCTGCCGATCATCTGCCAGATCAGCGGCGGCTCGGATGTCGAAGGGCCGGACGGATAGGAGCCGCCGATGATCCTTTTCAGGAGCCCCTTCTTGGCGATGTAATCCACACCCTTGATGCCGCTCATATCGCCGGCGGCGATCGGATGCAGCGTCGTCAGGTCGCGCGGATGGCCTGTCGCGTCAAAGCGTTCGCCGATAGCTTTCAGCATCAGGTCCGGACAACCAAGCCCACTCGACGACGACACGGATACGGTCGCTCCATCGGGGATCAGGGAGGCTGCCTCAGCCGGGGTGATGTGCTTGCTCATGGAAATGCTCAAAGTCCCGTTTCGATCGCGACCGTGCCGCCGGTCTGCGCTGATTTCATTACCGCAAGCCCCGTGGCCAGCGACCAGACGCCATCCTCGCCGCCGCAGAGCGGCTTGCCTTTGCCCGCGATCGCCTCATCGAAGGCAACAAGCGTGTTTTCATAGAGATTGCGGTGGTCGAGCGGCAGTTCGGTCTCGCCATCGGCGTTGCGCAACGTGACCGTTCCGATCGCCTTCTGCGTCATGCAGTTGTGGCCGATCAGGGATCCCTCCGAGCCATGCACCTCGAAACCGGTGACGGCATATTTCGTGGTAAAACCATCATGGAACTGGGCGATCAAACCCGACTTGAAGCGCAGAACGCCCATGGCCGCATCTTCGAGCCCGGCCTTCGCCATGCCGCCATATTGACCGAGAGCGATCGCCTCGACCGGATCGTCGCTGAGCACGAAGCGCAGCGTATCGGTATCATGCACAGTGATATCGAGAATGACGCCACCGCCCGCTTCCGGCTTGTCGAGGCGCCAACCCTGCAGATGCGCCGGCAGATAACCGGCATGGCAGACGCGGGCCGCCAGCGGCTTGCCGATCTTGCCGGCCGCGATCGCTTCGCGCATCGCCCGGTGCGTGGCAGCGCCGCGCAGATGATGATTGGTCGCCATGACGACGCCTGCGTCTCGAGCTGCCTTGACCATGATCCGCGCATCTTCAAGCGACGTCGCCAGCGGCTTCTCGCAGAGAATATGCTTGCCGGCCTTGGCCGCGGCAATCACCTGGTCGCGGTGCAATTCGTTCGTGGTGGAAATATAGACCGCCTGAACGGCGGGATCGCCGAGAAGCTCGGCAACGCTGGTCACAGATTTTGCAATGCCATGGTCGCTGGCATATTTGGCACCGCGCTCGGCGCTGGTGCTCATCACCGAAACGATCTCGCCGCCAACAGCGCGGATCGCATCGATCACCCATTCATGGGCAATCGTGCTCGCCCCGATCAAACCCCAACGTGTCATAACAAGGACAGCCTTTCCCGCTTGTCGATGGCGGCACCACAGCTTTGGCGCACGACCAGCCGCACCGAACTGACGATCGCTTCGGCGTCCGCCCGTCCTGCATTGATCTGTTTCAGCAGCAACTGCGCCGCCCGCCGCCCCATGCCCTGCGGATCGACCGAAATCGTCGTCAGCGCCGGCACCGCCGTCTGCGCCTCGATCACGTCGTCGAAGCCGATCACGGCAAAATCCTCGCCCGGATCAAGGCGATGGGCACGCAAGCCATCACAAACACCAAAGGCGACCGCGTCATTGAAACAGACGGCGGCAGTCGGCCGTTCACGCAAAAGCAGCGCCCTCTCGATGGCGGCAACGCCGCCTGCCCGCGATGGAGCGGAACTGACGACCAACTCCTCATGAACAGCGAGGTCCATGTCGGAAAGCGCGTCGCGATAGCCCTGCAGCCGCTCATTGAAGACAGCCGTATCGGGAAAGCCGCCAAGGAAGGCGATGCGGTGATGACCAAGCCCGACCAGATGGCGGACCGCATCGCGCATGCCGGCATGATTGTCGGAGACCAGCGACGAAACCTTTGCTCCAGAAACCTGCCGGACGACATTGACGACCGGAATACCGCTCGCCACCAGCGGCTTCAGGTCAGCTGAATCCGTACCGCGCGCGGGCGACAGGATCAGGCCGGAAATGCCATGTTCACGCATCGAGGCGATGACCTCGCGCTGGCGATCGACGCTTTCAGCGGTATTGGCAAGGAACTGAACGTAGCCGGCCGATTGTACGACCATGTCGACGCCGACGGCAAGCTCGGCAAAGAAGCTGTTGGTCAGGTCGTTGACAACAATGCCGATGATTTTCGATTTGGAATTGGACTGGCGCAGATTGGCGGCACCCCGATTGTAGACATAACCGAGGTCGCGAATGACGGCGTTCACCTTGGCACGGGTCGCCTCGTTGACGAGCGGGCTCGCCTGCAGCACGAGCGACACAGTCGACTTCGACACGCCGGCGGCATGCGCAATATCGATAACTGTCACTCGTTCTTTACCCACATTTTCCTCCCGGCGAGGTCTCCTTGCCTCAGCACTTGCCGCAAGATAATTGGAACGTTCCAATTTTGTCAAGCGCATTTCGAGAAAAATACGTCGCGCCTGAGGTGGTCGTAACTGTACGAACATGAGGATCGGCTTCAGAGGCAAAAATATCGTTTATTTTCATAGAAATATCGTAAAATACGGTTTCGCCGTGTGTGCCGATAAGCATGCCGACAGACTGTGATATTGCCATCTGAATGTGTTACCGCATCAGATTCAGGCTAAAAAATTTCTTGAAATTTGGAACGATCTAAATTATTTGGCTTGCAGTATCCAAGGAGGAGCCTGCATGTCCGCCACCCTGCCGCTGCCGCGCGCCGATGGTTCGCTTGAGCTTTACCGCTTGACGGGAACGCCGATCACCCGGCCGCAAACCGTCCCCGTTTTCAATCGGATCGCCTATGCGGCTGCGCATGTGGTCTCCGACCCTTTGCGTGATCTCGACCCGTGGGGACGTCCTGCGGTCGATTGGGAAAGGACGATGGCGTTCCGGCATCATCTCTGGGCACTGGGCTTCAAGATCGCCGAAGCGATGGATACGTCGCAGCGCGGCATGGGTCTCGATTGGGCTGGCGCCCAGGAACTGATCCGCCGATCGCTGGCCGAGGCTCGCACCGTGCCGGGCGCAGATCTTGCCTGCGGCGCCGGTACCGACCATCTTTCACCCGCCGATACCCGCTCGCTCGACGACGTCATCCGCGCCTACGAAACACAGATAGGCTTCGTCGAAAAGGAGGGCGGGCGCTCGATCATGATGGCAAGCCGTGCGCTCGCCGGCATCGCCGCATCGCCGGACGACTATCGCAAGGTCTATGGCCGCATCCTGTCGCAGACCAAGGATAAGGTGGTCCTGCACTGGCTCGGCGACATGTTCGATCCGCAGCTGAAAGGGTATTGGGGCTCTGAAAACTTCGAAACGGCGCTTGAAACGGTCCTGTCGATCATCGAGGAAAACAAGGCGAAGGTCGAAGGCATCAAGATCTCGCTGCTCGACAATGCCTGCGAAGTCGCCCTGCGAAACCGCCTGCCCGACGGGGTTCTCTGCTTCACCGGCGACGATTTCAACTATGCTGAACTGATCGAAGGCGATGGACAGAAATACAGCCACGCCCTGCTCGGCATTTTCGACGCTGTCGCGCCATCCGCGTCAAAGGCGCTGGCCTCACTGGCATCAGGCGATGTCGCCACCTTCCGCGCGATCATCGAGCCGACCGTGCCCCTGTCGCGAAAAATCTTCGAAACGCCGACGCAATATTACAAGGCGGGTGTCGTCTTCCTGGCCTGGCTGAACGGCCATCAGCGGCATTTCACCATGCCGGCCGGCATGCAATCGGCCCGCGGCGTATTGCACTACGCCGACATCTTCCGCCTGGCCGACAAGGCCAATGTTCTGGATATGCCGGATATGGCGGTTGAGCGGATGAAGGCTTTCCTGGTGACACAGGGGGTTTGAGGGTTTCGGGGGATTCCGAGTTTGCGGACGCTTACCCCCCTCTGTCACTGCGTGACATCTCCCCCACAAGGAGGGAGATCATTCTTTTCCCTTATATGCTCGAAGCTAGCGGTTCATCTCCCCCCTTGTGGGGGAGATGTCGGCGTCGCCGACAGAGGGGGGTAAGTTTCCCCGAACGCCAGATTTCGACCCATTTCACGAACAGCCCTCAAAACCGCGATTGCGCCATCAAAATCTCACGGGCAATCTGGTCGAGCGGCACGACACGGTCGACGCCGCCGCGGGCAATCGCCTCCTTCGGCATGCCAAAAACGATCGAGGTCGCCTCATCCTGCGCCACTGTGAAGGCGCCGGCCTGTTTCATTTCCTCCATGCCGCGTGCGCCGTCATCGCCCATGCCGGTCATGATGACACCCATGGCGTTGCCGCCGGCGGCGCGGGCCGCCGAACGGAAGAGGACATCGACCGACGGGCGATGGCGCGAGACCAGCGGGCCGGTCTTGACCGACACATAATAGCGTGCGCCCTGCCGCTCCAAGAGCATGTGCTGATCGCCCGGGGCGATCAGCACATGGCCGCGCAGCACAGGATCACCATCAACGGCCTCCTTAACTTCAACTTCGCAGAGACTGTTCAGTCGCTTGGCAAAGGCTGCTGTGAATTTTTCCGGCATATGCTGGACAATGACGATGCCCGGCGCATTGGCGGGCAGCGCTTCCAGCATCTCTCTCAACGCCTCGGTTCCACCGGTGGACGCGCCGACGCAGACGACCATCTCGGTGGTCTTTGCCATCGCCCGGCCGGTAGGCGGCGGTAGCATGGCGTCAGCAGTCAGTTTCGCATTCGGATTTGATACCCCAACCGACTTACGGGCAGATGGGCGGCGAACGCCGGTAACCCTTGCCTGGGCGGCGCTCTTGACGACCTCACGAATGCGCATACCGCTTTCCGCCAAGTGATCGGCAGCACCGATCTTCGGCTTCAGGATGATATCGACGGCACCGGCTTCCAGCGCCTGAAGCAATGTTTCCGATCCGGCTTCCGTCAACGACGAACACATCACCACCGGAATCGGGTGCTGCGCCATCAGCTTGCGCAGGAAGGTGATGCCGTCCATGCGCGGCATTTCCACATCGAGCGTGATGACGTCCGGAACATCCTCGGCGATCCTGCGCGCCGCCATGAAGGGGTCGGATGCCGCGCCCATCACCTCGATATCGGGATCCTGCTGCAGCACCGCCGTCAGGGTCTGACGGACGCTGGCGCTATCGTCGATGATCAGAACGCGGACTTTCTTTCCCATATTGACCTGTCTTTTCGAAGGATGACCGGAAGGACATTCCGGGAGTGCGGATCATGTACGCTGAAAAACCGTGTTGGAGACCTGCTTCAGCGGCAGATCAATGCCGGTGATGGATTCGGAATGGCCGATGAACATGTAACCGCCGGGCAAGAGGCAATCGCACAGCCGTGTCAGGACATCCGATTGCGTCGGCTTGTCGAAATAGATCAACACATTGCGGCAGAAGATGATGTGCATGGGATTGCCGACCGGATATTTCGCATCCATCAGGTTCATCCGGCCGAAACCGACCCGGGACCGCAATTTCGACGAGATGCGAACCTCGCGCCGTCCCTGCTGCTTGGCCGTCATCACATATTTCTTGCGCAGCGCCGCGGGCACCGGCTCGATGATGTCATCGGCATAGATGCCTTGTCGGGCAACCTGCAGAACCTCTGTGCTGAGGTCGGTGGCGAGGATCGAATAATCGATATCCGAACGCCCTTCGGCGAACTCCGCCATCACCATGGCAATGGTATAGGGCTCGGCGCCTGTCGAGCAGGCAGAGCTCCAAAGCCGGAGATTGTGATGTCCCTTGTCTAGAAGCGTCGGCAGGGAAACATCGCGCATGAAATCGAAATGCTTGGATTCGCGAAAGAAATCCGTCTTGTTCGTCGTGACCGCATCGATTAGGTAGACGGCTTCCTGCTCGATCCCGTTCTCGTTGAACAGGAAATCGCAATAATCGTCGAAGCTGCCGATATTGGTTGCACGGAGACGCCGGCGAAGGCGTCCCTCGAGCATGGTCAGCTTGCTGTGAGGCATCTTGATGCCGCTATAGTCATAGATGAAACGCGCGAGGCGATCGAAATTGCGCTTGCTGATATGATCGGAAAGCGACTGCGTCTGGCGGACGACAACATTCATGCAAAAGACCTCAGGCAGCGTGCCCAGCAGCACCGGACGGGGTGAGCAAGGCCGTCTCTTCTCTTGAAAGCAGGCTGGCGAGATCGATGATCACGACGAACCCGCCTTCCCGACGCACCACACCGGCGATATAGCCCGAGCGCCAACGGATGCCGATATCCGGCGCGGCCTCGATCTGGTCGCGCCGGAACGGCGTCACCTCGAACACCCGGTCGGCGACGAGGCCGAGCGACAGTGTCCGATTTTCAAGCGGGATATCCATGACGAGTACCCGCGTATGCGGCGTCGGCACGGTCTTCGACAGACCGAGCTTCAGCCTGAGGTCGATCGTTGGCACGCCCTGCCCGCGCACGTCGCGCAGGCCGAGCAGATAGTCAGGGCCGTTCGGGATCTTGAAGGCTTCTTCATAATCGAGGATTTCCCGGACCACCTCGACGGGGACGGCGAAGACCTCCTCGCCGAGGCTGAAGGTGACGAACTGTGATTCAAGCGACGATGTTGCCATGATCATGCACTTTCCCGGAAATCGGCGTCCGCGGCATCCGGTCCGCCCATCGACAGATCGAGAGCAAACCCCTTGGCGCGGGCCTGTTGTGCGGAGACACTGTTGAAGGATGTTGCCGGTTGCACCTTGCGTGCGGGTGCGGCATTGCCGACGACGCGGGCCGCGGGCTTCAACGGCTGTTTCTTCGAGGAAAGACGGACGCCTGCACCATCAACCCTGAAGAAGGCGATCGATGCCTGCAATTCCTCTGCCTGGGCGGCCAGTTCTTCCGAGGTCGCCGACATCTGCTCGGAAGCGCCCGCATTCTGCTGGGTCACCTTGTCGAGCTGTTGGATCGCTTCGTTGATCTGGCCGGCGCCAATATCCTGTTCGCGGCAGGCGGCGGAGATTTCAGAGACCAACTCAGCGGTCTTGCGGATATCCGGCACCAGGCGGTTGAGCATGTCGCCGGCTTCGGCCGCGGCCTTGACGGTATCGCCGGACATCTGGCCGATTTCGGCGGCGGCCGACTGGCTGCGTTCGGCCAGCTTGCGGACTTCGGAAGCGACGACCGCAAATCCCTTGCCATGTTCTCCGGCGCGCGCGGCTTCCACGGCGGCGTTTAGTGCGAGCAAATCGGTTTGGCGCGCGATTTCCTGAACGATGCCAATCTTTTCGGCGATCGTCCGCATGGCGTTGACCGCACGGGCAACAGCCTCGCCACTTGCTTCCGCATCCTTGGAAGACTGGCGGGCAATCTTTTCCGTCTGGGCGGCATTGTCAGCGTTCTGCTTGATGTTGGCCGCCATCTCTTCCATCGAGGCGGAGGCTTCTTCAGCCGATGCCGCCTGCTCGGTCGCGCCTTGAGAAATCTGTTCCGAGCTCGCGGAGAGTTCCTGGCTGCCGGCGGAAACGTTGTCGGAGGCCGAAAGGGCATCGGCGACGACGCCGCGAAGACGCTCGACCATACGCTGCAGGGCAAGACCCAGAGTGTCTTTCTCCGAGAGCGGCGCCGGCTCGACCGTCAGGTCGCCATCGGCAACCCTGTCGGCAAGGCTTGCCGTATTACGCAGGTTGGACGTCATGACCTGCATCGAATTGACCAGATCCTTGATCTCGTCATTGCTCTTGTGGGCGATTTCGTAGTTCAGGTCACCGACGCTGACGGCGTCGGCAAGATCGACGGCACGTTTCAGGCCACGCGAGATGTTCAACGAGATCCAGACGGCAGCTGCGAGAGAGAACAGCATCAGAGCGATGGTCGCGGAGATCAACAGGAATTTCGACTGCGTATACTGCGCGTTGGTCGCCTCGTCCGTTTTCTTGACATTGCCAGTGACGACGACATTGATTTCATCGATCGTTTTCAGCGCCCGGTTCATCAGATCGCGCCCCTCGCCCATGGTCAGGGCTGACGCCTGATTGTTCGATTCCATCGTGTTTTGGGTAGCGAGTTCTGCTATCCGCAGCTGAATCGGCACATACTGATCATAAATCGCGCGAATTTCGCCAGCTTTGGTTTGAATGGCCGGATCCGCCGAGTTTGAAACCGCCGTGATCAAGCCGTCCAGTTGTCCCTGACGATCCTTCATGGATTTTACGAACTCGGCGATCTGCGCCGGGTTGGTGTTGAGGATCGCGTTCTTTTCCGCGCGAACCGTTCCATTGAAGGCAGCACCGAGGTCGGCGACATTCTTCATGTCGACAATCGACCCGTTGACCATTTGGGTTATCGCCGAATTCAGCGACGCGAGATTGATGATGGATAGGGTAGCCATTGCACCGGTCAACAGAATGATGACCGCGAACACAATTCCAAGCTTCAGTTTGATCGTCATACGCACCGTGAAAATCCTTCACATTAGGGTCGGAAACACATGGGCATCCCTGGAGGGAGTCCATCGCGAGGGTGTCCGAGCCAGCAGGGCGGTGCGGTGACTGATTCACGTCCGCGAAACCGGGAGTATCGGAGAGTCTTTGCCCGCGCCTACACACGCGGGAGGTTGCGGCGGCCCTGATCCGGGCCGCCTGATGTTGTCCAAAGCCGGTTACGCGCTTTCGCGGAAGTCGGCATCCTGGGCGTCAGGGCCACCCATCGAAAGATCGAGTGCGAACCCCTTGGCGCGCGCCTGCTGAGAAGCAACGGAATTGCCTGCCGCCGCCGGCTTGCGGTTTGCCACAGGCTTAGTCGTCGAAACCTTGGTGACGGCTTTCGGCAGAGGTTTCTTGACGGTTGTGACATGGCTTGCAGCATCCACCTTGAAGAAGGCGATCGATGCCTGAAGTTCCTCCGCTTGGGCAGCCAGCTCTTCCGATGTCGCCGACATCTGCTCGGAGGCGCTGGCATTCTGTTGCGTCACCTTGTCAAGCTGCTGGATCGCCTCGTTGATCTGGCTGGCGCCGATATCCTGCTCGCGGCAGGCGGCGGAGATTTCAGAGACCAACTCAGCGGTCTTGCGGATATCCGGAACGAGGCGGTTGAGCATGTCGCCGGCTTCGGCTGCTGCCTTGACCGTATCCCCCGACATCTGGCCGATTTCGGCGGCGGCCGACTGGCTGCGTTCGGCAAGTTTGCGGACCTCGGAAGCAACGACTGCAAAGCCCTTGCCATGTTCGCCGGCGCGGGCCGCTTCCACAGCCGCGTTGAGAGCAAGAAGGTCGGTCTGGCGGGCGATTTCCTGCACGATGGAAATCTTCTCGGCGATGGTCCGCATCGCGCCGACGGCGCGGGTGACGGCCTCGCCGCTCATTTCCGCGTCCCTGGCCGACTGGCGGGCAATCTTTTCCGTCTGGGCGGCATTGTCGGCGTTCTGCTTGATGTTGGCGGCCATCTCTTCCATCGAGGCCGAGGCCTCTTCGGCGGACGCCGCCTGTTCGGTCGCGCCCTGGCTGACCTGCTCGGAGCTTGCCGACAGTTCCTGGCTACCGGCCGAGACATTGTCCGAAGCCGAAAGGGCATCGGCGACCACACCACGCAGACGCTCGATCATCACATTGACGTTGCCAAGCAGCGCACCGATCTCATCCTTGTTGGTGATCTCGGCCATTTTTGTCAGATCGCCGTCCGCCACGTCGGCAACGGCAGCCGTTGCGCGGCGAAGGCCGCGGCTGATGGTCAGCGAAATCCAGATGGCGGCAGCGATGGCGATCAGCACTGCCAGCCCGGAAGCAACCGTCATCATCGTGCGGGTGCTGAGATAGAGTTCATCGGCGGCGGCACCCGCTTCCGCAAGCCGGGTCTCCTCCAGCTTGACGATCTCGTCGAGGATGGCGTCCATTTCGTTGGCGCTCGCCCGGGCCGTCGTCACAGAAATGTTCTGTGCGGCAGGCACGTTGCCGGCGTCGAGGAATTTGCGGATCTGGTCTTCGGCCTCGTTGGCCTGGACCGACTGCGCCCGAAGTTTCGCCCATCTCGGCTTGCCCTGCTCCGTCGCCTTGGCTTCTGCCTGGTTCAGCGTCTCATCGAAAAGCTTCCGGTTCTCGTCGCCCTTGGTGCGCGCCGACGTCGATTCCTTTTCCGTCGTCGCCGCCAGAAGGTTCTTCTGCTGGCGGATCGCCTGCAGCTGATAGATGTTGATCTGCTGCGCCAGCTTCAGTCGCGCAGCCGGCCCCTGCAGCACATCTTCGATCGTTTGGTTAAGGTTGCCGAGGCTGAGAATACCGTAGCCCGCCGTTCCAAGCAGCAGGGCGATGACGAACCCGAAGGCGATGGCCAGTTTGAGCTTGATGGTAAATCGCATTGCCGAATCCTTAAATATTAGGCCATTGCCACATGCCCGTCAGGGCGGACGAGGCGCTAGATTTCTTTCCTGAACGAGAAGATCGCCTGCAGATTGGGGAGGATGATGAATTGCCCTCCCCGCTTGACCAGGCAGTTGATGTAGTCGGGCCGCCACCGCATCCCGACGCTTGGCGGCGCCTCACTGGATGTCTTGGCAAGCGTGGTGACTTCATTCACCTTGTCTGTTCGGAGGCCAACCAGTGTCGGCTCGCCCTGGAGATCGATTTCGATGACGATGATACGGCTGTCGATCGTCGTCTCCGCCGCTTCCATGCCAAAAGCCAGCCGGATGTCAGCCAACGGAATGACCTTGCCGCGAAAATTGATGACGCTGCCGACGAAGGGCATCGCGCCTGGAACCATCGTTTCCGGCAACAGGTCGAGGATTTCCTGAACCATGGTCGCTTCAAGCGCGAAGGTCTCGCCATGAAGGTCGAAGGTCAGGACTTCCAGTTCGCCGTCTCCGTTCCAGTGCGTGTCGGATTTCAGCTGTTTGTCGTTGCTCTGAACCGCTTCGATCATCCTGCCGCGCGCACTTGCGCCTCCTGTTGCTGACCGGCCGCCACCAGATGGGCGACATCGAGAATGAGGGCGACGCTGCCATCACCGAGAATGGTGGCGCCTGAGAAAGTCGCAACATCATGATGCAGCTTCGACATGGATTTGATCACCGTCTGATGGTCGCCGATGATCTGGTCGACAACCATGCCGACCCGCTCCGTTCCGGTGGAGATGACCACCACCTTCTGATGCGCGTCCGGTTTCGTGCCGGTGCGGAAGAGATCACGAAGCCGCAGGAACGGTACCAAACTATCGCGCAGCGAGATGAAGCTGCGGCCACGCGAGCGCAGGTCTTCCTCAAGCGACAGTTCGAGGCACTCCTCAACCGCCGACAGCGGTATGACGTAACGCCCGGTGCCGACACGAACCAGCAGCCCGTCGATGATCGCCAGGGTCAGCGGGATGCGCAGCGAGACTTCCGAACCTTCGCCATTGCGGCTGGTGACGTCGATCGCCCCTCGCAGGGCCTCGACCGTCTTCTTCACCACGTCCATGCCGACGCCGCGGCCGGAGAGATTGGTGACCTGGGCTGCCGTCGAAAAGCCCGGCGCGAAGATCAGTTGCAGCAGGTCCTGATCCGACAACGCGGCTCCCGGCTGAATGAGACCGGAGGATTCCGCCTTGGCCCGCACCCGCTCGCGGTTGATGCCACGACCGTCGTCCTTGATGGTGATGATCACTTCGCCGCCGGCCTGACGCGCCGAAAGCATGATCTTGCCGGCCTCTTCCTTGCCCGCCGCGCGGCGTTCGTCCGGAGTTTCAAGCCCATGGTCGATCGAGTTGCGCACCAGATGCACCAGAGGATCGGCCAGCCGCTCGATGACGGTCTTGTCGACCTCGGTCGTTTCGCCTTCGGTGACCAGTTCGATGACCTTGCCCGTCTCGCGGGCCAAATCATGCACCAGTCGCCGAAACCGTCCGAACAGGCTGCCGACCGGCACCATCCGCAGAACCATCATCGTGTCGCGCAGTTCGCCGGAAAGACGCTCTATCTCCTCGGACACCGATCGAAGCTGGATATCCATGCTGGTGCTGGCAAGCTGCCGCAGCCGCGACTGGGCGATCACAAGTTCGCCGACGCGATCCATGAGTTCGTCCAGCCGCTCGGCAGGAACGCGAACATTTTCCGCCGCCTTGGCCTGACGCGCATCACTGTTGCCCGGCGCTTCGCGTTCGTTCGCAACGGACGCTGGGACGGGAACCGGAATAGGTGCAACAACCGCGACGACGGCCGCGGCCGGCGTTGCTACCGGCGCAGGCGCCTCCGGCTGAATAGAAGCCAAAGGTTCAGCAGTCCCCTCATCCGCAAGCGTCTCGACTTCAAGCTGCATGTCGTCAAGCACGAAGATGAAGACATCGTCGATCGCCGAACGCGGCTGGTCGGTCGTCAGCGTCACATCCCAGGAGAGATGGAGATCGGTCGGTACGATCACGTCCAGCGATGGGATGGCCGACGTGTTGACAGCGATGCGGCATTCGCCGAGATCGCGCAATTCGTCCAGCAGTCCGAGCGGATTGGTCCCATTGACCATGGAATTGACCGGCAGGCTGAACCGAATGCGCCAGGTATTGGCGCCGCCCTTCGTAGCTGCGGCCACCGGCAAGGTGATAGGCTGTTCTACGATTGCCGTTACAGGCGCACCGCCTTCAACGGCACGCTGAAGCTGCGCCAACAGGATTTCGCCGATGTTGCCGTGATCGTCCGTCGGCCTGTCAACCAGCGCACGCATGTGATCCTGTGCCGCAAGAACAGCCGCTATCAGCTCGCTCGTCGCCGGCTTTTCACCCTTGCGGACCCGGTCGAAAGCGGTCTCGCAATGATGGGTGAAGGCTGCGAGTGCGTCGAAGCCGAACATTGCGCCCGACCCCTTGAGTGTGTGAAGGCCGCGGAAGACTGCGTCGATCTGGTCCTTGTCGTTCAGGCGATGGGTCAGATCGAGCAGACCGGATTCGATCTGCTCGAAAAGTTCGGCCGCTTCCGTTCGAAACACTGCAATGGGATCGGGCATACTCATCTTCCGAGCACCTTTTTAACGATCTTGACGAGGTTTTCGGGATCGAACGGCTTGGTCAGCCAACCGGTAGCACCTGCTGCCTTTGCCCGAGCCTTCAGATCGGCATCGGACTCCGTCGTCAGAAAGATGATCGGCACGCCGGTATGCGCCGGCAGTTTGCGCAACTCCTCGATCATCGTCAGTCCGTCCATGACCGGCATGTTCAGGTCTGTGATGATAAGATCGAACTGTCCCGATTTGGCCTTCTCCAGGCCTTCCGCACCATTCACGGCTTCGGTGATTTCGTAGCCCGCGTTGGACAAGGTAACTTTGGTGGTCAAACGGATGCTGGCTGAGTCATCGACGGTCAATATTCTTGCACTCATTGTATAGCCTCTTGATGGAGCCAGAATTTCTTGTCTTCGGCGGAAAAGACTTCCCGGAAGCCACCTCTTTCCAAGATATCGAGGACGGAACCGGTCGCCGGATTTGACATAAGGATGTGTGTACTGGACGACTTCACCTGTATCCTTGCGGATTCAATGAGCTGAATGAAGCTTAAATCAGCCTCTGCGCCTTCAGGTATGGAAATCAATATAGATTTGCCGGATTTTAGCTTCGCAAATATAGCTTCATGAATACTACTTATATTTCTAATATTCAATTTATCTGGCAAATCAACAAGATCATATTCATTAAATACCGCGTCCATTTCAGCCCCCTGAAACGATGAATACTATTAGCTCCTCCAATGGAATCTCATGTCAGCCTTAACACGACGTAAATACAGGTTGTAGAAATATGCACTTATTACGGGTTTGTTCACTATGAATTTTTACCCTGAAGTTTTCGCAGAAGTATTGTTGCCATCGTCTAAAGTCTTTTAACATCATGCAATTGCAGAAAAACATAATATTCTAAAACACAACTTTAATGGTAATTCGCGTGAAAGATGTAAGGGCTGCGCCGCGGGAGGTGTGCAACGCAGGCGAGTCCCGGACTTAACCAGACATTTCCATCCTTGCCCTATGCCTATTGCCAGGACCGCACATGTTTTGAGTTGAGGGCTATTTTGACATACAGCACAGCTTTGGCCCACCAGACCGGCACCGCCAATGTCACCGATATCGGCCGCAAGCTGGAAACGGCGCGCACCCAGGTCGAGAAACGTTTTCTCGACGGCGGCAGCGTGCTGCTGGCGGTCATGGATGTTCTGAACAGCCTGCTTGCCTCGCTCGACAACGTCACCCGGACGCTCGATGCGGGTGCTGCGAACGACACCACCGCCGACCTTCTGGCGACAGTCAGCAATCTTTCCGATCTGCCGAGGCTTGAAAGTTTGCGTCAAACAAACCTGGCAATTCTCTCGAGCTCCGGCGCCGGCCTGCGCACCCATGTCGCTGACATGCAGGAAACCATGCGCTACCTCCAGACCTTTGCCGTGACGGTGAAGATTACCGGTGCGGGCATTTCCGAGTTCGCAGGCTTTGCCGAGGAAATTCTCGATCGCATCCGTTCCGGCACAGGCGAAGTCAACAATTTCGCGGGCCAGCTCAACGCGCTCGAAAAAGAACTGAAAGTGGCCCAGACCTTCGGCTCAGGTATCGCACAGCGCTACGAGCAGACCGTTCCGGCCGTGGCCGGCGCCCTGCAGCGCGACGCGCAGACGATCACGGCGCACCGCAAGAAGCTTGGCGAGATTGCCAAACAGGTCGGGCTGCTTGCCCGCGGCGTGCAGAGCAAGGTGGCGACCACACTTTCAGCGCTCCAGATCGGCGACATTACCCGCCAGCGCATCGAGCATGTGCAATCGACATTGACGATTCTGGACGAATTTCTGGACAGCGACGAAGGCCGCACCCTTGACCGGGATGCGCAGTCACGGCTTCAGAACCTCGTTCATCACCTTGCCGCCGCGCAGATGGTCGACATGATTGAGAATTTTCAGCGCGATTCCCGCAGCGTCGTCGAAACCATCGCCAGCTTCAGCCACGATACGCAGGACATCCTCAACCTGCGTGCCGAGATGCAGAGCGAGGACGATGCCAATGGCGGCAATTTCATGCGGGCGCTGGAAGAAAGTGTTTCCGCCGCTCACGCCATCGTTAAACAGGTCGAAACAGCCAGCCAACAGGCCAATCAGGTCAGCCAATCGACAACGGCTACCGCCGCCAATCTTCTGAAGGGTATCGAGAATATCCGCGCCGTGAAGATGGACATCCATTACATGGCGCTCAACACCAACCTGCGCTGCAGCCGCATGGGCGAAGAAGGCCGGTCGATCAACGTGGTGACCGCCGAACTCCGCTTCTTTGCCGCCAAGCTCGACGAATCTGCCGATGCCATCGTCAACGGTCTCGCCGGGTTCGAAGAGGCAGCCACCGCGATCGCCGCCAGCGACAACACCGGCGGACCGGGACTTGCCGGCCGGCTGAGCGCCGCCGTCGGCAACATCCGCGGGGCGGCCGATGCAATGGAAGCTGAACTTGCCGTGCTCTCCGAGCACGGGCGGGAAGTGGCAAGCAAGATCGGCGTCTCGATCAGCAAGCTCGACTTCCAGAACGATCTTGGCGAAATTCTCGCCACCTGCGCCGACGACCTCTGCGACCTTGCCGGCGACGCCATGCCAGATGTGCCAGACCTTGGCGACGTCTTGGGCGGACTCGGTCCGCGTATCTTCAAGCTCTACACCATGGCGCAGGAACGCACGGTCCACCAGGCCATCATTCCGGTAGGCACCGTGGTCGCAGCCCCGGTGGCGGCAGCCAATGACGACGAGCTTTTCGCCGACGCGCTGTTCTGACCAAACGTCGCTCCAATCCCGCTATTGCGCCAAAACGCCCGACATTGCTGCCGGACGCCTGGCCGCGACGCATCAAGGAGGTCAGCTGCGTCCGGAATTGAAGCCTGTATCGATATAAGGCTCCCAGAATTCCACCGACTCTCGGATCATGTCGACAACGAGATGGTCGGTCGGCTCGCGTTCGCGGAAGGATAGTTCGAGACAGATCTCGTTGTCCGTGCCACCACCGCGGCGCACGGTGTCAAGCAGCCTTTCCGGCGTGATGCGGCCGTCCTTGTTATATGCGGCGATAAAGGGCCAGTGGCCGCTCTTGTTCATCGAGGATTGCTTGATGTGGATGATCGGCGATTCCTTGGGAAAAGCTTCCGCCCAGGCATAGGGATCGATGTCATCGGGATTGCTGGAGGTGACGTCGCCATGATCGATATCGACCATCATCTTCATCGGGATCGGTAGGCCTGATTGCGCCAGCCGGCCATCGAGCGCCCGGCATTCGGCAATCGTATGGCCAAACTCGCGGCCGACCGACATCGGCTCCCAGAACAGATAGGTGAGGCCGGCCCCCTTGGCGTGCTCGGCCACCTCCGCCCAGCAATCGATGGCGATGCGCATCAGCTCCTCGCGCCGCGCAGGATCGTCATAGTCCTTGTGGGTGAAGATGGCGAATTGCGTACCCATCCCGGAGGCGCCGAGTTCGGCGGAGATATCGGCGAAGGTCTTGAACCAGTCGACATAGTAGCGCCGGACATCGCCATCGGGATGGCCGAAATGGTTGAGCCGGCCATAGGGTCCGGTCATGCCCGAGGTCACCTTGACGCCGGTTCGCCCCAGAGCCCTCTTGAACTGGCGCAACTGCTTGGCAATCGTTGCTGCAGGCCAGCCGGGATTGATGAATTCGTGGGTCAGCTGGATATAACCGATGCGAATTTTCTCGGCGATGGTGTCGATCAAGTCATCGGCCTCGGCAAAGCGGTTGACCAATGGGTTGGTATTGAGGGACAGCGTGAACGCCATGATCCTTACCTCTCTGACCAGATGAACTTCGGCAGGATGAAATCAGGGACCGCGCCATGCTCGGCAAACAGCGCCTGCCGTTCCGCATCCGACGCGGTTTCCAGAATACCCGTCGTCACCAAAACCGATTTCAGCCCGGAACCCGAAGCACCGGCGATGTCGTGCTCGATGCTGTCGCCGATACAGCAGATTTTCTCCGGCGCGGTGGACCCCAGAAACTCGAGCGCCGCCGTATAGATGTCAGGAAACGGCTTGCCGATCCAGCGCACATGCCCGCCCAGCTCTTCGTAAAGTTCGGCAATGCGCCCTGCCCCGAATGCCGTGCCTTCTTTCGTCAGCATTATCTTATCCGGGTTGGTGCAGAGGCACGGAACACCGCGCCGGGCCGCAGGCGCCAGCAGCGCTTCGTAGAACGACAATGGTTGCACATCGCCTTCGCTTGCCGCCAGCAGGATGAAATCAGCGTCCTCGCCCGTTTCGGTCCGCTCCAGATCAAGCCCGTTCAGCGGCGAGGTATCGCCGTCACGGCTGATCAGCAGACATTTGCGGACAACTCCGTTCATCTGCCGGCTTTCCGCCTGAAGAATACGCCAGGCGACCTCGCCGGATGTCAGAAACCAGTCCCAGCTCCCGGAATGAAAACCGAGTGCTGCGAGGCGGCGATCGTTTTCCGCCGAGCGTTTGCCCGAGTTGGACAGGATAATGATCCTCTTGCCTGCCTGCTTCAGGCGAACAAGCGTTTCCGCGGCCTGCGGATAAGGTCCCTTGCCATCGCGCAGCACACCGAACTGGTCGATCAGGAAGGCATCGAACCGCTCTTCGATTTCATGCAGACCGGAAATTTTCAGTGGTTCGCCTGTCACAGCCCACCCGCCGATTTTGCGCCGATCAAGGCCAGCCGCGCCGTTCCGGCCGCCGCTTCCTCCGATGCGACCTGAAGGAAAGGAACCGGTATCTTCCGATTGCGGATCGCCGTCCAGACAGCGTTCTTTGCACCACCTCCGACCGTGCGGACGGAACGCAACTCCGGACTGCCGAGCGAAACGAGCCGCTGATAGGCAAGCGCCTCGACACCGGCTATGCCCTCGAAGATCGCCTTCAGAAATTCGGCGTCACTCTCCGGCCGGGGCGTCATACGCGGCTTCATCGCCGGATCGTTCACGGGAAACCGCTCGCCATCCTTCGCCAGCGGATAATAATCGAGGCCCGTATCCGTCGCTGAGTCGATTTCCGCCGAAAGCGCGGCGATCCGGTCATTGTCGAAATGTGCAGACAGGACAACGCCGCCGGTATTCGAGGCCCCACCGGCCAGCCACATGTCGCCGATCCGATGGCTATAGAGACCATACTCCGGTGCAAACAGCGGTCGATCCGAAAGCATTTTGACCGTCAGCGTGGTACCGAGCGCGGACACGGCATCGCCCGGCTGGTCGGCACCGGTTGCAAGAAACGAGGCACAGCCGTCCGTCGTCCCGGCGACAATGACGACATCATCAGAAAGACTGAACGCATCCGCCGCATCCCTGGAAATCCCGGCAATCGGCGAGCCTGCCTGCAGCACGTCCGGCAGCAGACCGGCTCGCGCTCCGGTCCCGGCGATCCAGTCCGGCCAACTGCGCGACACCGGATCGTAGCCGGTCTTCAAAGCATTGTTCTCATCGGAAACATCGTAGAGCCCGGTGAAATGGCCGGCCAGCCAATCAGCCTGATGAATGACGCGAAAGACATCCGGGACAGACTGGAAGGTGAGAACTTTGGCCAAACCCGAGGTCGCACCGTGCGCGGCGCTTTCCTTCGGCGCGTGGCTCGTGATCCGGGCAAGAATATCCGTATCGGCGGCCGGATCGTTATACATCATCGGCACGGCCAGCGGCGCGCCATCGGCGCTGACCGGCAGCACGGTGCCCGACGTACCATCGATAGCGATCGCCCTTACCTGCGTCCGGTCAATCGCATCCAGCACCTGCCCCAACGCTGTTTGCACGGCTTTCCACCAGACCATCGGATCCCGATGATCGGCGGAAAAATCCGCAAGCTTCGACGATCCGGAGGCGAAGATGTGGAAATCCGGGTCCATAGCCACTGCACGAGCGCCGGAGGTGCCGATATCGATGCCGATCACCAGCGGTGGGTTTGTGGCGCTGATCATTGCAGCGTCTTCCCGGCCCTATTCAGTTCCTGCCGGTATTTTTCTGCGTCCCAGCCAAGCAGCTCGGCATTTTCTGCGTCCGTCAGATACCGGAGCCGCGCCCCTTCACTGACGCGGCCGAGCACATCCGACAGGCACCGTGCCATGGCAAGAGCTCCGGCGGTAATTTCCCTGGAAACAAGCACGCCCTTGCCCGGAAATATCAGTGCAGGCGGCAAAGTCAGCCCTTCTTCACGGTGCTGTTCCTCGATCGACAGCGCCGTATCGCCGGGCGCGGCAACGAACGAACCGCGGCCAAGAAAGATGACATGGTCAGGATAAAGACTGCCGCCGGCGGCGATCCGGCAGCTTGCCAAGTCTGTGGCTACATCGTGGATCAGGCTATCGTCGGGCAACGTGAACGCGCTGCCGACCGCGAGCCGGGACAAGGCCGGGAGATTGGCGTCAGGTGCCTTGCGACGCGGCAGTGCCAGCCGTCTTGAAACCTCGACCAGAAGAAGTTCCGCTTCGGCCACTGTTTCGGCTGCCACCGCAAGACCGTGATTGCCAAGGATCAGCACGCTGGTATCCGGCCGGATTCGCGCGGCGATCGCCTTGGCAAGCGGCAGCCCGGGCCGCGCATAGGGCACGAAGACATGCGGGATACCGGCAAGCTTCGATGCGGCGATGGCTTCGCCGCTGACCTGAACCGCGGTCGCGATGGTCTCGACGCAATGGACGTGGATCACCACCTTCTGCGGCATCAGCGCATGAACCGTCGTCTCGATCGATGGCCGCAAACCGGATGGATTTCGGTCGGCGATCACGAAATCCTGCGCTTTCTCGGTCGAGGGATCGTCGCGCTCCAGCGCATCAAGCAAGGCATCAAGGGCCACCGGCACCATCACGTCGCGCTGCCGGGCCTGCATCAGCCAGAGGCCGGAAGCCTTGATCCAGAGCGTGCCGCCTTCCTTGATGGAGGTATTGCCGCCTGCCGCCTGCACCAGCGCAGGGTCTGCCCCGACTCGCGCCGAGACATCCAGAAGGGCTTCGAATTCAGAACTTCTCACCATTGTCTCCGATGTTTCTCAAGCCGCCTGCGACTGCCGCAGACACCAGGCCGCGAAAGCGTCGCGCTCGGATTGCGTCATGTGCAGTCCGTGTTTGGTGCGGCGCTCCAGAATATCCTGCGGCGTCTGCGCCCATTCGGTTTCGATCAGGAACCGCGCCTCGCGTTCGCGCAAAAGCTTGCCGAAGGAGACGCCAAGATCATCGAGCGATGCCGCATTCCCAAGGAGGTCGTGGGCGCGGGTGCCGTAAAGCCTTGCATAGTGCTTGGCGAGATCAGCTGGCAGCCAGCGATACTTCGCCCTGAGATCACCGAGAAACTGATCGAAATCCGCCTCTCGCATATCGCCGCCGGGCAGGATGCCCTTGGAGGTCCAGCCCGGTTTCATCGCCGGGAAGAAGGGTCGAATCTTCTCCAGCGCATGTTCCGAAAGCTTGCGGAATGTCGTGATCTTGCCGCCGAAGACCGACAGGAGCGGCGCCTTGCCATCCGCCGCATCCACCTCGAAAATATAGTCGCGCGTCACGGCGGACGGGTTTTCGGCATTGTCGTCATAAAGCGGCCGCACGCCGGAGAAGCTGTGGATGATGTCGCTTTCGGCCAGCTGCTGCTTGAAATAGCGGTTCACCGACTTGATCAGGTAGGCGACCTCGTTGGCATCGGCCTTCACGTCTTCCGGCCGGCCGTCGTAGGGAATATCGGTCGTGCCGATCAGTGCCAGATCGTTCTCGTAAGGGTTGATGAAGATCACCCGCTTGTCCGGGTTCTGCACCAGATAGGCCTGCCGCCCCTCCCAGAATTTCGGCACGATGATGTGGCTGCCCTTCACAAGGCGGACGTTGCGGCGGGAATTGAGGCCGGCAACACGCCCGATGACATCGTTGACCCAGGGACCCGCGGTGTTGACCACACACCGCGCCGTCAGTTCCGTCCTGCGGCCTGTGCCGCTCTCGGTCATCTCGATATTCCAGAGATCGCCATTGCGGCGCACGGATGTGCAGGCCGTGCGGGTATGCACCCGGGCACCACGTTGCTTGGCGTCGAGCGCATTCAGGAGGACGAGGCGAGCGTCATCGACCCAGCAGTCGGAATATTCGAAAGCCTTTCGATAATCCGCCTTGATCGGAGCCCCTTCCGGCGCCGTGCGCAGATTCAGCGTTCGGGTCCCCGGCAAGCGCTTGCGGCCGCCGAGATGGTCATAGAGAAACAGCCCCAGACGAACGAGCCAGGCCGGACGGTCGGACGAACTGTGCGGCAGCACGAAACGCATCGGCCAGATGATATGCGGCGCGGATTCAAGCAGCACTTCGCGTTCGATCAGCGCCTCGCGCACCAGCCGGAATTCGTAATATTCGAGATAGCGCAGCCCACCATGAACGAGCTTGCCGGACCGCGAACTCGTGCCCTGTGCCAGATCGTCCTTCTCGCAAAGGACGACCGACATGCCCCGCCCGGCCGCATCGCGGGCAATGCCGGCGCCATTGACGCCGCCGCCGATAATGAACAGGTCGATGATGCCGGCTTCAACGCTCACGATCGTTTCTCCTGCAACCCGTAACTCGCAAACCCCTTGAGAACACCGGCGATTTCCGGTTCCGGCAGAATGACCGGACCACCGATCAGGAGGGAATGGTAATATTGCCTGGCAATCGTTTCGAGTTCGACCGCCGCCCACATGGCCTTGTCGAGGCTGGCCCCGGTCGCAACCATGCCGTGATTGGCCATCAGACAGGCCGAGCGCCCTTCAAGTGCCCTGATCACGTTTTCGGACAGCTCCTCCGACCCATAGCGCGCATAGTCGCAGACGCGCACGTCATGCCCGCCGAATGCCGCGATCATATAGTGGCAGGCCGGGATAGGCTTGCGGGCGATCGCAAGAATCGTGGCGAAGGTGGAGTGCGTGTGGACGACCGCGCCGATTTCCGGCCGTGCCCGCAGAATGTCGCGGTGAAAGGGCCATTCGACGGACGGCTTCTTCGGCCCTTCCCATTGCGACGCGTCGCCTTCGATCGACATCGAGACGATCATGTCCGGCGTCATCCCGGCATAGGGAATGGCCGATGGGGTGATCAGCATACGGTTGCCATACCGGACGCTGATATTGCCGGATGTGCCCTGGTTGAGGCCGCTTGCATTCATGGCACGGCATTGATCGATGATACCCTGGCGAAGTGCGAGTTCGTTCATCGTTCTGCCCTCAGCACGGATTGACCGGCGGCAGGCCGGCAACGTAGCGGCGCACCTCTTCGGCCGCCATTTCGGCAGCATAGGTCACGGTGCGCACGGAGGCTCCGGCAATATGCGGCGTCAGCGTCACGTTCGGCAATTGCAGCAACGGCCAATCGACCGGCACCGGCTCGATGGCGAAGGTTTCCAGCATGGCCGAGCCCACGGGACCGTCAACCAGTGCTTCGTAAAGCGCATCGTAGTCGACCAGCGGCCCGCGCGCCGTGTTCACGAAGATCGCGCCGGGCTGCATTTTCGCGAAGGTCTCGGCGTTCATCATATTGCGCGTTTCGTCCGTCACCCGCGGATGCAGGGTCACGACATCGGAGCGGGAGAGAAGGTCGTCGAGACTGACATGCTCGACGCCCGCATTGCGATCTTCGGCCGACAACTGGACATAGGGATCATGTACCAGAACCTTGGTGCCGAAGGCGCGCAGCAGCCGCACAACCTTGGTGCCGATATTGCCGTAGCCGACCACACCGACAGTCATTTCCGAGAGTTCGCGGCCGGTCTTGTCGGCGCGGTAAAGTTCGCCGCGCCACTCGCCCTTGCGCAGGGACTCGTGGCCCGTGCGGATCAGCCGGGTTTCGGCGAGAATGGCGCCGAGCGTGAATTCGGCGACGGCGCTGGCATTGCGGCCGGGCGTATTGACCACCAGCACGCCGGCATCGCGTGCGGCCTTCATGTCGATGTTGACCGGACCGCCGCGCGAGACAGCAATGAACTTCAGGTTCGGCAGGCGCGAAAACATACCTCGGGAAAACGGTGCCAGCTGGGTAATCACCAGTTCGGCGTCACCAACGAAGTCGATGATATCGTCGGCTTTGCCGACATATTCCTTCAGTCCGTCCATGCCTTCGACGGCATAACCGTGTTCCATCGGCTCGTCCGGCCAGGGCTGTTCGAGGAGGCGGATATCATGCCCCTCGCCGCAGGCTTCCACGACCTTGTCGCGAAAGACCGTCGGCAGCATGAACCGGTCTCCGATGATGGCGATCTTCTTCATTTCAAGTCTTCCTGTTCAGATACCGGCGCAGCACCGTGGGAAAGGGCGTGCCATACCGGACGAAGGGACAGGCGCGATTGCCTGTAGAGTGGAAACGCCGCGTCGAAACGCGCAGCCATGGTCTTGTCGGCCGGTTCGGCCGGCCGCTGATAGGGGGTAACCCATTCCCTGACGCAATCTTCCATCGAGCCGTAGATGCCGAGCGATACGGCCGCGATCATCGCAGCACCCGCAGCGCCAGCCTCCTCGCGCTCGCTGGTCTGCACCGCGCAGCCGAGAGCGCCGCCGAGAATGCGGCGAAGCGAGGCGCTGCGTGCCGCGCCACCCGTCAGTCGAACGCGCGACGGCAGCGGTCCCATCTCGAGATAACAATCGCGCGACGCCATCGCCAGGCCGTTGAAGACGGCGCGAACCATGTCGGCAAAACCGTGGTTCAGGTCGAGGCCGATAAAGGATGCCCGCGCCGAGGCATCGACGAACGGGCCGCGCTCGCCCGCCTCGGAAATATAGGGATGGAACAGCAGAGATGTTTCCTTCGCCTCCGAAAGCCAGCCTTCGACGTGGCCGAGGAGTTCGGACTTGCTTTTCTCGATCCCCATGCCCTTCAGCACGCTGCCGGCCACAGACAGGATCCAGTCGATATTCAGCGTCGCCGCCATGTTCGACTGCATCTGCGCATAGTGGCCGGGAATGGGCAGGCACATCGTGTAACCTGTCAGGTCCCTGTTGAGTTGCACATCGTCGGCACTTTGGGCCAGCCGCATGTGCATCCCGGTGGAGCCGATGATCGAGCAACCGGCGTCAGTACCCGGCTCGTATAGACCTGCGCCGAGCGAGGTACAGACGACATCGACGTAACCGAGCACGACCGGCGTTCCTGCCAAAAGCCCGGTCAGGGCGGCGGCGTTGTCGCTGAGCGCATGCTGCGTCACCGCGCCGTCGACGATTTCCGGCAGCAGGTAACGCTGCTTTCTGAGATCGAGAAAATCGATGACATCCTCGGAATATTGCCGCGTGCGGAAATCCCCGAAGGTGAAAATGGCTTCGGACGGATCGGTCGCCCGCTGCCCGGTCAGCTTGAAATAGAGCCAGTCCTTGCAATGAAAACCGGTCGTCGCGCCGTTCAGTTTTTCCGGCGCGTTGTCCAATATCCATCGGAGTTGCGACCCCATCTGGCAAGCCGCAAGTCCTGAACCGGTGTGGGAGAAGCGAGCCACATCGCCGCTGTCGCCGCGCAGGCGCTCCACCGTTTCACCGGCACGGGCATCGAGCCAGAGCCAGCCCCTGCCGACAGGATCACCTTCTCTGTCGATCAGCCAGGTGCCGTCGCCCTGCCCGGTAACGGAAATCGCGGCGACGCGGCCTGCGAGGTTTTCCACCTTGCCGGCCAGATCGGCAAGCGTCTTTGCGGCATCTGCCCAGGTCCGGTCAAGGTCCTGGACGACGCCCTTGCCGCCTTCGCTTTCATAGCTGTTCGGGATCGCGCAAGCCGCGATCTGACGGCCGCCGAGATCGAAGGCGACCGACTTGATGACGGAGGTTCCCGCATCGATCCCGATCAGGATATCGCGCATCAGGCAAGCTCCTGCCCGTGGCTGATCGCCCGGCCGCTCTCGCCGTCGAAAACGTGCAGGCTGGACGGATCAAGACGGATGCCGACACTTTCGCCGATCGCCAGATTGGTCCGGTCATGCTCGACCAGAACCATCGTGCCGCCGGCAAAGTCGGCCGCGATATGCGTCTGGTCGCCGAGCCATTGATTGACCGCAACCTTGGCGCCAACCCCGCCTTCGCTGCGGCGAACGGCATATGGCCGGATACCCAGCACGACCTTGCTGCGTTTCATCAGTTCGCCGCGCACCGCATGCGAGAAGTCCGAGGCCTTGTAGTCCAGCTTCACGCCTTCGTTGAGACCAAAGGAAACGATCTCGCCGGAACCGGACACCCCGGCCGGAAATACGTTCATCGGCGGCTCGCCGACGAAAGTACCAGTAAACAGGTTGGCCGGCCGCTCCTTGATCATCTGGGGCGTGTCGAACTGCTGCAGCACGCCGCCCTCCATGACGGCGATCCGGTCGGCGAGCGCATTCGCCTCCGTCTGGTCGTGGGTCACGAGGATGGCGGTCAGTCCGCGCTCCTTGATGAAATGCTTGATGCGGCCGCGCAGAAGCGCGCGCAATTGCGGCTCGAGCTGGCCCATCGGCTCGTCGAGCAGATGCAGGTCCGCATCGCGGATCAGCGCCCGTCCGAGCGAGGCACGTTGCTGCTGCCCGCCGGAGATCGAGCTCGGATAGCGGCCCATGATGTCCTCGATCTCAAGCAGCTTGGCGATACTGGCCACCTTCTCGTCGACGACACCTTGCGAAAGCTTCGATGCTTTCAGGGCGAAGGCGATGTTCTCCCGCACCGTCAGCGGCGGATAGAGCGAATAGCCCTCGAAGGCCATGGCGACATTGCGCTTGACCGGCGCAAAGGTTTGAACCTCGCGGCCCTTCAGCGAAATCGTACCGCGCGATACCGCCTCGAAACCCGCGACCATGCGCAAGGTAGAAGTCTTGCCGCAACCGGAGGACCCGAGGAGCGCGATGATCTCGCCTTTCTTCACGTCCATGCTGAGCTGTTTGACGGCATGGACTCCATGATCGATCGGACCATAGAACTTGTCGACGCCATTGATGAACAGTGCGGTCTCGCTCATGCCGCTTCTCCATTGCGTGTCATCGGGGTTGCGGCGGACGGGATCAGCGCGCCGCTCTCCTTGTCGAACAGGAAGGCCGCATGGCCGTCGACGGCGATGCGAGCGGGACCTGACACCGGACCGGGCGTTCCCGCCGGGCGCGAAACCAGGATTTCACGGCCACGGGCCGTCAGCACCAGTGTCACGGTCTTTTCGTTGAGCGGCGTTTCCGCCTCGACCGTCACAGGAATGCCGCCCGCCGCCCCCGCATCAGTAAAGGCAATGGCTTCGGGTCTGAGGCCGATCACGCATGTCTTTCCGACAACACTTGCCGGCATGCCCGGCAGCGCGACCTTCACATTCGAAAGCTCGACATAGACGCCATCTGGCCCGGACTTCGGCACCACATCGAGAAGATTGATCGTCGGATCGCCGAACAGCCGGGCGATCTCGATGTCAGCAGGGGCGTTGTAGATATCCTCCGGCGTACCGATCTGGCGAATACGGCCCTGCGACATGACGGCGATCCGATCGCCGAGCGCCATTGCCTCCTTGTAGTCCTGCGTCACGTAGACGACCGTCGCGCCTTGAGCGGCCAGGAGGCGCGGCAGTTCCAGCCGCATTTCAAAACGCAGCTTGGCATCGACATTGCGCAAGGGATCGTCGAGCAGCAGCAGCGGCGGCGAGCCAGCGAGTGCACGGGCCAGCGCTGTCCGCTGTTTCTGGCCGTTCGAGAGTGCCTTCGGATGATGCGTCAGAACGTGGTCGATCTTCAGCAGCTTGGCGACCTTCTGCACACCGGCCGAGATTGCGTCCTTCGTCGATCCGGTTGCCGTCAGCGGACTGGCGATGTTGTCGAAGGCGCTCATATGCGGGAACAGCGCAAAGTTCTGAAAGGCCATGCCGATGCCGCGATGTTCGGCGTCGATATCCGAGACATCATCGCCGCCGATGAGGATCTGGCCTTCATCGGGATCAATCACACCGGCAACTAGCCGGAGCAGAACGGTCTTGCCAGCGCCTGATGGGCCGAACAGGACCAGCGTTTCGCCTTCGGCCACTTCCAGCGACAGGTTGTCGAGGACCGTGTTGGTCTTGTAGCGCTTGACGATATTTTTAAGCTGAAGTGTCGTCATGTTTTATCCCTTCACCGCGCCGAGCGACAGGCCTTCGACGAGATAGCGCTGGGCGTAGAGTGCAAGTGCAAGCGTCGGCGTGACCGAAAGCACGATGGCTGAGGCGATCTGGCCATACTGGATGCCGGATGAAGTAACGAAGGCAAGGGCGCCGACCGTCACCGGTTGCTTGTCGGCCGATGCCAGCACAAGTGCGAAGACGAAATTGTTCCACGCGAAGATGAATGCAAGCAGGCCGGCAGCGGCGATCCCGGGTCCCGCCAGCGGCAGGGCGATCTTGCGGAAGGTGGCGAACCAGGAATGCCCGGCGATGCGATAGGCGTATTCGACATCGGCCGAGATGTCCTCGAAATAGCCGCGCACGATCCAGAGGATGAGCGGCAGGCAGATCAGCTGGTAGACCCAGATCAGACCGAAGTAGGTGTCGGCAAGGCCAAGCCACTGGAAATATTGGGTCAGCGGCAAAAGCACCAGCAGCGGCGGCGCAAACCGGAAGGACAGAAGCGTAAAGGCGATATCTTCCGAGCCCTTGAATTTATGACGGGCAAAGGCATAGGCGGCCGGCACGCCAAGGACCAGCGCGATGGCAACCGAGGTCACCGACAGGAAGATCGAGTTCATCAGGTTTCGCATGAAGGCGATATCGAGCGTTCCGGCCGCCGTCGTCAGCTTGCCGGTGATCAGGGCCGCGTAGTTCGACAGCGTCGGCGTGAAGATCACCGAAGGCGGGATCGCCAGGATCGTCTCATTGGTCTGGAACGACATCAGGAAGATCCAGAAGATCGGAAACATGAAGAAGATGACGACGAGTGTCAGAGCGATCAGCCGCAATATCTTTTCGAGCGTGGATGTGGTTTCCATGGCTTGGTCCTCACGCTTCGCCACGGGCGCGTTCGCGCAGCCGCAGCCAGTTCTTGATGAAGATATTCGACAGGAAGTAGGTGATCGCCCAGAGGATGACCATCAGCGCTGCGGAGCGCCCGACATTGGTCGACTGGAAGAAGTTGAGATAAGCCTCCACCTGAAAAACTGTCAGCGTATTGCCCGGCCCCCCTTGCGTCATCGCGTAGATGATATCGAACTGCTGGATACTGTCGAGCAGCCGGAACAGCGTCGCCGTCAGGATATAGGGTGTCAGCATCGGCAGGGTGATGCGGAAGAACACGAAGGTTCTGGGCACACCATCGAGGGCCGCGGCTTCGAACGGCTGGGTCGGCAGCGAGCGCAAACCGGCGAGCAGCAGGATCATGATGAAGGGCGTATAGACCCAGATATCGACCAGAACGACTGTCAGCAGCGCCGTACTCGGCGACGACGCCCAGCGGAAATCGTGAAGCCCGACAAGGCTTGCGAGATAGCTGAGGATGCCGAAGCTCGGATTGGTCATCAGCTTCCACATCAGTGCGGCGAGCGCCGGAGCGATCATCAGCGGCAACAACAGCATGATGGAGATGAAGTTGTTGACCGTCGAGCGGCGCTGGAGAAGCAATGCTATGCCGAGGCCTAGAAGCAATTCCAGCGTCACGGTGATGCCGGCATAAAGCAGCGACACTTTCAGCGTGTTCCAGAAGGCCGGGTCGGTGAAGAAGTTCAGATAATTCTCACCCCAGTTGAACTGCCGCGCCCAGGGTTGGCTGAGCCGGTAGCGCTGGAAGGAATAGATCACCGCCGTAATGAAGGGGATCAGGATGCCGATGCAGACGAGCAGCGCCGGAAGGCTGAGCACGTAAGGAAGCATCTTCCTGCTGATCCTGAAACCCGAGGCCGGTTTGCGGAGGGTTGCTGTTGAAGCCATGTCGAGCTCCGTTCTTTGTCTTTGAAGAAAGCGCGCGGCACGCGGATGATCCCGCGCCAGTCCATCGGCATCTCAGGTTGTCTCAAGGCGGCTTCAGCCGGTATGGGATGCCCGGCGCTCATCGCGCCGGGCACTGCTTGGGAGGCAGATCAGCCCAGACCAGCTTCCTTCAGCTGGCGATCGATGCTCTCGACCAGCTGGTCGAGGCCTTCATCGACAGGCACTTCCTTGGCAACCATCTTCTGCAATGTCGCCGCCCATTCGGTGGTGACATCGAAGAACAGCGGCTGGGGCGTGAACTTGATCGAGGCGCCGGCAGCCGAAGCGTCGAACATGTCGACATAGCCCGGATACTTGTCGAGCTTGGTGCGGAAGGCTTCGTCCTTCCAGACCGACTGTCGGACCGGGTCGACGAAGTCCATCTTGGTGGCGCCGAAGATCGCATGCTCCGGACCGGAAGCCCACTGCATGAAGTACCAGGTGGCATCCTTGTCCTTGGAGAAGTTGGACATGGCAAGCGACCAGATCCAGATGTTCGGCGTCGAAGCCGTCGCATCAGGGTTGGCCGTGAAGGCGGCGTAGGACAGCTGTCCGGCCATCTTGTTGTCGCCGCCGTTCATGAAGTAGCCGAGAATGTCGGCGTCGAAGATCATCGCCGAGGCGCCGGCACCAAGGTCGGTACCGACCTGATACCAGGTGTAGGTCGACCAGTCCTTCGGGCCGCTTTCCTGGATCATTTGTACCCATTTGGCGTGGAAAGCCTTGGAGCCTGCGGTTCCCATCGCTGCCGACAGCTTGCCATCGGTGAGGTTGAGATCCTTCTCGTTGAAGTTCGAATAGGCCGAGAGGAAGCCCGGATGGATCGTTGCCCAGGAGCGCGAGCCGCGGACGCCAATACCGTAGATGCCGCCGACATCCTTCTGCAGTTTCGCGGCGGCCGTGATCATTTCATCGATATTCTTGGGAACGGCAACGCCCGCCTTGTCGAACATCGCCTTGTTGTAGGTGATGTTATTCTGTTCGAAGCCCCACGGAATGCACCACTGCTTGGCATCGTCAGAACCGAGCGCGCCGCCCGGCTGGCCGTTCCAGGCGCAGGAGTTCTTGACGCCCGGCAGGAAGTCGTCCCAGGCATAGTTGGGGTTGGTCTTTTCCGGATCGTTGATCCATTCCTTGAGGTCGGTTATCCAGCCGGCCGGGCCATAGGTCCAGGTCATGTAGGCGCCGGTCATGAAGGCGTCATACTCGGTGGAGCCCGACGACAGGGCAGCCGTTACCTTGTCGAAATAGACGTCTTCCGGGAACACGTCATAGGTCACTTCGATACCCGTCAGATCCTTGAAGTTCTGCAGGTTGGCGATCATCGCGTCGGCATAGGGATGCTTGTTCAAAAGCAGCTTCAGAGACTTGCCGGAATGCTTCTTCCAGTCGAAATCGGCAGCGAGCGCCCGGGTGGACATCATGTTGAGCAGCGTGCCGGCGGAACCGGCCGTGATCCCCATGGCGCCGAGGCCTTTCAGCATTCCGCGGCGGTCCACCTCTCCGCGCAGGAATGCACTGATGAGGTCTTTTTCTTTCTCATGCATTGGTCTTCTCCTCCTTCACGGGCAAAACATGCTCAGTCAATTGAGCCGTACCGGCTTACCCGACCGGTATTTCCTCCAGGTCGCAGCGCATGCACCTTGGCGAGCCAGTGGCCGGGCAGGATGCGCGCTGCACAAAGACCTCGACAAAACCACTCCCCGGGTCAGGTCTCAGCCGTCATTCTCATCGTTCGGGACAGGGCCTTCTCAGGCGGCGTCCTCCATCAATGTCTGCGCCGTCTTCTCGTCGGTGATCAGGCCGCTCAGGAAGCGGCTTTCCAGCACCGCGCGGATGGCGCGAGCCTTGACCTTGCCGCCTGCAACGGCAACCGTACGGCGGTTTTTCAAATCCTCGCGGCTCAGTGTGAACGTGCGGTTCGACAGCGCCGTCTCGATCGGCTGGCCCCTGTCGTCAAAGAAATGGCCGAGCAATTCGCCTGCACCCCCGCCATTCTTGATTTCCTCGATCTCACCCTTTTCGATCATGCCGGTTGCGACCAGCGAGGCCTCGCGCTCGACGGTGCCGATACCGACGAGCAAAAGGTCGGCGCTGCTGGCGAGATCGAACACCTCACGCACGCCACGCTGGTTGAACAGTACGTCGCGGTCCTCGACCGTGTTGGCAAAGAAGGGTACGGGCATGACATAGGCCTCTGCCCCGGTGCGCTCCGCCAGACGGTGGATAACGTCATGCGGATTGGCCGAAAACCGGCGCGTCAAGCCGCCGAGCAGCGAGACGAAGCGGACGTCGTTGTTGGTGGTGCGCGGCAGGTATTCGACGCAGGCGGCCAGCGTCCGGCCGTGCCCCATGCCGATCAGCAAGGAGCCTTCCTTCTCGATCTCGCGCTTGAGGAATTGCGCCCCGGAAATGCCGAGCGCCTTCAATGGAAGGTCCTCCGGATCGAAATCCGGCACGACTTCACAGTAATCGAGGCCGTAGCGAGCCGACAGCTTCTGCTCGAGTTCCACGCACTCGGACACTTCGCCGTCGATATAGACCTTCACCAGACCTTCCTGGTTGGCCTTGGTGATCAGCCGATGGGCTTTAAGCGATGTCAGACCAAGCCGCTTGGCAACTTCGGACTGGGTAAGTCCGCCAGCATAGTGCAGCCACGCCGCACGCGTCGCCATGCTCGACTCGTCGTCCCTGAAAGAGCCTCCGCCCTGAACCATGCTTGCCTCCGAGTGTGCTATTTTTTTCATTACATGATATTTTTATCTATTGTTGAAAGAATTTTCACGAGATGAAAATTTTGTCAAGCGTCTTCGATGCGGCAACGCAGCAATTCGACACGCTCTGTCCCTCCTTCAACTGATGCGGCAGATGGACGAAGGAAAACACGCGCCCGGTCGGTTCCGGGCGCGTGTTGATGGATTCGAACAGAAGGGGCTAAAGAGCCGGTAGCGTCAGTTCGCCTCGGTCTTGTTCATCAGCTTGGCCTGCAGCACCACGACGATCAGGAGAAAGGCGCCGCGAATGACCGACTGCCAATAGGCCGAGAGGGAAATCCAGCCGAGACCATTTTCGAAATTGAGAATGTTGAACACCATGGCAAGCAAGAGGGCGCCTGCCAGCGTCGCGCCGACCGAGCCGGAACCACCGGTCAGAAGAGTGCCGCCAACGACGACAGAAGCGATTGCAAAGAGCTCCCAGCCCACGCCCTCGGTCGGTTGCCCTGCCCCGAACTGCGAGGCGAGGATGACGCCGGCAAGGCCGGCAAGAAGCCCGGACAACGCGTAGACCGCAAACAAGGTCTTTTCGACTTTCAGCCCCATCAGATTGGCCGTTGCCTCGCCGTCACCGATGGCGAGCACATGGCGCCCGGCCGGGTGCCGTTCGAGAAAGACCCAGCCGAGCACATAGGCCAGAACTGCGATCCAGGCCGGGATCGGAAAGCCGAGAAAATCGTCCTGCCCGATCGTGGTGAAGCCGGTATCGTAGGACACGGAAACCGACTGGTTGTTGGCCAGGAGCAGCGCGGTACCGTAGGCCGCCAGCATCATCGCCAGCGTCGCGATGAATGGCTGGATGCGCATCCGAGTAATGATGATGCCGTTGATCGACCCGGCAATCAGTCCGGCGGCCATACCGCCAGCAAGCCCCGGAAACCAGCCATAGGGCGACAGATAGGCAGCAACCACGCTGGCCATCGCCGCCACGCCGCCGACCGAAAGGTCGATGCCGCCGGTGATGATCACGAAGGCCATGCCGAGCGCAATCAGCGCGAACATCGAATTGTAGCGCAGGAAGCTCAGGATATTGAACGGCGACAGGAAATTGTCGTAGCGCAGCGCGCCGAAGAGGATCAGGCCCGCCAGAGCTACGATCACGCCGAGGCGGGCAAGATCGCCGGAGGATTTTGCAACGAAGGGCCGTGAGAGGATTTTCAGCATGGATGTCATGTCGACTACGCCTTGGCACGTTGCTGGATAAAAACGGCGACTATGATCAGGCCCGCCTTGACGATCAGCGCCGCGGCATCCGGTACGCCATTTGCGAGCAAGGTATAGCGCACCAGCTGGATCACGAACGCGCCGAGCACCGTGCCGAGGATATTCGCCCTGCCCCCGGTCAACAAAGAACCGCCGACTGCGACCGCGGCAATGGCGTCAAGCTCCATACCAAGGCCGACCAGATTGGCGTCGCTCGCCGAATTGCGCGCCACCACGATCAACCCGGCAATGCCGGCAAGGGCGCCGCTGACGATGTAGACAAAGGTTTTGACCCGTCGCACCGGGATGCCCGTCAGCCGCGCCGCTTTCTCGTTGCCACCAACGGCGATGATCTGCCGGCCGATGACGGTGTAACGGATCAGGCAGTGAGCGAGCACCGCGACGATAATCATGATGATCACCTGGGCCGGAATGCCGGCGATGCGACCCAAGGCGATGAACTGGAAATCCGGATTCTTGAAGACCTGCAGGTTGCCGTTCGTTGCCACTTGCGCCAGTCCCCGGCCGGCAATGAAAAGCACCAGGGTCGCGACGATCGGCTGGATCGAAAATCGTGTCACCAGCAGGCCGTTGAACCAGCCGAACGCCATGACCAGCAGCACCGGCAGGATGAAAGAGAGGATGATCAGGATGCCCGTGTTATCGATCGGCAGCAGCTTGCCCATGAAGATCATCGGTGCTGCGGCACCGGCGATCGCCATCAGCGAGCCGACCGAAAGGTCGATGCCGCCGGTGGCGATCACCAGTGTCATACCCGTCGCCACGATGACGATGGTCGCGACCTGCGTCAGGTTGACGTTGAGCGTCTGCCAGGAGAGAAAATTCGGCGTGACGAAGATGTTGAACAGCAGCAGCAAGACAAATGCCGAAAACGTACCGTATCGGCCGAGAAACTGCGCGACATTCAAGCGGGCGGCGCGCGATGTCGGCGCGGATGTGTCGATCGTCGTCATGTCAGTTCACCTGGTGGGCCATGGCAGAAAGAAGCGCCGTCTCGCTGAGTTCGTTTCGCTTCAGCACTGCGACCGAGCGACCATCGCTTAAGATCGTCACACGGTCTGCCGCGGCCAGAAGCTCCTCGAGCTCGGAGGATATCATCAAGACGCTCAAGCCCTCGTCGGCGAGGCTGCGCAGCAGCTTGAGAATTTCCGCCTTGGCGCCGATGTCGATACCGCGGGTTGGTTCGTCGATGATCAGGATGCGCGGATCAGTGCAGAGCCAGCGGGCAAGCAGCACTTTCTGCTGGTTGCCGCCGGAGAGTTCCTTGATCGGCTGATCCGGCGAAGCGCATTTGACGCCGAGCGCCTTGATGTAGCGGGCGACAATCTCCTGCTGGCGGGCACGATCGACGATGCCGGCCTTCTTCAGCTTCGGCAGTAGCGCCAGCGTCATGTTCTCGCGAATACTCATATCCGGAATGATGCCGTCGATCTTGCGGTCTTCGGAAACCAGCCCGATGCCGTCTGCGATCGCGTCGGCAGGCTCCGTATAGCTGCGCTCCTTGCGGTCGATGCTGATCGATCCCTTTTCCAGCCTGTCGACACCGAAGATGATCCGCGCCGTTTCCGTGCGGCCGGCGCCGAGAAGACCCGCGAGCCCTGAAATTTCGCCTTCGCGCACCGTCAGGCTGACATCGCGGACCCGCACGCCTGACCCAACGCCTTCCACTGAAAGACGGACAGGCTTCGTCTCGTCATTGCCCGCGTCGCGCGCGATCGCCTCAAATGCGGCCAGTTCCTTGCCGAGCATATGACGGACAAGCTCCATCTTCGGCATTTCACGCATGGAACTCTGCGCCACGGTCTGTCCGTCCCGCATAATGGTGATGCGGTCACAGATCTCGTAGAGTTCATCGAGGCGATGGCCGATGAACAGCACCGCGACACCGTTCTTCTTGAGAGTGCGGATCGTCTCGAACAGAATGCTGACTTCGCGCTCATCCAGCGACGAGGTCGGTTCGTCCATGATCACGAGCCGCGCCTTCTGGGTGACGGCGCGGGCAATCGCGATCATCTGGCGGGTCGCAGCGCTGAAGCGCACTACAGGCAGGTCGACATCGATATCGAGATTGAAGGTCTTGAGCACCGCGGCAGCGCCTTCGCGCATCGCCCGCCTGTCGAGCAAGCCGAGCCGCGTTTTGGGCTCACGCGAAAGATAGATATTCTCGGCCACCGAACGCTGCGGCGCCAGGTTGATTTCCTGGTAGATCGTCGCGATGCCCTTTGCCTGGCTCTGCGCCGGCGTCGAAAACACGACATCTTCGCCCACGAAGCGGATCAGCCCGCTGTCGCGCTGGTAGGCACCCGTCAAAATCTTGATCAACGTCGATTTTCCGGCGCCGTTCTGGCCGACCAGTGCCATGACCTCGCCCTCGGCAATCGTCAGCGAGGCAGAACGCAAGGCGGCAACGCCGGAAAACGCCTTGGAAATATCCTGCATGGACAGCAGCATGGTCCATCCATCCTTTATGAGCGGACATCAAAAGCCGGCCGGAACGGCGATGCCGAACCGGCCGGAGGATCATCTTGGGAGATTAATAGGCGTTTGCCAATTCCGCGGCGGCGTTGGATGGATCATACAACTTGTCGTCGTTGATTACCTTGGGCTCGATTTTCTCACCCGCGGCGTACTTTTGCATGATCTCGAATCCCTTCGGTCCAAAGCGCGGATTGCATTCCACCACGACCGCGATCGTCCCGTCGATGACGGCCTGCACTGCTTCCTTGCCTCCGTCGATCGACAGAACGAGAATATCCTTGCCCGGCACCTTTCCGGCCGCCTCGATGGCGGCGATTGCGCCGATCGCCATCTCGTCGTTGTGCGCATAGACGATATCTGCGTCCGGATGCGCCTGCAGCAGTGCTTCGGCAACCTGGCGGCCCTTGTCACGAGCAAAGTCGCCGGTCTGGGAGGCGAGAATCTCGAAGCCACCCGCCGCCGCAATGGCTTCATCGAAGCCCTTCTTTCGGTCGTTGGCCGGTGAGGAACCGGTCGTGCCTTCGAGTTCGATGATCTTCGACTTGCCGTTGGCGTTCTTGGCCAGCCATTCGGCGACGCGCTTGCCTTCTGCGATGAAGTCGGAACCGATGAATGTCACATAATCCTCGCCGGCCTTGGCGAGCGACTGATCGACGTTGCGATCGAGCAGGATGACCGGAATACCGGCTTTCTTGGCGGCCATGACGGCCGGGATCAGCGGCTTTTCTTCGCGCGGTGCAAGAAAGATGACGTCGACGCCCTGGGCGATCATCGAATTGACGTCAGCCACCTGCTTGGCAGCGGAACCGGCAGCATCGGTGTAGACCAGTTGATAGCCGAGCTTTTCAGCTTCGGCCTTCATGCTGTTCGTTTGGGCGATACGCCAAGGATTGTTGGATTCGGTCTGCGCGAAGCCGACCTTATAGGTGTCTTTTTTGGCCAGAGCCGGCAGCTCCGCATAGGCAATGGAGCCGGCGAGCGCGATGGTGCCCATGGCCGTTGCAGCAGCCAAGAACGTGCGACGTGAAATCGTAGACATCGGTATTTTCTCCTCCGAAATTTACCGGTACTCCTCTACCGGGCAGTGAGCATTTTCCGCTTCACATACGCAAATCTTGCGCTAATATTATTACCAGTCAAGCGCTAATTTTATTAGCAAATGCACAAAATAATTCCGCAGCGCAGCGGAAGCCGGGATGGAAGCGAGACGCAACGATGGCAAAGGGAAACGGGCGTAATACAGGCTCGGACAAACAGGGAGACACCAGCCGGCCGACAATGACGGACGTGGCAAGAATTGCCGGCGTATCGCAATCCAGCGTCTCTCTCGTGCTCAATGAGATGTCCGGAGCACGCATTTCTGCCGAGACCCAGATGCGCGTCCGCGATGCTGCTCATAAAATTGGTTATAAATTACCAGCCGTCCGCAACGAGGTAGGCGCCGCAGTGCATGTGGAAAAAGACACCATCGCCTTCATCGTCGATGAAATTTCGACGAGCCCGCATCCGGTCGTCAGTCTCGATGGGATCCGCGACTACGCGTTCGAGCAGGGACTTCTGGTTTCCGCCCACGCGACCCGCTCCAACCCCGACCTGCAGGATGCGGTGCTGCGCGCTGTGCTGCGCGACCGCTCTATCGCCGGCGTCATCTACGCAACGATCTTCACCCGCAAGGTCACCGTGCCGCCGCAACTGAAGGGCATCCCAACCGTGCTGCTCAATTGCTATTCGGAGCCGCGCCAGCACATGGCCATCGTCCCCGGCGAAGTGGCAGGCGGTTTCGCAGCGACAGCGCATCTGACCGGGCTCGGCCACAAGCGCATCGGCTTTATCAATGGCGAGCCCTGGATGGATGCAGCCATGGATCGCCTGAAGGGCTACAAACAGGCGCTTGCCACCGCCGATATCGCTTTCGACGAAACGCTCGTGCGCGACGGCGACTGGTTGCCGCTGCGCGGCTATGAGGCGGGGCTCGACCTCCTCTCCATGGACAACCGGCCATCGGCCATCCTCTGCGGCAATGACCTGATGGCGATCGGCGTCATGGAGGCGGCAGCCGAAAAGGGATTGCGCGTGCCGGAGGATCTTTCCGTCATGGGTTATGACGACCAGGAACTCGCCCGCTACACCC
>UCEZ01000066.1 GCA_900471525.1 Hyphomicrobiales bacterium | reverse complement strand
TCCGGTCCGCCTGACGTTCGTGATCCTCAATCGAAGACCACGAGGCTTTGCGTGGAGCGCCAGCCCTGCCTCGCCGCAAACGTCTTGCGGTGTATCCGGGACAGAACGCCATGATCATGACACGGGATTTTCTGGCGGGGATTTGCGGGGATGATTTTTTCGGAGTAACGGCAGCAGCGCGTCGCTGATGATGATTTTCAGTTGTATAAATCAAGTGACATCGACAGTGAAATCGGCAGCGGGTTCCACCATCCGGTTTGCAGCCCGGCCTCACGCAACGCCGCTGCCGTCCAGGTGTTGCAGCCGAGGGCGGCGCTGAACCAGCCATTCGCTTCGAAGAACCGGTCGTTTGGACCATAGGCGGTCCCCGGTATCGCAGCGATCCCGCCGTTCTCCGGTTTGAAACTGGCCTCGATGTAGGACAGGAGCCGCTGATACTCGTCCCGGTCGATCTCGAAACTGCGGACGCGATCCGAAGGCTCGACGATTTCTCCGGCAACATCGGCATGAATGACCGACCGGTCGAGCGTCAGCCCCTTGATCAACGGAACGGGCTTCAAATCCGCCCATGTCGGCGTCTCGGTGTAGAAGGCACGGCCGCCCCAGCCGAAGACCAGCCAACGTGCGTTCGGATGCGCAACCGGCATGCCGCTTTCCAACAGAAACGGAAACCGGGCCAGGGTTTCGGCATCGACCGCTATGGCGATATCCGTATGGATGGGATTGGACAGGACGAGGATGCGGTACCGATCGCCTGTGGCCGTATCGGCCTTCGCGGCGGACCACAAAGGCCGCGGAATGGTCGTCCCGGCCACAGCAAACAACGCCGCCGAAAAAATGACGGCAACCAGCCAGCGCAAGGGCTGTTTCCAGGGCATCAGCGTCCTTTCCCGGTCCGCAAACTGCTCTAGAACATGAAATAGCGCTGCGCCATCGGCAGCACGGTTGCAGGTTCGCAGGTGAGAAGCTCGCCGTCGGCGCGGACTTCGTAGGTTTCGGGATCGACCTCGATATGCGGCGTCAGGCTGTTGTGGATCATCGACGCCTTGCCGATGCCGCCACGGGTATTTCTCACCGCAACGAGCTGCTTGTCCACACCGAGGCGGCCTTTGAGGCCGGCGTCGAGCGAGGCTTGCGACACGAACGTTACGGAAGAATTGGTGCGCGCCTTGCCGAAGGCGCCGAACATCGGGCGGTAATGTACCGGCTGCGGCGTCGGGATCGAAGCATTCGGGTCGCCCATCGGAGCTGCGGCGATCGAGCCACCAAGGATGACCATATCGGGTTTCACGCCGAAGAAGGCCGGGTTCCACATCACCAGATCGGCGCGCTTGCCGACCTCCACGGATCCGACATGATGGCTGAGACCGTGGGCGATGGCCGGGTTGATCGTGTACTTGGCGATATAACGCTTGACCCGGACATTGTCGTTTTCGCCGGTTTCCTGCGACATCCGACCGCGCTGGCGCTTCATCTTGTCAGCCGTCTGCCAGGTGCGGATCGCCACCTCGCCGACGCGGCCCATCGCCTGGCTATCGGACGAAATGATCGAGAAGGCGCCGATATCATGCAGGATGTCTTCGGCCGCGATGGTTTCCTTGCGGATCCGGCTTTCGGCAAAGGCGATGTCCTCGGGGATCGACGGCGACAGGTGATGGCAGACCATCAGCATGTCGAGATGCTCGGCCAGCGTATTGATCGTGTAGGGCCGAGTCGGATTGGTCGAGGACGGGATGACATTCGGCTGGCCGCAGATCTTGATGATATCCGGCGCGTGGCCGCCGCCGGCACCTTCGGTATGAAAGGCATGGATCGTGCGGCCCTTGATCGCCGCGATGGAGTCCTCGACAAAACCGCTTTCGTTCAGCGTGTCGGTGTGGATCATCACCTGCACGTCATATTCGTCGGCAACCGACAGGCAGCAGTCGATGGCGGCCGGCGTCGTGCCCCAGTCCTCGTGCAGCTTCAGCGAGCAGGCGCCGCCCATCACCATTTCCACCAGCGCCGCCGGCAGCGAGGCGTTGCCCTTGCCCGACAGGCCGATGTTCATCGGGAAGGCATCGAAGGACTCGATCATCCGGGCGATATGCCACGGCCCGGGCGTGCAGGTGGTGGCCAGCGTGCCATGCGCCGGCCCGGTGCCGCCGCCGAGCATGGTGGTTATGCCGCTCATCAGCGCTTCCTCGATCTGCTGCGGGCAGATGAAGTGGATATGGCTGTCCATGCCACCGGCGGTGATGATCTTGCCTTCGGAGGCAATCACCTCCGTGCCCGGGCCGACGATGATGTCGACACCCGGCTGCGTGTCCGGATTGCCCGCCTTGCCGATGGCGACGATGTGGCCGTCCTTCAAGCCGATGTCGGCCTTGACGATGCCCCAGTGATCAACGATCAGCGCGTTGGTGATCACCGTATCCACCGCACCCTCGGCGCGTGTCACCTGGCTTTGGCCCATGCCGTCGCGGATGACCTTGCCGCCGCCGAATTTCACCTCGTTGCCATAGGTGGTGAAGTCTTTCTCGACCTCGATGAAAAGCTCGGTGTCGGCCAGCCGAACCTTGTCGCCGGTGGTGGGGCCGAACATGTTGGCATAGGCCGCGCGCGACATTTTGTAGGACATGGCTATCAGGCTCCCTGAGCAAAAGCGGATATAAAATTCTGGTCGAGGCGCGAAAGACGCCCCTTGGAAATCAAGTCATCGACATAGCGGCGCTCGGCAGCGAACGGGTGCCACTCCCAGCCGGCATGGCCGAAACCGGCGAGCACCACGCGGTCGCCCGGCCGGCGCCAATGCGCCAGCACATCGGCGATTGCAATGAGGCCGCTGCTCGGCACGACGTAGGCGCCTGCATCGAACCGTTGCAACCCGGCCTCAACACTCTCATGCGTCGATGCAGGAACCGCGTGAAAGGCCCTGCCAGTCGCCTTGGCGAATGCGCGAAAACCATCGGTGTAATCGTCACAGAGATCATCGAGATCGGGATGCGTCACGGCCAATCGTGGCCGCAGCGTTTCAAATTTTCCGGCATCGCGAACACACCAGATTTGGCTGGCCTGCCGCACCGCCGCATTCGTCTTCCACTGTCCGCCACCCAGCATCGCCAAGGCCGGGCGCCCGGTATTGCAAACGGCGACGATATCCGTCTTCCACCCACCTGCACCGCAGGAGCGACAGTCGTTGAAGCGGATGACCAGATCGGCAGCGTCGATAACCGTGGCAGCGCCCTCCGGTACTGGACCGTTTCCGACGATCATGATGGTCCGGCCCACCGTCACTTGCACCTCAGTTTCCAAGTCCTTCGGTCAGCCCCTTCAGTTCCGCGGTCCGTTTCTTCGTCAGGTCCGCGAGACAACCGGAAACCAGCATCGGCTCCATCGAGCCGCCGCGTGCCTCGAAGCCGGCAAGCTCGCATTGACCGTCGCGGTAGTCGATCCAGGCACGCTGGGCCTTCTTCAAGGCATCGACCGCACCAACATAATTTTCGTTGATTGCGCCGAGTTCCTTGTCGGTATCCTTCATTGCCGCCATGGTCTTCTTGTAGATCGCGTTCAACTCCTTGTCGGCCGCTTCATAGTCCTTGTTGGCGCAGAAATTCATCTCCGACTGGGCCATGGCGTTTTCGCAATTTACCGCCTCGTCCTGCGCCCATACGGGCGATGAACCGGAGCCAAGGCCAAAGAGGATCAGGCCCGCAAGGAGCAGCGCCCGGTTCATAGTTTGCCCATGACCTTCTGGCGAAAACCGTAGACTTCGCGCTTGCCGGCGAACGGAATGAGCGTGACGCTGCGCGTTTGCCCCGGCTCGAAGCGCACGGCGGTTCCCGCCGGAATATCGAGACGCTTGCCATGTGCCAAAGCCCGGTCGAACGTCAGACCGGCATTGGTTTCGGCAAAATGATAGTGGCTGCCAACCTGGACCGGCCGGTCGCCGGTATTGGATACCTCGAGCGCAACTGTTTCCAGACCGGCATTCAGCTCGATCTCGCCGCTTGCCGCAATGATTTCACCGGGGATCATCGTATCGTCTCTCCTGTTCAGGCAGCCTTGATCGGCGCACAGCCATCCGGTTTCAAAACCCGTTCGGTGGATGCCGGAAACTTGCCGAGTTTGGCCGCAGGGCGAACCGGGCGACGGACGAGTTCGCCGGCGCAATTCGGGCATTGTCCGTCCAGAACCTCCGACGCGCACTGCGTGCAGAAGGTGCATTCGAAGCTGCAGATCATCGCTTCACGGCTGCCGGGCGGCAGGTCCTTGTCGCAGCATTCGCAATTGGGTCTCAGTTGCAGCATGGCGTGCTCCTTCAGCGAATGGGTTCGTGGACGGTGACGAGCTTTGTGCCGTCCGGAAAGGTGGCCTCAATCTGGATATCATGGATCATCTCGGGGATGCCTTCCATCACCTGGGCGCGGGTGATGACATGGGCGCCTGCTTCCATCAACTCGGCGACGGAGCAACCGTCGCGCGCACCTTCGACGACATAATCGGTGATCAGAGCAATTGCCTCGGGATGATTGAGCTTTACGCCACGCTCCAGCCGCCTTCGGGCAACCATCGCCGCCATCGAAATCAGCAGTTTGTCTTTTTCACGGGGAGTCAGATTCATGCGCGGCCACCAGGATTTCGTGTCGATTACAGGTTCCAGACTTTCGGCACGGAAGCGCCCTTGCGCAAGTGCGAAATGACCGGGATGAGGATTTTTCTCAAGGCGAAACCATCGGGAGCCACGAGCCGTGCGACGAGCTTTTCCTGGCCGCCAACTTGAAAATGGCTGACCCCACCGCTGGCGCTGCCGATCAGGCCCCGCAGTTTCTCCAAATGCTGCTCGCAATCCGCGCCGGCATAGAAAAGCGTCGCAAAGGCCACCTGCCCGCCGAGCGTGGCGCGCTCCTGCGTCAGCGCGGCTATGTCGTCTGATAACCGCAGGTTTTCCGCGTGCAGCAGGACGCCGTTCTTTCGGATGCGCCAGCAATCCTGAAACAACCCTTCGCGCATGACTTCGCTCATGGCCTTGCGGCCGAGCAGGACGGCCTCGACGGCCAGAAACTCAGCCCCTTCGGCGATATCGACCTCAAGCCTGCGCGACAGAGAAGCGCGGTCGAACAGGATCGTTTCCTGCGGCAGCCATTGCACGGTCGCCCCTGCCCCGACGGAAATCTTCGTGCTGACCGCCGCGGTTCCGGCACTGGCCTTGTAGATCTTCTCGCAGGCCTGGGTCGTGAGCGTGAGATGCGTGCCTTCGCCTGCCGAAAACTCCCATTCCATATGATCGCCGCCGGTGAGGCCGCCGGAACTGTTGATCAGGACGGCATCCATCGTGGCATCGAACGTATCGGGCAGCCGGATCTTGGCGCAGCCTTCCTGATAGAATTCGGCGAGCCGGGTGCGTCCGGCAAATGGCTTGGCCACCAGCCGTCCCTTGCCCCACGCCCTTTGCGGAGCGATTGCCGCTGCCTCAGCCATCGAAAATCCAACGTTAAACAGTAAGGTGGCGGCGTGCTTCCGGTGTATCCAGCGTTTCGGCCGGACCTTCATGCACGATCTCGCCCCGATCCATGATGTAGACATGGTCGGCAAGCTCACGGCAGAAGTCAAGATATTGTTCCACAAGCAGAATTGCCATCCCGGTGGAATCGCGCAGATACTGGATCGCCCGGCCGATATCCTTGATGATCGACGGCTGGATGCCCTCGGTCGGTTCGTCGAGCACGAGGATTTTCGGCCGCGTCACCAAAGCCCGACCGATTGCCAATTGCTGCTGCTGCCCGCCCGACAGATCGCCGCCGCGGCGGCCGAGCATGCTGCGCAGAATCGGGAACAGGTTGAAGATATCTTCCGGAATGAAGCGGTCCTTGCGGGCAACCGGCGCATAGCCCGATTCCAGATTTTCCTTGACCGTCAGCAGGGGAAAGACCTCGCGGCCCTGCGGCACGAAGCCGATACCCTGCTTGGCGCGGTTATAGGGCGCCATGCCGTTCAGCACCGTATCGTTGAAGGTGATCGTGCCGGCGCTCGGTCCGTGTTGGCCGGTAATGGCGCGCAACAGGCTGGTCTTGCCGACGCCGTTGCGACCAAGCACGCAGGTGATCTTGCCCATGGGAGCGGTGATGGAAACGCCGCGCAACGCTTGCGCAGCACCGTAATGCAGATTGATGTTATCGACCGTCAGCATATCCCACCACCTTTTTCATCATCAGTTCAAAAGCGTCCGCCTCAGCGTCTGCAAAACCTGTTTCTGTTCCTGTGTCGCCTCGCCGCCGACAAGGGAAACCTCGTCGGCAACGGCGATCAGCTCCTGGCGCTCGTCCATGGTCAGCGCCTTGCTCCACAGATCACGGAAACGGCGGATCGGGTCTTCCGGATTGACCACGTTCTTCACCGCCCAGTCCGCAAACACCAGCACCTCTTCCATATCGCCGGGCTTGATGATGCCGTTCATCCGCTGGCGGACCACCTCGCGCGCGGCATCCTTCCAGACCGGTTTTTCGTTGGCGAGGCAAAGGAAGAACGCCACGGCCGCAATCGCCGGATCGGCAATCGAGGCGAGCGGCGCGACTTCGGCTTTCTTGCGGAACTGGCGGCGCTTGTAGGCGCCCCGCATCCGCTCGACCGAATCGATGATTTCGCTTCCAGCCTCCCGCACCATCTTCAAACGCCAGTACCAAACAGCCGCCCCGGCCAGGACAAACACCAAAAAACCAACAATATGCATTGATTAAACCCCAGAATGCGAAATGTGCTGCCGGTGTTAAAGCCGCTTTCCCGCAAGGGTTCAACCTCTACGTTCATTCACCGTCCCAGATAGTTCTCGATCACCTTCGGATCAGAGCTGACGAAATCGATCGAGCCTTCGGCCAGCACCGAGCCTTCGGCCAGGCACGTCACCTTGACGCCGAGATCGCGGATGAAACCCATGTCGTGTTCGACCACGACGACGGATCGTGTCTTGGCGATTTCCTTGAGCAGGATGGCTGTTTCGGCCGTTTCCGCATCGGTCATGCCGGCCACCGGCTCGTCGACCAGAAGCAGCTTCGGCTCCTGCGCCAAGAGCATGCCGATCTCCAGCCACTGCTTCTGCCCATGCGAGAGATTGGCAGCGAGATCGTCCTTTCGCGCCGTCATGCGCACGGTTTCAAGAATCTCTTCGATGCGTGCCTTGTCGGCCGGCGTCAGCCTATAGAACAACGTCGAGAACACGCCGCGCTTCCGGTTGAGCGCCAGCTCGATATTGTCCCAGACTGTGTGGCTTTCGAACACCGTCGGCTTTTGGAATTTGCGGCCGATGCCGAGCTGGGCGATGTCTGCCTCGTCCTTCTTGGTGAGGTCGATATCGCCGTTGAAGAAGACCTGGCCCGAATCCGGCCGCGTCTTGCCGGTGATGATGTCCATCATCGTCGTCTTGCCGGCGCCGTTCGGGCCGATAATGGCCCGCAACTCGCTCGGTTCGACCACGAAGGAGAGTGAGTTCAGCGCCTTGAAACCATCAAAGGAAACCGAGACGCCATCGAGGTAGAGAAGGCTGCGGGAGGTCTTTGCGTCCATCGATCTTACTCCGCAGCCTGGGGTTCGAGTGTTGCAAGCTGGCTATCGGCCTTTGCAGCCGCCTTGTCCTGATAGGCCTGCTCGACAGCATCGGCTTTCTTCTGCTCGTTTCGCCGGGCAAGGAACTGCTGGACCGTGCCGACGACGCCCTTGGGCAGGAACAACGTCGTTGCGACGAACAGGGCGCCGAGTGCGAACAGCCAGAATTCCGGGAAAGCGGCGGTGAAGATGCTTTTGCCGAAGTTGACGAGAATGGCGCCGATGATCGGTCCGATCAGCGTGCCGCGGCCACCGACCGCCGTCCAGATAACCACTTCGATCGAGTTTGCCGGCGCGAACTCACCGGGATTGATGATGCCCACCTGCGGCACGTAGAGCGCACCGGCAACGCCTGCCATCATCGCCGAAACGGTGAAGATGAAGAGCTTCATGTTCTCGACCCGGTAGCCAAGGAACCGTGTCCGGCTTTCCGCATCGCGCACGCCGACCAGCACCTTGCCGTATTTGGAGCGGACGATGGCCGAGCTCAGTACCAGAGCAAGCGCAAGCGCTACAGCTGTTGCGGCAAAGAGTGCTGCCCGCGTGCCGCCGGCCTGAACATTGAAGCCGAGGATTTCCTTGAAGTCCGTCAGGCCGTTATTGCCGCCGAAACCCATCTCGTTGCGGAAGAAGGCGAGCAGCAGGGCGTAGGTCATCGCCTGGGTTATGATCGAGAGGTAGACGCCGGTGACGCGCGAGCGGAAGGCGAACCAGCCGAAGACGAAGGCAAGCAGGCCGGGCACCAGCAGAACCATCAGCGCCGCGAAGGCGAAATGGTTGAAGCCGTACCAGTACCACGGCAGTTCGTTCCAGTTCAGGAACACCATGAAGTCCGGCAGAAGTGGATTGGCATAGACACCCCGGTCGCCGATCTGGCGCATCAGGTACATGCCCATCGCATAACCACCGAGCGCAAAGAATGCGCCGTGGCCAAGCGAAAGAATGCCGCAATAACCCCAGACGAGATCGAGCGCCAAGGCCAAGAGCGCGTAGCACAGATACTTGCCGAGCAGCGGCACCAGATAGGCCGGCACATGGAACGGGCTATCTTCAGGGATCAACAGATTAGCGAGTGGCACGAGCGCGGCGGCGAGCAGGATCAGGAAAACAGCCCAGACCGTCTTCTTCTCGTGCCGGCTGAAAAGCATTTGCGTGATCATTGTTCGACCGCCCTTCCCTTGAGCGCGAACAGGCCGCGTGGCCGCCGCTGGATGAAAAGAATGATGAAGATAAGGATGAGGATTTTGCCCAGTACCGCGCCGGCATAGGGCTCGAGGAACTTGTTGGCGATGCCGAGCGTCAGCGCGCCGACCAGCGTGCCCCAGAGATTGCCGACGCCACCGAAGACCACGACCATGAAGCTGTCGATGATGTAGTTCTGGCCAAGATTGGGCGAGACATTGTCGATCTGGCTGAGCGCCACGCCCGCCATGCCGGCGATGCCGGAGCCGAGACCGAAGGTCAGCGCATCAACCCAAGGTGTACGAATACCCATCGAGGAGGCCATGCGGCGGTTCTGGGTCACTGCACGCATCTGCAGGCCAAATTTCGAGCGCTTGAGCAGCAACAGCAGCGCGACGAAGACACCGAGCGAGAAGACGATGATCCACATGCGGTTATAGGTGATGGCGAGCCCGCCGAACTCGAAGGCACCGGACATCCAGCTTGGGTTGTCGACCTGACGATTGGTCGGCCCGAAGATCGTGCGGATCGCCTGCTGCAGGATCAGCGAGATTCCCCAGGTGGCGAGCAGGGTTTCGAGCGGACGGCCATAGAGCCAGCGGATGACGCTGCGCTCGATGCCCACGCCGACCAAGCCGGTAAAGAGGAAGGCCGCCGGCACCGCGAAGGCCAGCGAAAAATCAGTCATGCCAGGCGCCACGGCGGCAATTGTCTGCTGCACAACGTAGGTCGTGTAGGCGCCGAGCATGACCATTTCGCCGTGCGCCATGTTGATGATGCCCATGACGCCGAAGGTGATGGCAAGCCCGATGGCCGCAAGAAGCAGGACCGAGCCGAGCGACAGGCCATACCAGATGTTCTGGGCCACGTCCCACATGGCGAGACTGCCTTTGATGGAACTGATGTTCTGCTCGATGGCTGGCTTCAATTCATCCGGAGCATTGTCCAAGGCCGCTGTCAGGATCGTCAGCGCATCCCGGTTTCCGCGCGCAGCGATCATATCGATGGCCGCCTTCTTCTCCTCGGCGCTGGCATCGGTCTTGAGCAGGATCACGGCGCGCGCTGCTTCCATAGTCGCCTTGACCTCGGCATCCTTCTCCCCGGCGAGCGCTGAATTCAGAAGATCGAGATTGTCCGGATTGGCATCCTTGAGCAGATCCTGCGACGCCACCAAACGGGCGGAGCGGTCGGGGCTCAGAAGGGTCAGTTGGCTGAGCGCCGCACCGATCGCGCCGCGCAAGCCGTTGTTCAATTTGATCTTGGCAAGATTTTCGGGAACCTCGGTTGCCGGCGCTCCCGTCAGCACATCAAGATATGCGCCGTCGGCCGGGCCTTCGAGATAAACCGTGCCGCCAGTTTTGGGGGCGTAAAGTTTGCCATCACTGAGATTTTGCAGGATTTCGCCAACTTTGGGGTCACCTGATGCAGCAAGGGCTTTGACGGCTTCAATCTTCTGCGGGAAAGCCGTCGAGCCAAGTGCATCGATCAGCGGCCGGATATCCTCTTGAGCGCGCAAGCCCGTTGCAAGGCAACTGACGAGCAGGCAGAAAGCAACAAGGAAGGTCTGGATGGCGCGATACATGAGCTCTTCTTGTTCCGTTGGCTGGCGCCGCGAATTCCATCGAAGCCGCTGGCGCCGCTGCTTAAAATTTCCGCAATGCGCTCGTCCGACGATCAGATCGAGCTGCTGCGACATCAGGAACCCTGGACCATCCCCCACCGATGCAGAAACCATGCCAGGCGCGCGGCAAGGGATAGAAGTCCCTCCGTCCGGTGGGAGATCCGCACGGAGGGGTATTCTTCGGTGATGCAGTGAATGACTTTCGGGAGACGGCCGCAAAGCCGTCTCCCTATTATACCAACGTGCTGAAATCAGGAGCCCTTGCCGCCGCACTTGCCGGTTGCGACGTTGAAGTTGCCGCAGGACATCGGCTTGCGCCAATCGGAAATCAGGTCTTTCGAGTCGGGCAGGAAGTCGGACCATTCGTCGCCGACGACAGCCGGGGTCTGCTGCACGATTTCGAACTGGCCGTCTTCCTGGATTTCACCGATCAGCACCGGCTTGGTGATGTGGTGGTTCGGCATGACGGTGGCGTAGCCGCCCGAAAGGTTCGGAACGGTGGTGCCGATGATCGTGTCGAGAACGGCATCCGTGTCGGTCGTGCCAGCCGCTTCAACAGCGGATACCCAAGCCTTGAAACCGATATAGGCAGCTTCCATTGGGTCGTTGGTCACGCGCTTGTCGTTCTTGGTGAAGGCGTGCCATTCCTTGATGAACTCGGCATTGGCAGGTGCATCGACCGACTGGAAGTAGTTCCAGGCAGCAAGGTGGCCGACCAGCGGCTTGGTGTCGAGACCGGCAAGTTCTTCTTCGCCGACCGAGAATGCGACGACCGGAATGTCGGTTGCCTTGATGCCCTTGTTGCCGAGTTCTTTGTAGAACGGCACGTTGGCGTCGCCGTTGATGGTCGAGACGACGGCAGTCTTCTTGCCGGCCGAGCCGAATTCCTTGATCTTGGCCACTTCCGTCTGCCAGTCGGAGAAGCCGAACGGCGTGTAGTTGATCAAGATGTCTTCCTTCGGAATGCCCTTGGCGATGAGGTAGGCTTCGAGGATCTTGTTGGTCGTGCGCGGATAGACATAGTCGGTACCTTCGAGCACGAAGCGCTCGACGCCTTCGGTGTTCATCAGGTAATCGACGGCCGGAATGGCCTGCTGGTTCGGTGCGGCACCGGTGTAGAAGATGTTGCGCGAGGATTCCTCCCCCTCGTACTGGACCGGGTAGAACAGCAGTGAGTTCAGCTCTTCGAAAACCGGCAGGACCGACTTGCGCGACGACGAGGTCCAGCAACCGAACACGGCCGAGACCTTGTTGACCGAAATCAGTTCGCGGGCCTTTTCGGCAAACAGCGGCCAGTCGGACGCCGGATCGACGACGACGGCTTCGAGCTTCTTGCCCAGGAGACCGCCCTTCTTGTTCTGATCCTCGATGAGCATCAGCATGGCATCCTTGAGCGTCGTCTCGGAAATCGCCATGGTGCCGGAAAGCGAATGCAGGATACCGACCTTGATCGTGTCTTCGGCGGCATAAACGCTGGAGAATGCTGTCGTGGCCAGCGCTCCGGCCAGGAACGCGCTCATGACATGAGATTTGATTTTCATTGTGAACCCCTCTCGTTCTTTGACGACGGCTCTTGGGAGACCTTTACCGTTCGTGAAGGAACTATCGGCCGAGGGTTTTGAAACCTGTATACGTTAATTGACGTAGACGACGGGGCGAAGTGTGCAATGCAGCACCCGCATGTGCGCATTTACCGGAATGCCAGTCCTTGCCTGTTCGGCAGCAAGCCGCCTCCCCCGTTCCGCTTTTGGGAAACAAATCTCTCGGTCCCCAATCAATCCACATCTCGCACTTGCAAAAGATCGCGGACCGGAGGACATTGCCTAATCATTGATCATTTCTCGCAGAGGAATATAAATTAGGCATGACGGCACGCCAGCGCATCATTCCGGTCCGGCGCGAATATAACCGCTGGGTCGCCAACCAGACGCTGGAAGACTACGCGCTGCGCTTCACCGCCAAGAGTGCCCGGCAATTCTCTTCGCAGCGTATTTCCCAGACGGCGATCGGGGCGATTTCGTTCCTCGCGCTCGAGGCGATCGGCGGCGCGATCACGCTCTCCTACGGCACCACCAATGCCATCATTGCCATCCTTGCCGCCAGCCTCGTCATGCTCGGCGTCGGCCTGCCGATCAGCCGCTATGCCATCCGCCATGGAGTCGACATCGACCTGCTCACCCGCGGGGCGAGCTTCGGCTATATCGGCTCGACGATCACCTCCCTGATTTATGCCAGCTTCACCTTCATGCTGTTTGCCATCGAGGCGTCGATCATGTCGGCGGCGCTGGAACTGGCGCTCGGCATCCCCGTGTGGATCGGCTACATCATCAGCGCCATCATGGTCATCCCGCTGGTCACCCATGGGGTGCGGCTGATCAGCAAGTTCCAGCTGATGACGCAGCCGTTCTGGATCGTCCTCAACATCCTGCCCTTCGTCTTCATCGCTCTCGCGGACTGGAGCAAGTTCGACCTCTGGCTCGCCTTCCCCGGCTCCCACAAATCCGCAGGGATGCCCGGCTCCATCGCTCCGTTTTCGCTCGTCGAATTCGGCGCCGCCTCCGCCGTCATACTCGCCTTGATGGCGCAGATCGGCGAGCAGGTCGATTTCCTGCGCTTCCTGCCGCCGGAAGGGCAGCGCAAGCTGCATCACCGCATTGCCGTGTTTCTCGCCGGTGCCGGCTGGGTGATCGTCGGCGCGCCAAAGCTTCTGGCAGGGTCGTTCCTCGTCGTGCTCTGTCTCAGCGCCGGTGTCCCGGTCGAGGATGCAGCAGATCCGGCGCATATGTACTTGACCGCGTTCGGCTACATGATCCCCTGGCACAATGCGGCGCTTCTGTTGATGGCGGCCTTCGTGGTTGTTTCGCAGTTGAAGATCAACGTCATGAATGCCTATGCGGGGTCGCTCGCCTGGTCGAATTTCTTCTCGCGCCTCACGCACAGCCACCCCGGCCGCGTCGTCTGGCTGATGTTCAACGTGGCGATCGCGCTTCTGTTGATGGAACTCGGCATCTACAAGCTACTGGAAGAAACACTCGGCATCTTTTCGATCATCGCCATGTCTTGGCTCTGCACGATCTCGGCCGATCTGTTCATCAACAAGCCACTGGGGCTGGCGCCGCCCAACATCGAGTTCAAGCGCGCCCATCTCTACGATATCAATCCGGTTGGCGTCGGCGCCATGACGGCATCAGCATTGATTGCGCTCATCGCCCATTTCGGTCTGCTCGGCGCGTTGGCGTCGTCGCTGGCGCCCTATATCGCGCTGATCACGGCCTTCATCGTTTCCCCCGCCATTGCCTGGGCCACCAAGGGCAAATACTACCTCGCCCGCAAGCCGCGCCAGAGCTGGAAGAAACTCTCGACCGTGACTTGCTCGATCTGCGAACATCCATTCGAACCGGAGGACATGGCCTGGTGCCCGGCCTATTCGGCGCCGATCTGTTCGCTCTGCTGCTCGCTCGACAGCCGCTGCCACGACATGTGCAAGCCGCATGCGAGCTTCAACTACCAGACTGCCATCGTCGCAAAGACCCTGTTGCCGCCAAAAGTCACGGAAACGCTCTCCACCCGTCTCGGCCGCTACGGGATCGCCGTCGTCCTTTCCATTGCCGGCATCGGAGCCATCCTGGCGATGATCGCGCATCAGACCGGCACAGCCTCGCCGGAGACGGCGTCGGTGATCAACCGCACTGTCGGCGTCGTCTTCTTTGTCTTCGCAGTGGTGACGGGCGTCGTCTGCTGGTTCTATGTGCTTGCCCATGACAGCCGGCTTGTGGCCGAGGAAGAATCATCACGCCAGAACACGCTTCTCCTGAAGGAAATTGCTGCCCACAAGAAGACCGACGCCGCACTGCAATATGCCAAGGAGACGGCGGAGGCCGCCAATCGTGCTAAGAGCCGCTATGTTGTCGGCCTCAGCCATGAGTTGCGTACGCCGCTCAACGCCGTTCTCGGTTACGCCCAGATTCTCGAGCGGGACGAGACCATCCCGCCGCCGCGCCAGTCGGCCATCAAGGTGATCAAGCGCAGTGCCGACCATCTATCGGGCCTGATCGACGGACTGCTCGATATTTCCAAGATCGAGGCCGGCCGCCTGCAGGTCTATTCCAACGAGATCAATATCCAGGATTTCCTCGACCAGATCGCCGACATGTTCCGCCCGCAGGCGCAGGCCAAGGGCCTCGTCTTCGAACACGAACGCGCAAGCGCCCTGCCGCAATATGTCCGGACCGATGAAAAGCGCCTGCGCCAGATTCTCGTCAACCTCTTGTCCAATGCCATCAAGTTCACCGACACAGGCACCATCCGCTTCGACGTCGCCTACCGCAGCCAGGTGGCGACCTTCACCGTCTCCGATACCGGCCGCGGCATCTCGCAAGCCGACCTGCCCCGCATCTTCGAGCCCTTCCAGCGTGGCGAAGCCGAACACATCCGGCCGATGCCCGGCCTTGGCCTGGGGCTCACCATCACGCAGCTTCTGACCCAGACGCTCGGCGGCGAGATCGTCGTCGATAGCGAACGCGACAGGGGGTCGACCTTCCGCGTGCGGCTAATGCTGTCGGCGATCAACCGGCCGACGGCATCCCTGCCCTCAGTGCGAAAGATCGCCGGTTATGCCGGCCCGCGCCGGACCGTCGTCGTCGTCGATGACAACGAGGATCATCGCGACCTGATGCGCGAAGTACTGATGCCGCTCGATTTCGTCGTGCTCACTGCCGCAGGCGGCATGGAATGCCTGACGCTGATCGAAGGCATCAAGCCTGATCTGTTCCTGATCGACATATCGATGCCCGGCATGAATGGCTGGCAGCTGGTCACGCGTTTACGCGATCATGAACAGACGGCGCCGATCATCATGCTGTCGGCCAATATCGGCGACGGCACGGCAGCAGACACCCATACCGGCCACAACGATACCCTCGCAAAGCCGTTCGATATCCGCCAACTGCACGACAAGCTTGCAGTTCATCTTGCACTCGAATGGATCTACAGCGACACGGTGCAGCCAGCACCGAAATCGAATGACAAAGGCAAGGTGAAGACACCGGGCGCTGCCCATGTCGAGGAATTGATCCGGCTCGGAGAAATCGGTTACGTCCGGGGCATCGAGGCCAAGCTCGCCGATCTCGCCCGGCTGGAGGAAAACCAACCATTCACAGAAGCGGTCAAGACCTATGTTCAGGCTTTCGATCTTGCCGGCTACGCCAACTTCCTGCAGAACATAGACAAACAGGGGAGACTGGCCGGTGAATGAAGCAGTGCATCCGCGCGACATCGTGCTCATCGTGGATGATTCGCCGGAAACGCTGGGCTTCCTCACCGATGCGCTCGAACAGTCCGGATTTTCCGTGCTGATCGCCACCTCCGGAAGCGCCGCCATCAACGTCGTCGATCGCATCACCCCAGATGTCATCCTGATGGACGCCGTCATGCCGGGCATGGATGGCTTCGACACATGCCGGACGCTGAAGACCAACCCGGCCGTGGCCCAGGTGCCGGTGATCTTCATGACGGGTCTGACGGAAACCGAGCACATCGTCCACGCGCTGGAATCCGGTGGCGTCGACTATCTGTCAAAACCGATCAACATCGACGAACTGCGCGCCCGTATCCGCGTCCACCTTGCCAATGCCCGCTCGGCCCAAAGTGCCCGCGTTGCGCTGGACGCGGCCGGGCGACATCTCCTCGCCGTGCGCGGCACCGGCAATATCCAGTGGTCGACGCCGCAGGCGACGCGGCTGGTCAACGCTGCGACAGGCCGCGACGACGGGCTGGACACGCTCGCCATCCATATCCGGGAGTGGCTGCAGGAGCGGAAAAAACACGGCGTATCGAAGGATGGGCCGCTGATGATCCATCAGAACGGCCAGCCGGTGCTGCAACTCGCCTATCTCGGCGCGATCGGCGGTGACGAATTTCTGTTCCGGCTCACCGGTGTCGGCCAGACCAGCGACGACGAAACCCTCCGCCAGACCTTTTCGCTGACGGTGCGCGAAGCACAAGTCCTGCTCTGGATCGCCAAAGGCAAATCCAACCGCGATATCGGTGAAATCCTTGGCCTCAGCGCCCGCACCGTCAACAAACACCTGGAGCAGATCTACGTGAAGCTTGGCGTCGAAAACCGCGCTTCCGCCGCCGTCAAGGCGGCGAATGCGCTGCACGAGGTGTGAGCCACATCAGTAGGCGTGCGGCGGCACGAAAAGACAGAGGGTCCGGCTTTTCTCCTCGCCCGCCACCGAACACCAGTGAAATTCGCCGTCTGGCGAAACTCTGACCCGCTTGTCCGCATAGGGCACGACCTCGCCTGTGATGTTGATCACATAACCTTGGGGCCTTTCGCTGACCGCCTTGGCCGCGACTGGTCTGCAATCCTGATTCGAGCAACAGGAGAACGGATAGCTCCAGCCCGACGGCGCATCATGCGCCTTGCCCACGGCCGGCCACAGGCTCGCTACAATCAACGGCGGTATCAACCAAGCGAAATACGATCCACCTTCCTGCGGGAGGGCGATCGCAGTCGAGACATGTCCATCGGCGAATGGGCGGCGGGTTACCTTTGACGAGCGCATGAAGAACTCCTGGTTTGGGACCACTGCTGTTCCCGCCCTTCAAGCATTTCTCCCGATAACGGCTGACGCCCGACAAACTTTGCTGGCGCCGACATCGGCAAGATCCTTTCCTGGACCCTGCTTCCGTTCGTTGGCATGGCATCGCCGGCATACACTTTAGGCGACGCAAAGCCTGCCTTATATTTAATCACTATCTGCCGATTCCGGCCGGTGAGCAATCACCGGCCAAAGACAATCATGGCGCGTTGTAATATCGCAACAAGCTAAAATTAAGTCTTTTAAAGCCAGGAGCTTACACCACACGATCAGGAACAGCCTTGCCTTCGAAGAAGGCGGTGACGTTCTCGACCACCTTCATGCCCATGGCCGTGCGCGTTTCTTCTGTTGCGCTGCCAAGATGCGGCAAGAGGACGACATTTTCCAAAGCGCGCAGCCGCGCGGGAATATTGGGTTCCGCCTCAAAGACATCCAGTCCGGCCCCGCGGATGACACCGGTCTCCAAAGCCTCGATCAGCGCGCTCTCATCAACGACGTCGCCGCGCGCCGTGTTGATCAGGTAAGCGCCCGGTTTCATCATCGCCAGCCGCTGCGCATTGATCAGATGCCGGTTTTCGCCACCGCCNNGGCGGTGGCGAGCACCTCCTCGACGGTGTCCACCTGCCGCGCTCCATATCGTGCCGCCTCCGTCAGATCGATCTTCGACCTGTTGTAGAAGACGATATCCATGTCGAAACCGAAATGGCAGCGTTTTGCCATTGCCTTGCCGATCCGGCCAAAACCGATGATCCCGAGCGTCTTTCCCGTCACCTTGGTGCCGATCATATGCGTCGGCCGCCAACCGGCCCATTCTCCGGCGCGAACCTGCCGCTCGCCTTCGCCTGCCCGGCGCGCAACGGACAACAACAGCGACATGGCGATATCGGCCGTGCAATCGGTGAGCACGCCGGGCGTATTGGTGACCACAATGCCGCGCCGCTCGGCGGCCGCGACGTCGATGTGATTGTAGCCGACGCCGAAATTCCCGAGGATTTTCGTGCGGATGTTGTCACCATCGAAAAGCGAAGCCGGGAAGCGGTCGGACACCGTCGGCAGCACTGCGTCGAAGGACCGAAGCGCTTCGGCGAGTGCCCCGGTGTCCATGGCGATATCCGGGACATTGAACGAAGCATCGAACCGCTCGGAGAGAACACGCTCCACGGCGTCAGGCCAGCGGCGGGTAACGAGGATGCTTGGTTTTTGGGTCATTGGTTGCTCCTGACTGGTGTCTGGAGCTGACAATTAGCACAGGAACAGCCGCAAACCAGCGGCCAATTGATTGAAACAGATATGCAAATCGGGGCGCCGGAAATGGCGCCCCGATCCGCTTTTCCTAGCTCTTCAGGAAGGCGAGCATGTCGTCGTTCAATTGCTGCTTGTGCGTGTCGGTGATGCCATGCGGCGCGCCGGCATAAACCTTCAACGTGGCATGTGGCAGCAGTTTCTTCGACGCCTTGGCCGCAGCATCGATGGGCACGATCTGGTCGTCGTCGCCATGAACGATCAGCGTCGGCACGTCGAACTTCTTCAGATCCTCGGTAAAGTCTGTTTCCGAGAACGCCTTGATCGAATCATAGGTATTCTTGTGGCCACCCGTCATGCCTTGTAGCCAGAAGCTGTCGATCATGCCCTGCGAGGCCTTGGCACCGGCGCGGTTGAAGCCGAAGAACGGGCCTGAAGCGATGTCCTTGTAGAGCTGCGACCGGTCGGCGATCGAAGCGGCGCGGATGCCGTCGAAGACTTCGATCGGCAGCCCGCCGGGATTGGCAGCCGTCTTCAGCATCAGCGGCGGTACCGCGGAGATCAGGCCGGCCTTCGCGACGCGGCTTGTACCATGGCGGCCGATATAGCGGCTGATCTCACCGCCGCCGGTGGAGAAGCCGAACAGCGAGACGTTCTTCAGGTCCAGAACTTCGATCAGATCCGCCAGATCGTCGGCATAGTGGTCCATGTCGTTGCCTTCCCAGGGCTGGGAAGAGCGCCCGTGCCCGCGGCGGTCATGGGTGATGACGCGGAAACCGTTATTGGCAAGATGAAACGCCTGGGCTTCCCAACTATCGGACGACAGAGGCCAGCCGTGGCTAAGTATGACGACCTGGCCATCCTGCGGACCCCAGTCCTTGTAGTAGATTTCGACACCGTCACGGGTGACGATCGTGTTTACGCTGCGTTGAGCCGGTGCTTGGGTAACCGTTGCAGCCTGCTCCTGGGCAACGGCATTCTTGCTGTTCAGGACGCCCGAAACCGCAGCGATCCCTGCTCCGCCAACGCTGGCAAGCAGGATATTGCGGCGGGAAAAGTTCTGCTCGTTGGTGCTTCTGGTCATGACGTTCTCCTTCTCCATGTGCGATGCCGATCGCTGGGCGTAATATATTGAGCGATTTAATCGTGCGCGATATAAATGACCGAAAATCGACTGCATTTATCTTGGCTTAGCGGAACCATATTTACATAGTGCACAACTAAATCGTTATCGATAATTATCGCCACGATTTTTCAATGTCAATACCTTGCGATTAAATCGCGAACGATTTATTTTACAGAAGCAGAATGAAGGATAGGCACAATGGATCACGCATCAAACGTTGAAAGAGATACTGCGAAACTCGATGACTTCCTCTGTTTCGCGATCTATTCCGCCAATCACGCGCTCAACCGCGTCTACAAGCCGCTTCTGGACGCCTTGGGGCTCACCTACACGCAGTACATTGCAATGGTCACGCTTTGGGAGCGGGATGACCAGACGGTCGGAAGTCTCGGTGAAAAACTGTTTCTGGAATCAAGCACGCTGACGCCGGTGCTGAAGCGTCTGGAAGCTCTGGGCCTTATTGTGCGGGCACGCGACAAGGCGGACGAGCGGCAGGTGCGGGTGCAGCTGACGGCAACGGGCCGCGCGCTTCAGGATAGGGCAAAAATCATCCCCCCCTGCATTCTTGAAGCAAGCGGCCTGGACATGAACGAGTTGACGCGGCTCAAGACAGAAATAGCAACGCTGCGGTCCTCGCTTCTGCGATAGAGCATCGTTGTCCACGGCACAGTGCTGGAACGCCTCGATCTGCGGACGGACAATGCAAAAAGGCCCGGCAATGCCGGGCCTTTCGCGGTCCAAAAGGACCGATGAGCATCGCCGGAACGACTATTCGTTCTGGAAATAGCTGTACTTGCCGTCGTCACCCTTCTTCCAGGTGTACATGACGTAGTCCGGACGGGTGATGTCGCCCTTGTCGTCATAGCCGAAGTCGCCGATGACGGTCTTGAACGGACCCTTGCCCTTGATGTTTTCAGCAACAGCCTGCGGGTCGTTACCGCCGGTCGTCTTGGCAGCTTCTGCGATGACCTGCAGAGCGGCATAGGAGTAGAGCGTGTAGGCTTCCGGCTCGAAACCAGCAGCGCGGAACTTTTCGACCAGTTCCTTTGCAGCCGGGTTCTTGCGCGGATCCGGAGCGAACGTCATCAGCGTGCCGTCGACAGCGTCGCCAGCGATCGAAGCGAGCTCGTTCGAAACGATGCCGTCGCCGGACATGACAGTGGCCTTCAGGCCCTGGTCAGCCATCTGGCGCATGATGAGGCCGGCTTCGGTGTGCAGACCGCCGTAGTAAACCAGCGAAACGCCGGCATCCTTCATCTTGGCGATCAGAGCCGAGAAGTCCTTGTCGCCAGCCGTGATACCTTCGTAGACGGCTTCCTTGACGCCGGCTTCGTTCATGGCAGCCTTGGTCAGGTCAGCGAGGCCCTGGCCGTAAGGTGTCTTGTCGTGAACGACGGCAACCTTGGCGTCCTTGAAGTTTGCTGCGATGTAGGCACCGGCAACGGCACCCTGCTGGTCGTCACGACCGCAGGTACGGAAGGTGTTCCACAGGCCACGCTCGGTGAAGGTCGGGTTCGTCGAAGCAGGGGTGATCTGCAAGATGCCGTTTTCGGCGTAAACTTCCGAAGCCGGAATCGAAACGCCGGAGTTGAAGTGGCCGATGACAAACTTGACGCCGTCAGCAACGAACTTGTTGGCAACGGAAACGCCCTGCTTCGGATCGGAAACGTCGTCGCCGAGCACGATCTTGATCTGCTCGCCATTGATGCCGCCGGCAGCATTGATGTCAGCCGCGGCCTGTTCAGCACCCTTCTGGAGCTGCGCGCCGAAAGCTGCGTTCGGTCCCGTCAGCGGGCCAGCAACACCAACCAGCAGGTCAGCCCATGCAGTGCCGCTGAAAGCGACCATTGCAGTCAGCGCAACAGCTGACAAAAGTGACTTTTTCATCTTGTTACTCCCAAAAAATTGAGCGGGTGCCTTTTAAAACCAGTCGCGATACCCACCATAATCGCGCCGGTGTTCTTATACCCGCCTTGGCGCTGAAGAGACGCCGCTGCAGGGTTCCCTCTTATTTGGCTCTCCAGGAAAAGAGCGATGCCTTCTCATAGAGCCAGTAGTAATTGTTGGTCATCTGCTTCGTGCGGTAGTAGCGATAACCGGCCGTAGCAAACAGCAAAAGGACGACGGTGTCCACGATATAGTATTGCAAAGTCAACATGCTGCCGTTGAAAAGCGCATGGTGAATGAAGCGGATCGCCACGCCCAGAAGCAGGGTGTAGATGACCAATGTCGAGTACTTGCTCCAGCCTTCGGCAGCACTCTTGCCGGTGCGCCAAGCGGTCCATCCGCCCATCAACACGGTGACCAGCGCGAACTGCCAGATGGTCGGTTCTTCGTAGAGAATGCCTTGCATTCCATTTCTCCCCTTCAAAGCGCAGGCGGGCTTTCAAGCCGCGCGAAAACGCCCCAACGTACCGAAATCACACCCGCCAATTGCCTTGAAAGGCGGCCGGCAGGCATGGCATCAATGATGACCGCCCTCAAGATAGGCGGCGCGCACTTCCGGATTGGCCAGCAATTCCTTGCCGCTGCCGCTCATCGTCACCTTGCCATTGACCATGACATAGCCGCGATGGGACAGTTTCAACGCCGCGAAGGCGTTCTGCTCGACGAGGAATACAGTCAGGCCTTCCTGCTCGTTGAGCTTCTTGATCGCTTCAAAGATGCCCTTGACGATCAGTGGTGCAAGGCCGAGCGACGGCTCGTCGAGCAAAAGCAGCTTCGGACGGGCCATCAGCGCACGGCCGATCGACAGCATCTGCTGCTCACCGCCCGACAGCGTGCCGCCGCGCTGGGCCTGACGCTCCTTGAGACGCGGAAAAAGTGTGAAGATCTTTTCCACGTCTTCGTTGAAATACTTCAGATTGTCGAGGCTCGCCCCCATCTGGAGATTTTCAAAGACAGTCATGCGCGGGAAAATACGGCGGCCTTCCGGAGACTGGGCGATGCGCAGCCGGGCAATTTCGTGCGTCGGCATGCGCGTGATGTCCTGACCGTCGAAGGTCACCGAACCAGCCTTCGCTTGCGGGCTGCCGCAGATCGTCATCATCAGTGTCGACTTGCCGGCACCGTTGGCGCCGATCATGCAGACAATTTCACCGCGCCTGACTTCAACCTCGACGCCGGCCAACGCGCGAATATTGCCGTAATAGGTCTCGACGTTTTTTACATGCAGGAGATTCTCGCTCATCAGTGCGTATCTCCAGGCGCGATTTCCGCGATTTGTTCGATCACTTCTTCGACCTCATCATCCTCAACACCGAGATAGGCCGCAATAACCTTCGGATCGTGTTTCACATGCTCCGGGTTGCCATCGGAAATCTTCTGGCCGTATTCCAGCACTACGACATGGTCCGAAATTTCCATGACCACCGACATGTCATGTTCGATCAGAAGGATCGATGTGCCGGTGTCCTTGCGGATGCTCCGCAGCAATTCGTTGAGAGCCAGGGATTCACGCGGATTGAGACCGGCCGCCGGCTCATCGAGGCAGAGAAATTCCGGCCCCGTGCACATGGCTCGGGCAATTTCAAGACGGCGCTGCGCACCGTATGGCAGGTCGCCAGCCGGATCGTCGGCGCGATCGGTCAGGTTTGCCTTGTCGAGCCAGTACTTCGCCTGTTCGATCGACTGCCCGACAGCCCGCTTGTAGGTCGGGAACCCGAGCAGTCCAAGGATGGTATAACCCGAGGCGAGCATCAGCTTGTTGTGCTGGGCGACGAGCAGGTTCTCAAGAACCGTCAGACCCGAGAACAATCGGATGTTCTGGAAGGTGCGGGCAACCTTGGCGTCGCGGTTGACCTCGTAATCAGACATGCGCTCGAGAAGGTATTCCTTCCCGGCTTTCTGCCGCATCGTGATCATGCCCATCGTCGGCTTGTAGAAACCGGTGACGCAGTTGAACACGGTCGTCTTGCCGGCACCGTTCGGGCCAATGAGAGCCGTGATATCGCCGCGGTAGGCTTCGAACGACAGGTCGTTGATGGCCATCAGGCCGCCAAAGCGCATCGACAGATGCTCGACTTTGAGGATTGGATCTTTCGTCATTGTATCTGTCTCAAGGGCCATCAGCCGTGCCCTTCCTTGGTAAAGCTGCCGGAAACACTCTTGCGTTCACGCAGGAATGCCGTGGGTTCGCGCGAGCCGACGAAGCCGCGAGGCTTCCAGACCATGACAACGATCATTGCCAGACCAAAGATCAGCATGCGGTAGAGTTCCGGCGTGAAGTCAGGTCCGAAGATCTGCTTCAGGAAGTCCATTTCACGCAGCAATTCGGTGCCGCCGATCATCACGGTCGCGGCGATGGCGATGCCGACCAGCGAGCCCATGCCGCCGAGAACCACGATTGCAAGAATGATCGCTGATTCCAGGAAGACGAAAGATTCCGGCGAAACGAAACCTTGGCGGACGGCAAAGAACGAACCTGCAATCCCCCCGAACATCGCGCCGGTGGCGAATGCCGTCAATTTGGTCGTCACCGTGTTGATACCGAGCGAACGGCAGGCAATTTCGTCCTCGCGTAGCGCCTCCCAGGCCCGACCGATTGGCATGCGCCGCAGGCGGATCGTGACGAAGGCGGCAAGCATGCAGAGCGCGAGCGCCAGATAGAACAGGAAGATCTTGTAGTAGGCCGACGACATGGGCAGGCCGAATGCCTTGGCGAAATTGTTGCTGGCACTGACATCGAAGGACCAGATGCCGAAGACACTTGCCTTGGCGATACCCGAAATACCAAAGGTGCCCTTGGTGACCGCAGTCCAGTTGATCAGCACCAACCGGATGATTTCCCCGAAGGCGAGCGTGACGATCGCCAAATAGTCACCCTTGAGGCGCAGTACCGGGAAGCCAAGGATCGTACCCCAGAGAGCCGCCAGGATACCGGCCATCGGCAGCAACAGCCAGAAGGACAGGCCGAAATAGGACGACAGCAGCGCGTAGGAATAAGCGCCGACCGCGTAGAAGGCGACATAACCAAGATCGAGAAGGCCGGCGAGGCCGACGACGATGTTCAGTCCCCAGGCCAGCATCACATAGATGAGAATCTGGATGCCGAAGTTATCGACCCATTTCAACGAGCCCTGGAAGCCGAACAATGCGACCATGACCGGCGGATACACAACCAGGGCGATGAGGGCGAGCAGGCTGAAATTGCGTGCGACGAAGCCCGCCTCCCGCTCGACCGTGGGAGCCGCAGCCTTTGCGGCCTTGCGCGCGTCGAGCCAGGGGCGAATATAGGCGACCGACAGAAAACGGCCGACCATGGCGATGGCGACGAAGACCGCCAGCAAGCCCCAGCGCTGAACCAGTACAAGCTCGTTCAGGATGTTCTGGTCGGTCTTCAGACCGACGAAGAGGACGAAAAGACCGATAGCAACGAGACCGGCATAAAAGGCCTCGCGCAGAGCCCGCGCCATCAGATTGCTGCTGGCGCTCTCATTGGTGTGCGAAATGTTTGCCATGAAATTATACCTTCTCGACTTCCGGCCGACCCAGGATACCAGATGGCTTGAAAATCAGCACGATGGCGAGGATCGAGAATGTCGCGACATCCTTGTAGTCGATGGTGAAATAGGCGGACCACAGCGACTCGATGAGACCGATCATCAGACCACCCAGCACGGCCCCCGGCAGCGAACCGATGCCTCCGAGAACAGCCGCCGTGAACGCCTTGACACCCGGAGTAAACCCGTCGGTGAAGACGATCACACCATAGTACATAAGATACATGGTACCGGCGACCGCGGCCAGCGCTGCACCCATGACGAAGGTGATCGAGATCGTCTTATCAACGTCGATTCCGAGCAGCGCCGCCATCTTGCGGTCCTGCTCGGTGGCGCGTTGGGCGCGTCCGAGCGGCGTATGATTGACGATGTACCAGAAGATCGTCAGCAGAACCGCCGTCACCACCACGATGATGATCTGTTTCAGCGAGACCGAAATTCCGAAGATGTCATAAACGGAGGACACCAGCGGCGGCACCGGCTTGTTGCGCGGGCCTTGCGTTACCTGAATGAAGTTCGACAGCGCGATCGACATGCCGATCGCCGTGATCAGTGGCGCCAGCCGGAACGATCCGCGCAACGGGCGGTAGGCCATTTTCTCAATGACCCAGTTCCAAAGCCCGGTCATCAGCATCGCTACGATGATCATGATGAACAGTGCCAGCGCTATCGGAATGCCGCCGAACAGTCCCACCAGAATCAGGTAAACGATGAGCGCTGCGAAACCGCCAAGCATGAAGATATCGCCGTGAGCGAAGTTCACCATGCCGATAATGCCGTAAACCATTGTATAGCCAATGGCAATCAAACCGTAAATCGAGCCAAGAGTCAGCCCATTGACGAGCTGCTGGACAAAATACTCCATCAATATCCCCCGGGCCTGATCCTTATCCGGTCAGGCCTCTTGTTTTCGCGGCTCTTTCCGAGCCTTTTCGATAGGGGGATTCCATAATGCTTTCGAACCAAAAGTGAAGCGTAAAATGACGCTTTCCTGAAATTCTTTCCCAATTTGGTGATATTGACGCTTTAACAGCCAAAAAACCAAAAAAATTCCGGTTTGGAGCACGATTTTAGGCACCAAACGGTGAATTCTACGGCCGAGCGTCGGCACAGGACCGGTCGCCGCATTCGTCGCCGGACGGTACTGTCCCATGGCTGAAGAAGACGTCAAGAACGCATGCGCGACCCGTTGGCATCGAAAAGCGGCTGCGCCTGCAGACGCGCGGACAGCATTTCTCCAAGAAGCTCGACCTGCCATCCCTCCGCTTCGTCTGCAACCTCCTTCGGTACATAGCCGATGGCGACCGAAACGCCCGAGGTATGGGCATAACCGCCTGACGTCACCCATCCGCAAACCTTGCCGTTCAGCGAAATCGGCTCATCGCCGATGACGTCCGCGTCCCTGGCATCGATGACGAAGGTTCGCAGGCGCAATGTGCCGCCTTCCGTCTTCTCCTTCGCCGCTGCTTCCTTGCCGATGAAATCCGCATCCTTCTTCAAGGCGACGAATCGGCCAAGGCCGGCCTCGAAAGGACCATAGAGGGGACGATATTCGCGCGACCAGCTGCCGAACGATTTTTCGACGCGCAGCGCGTTGAGTGCGCGCAGGCCGAACGGCTTGATGGAGAATTCGGCACCGGCCTCCATGATCAGGTCATAGAGATAACGCTGATATTCCGGCTTCATCCAGATTTCATAGCCGAGATCGCCGGTATAGCTGACACGCCCGACGATCGCCGGTGCCATGCCGAGATCCATGCGGCGGATATCCATGAAGGCAAACGCCTCGTCGGACATATCGAGATGCGTCAGCTTGGCAATGAGCGCGCGCGAATTGGGGCCGGCGATCGACAGGCCGACCAGCTGCAGGTTCAACGCTTTCAGCGTCACCGAGCCGTCCTTCGGCAAATGGTTTTCGAACCAGCGCATGTGATAATCTTCGGCAATGCCGGAGCCGATGAGCAGGAAGTCCCCCTCCCCAAGCTTTGCCAGCGTGAAGTCACCGATCAGCTTGCCGTCATCCTTCAGCATTGGTGCGAGCGACATGCGGCCCCTGGTCGGAATGCGGCAAGTCAGCATCCGGTCGAGCCAGGCCTCCGCACCCTTGCCGGTGATCGCATATTTGGCAAAGCCGGAGGTTTCCATCAGCCCGACGCTGTCGCGCACGGCCCTGGCTTCCGCGCCAACAACGTCGAAATCGTTAGAACGGCGCCAGGAGAACTTGTCCTCCTCACCCTTCGGCGCGAACCAGAGCGGTGATTCGAGGCCATAGGAGGCACCGAAGACGGCACCCGCATCCTTCAGCTTGTCGTAGATCGGCGTCGTCAGGAACGGGCGGGCACCCGGCAGTTCCTCGTTTGGATAACGGATCGAGAAGCGGCGGGAATAGTTTTCGCGGACCTTGGCATTGGTGAAGCCCAGCGTGGCGAAATCCCCGTAGCGCGAGACGTCCATGGCAAAAACGTCGAAACCCGGATCGCCGTAGATGATCCAGTTGGCAAGGGCGAGACCAACGCCACCACCCTGGCTGAAGCCGGCCATGACGGCACAGGCCGACCAGTAGTTGGTCAACCCGCGCACCGGGCCGACCAGCGGATTGCCATCGGGTGAGAAGGTGAAGGGGCCGTTGATGATCTTCTTGATGCCGGCATTGTTGAAGGCCGGGAAGTGGCGGAAGCCGACTTCGAGCTCGGGCGTGATGCGCTCGATATCCTCGGCCAGCAGTTCATGGCCAAAATCCCACGACGTGGTGATCGGCGACCACGGACGGCAGGCCTTTTCATAGGTGCCCATCAGCATGCCGTTGCGTTCCTGGCGCAGGTAGATCTCGCCATCGAAATCGACGCAGTGCATCAGTTCCTTGCCACGCGTCTGGTTGAACTCGATGACCTCTGGCATGTCCTCGGTGATGAGATACATATGTTCCATGGCGAGCACTGGCAGCTCGAGGCCCGTCATGCGGCCGACTTCGCGCGCCCAGAGACCTGCGGCATTGACGACATGCTCGGCAATGATCTCGCCCTTGTTGGTGATGACGCGCCACGAGCCGTCCTCCAGCTGGACGAGGTCTTCCACCTTGGTATGCAGGTAGATGTCGGCGCCGTTCTTCTTGGCGGATTTGGCATAGGCATGGGTGGTGCCATAGGGATCGAGATGGCCTTCGACCGGATCGAAGACAGCGCCGACGAATTGCGAGGGATCGAGAAGCGGCATCAGTTCGTGCGCTTCCTTGGGCGAAAGCAGCTCGGCCTCCAGCCCCATGTAGCGGCCCTTGGCAAGGATCGACTTCATCCAGTCGAACCGCTCCCTGGTCGCCGCCAGCATCATGCCCGAGGTCATATGCAGGCCGATGTCCTGGCCGGAATACTCCTGGATTTCCTTGTAGAGTTCGACCGTATATTTCTGCAGCTTGGCGACGTTCGGGTCGCTGTTGATCGTGTGCATGCCGCCGGCTGCGTGCCATGTCGAGCCGGAGGTGAGTTCCGAGCGTTCCAGGAGAACGACATCGGTCCAGCCGAATTTCGTCAGGTGATAGAGGATCGAACAACCGACGACGCCGCCGCCGATAACGACGACCCTGGCATGGCTTTTCATGGGGTTTCTCCGGTTTCGGGCGCGCTTAAGGAAAAGCGCCCCCGGTCAGTTAAGCGAAATCTTGGCTTTCGAAACCGTAGTGATAAAGTCGCGGCGGATAAAGACATCCGTGCGAACAGGTCTTGCCCATTCCCGCCATCCGCTGCCTTAGCCGCGCCGTAAAAGCGTCACGCGATGCCGCTTTTACCCTTCGGCGGCAAAATCGGCAGAGAGATCGAACTCCCGCCCCATGGCTCTCAGATCATCGAACAGTGATTCCGCAAAGCTGCGCATGACGATCAATTCGAATTCGTTCTCGCCGCTGCGCGCCAGATTGACGCTGATATGGCCGCAGAGAACATTCGACGAGGTTCCAATTTCGAAGGCGGAGGCATGCAGATCGATCCCCACACCCTTGGCGAGAATGCGCCGGACGTTTGGACCGGACAGCCGGAAAACAACCCGGCCGTCGCTCTGGTCGAAGATATACGCGGCCTCCGCAAGGAGCAGCGAGAGATTGCGGTGAAGAACCTCCGGTGTGTCCGATTGCGAGATCGCCAGCCATTCGCCGGGGGCAACGAAACGCACGGACACGTCGCCTGACGCCGCGAGGCCGGCGGCAACAGCGGCTTCCTCGCCATCCATCGCCATCACGGTCGCAATCGCCTTGCCGCGCGGAACTTCCAGGTGATCGACCGCCCGGATACCGGGCTCGAGCGGGAGCCGATCTTCAAGGGGGTGGCGAGAAATGTATGTCGTTGTCATGTCGCGGCCTCAGGCGTTCAGCTTGGCATTGCCGGGATCAACGAAGACCGGGGTGCAGACTTCCGCCACGGCCTCTGCACCTGCCAGCTTGTCCCAGACGACAATGCGCTCGCCATAGCGCTCGCGGCCGGATTTAAGGAAGGCAAGCGCAATGTCGTGACCGAGCGTCGGCGAAAAGCAGGCGGAACTGACATAGCCCTGATCGTTGAGCGTCGAAGGCTTGGCCCCCTCCCGCAACAGATGCGCGCCGGCGCGGATATGCTTGTCCGGCTCCACCGGCTTTAGTCCCACCATCTGCATGCGGTCGGCGGCGGTCAGGCCGAAACGGGTGGAGAGCCGCTTGCCGATGAAGTCAGGTTTCAGTGCCGATACCATGCGCCCGAAGCCGGCATCGTCTGGCGTCACGCGGCCGTCGAATTCGGCATGGGTGACATGCCCCTTCTCGATGCGCAGCACGTTCAGCGCCTCAAGGCCATAGGCGCAAATGCCGTGTGCCCGGCCCTCCTGCATGATTGCATCTGCGACCGCCTCGCCGGCGCCTGCAGGTACAGCCAGTTCGTAGGCCAGTTCACCGGAGAAAGAGATGCGGAACAGCCGCGCGTTCAGGCCGCCTTTCAGCGTGACGACGCCTGCTGCGAGGAGGGGAAACGCCGCATCCGAGATATCGTCCTCGACGAGCGCCTGCATCACGAGCCGCGCTTTCGGTCCCGCAATCGCCATCTGCGCCCATTGATCGGTCGAGGAACAGAAGCGGACCTTAAGGTCCGGCCAGTGCACCTGAGCGCAATACTCCATATGGGACATGACACCGCCGGCCAGCGCCGTCGTCGTCGTCATGAAGAAGTGTTCGGGCGACAGCCGGCTGGTGGTGCCGTCGTCATAGACCATGCCGTCCTCGCGCAGCATGAGCCCGTAGCGCGCCTTGCCGACCGGCAGCTTCAGGAACGGATTGCAGTAGAGGCGATTGAGGAACTCTGCTGCATCCGGGCCGAATATCTCGATCTTGCCGAGCGTCGAGACATCGCAGAGGCCGACATTCTGGCGCACGCTGAGAACCTCGCGGTCGGTACTCTCCCGCCAGGTCTTTTCCCCATCGCGGGCAAACCATGCCGGACGATACCAGAGGCCGGAATCGACGAAAACGGCACCGTTCTTTTGTGCCCAGCCATAGAGAGGCGACTTGCGCACCGGTGCCGCATGCTCATCCCGCGACGTTCCGGCAAGCGCGCCAAAGGTCACCGGCGTGTAGAACGGACGGAAGGTGGTGGTGCCGACACTGGCCGGGCTGATGCCCTGCATGCCGGCCAGAAGACCCGTGGCGTTGATGCCGGAAAGCTTGCCCTGATCCGTCGCCATGCCGTTGGTCGTGTAGCGCTTGGCATGCTCGACATGGCCGAAGCCCTCGCGCAGAGCGAGCCCGATATCCTTGACATGAACGTCATTCTGGAAATCGACAAACGCCTTCGCCTTGGCGCCCGGTGAATACCACAATGCAGTAAACGAGGGGGCGATCTCCCCATCCACGACCGGCTGGGCTTCGGCAACCGCTGAAAAGCCAAGGTCGGCAGCGATCGCAGCCGCCTTGTCCGTCCCATCTTTCAGACAGCCGGCCAAAGTATAATGCCCGGCCGCCGCGCCGGCGACGATGAGCCCGCTGCCGACATCCGGAGCCAGAAATGTCTGCAACTCCGGCGACCAGACGGCCTTCGCACCGCGCTGACAGGCAAGGTGAATGATCGGGTTCCAGCCACCTGACATGCCGATTGCGTCGCAGGCGATGGTCTCCTCGAAGCCCGAGCGCTCGACGACAACACCGGATATGCGCTGGCGGCCCTTCGTGTTGATCACGGAAGCCGACGGTATGACGCGCACGCCATCCGGAGCGACATCTGCGGCATCAGAACGGCTGTCGATGATAACAGCGATTTCCATGCCGTGCGCTGCGAGATCAGCGGCGGCCCGGTAGCCCGCGCCGCCATTGGTGAAAATCGCCACCGACTTGCCGGCCCCGACGCCAAACCGATTGGCATAGGTTCGCATGGCACCGGCCATCATCACGCCGGGCTTGTCATTGCCGCCGAAGACCAGCGGCCGTTCCTCGGCACCACTCGCCAGCAGCGCCCGCTTGGCAGCAATCCGCCAAAGCCGCTCGACGGGAATTTTCGCCTGCGGCATCGCCACATGCTTCTGCACTCGCTCGACCGCGCCAAAGACGTTGTCGTCATACCAGCCGAAGATAGTGGTGCGCGGCATGATCGTCACGTTGGGAAGAGACCGGAGTTCAGCGAGCGATGTCTCGGTGAGGGCTTGAGCGGATACGCCGTTGATGCTCATGGTCTCGGCGAGTAGCGAGCCGCCGGGCCGGAAATCCTCGTCCGCAAGGATAACCCGCAATCCGGCGCGACCTGCGACCAGCGCCGCCATCAGCCCCGTAGGCCCCGCGCCAATAACCAGCAGATCGCAATGCGCCCAGCACTTCTCGTAGGATTCCGAGTCGCGCTCCAGCACAGCGCGCCCAAGCCCGGCCGCCTTGCGGATGATCGGCTCGTAGACCTTCTCCCAGAAGGCCGCTGGCCACATGAAGGTCTTGTAGTAGAACCCGGCACCCAGGAACGGTGACAACAGGCCGTTCACCGCGCCGATATCGTATTTCAGCGATGGAAAGCGGTTCTGGCTGCGGGCATCGAGCCCGGAATAGAGTTCGGCCACCGTCGCCTTGGTATTCGGGTCGCTGCTTGCACCGCGGCCGATCGTGACCAGCGCATTCGGCTCGGAAGGCCCGGCGGTGACGATGCCGCGCGGGCGGTGGTACTTAAAGCTGCGACCGACCAGAAGCTGATCATTGGCAAGGAGGGCGGAAGCGAGCGTATCGCCTGCAAATCCCTTCATTGCCCGGCCATCGAACTTGAAATCGAGCGAAGCGCCGCGATCGACGAGGCCACCGGAGGCAAGGCGATGGGCGGTCATCGGCTTGTCCCCCGCGCCGCAGCCGCACCGTCCGTCACCGAAAACACCTGATGGGTAAACGTATCACGCTCGACGACGAGCCAGCGCCGACAACCGGCGACATGCTGCCAGTGTTCCAGGTAGCGTCCGCGCGGATTGGCACGGATGTGGACATATTCGTGCCAGGCCTCGTCCGAAGCCTCTGGATCAGGACGAACAAGCGATGCGTCGCCCCGGATCGAAAATTCTTCCTTGGGCCGAACGCCGCAGTGCGGGCAGTGAATGAGGCTCGCCATTCTTAAGGTCTCAATGCAGGTTGGGCTGGGGACCAGCGCCATGTTCGTCGATCGGATAGCCGCGCTCGAAGCGATCGAGGCGCAGGAAGCGGGCGACGGGATGCGTCTCGTCCCTGGCGATCAGATGCGCGAAGCACCAGCCCGACGCCGGCGTCGCCTTGAAGCCGCCGTAGCACCAGCCGCAGTTCAGATAGAGATTATCGATCGGCGTATGGCTGATGATCGGCGAGCCATCCATGCTCATGTCCATGACGCCGCCCCAGGAACGCAGCACCCGGACCCGCGACAGGCCGGGGATCATCATCACCCCCTCCTCCATCACATGCTCGACCGTCGCCAGATTGCCGCGCTGAGCGTAGGAATTGTAGCCGTCGATCTCCGCACCGAAAACCAGGCCGCCCTTGTCCGACTGCGAGATATAGAAATGGCCGGCGCCATAGGTGATGACGTGATCAATCGCAGGCTTCAGCCCTTCCGTCACGAAGGCCTGCAGCACATGGCTCTCGATCGGCAACTTCAGGTCGGCCATCTCACCGACGCGCGACGTATTGCCCGCAGCCGCCAGACCGAGTTTGCCGCAACCGATGAAACCCTTCGATGTCTCGACCCCGGTCACGACGCCGTTTTCGCGCCGGATACCGGTCACTTCGCAGTTCTGGATGAGATCGACGCCGAGGCGATCGGCAGCGCGGGCATAACCCCAGGCCACGGCATCGTGACGAGCCGTGCCGCCGCGCTTCTGTAACAACCCGCCCATGATCGGGAAGCGGGCATGGTCAAAATTGAGGAACGGCAGCATCTTCTTCAACGCCGCGCGGTCGAGCAGCTCGGCGGGAACGCCCTCCATCCACATGGCATTGCCGCGGCGGATATAGGCGTCGCGCTGACTGTCATTGTGGTAGAGATTGATGATGCCGCGCTGCGACAGCATGGCGTTGTAGTTCAACTCCTGCTCCATGCCTTCCCAGAGTTTCATCGAAAACTCGTAGAACGGCTCGTTGCCGGGCAGCATGTAGTTGGAGCGCACGATCGTCGTATTGCGCCCGACATTGCCCGAGCCGAGATAGCCTTTTTCAACAACAGCGATGTTCTTGAGGCCGAATTCCTTGGCGAGATAGTAAGCTGTTGCCAACCCATGGCCACCGCCGCCGACGATGATGACATCGTAATAGGGTTTGGGCTCGGGCTGCCGCCAGGCCGGCTTCCAGTTGACGTTGCCCGTCAGCGCGTTCTTGACGATCGAGAATGCCGAATAACGCATGCCAGTCCCAATTCACTCAACCCATGTTGCAACGCACATTTGCACAAGCTGCGACCGGCGCAAAGACCGCCGCGGCAAAGACGGTTCGAATGCGCCGTGCCGTGTTGCCGCAGCTCTATCCGAACCGGACCGGAGGCGCAGTGCCAAATGCGGCACAGTTGGAAAAAATTGACGAGCGAATCTTGAAAAGACCGGTAAGGAATGTGGATGTATAGTCACTGTTCCAGGCGACAGACTTCAACGTCTCCGGGAAATTTGAATGCCATGGCCGAAGACGGCAGAGAGGCGCGGGAAGCAAAATGCTGGACGTTCTGGAAGCGGCGGCGGTGGCTGCGGGGAAAGCGATCCTCGACATCTATCATGCCGGACCGGAAGTCAGCTACAAGGCCGACTGTTCCCCCGTGACCGATGCCGACGAAAGCGCCGAAAAGATCATCCTCGATCGCCTGGCAGCAGCCTTTCCTGATATCCCCGTGGTCGCCGAGGAAGCCGTCGCCGCCGGCCATATCCCCGATATCGAGGGTAAATCCTTCTTCCTCGTCGATCCCCTCGACGGCACCAAGGAATTCGTCGGTCGCAACGATGATTTCACCGTCAACATCGCACTGATCGAAAAGGGCGAGCCGGTCGCCGGCGTCGTCTATGCGCCGGCACTCGGCATTCTCTATGCCGCGACCCGCAACAAGGCAAAAAAGGCCGTGGTTTCCGGCCAGCACGACATCGGTCCGCCGACCATCATCGGTTGCCGCAGCCGCGGCGACCGGCTGGTGGCATTGGCGAGCCGTTCCCACAACAGCCAGGAAACCATCGCCTACCTCGCCGAACACGGCATCACGGATTACGAATCCATCGGCTCGTCGCTGAAATTCTGCCTTCTCGCCGAAGGGCTTGCCGACATCTATCCGCGCCTCAGCCGAACGATGGAATGGGACACGGCCGCCGGCGATGCCGTCCTGCGCGCAGCCGGCGGCGAGACCGTCACCATGGACGGCAATCCCCTGTCCTACGGCAAGCGCAACCAGACATTCGACGTTGACTTCGCCAATCCCCATTTCGTCTCGCGCGGCCTGTAACCCGCCAGCCCCACTCCGGTTTTGGTTGCTAAGCGGCATACCCGACGATCTTCAACGGGGTCCTTATGAGCGGCGACGTTCCCGCCTTCCCGCCGCGTACGGCACCGTTCTGCTCCTGACGGAAAGGGAATGGTGGCATCCCTGCGGTTGAGCCGTCATCCTCGATAGTCCCCGTGAACTGGCGGGCATGGTCCGTTCCAATCTCTCTTTATAAACAATCCGGCGGCGGATCTCACGTCCCCTCCTCCCCGTGAGCGGATACCCTTCTCCTCACCCAAAAGGAGAACCAACCCAATGAGCGAGACCACCGCCAATCTCGAACTACCCTATATCCTGCCGTCGCAGGCCCAAAAGCACGTAACCCACAACGAAGCGCTGCAGCGCCTCGACGTCCTGACGCAGTTGACGATCACCGCCTCTCTTTCGACGCCGCCATCCGATCCGCAGGAAGGGGCTTGTTATGACATCGCGACGTCGCCGACGGGCACGTGGGCGGGAAAGAGCGGCAAACTCGCCTTCTGGCAGGATGGCGATTGGATTTTCGTAACGCCGAGGGAAGGCTGGCGCGGCTGGTTCCTGGCTGAAGACAGGATGAAGATTCACACCGGCAGTCTTTGGGCCACCTACGACGCTGTCGGCACGCCTGCGCATCTCGGCATCAACACTACCGCCGACAGCACCAATCGGCTCGCGGTGTCCGCGGCCGCCACCTTGCTGACACACGACGGCAACGGACATCAGGTGAAGGTCAACAAGGCGACAGCAGGCGATACTGCGAGCCTGCTGTTCCAGTCGGGCTGGTCCGGCCGCGCGGAAATGGGGCTCACCGGCTCGGATGATTTCGCCATCAAGGTCAGTCCGGACGGTTCGGCCTGGACATCGGCGCTGAGCATTACCGGCCAAGGCCAGGTGCGCATGCCGCAGCGTCCGCTGGTACGCGCAACGCGGGGTGGCGGTGTAACGACGCCCGCTTCCGGCTCGCAGACCGGCTTTTCCACGTTAAGCGTCAACCAGGGTGGGTTCAGCCTTGGCGCCTCGGTCGCCGGCGGCGGCAACCGGTTGGTTGTTCCGGTCACCGCTCCCTATCTCGTCTGCCTTGGCGTCGAAGCCAATCCATCCGGCGCATTTTCTGTCGCTGTCAAAGTCAACGGCACAACGATCGTCGCCAGCCTCAACGATAACGATCCGGCGTCCGCGTCCTACGGAAATTGCGCGATTGGTCTGGCGCTCCTGAATGCCGGCGACTGGCTGGTGCTGGAACACACCGGAGCCACACCGCTCGATTTCGGTTACGACAAGACGGAACTGACGGTGGTCATGTTGTGAGGGGCGAGACGAAAGTCCCACGCTACGGCTTCACTGACGAAACAGCCGCGCGCAGCAACTCTCATCCGTCATCCTCGCCCTTGTGGCGGGGATTCAGCCGCCGCGCGTCCGCGCGGTGAGAGAATTGGTCAATCGGAAGAGAAGAGTCTTTAGCGCCGCAGACGCGGCGCTACTGGATCCCCGCCACAAGGGCGAGGATGACGAAGGCTGGAGTGAACGCCAAGCACGAAGTCGCCCCTCAAACCGGAACCGCGTCATCCGGAATCGGCGCTTCCACGCCCTCGATCCGCACGTCATCGGTCTTTTCCGGTGGCTTGATGCGAAACCAGGCAAGATAGAGCGCCGGCAGGAAAAGCAGCGTCAGCACGGTGCCGACGATGATGCCGCCCATCATGGCATAGGCCATCGGACCCCAGAAGATTTCGCGGGCAATCGGGATGAGCGCCAGGCTGGCCGCCGCAGCCGTCAGCATGATCGGCCGCATCCGGTGCTCGGTCGCTTCCTGCACTGCCTGCCAGGGCGCAATGCCTTCCTTGCGCAAATCCTCGATCTGTACCACCAGGATGACGGAGTTTCGGATGAGGATACCGATCAGCGCGAGAATGCCGAGAATGGCGACGAAGCCCATCGGCGAATTGCTAGACAGCAATGCCGCGACAACCCCGATCAACGCCAGCGGCGCCACTGCGAAAACGAGGAACAATCGCGAGAAGCTTTGAAGCTGGATCATCAGGATCGTCGCCATGATGAACAGCATCAGCGGCACGACGGCGGCGATCGGCGCCTGGCTCTTGCCGCTTTCCTCGACGCTGCCGCCAACATCGATCTTGTACCCCGGTGGCAGCTTTTCCGCAAAGGCCGACACATCCTTCGACAGCTGGGCGACAATCGTCGCCGGCTGCGTCGCATCGCGGATGCCCGCCTTGACGGTGAGCGTCGGCAGACGCGAACGACGCCAGACCACTGGCTGCTCCATCTCGTAGCGAAAGCTTGCAACAGCAGCGAGCGGCACGGAACTGCCGCTCGCACCCGGAAGCTGCAAGTCACGCAAGGTCTCGATCGACTGCCGTTCCGAGGCTTTGGCGCGGGCAACGACGTTGATCAGGTAGATATCGTCGCGAACCTGGGTGACTGTTGTTCCGCCGACAATGCCGTTCAGCGCCGACGAAATATCCTGCGACGTCACTCCGAGCTGGCGGGCCTTGTCCTGCAGCACATCCACCTTAATGACGCGCGCAGGCTCGTTCCAGTCATAGACGACATCCCCGAGCAGCGGATTGCCACCAAGAACGCTGCCGAGTTCGAGTGCGTGCCGCCGGACCTCGCCGATATCCGGACCGCTGACACGGTACTGGACGGGGCGGCCGACCGGCGGGCCGATATCGAGCAGCTTCACATAGGCATCCGTGCCGACGAACGTTTCCTTCAGATACTTCTGCAGATCGGCACGCAATTTGTCGCGCACCTCGAGACTCTTGGTGACGATGATGGTCTGGCCGAAGGATGTGTCCGGCGGCTGTACGTCAAAGGAGAGAACGAAGCGGACGGCGCCTTGTCCGACATAGGTCGACCAGCGCTCGACATCGGGATTGCCCACCAGCTTGTCCTGTTCGAACTTGGCCATCTGCGCATTGGTCTCGGTAATCGAGGCATTTTGCGGCAGCGACCAGTCTACGATCAGTTCGAGCCGGTCTGACGACGGGAAGAACTGTTGCTGGACAAAGCCCATGCCGAAGACGGAGGCCGCAAAGATCAGGACCGTAAAGGCGATTGTCACCCAGCGCCAGCGCATGCACCAGACCAGAAGCCCGGAAAACATCCGCCCCAGCCGGCCCTTTTCGCCATGATGCTGCTTCATCGTCTTCGGCAGGATGGTGACCCCGAGCAGCGGCGCAAAAACCACCGCGACGATCCACGACACCAGCAACGAGACCGCGATGACGACGAAAAGCGTGAAGGTGAACTCGCCGGCGGCGCTGTTGTTAAGGCCGACCGGGATGAAACTTGCGACGGTCACCAGCGTGCCGGTCAGCATGGGAAAGGCAGTCGACGTATAGACATAAGTCGCCGCCTTGCGCAGCGAGTCCCCCGCCTCCAACCGCGCCACCATCATCTCGACGGCGATCATCGCGTCATCCACAAGAAGTCCCAGTGCAATGATCAGTGCACCGAGCGAGATGCGCTGCAGCGAGATGCCGAAATAGGACATGACGACGAAGGTGATGGCAAGCGTCAGCGGGATCGACAGGGCAACGACGAGACCGGCCCGTACTCCGAGGCTGACGAAGCTGACGGCAAGAACGATGATCACCGCTTCGGCAAGGCCGCGCGTAAAGCCCGATACTGCCTCTTCGACAATCAGCGGCTGGTCGGAGACGAGATGTACGCCGACACCGACCGGCAATTCCGCCTCGACCTGCTTGATCTGTTCTTCGACATGCGCGCCGAACTCCAGGAGATTGGCACCCTGCTTCATGCCGATTGCCAGACCGATGGCCGGCTCACCGTTGAACCGGAACAGCGCCGTCGGCGGGTCGGTATATCCGCGGGTGATCGTGGCGATATCGCTCAGGCGGAAGAAGCGGTTGTTGACCTGCAGGTTGACGGCGCTCAGGCTATGTTCGGACGAGAACTGGCCGTTGACACGCACGCTGACACGCTCGCCCTCCGCCTGGATCACGCCCGAAGGCGCA